>CAVWOV010000021.1:0-431116 GCA_963756715.1 uncultured Alphaproteobacteria bacterium
TAAGACCTTGCGATTGTCGCAGCCGCAGGCGCCGACCGGGCGAGCGTTCAATTGACCTTCACACCCGTAACCTTGATCACCTTCGCCCATTCCTGCTTCATCGTCGCAATGAACGACGCGAATTCGGCCGGAGTGGTCAACTTCGGGCTGCCGCCCAGCTTGATAATGCCAGCCTTCAGTTCGGGACTGGAGAGCCCGGCATTAATCACATGATTGAGCTTGGCGACGATGTCCGCGGGCGTACCGGCGGGCGCGACGATGCCCTGCCAGGCATCGGGCGGCATGCCTTTGACCCCCTGCTCCGCCATGGTCGGCACATCGGAAAATTCCGGAATGCGCTGCGGACTGACCACGCCGATCGGCCTGAGCTTGCCGGTCCTGACGAACGGCATGATCCCGGTCGTACCTTGGAATGTGATCTGGATCTGTCCAGCCACCACATCGCTCGCTGCCGCCGCCGCCGTCTTGTAGGGAATGAAAGTAATCTTGGTTCCGGTCAGGACATTGAACATTTCTCCGGAGATATGCGGCGGCGTGCCGATCGACGCGCCGAAATTGAGCTTGCCCGGGTTCGCTTTGGAATATGCGATCAGCTCCGCGATATTGTGGATCGGAAGCTCGGAGTTGACAGCAAGCACAAGCGGCGCCGTCGAAATCAAGGAAATTGGCGCAAAGCTCGTGACCGGGTCGTATCCAGGATCGGAATAGATCTGGGGACTGATCGAAAGGGCGCCGGAGGTCGCCAGCATGAGCGTGTAGCCGTCGGCGGGCGTAGCGGCGACCGCCTTGGCGGCGATAGTGCCGCCCGCGCCGGGCCGGTTCTCGATGAAAACGGTACCGAGATGTGACGACATATAGGTCGCGACAAAGCGAGCTGCCACGTCCGGCGGCCCACCCGCGCCGAATGGCACGACAATTTTGATCGGCCGATCAGGATAAGTCTGCGCGGCTGCCGAGCCGAGCCCGCACATCACCGTCACGGCGAGACCCGCCAGTACGCCAAGCCGCCGAATGCAAAACCGCCGCGCCAAGTGCCGCGTCATTGGATCACCCTCCCCAGGGAGCAATATTGTTCTATGATTCAGATTCACTAGGTCCGAACTGCCTTGAATATTGGCCTTCTTCGTCACCCCCTGCAAGACGCGCTGCACGGCGGCCGGCGCGTGCAATTGCCGCGTATCGGGCTTGGCTAGGTTGTGGCGGCAGATGATCGGTCGATGCGGCTCACACGATGGCGCTTGCCAATGCCATCATCCGGCGCATTGCGCCGCGCGCGAGAACGCACTATTTCGAGGAAATCCGACTTTCTCCAATCACGCGGGTAAGCGCGATTCTCCAATCATGCGGGTGAGCGCGATAGAACAAATTCGGTCGATCACTATCCTCACCTCCCCGCAAGCTTCGCGAGGCTATTAATCGACCTTGGCCCCAGAGAACTTCACCACCTCGGCGTATTTCTTCATCTGCTCGCGAATGAATTCCGCGGTTTCGGCGCGCGTCGTCGCCATCACTTCCACGCCCTGCCGCGTCAGCGCGTCGCGTACCTCCGGCAGCTTGAGCACCGCCACGAACTCGGTGTTGAGCCGATCGAGGATCGCCGGTGGCGTGCCTCCGGCAGCGAGATAGATGAAGCCGGAGTTCGAGGAGAAGCCAGGAAATCCTTGTTCGGCAACGGTCGGAACGTCCGGCAACTGGTGGACGCGCGTAGGATGCGCCACCGCGATTGCGCGCAGCTTGCCCTCCTTCACCAGAGGGGCCGCATTCGGCGTATTCGCAAAAGCGACCTGGATGTTTCCTGCCATCAGGTCGGTGAGCACCTGACCCATCCCCCGGTACGGGACGTGAATCATTGAGGTGCCCGACAGCTTCTTCAACTCTTCGGTGCCGAGATGAAATGACGTCCCATTGCCGACGGAACCGTAGCTGATCTCGCCCGGACGCTTGCGCGCAAGGTCCAGCAGTTCCTTGAGGGTGGTCACCGGAAGCGCGTTGTTGACGACGATCGTGTGAGGCGTGACGCCGGCATAGGTGATCGGCGTCAGGTCATTCAATGAATCGTACGGCAGCTTGCTGAAAAGGCTCGGATTGATAGTAAACGTGTTCGCCACCAGCAGAACGGTGTGGCCGTCCGGCTTGGATTTGGCGACCATGCTGGTGCCGATCTGGGTAGCGCCGCCGCCGCGATTTTCGAGGACCACGGATTGTCCGAGGCGTTCGCGGAGTGGCTCGGCCATCACCCGCGCGATGATGTCCGAGGTGCCGCCGGCCGCATACGGAATGATCACGCGGATCGGCTGGGTCGGCGCCCACTGGGCCGCTGCAGGCGATGAGGCAAACCCGATAGTTGCTGCAAGGAGTGCAAACCGGGAGACGATCGCGTTCATTGACAACTCCTTCATATGATCAGTTCCCGCGCGGTACCCCGTACGTCCATCTCGTAATCGAGTCCGACGACCGGAGGCCGCGCGTAGTTCCACACGAGCCCGGTTTCCATCGCGCCGCGCCGCGCCAGTTCCTCGCCCACCAGATGGCCAATGTTCTGCACGGTGTAGGCTTGCGTGCTGACGGCGTCCCGCCAATCGAAACCAAGGGTCCGGAGCCGACTTTCCATTTCGTCGATGACAAAGACCACCTTCTCGCGCAGTCCCTCCGGCGAGGTATCGCCAAAACGAACGATCCGCTCGCGGTAAGGCTGCGACCCTTCCCGTGCGTCCCCGCCGCCGGCAAGCATGAAGGTGCGGCGTCGTGGCGTCGCGACGGGCACGGTGTAGGTGAACGCCAGCATCGATGGCTCGGCCGGCTCGTTGTACATCGGACAAACGTTGGTGCGCGCCACCGGGTTGACGCCGTCCTGGTAGATACCCCAGCGTTCCAGCGTGGTGACGTAGTGCTTGTTGAAATCGATGAAGCCCTGATCGCTGAATGGTGCGGGCGAGCGCAGTTCGCATTGGGCGAAGGCCGTGACCGGCCTGCCGATAGCCTTGAGATGCGCTTCGACGGCGGCGAACGCCTCCATTAACCGGACCGGCCGCATGAAGCGGACGCGCTCAAGTTCATGGCCATCCTCGGCGGCGACGCCGCCAGAGTATTGAAAGACGGCCGGAATATAGCGATAGCCGCCCGGTGCAAAAACGACGGTGCCGGTCATTGAGTCGATCTCCTAATTTTGTTTAGCAAGCAATGTGCCAGCGGCAGTAAGCACCCTGGCGCCACATGCTGGAACGCAGTCAAGCCCAGCCCTGACCAAACGCCTATGCCGCGCAATGCGTCACCAGGCAAGCACGGCGAGTGAAACCGCCTGCGCCGCAAGCCTCCTTGAGGTGGCGGCGTCGCCACCTGCTGCTCGAATTCCCGCTCCTTGTCCGATCAGGCGAGTGGTAACTCGCGAACGATGTATTCGGCAAACCGGGTCGGCCGGCGCCCCAGAATCCAACGTAACACGTTGGGATTTCCAGGGAGGCCATGGGCGTCATAGTGCGCGTTCATTTTCGTCATGCCCTCGATCCGTTCGGCCGGCAGTCCGGCTGCGGCTGCGTCGCGGCGAAACGCGTCGAGCGATTTCGCCACCGCGCGGATCGGACGGCCCAGCACTTTGGTGAGAATGGCCGCGCAATCGTCCTGGCTGAGCGCGTCAGGACCCGCGAGCTGATAGGTCGCGGCCTCATGGCCCGGCTCGGTCATGATCCGTGCCGTAGCCTCGGCCAGATCCGACAGGTCGGTGAGGCTGAAGCGCGCCCCGGTACCGAACGGCATGCTATGGACGCCGGTCGCCAGCACCGTCTTCCAGATCGTGGCGAGATGCTGCATATAGCGGCCCGGCTGCAGGATCGTATAGTTCAACCCCGAGTTCGACCAGCGCGCGCTCGGCCTGCAGCTTGCGGTCATGATGGGGCACGTCCGCCAGCAGCGGATGCAGCACCGAATAGAGCACGAACCGATCGACGGACATCTCGCCCGCAAGTCCGATCATGGTGCGCGCGATTGCATCCTCCTGCGGGTGCATCGGCGGACAAATATGCAGCACCTGCGCCGCGCCGGCCATTGCGCGCCGCAATGAGCCGGGATCCATCAGGTCGCCGACGGCGATTTCAGCCGCTCCGGCCTGCTGGAGCGCCGCACCGGCATCCGGCCGCCGCACGAGAGCGCGCACTTTGCCGCCCTTCTTCGCAATCGAGGCGACGACCCGATGGCCCGTCTTGCCGGACGCGCCAGTTACGAGGATCGGCTGGCCAAGGTCCATATCCAACTCCAAAAAGCGCGCGCGGAACCTGATCGCGCGGATCGGTCCTGCTGCGATGGAAGGACGCGACTTGCTGCGACTGCGAAACTATCGCACGGTATCGCCGGTCGCTGTTATGGGAAAGAGACGACGCCGGATCGTCGCCACACTGGAGCCCCCGATATGTTCCTGCGTAAGTTCTTGACTGCCGTCCTGATTTTCGCCGCCTGCGCCGTATTCGGCGCGCAGGCTTGGGCTCAATCGTGGCCGTCGCGAACGGTCAAGATCGTCGTACCGTATGCCGCCGGAGGCAATTCGGATGTCATGGCGCGCATCGTCGCGCAGCGGCTGACGGAAGCGTTCGGTCAGACCTTCATCGTCGAGAATCGCGTCGGCGCCAACGGTGCGCTGGCGGCGGATGCCGTTATTCGGGCGGGTGGCGATGGCTATACGCTGCTGTGGGCGGTCACCCCGCCGATGACCATCGCCCCGGCGATGACCAAGCTCAACTACAATCCGATCAAGGATTTCGCGCCGATCAGCGCGGTGGCCACCAACGGCTTCGTGCTGGTGGTCAACAAGAACTTCCCGCCGAAGACCGTTGCGGAGTTCATCGCGTATGTCAAAGCGCAGAAGGAGAAGATGGCTTACGCGGAAGGCACCGCCGGCAGCGTCACGCATCTCGCCATGGCGCTGTTCGCCAAGCGGGCCGGGCTCGACATGACGAACGTCAGCTACCGCGGCAACGCGCCGGCCATGAACGATGTTATTGCCGGCCATTTGAAGACCATGTTTTCGAACCTGTCCGATGCTCTGCCGCATGCCGCCTCCGGCGCTATCCGCCTGCTGGCGGTATCGACCGCACAGCGCGCACCGCAAGCTCCCGACGTCCCGACCATCGCGGAATTTGGCTTCCCCGGCTTCAACGTGATCACCTGGAACGGCCTGGTGGCGCCCGCCGGCACGCCGCGCGAGATCGTCGACAAGATTGCCGGCGAAATCGGCCGAGCCGTGAAGGATCCGCAGTTCGCCGGCCGGCTCAAGGCCGTTGGCGCCGATCCGCTCGGTAATTCGCCGGACGAATTCGCCGCCATGATCAAGAGCGACACCGCCACCTGGGCAGACGCCGTCGCGGTGACGGGCCTCGAACGAAAATAGGCACTGCTCAAACAAACCGGGTGCGAAAGGTTCCCTGGCATAGCGGAATTCATCGGCCATGAAGATTGCCATCACGAATATTGGCGAGATCGTTTCCGGCGATTGGCGGCACCCCATCGTCAATGGCGATGTCATCCTGACGGAGGACGGAAAGATCACATCCGTCGGAACTGCGTCCGCAGGCGCGGTGGATGCGGCGGATGTGGTCGTCGACGCTGACGGTATGACGGCAATCCCGGGGCTGATCGACTCCCACGTGCACATCACGTTCGGCGACTATACGCCGCGTCAGCGCACCGTCGGCTATTTGGAAAGCTACCTGCATGGCGGCGTGACCACGTCGATTTCCGCATCGGAGGTTCACGTTCCCGGACGGCCGCGCGATGTAGAAGGCGTCAAGGCACTCGCCGTCGCCGCACAACGTTGTTTTGCCGATTATCGACCGGGTGGGATGCGGGTTATCGCGGGCTCGGTCATCCTCGAACCCGGCTTGACGAAGGAAGACTTCGCGGAACTTGCGGCGAAAGGTGTCACGCTGGCGAAGGCTGGATTCGGCGCGGTGAAGACAGCTTACGACTACGTGCCGATGGTTGCCGATGCCAAGGCCGCCGGCATGATCACAACCTGCCATACCGGCGGATCGTCGATCCCAGGCTCAGGCGCGATCACGGGCGACCATCTGCTCAAGATGCACCCTCACGTGTCTTTCCACATCAACGGCGGTCCGACGGCCATGCCGGACGCGGATTTCGAGCGCGTCATTCGCGAAAGCACGATGGCGCTCCAGGTCTGCACCGCCGGCAATCTGCGCACCACGCTGCTGTGCGCCAAGCTCGCCATGCAGCACGCCGCGTTCGACCGCTTCATCATCGCGACCGACACGCCGACCGGAAGCGGCATCATGCCGCTCGGAATGCTCTACACCATCGCCCACCTTGCAAGCCTCACCGATATGTCGCCGGAGCAGTTCATCTGCGCCGCGACCGGCAGCAACGCGCGGGTCTACAATCTCGACAGCGGATTGTTGAAAACGGGACACGCTGCCGATGTCGTGCTGCTCGACGCGCCGGACGGCGGCACGCAATCGACGGCGCTCAATGCGATCAAGCACGGCGATATCGCCGCGATCGGCGCGGTTATTTCGGCTGGCGTGCCGCGGTTCGTCGGCCGAAGCCGCAACACGCCCGCGACCACGCGGCGGGCGCGCGTGGTTCGCTCCAACGTGATGCAGGACTTCGCTGCCGCCCCTCACTGAGAAAGCAGCGCGAAGTCACCGGCCGAAACAGGAACTGTCCGGGCAAAAGGGCGCGCCGCCGCCGCCCCCCTGGGAACCCCCTACACTTTCGGAATATTCGCGTCGTTGATCACCTTGGTCCATTTCGCGACATCCGCGACCACACGCGCCTTGAAGCCCTCCGGCGTGGTCGGCGTCAGATCGGCCCCGAGTTTGCGAAGCCGTTCGATGACCGCAGGATCGGCCAGGATTGCGCGCACCTCGGTGTTGAGCTTCTGGACAAGGTCGGGCGACAAGCCCTTCGGGCCGCCGAGGCCGAGCCAGCCCGTCACCGAATAACCGGCAAGGTCGCCGCTCGCCTCGATGGTCGGAACGTTGGGAAGCGCAAAGAACGCCTTGGTGCCTGTAATGGCGATCGGTCGCAGCCGTCCGTCGGCGATGAACGGCAGCAGCACCTGCGGCGTGTCGACCTGGAAATCGACACGCTTGGCAATCAAGTCAGTGATGGCCTGCGGCGACCCGCGATACGGCACGTGCTGAATCTTCACCTTAGCCATGGCCACGAAAAGCTCGGACGCGAGATGCATGCCGGTGCCGTTCCCGGCTGTGCCATATGTCAACTTGCCGGGATCGGCCTTCGCGGACTTGATGACGTCCATCACGGTCTTCGCCGGATGATCCGGATAGGTCACCATGATGAACGGGTTTTCCGTCAGCATGCTGATGAAGGTGAAATCGTCGACCACATTGTATGACAGTTGCTTATAGAGCGCCGCGGCGACCGGATGGCCGCTGGGCAGGATGGCGAGCGTGTGCCCGTCCGGCGCGGAACGCGCCACCGCGGCCGCCGAAACCGTGCCGCCGGCGCCGACGCGGGTTTCGACCACGACCGTCTGTCCCAGGCGCTTGCTCAAGCCTTCGGCAATGATCCGCGCGGTGATGTCTACGTTTGCGCCCGGCGTAAAGCCGTGCATCAGCGTGATCGGGCGGTTCGATTGGGCGAGCGCAGGCGCGGGGAACGCGGCCACCGCGGAAAGGCCGGCAAGCGCCGTGCGACGGCTGATTTTGCGGGTCATCGATCAGTCTCCGATTTCCAAGGCAGTTGCGAGTCTCGTTGTGTCAGCAATTCTTTGTGTCAGCAATTTCCATGCCGTTTGACGCGCTAGCGCCAATGTCTGGTCATTGCGGCGCGGTCGCGACCTTGTAGCCGCCCTCGCGCATGATGCGCTCGCCGGACGCGGCAAGCTCCGCAAGCCGCTTCTTCAGCACGTCGGCCGGAAAGGTGAGCTTACCGTCCTTCTTGCGCACCACGCCGTCGATGATCACGGTGTCGACATTGCCTGCGCTCGCGATTTCCACGATCGAATAGATGGGGTCGTGCACCGGAGCCATGTTCACGTCATCGGCGCGCAGCATGACGATGTCGGCCTTTTTGCCAGGCGAGAGAGTTCCAATTTTGCTGTCGAGCTTGAACGCACGGGCGCCGTTGATCGTCGTCCACTCCAGCGCCTCGCGCGAGCGCACCGGGATGGTTTTGTAGTGCGTGTTGCCGCGCAACACGTTGTTGCGGATCTCCTTGCCGCGCGCGAACAAGAGTGCCGCCTGCATCTCGCGGAACATCTGACCGGAACAGTAGAGCTCGACGTCGATACCGAGCGACGGCAAGCCGCCAGCTTCGCGATAGGCCGCCACCATCGTGTCGCCGATGTGATGATGGAGTTCGACCAGCACGGTCGAGGTCAGCGTCGCACCGGAGTCGACGATCATCTTCAGCGTACCGAAATCGTAGGTCGTGCCATGCACCAGGTTGTGGTCAGGGCCCAGCAGCCCCGCCTTCGCCATGCGCGCGTAGCCATTGGGATTGAGACTGTCCTCGTTGCGGCGGGTGTGGGACGACGACACCAGCCCGAGTTCGCGCGCCAACTTGATATCGTGCTCGACCACGTCCCATGTGCTCCAATCCGGTCCGAGGATCGCCATGGCGAGCGTGACGCGGCCGTCGTCGCTGGCAAGCCGCCCTCTGCGGATTGCTTCCAGGCGGTCCCGCGGATGGGGCAGTTCGGTATAGGGCGTGCCTTCCGTCTGGCTCATCGGCTTCGCGGTGCCATGGGCAAACACAGCACGGATGCCGCTGTCGGCGAGGCCGTCGATGGCGCGCTCCGCCATCTCGAGCGAAGTGATGTTGTGGCACCAGTCGACCAGCGTGGTGACGCCGGCATCGATCTGCGCCAGGGCGCCAATCAGGTTGGCAACGTAATTGTCCTCGGCGTTGTAGCGGGTCGCAAGATTGCCGTGCACGTTCTTGAAATAGTCGAAGGACAACCACTCCGAGCCGATGCCGCGCAGTGCCGTTTCCCAGGTGTGCATGTGCGCATTGACGAGCCCCGGCATGACGATCTTGTCGGTGGCGTCGATCGTCTCATCGACATCGGCGTTCAGGTTCCGGCCAATGGCCTCGATGCGGTTGCCGTTGAGCAGCAACTCGCCGCCTTTGAAATCGCCAACCTTGGGGTCGAGCGTGACCAGCCAGCCACACTTGATCAAAACGCGTTTCATGAAGGGCATTCCTATGCGGGCGTGAAAGCCAAATCGGCCGTCGGATTTGATACATACTTGAACAGGATGCCGGGTGGAATAGACCTTGGGCCGGCGCCGCCAAAGTCAACGGCGATACAGCCGACACTGATTGCTCATATCGTCGCCGCGCTTGCGGGCCGCGTCCGGCTTTTGCTCGCACCGCATTCCTGGCGAGGAAGCCGCCGCGAACGGCTCTGTCGCAGCGTTCCCGGCGTCCCTTCGTTGCGATCGATACCGATTGCCAAATGTTAATTGCACAGCCACGTCCCAGCAATGTCGGTGCCTTCATTTAGCCAGGCAACGTGGCGCTCCCGGCGTCATCAGTCGAAATGGAGATTCAAGCATCATGATCATTCAGAAGTGCGAACGCGCTTTCTCCGCGCGGCGTCTTGTCCTGCTTGCCACCGCCGCCAACCTCGCCATCGCCGTCCTTTTGGTGGGTCCGAGCGGTTCCGGTCCGTCGGTATTTCCTGCAGTCTCGACGGCGAATGCCGCGGAGAGCGCAAAAGACCTCGGCCGAGGCTGGCTCGGCGTCCAGGTTCAACCGGTTACTTCCAACATCGCTGACAGCCTTGACATGAAGCAGGCCGAAGGCGCGCTGGTCGCCGAGCCGGTAGCTGATGGCCCTGCAGCCCAAGCCGGCATCCTGTCCGGCGACGTGATCACCGGCGTCAACGGCAATACGATCAAGGACGCCGAAGCGCTTGCCAAGCAGATCGGCAGCATGGCGCCCGGGGCCAAGGCGGATCTCAAGATCTGGCGCGAAGGCGCAGAAAAGAGCATTTCACTGACGCTCGGCGAAATGCCCAAGGAGCGCGAAGCGAAAGCCGCCGCTGCGCCGGAAGCCGCTGAAAACGCCGACGCGCCGAAACTCGGCTTGATGCTCGCGTCAGCCGAGCACGTTGCCGGCGGCGGCTCCGAAGGCGTGGTCGTGGTCGACATCGATCCCAACGGGCTTGCCTCTGAGCACGGCTTCAAGACCGGCGACATCATTCTCGATGTCGGCGGCAAGAAGGTCACTACCCCGGTCGATGTGCGTACGGCCATCGGAGACGCCCACAAGAATGGCAAACGCGCGGTGCTGATGCGCTTGAAATCGGACGACGTAACGAAGTTCGTCGCTATTCCAATCGCTCATGCCTGATCGGGGTTAGCGGCGTTCCTTCGGATTGAGCTTCAGAATCCGAATGGAACGCCCGCCGGGGATCGAGCCGAAAAGCGCCGTCCCCGGCGCCTCCGACAGCGCTTCGCATTGGCGGTGACAGTGCGGCGATCGCGTTGTTCACTCTGCCGCGAGAACCTGGCTAGGGTAACCAGAAGCGTCGGCCTGCTGGTTTGTCAGGGCAGCCGAATGGCCAGAAGTGCGGGTGCTGGGTCGGCCAATGCCTTCAAAGCGGAAACCGGCCCGGATCAGTTCCTCCGGCTGGTAAACATTTTTGAGGTCGATCAGCACTGGCGCCGCCATCAATTTTTTCAACCGTCCAAGATCGAGCGCGCGGAACTCTTCCCATTCCGTCATGATCACGAGCGCATGCGCACCTTCGGCCGCGGCATAAGGACCGTCGCAAACGGTGATCGTCGGCAGCATGGCTTTGGCCTGAGTCATCCCGGCAGGATCGTACGCCCGGATCGACGCGCCCAGGTCCTCAAGCGCCGTGATCAGGGCAATGGACGGCGCTTCGCGCATGTCGTCTGTGTTCGGCTTGAAGGTCAGTCCAAGAACCGCGACGGTTTTGCCTCGGATCGGGCCATCAAGCGCGATCGCAACCTTGCGCGCCATGGCACGCTTGCGCTGATCGTTGACGGCGACAATCGTCTCGACGATACGGAGCGGAGAGCCATGATCCTGCGCAGTCTTCATCAATGCCAGCGTGTCCTTGGGCAAACAGGATCCCCCATAGCCCGGGCCTGCATGCAGGAATTTCGCGCCGATCCGGTTATCGAGACCAATACCGCGCGCGATCTCCTGCACATCGGCACCAACTTTCTCACACAGGCTGGCAATCTCATTGATGAACGTAATCTTGGTCGCGAGAAAGCTGTTGGCAGCGTACTTGATAAGCTCCGCCGACCGGCGTCCGGTGAACAGGATCGGCGCCGCATTTAGATAGAGCGGTCGGTAGATTTCGGCGAGTACACTGCGGGCATACGGATCGTCCGTCCCGACTACGATGCGATCGGGGTGTTTGAAGTCTTGAATTGCGGCGCCCTCCCGCAGAAATTCGGGATTCGATACCACGGCAACGCCGAGGTCCGGCCGCTCTTCACGCAGTATTCTCTCGACCTCATCGCCGGTGCCGACCGGCACGGTCGATTTCGTGACCACCACGGCTGAGACGGACAACAGCGGCGCAAATTCCCGTGCGGCGGCATAGACGAACGAAAGATCGGCATGGCCGTCACCGCGCCGGGATGGCGTACCGACCGCAATGAACACAGCATCAGCCTCGCGCACCGCAGCAAGGTCTGTCGTAAAGCAAAGCCGGCCTTGCCGCGTATTGGCGGCGACAAGGTCGCCAAGGCCGGGTTCATAGATCGGTATCTCGCCGCGCGCGAGGGCCGCAATCTTGCCGGCGTCCTTATCGACACAGGTGACATGATGGCCAAAATCGGCAAAGCAGGCGCCGGAAACGAGCCCAACGTAGCCGGTGCCTATCATGACAATGCGCATCGAAAGCCCTCATGAAACATTTCGGCCCGCGGGCTCACTCTTGGTAGTAAGATCGAAACTTGTCGCCCTTGTAGGATTCAATCTGCCGTAGTGCGACAGGATCCGCCTTGTTGAGCACCATTCCCACCACGCGATCGCGAATAACATCTGCTTCAGAGAGCGCATCCAAGACAAGGCTTCGCTTGGTCTCGCCCCACTCGACGACGAACACGAACGCGTCGATGAACCGCTCGATCGTCTTCAGGTCAACCACCGACATGATGGGGGCAATCTCGATGATGATGTAATCATAGGATGTTCGTGCAGCCGCCAGCATCTGCTCCATTTCCGGCGATCCGAGCAATTCGGCCGCGTTGGGAATGCGGACCGGAGAAACGCACGGCAGGACGTCCAGCCCGGAGCGCGGCCGCTTGACGACAAATTCGGAAAGCCGAGAGGGTTCTTCCAGGGCATCGATAAACCCCTCGGTTGCGCCGGGTGCCAACGCAGCCGTCAATTTTCGAAGATGGAGATCACTGTCGATCACGAGCGTCCGGGCACACGATGAAGCAATGATAAGGGATGCCAGATTGGCCGCGACGATCGTCTTGCCCTCGTCCGGCACCGACGACACGACACCGATGACTTTGGCGCCGGGTCCTCCCTGCGTTGCATCAATCAGGGCTTTGAGATTGCGAAGGGCCTCGGTGAAGCGCGAGTAAGGCTCATCAAGCACAAACTCCTCCAGCAACGACGATTTCGCTTCGATCATTGGCAGAACGACGCATTTCTTGTCGCTGATCTGCTCCAGTGCCTTCGGGGTTCGAAATACGTCGGCCAGCCATTCGCGGCCCAGGACAAGTCCGGCACCCAAAAGGAGCCCGAGCATCGTGCTTCCCGCCAGAATCGCCAGCGGCTTCTTTGTGCTCTTGAAGAGCGGTGGAGCAGCTCGCGTTATGATCCGGGCATTCTGGATCGGCATGGATTTCGATCTGGACTGTATTGACTTCGTCAAATTTCTGCAAGAAGCTGTTGTACAGGCTGCGGAGCATTCTCCGCCGAACTTTCGAGTTCTCGCAGTTGTGGTCTGAACTTGACTTCTGCCTCCTGCCTCCCAGCCAATTGGGCCACGGTACGGCGAGTTCGTTCTTCGCGCGCCTTAGCCACTTGATAATCGTTCGCATACGACATCGGCGATTCGCTGTTCTTCAGCCTGGATTGATGCAAGGACGACATCGATTTGCCTGCGCAGCTTCACGATGGCGGCGTGCTTCGGCCCGACCCGAGACTGCAATTCGGCTGCCCTCGCCGCTAATTCCCGGTATTGCGAGCGAAGCCGTACAAGGTCATTATTGTTCAGCGAAAAGAGGTGGCCGGGGGAGTGCATTGCCGCCTCTGGCCTGCGTTGAGCAGCGCATCGGCTCTCCAATGCGTCAACAGGCCATTACCAGTCGGTTCTGTTGAATGAGGTCAACCCGTTCCTTGGCTTCCGCCGCGCGATTCGGGCGTTGGCCAATTGGGTCTTCAGATTTGCCGATGTTCGCTGTTCTGCGCGCCGATGCCGCTGTTTAGGAGATTGTGGGCGATTTAAGTCGTGCAGACGCCCGTTCGGCATCGGTCGCTTGTAGCCTTCAATTCAATCAGACGGTCCTGCAGCCATTGGCCGACAATTTTGGTTGATTTGAGTTTGGCATCCAGAGATTTCGATATGTACGTATCGGCCAGCGCGTTTGCGATCTCGGCCGCCTTAACCGGGTCCTGCGCCTCGAAAGTGACACTGATGACGTTGGCGACGTCCTCGCGCAGCACGGTAAGGCGTTTCAGCAACGCCTCGGCGGCAACCCGCTCAAGATCAGACCTCGCGCCGGCGCCGGGGTCCCAGCCGATAGCCTTGAGGAACAATTCTTTGAGTTTGGCGAGGTGGTCCAGAACCGTGACGCCATCAATGTTCCTTTGATTCACAAACTCACTATCGTGCGTCAAGTTCAATGACCGAACGACCGGAAGAACAACACTGTCCGACGACAGCACGTAGACCTGGCTCGCAATCTCCGATTCGTCGAAAGTCGGCTGGTCGATAATCTTGTTAGTCTGCAAAAATCGACTCACGCTCCGGTCGATCAGAATACGCGCGCTGCTTTTGTAAGGCACCTTCACCGCAACGACATAAGCGGCCGCCACCGCGAAGCCGATCAAAAGGCCATATACGGGATAGCGCCACCCTCGGCGCAACGTTTGAAAGATCTCCGTGAGGCCAATTGTAGATTGCGCGTCCGCCCCGTAACCATATTCCGGCCTGGACGCGTAAGGATCTTCCACCTGAAGCGGCAGATCGTGATTTCTGGCGTCCATCGCGCTGTATCCACTCGAAAGCGAGACAATCAACGGCAAAGATCGCGGGGGTTCACCGCCGGTACCGGCTAATCTTCATACGGGCCGTTTTCTGCAAGCCGAATGCGATTTAGCAAGCTGCTGTCACCGCTCTTGCCGGCTTAGATTTCTGATCTGTCGCCGCTCCAGTAGATATCAGCCGCGCTCGTTTTTTCAACGAGGTCCGCATGCTCTAATGGCCTAATGGTGAATGGCAATTGCATCCGGTAAGCTTAACTTGCGTCCTGCAATCTTACGTTCGTCGAGGGACGCACCGGAGAATGAGATTCGGTCAGCAAGTAGTGGCAGTAGCGCGGCTCGGCGAATTATGGTTAATGAGATATTTGGTGATGTGCGGTATTTCAAGGAAAAGATCGCCGATGTATCAACGACGTCAAGCTGTGGTGCGTGCGGCGACAGGTCTCGAAGTGCCCCGCACGGTGGGACGATTGCCCGGTGGCGGTCTCCTTGATCCAAAGGCGGCTCTGGTCGACGAATGAGGCCGCCAGTGCCGGCCAATTTCGGCCACAAGAATTAAGAATACGATCCACATCATTTCGAAGCCACGCATCCACAAACTTTCAAGACCGTTTGAAATGATGATGTAGAGGGCGAGCGACAGTACGAACCATGCTCGGGTGAAATTGCGATCCGCCATTCGTCCGATTGCGTGGAGCGTTGCGGCGATAAAGGTCACGAGCAGGACGAAGCCGACATACCCCATCTCCAGCATCGTATCCAAATAGCCGTTGTGGGCGTTCGGCATTTCTTTGACCCAGCCTGGGGCATCCAGGATGCCTGGCCCATCGGGGCCTACAAGCCAAAAGGATTGGTAGCCCCATCCCAGGATCGGCTTACGCGCGATCTCCAAATGCGCAAAATCCCAGATAACCGTGCGCCCCGTAAAGGTCGGATCGCCATACAGCATGTATGACAGACGACCCACGCCGAAGCCGGTAATGGTGGCGAACACAAAGTAGCAAAATGGGATGGATAGCAAAGTGATCGCCAGAGAAATGCGCGTTGCCCTCCTGAACGACAATACGGCTGCGGCCAGGATCGGAGCTAGAAGCACAAGACCGATCGATGTTTTGGAGTTGCTCGAGAGCAGAAGCGCAATTGCGACAATAGCAAATATGACGCCAAATACACGCCGCAGACCCCGATTGAGAATCTCATTGAGCGACAAGAGCAGAGTGATCGCGGCGAACTGTCCGAGATAATTCTTTCCCGAAAAATATCCAGGATAACCCCACGTCACATCCTTGAAATCAATCGGGGGCCGCCCGATCACGAATAAGAGATTCAGGATCGCCGCTATTGCGAAGCATAGAAACAGGCCGCGCATCAGGTCCACCGCCCGGGCTGCCAGCAAAGCGGGCAGCACAACAGAAATGACGATCATGACTTGCTGCGCAAACCTGATGAACGACAGTTCCGGTTTGAAAGCCCACAACACACTGGTGCCGGCAAACGCCAGGTACGCGAAGAGACAGATGATGTGCGGCGGGAACGTGAGGCGAGAGAAATTCCGCAGGACCATGATGCTGGAGATCGCGGCTAGCAAAGGCCAGAAAATCTTGTTCTCGGGGCGAGGCTCCAACAGGCAGACGGCGTCGGCGGGGCTACAACCGACGATTACCAGTGGAGCGACGATTGACGCGTACACGCATGCCAATATTGGAATGATGGAATATTTGTCGAATATACGGGTTTGAGTCCGCCCCAATTCGGCTGAACGCATTGTGACCTTGGACATCCTGGCGCTCTGATAGGATCGACCCATATGCCCTCTAGCACCGCGATAGTTAACGCCTGCTATTCCGGAGTTCGCTCACAGTCTGCTGCCTATCACACCAAAAACATCATGTTTCGGCCTGCCTCATTTTTTCACTGAAGATTCTTGCAACGTCCTTACCCAACCGCAAGGAGGGCTCGGTCGCTTTACCCTAACAATAGACTTACATGCTCTACGCACTGGATTGTCATCGACACCGGACATGTGAATTGGATACGTGAATGTGCGGCCAAAGAGCCGAAACTGTTCGGCCATCGGCGGACGGCAGGATGGACCTGTCAAGCGACGTCGCGGCCTTCGAGCGCCGACAGCGCCCGACAACGCCACCAGGTGCGCGGTAAGTTTCAGCCTTTGCCGCCTGCCGGTGTGTGGCCACACCGCTAGGTTATGGTGATGACAGTGCAAGCCTACGTCTCCCCGCCGGCGAACCCAATCGGAATGGGTGCGTCCGGCACATCGGCCCAGGTCGGCGCTGGCCCGCGCCTCAAGCTCGGCGGCCATGTCCCGGCGCTGGACGGAGTGCGCGGCCTGGCAATCCTGATGGTGCTGGTGCTCCACTTCGTGGGCAACATGATTCCGACCAATCGGATCGAGCACGTTATCGTCGGTGTGACCAACTACGGCTCGTACGGCGTCGATCTGTTTTTTATCCTGTCCGGCTTTCTGATCACCGGGATACTTTTCGACGCGCGTAACGAACCTAACTACTTCCGCAACTTCTATATGCGGCGCATCCTTCGCATTTTTCCGCTGTTCTATGGCGTTCTGGTGCTGGTGTTCATCGTGGCGCCGCTCATTCCAATCTTTCAAGGCAAGTCGTTGGATTATTTGCTGGACCGGCAAGCCTGGGCCTGGCTCTACGGGGTCAACATTTACATCGCGATTCAAGGGGACTGGTCGTTTTCATATCTGGAGCACCTCTGGTCCCTCTGCGTCGAGGAACATTTCTATTTCGTCTGGCCCTTGGTCGTCCTTCTGTTGGCGCGCTGGCCTCGGACGCTGATTGCGGTGAGCTTGGCGATCGCGCTCGGCGCCATGCTGGCCCGCGTGACCGGGTCGCTCATGGGCCTTAGCTGGTGGACCACATATGTCCTGACGCCGTTTCGCCTCGATGGCCTGGCGCTCGGCGCTTTTCTTGCCGTGATGATGCGCCAATCAGGGGGACCGGAAGCGGCTGGTGCGCGCCCTGCCCCGCGTCGTGGTCGTGGCCGGTGGACTGCTCGTGGTTACCTTCGTTTGGACCCGCCTGGTATCGCGCCATGGCCTGGAACTGGTATTGCCGGTTCGCGCGGCGCTGATCCAGATCCTGCTGGCATGCCTGCTGGTGTGGGCCCTCGTGGCGCCGCGGTGGTCAGCGACCTCACGCTTCTTCGGCAGCCCGCTCGTTGATATTCCTCGGCACCTACAGCTACGGCCTGTACGTGTATCATCACTTCATTTCATATTACCTGACCACCAACCGCACTGAGTTGGAGTTGGCTCAGTGGCTTGGTTCGCATGGGGCGGCGGTGGCGCTGCAAGCCACTTTGAGGAGCGGCAGCCTCGCTGGCCCTTGCGTATGCGAGTTATGAGTTTTTCGAAAAGCGGTTTCTCCGCCTGAAGCGACATTTCGAGACGACCGAGCGCCCGCCTTTCAGCAATCGATTGCTGGCAACGCGGCCGCGATACCGAAGGACGCCGTCAGTTCCCCGCTGTAACTGACCTGGAACTGCGCTCTAGGACCTGGCGATAGAAGCGCTTCCAGAGTCTGAGCAGCCGCGCTCCACGCATAGCGCCGTTCGGCAAGTTGCCTCGCCGACTGTCCGATGCGCGCCGCCACGTCGGGCTCGGCCAGCAGCCGGTTCACCGCGTTCGCAAATGCCTCCGGCTGGTCTTCGATCAGGAGATCGCGCCCCGGAGCGGCCTCGATCCCTTCCGCGCCAAGGGTCGTCGAGACGATGGCCTTTCCCATCGCCATAGCCTCGACGATCTTGAGACGGGTGCCGCCGCCCAGCCGCAGCGGCACGACCACCACCGCAGCCTCGGCAAGATGCGGCCGCAGATCCGGTACGAAGCCGGTGAACTCGATCCGGGGCCCTGCCAGTTCTGTAAGTGAAGGCGGCGGTGAGCCGCCAATGATCTTGCAACGCGCCTGCGGATTTGCGGCGGCGATGCGCGGCCAGATGTCTTGCACGAAGTGAATCACGCCGTCGACATTGGGCTGGTACGAGAGAAGTCCAAAGAACACCACGGTGCGACCGTCCGGCGCCGGGTCCGTAGGGCGCGGTTGGTAATAGGCAACGTCCGCCGCATTCGGGATCACCACCGTGCGAGCCATCGAAACTTGCTCAAGCAGGCGCTGCTCGTCTGCTCCACTGCAAAGGTAGACGCCATCGGCGTCCCGGTAGGTGCCCAGTTCTTCGCGTCGCAGCTTGCGCCAATTGGCAGCGGCGTAAAGCCGGCGGACCAAATTGCCTCCGGCGCGCGCATACTGCCGGGCGAGATCGTAATCGATATTGTGGGAGTCAACGATCAAGGCCGGAGGTCTCTCGCCCGGCGGAGCCTGACGCAGATCGCAACGGCCGAGGAACGTGAACTCCAGGTTGACGACGTCGAACCGCGTGGCGCGCAGAACCCGGTCCAGAGCATGTTGCATCGCCGGCACCGTAACCCGCAGCCGCTCGAAGCTCCGGGTCGAAACCAAGGAGCGGAGTTGCAGCATGCGTTTCGCGAGGCCGTCTCGGCCATAAGGGTTGGGGATCAGTTCGACGGCGCGGCAGTAGGCCTGCATCGCGCGACGGCATTCCTCGATGTCGAATTCGTCATCGACCAGCATCACCGCCGAGAGATCGTGGCGCCGGGCCAGTTCGGTCATCAAGCCGTGCATGCGGGCTTGCGCGCCAAACCGCGGCGGGCTGGCGGGCATCTGGGAAACGCAGAGAATTTTGAGGCGCTCTGGGGTCATCGACACTGTTTGGGCCCCGACACGGAGCGATGGATGATGCAGACCGGCGTTCTATCAGACACACGTTAGCCTTGCTTAGCGTTCCCTTGGCGGTGGTCCCGGAATTTTGCCTGATGTTTACGAAGTGCTGAAAAAGTCCCCGATGTGGGTGGTGGCGAGATAATCGGACGGCTTACATAGCTGTGCTTGGGGATGCATGCCCCGCTGTAGTTCTTTCAGATTCCGCGTGCCGGCCCGCCGTCCAGGAAAGCAGCTTGATGTGTGGCATCGCCGGAATCATCGGACGACTGGACGAGACCAACCATGCGGCGCTGAAGCGGATGAGCGACGCGATGGTCCACCGTGGGCCGGATGCGAGTGGCACCTGGACCTCGGCGCCGGACGCCCGCGGATGGGGCGCGCTGCTGGCGCACCGCCGGCTTGCGATCCTCGACCTCTCGCCCGCCGGTGCGCAGCCTATGGTCGATCCGGTCACCGGGCATGTCATCGCCTTCAACGGTGAAATTTACAACTATCGCGATCTGCGGCAGCGCCTGACGGCCGAGGGCCAAACATTCGAATCCACCGGCGACACCGCCGTCATGCTGCGCGCGCTTGGCCTGCACGGGCCGGACGCCGTGAGCTGGCTGCGCGGCATGTTCGCCTTCGCATGCTGGGCGCCGCAACAGCGCCGGCTTCTGCTGGCGAGAGATCACTTAGGCATCAAGCCGCTTTACCTCGCGCGCGCGCCGAACGCGGACGCAGGTTGGTCGCTGGCCTTCGCCTCCGAGCTGCGTGCCCTGTTGGCGTCCGGGCTGCTGGGCACGCCTCACCTCGATCCGCGCGCCGCGGCCAGCAGTGTGTGGAACGGCTTCGTGGTCGGGCCGTGCACGGCCGTCAAAGGTGTCGAACTTCTCTGGCCCGGACAGCTTGTAGAGTTCGACGGTTCGGGCAAGGAGATCCGCCGGCAGGATTTCTGGCGCATCCCGGGCCACGCGCCCGATCCAGTCATGGACGAGGAAGGATTGGCCGCTGTCCTGGAAGAAGGGCTGAGGCTTCATCTCGCCAGCGACGTACCCCTGGCAGTCTTCCTCTCCGGCGGCGTCGACTCCTCGGTGATGGCCAATCTCGCGCAGCGCGCCGCTCAGAGCCCCATCCACACCTTTACGCTTGCCTTCGAAGAGCAGGAGCTCAACGAGGGACCGGTTGCGAAGCGAATCGCAGCCGCTATCGGCACCGAGCATCACGAAGTTGTGCTCACGGAGGGGCGTTTCGTCGAAAATCTCGAGGCCGCGCTCGACAGCCTGGACCAGCCAACCTTCGACGGGCTCAACGCCTACTTCATGTCGCACGCGATCCGCGCCGCCGGGTTCACCGTGGCGCTCTCGGGTACAGGCGGCGACGAGCTGTTCGGCGGCTACACCACCTACCGGGACTTGCCGGTGCTGCAGCGTTGGTCCCGGCGCGCCGCGTGGATACCGCGCGACCTACAGGTGGCCGCGGCCAAACTGGCGACCTGGCCGCTGCGCCGCACCGGAAGCGCCGTGCCACCTCAGACCCGCTGGGCCAAGCTCCCCGACATGGTCCGTCACGGTGACGACCTGTTGGCGCTGTATCAGCTGGCTTACGCGCTGTTCCTCCCCGGATTCCAGCATGATCTCTTGGCACCCGACTTCGCCGCCGCGCTTGTCGACGGTCTGCCGCCGGCCATGCGGCAGCGGCTCATGGCGGAGACCGGCAATCGCACACCACTCTCGGCGATCAGCGTCATGGAGCAACGGCTGTTCCTCGGCGAGCGGCTCCTTCGCGATAACGATGTGGCCAGCATGGCCTGCTCGCTCGAGCAGCGGGTGCCGCTGGTCGACCAGGTCCTGTTCGAGAGCGTGGACCGCTTGCCGGATCAGGCCCGCTACCAGCCGCTCGGCCGCAAGGCGATCCTGCGCCGCATCGGGTTGCGCGGCCTCGACCCGGCGCTGTTCGAGCGGCCCAAAAGCGGATTTGTCCTGCCGTTCGACCGGTGGATCCGGCAGGGTCTGAGGAAGGCCATGGACGACACGTTGCGGGATCCGCAGGCTGTCGCCGCCGTCGGCCTCCAACCCGCTGCCGTCGCGCGGCTCTGGCAGAGCTTCCTCGACGGGGCACCCGGCATGTATTGGTCGCGAGTCTGGTCGGTGTACATTTTTGTAAGGTGGTGCCACCGCAATCGCGTCTTTCGGTGACTCTCGACAACGGTTCCCCTGTTACTTTTCGTATCAACTCACCGCCGGGCCGCTGCGAACAGGGCTTCTTGCACGCTTGCGCCCTCGCCGACCCGCCTCAGCCTGATGACCTCGGCCTCCTGCGGTTCGTTGCGAATATCCTGGCTCGCGAAGTAGCGGCGAATTCGCTCCACGATCCGCTCTGCCGCGTGACCGTCCCCGTAAGGATTCTTGGCGGTCGGCCATGGACCTATACGCCGCCTCATCGGTGAGCAATCGCGTGGCGTGAGCCACGATCGAGGCGGCATCCGGACCGGTCAGAATCGCCGTGCCGGCGGCCACACCCTCGGGCCGCTCGGTCGTGTCGCGCATCACCAGAACCGGCTTGCCCAGCGACGGCGCCTCCTCCTGGACGCCGCCCGAGTCGGTCAGGACCAATCGGCAATACGTCATGAGCGTCACGAAGTTACTGTAGCCCTGCGGCGCAATGAGCCGGACGTTCGGCAGGTGACCGAGCAGCCGGTTGACGTGCTCCAGAACGTTCGGATTGAGGTGCACCGGATAGACGAAACGGTGGTCCGGGAACCGCTCGGCCAACGTCGCAATCGCCTTGCAGATCTGTTCGATCCCCTCGCCGAAATTCTCGCGACGGTGGCCCGTGATGAGGACCATTGGGACGTGCGCCCAATCGTCACCGACCGTGAGGCATAGTTCCTTGTCGATGCGACCACGCAATGCAATGTTGCTCGTCTGCCGGGCGATCTCGATCCGCAACGCATCGATGACGGTGTTTCCTGTCACCGATATCGCATCCTCCGGAACAGCTTCACGAAGAAGAGCTGCGCGGGCCGCTTCGGTCGGCGCGAAGTGAAGCGTCACGAGCGGCGCGGCCAGCCTGCGATTCACTTCCTCCGGGAATGGGGACCAGATGTTGCCGGTGCGCAGTCCGGCTTCGACGTGGCCGACCGGGATGCGCCGGTAAAAGCAAGCCAGCGACGCCGCCAGCACGGTGGTCGTATCGCCCTGGACCAAGGCCATGTCTGGCCGTACCGACTCCAGGCACCCGTCGATCCGCTCGATGAGCCGGGCGGTCAGCCCCGCCAGGGACTGGTTCGGGCGCATGACATCGAGGTCGGCGTCCACGGCGATACCGAAGGTTTCGGCAACCTGGCGGAACATTTCCTTATGTTGTCCGGTAGCAACGACGGTGCACTGAAAGTCGGCGGTGTCACGCAGCGTGGCCACCACGGGCGCCAGCTTCACGGCTTCAGGACGGGTCCCGATGAATGCGAGGATGTTGCGCTTTGATGTCATGTCTTCCGCACGCGTTAGTTTCGGCTCTGTATAGCCGGTAGTCTGCCCCAGCGGCGCGCGAATATCTCCAGACTGGCGAACCAGATGAATTGGCTGTTGGTGGTTAGGTATCGTTTCCAAAGCTTGCGGGGCTCCATCGAAAGCCGCCAGAACCACTCCAGGCCCATCGACTGGACCCAGCGAGGGGCGCGCTTGATGAAGCCGGCCAGCACATCGAAGCTGCCGCCCACACCAACGATGACAGGCACCTGGAGACGCTCCCGATGGCGCTGGCACCATGTCTCCTTGAAGGGACTGGGCATGCCAACGAACAGGATGTCGGCTTCGCTCGCACGAATCTCTTCGACAATTCGCAAGTGATCGTCCGGGCCGAAGTAGCCGTCGCGGAAGCCGGCAACCTCGAGACCGGGATATTCGGCGCGGCTCCGTTCCACGAGCTTCGAGACCACCTCGCGCCTGGCACCGAGGAAATAGACGCGCAGACGGTTCTGCCCTGCGGCTGCGAGCAGACGCGCCATGAGATCCACACCGGCAACACGCTCCGGTGCCGGTTGGCCCGAGGCCCAGAGGGCCCAGACAACCGACATGCCGTCGGCCACGATGAGATGACCCGCCCGGCAAGCCTGCGCAAGTTCCGAATCGCGCCGCATCATGCTCAGGTGCGAGGCGTTGACCGTGATGACCGTGTGGGAGGCGCGCGGTGCGCGGCACATCTCCAGACACTGGGACACTGCGCCATCCATGGTCGGAGTGTCGAACGGCAGGCCCATCAGCTCGGCCCGCTTTTTGCGCATGATCGACGTGTCTCTAGGAGCCGACGGCGCGTGCTTCCCATGCCAGAGGGAGGCCCGCTGTGCTTCGACCATCGCGGTAGCCGCCCATTTTCCCATGCGCAGGCAAGCATGCTGGTAGGAGCGGAGAAAACGCCTGAACTCGACATCGTCGTAGCGCGGCAAGCGCTTGAGCCAGCTTCCCAAGTAGCCCCACAACATCGCGATGCTGCCGATCAGCATCGGATGGGCTGGCACGCGATAGGCCGCCACCGTCAGGTAGTAGAGGGGCGAGGTCCCCATAAAATATTGCCCAAAACCGGCCCGAACCCGACCGGTCCAGATCCCCTTTTGACTGGCGCCTTGCGGGCGAAGATGAACGAATCGAATGGGCTCAAGATCGACGCTCTCGGCGATCCAACCGAGCATCCGAGCCCGGTGGCAATCGATGCCGTCCCACATGACCTGGCGCACGAACCCGCCGATCTCGTTGAAGCAGGCGACCCGGTAGAACTTGGTCATGCCGACCGACATCTCGTCGCCGCAGACCTCCGGAACCAGAGCGCCACCCTGTGGATGCACAAACCATGGCTTTCCGGATGTCGTCCCGATGCGCGGATTGCTTTCCATTCGCTGCATCAGCAGTTCGAAGTAGCGAACCGGCAGGTCCAGATCCATGTCGAGCTTGCACAGGTAGTCGAACTCTTCGAGACGCACCTGATCGAGCCCGGCATAGAAAGCCTCGATGACGCCCGGCCCTACCCGCCGATGACCGCGATCGGTGCGTCGCACGACCCGCAGATAGGGCAGTCGCTCCGCGTATTCCTGCAGGATGGCGGGAGTTTCGTCGGTCGAGCCGTCGTCAACGACGATCCAAAGCGTTGGCGGCACTGTCTGCGCCGCGACGCTATCGAGCGTGCGGCGAAGATACTGGGCCTCGTCTCGGCAAGGTGACACGAGCAGGTAGCGTCGCGAGGGATTCGCAGGCAGAAAATCGCTTGGTGCGGACACGATTGAATTCGCGCCCGGGGGTCCTGCCAGGTGTTTCATTGTTGTCACCGCCACATCCGTGTGCCGCTTTCGGTCGAGGCTGTTCCCATTCGGGACAAAGCCGACCTCAAAGTGAGCGCGCGATGGATGGTCAGCAGGGACCGTGCCGGGCCTACGCTGTGGCGGCGTGTTGGCGGACGGCTCAGAAATTAGCGTTAAGCTGAGAGTCTCTTAGCGATCAGCGCGTGGCTGCGGTAATTTCTCCCTGCGACGCGATCGCTATTGCGGAGGCCTTGCGAACTGATCAGCGAATAACTCTATGCAGTCGCAACATCGTGCGGTCGCGCTGTCGCACAAGTCATCGGACCCACGCATCGCCCGATGGAGCTCAACAGTTGAAAGAGTCGCGAATGTTGCGCTTGTCATTCCGCTTCACGCTTGCCGTCGCAGCCACAGCAGCGATCAGCTTTGCAGTCTCTGAGCCGTTCGCCGCAACCGGCAGCGAGCAGAAATTGCCAACGGCACCAATCGATAACGCGCGAGCCTTCCTTCCAGCCGAACGTGCGACGTTGTGGAATCCGGGGATGAGGGGCGTCGGTGGCATTCCTGACCGGTCCACGGTCTGCGCCACACTGGCGCCCAGCGGGACGCAAGACGACACGGCACGGGTCCAAGGCAGCATCAACGCGTGCCCGGCCGGGCAAGTGGTGCAGCTCACCGCGGGCACCTTCTTCATCAACAGCGGCCACTATCTGCTGATCAACAAGGGCATAACCCTGCGTGGCGCCGGTCCGGGCAAGACGACACTGGCGAAGACCGATGGTGCCAAACCATTCCAGAGCGCGGTCAGTGCGCACCCCTCGCCGTTGATCGTCGTTGGCCCATCGCTGTTTTCCTCGACCGGCAACTCCAACGACGTGGTCGGATCCACGAACGTCACCGCCGACGCCATCAAGGGCGCGTACAGCGTCAAGGTGGCGAACGCGGCCGGCTTCTCGCCAGGCCAGATCGTGCTGCTGGACGAAGCTTCTGGCGCGGATTGGCGGCCGGACCCTCAGGGGCGCGGGCAGATTTGGGCGGCCTCGGACTGGCGGGTTGTCTGGCAAAAGCACAAGCCGGCCGTTCAATATGTCGACGATTTCGCGGCCGACGCTTTCCCGACCACGCCCGGCACCGCCGGTTCGTGGTTCTCCCGGCTTGACCGGCCCACCTCCGAGGTAAAGCAGATCGCCGCTATTTCCGGGACGACCATCACCTTCACCACGCCCTTTCACATCTCGTACCGGCAGAGCCACATCGCCCAGGTTTCCCGATACGGACGCCGGCACGTCAAGCAATGCCGGCGTCGAGGACCTGACGCTGACCGGAGGCGACGCCGGTAATCTTCTCTTCAATTGGGCGGCTCTGTCCTGGGCCAAGAACGTCGAAAGCACCGGCTGGCACGGCGAGGGCGTCGCCATACACAGTTCCTTCCGTGTCGAGCTTCGCGAGTTCTACATTCACGATGGCGCCTGGTCACAGCCGGGCGGCGGTGGCTACGCCATCAGCCTCTCGGCCGGCACATCGGAAGCACTGATCGAGAATGGGATCGCGGTCCGGGCCAACAAAGTCATCGTTGCACGCTCCGCAGGCGCCGGCTCGGTGGTTGGCTACAACTACATGGACATGAGCTACATCAACACCAATGGCGCGTGGGTCGAAACCGGGATCAACGCCAGCCACATGGTCGGCTCGCACCACGTTCTGTTCGAGGGCAATTACGCCACAACGCCGACAGCGACCAAACGCACGGCAACAGTATCTACCACACGTTCTTCCGCAACCAATTCCGCGGCGTCCGCGCGCCGTTCAACAACCAGGCGGGCGGACGGATCGACGACGCCACGCAGCTTCGAAACGGGCCGCAGCGCTGCGTCGGCCTGATGGCCTATTCCTACTGGATGTCATTTGTCGGCAATGTGCTTGGCGCCGACGGGCAGATGGACGGATGGGTTCATGAATCCACCTTCCCTGCCGGAAAGCGTAGCATCTGGATGCTCGGATGGGACGCAGTGAAGCCATACCGAACCGACGCTCAAGTCGCCGCCACGGCGCTGCGTCACGGCAATTTCGACTACCTGACCAACACGGTGCACTGGGATCCGGAAATCGGCCGGCACACGCTGCCGAATTCGCTGTACCTGGATAAGAAGCCGGCCTTCTTCGAGGCGGGAAGCGGCTACGCGTGGCCATGGGTTGATCCGGACGGATCGACCAAACTCCATAAGCTGCCGGCGAAGGCGCGCTACGACGCCGGCACGCCATTTACGCAGCCTTGAACGAAAGAAGTAGAATGATCGATGAGTGCGTCCATCCGATATCTGCCAAATGCCCGATTAACAATGATTTCGTCCCGTTGATGAAATCTCATCGCGAGATCGACTAAAGCTGTCGGAACAACCGGAAATTCTAACTCAGGAGTGCAACATGCGTGTGTTGGTGACCGGCCATCTAGGATACATCGGCTCCGTTCTCACCCCGATGCTGGTCAAAGCCGGTCACGATGTGGTCGGGATGGATACCGACCTCTATGCACGCTGCACCTTCGCGTCCGGCGGCACGATGCTCGACGTACCGACAATCCGTAAAGACACACGAGATGCCTCGCTGGACGATCTCGCCGGCTTTGATGGCGTCCTCCATCTGGCGGCACTATCCAACGATCCTCTCGGCAATCTCCAGCCTAACCTGACTGACGACATCAACCACCGCGCCAGCGTTCGCATCGCCGAACTGGCCAAGCAGGCCGGTGTCCGCCGGTTCGTGTTTGCTTCGTCTTGCAGCAACTACGGCAAGGCCGGCGAGGAGATGATCGACGAGACCGGCGCGCTCAATCCGGTCACGGCGTACGGAGAATCCAAGGTCAATTCCGAACGGAGCATTTCCCGGCTGGCCGGGAACGGCTTCTGTCCGGTTTACCTCCGACCGGCTACCGCATACGGCGTCTCACCGCGACTGCGATTCGACATCGTCTTGAACAATCTGGTCGCCTGGGCCTTTACCACCGGGAAGATCCTGCTGAAATCGGACGGAACGCCGTGGCGCCCGATCGTCCACATCGAGGATATTTCGCGCGCCTTTATCGCCGCACTAGAGGCGCCGGAAGATGCGGTATTCAACGAGGCTTTCAACGTCGGCCAGACGGCTCATAACTACCAGATCCGGGAGCTCGCCGAAATCGTTGCCGAAGTTGTTCCCGGTTGCAAGATCGAGTTTGCGGATGACGCGGGTCCCGACACGCGCTCGTATCGTGTCAGCTTCGAAAAGATTCGCAGCAAGCTTCCGCAATTCAAACCGCAATGGGACGCCCGAAGGGGCGCAGAGGAACTCTACACGGCGTATCTTTCGTCTGGCATAACGCTGCAGGATTTTGAAGGACCCCGCTTCCAGCGCATCGGGCATATCAAGAAGCTACTGACGGACGGGATTCTCGACAACGAGCTGCGCCACGTGCAGCCGCGCGAAAAGCGAGCCGCCATGTCGGTCGCCGAACCGCAATTGACCGGCTCCTGAAGGCCGGACGGACTATCACCCATGAGATCGCGAAACGCCTTTGGATAAGCCCGTCCTGGATGACATCGGCGAAGAACTCTTTGCATTTGCCGCAAAGATTTATCCCATTTGCCGTAGCATAACGGGAGACGGCGTCCGAACGACGCTCCGCGAAATCGGCGCGCATGTCCCGCTGGACATCCACGAAGTCCCGACCGGGACGAGCGTTTTCGACTGGACGATCCCGCGCGAATGGAACATTCGCGACGCCTACATCAAGAACGGCCGGGGCGAAAAGATCGTCGATTTCGCCACGTCGAACCTGCACGTCATGAGCTACAGCGTGCCGGTGCGCAGGCGCATGTCGCTCGACGAGCTCAAGAAGCACATCTACACGCTGCCGCACCAACCCGATCTCATCCCCTATCGGACGTCCTACTATGCGGAAAACTGGGCGTTCTGCATTTCGCACCGACAATACCAATCTCTGCGTGACGAAAGCTACGAGGTCGTTATCGATTCGAGCCTCGCGGATGGCCATCTCACCTACGGCGAGTACCTTCATAAGGGAGAGACGGACGACGAATTCCTGCTGTCTGCCCACGTCTGCCACCCTTCGCTGGCAAACGACAACTGTTCGGGAATTTCCCTGCTGACGCACCTGGCCAAGCAAATGTCTTGCAGGCAAACGCGCTACAGCTACCGGTTTCTGTTCGCGCCCGGCACAATCGGCGCCATCACCTGGCTGGCCCGCAACGAGCAGCATGTGTCCCGAATCAAACATGGCCTCGTGCTATCCATGGTCGGAGATGGCGGCGGGCCGACGTACAAGAAAAGCCGGCGGGGAAACGCAGACATCGACCGCGCGATGGTCCACGCGCTGCACCACTCCGGATTGACGCCGGCGGTTCTGGACTTCTCCCCCTACGGCTATGACGAACGTCAATATTGCTCACCCGGCTTCAATCTGCCGGTAGGCCTCTTTCAACGCAGCAAATTCGGGTCCATTCCTCAATATCACACCTCCGCGGACAACCTCGAATTCATTCGCCCCGAGCATTTATCGGACTCTTACCGAATGATTGTTGCAGCAATCGACGCCATCGAAACGGATCGATCCTATTGCAACACTGCGCCGAAATGCGAACCGCAACTTGGCAAGCGCGGCCTCTATGCCGCCATCGGTGGTGACAAGAACGCAGCCGCCGCCAATATGGCCATGCTGTGGGTGCTGAATCTCTCGGATGGGACGCATTCGCTGCTTGACATCGCGGAGCGTGCGGATCTGCCCTTCGGGCTGGTCCAGAGAACGGCAGAACTCCTGCAAGAGAACGGGTTGCTAGAACCGGCAACCGCTTGAAAACCCGCAACGCAATGCATTCGTCTGGACTCAACGGTGTCCGCTAGACTTGATCGAGTTCGCGACGCACCTCGGGTTGGAACTCCGGCCAGTTCAGGTCCTTATCCGAGATCGCAGTGACCGGCAGCGGCCATACGATGCCAAAGCTCGGATCATCGTAGCGTATGCCGGACGCCGCAACGGGCGCATGAAACTCCGAAATCAGGTAGTTGACCTGTGCGTTGTCACTAAGGGTCTGGAAGCCGTGCGCGAAGCCCTTTGGAATGTATAGCTGATCCTGATTCGTCCCCGAGAGCTCGAAACCCCGCCATTGGCGAAATGTCGGCGAGCCCGGTCTCAGATCAACGATCACGTCCCAAATGCCGCCGCTCAGGCAGCGCAAAAGCTTCACTTCGGCGTGGGGCGCGCGTTGAAAGTGCATGCCGCGCAGGGTGCCCTTCTGGTCCGAGCAGGACATGCTGTGCTGCGGGAAGCTGGTTTCAAGCGCGCGCGTGCCGAATTCCTTCACGCAAAATGTCCGCGCAAAGAATCCCCGACTGTCCCGCATCGGATCGAGCCGGATGAGCCACGCACCATCAAGACCCGTCGGTTCGAACTGCATGGTTAATATTCGATCAGAGCAATCAACGGATGCGCGCGAAGCCCGGCACGGGGTTGTTCTCCGCGCCGAACATCACCACGATAAGCGGTCGCCACCGATTGCAACATCCGCCCAGAGTTCATCACTCGTTCGAGCCCTTCTAACTCTCCGCCATCTAACCGACGACATTGCAGGAATACAACGTCGCTCCGCGGCGCTTGGTAAACACGGCGCTCATCCAATGACGACCCGAATATACATCAGCGATGCGCACTTCTTTCTCTGTCAGACTGCATCACGAAGGATTGATCGCGTTCGCATAGTTAAGGTCGGCGCGCTATTTGAATACATCGAAAAACGCACATCGACTCTCATTTGCGCTTTACCTTACTACGCGTTCGTCCCCACATTTCGAATTTTCCGTGCAATAGAGGCAATTGCAAAGTGACGTTATCGTCGATGAGGTCCCGATCCGCCATGCCCCTCAATCCGATGTACGCATCCTCAAATTCTCCGGTGACCGCGTCGACACATGCGCGAGGGCACTGCCGTATCTGCAGCCGGTCGCTCAACACCACATTCGTCGACCTTGGAATGTCTCCGCTTTGCGAGAGCTTTCGCACCGCCGACGAAATCAATGAGATGGAGCCCTACTATCCGCTTCACGCCCTGGTCTGCGACGGCTGCTTCCTGGTCCAGTTGCAGGAATACGTGAAGCCCGAGCACATCTTCACCGAATACGCGTATTTCTCTTCCTATTCGACGTCGTGGGTCGAGCACGCGCGCCGGTATTGCGAAATGATCAAGACTAGGCTCAACCTTGGCGCCAATAGCCAAGTGTATGAAATCGCCAGCAATGACGGCTACCTCCTGCAGCATTTTCTGCCTCTTGGCGTGCCCGTGGTCGGTATCGAGCCCGCCGCCAATGTGGCCGAAGTGGCGACACGCAAAAATATTCCGACGCTCGTGGATTTTTTTGGTCTGGCGCTAGGTGCAGAAGCTGGCCGCCGAGGGCAAAAGGGCCGACCTCATCATCGGCAACAATGTTCTGGCGCAGGTACCGGACCTCAACGATTTTGTCGCCGGCATGGCGCATCTCCTGGCGCCCTATGGCGTGATCACGCTCGAGTTTCCGCACCTTGAGCGTCTCATCAATGAGAATCAGTTCGATACGATTTATCATGAGCACTTTTCCTATTTTTCGCTCGTGACGATCGACCGCCTCGCACGGAGGCATGGCCTCAAGGTGTTCGACGTCGAGCAGATCTCGACGCACGGCGGGTCGCTTCGCGTCTATCTCTGTCGCGCCGAAGCAGCGCACGCGGTCTCGCCGAACGTTCCGGCGTTGCTCGCCCATGAGCGGGCGATCGGATTTGAGGCAGTCGGCACGTACATGCAATTTGCCGCCAATGTTCACCAGACCAAACGCCGCCTCCTCGCGTTTCTCATTGAGTGTAAAGAAAAAGGCGCGCGCGTGTGCGGATATGGCGCCCCTGGAAAAGGCAATACGCTGCTCAATTATTGCGGCATCGGCACTGATTTTCTTGACTTTACGGTTGACCGAAATCCTTACAAGCATGGTCGCTTCACGCCGGGTATGCATATCCCCATTTATCCGGTTTCCGCGATCGATGAAGCACGGCCGGACTACCTGCTCATCTTGCCTTGGAACCTAAAGACCGAGATCGTTTCGCAAATGCGCCATGTCGGCGACTGGGGCTGTAAATTCATCCTTCCCATCCCCAACGTCGAAGTCATCGATCCGCGAGAACTCGTGTCATGAAAGTCGTGCTGTTCTGCGGCGGGCTCGGTACCCGGATCCGCGAATATTCTGAAAGCATTCCGAAGCCTATGGTGCCGATTGGGCAGCAGCCGATCTTGTGGCATGTGATGCAATACTACAGCCAATTTGGGCACCAGGATTTCGTCCTGTGTCTTGGCTACAAAGCCAATGTGGTGAAGGAGTACTTCCTCAATTACAAGCAGACCGCAAACAGCGACTGCATCATCTCCGGTTTCGGAAAAAAAATTGAAATACTTGGCGAACTGCCGCCAGATTGGCGTGTGACACTCGTCGACACCGGACCATGGCGCAACGTTGGCCAGCGCCTTCTGGCCATCAGACACCTTGTCAAGAACGAGGAGATGTTTCTCGCCAACTACAGCGACGGGCTTACCGATGCGCCGCTTCCGGAAATGATTCAGCAATTCAAGGAAAGCGGGAAGATAGCGTGCTTCGTCGCTGTTCACCCGCCGATCAGTTTCCATCTGGCGGAATTCGACGGACAAGGATCCGTCCAACGGATACGGTCAAGTCAGGAATCGCAAATCTGGATCAACGGCGGTTACTTCATCTTCCGAAAGGAAATTTTCGATTTCATACAGGATGGCGAAGAGCTGGTTCTTGAGCCATTCAACCGCCTGATCGACGGCGGTCACTTGATGGCATATAGATACGAGGGCTTTTGGCGGGCTATGGATACGCTAAGGGACCGTCAAGTTCTTGAGGACATGGTGGAGCGGGGAGATACGCCGTGGTGCATGCAAATGCGTGCACCGGTCAGAGCCGCGTCATGAGAGCGCTGAAGTCTTGCCAATCCAGGCGACCGGCTTTCGGTGCTCTGCCTCGGTGCTCATTCAGACGACATCGAGATCGGGGTCGGCGCCACGCTTCTTAGCCTAATGGAACGGGGCATCCAATTGGACGTTCACTGGTGCGTCCTGAGTGGCAGTCAGAGCGAGCGCGAATTCGAAGCCAGGGCATCCGCGGCCGCCTTTCTGGCAAATGCCGCCAACAAGCAGATCGAGGTGTTGTCGTTTCGGGACGGCTTCTTTCCCGAGCAAGGCGAAGCGATCAAGCAGTGGTTCGAATCGTTGAAGACCCGGGTCAGCCCCGATGTCATTTTTACCCACCGGCGCGACGATGCGCATCAGGATCATCGCGCAGTGAGCGGTTTGACCTGGAATACGTTCCGGAATGACTGCATTCTAGAATATGAGATTCCCAAGTGGGATGGCGACATCGGCCAGCCGAACGTCTATGTGGCGCTCTGCGCCGCCGCGCTGCAGCGAAAAATTGATCTTTTGATCGCCCATTTCGGCAGTCAGCGTTCCAAGCAGTGGTTCGACGAGGATACATTTCGCGGTCTAGCGCGCCTGAGGGGCATGGAATGCCGCGCACCGGAGCGCTTCGCCGAAGCATTCTTCGGCCGCAAACTGCTGCTCGCGTGATGGAGGCACGGACATGCTCCTGAGCCGCACCGCGGGGACCGCCGTAGATCAATCTCCCCGTTCGTCCGCCGAGCGATCTTCGCCGATCATCACTGCCGTCCGCAATATATTGCCGCGTCGGCTATGCGCCGGTGATTTGGTGAACGTCCGAAGCAAGGACGAAATTCTCCGCACGTTGGACGCCAACGGCCGGCTTGACGAGCTGCCGTTCATGCCGGAGATGCTGGAATACTGCGGAAAGACATTCCGGGTTGGAAAACGGGCGCACAAGACCTGCGATCCCGCCGTGGGTATTGGCGGCCGCAAGATGTCGAGCACCGTGCATCTTGAGAATATTCGATGCAATGGAGCTGCCCATGACGGGTGCGAGGCCGGATGCCTGATCTTTTGGAAGGAAGCTTGGCTTGAACCAGTCGATCAAACCTCAAGGCCGCCGGGCACGACGAATCTACGCGCAGCCGCGGACGCGCAACGTGATCAATGCACGGAGGAAACTCTTTGGACGAGCCTCAAGGTTCCTTCGCCATCTACCGAGACAGAACCCACTTACGTCTGCCAGAACACCCAGATCAAATTCGCAACACAACCGCTCAAGTGGTGGGAGCTACATCAGTACCTGGAGGACTACACCTCGGGTAACGTTCGCCTGTCGCAATTGGCTGTTGGCCTCCTTTACTCTACCTGGCGAACTGTTGCCGAATCCGGCATTGGCGTCGGCACCGCCATGCGTTGGACCTATGATCAGTTCCAACGCGCGATCGGCGGATCGCCATATCCGTTGCGTCCATTTGGCGTCCCGAAAGGCAGCCCGGTGCCGAAATCCCAGCTTGACTTGCAGCAGGGCGAACGCGTTCGCGTCAAGCCATACAAGGACATCGTGAACACACTCGATTGCAACTATCGAAACCGCGGCTTGTATTTTGACGCTGAAATGGTGCCGTTCACCGAGCGGGAATACGAGGTCGAGCGCCGGCAGGCGCAGATCATCGATGAACGAACCGGCAAGATGATCCATTTCAAGACCGATGCGATCGTCCTCAAGGACGTCGTCTGCGAAGCGCGCTATGCCATCTGCCGCCGCTTCTGTCCGCGTGCGATCTATCCTTACTGGCGCGAAATCTGGTTGGAGCGGATCTCGGATCAGGACGACAAGACGGCGACCCCCGAACGCCAATAAGTCACGCGCAGCCGCGAAGCAAATTGAGTGCCCGACTTGAATCCAAGCGTCGACAGCTACTTCGAGGAAAACAAGCCTTACGCCGGTCTTGGTCGGGCATCCTTGCGCAGCGGAGTGATATTTGTCATTGCGCGTGGAATAAACATTTTCGTGCAATTGGCATCGACGATTGTGCTGGCCCGCCTGCTCAGTCCCCATGACTTCGGTCTCGTTGCCATGGTCTTGGCGTTGATTGGCTTCGCACCCATGCTCATCGATTTGGGCACGACCGAAGCGTCGGTTCAAAAGACGCACATCACACAAGACGAGATCAGCACTGTATTTTGGCTCAATCTGGCAATCGGTGTAGCGCTAACCGCTATTCTGGCCGGAACCAGCGGGTTGATCGCACGTTTGTTCGGGGAACCTTCGCTAACCGCGATCGCGCTGGTGTTGTCCGTTACATTCGTAATGGCAGCGGTATCGACACAGCATTACGCGCTGCTGCGTCGAACCATGAACTTTCGACGCATCGCGGTCATCGACATCTCCGCGAATGTGATTGGCAGCGTTGTCAGCATCGCGATGGCTTTCACCGATTGGGGATACTGGTCGCTTGTCGCAAAGCCAATTGTGACGACTGGCCTGTCGGCCGTCGGAGTATGGCTGAGTTGCCCATGGGTGCCCGGGCGACCTCGACTTACGCCGGCCGTAAGAGAGCTGGTAGGCTTCGGAATGGGTGTCACTGGCTTCACGATGAGCGACTACATTGCCAAGTCGGCAGATCGCCTCGCGATCGGCTATTTCTATGGAGCAGGTCCGCTTGGCTACTTTCAGAATGCGTTCAATATCTACAACAACCTGCTCAGCATCCTCACCGAGCCTCTCCACAATATCGCGGTCTCGGGCCTGAGTAAGCTCAGAAACAACGTCGACGAGCTCAAACGGTCTTGGACCACGGCCCTGTCATCACTCAGCTTCTTTTCGGCCGCGATATTTTCGGTACTCGCCGTCACTGCGCAGGATTTCGTGGTGATATTGCTGGGGCAGAAATGGGCGCCTGCCGGTGCGCTGCTGTGCATCTTTGCCGTAAGAGGCATCGCCCATAGTGTCGAACGTACGCTCGGGTGGATTCACGTCGCGGCCGGGCGTCCTGACCGCTGGATGCGATGGGGTTTCCTCAGCACCGCTTTTCAAATGATCGCGCTGGCAATTGGCTTGCCATTTGGAGTTATCGGCGTCGCCATAACGTATACGCTCGCCATGTTTGGCTTGTTCGTGCCGGCTCTGGTATATTCCGGTCGCCCCCTCGGAATTGGAAGCAAGGAAGTGCTGCGGGCAGTCGGGCCGCAAACAATTGCCGGCCTCGCTGCAGTTGCGGTTGGGCTCCTGGTGCAACATATGCTTCTGACCGACGTCTCTCGCCTAGTGAGATTTTTCGTCTCTTTGCCGATCTGTTTGACGGTTTACCTCACGCTTGCGGTGGGTGTGTTCAGAGTGACCGGACCACTTTATCTCGCGCTTTCCGCACTTCGTGATCTCAGCCCAGTCCGAATACCGAGCCGCTAAACAGCCTCAGGTGCAGTCGAGCCAATGCGACCTTTCGAGCGAATTCTAGTCGACCTTGATGGCGGCGCATGGAGCGCAACTTCTCGCGTGGCGCTTGGTCTTGCGATCCCGCCGGCATTTCGCGCGCTCCCCGGCGCCGATGAGCACGGCTGGACGTTTGCCGCTCTGTTTCTTGCAATCCTGGTCTTGCTTCGCGTGTTCCCGGCCGTGCTGCGGCATACGCTGCCCTTCTCCGTCGAAGCGACGGCAATCTGGGCCGAACGCCGCAACATCGCCAAACGATATGATTCTTACCAATTTCAGAAGCTGTTTTGGTTCGGACTCGGTCTGCTGCCTTACGCAGCTATTGGCGGTGGCCTGAGAAATGGTGAACTAACCGTGACATTGATCTGTTTGACGTGCGGTGGCGCGGGGCTGCTGCTTTGGCAACGGACAGCCGCGTTACGGCTGCAATAAAGTCCGGCTGAAGCACCGCGCATGGATAAGCTTTTCCATTGCGGGAGGCCTGGGTGCGTCTGCAACAAAACTCGACAGCCTCGATACCGACGTGCTCATCTACGCCAACATCAAAATGCCAGCGGCCCCGCGCGATAACGATACGTTTACCACAAAATTTAACCGTTCATCGGCCGCCGCTTGAGCGGCCAAATTCGATTCCAGAGGTCCGCAAATCTGCGGCAAGAAGGCGCGAACCTTCGAACGATTGCGTCAATGCGTCGCATGAATGGCAAAACAACCGGCTGCATGAACAGGCTTGTTTGCGGGATTTTATACGAATCCGTGTAGGTTGCAGGCGGAAAGACAACGGGGGCGCTCGTGCAATTGGACATCGGATTTACGAAAATCAGTCGCCGTCAATCACAACTTCCGTTGCGCGAGCCACGGATCGGCTAGGCCTTGACTGTTCGATACAGTCCAAAGAACCCGCTCCAGCCGTGCTCCTCCGAGGCTTCCAATTTGATCCGGAAATCAATCTTTCATGAAGAATGGTGGCTGGATGCTCTGGCCCCAGGCCGGTGGCGCGAAGTGACCTGCTTCCGCGGTGACCGCATTAGCCGGGTATTTGCGATTTGTTGAACGCCGTGAGGGTGGCATGACGATCTGCGAAATGCCGCAGATTACGCGCTTCCTCGGACCGATCGTAACGAATCCATCAGGCAAAACTGAAGCACGCGTCCGGACCGCCTATTCGATCATAGCAGAATTGCTGAAGCAAATCGCCGAATACGATCATGTCGAAATGACATTGGACACTGAGTGTCGTGACCTGGCTCCCTTTCTGGCTTCCGGGTACGAGGTTAAAGTGCATCCAACCTTTCTGTTGGATTGCAATCGGCAGATCGAGGAACTGTGGGCAGGTTTACGCGATAAGACCAAGAACGTCATTCGGCGCGCCCGCGAATGCTTGACTGTTTGTGACATCGACGATGTGAACCAATTCATCAGTTTCTATCAAAAAAATCTTGACGGCGAAGAGCCCTATTTCAATCTTTCGCTCTTATCTCCCGCTTTTGCGGCAGCCAATGCCCGCCAACGGTGCAAGATCTTGGCAGCATTTGATTCAAGCGGCATCGCGCACGCCCAGGTCTTTTTCATCTGGGACGAAAAATGCGTCTACTATTTTCTATCGACACGCGACAAAGGCGTCGCGCATCTCGGCGCGGTCAGTTTGCTTTTGTGGTCTGGCATTGAATTCGCCAATTCGCGCAACCTTTGCTTTGATTTCGATGGCGGCATCACTGACGATGCAAGATACAAATTCAAGGTCGCGTTCGGAGGGGAATTGGCCAATCGGTTTGATGTTGTCCGCTCGACTGCTCGCTACCAGGTTCAGCGAACTATTCGAAGAATTCCGCGCGCCATATTGAGACGGATTTCTGTCCGCGCAGAGTAAGACGGCAAAGCGTGATCGGAAGGACCGCCGGACAGCGATGGGTATCAAAGCAGCGCTCAGACCCCTCGCCCGCGGGATCGGCAGGTTACCAGGCTTGTCACAGGCATTGCGAATACCTCTGGTGCGCAGTCTTCTGACAGCACTCCCCGGTGGCAATTGTCTGATACACGGCTCCGCCCGCATCATGTCTTGGGATCGTCGTACATCCCTTCGATGTCGAACATGGCACAGATACCAGCGGCTATGTACCGGTTGAGGATCTGGATCAGGTCGAGCACGAGGCGCACGAGGCAATTCGCGTACATGCGCGTCCTTATGGCGGATCGCAGCCAAGTATCGTCAGGCGGGCGTTGGCGGCGCTTGCGCCGCTTGATTCATTCACTTTTGTAGATCTGGGATGCGGGAAGGGCCGGCCGTTGCTAGTGGCCTCCGAATTTTCGTTTCGCGAAATCATCGGTGTCGAGATATCGGCGTCTCTGACCAAGATCGCTCGGCATAACGCCGATTTGATCGCACGGCGCTTTCCACGGCGCCCGGCTATTCAGGTCGAACTCGGGGACGCCGCCCGGTTCCAGTTTCCGGCCGGCAATTTGGTGCTGTTTTTGTACAATCCATTTGACGAAGAGGTGATTGGCAACATCGTCGGCACCGTGAGCGCCGCACTTATGAACGCGCAACGCACCATCTATGTGATCTACTATAATCCGGTTGCTGGCTATCGTCTTGATGCGTCGCCGTTGCTCCGACGGCATTTTGCCGCCACCCTCCCCTACGCGTCGGACGAACTTGGCTACGGGCCAGATACCGAGGATCCGATTGTCATTTGGGAAGGAGGAATCGCGCGCGATTCAATCGACAGCCCAGCCAATTCGCGCATCGAAATCACCGAACCCCAGTGTCGGGTCAGGTTGGTACCCTCATAGGGCGTTAGACGGCCTGAAGTGTCCCTCGGATCAAGGATTGAAAATGGCAGGCATTGAGAGAAACGAACAACCGCCAACCGCTAGTCATAAGCAGGCGCGTGCAATTCTCCTCGACGCGGCATTTTTGAAGACAAGCGAGACCTCTGTGGCGGCGTCGACTTTTGCAATGGCGGGCCCGCTGCCCCCGCCTCAGGCTGCTGGCATTCGTGAAAAAAGCTACCGTTGGCGGCCGCAACACGTTCCAGGCATTGCGCTGGATCCGTGACCGCACCGGCAACCGTGAAGTCATAAGCCTGTCCCTTTAGGATGACCGCATACCGACCGGCTGGAAACGTGAAGCCCGAGTTTTCCGGGCGCAGCAGCACCATTTCTTTGTTTTGCTCCACCGGTGCGACACGGAAGTCGAAGGCGATATTGCGGATCGTCCAGGCGTCTTGCTCCCCTGCGCTTCCCTGTTCGCCAGGGAGATTGATCGTCATCTTCTGTCTTATCTTTGCGACAATGCGGATCGGCACCCGTTCCGAGATGTTGGTCGCCACATCGCGCCGGAATACGAGGAAGGCGATGCGTCCGCCGGGCAACGTTGTGCGGCTTGGCTGCGGAATCACGGCCGACACAGGTACCCGGCGATCTGGCACTTGGCCAGGAAGGGCCTCGAGCTCGAACAGTTTGTCACCGCTAATGGCATATATTCCGTAGAGGTTCGGCAGTTGAAATACCTGTTCTTGAAACCGCGCAAGGGTGTTCTGAGGCGTGATCCCGAGCGACCGTGGAGCCGCAGTCTCAGCGGCCGGCGCAATTTTTTTGAAGATGTCGGCCATCAGCGTGGCTGCGGACGCTCCCGGCAAGCGCGAACGCACGAAATAGGTGCCAGTCACCAGGACCGTTATCGCCAAGACCGCCGCCAACACCGCTTTGGCAAACGGCGCCATCGTCGACCATGGCAATGTCTTGTTGAGCGCGCCTGCGCTGCGTGTCGACGAGATTGGCGGCAGGACCCGATCGGAGGCCGATATCCTAATGGGGGCCTCGGGTGACCCCGTTTGGTCACGCTCGTGGTCCTGGTCTGCGATCCATTGTTCGGGCGTTGTTGGAAATTGCTGGTCTTGTTCCAATGACGCTGTCTCTACGCATTCGCGCAGTGCGTGGACAGGCAGTTGGCTCTGGTCCGGGTCGCACCGCGGTGCCATCGAATTTACGAATGCATTGATTGCGCTGAGGCCGGCTGTAAGCGCCTCATTCTGGCGCTGATCGGGCGGCACCGCCGGCAAGCCGCGTCGTCCGACTTTGTCAAAATCGCCCCGGTCGCCAGCATGGCTTGCGCGCGGCTCTAGTTGCCCCGCGCGTGGGCTGAAGTACTCGTCAGTCTCGTCTGGTACGGTCTCGTCTAGTTCGGCCTCGGACAAAGGTCGTTGGTCGATTTCGCCGGCCAACGCAGTCAGACGATGCTTGAACGCTTCAATATCCGCATCGGTGGCGTCGCTCTCTCGTTCATCGAGTTCGCGCGCAAGTTCGTCGAGCCGTCTCATAATGGAGTTCAGATGCTTGATGGCTTCGAACTCTTCCTCCTGATCCGCGGGGCCGCGCCACACCGCAGGACGTTCGCAAGCGTCATCTGAAGCCTGATTTTTGCACCATGCTCTGGGAGGCAGTTCCGGTTTGACGACCGGCGAGACTGCTTCCAAGCCGGCACGGGCAAAAGGCGCAATGGTGGACCGTGGCGACCTCGTATTGACCAGGCCCATGCGCGCCGACCGGATCGGTGGCTGGACCGGGTCAAACGCCGAGATTGAAAAATGATCGGCAGGTGGCCCAAATTGGTCGCGCTCGTGGCTATGACTTGCGATCCATTCGTACGGCGTTCTCGCGAATTTTCGGCCGCGTTCCAATGCGCCTGTCTCGACGCGCTCAAACGGTCCGCGATCAAGCTTTTGATTTCGCCTCTGATCGCCCTCCGGCGCCATCGAAATCACAAGAGCCTTGATTGCGGCACGGCCAGATTCGCGCGTCTCGCTTACGCGCTGATCGAGTTCGCGGCTCAGCTCATCAAGTCGTCTCGCGATCGGGTTCAGACGGCCCGCTCCGCGGACGTCCTCTTGTTGATGCGCGAAGCCACGCCTTAGCCCGGTTGGAATGCCGACATCATCCGGAACCCAGCCCGGATAAGACGCTCTGCGCGCCGCCTCGTTGGCCGGTCCGGAAAGCGGACTAATGGCCGGCTCCAACCACTCGCCGGCCGATACGTACGGACAGTCCGGCTCCTCGCGCGTTCTATCGTCCACCCGCCGTCGGTGATCATCCATTTCCCACAAGAATCTAGCTTTCATCCCCGCATCCACTTACTTGACCACCAAGACGGTGCCGGAGCTTGAAGCCCGCGCGGACGCATCTCAGTTAACAGGCGATGACGATTGACTGATCCCCTGCTCTCCGCGATGAGAATTTCCTCATGTTAAGGTAAATGGGCGGTTAAGACGGACACCAGAAAACCGCCTGCATCGGGGAGACTGCGTTCCGTCAATATCTGTCGAGCCGGGATGCGGTCATCGCTGGTTGCGATCCCATCCAGTGGCGCGCTCTTGCCTGATGAGACCGACGCCTTCGAATTCATTCCGCTTCGTCGCACCGACGGAGCAACCGCGCAGGCGAACGCTTGGGACAGGGTCTCTCGCTCGCCGCTGCGGCTTTTTGGTCACACCTCTCGCTAATTTGAAGGCTTTGGCAAATTTTCTCTTAATGGAAACCATCCGACAACGTCCCCGCGCTAGCTCTTGTCCAATCTGCAAACGGGACAGCGGGAATCACGATGCGCAAAGCTCTGTTGGGGACTGCAGCCTTTCTGGCCATGACAATCGGTGCCCATGCGGCCGATTTGCCTCTGCAGCCGGCGATCCCATACGTGCCGCCACCGTTCAGCTGGACAGGCATATACATCGGCGGCCACGTCGCCGGCGCGTGGGCGCAACGGAGCTGGACCGAGAGCGCGTTCGGTATCGATTTTGACAGCGGAACTAATGGCTCAATCATCGGCGGTGGGCAAATCGGCGGCAATTACCAGATTGGCAACATCGTCCTGGGTGGCGAATGGGATCTAGGTTACGCGACAAACAGCACAAATCATAACACCGGGACATTCGTCCCCTCGATCGGTACCAACGTCCGCGTATCATCCAACAGTCATTGGGTTTCTACGCTGACGGCCCGCCTTGGCGTGGCGATTGACCGCATGCTTGTCTACGGAAAGATAGGCGGCGGCTGGGTCGGCAATAGCTGGCTCAAGATTAACGATCTCTCTACCGGCTCATCGATCACGACGAGCAGTAACCTAGCTGGTGGCTGGCTCGTGGGCGGCGGCCTCGAGTGGGCGGTTGGAACATTTGTGAACCCCTGGACGATTAAGATCGAATACAGCTATCTGGGCCTGGGTAGCTGGTCTTACACAGTGCCGATCACCGAGAAATTTCTTGTTGGCGACACCTTCACTGCCAATCGCAACGTCCAGATGGTCAAGCTCGGCTTCAATTATCTGTTCAACGGTCCGGTCAGCAGCAGATATTATTGATCGCCGCCCCGCCTTAACGCTTCGATGAACGAGAGCGTACGTGGAGCCCCGAAGTAATCATTCGGGGTCCCTTTTATTTAATGAGCCGCACGACCCCGATCACCATCCTCATAATTCCTAAACACACCCGGCCAGCCAGGTCGTCGGGGCAATCGAATTAACCAATTCTTTTCTCGGACTACTCGGACGGCGCCACGGGCGCCACGGCCTGTGTCTTGCTAGACCGAATGCGACCAGCGGTCTCCCGATTGGGAGTGTGCCGTTATGGTCAGATATGTCCAGAAATTAGACAACGTTGCACCGTGAGTATCGCTTCGCATCATGGCTTCAAGGTCGGCGTCGCCGTGCGGCGCGCGACATTGCTGAGACTCATGATCGCTGTCCTTGCTGCGGCTACAGACGCCGCAGCAATCGTGCTCATCTCCGTCGGAACCGGCCTTCTTTATCATAAGGCTCTGTATGGAGATTCAGGCCCGATCCCGCTCTTTGTGCAGATCGGTGTCGTGACGGCATGGCTGTACGTCACCATTAACGCATATCGGCTGGAATACTCCGTCCTGAGTTATCTCGAGTTCAAGCGATACCCCGAAAAGATTGTTCGCAACTGGAACATCACTTTCATCGGGCTCATCGTGCTATCTTTCCTGACCAAAACCACCGATGCGCATTCGCGCGGCTGGCTCATTCTTTTCTATCTAAGCGGCTTTTTGATCCTTACCTTGGTCCATGCGCTGTTCGTGCGCGCGATCGCCGCCGGAAACGAAGTGGGGCTGATCGCGACCAAACGGTTGTTTCTGGTTGGCGACGAGGCCGCAATTGGGGATTTCGTCAGCCGCTACAAGATCCGGGAGCTCGGACTGGAAATTGCCGGGACGGCGCGCCTGCATCGACCCGACGGCAATCCTGAAAGCGAAAATCTGTTTGCCCACGATCTCAAGGCTGCCGTGAGAAGCGCGCGCGCCCTGCAACTCGATGGGGTGTTCGTTGTGGTACCTTGGCATGATCGCTCAATCATCGATCGTTGCATCGAAGCCTTCATGACAGTACCGACGTCGATATACCTTGCGCCCGAGCGGTTGCTGGACCGATTTGAGAGCGTCGCCATCGAGCAGATCGGGCCGGTGGCCAGTCTGCACCTGCTGCGGCCGCCTTTGTCGCTATCGGCAGTTCTGGTAAAACGGCTGTTTGACATCGTGCTCGCGAGCAGCGGCTTGATAATGCTCTCGCCCCTGCTGCTACTTGTCGCTATCCTTATCAAGCTCGACAGCCCCGGACCGGTGTTCTTTTTGCAGCGCCGCTACGGCTTCAATCAGAAGCCGTTCCGGATCATCAAATTTCGCACTATGACGACACTTGACGATGGCCCGGTGATGCGTCAGGCGACGCGCAACGACGCCAGAGTAACCCGGCTCGGGCAATTCCTGCGGCGCTGGAATATCGACGAGCTACCGCAGCTCGTGAATGTGCTGTTGGGCAACATGTCGCTAGTAGGACCGCGCCCCCACGCGATCACACACGATGAAACTTGGGGGATGAGCATTGCACTCTACGCCCGACGTCACAACGTCAAGCCCGGCATCACCGGTTGGGCGCAAATCCATGGATATCGTGGCCATATCGACAACGACGACCAGTTATTGAACCGCATCGAATACGATCTGTACTATATCGACAATTGGTCGCTCTGGCTCGACCTGCGCATTTTGTTTGGCACGGTGTTCTTCCGGAAGGTCTACGAAAACGCTTATTAGCGTGCCAATTCCAAAGTCCGCAGTATTCTTCGGCACTGTCGTTTACGCACTTCGGACTCCAAGGACACCGGTCGCCTATTGATCTGGTGTGGCGGTTCAGAAGTCCGCACGTCGAATTCGCGGCTTGATACGGGCTTCTGAATCCCGCACCAGGCGATTTTTCGATTGCGGTCACCGCGGTCGATCCGTCGGGGCAACCCCAGGCGACGATGTCCGTCGCTGCGATTTCATGGGTCCCGCCTGAACTCAACGGGCCAATCGATAACTTTATTAATGCCAAGAGTCGGCTGCCGGCGCGTGCGGGCCAGAACCTACGATACTCGCCTTACGCTCATCCGGAGAATGGCTGGGCACGACATTTTACAACGATAGCCCAGGTTCGTAGGCGCATCGTCGCTTAGGCCAAAAATGCCACGGTGACAACGGTTGCAGACACGATCATCCCAATCGATATCCACAGTGCGCCGACCAGAATCCATACGGCGATTGTCCGGTTTAGTCGCAAAGTCTGCCTTGTCTCGAAGGCCGATGGACTTGGCTCGGTTCGGCCGCGTGAGGACGCTACGATGGAGACGGCCTCGCTCACGAGCGGCTTGTGCGCCACGTTGAGTCGGCTCACCGCGCCCCACGAATGCTGCCAGTCGCTGTTTGTCAAAGGGGTAACGGTCAGATTGTGCTTCACCATGAAGACGCTTGTCCTTCGTCGCATCGATATATTTGGTAGCTCAAACATCCTGCCAACGCCATGCGAATGAATGAGCATCCCTAACGTGACGATCACGTGATCTTGATAAGGGCGCAGGTCGCAATCTCCGCGTTAACATCGCAACAAGTGGATCCGAAGTTGGCTCCGAAGTCCGATTAACATTGATATTTGACGCTAGATCGCGGTCGTTAAAAATAACCTGGACAATCACTTTTCAGACCACAAATAAAGTAAGACAGTAACAGCGATAGTGCTGGCAAGCAGAGCAGCCACGGAGGCCGACGCACACCATGATCTGCAGGGTCAACCATGTCTGAACCTCTCAATGGCCAGACCGATGCGGGTTGAACCGGCACACGCAACTATTCAAGCGGTGATTGCCGGCGGTTCTCCGAGATGAGAGTGATCGTACAACAACATCGAAGCGGATCAAGTCAGAGCGGCGCTATGCACCTTGGCAACGGGCAGTGCTCGGTGGCAAGTGAAATTGCATTTTTCTCTAGAATCACATGAGCGCGATCACGATTATCCGGCGGCCGAGATGGGCCGCGATCTTAGTGGGAGTCTCGTTAGCCGCGGCTGCGATCTTCGCCGTTCGTCCCCTTCGGGAGCCGGTGCTGCGCGCAGCAGGATGGGCGCTTGTCACCAATGAATCGGCGATCCCCGCCGACATCATCATTGTATCGCTCGATTCCGGTGGCGCTGGAGCGCTCGAAGCGGCAGACCTCGTCCACAGCATGATCGCACAGCGCGTTGCCGTCTTTACGGATTCTCCGAGCGGAGAAGATCAGGAATTCATTCGCCGGGGACTTCCCTACGAGGATGAGGGCGCAAGGCAGATTCGTCAGTTGAAGTCGCTTGGTGTTAAAGATGTCGTACAGATCCGCAGAGCGGATTCCGGAACCGGCGGCGAAGGTCAGATACTGCCATCGTGGCTTGTCGAACATAAAATTCGATCTGTTGTGTTCGTGGCCGCCAAGGACCATTCGCGACGAGTCCGGCGGGTGCTTGATCGTGCCATGAGGGGTTATCCGATTCGTGTCACCGTCCAGCCTGCACGCTACTCGAGTTTCGACCCAGACCGATGGTGGGAAACGCGCGGTGGTGTGCGGGTAGAAATTATTGAACTTCAGAAGCTCGTTCTCGACTTTCTGCTCCACCCATTGTCTTTTTGAAATGGAGCGGGCTACCCCCGGTGACCGCATCACTCGCGCGTTGCTCAATGGCCTCACCGCCCGGTCAATGTGGCCATGAATTCGAGCGTTTCGGCCACGTGACAGGGACGATTAACCCGTTGTTAAACATAAACCAATATTCAATCTGAGGGGTTTAATTTCTGTTAATCCGGAGCCTGACACTCGTGGCAAAAGAAAGTGGCGTTTGCGACGATCGGCAGGCAGGTCCGAGCTCAGGCCGAATGCTGCTACCGTGGCTGTCGAAAAAATTTCGTGGCAGCACTTCGACCCTTTTTCGCGTGATGGCGTTGTCGGCAACGATCGCCCACAGCGGCTGTTCCACGCTACCCACCGTCGGACCCGCAAGTGCCTACGTGCTCACAGGGCAGTTGGACCCCGAAAGTTTGCCGTATCATCTCGTTCGCGTTACTCCCGAGGTCGAGAGGATCTTGGCGCGCAATTCGACAAGGATCGGCCAGGTTTTCACGGACCGACGTGGTCCCACCGATATACGGTTCGGCATTGGAGATGTCGTCAGTGTGACGGTGTTCGAGTCAGCCGCGGGGGGCCTGTTCATTCCGCTTGAGGCCGGTGTTCGTCCGGGAAATTTCGTTACCCTTCCGAACCAATCGGTCGATACGAACGGCGACATCACCGTTCCATATGCTGGCAATATTCAGGCAAAAGGACGCACGGTCGTTGAGGTCCAAAAGGCTATCGTCAACTCGCTAAAGGATCGCGCGATCGAGCCGCAGGCGGTCGTTGCTCTCGTTGACCAGCGAGCGACGTCTGTCAGCGTCCTCGGCGAGGTCAACACACCGTCGCGCTTCCCGGTGAACGCGAACGGCGAACGCCTGCTCGATGCAATCACGCGCGCTGGAGGCCCAAAAAATCCAGGCTATGAGACCTGGGTGATGCTCGAGCGCAAAGGGCGTCGGGCGGTGGCGCCTTTTGGCGCGCTCATCAACGAACCGTCGAACAACATCTATATTCGGCCTCAGGATACGATCTACGTATTCACGCAACCGCGGACGTTCGTAGCCTTCGGCGCATCTGGGCAACAGGGACAATTTACATTTGGCGCGTGGCGGCTCTCGCTCGCCGAATCGATCGCAAAAGCCGGCGGACTAAACGACACTCTCGCTGATCCGGCATCGGTGTTTCTGTATCGCGGCGAGCCTCGGCATGTCGCTGAACAACTCGGCGTCGATTGCTCGGGCATTTCCGGCCCAGTCGTTCCAATCATTTACCATATCAATCTGAGAGATCCGGCGGGATACTTTCTGGCGACGAAATTCGAGATGCAGAACAAGGATGTTATCTTTGCATCTAACGCGTCATCAGTTGAAACGACCAAGTTCTTGACGTATCTACGCTTGATCACTGCCACCGTGAACGATCCGCTGATGGCTGGCGTAAACGCTTACACCTTGAAAAGCCTCGCGGCAGGCGCTACGGCCAACACGGCGATCACGACGGGCACGCTGGGCCAGTAAGAGCGATGAATGTAGCCGATCGTTAGCGCCGCCATGTGATGACAGTATTTGGCTGACCAGCCAGGAGTGCTGGGCTGATCGGAGACCCGGTCCGTGCAAGGCAGAGTCTTGTTATTGTCGCAGCGTCGGGTAGCCGACCTCGTGGCATTCTGCTTGGCGTACGAATTTGAAGACGTGTTTGCCGCTGTCACCGAAGCGGAGCGAATCGACGCGGTCGGGTTCTCGAACCTGGAGTTTTGTCGGCGCGTCTATAAGCGGATGCGTTTGGCATCCATCCCATCCCCACTCGCGCGCCGGCTCACGCCTTATCCGCGGAGCAAGGTGATCTTGGGACACGACTACGAGCTCTTCTTTCCGGTATTCAGCAACGCTTTCCAGTTGTATTCGCTCGCGATGATCCCCAACTGGCGCGAACGCTGTCGCAAGGCGGCCTGCTTCATTACGGAAGTCTGGGTCGGCTTACTGCCGGAATATCTGCTTGAACTCCTATCGGGATTTGACCACATCTTTCTCGGGCTTCGGCACTGTGTAGAGGACGTGGCGCGCATCACCGGCCGACCCTGCAGCTATCTACCGCTCGCGACTGATGTCCTACGGTTCACGCCTGGACCAATCGATCGGCCCCGTCCAATCGATGTCTGCAATATCGGCCGCCGCTCGCTGGTTACGCATCGTGCTCTGTTAGAGGACGCCGAACGCAGGGAGCTCTTCTACTATTATGATACGGTGGCCGCGAGTGGCTCCGACCTGAAGCAGCGCACCTTTCGTGTCGATAGTCCACACGAACATCGCATCATGTTGGCGACTATACTCAAGCACAGTCGTTACTTCATCGCCAATCGCAGCCACGTCAACAATCCTGAATTTACGGCCGGCCGCGATGAAATCTCAGCGCGGTTCTACGAGGGCGCTGCTGCAGGTTCAGTGATGATCGGCGAGGCGCCGCGTTCCGAGGAATTCAAAATGCAATTCGATTGGCCGGATGCGGTAATTCCCGTTCCTTTCGACTCTCCGGATATTGGCGGTCTCCTTGCAGACCTGAATGAGGTCCCGGAGCGCCTGAGTACGATTCGGCGTCACAACGTTCGCGAGGCCGCTCTAAGGCACGATTGGCTGCATCGCATACGGATCGTTTTCGATGTCCTTGGCCTGGTGCCCACAGAAAAAATGCTGGCTCGCGCGGTTCGGCTCGACCAGATTGCGTCGCAAGTCTAAATTTAGTCACGGCGGTGGCCTAAAAGTTATTTGTAGAACAGATTGATCAGCGCCAGCGACAACCACGGCAGATACGTGCACAGCAGCAGCACCAGCAGCAGCACCCCGATAAAGCCGAGATTGGCCTTGGTTGTCGCCCAGATGTCGGATTTCGCAATCGAACATGAGGCAATGAGCACGGAGGCGACCGGCGGCGTCTGTTGGCCGATGGCGAGGTTCAAGGTGAGCACCAGCCCGAAATGGATCGGGTCGATGTGCACCTGATGGACCAGCGGCAGCACGATCGGGACCGTGAGGATGATAGCCGCCGCCGAATGCAGGAACATGCCGATGACCAGAAAGAATACGTTGAGGATCAGCAGCACGAAATAGGGATTTGTCGTGATATCGATGATCGAAGCGGCGAGCTTCTGCGGTAACTGGCTTTCGGTGAGGTAAATTCCGACCAGCGCCGAGGCCGCTACCAGCAGCATGACGACGGCGGTCTGGATCGCGGAATCGACGCAGGCCTGATACAGCGCCTTGAGGCCAAGATCGCGATAGATGAAAACGCCGATCAGCAGCGCCGCCAGCACCGCCAGCGCGGCCCCCTCGGTGGCGGTGACGAAGCCGCCGAAAATGCCGCCGAGGATGATCAAGGGCATCAACAGCGCCCAGGCCGCCTCACGCGCCGCCTGCGCCAGCCGGCACAGATTGAAGCGCTGCTCGACGGGGAAATTGTATTTCCAGGCGTAATAATAGCACAGCCCCATCAGGCCGAGCCCGCCGATCAAGCCCGGAATGATCCCGGCGATGAATATCTTCACGGCGGATTCCTGCGCCATCGCCGCATAGATGATCATCGGAATCGACGGCGGGATAATGATGGCAAGGCTGGCGGACGACGATGTGACGGCGGCGGCGAACTCCTTGGAATAACCGCGCGACTTCATCGCCGGAATCAGCAGCGTGCCCAGCGCCGCGACATCGGCCACAGCGGACCCGGAAATCTCCGCAAAGAACATCGCGGAGCCGACCGTCACCATCGCCAATCCGCCGCGGACGAAACCCAGAATGGCGGTCGCGAGATTGATCAGCCGGCGCGCAATCGAGGAGGCGTTCATGATGCCGCCGGCCAGGATGAACAGCGGTACCGCCAACAGCGGAAAACTCGTGGCGCCGTCGTACATGACCAGCGCGACATTCGGCAGCATGGTTGGGCCTTGCACGATCCAGATCGCGCCGACCGCCACCACGCCCAGCGCCACGGCGATCGGCACGTTCAGCATGACCAATGCGATCATGCCCAGGAGCATTGCTCCGACGGCGATGTTCACGGCGCGATATCCTTGCGGCCGGCGTCGGCGTGTTCCAGCGCCGCGCGCAACTCGTGATCGGTCAGCGGACCACGATGCGCTTCCGATATGAGTTCAGGTAACCGGATGAGTTCGGCGACGACGAACAGGACACTTGCGATGGGAATGACCGAGTTGGTCAGCCGCAGCGGAACCTGTGGAAGCGACACCAGCGTGTCGCCCTTGAGGACTTCCACCACCTGAAAGCCGACCACGGCCAACAATCCGAAGAAGAAGATCGTCACGGCCGAGGAGAACACCGCGGCAGCGACACGCCACTTGGCTGGCAGCGAATTGACGAAGCCGGCAAACCCGATATGGGCGCCGCGCAGCGCGGCAAGCGCGCCGGCATAATAGGTCAGCCAGGCGAGCGCGACCTCCGCCACTTCGTCGTACCAGGCCAGTGAATCGCCGAGCCCGCGGTAGACGAAGCCCATCGTGACAATTGCCGTCACCGCGATAATCAGGATAACCGCGATTGCTTCGAGCACGCGGTCGTAGATGAGCCGGAATGACTTCATAGAATGTTGTTGCCCGGGCGTGGCGAAGTCGTATGGGCAGAGGCGACATGCCGGACTTTTGGCCCGGCATGCTTTCGATGAGACGTTACGAACTCTTCGCCAGACTGAGCGACTTGTCGATCAGCATCTTGCCGGCGGGCACTTCCTTGGAAAACTCGCCGTAGATGCCCTTGCTGGCCGCCACGAACGCGGCTTTGTCGGCCTCGTTGACCTGGATGCCGGACGATTTCATCTTGCCGATCAGCTCGTCGTCGAGTTTGGCGGCGAGCTTGAGGACATCAGGCTCCACCGCCACAGCGGTCTCGGCGAGGATCTTTTGCACATCGGGTGGCAGCCGAGACCAGCTTGCACCGGCGACAATATAGGCCGGCGTATAGACGTGGCCGGTGAGCGAAAGATACTTCTGCACTTCCTGGAATTTCTGAGAATAGATCTGCGTGAGAGGATTTTCCTGGCCGTCCATCACGCCGGTCTGCAGCGCCACGAATACTTCCTTGAGCGCCATGGGCGACGGATTGGCACCATAGGCCTTGAACATCTTCACGCGCCAGACGCCCTTCGGCGTACGTAGCTTGATGCCGTCGAGATCGGCCGGCTTCACGATCGGGCGCTTGTTGTTGGTGATATGGCGATAGCCGTTTTCCCACACGCCGAGGATGCGATAGCCGGCTTTCTCGGCCACCGGCCCGAGGACAGGATGAATCACCTCCTTGGCGATGCGCGCGGCATGTCCGCGATTCTGCACCAGGTAGGGCATTTCGAATACGCCGAATTCCGGCGCCACTGAGGTCATCACGGTGGATGGCAGCGCCAGATCGACGGTGCCAAGCTTGAGCTTCTTCAACAGTTCAGAATCGCCGCCGAGCTGGCTCGACCCGAAGACCACGACCTTCGCCTTATTGCCGAGCTTGGCATTTGCGGCATTGGCGAATAGTTCCGCCGATTGCGCGAACAGCGAGCCGGGCGCGCCGACATGGCCAAATTTGATTTCGGTCTGAGCGGCAGCGGTGCCGGCAAGGGTGGCCGCGAAGGCGAGCGATAGCAGGACTTTGGTGAAAGACATGTGTTTCCTCCCACGGAAAGCGAGAATCCGCCTGCTTGCCCGACGGGATCGGCGGCGGCCGTTGTTGTTGTGATCCGCGATTCCCCAACAAATCCCGGACTAACGAGAACAATAGGCAATATTTGACGCTTTCTGAATTGGCCGGGCGTCGGGTGCGACTTTTAGCCCATTTGCCGCCCTTGGGGCCGGCCAAAGCCGTTCGAGAGGACGGTCTGGTCATTTCCCCCAATTTTCAGACGCTTTCCCGGCCGGTCGCTGAGCAGCGCGTGACCACGGGGCCTCTCACGCCGCGCTGACCGGTAGCCGCGTGTCGTTCTGCGATCCACCGCAAAGTCTCCTCGTTCAATTTGAGACGCGCCTCGCCTGCCCGACACAGCGAGGCCGACTGCGTTGGCCGCGGTTAAGCAATCCCGTCGCCAAGGCGGACCACGTGTTCGAGACACACACGTACCGGCCATCCACTTACGCCGTCCTGCCGCAGATGCGCGTCCGCTTAGATGTTGCCAGCCACACACCACGCGGTCTAGCGTCGCGGCCAAACGCCGTCGCACATGCCAAAAGCCGCCGCGCGTAAGGAGGATGCCATGTCACCGATCGCGCCGCGTATTCGGACAACCGGCATTCTGACCCTCGCGGTCATAGCCGTGACCACGCTCCCCGCCTCGGCCGCCGATTTCTACGCCGGCAAGACCATCGATTTCTTCGTCGGCTCGAATCCAGGCGGCGGGTATGACATCTATGCCCGTGCGCTGGCACGACACATCTTCAAGCACATTCCCGGCCAGCCGCAGATCGTACCGAAGAACATGCCGGGTGCAGGCAGCGCCAAGGCGGCAGCATTCATGCAGACGCTTGCGCCCAAGGATGGCACGGCACTCGGCGCGGTTTTCCCGGGCGCCCTGATGGAGCCGCTGCTCGCTGATCGCGCCAGGGCGCAGTACGACCCGCCGAAGTTCCAGTATGTCGGCACCGCCGATAATGGCACCCGCGTCTGCATCACATGGCATACATCGAAGACCAAGACCTTCGAGGATGCCCAGAAGTACAAGACTGTCCTCGGCGCCAGCCAAGCCGGCGGCTCGACCCGCGATTACGGTTACATGCACAATCACCTCAACGGAGCCAAGTTCGACATCGTCTCCGGGTACAAGGGTACGGTCGATATCCTGCTGGCGATCGAGCGCGGCGAGGTTGAAGGCATGTGCGGTTACGATTGGTCCAGCCTGCGTTCACAACGACCGCAATGGCTGAGCGAAAAGAAGATCAACATCCTTTTGCAGATCGCATTGGAGCCAGAGGCGACGCTGACCAATTTGGGCGTGCCACACGTTTACAAATACACCAAGAGCGCCGATGACAGGCAGGTTGTCGACCTTGTCATCACGCAACAGGTGTTTGGCCGACCCTATTTCCTGCCAGCCGGAACACCCCCCGACCGCGTCAATATCATGCGCAATGCGTTTGACGCGACGATGAAGGATCCCGCCTTCCTGGAAGATGCCAAAAAAGCTCGCCTCGATATCGAGCCGCTCGGCGGCGCGAAAATCCAGAGGATGATAGAAGACCTCTACGCGAAGCCCGCCAATTTGGTCGACCGCGCCAAATGGGCCGTAAAGCCTTAGCTCGACCGATACCGGCCGCATCGTTCGTTGCGAAACTCGTCCAAAGCGGTCACCATTTTCACTATGGCCGGCCGACGACTTTCCATATCGCTCAAGGGCATCGCCGGGCAGAAGCTGCGGCAATCACGAGTTCTTCTCGATCACCCGGTTGTTGCGACCGCGCTGGCACAACTCCGCTTCATTTTGGCGCTAATCTCAATAGCGGCCTGGAGCCTCCGCTTCCAGTAGTCCCATCGAACAGCCGATTGACGTCGCCGCCCGAGCCGGTACTCTCGAAATGCGAGGATGGAGACGCCGATTCCAACATCATTCGCGACAAAAGGGGGGACGTGTTGACCTACAAGTTTCGGGGGTGTGAATGCGGTACCTCAGTCTAGCGGTCTTCCTGTTTGCCTTCTGGCTCGCGCTTTCGGGCCACTACTCGCCGGCGCTGATTGCGGTTGGTGCGGGCTGTGCCGTCGTGTGCCTTTTGGCGGCCATTCGAATGCGCGTAGCCGACGCCGAGGGGCACCCGATCGAGCTCTTCCGTGGTACCGTCACCTATTACCCCTGGCTGTCGGTTGAGATCGCCAAATCGGGGTGGGCGGTCAGCAAGGTCATCCTGCATCCAAGCCTGCCGATTTCGCCCACCATGACCACGGTCCGGGCAAGTCAAAAGAGCCCGGCGGCGGTGGCGACCTATGCGAATTCGATCACACTCACGCCGGGCACCATCACCGTGGGGGTGCGAGGCATGGAGTTCATGGTCCATTCCTTGACGAACGACGGCGCGCTTGATCTCGAGGGTGGTGCGATGGATCGCCGCATCTGCCGTTTCGAGGGCTCGGCGTGATGTTTGCAGCCGCGGCTGTTGCAATTCTCGTCGCGCTGGCGCTCGCCATCGCGCGCGCGATCAAGGGCCCCACCATTTTCGATCGCGTTCTGGCGGGCAACTCGGTGGGCACACTCGCGATCATGCTGCTCGCGATCATTGGCTTTTTGACCGGGCGCCCCGAATTTTTGGACATTGGCCTGACCTACGGGCTGCTCAATCTGATCGGTACGCTCGCAGTCCTGAAATTCTTCCGCCACGGCGACTTGGCTTACGATGTCGAGGAACGGGAGCAATCTTGATGATCATCATCGAAATTGCGAGCTGGGTGCTGATCCTTCTGGGATCATTTTTTGTGGTGGTCGGCATGCTCGGACTTGTTCGCATGCCAGACGTCTTCACCCGCATGCATGCCGCCAGCGTGACCGACACGCTCGGCGTCGGGCTTCTGATCGCCGGAATGATATTGCAGGCCGGGTTGTCCCTGGTGTCGCTGAAGCTAGGCTTTCTGTTGGCGTTGTTCTTCTTTATGGGGCCGGTGGTGACCCACGCGCTGGCGCAGGCGTGCCTGCACGAGAACGTGGAGCCGCTGCTGACGGAGGACCGCCGCGCCCGATCGCGAAGACCCGATGCGGACGACGGGAGGCGGCCATAGAAGTCCTGCTCAATGCGGCACTGCTGACGATGCTGGCGGTGGTGACGGTCGCCATCGTTCGCCAGCGCAGCTTGTTCGGCGCCGTGATACTTTCGAGCATCTACAGCTTCCTGATGGCGAGCGTGTTGATCGTGCTTGACGCGGTCGACGTCGCCATGACCGAAGCATCGGTCGGCGCCGGCGTTTCGACGGTCATCCTGCTGGCGACGCTGCACTTGATCAAGACAACCCAGGCTCGATCGGCGGTCATTCACCCGCTGCCCTTGTTCGTCTCGCTGGTCGTCGGCACAGTCCTGGTCTGGGGCACGCTGGTGTTGCCGCCGTTCGGCACGCCGGAGGCGGTCATCCACAAGCATGTCGCTCCGCGGTACATCTCCGACACGATCAAGGAGACCAACGTTCCCAACGTCGTGACTTCGGTGCTCGCCGACTACCGCGGCTACGATACCCTGGGCGAGACCACCGTGATCTTCACCGCCGGCATCGGCGTGATGCTGTTGTTGCGGCGTGCGCGGCGCCGGGGGAATGATCGCGAGCGAGATGAGGCCCCGTCGTGAGGCTCGACCTGGTTCTTCGCGTCGGGACCAAGCTGATCCTGCCGTTCATCCTGCTGTTCGCGCTGTATGTCCAGTTCCATGGCGATTTTGGCCCGGGCGGTGGCTTCCAGGCCGGCGTCATCGCCGCCAGCATGGTGATTCTGCTTGCCATGGCGTTCGGCCTGCCCGCGGCGCAGCGCATCGCGCCGCAGTGGCTGGTTGAGCGGATGATTCCACTGGGCGTTCTGATCTATGCCGGCACCGGCGTCGCTGGGCTCCTGATGGGTCGGAACTTTCTCGACTATTCCGTGTTCGCGCATGATCCGGCGCATGGGCACGAGTTCGGTATCTTCCTGGTCGAAGCGGGCGTGCTGGTGACCGTCTCGGGCACCATGACTGCCTTGTTCTACGCGTTCGTCGAGCGGGGCCGCCGATGACGGCGCTGAAGGACCTGTTCGAGCATTACAACTACATCGTCACCATTTTCCTGATGATGGGCGGGCTCTACATCGTGGTCGCCCGCGGCAACCTGGTGAAGAAGCTCATCGGACTTTCGATCTTCCAGACCTCGGTCTATCTGCTTTACGTCGAGCCGGGCAAGATCGTCGGCGGCACTGCCCCGATCATCGATCCTGCGTACAGTATTTACTCCAATCCGCTCCCGCACGTCTTGATCCTGACCGCGATTGTGGTGGGCGTCGCCACCCTGGCGCTCGGCCTGGCCTTGGTCGTACGCATCAACGAGGCTTACGGCACGGTCGAGGAGAAAGAGATCCTGGAAAAGGACCGCGAGGCATGAGCGCGGTCGCGGCGCATTTGCCGGTCCTGCAAGTGATCGTTCCATTACTCGGCGCCGTGCTCACGGCGTTCCTGCGCCGTGGCCGGTCAGCGTTCGTGCTGACGCTGATCGTGAGCTGGATCATGCCGCTCATCGCCGTCCTGCTGTTATGGCAGGTGACGCAGACCGGCCCCATTTCCTACGCCATTGGCAGTTGGGCGCCGCCGTGGGGCATCGAATACCGGGTCGACCTGCTAAGCGGATTTATTCTGGTGCTGGTCTCGGCCATCGGCGCGGTGACCATTCCATTCGCGTACCGCTCGGTCGCGTCCGAAATCACCGAAGACCGGCAGGCCTGGTTCTATTGCATGTACCTGCTTTGCCTCACCGGGCTGCTCGGCATCACGATCACCGGTGATGCGTTCAACGCCTTTGTATTCCTCGAAATATCGTCATTGGCCACTTACGTTCTGATCGCGCTCGGACGCGACCGGCGGGCGCTGCTGGCCGCGTTCCAATACCTCATTATGGGCACGATCGGCGCAACCTTCTACGTTATCGGCGTGGGGCTGCTCTATCTGCTGACTGGCACCCTCAACATGGGCGACATCGCCGCGCGGCTCGGGCCGGCTTGGGCCCAGGATTCCCGCGCCGTCGTGGCCGCCCTCGCATTCGTGACGGTAGGGGTTAGCCTGAAGCTCGCACTTTTCCCGCTACACACCTGGCTGCCGAACGCCTACGCCTACGCTCCGTCGTTTGTGACCGCCTTCCTCGCCGCCACCGCGACCAAGGTGGCGATCTACCTGCTGATCCGGTTCTTCTTTACGATTTTCGGCGCCGCCATCGATTTCCACGCGCTGCCGATCTCGGAAATCATCCTCGCGCTTTCGGTTGCCGCCATGCTTATCGCCTCGGCCGTTGCGGTGTTCGAGACCAATCTGAAGCGAATGCTGGCCTATTCCTCACTTGCGCAGATCGGCTACATCACGCTCGGTATCGGGCTCGCCAACCAGGCCGGTCTGACCGGCAGCCTCGTCCACATTGTCAATCATGCGTTGATGAAGGCCGCATTGTTTCTGGCGGTCGGCGCGATCCTTTACCGCGTCGGCACGGTAAAGTTGACGGAACTCGCCGGGATCGGCCGCAAGATGCCGCTTACGTTGTCCGCCTTCACCATCGCCGGCTTCGGCCTCATCGGCACTCCGGGCACCAGCGGCTTCATTTCCAAATGGTATCTCGCCGTCGGCGCGCTGGAACGAGGATGGTGGGCTCTGGTGTTTGTCATTGTCGCCAGTTCGCTGACCGCACTCGTATACGTGGGCCGGGTCCTTGAGGTGGCCTGGATGCGCGAACTCTCGCCGACAGCAAAGCAAGGGGCAGACCCGCCGCTGTCCATGCTGATACCCATCTTGATCCTTGCCGCGGCGACCATCTATTTCGGCATCGACACCGAATGGACCGTGGGAATCGCGGGCTCCGCCGCCAAAGCCCTGCTCGGTGGATTGCGATGAGCGGCTTATTCACACCCGAGCGCCTCGTTCTACTGGCGGTGCTGGTGCCGTTCATCGGCGCGCTGATCATTCCGCTCTTTCACAGGCACGCGAACCTGCGTGAGGCAGTAACGCTGGTAAGCGCGGTATCGCTTTGCATTGTTGTATTCAGCCTGTTCGGACCTGTGCTCGAAGGGGCGCGGCCGGAGGCGCAACTCATCCAAGTCGCGCCCGGTCTCGCACTGGCGTTCGAGGTCGAACCGCTCGGGATGCTGTTTGCGCTCGTTGCGTCCACCTTATGGATCGTCAACTCGATCTACTCGATCGGCTACATGCGCGCCAACCAGGAGACGGGCCAGACCGGCTTCTATGTCTGCTTCGCGATTGCCCTCGGCACCACAATCGGTATCGCATTCGCCAAGAATCTGTTCACGCTGTTCCTCTTCTATGAAGCCTTGTCGCTCGCAACCTATCCGCTGGTGACCCACAAGGCCGATGCCGAAGCACTGCGCGCCGGCCGGATCTACCTCCTGCTTTTGCTGGGCACATCGCTCGTGCTGTTTCTGCCGGCGATCATGGCGACCTGGGTGCTGGCCGGCACGCTCGATTTCGTACCGGGCGGAATCCTGGCCGGCAAGGCCAGCACGCCCGTCATGGCCATGCTGCTGGCGCTCTATGTCTTCGGCATCGGCAAGGCGGCGCTGATGCCGTTACATTTCTGGCTGCCGGCGGCGATGGTCGCGCCGACGCCGGTGAGCGCGTTGCTCCATGCGGTTGCGGTGGTCAAATCCGGCGTGTTCGCGGTCGTCAAAATTGTCGTATATATTTTCGGGGTCGAAACGCTGGCGAGTTCCGGCGCAAGCGAATGGCTCGTTTTCGTCGCGGCTGCGAGTTTGATCGTCGCGTCATTTATTGCCCTGTCACGCGACAACCTGAAGGCACGGCTTGCGTATTCGACGATCAGTCAACTCGCCTACGTGGTCCTGGGTGCGGCGCTGGCAACATCGACCGGAATCATCGGCAGCGGATTTCAAATTGCCATGCACGCGGCGGGCAAGATCACGCTGTTCTTCTGCGCGGGCGCTATCTATACCGCCCACCACCTGACCCAGGTCAGCGAGATGACCGGCATCGGGCGGAAAATGCCGGTCACGATGTTCGTATTTTTCATCGGATCGTTGAGCATCGTGGGCTTGCCGCCGCTTGGCGGGACCTGGAGCAAGTGGATGCTGCTGCTGGGCGCGCTCGACGCCGGCAGCATGGTTGCCGTCGGCGTGCTGATGCTGAGTTCACTTTTGAGCTTGGCTTACCTGTTGCCGATCGTGGCGCGCGGCTACTTTCTGCCGCCCCCCGATCAGCCGGCCAACGGCGCCACGAAGATCAAGGAGGCTCCGATCGCCTGCATGATCGCGCTATGCTGTACGGCGCTCCTTTGCATCGTCTTGTTTTTTCAATCTGGCCGCATTGAGACGCTGCTCGAAGCGATTATTGCGCCCCCAAAAACGTGAGGCTCGAACAGATGACGCCGGACCCGAGCGAGAAGAGGTATTGGCTGGATGACCCCGGAAACGTGAACCGGCTGGTCTACGGTTTCTATGTCGTCTGCGCCTTGCTGTTGGCAATCGATGTGTTCGTGCCCAAGCACGGGCCGTTTCCGATCGAACACATCTTCGGATTCTACGGCGTTTTCGGATTCGTCGCCTGTGTTGCTCTCGTGTTGATCGCGAAGCAACTGCGGCGCGTGGTGATGCGCCCCGAGGACTACTATGATCGCTGAGGTTTCGCCTGGGCTCATCCTGATTGCCGGGGGGATTCTCGTGCCCCTCCTGCCGGCGCGCCTGCGGTCTTTGCCGTTGGTGGTGCTGCCGGTCCTCGCATTCGCCTATCTCCTGACCTTGCCTGATGGCGAATGGGGCCGCCTGCAAGTCATGGACCTGTCTCTGGTCACACTGCGCGTCGACAAGCTCAGCCTGCTATTCGGTTACGTTTTTATGCTGGCCGCCTTCCTCGGCGGCATTTACGCGTTGCACGTTCGCGACATCGCGCAGCAATCCGCCGCATTAATCTATGCCGGCAGCGCAGTCGGCGCGGTGTTCGCGGGCGACCTGGTGACGTTGTTCGTCTTCTGGGAAGGGATCGCCGTCGCCTCAGTGTTCCTGATCTGGGCCGCAGGCACCGAGGACGCCAACCGCGCCGGCATGCGCTACCTGATCATGCACGTCGGCTCCGGCGTGCTGCTTCTGGTAGGCCTGCTGATCCACTACCGGCACACCGGCTCGCTTGCCTTTGGCGCGCTCGGCCTGGATTCGCCGGGCGCGGTACTGATCCTGCTCGCCTTCGGCATCAAATGCGCATTTCCCCTTCTGCACAACTGGTTGCCGGATGCCTACCCGCAAGCGACCGTGACCGGCACCGTGCTGCTGTCGTCGTTCACGACCAAAGTCGCGGTTTACGCGCTCGCCCGCGGTTTCGCCGGCACCGAAATCCTCATTCCGATCGGCGCGACGATGACTGCGTTCCCGATCTTCTATGCCGTCATCGAAAACGACCTGCGGCGAGTGCTGGCCTACAGTCTCAACAATCAGCTTGGCTTCATGGTCGTGGGGGTCGGGCTCGGTACGGAGCTTGCTCTGAACGGAGCAGTTGCGCACGCATTCGCCGACATCCTCTTCAAAGGCCTGCTCTTCATGTCGATGGGCGCGGTGCTGTTCCGCGTCGGGACAGCGAAAGGCTCGGAACTCGGTGGCCTCTACAAGTCGATGCCGTGGACGACCGGCTTCTGCATCGTCGGCGCAGCCTCGATTTCGGCTTTCCCGCTGTTCAGCGGCTTCGTCACCAAGTCAATGATCATCACGGCCGCGATGGACCGGGGCTATTTCTGGACCTGGCTTGTGCTGCTGTTCGCCAGCGCGGGGGTATTTCACCACGCCGGGATCAAGATTCCGTACTTTGCGTTTTTCGCCCACAACTCCGGAAAGCGTTGCAAGGAGGCTCCGGCTCATATGCTGGCCGCCATGGCCATTGCGGCGGTGCTGTGCATCGCGATCGGAAGTTTTCCCTCTTGGTTCTATACGATCCTGCCGTTCAACGTGGATTTCCATCCCTACAGCCTCGATCACGTCGTCGGGCAGGTTCAATTGCTGTTTCTCTCCGCCCTCGCCTTCACACTGCTGATGCGGACGGGGATCTATCCGCCGGAGCTGCGCTCAATCAATCTGGACTTCGATTGGTTCTATCGGCGGCTGGCGCCTGCACTCGCGGAAGCCGTCGCGCGGTGGACGGAACGAACCTGGGGATGGGCCACGGCTGCCGCGGCGCGAGGATTCCGCCAGTTCGTCATCGCTATCGAACGCCACTACGGGCCCGTCGATATATTAGCGCGGCCGCTGCCGACAGGCACCATGGCTTTTTGGACCACCGTCATGCTGGCGGCCTATCTCGTGCTGTCCTATCTGTGAAAACCGAAGACAAGTTCGCCGTCGCGGCAACTGCCTCGACCTAAAATCGTTCCGCTCTAATTCTTCTTGAGGAAAGCAGACAGATCGTACGTTAGCAGATCGCCAATTTTGGCGAGCTCGATGTCCGCGGGAGGATTCTCGGCCAGTGTTTTAGAGTCGAACGCATAGTGACCCTGCTTGGGAAATACCGTCGTAACGCGTTCACCCCAAATTTCTTTCACGGCAGTCAGGATGCGGAGCTTGTCGTCGATCAGCACATAGTGGCTGGCAGGGTAGAGACGCTCGACATCGTCAAGCTCCTGCTCCTTGTGGATGTAGATCAGGATGCGACTGTCGAATGCGTGCCAGAGGCCGGATCGTTCCACCTTGCGCGGCTGAAACACGGCATCGCCGTCGGAGAGGATGACGGCGGTGCCCCACCGCTGCACGTGCTTCACCGCGTCCAAAGCTCCGGGATAAAGGCGGTCTGCGAATGGGTAATCGACCAGCCAGCTCGACATGCGCAGCACTTCCGGGCGATGCAGCGCCTCGATCCGGTAGCGCTCCAACGCCCCCAGGTAGTCGACGTATCCGAGTTCGCTTCTCAGTTCTTCAAGAATGTCCCAGTACCTGTCGCGAGTGGCGGCCCCGTATGCCCGCTCCAGGTGCTCCTTCAGATCGGCCTGCACGCGGTCGTTATCGATGAGCGTGTTGTCGACGTCGAACAAGAAGACAACACCCGGCGTATCGGCCATCGCGTTCCACCTTCATTCTTGAACCAGTCGGTGCTTTGCCGCGACAATTGGAGCATCAGGATAACGAACCCTTCAGCTCTTCTTGCTTCCGGCAAGTAATTCTTTTGCAATCTCCGTCACCCGCTCTGGCTCGAATCCGAATTTCCGTTGCAGTTCCTTGAGCGGGGCCGACGCGCCGAATGTCTTCATCCCGACGATCCGGCCGGACCTGCCGACGTAGCGTTCCCAGCCGAGGGTCGAGGCCTGCTCCACTGCAACGCGCGCCGTCACGTCGGGCGGTAGCACGCCGTCCTGGTATTCTTGAGTCTGGTGCTCAAAAATATCCCACGATGGCATCGAGACCACGCGCGAGCGGATGCCCTCAGCCAGCAGTTCCTCATGGGCGTCGACGCAGAGGCTGACCTCACTGCCCGACCCAATCAGGATCACCTCGGGCCTGCCGCCCGGAGCATCGCCAAGCACATAAGCACCGCGCGCGACTCCGGCCGCTGAGGCGTATTTGCTGCGGTCCAACGTCGGCAGCGTTTGGCGCGACAGCACCAGTACGGCCGGCTCGTGGCGCAATTGCATGATATAGCGATAGGCCTCAACCACCTCATTGGCGTCGCCGGGCCGTAGCACCACAAGGCCGGGCATGGCGCGGAAGCGAAGCCAGTTGTTCCACCGGTTGGTGGGTCGGGCCGTCCTCGCCGTCACCCATGGCATCGTGGGTGAACACGAAGATCGTGGGCAACTCCATCAGGGCTGACAGCCGGATGGCTGGACGCGCGTAATCGCTGAAGATGAAGAACGTCGCACCGAAGGCCCGCAGTTTTGACAGCGAGAGCCCGTTGACTGCGGCCGCCATCGCGTGTTCGCGGATGCCGAAATGCAGGTTCCTGCCGCCATGAGTACCCGGCTCGATGTCCCCGGCGCCTGCGAACGTCAATGTGGTCCTGTTGGAAGGCCCGAGATCCGCCGATCCACCGATCAGCCATGGGATGTTCTGCGCCAGGACATTGAGCACGTTGCCCGAGGCGTCCCGTCCTGCGAGACCCTTGGGGTCGGCCGGAAAGACCGGAAGTCCGGCATCCCATCCGGCCGGCAACTCACGCCGTTCGATCAGGTCGATCTCGGTCGCGAGCTGCGGATATTTGGACCGGTACGCCGTCAAGAGTTCGGTCCAACGGCTGCGGGCCTGCGCACCGCGCACGCCAATTCCGTCGGCGAAGTGCTCGCGCACGGCCTCGGGGACCAGGAACTTCGCGTCCTCGGGCCACCCGTAGTCGCGTTTGGTGAGGCGAACCTCCTCCTCGCCCAGCGGCTCGCCATGAGCGGCGGCGGTGTCCTGCTTGTGCGGCGAGCCGTAACCGATATGACTGTCCAGAATGATGAAGGTGGGACGTCCCTTGGTCTTGCGAAAGATGTCCAGGGCCTGCTCGATCCGATCGATGTCGTTGGCGTCGCCCACGCGCAGAACGTTCCAGCCGTATCCCATGAACCGGGCTGCGATGTCCTCCGTAAAGGCAATGCGGGTGTTGCCTTCGATCGTGATGTGGTTGTTGTCGTAAATCCAGCAGAGGTTGTCCAAGCCGAGATGGCCTGCCAGGGACGCCGCTTCCGACGCAACGCCTTCCATCATGCAGCCATCGCCGCAAACCGCGTAGATGTTGTAGCCGAAGATCTCGAAGTCAGGGCGATTGTAGCGGTCGGCGAGCCACGCCTCGGCAATGGCCATGCCCACACTCATGGCGACGCCTTGGCCGAGGGGGCCGGTGGTAGCCTCGACCCCCGAAACCCAATGATACTCGGGATGGCCTGGGGCCTTGCTGCCCAGTTGGCGGAAGTGACGGATGTCGTCGAGCGAAACCGCAGGTTCGCCCAGCCGTTCGTATTCGGCGTTCACCGCACGGGTGCCGGTGAGATGGAGGACCGACCACAGCAGCATCGAGGCATGACCGTTGGAAAGCACGAACCGGTCGCGATTCGGCCAGATCGGATCCTTCGGATCGAAGCGCATCACCCGGTTCCAGAGCGTATAGACGAGCGGTGCCAGCGCCATCGGTGTGCCGGGGTGCCCGGAATTCGCCTGCTGCACCGCATCGATCGACAGCGTGCGAATGCAGTTGATGGACAATTGGTCCAATTGTGCGTCCGTCATCGGTGGATCCGCGACAGCACCGGCGATTGCATTCATTTTTGCGCCTCCAATGTGTCGTTGGTCGCGAGCCGCTCTGCCGCCGCGCGGTCAGCGACGATCAGCGCTCGATCCCGACGCACGCGCGATGCCGGAATGGATGGATCGCCGCCGCACAGGCGCGCGAGAATTCCAGCCTTCTCGCCGCCGGTCACCAGCCACAGTACGCGCAGCGACCGATTGATAATAGGAAAGGTCAATGTCATCCGACGTCTGCCCTGGTAGGGGCCGGTCACCGCGACGTCGGCATCGGTAACAACGAGGACCGGATCTCCGGGCACCAGCGATGCGGTGTGCCCGTCCGGCCCAAGACCGAGATGAACGAGGTCCAGCAGAGGGTGAGTTCCCGCCACCTCCTGCAACGTCAGAGCGTACTGTTCGGCCGCACGATCGAGGTCCGCAGCTTCGACCGGCATCGCATGGATGTTGTCGGCGGGCATGGGCGCGTGATCGAGCAGGCTTTCACGCAAATGCACGAGGTTTCGGTCCGGATCGGACGCCGGCGCCGCCCGCTCGTCGACCTGGAAGACATGCACGCTCTCCCAAGGGAGTTGTTCATCGGCCAACGCGCGCAGCATCAACCACGGGGTGCGGCCGCCGCTCACTGCCAAAAGGAAGCGTCCACGCGCAAGAATGGCGGCGCGCGCGTCCGCGGCAATGATCGCCGCCGCCTCGCGAGCCGCCGCATCGTCATCAGGCTGGACTTCAATCTTCATGCGACGAACGTCAGTCCGGAATTTACCATCGGCATCGTGACGGAAAACGTCGATCAGGTCGCGCTGAGCGGGTCTTGGTGTCACACGCCTGAACTTACCTCTTGGATTTCTCCACCTTGTTAAGACTTCTCCAGGTGGCCGCCGAATTCGTACCGCATGGCCGACAGCAGCTTGTCGCCAAAATCCGCCTCACCGCGCGAGCTGAAGCGTTCGTAGAGCGCGGTCGAAAGCACCGGCGCCGGCACGGCCTCGTCGATCGCGGCCTTGATCGTCCAGCGCCCTTCCCCGGAGTCGGAGACCTTGCCGGCAAAGTTGGCGAGTGCGGGGTCTTTCGCCAGCGCGGTTGCGGTGAGGTCCAGCAGCCACGAGGCGATGACGCTGCCGCGCCGCCACACTTCCGCGATGTCGCGCAGATTGAGATCGTATTGATAGAGCTCCGGGGCGCGCAGCGGCGTCGTTTCGGCGTCGACCGCATGCTGCTGCTTGCCGACATTGGCGTGGCGCAAGATGTTCATCCCTTCGGCGTACGCGGCCATGAGGCCGTACTCGATCCCGTTATGGACCATCTTGACGAAGTGACCGGCGCCGCTCGCCCCGCAGTGCAGGTAACCGAGCTCTGCGCTGCCGCCGATCTTCTCGCGCCCGGGCGTGCGCGCGATATCGCCTGGACCGGGAGCCAGCGTCTTGAAGATCGGATCGAGATGCTGCACCGCCGCCTCCGGCCCGCCGATCATCATGCAATAGCCGCGCTCCAGGCCCCAGACGCCGCCACTGGTCCCGACATCAAGGTAGTTGATCCCCTTCGACAACAAGTCTTTGGCGCGGCGGATGTCGTCCACGTAATACGAGTTACCGCCATCGATAAGGATGTCGCCGCTCTCGAGATGAGGTACGAGGTCGGCGATGGTCTTGTCCACGACGGCCGCTGGGACCATCAACCAGATCGCTCGCGGCTTCTCCATCTTGCGCACGAGGTCCGCGAGCGAGGCGGCCCCGATCGCCCTCTCCCGCGCCAAGTCTTCGACCGCCTTCGGCGACATGTCGAAGACCACGCACTGATGGCCGCCCCCGATAAGTCGCCGCACCATATTGGCGCCCATTCTGCCTAATCCGATCATCGCGAGCTGCATGGCATTCTTCTCCGTTAGCGCCGGATTGCGGCCCGTAGCCGAATTCATGGCGACGGTGACGCCTTCGCTGTCATTGAATATCGCCGACCCGGCCACCAGGACGTTGGCGCCCGCGGCCACCGCCAGCGGCGCCGTCGCCACATCGATGCCGCCGTCCACCTCGAGGTCACACTCCGGCTTGTTTCGATCGATCATTTGACGCAAGCGATCGATCTTCGGGAGAACCGTATGGAGGAAATGCTGATGCCCGAACCCCGGACTCACGGTCATGACCAGCACCTGGTCGAGGTCTGGCATGATTTCCTCCAGAACGGCTGCGGAAGTCGCCGGGTTGATGGCCACGCCGACCCGCTTTCCCAACGCCTTGATGCGCCGGACGGTGCGCGACGGATCGTTATTGCCCTCCCAGTGGACCAGGAATGAATCGGTCCCGGCCTTTGCAAATTCGTCAACGAAAAAATCGGGATCAGATATCATGAGATGCGCCTCCAGCGGCAAGCGCGTCGTCTTGCGCAACGATCTGACGATCGGCGCTCCCATCGAAATATTTGGCACGAAATGTCCGTCCATCACATCGACGTGGATGCGGTCCGCTCCGGCTCGTTCGGCTTCGGCCACCTGATCGCCCAGGCAGGCGAAATCCGCCGCAAGGATCGACGGAGCGAGCTTCACTGCTTCGGTCACATCGGGCCTTTGAGGTTGCGGTAGCGGCGGATCAGGTTGTTAGTCGAACTGTCATGGCCGAGGTCGGGGATGGCCGGGCTCTCGAGCTCCGGGATGATGCGCTGCGCCAGGACCTTGCCGAGTTCGACGCCCCATTGATCGAACGAGTCGATTTCCCAGATGGTGCCCTGCGTGAATACGCAATGCTCGTAAAGCGCGACCAGCTTGCCCAGCGCGGCCGGGGTTAAGCGATCCATCAGAATGGTGTTGGACGGCCGATTGCCCTCGAACACACGATGCGGGACGAGCCAATCGGGCGTTCCTTCGGCCTTCACCTGCTCCCGTGTCTTCCCGAAGGCGAGCGCCTCGGTCTGCGCAAATACATTCGCCACCAGCATGTCGTGATGCCGGCCGAGGATATTGAGCGCCTCTCCGAACGCAATGAAGTCACAGGGAATGAGCCGGGTGCCCTGATGGATCAATTGATAAAACGAGTGCTGGCCGTTGGTGCCCGGCTCGCCCCAATAGATCGGACCGGTCTGGTAGTCCACCGGCGTGCCGTCGAGCCTCACATGCTTGCCGTTGCTCTCCATGGTCAACTGCTGGAGGTAGGCGGGGAAGCGCTTCAGGTACTGGTCGTAGGGCAGCACGGCGACCGTCTGCGCGCCAAAGAAGTCGTTGTACCAAATGCCGAGGAGCCCCATCAGCACCGGCAGATTGCGTTCGAACGGCGCAGTACGGAAATGCTCGTCGATCGCATTGAAACCGGTCAACATGTCGCGAAAGTGATCCGGACCTATCGCAAGCATCGTCGAGAGGCCGATTGCGGAGTCCATCGAGTAGCGGCCGCCCACCCAGTCCCAGAATTCGAACATGTTTGCGGTATCGATGCCGAACTCTGCGACCTTTTCGGCGTTCGTAGAGACCGCAACGAAGTGCGCGGCAACCGCCGCGGCATCGCCGCCAAGGCCACGGAGCGACCACGCGCGCGCGCTCAGCGCATTCGTCATCGTCTCCAGCGTCGTGAAGGTCTTCGAAGAGATAATGAACAGGGTTTCTGCCGGGTCGAGATCGCGTGTTGCCTCGACAAAATCGGTGCCATCGACGTTGGACACGAAGCGAAACGTCATGGCTCGGTCGCTGTAATACTTGAGCGCCTCATACGCCATCACCGGCCCGAGGTCGGACCCCCCGATGCCGATATTGACTACATTGCGGATGCGTTTGCCGCTGTGGCCTTTCCATTCGCCGCTACGGACGCGACCGGAGAAGTCAGCCATCCGGTCGAGCACGGCGTGAACTTCCGGTACGACGTTCTTGCCGTCGACGACGATGGATGCGCCTTTCGGCGCACGGAGCGCGACGTGCAGAACAGCCCTTTTTTCCGTGATGTTGATCTTCTCGCCGCGAAACATCGCCTCGATCCTGGCGCGCAACCCGGATTGTTCGGCGAGGTCAATGAGCAGCTCTAGCGTCTCGTCGTTGACGCGATTTTTCGAGTAGTCGAGGAAAACGCCGGCGGCCTCGGCGGTCATCCGCTCACCGCGCGTCGAATCATCCGCGAACAAGCTTCGCAGGTTTACGTCACGCATTGTCTCGTAGTGATTTTCGAGGGCCTGCCATGCCGCATGTTTGCCCGTCGATCGCGTGCGAGAGGTTTCCGGCCCTGCAGCCATCTGCGGCGTCCTTTCTGGTCCCTCAAGTTTTTCGCTTCGAACGGGTCGCGCTGGGCGGGAGAGCTTGCACTTCGTCCCAAATCCGGAATCCGCCGAGGAAGGCATTGGCGTTGTCGCCTGCACGACACTGGGGCGGCAGCTCATCGAGCTTAGGGACGTTACCTCCGCCAATCACCGTGTCGTCGGGTTCCAGTGCGGCGATGAGACGCGCCGCAACATCGGCAACATCGCGCCGCCATTTCTTCTTGCCGTGACGTTCCAGTCCGGCCCGGCCAACATAGGTCTCATAGGTGCCCTTTTTGTAAGGCAGGTGAGCAAGCTCCATGGGCTCCACGATGCCATCGACAATCATCGCCGTTCCAAGCCCGGTTCCCAGGCCCAGAAAGAGCATCTTGCCGCCTTTGTAGCTGCCCAGCGCCTGCATCGCGGCGTCGTTGACGACCTTCACAGGACAACCGAATGCCGCCGCGAAATCGAACCCGACCCACCCACGTCCGAGGTTGTGTGGTTCCGCAATCGGCCGGCCGTGGAGAACGGGACCAGGATATCCGATCGACACCACGTCATACACCCAACCAGTGGAGAGCTTCTTGACTTCGGAAACCATCTGCCTGGGCGTCAATGTCGGCGAAGATGGAAACGATCGATGCTCCACCTGCCCGGTGGCCAGGATTTTGACTGAGGTTCCGCCCACATCGACGACCAGCACGTTCTTGACCGACGACTTCTTTGCAACGCCGGCTCGAACTGGTCGCAGGGTCTTACGCTCAGCGACCTTGCGCTTGGCGGCGATCAGTGATTTCGCCTTCACAGCGCTAGCTCGCCCGATCGAGGACGGCGGATTTGGACCCGATCACGTCCATCAATTCGTTCCATGAATTGACGAAAGACTTGGCGCCCTCATCTTGCAGCCGTAGCGCCAGCGCATCGATATCGATCTTCGCCGCGGCGAACCGCGCCAAGACCTCTTCGCAGTCGCCGCCGTCAGCCGGCATCGTCGCTCCGATACCGCAGGGTTCGGCAAGCGCTTTCAGGGTGCCCTCGGGCAGGGTGTTCACGGTGAATGGTGCGGCCAAGGCCTCGACGTAAAGGGTTGTAGAAGCCTTCGGATCCTTGGTCCCTGTGCTGGCCCACAGCAGGCGTTGCGGACGAGCGCCGGCGTTATAGGCGCGCATCCAGCGTGGCGAACGCAGCAGGTCGAGATAGGCCTTGTAGGCCCGCTTGGCGACGGCGATGCCGAGTTGGTTGTTGAGCGTCTCCGGCACCTTGCCGGTCACGGCGACGTCCCAACGGCTGATGAAGATCGACGCCACCGAACCAACATCGGGCGGCAATCCCGCATCGATGCGTCGTTCGATCCCGCGCATGAACGCATCGGCGGCAGCGACGTACTGGCGGTCGGAGAACAACAGCGTGACGTTGACCGGCACGCCCGCAAAGATCGCCTCTTCAATGGCCGGCAAACCTTCGGGCGTACCGGGAATCTTGATCAGGAGGTTGGGGCGCTGCGCCCGCGCGTGCAGGTCCTTGGCCACGGTGATCGTCGATTTGGTATCCCGCGCCAGCAGCGGTGAGACTTCCAGCGAAACCCAACCGTCCACGCCACAGGTTCGGTCGTGAACCGGGCGGAACAGATCCGCGGCCTGCGTCAGGTCTTCCAGCGCCAGTTCGAAGAACAACGCCTCGCCTGACTTGCCTTCCGCAAGCTTGCTCTTGATCGCGTCGTCATAATCCGTGCTGTTCTTGATCGCGTGATCGAAGATCGTAGGGTTGGATGTCAGTCCGGTGACCGACAACTCGTCGATATAGCGGCGTAGCACGCCCGTCTTCAACAGGTTGCGCGTTATGTTGTCGAGCCAGAGGCTCTGGCCCAGATCGTGAAGGATTTTTGCTGCTTTCATGTCTTCACCTCGATCGCATCCTCGGATCCGGTGCGTAACGTGCCACCGCTCGCCCGGAGCCTTTGTCGTTGCCGAACATCATCACGTGGCCGGAACCGGTCATGCGCTGCCCTTGGGTTGCGGATGGCCACGACCGATCGGCAGCCAGGCCCGCCCATCGGTTGCGAGCAGGCGATCGGCGGCGGCGGGCCCGGCGGTGCCGGCGACGTAATTGGGGAAATCGTCGGGAGGATCGCGCCCCCAGGAATCAAGCAAGCCCTGCACGGCGCACCAGGCCGCCTCTACCGTATCGGCCCGCTGGAACAAGGTCGCGTCGCCAATCAGACAATCGTAGATCAGCGTCTCGTAGCCGACTGCGGCGAGCGGCGCGAAATAGTCCCGGTAAGAAAAGTCCATTTTAACGCCGTCGATTTCGATCTCGGAACCGGGCCGCTTGGCGTTGAAGCTGACCGACAGTCCCTCATCCGGTTGGATGCGCAGGGTCAGAATGTTCGGGGGCAATTGCTCGACCGGGGTGTCGCGAAAGAGTGAGTACGGGGCTCGGCGGAAATGCACCGCAATCTCGGTGGTGCGTGCGGAAAGAGACTTGCCGGTACGCAGATAGAATGGCACGCCGGCCCAGCGCCAATTGTCGATGCCGAGCTTGAGGGCCACATAGGTTTCCGTCCTGGAATCCGCCGCGACGTTGGGCTCTTGGCGGTAATCTTGAACTTTCTTGCCGGATATCATCCCGCTGCCGTACTGGCCGCGCACCGCGTTCTCCGGCGAGATGGGATGGATCGCCTGAAACAGTTCCGTCTTCTTGCTGCGCACGGCATCGGCATCGAAAGAGATCGGCGGCTCCATTCCGATCATGGCGAGGAGCTGGAACAAATGGTTCGGCACCATGTCGCGCAACGCGCCCGTTCGCTCGTAGAATCGCCCCCGGCCTTCCACGCCCACAGTCTCGGCAGCCGTGATCTGAACGTGGTCGACATGGTCGCGATTCCAGAGCGGTTCGAAAATGCCGTTGGCGAAACGCAGCACCATGATGTTCTGGACCGTCTCTTTGCCGAGAAAGTGATCGATCCGATAGATCTGGTCTTCGGACAGGACATTAAGAATCCGCGCATTGAGCGCCACCGCCGATGCAAGGTCGTGTCCAAAAGGCTTTTCGACGATCACACGGCGCCATCCTCGATCCGATTGCCGGGTGAGCCCCGCATGGCCGAGTTGCTCGATCACCGGACCGAAGAACCGCTCGGCGACCGCCAAGTAGAACAGCACATTGCCCGCGTCGATCTGTCGCCGCCCTGAATCCGTCAACAGCTTTTCGAGTTCGTTGTAAGTCTCGGGCTGGGTAAAATCCCCACGCATATAGCGCATCCGACGAATGAGCCATGACCAGGCCTCCTCGTCGATCGCCTCGGCTTGGCCCACGCGCCCGCCAGCGCTCGTGAGGGCTTGCATCATCTCCGTCAGGTTTTGGCGCCAGCCATCGGTCGTCTGGTCGCTATGATCGACGCCGATAATGGCGAAATCGTCCGAAAGCTTCCCGGCTCTCACAAGATTGTACAGCGCCGGCACCACGAGACGCTTGGTCAGATCGCCGCCGGCACCGAAAATCGTCAGAGTGGCGGGCGGCGCGCGGCCGCCGGGAAGGGTAGCTGCTGCAGTCACCACGGCCTCCGACGTGATCGTGGAGCGCCAATCCTTGGCGTGAGCGACATTCCGGTTTCCGGCGAGTACGCCCGCAGCGGCGCCGGTATTCCGCGATGTGGCAACTGTCCGCTGTCGGAAAAGCCGACAAATGCTGCGCTCGCGCTTTGCCACAGTTTCGAGCATGCGAGTGCCAACGTAGTCCTCCACGCGTCGACGAAAAGCAGCATCCTTGTACTCCGGTCCCGTTTAGGTGCAAGCTTCCGCCCCTGCGCCAGCAGAAATTGTCGGGCTTATGCCTGCCAATGCGCAAATAGCGTACCGTCAAATTTGCGATTGGCATCTGACCAAATGTCGCGCATCGCCGCCGGCGAGGCACGTCGAGAGCGAACAATTCGAACCTCGTTGGTATCGGCCTCGAACCCTGCCAGATCGACAGACCACTCGGCTTTGCCTTCACGCCGCCTGCCCTCAGCCATCCCGGCGGGACTTCGAAGCTATTTGGTCTTCGCCGGCCCGCGCCGTTGCGCCGGACCGACATCGTGCAGGTTCAACGCAGTTCCGATGAGAGCGAGATGCGAAAATGCCTGCGGGAAGTTTCCGATCTGCCGCTTCGCTTGCGGATCGTACTCTTCCGAGAGCAAACCAACATCGTTGCGAAGTGACAGCAGGCGTTCGAACAAGGCGCGCGCTTCCGCGTCGCGATTTTGCAGCGCGTAGTTGTCGGCGAGCCAGAAACTACAGGGCAGGAAGACGCCCTCCCCCGGCGGAAGACCGTCAACATCCGCCGTTGTTCGGTAGCGCAACACAAGGCCGTCGACCATGAGCTCCCTCTCGATCGCCGCGACGGTACCGAGAACGCGTGGATCGTCAGGCGGCAGGAAGCCCACCACCGGCATCATCAGCAGGCTCGCGTCGAGTTCGCTGCCGCCGAAGCTTTGGGTGAAGGTGTTGCGGCTACGGTCGAACCCGTGCTCGCAAATCGTCGCGTGCATTTGATCCCGAACCTGTCGCCAGCGCTCCATTGGCGCCTGAAGTTTTAGACGTTCCGCATCGCGCACGGTGCGGTCGAGAGCGACCCACGCCATGATCTTGGAGTAGGTGAAGTGGCGGCGTCCGCCCCTGACTTCCCAGATTCCGTCGTCCGGCTGCTGCCAGATCCGCTCCAGATGCTCGATCAGCTTCCGCTGCTGTGCCCAGGCCGAGGTGGCCGGAGTGAGCACGTGCTGTCGCGACTGGTAGAGGGCATCGATCATCTCCCCGTAGACATCGAGCTGGAGCTGTCCGGCGGCCGCGTTGCCGATGCGCACCGGCGCCGCGCCCTGATAGCCGGGCAGCCAAGGCACCTCCCATTCGATCAACTGGCGTTCACCGGACAAACCATACATGATCTGGATCTGGTTCGGGCTGCCTGCCACGCTGCGCTGCAGCCACGCCCCCCACGCCTGCGCTTCCTCGACATAGCCAGCGGACATGAATGCCATCAGCGTCAAGGTCGCGTCGCGTAGCCAGCAATAGCGGTAGTCCCAGTTGCGTTGGCCGCCGATCTGCTCGGGCAGCGACGTGGTGGGCGCGGCGATGATCCCGCCGGTTTGCGCATATGTCAGCGCCTTCAAGGTCAGCAGCGAGCGCTGCACCGGCTCGCGCCAATGACCCGTGTAAGAAGAGCGGGCAGACCAGTCGCACCAGAACCGTTCCGTTTCCCGCAGAGCCGTCCGCCAATCCACCGCCGCCGGCGCCGGCAGATGGGACGGGCCGTGGGTCAGGACGAACGGTACGCATTCCCCTTCGACAACATCGAACTCCGCGATGGTGGCAAAATTTTCGCCCTGCAGCGCGACAGGCGAACGCAACACCACCCTGCTCGGCCCGGCAATTGCGCTCACGCCGGAACCGTCTTCGAGACGCGTCACCCATGGCACCGTCGCGCCGTAGTCAAAGCGAAGCGTCAGATGCAATCGCATCGCTACCTTGCCGCGGCGCCCTTCCACCAGACGAATGACGGACGAATCTGCCTGATTGACCGGCATGAAATCGATCAAGGCCACGCGGCCATCTGCCGTGTCGAAGATGGTTTCCAGCACCACGGTGCCGTCCCGGTAGGCGCGGCTGATGCGCGGCGCCGGGTCGGCCGGGCCGATCCGCCATCGCCCATGTTCGGCGGTGCCAAGCAGAGCCGCGAAACAGGCATTGCTGTCGAAGCGCGGCCAGCACAACCAGTCGATGGAACCGTTGCGACCGACGAGAGCAGCGGTCGTGCAATCGCCAATCAACGCATAGTCCTCGATGGCCAGCGGCAGGTCGGATCGAATGACTGAATCGGTGCTGCCACTTGAGGCAGGGCTGCTCCGAGCCACTGGCGAATTCAAGTCGCGTACGATCTCGGCGATAATGTCATCGACCGGCCGACCCACGTCCGCGTAGATCGGATACTCGTCGGGGACCGGCTCCTCCAGCATCGCCAATTGGCTGTCGAGGAAGCTTGCCGGCTTCAAGTGTCCTTTGTACGCAGTGAAGCGCGCGCGGATCAGTTCCACGTCGCCGCACAAATAAAGGATTCGCACGTCCGAGCGCCCGCGCACGAGGAAGTCGCGATAGCTGCGTTTGAGCGCCGAGCAGGTAATCACGCCGGACTTGCCGGCCTGCCGCCAGCCGTCGATCCAGGCCGCGACCTTTGTAAGCCAAGGCCAGCGGTCACGGTCGTCAAGCGGGTGCCCGGAGGGCGTCGCGGCGATGGAGGATCCCGCATGAAGGTCGTCGCCCTCTCCGAAGGCCCAACCCATTCGATCCGCGAGCGCTCTTGCGATCGTCGTCTTGCCAGATCCAGAAACACCCATGACCACGAGGATCGTTTGAACACCAACGAGGTTGGCGGAGGCGGCCTCGACCACAATTTGACTGGACGACATGCCGACATCCGTCACGTCGGCCGTTGCCTCGACGCTCGGTCCCTTGATGGTTTCACGATCGCCCGTTCCAACCATAGCTGACCAGCCTCTTTGCCGTTCAAAGCGGCACCATCGAGAAATCAATACGCAGCGCACCGGCCCGCGCTCAGGCGACGGCAGAGCCCGATTCGCCGGAACGGACGCTTGCGATTATTGGACGTTTTCACCCCGCCAGCCACTGGGAAAGAGACGACCCGGAAATATCAGATCGAGCGGAGGCGTTATTCCTGCTCCGACAGATGATTTGAGACTCCAATTGAGCAGCGCGCGGTCGCTCCCGCGCGGGCCAATGAGGGACAAGCCGAGCGGGCAATCTTCGAGCGTGCCGAGTGGAAGGCTGACCTGCGGAAGGCGCGAGAGGCCGGCGATCGACAGCAGCGCAAATGCACGCGCCCGAAATTTTTCCAATTCACCGGCCGGTGTGTTGAGCTTGGGCGCGATGCCGGGAGCGGTTGGCAGGCACAGCAGCGCGTCATCGCTAAGCAAAGCGGCCATGTGGAGCGCAACCTCTTCGCGTTTTGGCTTGGCGGCCGCCACCTCGCCGGGGTCGATCGTCCGCGTCCATTGAAAGCGCTCTCTTATCCCCGGCCCGAAAGTCGGGTTGTGCCGTTCAATCCAGGCCGAATGCTGGATGCGAATTTCATCGCCCTGAAGGATGCGGAACAATGCGGACCATGTCGCGGGATCAGCGGAATAAATCTTCACATCGCGTACATCAGCGAAAGCAGACTTCACCTGATTCAGCCCTTGTTGCAGGGCGTCGGCGATGACCGGTTCCACGGCTGCGAAAGCATCGGCAGCGACGAGCAGCTTGCGGGGCGACCACGCTGCCGAGACCGGCAGCAGCACATCGCCGACTTGCTGCATTAAGGCCGGCGTGCGGGCAAACCATCCGACCGTATCGAAACTTTTCGCGAGCGGAATGATACCGTCGGCGGGGACCAGGCCGTGACTGGTTCGAATGCCGTAGATACCGCAATAGCTTGCCGGAAGGCGCACCGATCCACCGCAGTCCGTGCCAAGTGCGAAATCAACCAGGCCACCGGCGACCGCGGCCGCCGACCCACTCGACGAGCCGCCTGGGATCCGGCCGGGCGCAGCGGGATTTGTCGGCGTGCCGTAGTGGATATTCTCGCCATTGAGGCTGTAGGCGAGTTCGTCGGTATGTGTCTTGCCGGCTACCCGCGCGCCGGCGTCGAGGAGACGCTGAACACTCGATGCCGTGCGCCCGGCAGGCGCGTGGGTCTCCAGCCATATGGGATTGCCGTTGCCGGTACGGAAACCGGCAATGTCGAAGACATCCTTGACCGCAAAGGTGCGGCCGGCAAGGGCGCCCTCCCCGCTTCCACTGAGCACGACGTTGTTATGTGCACAGAAGGCATTAAGCGGATCGTTCAGCATCAGTGCGGCCGGTGCAAGTTGGCAGGTTGGCGCGAAACGGTCTTGCGGCCGCGCTTGAAGACGTGGAGTACCGGCGTCAGCTCGGCCACCGCCATCTCAGGGTCCGTCGCATCGAGAACGACGATATCGGCGGACTTGCCGACCTCCAGCCCATAGTCCGGAAGACGCATCATCTTGGCCGGCCGCGTTGAAATCATCTCAAAGCAGGCGCGCATGTCGGCCTGCTTCCCAATCTGGCAGATATTGGCAAACAGGTTTGCCATGCGAAGCGGCGAACAGTCACCAAACGGCGTGAACGGATTGAGCACGTTATTGCTCGACAGCGAGCAGTTCACACCATGGTGGATCAGCTTGTGAGCCGGAACGACGCCGCGTGTCACGTTGTGATCGTGCTGATGATTGCGCCCCATCAGGAATAGATCGGTCGACGGCAGAACTGTGAGCGCCACACCGGCGTCCGCCAGTCGCTTCGCCATGGTCTCAAAGGCCGGAACCGGCAGGCTTGCCGCCTTGGTGACATGGCCGATCGCAACCCGGCCGCCATATTTGTGTTCGTCGGTACGCCGGCAGACATGCTCGACATCCATGCCGTCAGCAGTCGGTCCGAAATCGAGATGCATATCGATGTCAATGTCGAATTCACGCGCCATTTCAAAGACGCGATCGATCTGCCCGGGCGGATCGCTGTCGGTATAGGGCGCGGCGCCAACGACGCGGCAGCCGCGCTTGAGCGCCTCAACCATCAGTTCGTCGGTGCCGGGATTGTTGAGCAAACCCTCCTGCGGGAATACGCAAATGTCGAGATCAATCGCCCAGGCATATTCCTTGATAAGCGGCAGCACGCCTTCGAGACTACGCAATCCGACGCCAGGGTCGACCTCGAGGTGGGTGCGCATATGCGTCGTGCCTTGCAAAATCGCCTTCTCGAGCGTGCGCTTGGCCCGCGCATAGACGTCCTCGGGCGTAAAATTCGCTTTGGCCTTGGCGGCCTCGCCGATAGCCTCCTCAAGATCGCCCTTAACGGACTTGCAGCGATCGAGGATGCAAGATTTGTCGAGATGGATATGCGTCTCGATAAAGCCGGACGACACCAACCGCTTGCCGACGTCGATGGTCTCACCCGTGGCGTTGAGGTTGGGTTCGATGGCAACGATCTTGCCGCCGCTGACACCGATGTCGGCGAGTTGCTTCTCGGCGCCGAACAGACGTGCATTTTTCAGAATGAGATCCATGCGGGCAGTTTCCTTCTGAGCGATCGAATCGTTTGCATTACGTCACCGGTTCGCCGTCCCCGAGATAGGCCTTCACCAACGCCGGGTCTTCCTGCATCTCGGCAGCGACGCCGGAATGCCTGACCTCACCGGACTGGAAAACATAAGCGCGGTCAGCAACCGACAGTGCGAGCTTGGCGACCTGGTCGACGAGGAGGATCGTGGTCCCCTCGTCGCGCAGATCTGCGATCAGATCGTAGAGCGCTTCCGTTGGCTGCGGCGCGAGCCCGAGCGAGGGCTCGTCAAGCATGAGAACCCGCGGTTCCGCCATCAAGGCCGCGCGCCAATGCCAGCATTTGCTGTTCGCCGCCTGACAGCAGGCCGGCACGCCTATGCTGACGTTCTCGCAGCCGCGGAAAGCGGACGAACATGTCTTCGATCGTTGCACCCGCGTTCTTCGCGGACCGCGCAAAGCCGCCAAGGCGCAGGTTGTCGAGGACACTCAGTTCCGGAAAAACCTGACGCCCCTCCGGCACCAGAACGAGACCGAGCCCGGCGATCCGATTGGCCGGGAGCCGTTCGATCCGCTGGCCAAGAAATTCAATTTCACCGTCGACCGGGCGCTTAAGTCCGCTCAGGGCGCGCATAAGGGTGGACTTGCCGGCGCCATTGGCACCGAGCACCGCGACGGTCTCGCCGGTGTCGACGTGAACTGCAACCTTGTTCAGAACGACCGCCGCGCCATAGCCGGCTGCAAGATCACGCGCGGCAAGCAACGTTTGCGCTCCGGCTGCCCGCGGTTGCCGCCGCTGCCGGTCGACGGTCTTTTTCTCACCAAGGTAGGCTTTGATGACGGCCGGATCACGCCTGATCCGTTCGGGCGGCCCTTCGGCAATCTTGGCGCCCGCATCGAGCACGATGATGTGGTTCGACACGTCCATGACCAATTCCATGTCGTGCTCGATCAGCAGCACCGTCACGCCAGCCTCGGCGACCTTCTTCAGCAACGTCCCGATCGCTGCCGTGTCGACCGCGCCGAGCCCGGCCGCCGGTTCATCGAGCGCGATTACGCTAGGACGCGTGGCGAGCGCGCGAGCGATCTCGACCAGCCGCTTATCCACATGCGCCAATGCAGATGCTGGCTGTTCGAGCGGCCCGCCATACCCGACGAAGGCGAGCAGACTTTCGGCAGCCGCATGACGACCCGCATCATTGTCCGAAGAAAAAATGGCTCTCCCTCGCAATTGGCCTCGGCGCAAAGCGATCAGCACATTGTCGAGAACAGACATCGTGCCGAACAGTTGGCTGGTTTGATAGGTCCGCGCGATGCCCGCACGTGCAAGCCGGTATGACGATTGCCCGGCCACGTCCTGGTCGGCAAGCCGCACCGCGCCTTCGTCCGGACGATAGAAGCCGCAGATCAGATTCAGCACCGTCGTCTTGCCGGCGCCATTGGGCCCGATGATGCTGGTAATCTCTCCTGGACGCGCCTCGAACGACAGATCGCTCGCGGCGCTTACGCCGCCAAAGCTGATCGAAAGGTTGCTGACTGACAGGCCACGTTTGGCCGCCCCCGCACCTAGAATGGCCCCGATGTCATGCGTGGCATGGGCAGTGCGTGCCGCTTTAGGCGTCTCCAGCCACGGGCTGATCAAACCGGCAAGGCCGCTCGGCGCCACCCGCAGCACAATCAGCATCAAGATACCGACGAATAACAATTGGTACTCGGCAAGCCAGGATACCGTTTCCGGCAACAGCACGACGACGATTGCGCCGGCCAGCGGCCCGAAGACGCGATCCAGCCCGCCCACCATGACGACAAGGAGGAACATGATCGACTGAAAGAATGGGAACAACTCCGGACTGATGAAATTGCTCATCGAAGCAAATACGCCACCGGCAATGCCGGCCGCGAATGCGGAGATTGCGAATGCCGCCGTCCGCACCCGCATCGGGTTGAGGCCGATCGACATGCTGGCAATCTCGGAGTCGCGCACCGCCCGCATGGCCTTGCCCCAGGGGCCCGCGCTCAATCGCGCATAAGCGATGTGGGCAAGGACCGTCAGGACGAGCACAAGCACCGCGATGTCCCTGACGCTGAACTCGTAACCGGCAAGATGCGGCGCCGGAATGCCCATCAGGCCGTTCCAGCCACCCGTCAAACCCTTCCATTCCGCCGCGCCTTGCTCGACGACAAAGCCGAACGCGATTGTCATCATCGCCAGGTAGGGCCCCCGCACCCGCAGCACGGGAATTGCGAGCAAACCGCCGGCGACAGCGGCGACGACGCCGGCTGCAAGCAGCGCCGGCCAAAACGACCAACCGACGGTGCCGGTGAGAATGCCAACCGTATAGGCACCGATAGCGTAGAATGCGGCGTGGCCAAGCGATATCTGCGCCGTCATCCCGAGCAGGACGTTCAGGCCGATCCCCACGATCGCGGTGAGCCCGACCAGCGCGATGATGTAGACTTGATAGCCGTCGCCCCGCGCGATCAGGAGGCCGGCAGCGCCGATCGCCGCGACCGCCAGAATGAGGTTGCGAAACCTCATACCTTTTTCACCGCCGACCGACCGAACAGACCTCGCGGCCGAACGGCCAAAACGAGGATCACCAGTGCAAACGTAACGATCTGGCTGTAAGTCGACCCTAGCAATGCAATGACAAGCGCTTCGGCCATGCCGTAAATCAAGCCGGCCAGCACCACGCCCCAGGCGCTTTCTATGCCGCCAAGAATCGCGACCGCGAAGGCCTTGATGCCGAACAGCGTGCCCATGGTGGATGAGATCGTGAACAACGGCGCCACCAGGATGCCCGCGACACCGGCGAGAAGGCCGGAGATCGCGTAGGCGGCGATGACGACGCGCTCGACATTGATGCCCATCAGACGGGCGGCGTCCTTATTCTGAACCACCGCGAGCAGCGCTTTGCCGTAGCGAGAATGATGGAAAGAAAGGTGCAGCACGGCCGCAATCGACAACCCGACAAACGGTATCAGCAACTGCAGATACTGAATCTTGATGTTAGCAAGTGAAAGCGAGCTGGTCGTGAGGAAGCCCGGCGGCATGCCGCGCGGGTCTTTGCCGAACGTGAACATGACCATGTTGTCGATGACGATGCCGAGCGCCACGGTCGCAATGAGCCAGGACTCCGAATTGCGCTCGACAAACGGCCGTACCGCAATCCGTTCGACGATCGCCCCCCACAGGGCGCAGGCAATAAGGGCAACGACGATTGCGAGAGTGAGTGGAAAACTCAGCGTCACCCAGACCGTAAAACACACGACAGCACCCAACATCATGGTGCTGCCTTGGGCGAAATTTACCGTGTTGGAAACGGCGTAGGTGACATAGAAGCCAAGGGCCAGCAGTCCATACATGCTGCCGAGCCCAAGACCGGAAATGAGCGCGGACGCAATAAGCATGGCCCTTCACAACAAGTCGCGCGCACAACGCGCAAAACGGGGCGGCTTGGCAACCGCCCCGCAAGCCCGTTACTGGACGGGAACAACCTTGTCGCCTTCGTAGTGGACCATGATGTAGTCGTCTGGACCGAGCGCATCATGGTTGTCCGCCGAGAAGGGCTTGGTATAGGTCTTGATCAGCCCCGTATAGCTGCTCTTGAGGTCTTCCAGCGCGGCCCGCACTTTGTCGGAGTCAGTCGAGCCGGCCTGCGCGATCGCCAGCGCAAGCAGATGCATGGCGTCATAGGCATCCGCCGTTCCGACCGGAGCAAAGATATCCTCCGGGCCTTTGATTGCCGGATACTTCTTCTTCAGGCCCGCGAGCACCCGTTCGCCAACCGGACTCTGCTTGCCGAAGAAGCTGTAGGTCTGGACGAAGTGTGCATCTCCTGCTGTCGGACCGGCAAGTTCCGGAAAGCGTCCGCCAGAAATTCCCCAATGGGAAACGACCGGCACCTTCCAGCCCATGCGGGCCCTGGACTTCATCATCTGCGCGCCCGGCGGCGCGTTCACCACAAGGACGATAGCGTCCGTGCCGGCGCTCTTCAGGCGGGCTAGCTGCGGAACCATATCGACATCGGCATTTTCGAACTTCTCAATGCCCGCGATCTGCACCGCCGGATCGGCCTTGCTGGCCGCAACCAATCCAGTGTGATTGGATTCGCCCCAGGGATTGTTGATCAGCATCAGGCCGGCTTTCTTGGCGCCGAATTTCTGATGGGCATATTTGAGCAGCTTGACGTCAACGAGGGCGTCAACCGCCGAGACGCGGAAGACATAATTCGGCTTCGCGCCGTTTCGGGTGATTCCGGTACCAGCCGCCCAGACGCCCATAAAGATCATCTTCTCTTTATTGGCGAGCGGGACGATCGCGAGCGAAACCGGGGTATCAATACCGCCAAAGATGGCCGCGACTTTCTCCTTGAAAATCAACTCGCGCGCCGCGATCAGCCCCTTGGGCGGGCTGGATTCGTCGTCGCGCTGCACAAGCTTCAGTTGCCGCCCCCCGAGCAGCCCGCCTTTGGCGTTGATCTCATCGATGGCGAGTGACAACCCACGCGTGATCGCTTCGCCCGACTGCGCCGATGCTCCCGATAACGCCGCGATGTTGCCGATCAGGATAGGGTCAGCGGCAAAACCGACATTCGCGAAAAGAGTAGAAGTGAGGAACGCACCGAATGCCAAAAGATAGCGTCTTCGTGCGCCACGTCGGACCAAATTCCGTCGCCACATGACCGCCTCCTGTTCTCCCGGCATGAAACCTCAAGTGCCGCCGATGATCAGCAATAATTTCCTGCCTGTCAAATGGCTATCTTTGGAAGAAAAATCGATCCTCCGTGCGGCTGCTGGGTCGGAACACGAATTCGCCATCCGCAGGTCGGGCAGGCCTGCAAATGGAATTTTCGACCATACGCGCTAGGCAAGCGCGCGGGATTTCGGCACAGTCCTGCTCATAAAAAATCTGCGCGTACGGACGAGCCGGGCGCGACAAACACGGGAGGAATGTCGTGCGCCGCCTGATCCTTGCCGCGACTGCAATGCTGCTTTCGATTGCTTCATTTGTGCCCGCGAGCGCGGAGGAGTGGCCGACGCGGGCGGTGCGGATCATTATTCCGCTCGGCGCCGGCGGCGGCGGCGATGTGTTCTCGCGCCTTCTGGCCGAACAGTTGCAGAAGCGTCTCGGTCAGCCCTTCGTGGTGGAGAACCGCCCGGGCGGCGGACTCAACATCGGCACACGAGCCTGTGCGGAAGCGGCGCCTGACGGTTATACCTTCTGCGTACTGTCGGGCGAGCCTGTCATCTATAACCAGTACACCTTCAAGAGCCTGCCGTTTAATCCCGAGAAGGATTTCGAGCCGGTCGCCAACCTGTTCATCAATGCCAACGCGCTCGTCGTGAGTTCCAGCCTCGGCGTCAAGACAATTCCGCAGCTCGTCGCTCTGGCCAAGGCCAAGCCCGGCACGCTGAGCTACGGCACGTTCTCCTTTGTGCTGGCCTATTTCATGGACAAGCTGAACAAGCAGAACGGCATCGACATAGTGCGGGTGCCATTCCGCAGCGGCAACGAGATGGTCAACGCGGTCATGGGTGGGACGACGCCGATCGTGTTCCTCGGTCTTGCCAACATGATTGGGCAGATCAAGAGCGGACAGTTCACCGGCCTGGCCTTGAATTCCACCGAGCGATCGCCGCTATTCCCCGACATTCCGACGCTCAAGGAAGCGACCGGCGAGGACTATCCGCCGCCATGGTTCGGCCTGTTTGCGCCGGCCGGCACGCCCTTGCCGATCGTCGAGAAACTCCACGCCGAGGTGACGGCCATAACCACCGACCCGGAGTTCGTGAAAAAGAACTACCTCGCCCGCGCCATCGAACCGGCGGCCGGAACGCGCGCGGAATTCATTAAATTCATCGCCGAGAACCGCAAGGTCGCCGCCATGATCGCCAAGGATACCGGCTTGCAGCCGAAGTGACGCTGAACGGCGATCGCGAGCGGCAAAGGCGCAGCCGCATTCCGAGCATTGTTATCCAGCAGGCCGTGTAGCTCCACTTCCTGCTTCGCAGGCTGCCGCTTTGGTTGACGCCGACGACATACTCACCCATGGCATCGTCAATTCTGCGCTCTATCCAAAAGCATAAGTTGCTGATTTAACTGGGACCGGCTGGCTCCGCACATGCAGTAGCGGTTAGCAAGACCCCATAGATCGTAACCCTATTTTCGCTGTTGCAATCGGCCGCACTGAAGACGGACTGTCTCCCTGTTGAGCGATCGTAAGCGTGCTTCTAAAGTGCTTTTCGTACTACGGGAGACTTTTCATGCGTCGCTCCGTCAGAGCAATTGACAGCGCAGCCGAAGGCTGCTCGCGCGCGGCCATCGCATTGCTGTCGTGCGGACTTATCCTCGGCAGCACGTTTTGCGTCCATGCCTCTAACGATTGTCCCGAAGAGCAACGCAGTCCGCAGATCCCAACCGACTTCAAGCTGTGTGAAGAACTCGAGCCGATCGTCCGTCGGCCACGCGCGTTGCCGCTCAACGAATACCAGGCAAAGCTCGGCAAGTATCTGCAGAATTTCTGCCACCGCGACCTGCGAAAAGGCTGGAAGGTCGACAAGCGCATCCGCGACACTGGGCCTTTCGTAGCGTCCTACTTGCGCGGAAGCTGGAGTGCAAACTATTCCGGCACGCATGCACCTGTACTCGTCTGGTATTCGCCGGAGATGTTTGCCTGGCTGAAGGTCAACCGGCCGGAACATGGAGGAGCGGCCGGCCCGGGGACGCCGCTTCCCGATGGCGCGATGATTATCAAGGAAATGTACACCCCGCCTGCCGCCGCGTGTGGCAGCATTCCATGGGACCGGCTGCGGCCAACCACACAAGGCGCGGCGGTTATGATTCGCGATGGTCAAGCCTCACAGGACGGCTGGTTCTGGGGCTGGGTCGGCTGGACCAGCGACTGGCAGCCGGACTGGCCCAATCGCGCCGCGATGAACGCCTACCCGTTTTCCGGCTTCGGTCAGTACTGCACGAACTGCCACGCATCGGCAGCGAACAACCACACATTCTCGACGCTCAAGAACATCGCGGGCGAACCCGGCGAACCGCTGGTGTATTTGACGCAAAAATTCTTCCTAGATTCTTCGTGGCAGAACCAACACTCCCGTATTGCCCAGTCGGCGCTCGACTTCAACGCATATCGGGACAGCAGATATAACGCGGCATTCACCAGCACCTACTCGTTGGGAAAATTAAGCCGGCGGTCGATTGTAAACATGCCCTCCGAAACATTCGACAATGTTTGGGCCAAGGCGGGACCACCGAATGCCGCGAGCCAATACCTGACGTCTGATCAGTGCGTCGGCTGTCACACTGCCGGTGGCACCGGGCTGCAATTCGACATGACCGAGCCCGGGCCGAACGGCAAGATCATCAACAACTCGCCCTATGGCACATGGAAGGGCTCGCCCATGGGTCTTGCAGGACGGGACCCGTTCTTTTTCGCGCAACTCGCCAGCGAGACCGAGACTTTCCATCCAACTGCTTCTGCGCAGATCGAGAACACATGCCTTGGCTGCCACGGCATCCTCGGCCAGCGTCAAGCGGCCATCGATCATCGGACGCAAACAAACGGTTGCGGAACATTTTCGCGTGCCACCATGGATGCCACGCCCTATCCGCCGGATGATCCTGTCAGCAAACTCGCGAACTATGGGGCACTGGCACGTGACGGCGTGTCGTGTACCGCATGCCACCGCATGGTTGTTGGCAAGGATGCGACTGCCAAGCACGCCGAAGAGCCGCAAAATGCATGCGTGCTGGAGCGGCAGAACGCGCTGAACCCGGACCTTACGGGGTTTGCCAAGTCGTTCACCGGCAGCTTTCTGGTCGGACCACCAGACAAGCTCTATGGCCCGTTCCAGGACCCCAAGAAAACGCCAATGCGTCGTGCGACTGGCAGCGACCCCGTGCATTCAACACACACCGTGACCTCCGAGGTCTGCGGCTCATGCCATACTGTTCATTTGCCGACCCTGCATCGCGGCAAGACCATTGGACATACATACGAACAGACGACTTATCCGGAATGGGCCTTTAGCGATTACCGCACCGGCAGCACGCCCGATGGACCGCTCCCGCTCGGACGAGGTGCGCGTGCGCAATCCTGCCAAGACTGTCATATGCCGAGCAAAAGTGCGGATGGAACGCCTTTCCGCAGCAAGATCGCTTCGATCCAGGAATACAGCAACTTCCCGCAGACCGAGCAGACCTTGCCACCTGCGGAGATCGACTTGCCGGTACGCAGTGGGGTGAGCAAGCATACGCTCGTCGGGCTCAACGTATTTCTTGTGAAGATGGCGCAGCAGTTTGCCGACATCCTGGGACTGAGACCGGGTGATCCGATGTTGGGCGATACCGGCGTTGACCCGACGGCCAACGCCGAGGCCGCCATGCTTGAGCAAGCAAAGCATCAGACGGCGACCGTCAATGTCGACCAGGTGAAGATCGAGGATGAAGCACTGAACGCACGAGTCGCTGTAGTCAATAAAGTCGGGCACAAGTTCCCATCGGGCGTGGCGTTTCGCCGGGCGTTCATCGAATTCCAGGTGCTCGACGTGAACGACAATGTCTTGTGGTCTTCCGGACGGACGAATAGTCAAGGCGTCATCGTGGACGCAAAGGGCGCGCCGATCCCTGGTGAGCTGTGGTGGAAGCCAGACTGCTCCGCGCGCATCGATCCGCAGGCGCGGATTCACCAACCGCACTACCAAATCATCACGCGCGAGGATCAAGCACAGATCTATGAGGAATTGATCTCGTCACCGGCGGACGTCGCAGCGCCGATTTGTGGACCCGGAGCGAAACCAGCGGGGCGCCTGTCCACCAGCTTCCTGTCCGGCTGCACCAAGGTAAAGGACAATCGAATTTTGCCGCACGGCTTTCTCAAGCTTCAAGAACGTATTCAGGTCGCGCGTGCGATTGGCGCAGATGTCCGCCTGGCAGAAGAAATCGAACCAGCCGCGACCGGATCAGATTCAGACTATGACCGTGGTGGCAGCGACACCCTCGTCTATCGAATTCCGATGTCGCAGTTGGCGAAACGACCCGCGACCGTCAAAGCGACGCTATATTATCAGGCCACGCCTCCCTATTACCTGCAGGATCGCTTCTGCACCTCCAAAAGCGTCGATACACAACGGCTGTTTTACATGACCGGACAACTCAGCCTGGATGACACGCCAGCTAAGGATTGGAAGCTGCGGCTCGTAGACAGTGGTCCGGTTTCGGTCCCTTAGGAACGATTTCCACACCTGTGTGTGTGTGTCGAAAACCTCATCCGGCTTGACACAGGATCGCATACCGCCGGCTGCGACGGTCGCGCTTCTCCTATTGTTGCTGAACCTGTTTGGCTTGCCCTTCAAGTCCAAAAGCCAGCTCGCGGCCGAGGATGCCGCGCTCCGGAAGAAGGTGATCGTGTTGCGGCGAAAGCTGCGCAGTCGTGTGCCCAACCGGCCGGACATATCGTGTCATACGCCATGGTCAGCGGCTTGCATCACCGATATGTTTGAATCTAACTTTTTGGCACACACAAGCCATCGATGGGCGTCTGCCGCACGGTATGGGCGCGGCCCGACTCTGCGACCTCCCTGTCGAATGGTCGCGTCAACGTCAGATGCTGGGTTCGAGTCTGCAGTAGCGATATTCGAACCGAGTCTCTGCACACAACGGTCTCCGTTTCCGGGAAACGGAATTTTTGGCAGCAGAGACAGACCGCCCATTATCGAGATCTCCTGATGAATCCCGTCGCACAGAGACCGTCTCCAATCGGGAAAACGCCCCGTTTACACGGGGAAACTCGCAGAGACCGGAAAACATATTCATATTATTGAATGCGTGGTGGGCCCGGGAGGACTCGAACCTCCAACCAGACCGTTATGAGCGGTCGGCTCTAACCATTGAGCTACGGGCCCGGCGCCATGTCCCTGAGAAAACCGCGAGACTGGGACGCGGTGCCAGTCGCGGGCTCCTCCCATACAATGTGCCGCCGCAAGCGGCAATCGCGCCGGCTTGACGGCAATACGGCGCGTTCTGCATCGGGGTGCCCCGGCCGAAATCCGACGCCGTATCGCTTCGCACACCAAATCCCCGCCGGAGCCAATCAAAGCTGTCGCGACGAGGTGTCCCCTCTCTTTGCCCCCACTGAAACGCGATTGAGCGGCTTGCCCCCGCGGAGCGCGATTCAGCGGCTGCCAAAACAATCTTTGCGATCAGCCCGAGCGATCCGTGCGGCCGGCTGACGACCGCGCGCTCCGCATCTTCGTGCGATTGCGGGCGGCCGCTCTAGTGGAGTGGATTTGACGTTCGCTACCCGCCTCGCCGCGAGCCCACGAAGCGAACGTCAAATCCAAAACTCCACTAGTAGCTTATAGTTGCTAGTGGTCCTTTGATTCTAACATTCGCAAAATAGCCTGCCGAAAAGGGATGCGAATGTTAAAATCGGACCACTAGCCTAGAGGCCCAGCAACCGTTTGGCATTCCCGCTGAGGAGCTTGATCTTGTCCTCGTCACTCAGCGGAATGGTGTCGATCCAGGCGACCGCGGGCGGATTGAGCACGAACGGATAGTCGACCGAGAACATGATGCGGTCGATGCCCATCTCCATCACGCAGCACAGCAGCGCGGGATTGGAGAAGTTGCCGCTCGTGGTGAGCCAGAAGTTGTTGCAGAACACGTCGCGGAAGCCGGCCTTCCGGGTCGCGCCGGGCCGCGCCAGCGCCATGTCGACGCGCCACACCAGGAACGGCAGCGTCTCGCCCAAGTGGCCGAGAATGATCTTCAGCTTCGGGTGCTTGTCGAACACGCCGCTGAGCACCATCCGGATTGCGAGCGTCGCCGTCTCCACCGTGTAGCCCCAGGCGGCACGCACCACCATCGGGAAGTCCTTGGCATAATCGCTGTAGTAGGCGTCCATCACGGCCGGCAGCGGCAGACTGGGATGCAGGTAGATCGGGACGTCGAGTGCCTCGGCCCGCGCGAAGATCGGCCAGAACCGCTTGTCGTCGAGGAAGACGCCGTTGGCGAGCCCGTGAAGCATCGCGCCCTTGAAACCGAGCTTGACGCAGCGTTCGAGTTCGTCGGCCGCCGCATCGGGATCGGACGTCGGCAGCGCCGCAAAGGCTGCGAACCGCGTGGGGTGAGCCTGCACGGCGGCATGCAGCCGGTCGTTGACCCGCCGCGTCAGCGGAACGGCGTCGGCGCCGGTCAGCTTCTGGGCGGACGGCGCGCCATGCGACAGCACCTGGATGTCGATCCCGGCCTCGTCCATTTCCTTAAGGCGCAATTCGCCAAGATCGTGCAGCCGCTTTGCGGTATCGCCCGGCCGCCCGGCTTCGACGCCCGTATAGGTGGCGGCCAACTCCGCATCCCAATAGTGCTCCTCCAACGCGATGATTGGACATTTCGGCTTTTGCATCATGACGTTCTTTGCCCTCCTTCGTCTTATGCCGTGTCCTAGCAACGGCGGCGCGGACTGTCACGAAATCACGGCGGTGGGTGCGGATAGATTGCGACGGGCTTCAGATCAAGGCACGAGGGGTCGGCACACGCTGCTACCTGTTTGTGGTCGCGAGCCACCTGCCTCGACAAGGCCTTCCGCTCACAGTCCGCGCACCATCCGTCCGATAATTGTGACCCACCCGACGCCCATAAAGTCAGCATAACGGCCCGGGAAGCCCCGCACGGAGTGCAACCCAGCTTTGCCGTCCCATGCTTAGCGATCCGGCCAACTCACGCATTAGATCAGGTCTGGCCGCGATTAAGCGAACGCGGCAACTGAAAGACCGGCACGATATGTCCCACCTGATCGACAAGGAATTCATCGAGCGGGCCAACGGCGTGCTCCTCCTCAGCATCCTCTGGGGCGCCCTTGCGGCCTGCGTTCTCGGAGCACTGGCCTTCGATATCGGCCACTGGATCGCGAACTGGTAGACGGGTTGGTCCGGCTGAGCGGAGGACGCCGTCCGGCGGCAAGGCGCAGCAGACCTGCCAAGGCCCCACATGTCCCGCATGTGATAAGTTCACAAAAACGTCAGCCGTTTAGGCAGGATTTACATCAGGTTTAATACCAGGGCGGCAAATCGCGGCAATTTCAACCCGCCGGGTTCGGATCCTGTCAGCCAAAAATCCAGAAAGAGACCAGGATCCAGATCGCCAGTACTCCGGTCATGAACTGGCGGCTTTTGCTTGTCGCAAGCCGGGCGAGTGGCTTGGCCCCCAATGACAGCGCTATCAGCACCGACAACGCGATGAAGGGAACGGTGGCAGACAATTTTCGCCGCCTTTCGTTTCCCCCTCCTCCCTTTTTTTTGTACCCCGTAACGGTAAACATTCATTCCGCATTCGTCCTGACAGGAAATCTCCGCCTGTCCGCTCCCTACCGGCGAAATAAATTGACCGAGCCGGTATATATTGGGTGGGTCGAATCTCCGCCGGAAGGCGATAAGGGAGGCCAGCATGTCGATGAACCAGCCGAATACCATCCAGGAGTTTCAGCGCACCGTCGAAAAATCGATCCACGATCATTGGGTGTTGTTTCTGATCGAGGGGATTGTCCTCGTGGTCCTGGGCCTCGTGGCAATCGTGGTCCCGCCGATCGCCACGCTCGCAGTCGCAATCTTGGTCGGCTGGCTCTTCCTCATCAGCGGCATTGTCGGCCTGGTGATGACGTTCTGGGCGCGTCAGGCGCCGGGTTTCTGGTGGTCGCTGTTCTCGGCGCTGCTCGGAATCGCAGCCGGCATCGTCCTGCTGGTCTCGCCGCTCCGCGCCACCGTGACGCTCACCTTGCTGCTGATCGTGTTCTTCACGGTCGAGGGCATCATCACGATCATGTATGCGCTCGAGCACAAGAAGGACCTGTCCGGCCGCTGGGGCTGGATGCTGGCGAGCGGCGTAGTCGATCTGATCCTTGCCGCGATGATTCTTGCGGGTCTGCCCGGCACCGCCGCATGGGCCATCGGCCTGCTGGTCGGGATCAACATGCTGTTCGGCGGCACGTCGATGATCGTGATGGCCCTGCACGCCAAGTCCACCGCGCCTGCCGCATCAACCACGCCGACGACACCGAAGGCCGCCTGAGGCCTCGCTCCGAAGGTCGCAGACCTTCGGAGAATATCCTGCACGGTCCGGGATTAAAGGAGCGGTTCGCCGGGTGAGAGCCCGGCGCCGCTTGCAATTGCGTTGCGCCTGCGGATGCTCGAAGATGCAGAGGCGGATATCACCACTCATAAGAAAGTCGACCGCCCAATGAGCAACAAGAGCAATTTCGCCGGTAACATCGGCTACGACGACCTGCGGGAATGGCTCGCCATCGCCGAACGCCTGGGCGAGGTTCGCACCGTCAAGGGTGCCAACTGCGAGGAGGACATTGGGCTTGCGGCGGAAGCCGTACTGCGCGCCGAGAACGGACCTTGCGTGGTGTTCGAGGACATTCCGGGCTGCGCAAAGGGTGCGCGCCTGCTGATGAACATGTTCGCCGGCACGCGCCGCAACATGACGCTCGGATTTCCCGATGAACTCACCAAGTGGGAACTGAGCGACGCCTATCGGGAAGCGTACCTTCAAGAGCAACGCATCATTCCGCATGAGGTCGTCGAAGATGGCCCGGTGTTCGAGAACGTCATGATGGGCGACGATGTCGACGTCACGAAGTTTCCGGCGCCGAAATGGCATGAGAAGGACGGCGGCAAGTATATCGGCACCGGCACCTACACGATCACGCGCGATCCGGAAGAAAACTGGCTCAACGCCGGCGCCTACCGCGCGCAAGTGCATGACAAGAAGACGGTCGGCATGGTGATGGCCGCCGGCCACCACGGCCGCATCCATCGCGACAAATCCTTCAAGCGCGGTGAGCCGCTGCCGGCCGCGATGGTTTTGGGCGGCGACCCGATCGCGTTTTTCTTCGGCGGATTGGAGGCGCCCTACGGCGTGTTCGAGCTCGATCTCGTCGGCGGACTGCGCGGCCGCCCGGTGAAGATGGTGCGCGGCAAGGTCACCGGCCTCCCCTTCCCGGCCAATGCGGAAATCGTACTCGAAGGCTACGTGCCGCCCGACCGCACGCACCCCGAAGGGCCGTTCGGCGAATGGAGCGGGCACTACGCCGGCGGCGTGCGCGATATCCCGGTGCTCGACGTCAAGGCGATCTACTACCGCAACAATCCGATCGTCGTGGGCGTACCGCCGATGGGCGGCGGGCCGGACGAGATGGCGCGCTACCGCGCGGTAATGCGCTCGGCCACCATCAAGCAGAACGTCACCAATGCGGGGGTGCCCGGCGTCCAGCAGGTGTGGTGCCACGAGGTCGGCGGCGCTCGCATGTTCCACGCCGTCTCGATTACGCAACGCTATCCCGGCCATGCCGTGCAGGTCGCGCATGTCGCGGCGCAATGCGGCGCGTCGGCCTATGCGTCGAAATACATCGTCGTGGTCGACGAAGACATCGATGTGACCAACCTCGATATGCTGCTGTGGGCGATGCTCACCCGAACCGACCCCAAGGAATCGATCCAGTTCATCACCGGCGCATGGGATTCCAGCGCTGACCCGGCACTGCCGCCGGAGCGCCGTGCGGCCGGCGACATGACGCATTCGGTTGCGCTGATCAATGCCTGCCGGCCGTGGCGCTGGCGCGACAAGTTTCCACCGACCAATGCACCGAGCGCGGAGGTCGCCAAGAAGGCCCGCGAGCGGTTCGGCTGGCTGCTTGACGGCAAGGCGCCGGGCTGACCCCGTAACTTCTTCCACGCCGCGCGCGCCGGGCATCATCAAAAGGCGTCGTAGCGCGTCGCATCTGCGATGACGATCCATCCCGCGTTCATCAAGGGTTAGGTCTGCAACTGCGAACGAAAGATACGCCATGGCTAAAGTCACTCGTCGCGGGAAAAGCGTCATCGGCGTCCAAAGCCGGTTTGCCCGCGTCAACGGCATCAGACTTCACTATCTGACCGCCGGCGCGGGCGAACCCGTTATCCTGCTGCACGGCTATGCGCAGAACAGCCATATGTGGCGGCCGCTCATGGCCGAGCTTGCCAAATCCCGTACCGTGATTGCGCCGGACCTGCGTGGATTTGGCCAATCCGCCAAACCGCCGCAAGGTTATGACAAGAAGACCATGGCGCAGGACATTCACGCGCTTGCCGCGTCGCTCGGTTACGACCGCGTGAGCCTTGCCGGGCACGACATTGGTTTGATGGTTGCCTATGCGTACGCGGCGCAGTTTCCCGCCGAAGTCGATCGTATCGCATTGATGGATGCGTTCCTGCCGGGGGTCGGCGACTGGACGAAAGTCTGGCTGCTGCGCGACCTCTGGCACTTCCACTTCTACGGCGAGACCCCGCTCAAACTGGTCGCCGGCCGCGAGCGAATCTACTTCGAGCACTTCTGGAATGATTTTGCCGCCGACCGCAAGAAATCGGTGCCGGAGCGTGATCGCCGCATCTATGCAAAAGCCTATGGCCAACCCGGCGCAATGCGCGCCGGGTTCGAAGTATTCAGGGCATTCGAGCAGGATGCGGCGGACTTTCAGAAGCTCGCCCAGACCAAGCTGACGATGCCGATGCTGGTGTTGACCGGCGAAAAGGCGTCGGGGGAATTTCTCATTCAGCAGGGGCGGCTGGTGGCCGACCACGTCGAGGGCGCGGTCATCAAGGGCTCAGGCCATTGGCTGATGGAAGAAGCCCCGAAGCAGGTCATTCCTAAACTGGTGGCGTTCTTCGCGCACTGAAGCTTTGACACCGTGCAAATTGTTAGACCCGCACTGACTGCACGACATCATGCGCATTAGGTCAGATGTCCTGCCCGATTGGCGCTGGCCCGCGTTGCAACGCGCGGGGGAAAAGAGCAGTCTGATCACTGCGACAAAATATCTCTACCGACGCTAGGTTTCACGACAGCCTGAAACAAAGCGCCTCCCACTGGGCAGCCGCTGTTGCTCACGCGAGGACATATCGAGACTGGAGCGGCGCGCCAGACGCCGCCCATTCGTAGGGAGAAAACGATGACTACTCGCAAGCGCCGCATCGGCGCACCGCCATCTATTGAAAAAGCTGCTGGTAACGGACTGCTCGATCGCCGGGCATTGCTGCGCGGCGGCGCCATCGTGGCAGGCGCGATGACTACCGGCACCTCGCTCACTAGCGCGGCCGCCGAACCACTGCAAAACGATCCCTGGAGCCTGGAGATGGGCACGCCTGTGCCGCCCTATCAGGTCGCCTCGCGGTTCGAGAAGAACGTGGTGCGCACGCTCAGCAATCCGAAACATGATTTCCGCAATTCGCACGCGCGCACGCCGCACCATCTGCTGCAAGGCACGGTCACGCCGAATGGCCTGTTCTTCACCATCGCGCATTCGGGCTTGCCGGATATCGACCCGGAGCAGCACAAGCTCGTCATCCACGGGCTGGTAAAGCAACCGCTGGTCTACACGGTCGAATCGCTGTCGCGCTATCCGATGGTGACGCGCATGCATTTCGTCGAGTGTAGCGGCAACTCGGCGCCGATGTTTTCCAATGAGCCACTGCAGGTGACCGCCCAGGCAATCCACGGCCTTGTTTCAAACGCCGAATGGACCGGCGTGCTATTATCGACGCTGCTGGAAGAAACCGGCATCGACCCGAAAGCAAAATGGCTGCTCGCTGAGGGCGCCGACTCCTTGGCGCTTCATCGCAGCGTGCCGATAAAAAAGGCGTTGGACGACGCCATGATCGCGCTCTACCAGAATGGCGAGCGTATCATGCCCGGAAACGGCTACCCAATGCGCCTCCTGCTGCCCGGCTATCAGGGCAACATGAACGTCAAGCATGTGCGCCGCATCAAGCTGATCGACCAGCCGGCCATGAGCTTCTTCGAGTCCAAGACCTATTCGCAGATCCTGCCCGGCGGCAAAAGCTGGCTGTTCCATTTCACCCAGGAGGTGAAATCGTTCATCACTTATCCGTCCTTTGGCCACTTGCTAAAAGGACCGGGTTATTACGAAATCTCCGGCATCGCCTATTCCGGCAACGGACGTATCGCCAAGGTCATGGTGTCGGCCGACGGCGGCAAGAGTTGGGCGGAGGCCGCGCTGCAAGGGCCGGTCAATCCAAAAGCGTTCACCCGTTTCACCATGCCATGGCGGTGGGACGGTCAGCCGGCGGTGCTCGAGAGCCGTGCCTGGGACGAAGCTGGCAACGACCAGCCATTACGCGCCGCGTTCATCGCCGCGCGAGGACAGACCGACAAACCGGTCACGAGCCCGCTCGCTTTCCCGAACCAGCATTACAACAGCATCACCAGTTGGGGCGTCGACAGTTCAGGGGGGATCAAACATGTCTACTCATAAGCAGCTCTTGATCCTTGCACTCGCTCTTAGCTTTGGCGCGAGCTCAGCCCGGGCCGAGCCGCCCGGACTCGGCAAGCCGATCACCGAATCTGATATCATGGCCTGGAACATTGAAGTTCTGCCGGACGGCACCGGCCTACCGCCTGGCAGCGGAACGTTCGAGCAGGGCAAGGCGGTCTACTCGCAGAAGTGCGCGCTCTGCCATGGCGAGAACGGGGTCAACCCGCGGCCGGGTTTCTCCCCAATGGTCGGTCCTTCCAAGTTCGACAAGATCACCACGATGAAGACCGTCCCCTACTACAAGTATGCAACGACGCTCTATGACGTCATGCGCCGGTCGATGCCGTATCCGATTCCGAAGACGCTGACCAATGACGAACTCTACGCGCTTTCAGCCTACATCCTCGCGCTCAACAAGATCATCCGCGAGGACGAGGTCATGGACGCGAAGACCCTGCCGCTGGTGAAGATGCCGAACCGGGATAACTTCATCGTTTGGGATCAGGACAAGATTGACTACGAACCGGTGCGTCCGCAGGGCACTGCCACCCGCTGCTCAGGATGCTAAACGCGACGTGGCGGGCCGTACTGCCCGCCATGCGTGATGATTTCCTGATAGACGATTCTTGACGGTGAATTTTTGAATCAGCGCGGGGACATGCCGAGCACCCTTGATGCGTTGACCTTGGCCGGTTCAGCCCTATCTACCGGTTGCGGCGTGAACTTCGCCGGACCAGGGTTGACCTGTATCAATAGGCAGAAGTTCGTAACCGCTATGGGTGAACGTCGTTTCCCCAGTATCAATGCGGATCGACCGTGCAAGAAACACTATCCTTGCCAAGGGACCTGACGCCTTCGCGAAGTCCGGCGCCGGCGGCGCCCGGCGATTTGCGCAGGACCGATATCGCAAAGCAGGATCTGGCTCAGGATCGCGAGCCACCGCTCAATTCGTTGCAGGCCTTTGATCGCAAACTTCATGCCGTCTTTGGGCGACTGACCGGAGGGCTGGCGCCGAGCGCACTGGCCGGCGCCTACCTCGACTGGGCCGTGCACCTCCTGGTCGCGCCCGGCAAACAGGCCGCATTGGCAGCCCGCGCCTTCGATGCGGCAGCCGAACATTTTGCCTATGCCTGTCGATGCCAGCGCGGCACGGGCGAGGACCCATGCCTTCACTCGCTGCCGCATGACAACCGCTTTCGTGCCCCCGAGTGGCAGTCGTTCCCATTCAATGTCTATGCCCACGGCTTCCTTGCAATGGAAAAATGGTGGGAGGCTGCAACCACCGGCGTGCGCGGCGTCAGCGAGCGTCATCAGTCGATGGTGACCTTCGGCGCCCGGCAGTTTCTCGATATTTTCTCGCCATCGAATTTCATCGGGACGAACCCGCAAGTCCTGGCGCAGACCCGTGCCGTACGCCGGCGCGAACCTCGTGCGTGGCATGTCGAACTTCCTCGACGATTTCATGCGGCAGGCCCGTGGCCAGCCGCCGTCGGGGACCGAAGCCTATGCCGTCGGCAAGACCGTCGCGATCACGCCGGGCAAGGTCGTACATCGCACGCGGCTCGCTGAGATCATCCAGTACGCACCCACAACCGAGCGGGTGCGCCCTGAACCGCTGGTGATCGTGCCGGCCTGGATCATGAAGTACTACATCCTCGATCTGTCGCCGGCGAATTCGCTGGTGCGATACCTGACCGATCAAGGCTTCACGGTATTCATGGTGTCGTGGAAGAATCCCGACAGCGAGGATCGCGACATCGGCTTCAACGATTACCGCACCGAGGGCGTTCTTCCCGCGATCGAGGCGGCGACCAACATTACCGGCTCGGAAAAAGTTCACGCCGTCGGCTATTGCCTGGGCGGCACATTGCTCGCGGCGACCGCCGCCGCGATGGCGCGCGATCACGACGATCGCCTGGCCAGCCTGACCTTTCTCGCCGCACAGGCCGATTTCACCGAGGCGGGAGAACTGATGCTCTTCATCAACGAGAGCCAGGTCGCCTTCCTCGAAGACATGATGTGGGAGCGCGGCTACCTCGATGCGAGGCAGATGGCGGGGACGTTTCAGTTGCTGCGCTCGAATGACCTCATCTGGTCGCGCGTCGTGCGCGAATACCTGATGGGCGAACGGACGACGCCGATCGACATCATGGCATGGAATGCCGATGCGACGCGCATGCCCTATCGCATGCATTCTGAATATCTTCGTTCCCTGTTTCTCAACGACGACCTTTCTGAAGGTCACTTCAAGGTGGACGGACGGCCCGTCAGCCTGCACGACATCCGGGTTCCGATCTTTGCGGTCGGCACCGAATGGGACCATGTCGCGCCCTGGCGGTCGGTGTTCAAATTTCACTTCCTGTCCGACGGAGAAACCACCTTCGCGCTCACCAACGGCGGGCACAATGCTGGCGTCCTCTCGGAGCCCGGCCATCCGGGCCGCCATTTTCGCCTCGCGACGCAACGACACGGCGATCAATACGTTGACCCCGAGACGTGGCTGGCGGAGAATTCGCCGCGTCCCGGATCGTGGTGGCCAGCGTGGACCTCATGGCTGTCGGAACGCTCTGGCACGCCGGTCCTGCCGCCAACACTGGGACGCGCCGGAAGCCGTTTCGCGCCGCTGGATGCCGCGCCGGGTCAGTATGTCCTGATGAAGTAGCGGTGGCGGGCTGCGCCGGCATTTGATCCAGCGCAAGCCGGCGCGTCATTCTGGTGTCATGGTGTTTTGATGTACGAGCCATCAGGCCGTCAATTCTCCTATGCCGGGTTTCTGTGGCCGGCACTGGTCGCCGCCTCCGCGAGCGAGTTGGTGGCAACGTTCGCCAAGCAATGGATTGATCTCGCGGGCGGGTCAGGCCGCGAGCCTGCGACCAACGAGCCGATATGGGCGACGCCCAACGAGATTGCGCTGGAGTTGAAGACTGTACGCCTGCGCACTTTCGCCACGGCGCCCCAGGGCGTGCCGACCCTGCTGTGCGCGCCGTTTGCCTTGCATGGCGCGGCAATCACCGACCTTGCTCCCGGTCACAGCCTGGTCGCGGCGTTGCGCGAGGCCGGGCTGACGCGCTTGTTTGTGACCGACTGGCATTCGGCGCAAGCGGACATGCGCGATTTCGGCATCGACAATTATCTGGCCGATCTCAACGTGCTGGTCGATCACCTTGGCGGCCACGTCGATCTGATCGGCTTATGTCAGGGCGGCTGGATGGCGCTGCTCTACGCCGCATGCTTCCCGGCGAAGGTCGGCAAGCTGGTGCTGGCGGGCGCGCCGATCGATATTGCGGCCGCGCCTTCCGGCTTGTCCGCACTTGCGGAATCCAGCCCGATCGCGGTGTTTCACGAACTGGTCAAACTCGGCGATGGCCGTATGCTCGGCCGCAACATGCTGCGATTCTGGGGACCGGATGTTATCGCCCCGGATGAGATCCGGGAGTTGCTGCAGACGCCGGAGCCGCTCGGCTCGTCGCGATTTGCGCAAATCGAAAAGACGTTTCGGGATTGGTATGCTTGGACCGTCGACCTGCCGGGACATTTCTATCTCGAAGTCGTCGAAAAGCTCTACAAGGACAACCAACTGGCGGACGGACGCTTCGTGGCGCTCGGCCAACGCATCGATCTGAAGCGTCTGCGAACACCGTTGTTCCTGCTGGCGGCGCGCGACGACGAGGTCGTCGCACCGGCGCAACTCTTCGCGGCCGAGCGTCTGGTCGCAACGCCGGCGAATAGCTTACGCAAGGCGGAAGCGCCGTGCCGCCACGTCGGGCTGTTTATCGGCAAGGTGGCGCTTGAAGAATTCTGGCCGGGCGTCGCCCGCTGGCTCCTGGAACCGGGGAGCATCGCGCCAGAGATCGTCGAACCGGACCAAGTCCCGGACTTGGAACGCGTCCGCAGCCCTGCGGTTTCTGCCCAGCATTGACGGCCTTCATCGTCTCCGCCACAAGCCAGTTGCGAGCACGCCAGCGCGGCACTTCGCGACTTGGAGGGACGGGGATGGAGCTTGGGCTCAAAGGTAAAGTTGCCCTGGTCACGGGCGCCAGCCGCGGCATCGGCCGCGGCATCGCGTTGGCATTTGCCGACGAAGGCTGCGACGTCGTCCTGACGGCGCGCGACGCCAAGGCACTTGACGAGGTCGCGGCCGCGATCCGCGCCAAGGGCTGCAAAGCGGCGGTGTCGGTGCGCGACTTGCGCGAGCCGGACGCACCGGCGGCATTAATTGCGTCGGTGCAGCAGGAGTTCGGCGGCCTCGACATTCTCATCAACAATGCGGGTACCACCAAGCGGGGCGACTTCTTTGAACTCACGGATGCGGATTGGGCGGACGGTTACGCGTTAAAGTTCTTCGCGCATGTGCGGCTGGCGCGCGCCGCCTGGCCGCTGCTGAAAGCACGCCAGGGAGCGCTCATCGCGATCGGCGGAACGAGCGGCCGCAAGCCGGAGAAGCGGTTCACCATCGGCAGTTCGGTCAACGCCGCCGTCGCGGCCTTCACCAAATGCCTGGCGGACCTCGGCAAGGAGGACGGCGTGCGGGTCAACGCCATCCATCCGAGCCTGGTCGAGACCGAGCGGCAGTGGCGGCGCATCCGCGCCGAGGTTGAGCGGACCGGCGATCCGGAGGACAAGGTGCGCGAGGCGCTTGCCCGCGCGACCGGCATCACCCGCTTCGGCACCGTCGAGGACGTCGCCGATCTCGTGACGTTCATGGTCTCGGCGCGCTCGACCTGGCTGCATGGCGCTACGATCGATCTCGATGGCGGGGAGATTCCAGTGCTGTGAACGTCCTCCTCACGCCGGCGTGCATCGGACCGGCCGAAATCAAGAATCGCATCGTCATGCCGCCGATGACAACGCGCACGGCGGATGCGGAGGGTCACGTCACCGACGATACGATCGCCTACTACATGGCGCGGGTGAACGGGGGCGTTGGCCTCATCACGGTCGAGATGGCGTCGCCGGAAAAGTGCGGCCGGCATCGCCGTCACGAGGTCGGCATCTATGACGACCGTTTTCTGCCCGGGCTGACGCGGCTCGTCGCCGAAATCCATCGCGGCGGCGCCAAGGCATCGATCCAACTGGGACATGGCGGCGGCCATACCCGCAAGGACATCTGCGGCGAGACGCCGATCGCGCCATCCGCCATCCCGCATCCGGTCTACGAGACCACGTTCGAGACCATCGTTCCGGAGGCGATGACCAAGGCCCGCATCGCCGCAGACAACCGCGGCGCACGTCGCGGCGGCGCTGCGCGCGCAGCAGGCCGGGTTCGACTGCGTCGAGATTCACGCCGCGCATGGCTACCTGATCTCGCAGTTCCATGCGCCGTTCGAGAACCGGCGCACCGACGAATACGGCGGCAGCCTGGAAAACCGCGCCCGCTTCGGGCTCGACATTCTGCGCGCCGTCAAAGCCGCAGTTCCGGATCTTGGCGTCATCTACCGGCTGTCGGTCGAGGACTTCTTCCCCGGTGGGCTGCCGTTCAGCGAAGGCAAGCAGATCGCCGTCTGGGCGGCGCAGGCGGGGGCGGACGCTCTGCATGTCACCGCCGGCCACTACCGCTCGCTGCCGTCGGCGCAGATCGTCTTGCCGCCCATGACGTACCCGGACGCGATGTTTCTCGATTTCGCCGCGGAGGTAAAAAAGTCCATCCAAGTGCCCATCATCGCAGTTGCCCGGCTCGGCGATCCCGCAATTGCAACCGCGGCGGTCGCGGACGGCAAGGCGGATTTCATCGCGCTCGGACGGACGCTGGTGGCCGATCCGCAATGGGTGGCCAAGCTCGCACGCGACGAACCGGTGCGGCGCTGCCTCGCCTGCAATACGTGCATCAACGAGATGCGCGGCGGCGCGCGCATCGGCTGCGTGGTGAATGGCGCCGCCGGCCGCGAAATGCTGTTCGCCGATCCGAGACCGCCGCAGGGCGAACGCATCGCCGTGATCGGCGCAGGCCCCGCCGGCCTTACCTATGCGTCGCTGGTGGCAGAGGGAAACACCGTCACCGTGTTCGAAAAGGACGCCGCCCCAGGTGGCTCGTTCCGCTATGCAGGCAAGGCGCCGCTGTTCCAGGAGGTCGAAGCCAGCGAACGGAGCTTCGCGCGCTATGTGGCCGACATGACTTCAGCCTGCATCGGCAAAGGCGTCGCATTCCGCTTCAAGACCGACGTGACCGCGCACCCGAATCTGCTCGCGCCATTCGACCGCCTCGTGATCGCGACCGGAGCACACTACCGCTTCGGTCTTGGCCCGCTCGCCGACGACCCTCCTCGATTGGGGTGGCGGCCGCTGGCCCGGTCTATCCCACCTTTTTTCCGTGCCGCGACTGCGCGAGTGGTTTTATTACCAGGCGCGGCGCGCGACCGGTGAGCGCTTTCGGCAACTGGCGCGCTCGGGACAAACCGTCGTCGTCATCGGCGATGCGCTGGCCGCGGGCAAGAGCAAGCCGGCGATTGCCAGCGCATTCGAGGCTGCGCTGCTTGCTGGCGGCACGGCCGCAAAAGTGGCACGCTCCGTGCAAGACCCTGCGCGGGTTGGCTGAGTGTTTCCATGGCCGAAATTCGCTTCCTGTTGAATGGAGAACCGCGCGCCGAATCCGGCGCATCTCCGACGACGACGGTGCTCGACTGGTTGCGGCTCAACGCCCGGCTGACAGGAACGAAAGAGGGTTGCGCGGAGGGCGATTGCGGCGCCTGCACCATCGTCGTCGGGCGGGAAACCGGCGGCAAGCTGCAGTATCAGGCGGTCAATTCCTGCCTCATGGTGCTGCCGCAACTCAATGGCGCCGCGGTTTTGACCGTCGATGGCCTCGCGGCGGCGGACGGCAGCCTGCACCCGGTGCAACAGGCCCTGATTGATGCGGACGCGACGCAATGCGGGTTTTGCACACCCGGGTTCGTGATGGCGATGTTCGCCTTCTACCATGGCGGCGAGGACGCCGAAGACGCTCGTATCCACGAAGCGCTTGCCGGCAATCTCTGCCGCTGCACCGGCTACCGCTCGATCGTGGACGCCTGCCGCCGCGTCGCCGCGGGACCGAGCGACCGCTTCCTCGATATTGAAGCCCAGACAACCAGTGCATTGCGGAGCTTGCCCGCAAATGCCGAATATCGCCACGGTGAGCAAGTTTATCTCATTCCGCACACGCTCGGTGAATTGCATGGCGCGACCGCGCAACATCCCGACGCGCTGCTGCATGCCGGGGGCACCGATCTCGGCCTGCGCGTGAGCAAGGACCGCGAGGCATTTCCATGCGTGATATCGACCGCGGCGGTGGCGGAGTTGCAGGCAATAACGGTTGATGCCGAAGCACTGACGATCGGGGGGAGCGCCACCTACACGCAGGCCCTGCCTTATCTCGACCAGCACTTCGCGGAATTCGGCGCGCTGGTGCGCCGCATCGGATCACGCCAGATCCGCAATCTCGGCACCATCGCCGGCAATCTCGCGACCGCCTCCCCGATCGGCGACACCATTCCCTGCCTGATCGCACTCGATGCGACGGTGACACTTGCATCGCGCTCAGGAAACCGCACGCTACCGGTCGAAGATTTCATCACCGGCTATCGTAAGACCGCGCTCACACCCGGCGAGGTCATCGCCGCCATTCGCATTCCTCTACTGACGGATGGCCAGCGCTTCACCGCCTACAAGCTCTCCAAGCGGTTCGATCAGGATATCTCCACCGTTATCGCGGCTTTCCGCTTGAAACTCGACGGCGAGACGGGTACGGGATTTCCGCGCCGCGTATGGCGGCATGGCGGCCCGCGCAGCGCGGGCGAAAAATCTCGAAGCGCTGCTCGCCGGCCGCGACTGGGCTCAGACTTCCGAAGCCGACATCAGCGCTGCGCTGGCGCGCGACTTCACGCCGATGGGCGACCATCGCGGCAGCGCCGCCTACCGGCTGCGCGCGGCTGCCAACCTGGTGAGGCGGCTGCAGCTTGAATCGACCTCGCATGTCGTGACCCGGGTGGAGGCATTATGAACACGCCGCTCGCCCGCATCCGTGGTGGCGTTCACAGCGCGGTGCGCCACGACAGCGCGGTTGGCCACGTCACCGGCCGGGCGCTTTATATCGACGACGTGCCGAACGTGCCGGGCACGCTCGAAACGGCCCTGGTGCTGAGCCCGCACGCCCACGCCCGTATCCGCCGCATCGACTTTTCCCGCGCGCTGGCCGCGCCCGGTGTCGTGGCGGCGATCGCCGCGTCCGACATTCCTGGCAAGAACGACATCGGCCCCATTCGTCCCGATGAGCCATTGCTGGCCGCCGATCTGGTCGAGTACGAGGGCCAGCCGGTCGCCGCCATTGCGGCAGCGACGCTCGATCAGGCGCGTACCGCCGCCAAACTGGTCGAAATCGAGTACGAACCAATGCCCGCGGTTCTGACGGTCGACGATGCGCTTGCGCGCGAACATTTCGTCGCGCCACCGCAAACCATCGCCCGCGGCGACGCCGCGGCCGCGCTCGTTTCCGCGCCGCATCGCCTGTCGGGCGAATTCCGCTGCGGCGGGCAGGATCACTTCTATCTCGAAGGCCAGATCGCGCTGGCTACGCCCGGCGACGACGGCACCATCCACCTGCTGAGTTCAACTCAGCATCCGACCGAGGTGCAGCATGGCGTCGCCCACCTGCTCGGCGTGCCGTTCAATGCCGTCACCGCCGAGGTGCGCCGCATGGGCGGCGCCTTCGGCGGCAAGGAGAGCCAGGCCACCATCATCGCCGGCATCGCAGCGGTGCTGGCCTGGAAGACGCGGCGCCCGGTGAAGCTGCGGCTGCCACGCGACGACGACATGCGGGCGACCGGCAAGCGCCACCCCTTCCTGTTCCGTTACGAGGTCGGCTTCGACGGCGAGGGCCACATCCTCGCGCTCGATCTCACGCTCGCGGCGAACGGCGGCAGCGTCGCCGATCATACGCCCGCCGTCATCACCCGCGCGCTTTGTCATGCCGACAACTGCTACTGGCTGCCGCACGTGCGCCTGCGCGGCCTCTCCTGCAAGACCAATACGGTGTCGAACACCGCGTTCCGCGGCTACGGCGGTCCGCAAGGCATGCTGGCGATCGAGACCATCATCGAGGTCGTCGCGCGGCACCTGAAGCTGCCGGTCGCGACGGTGCGGCAGCGCAATTACTACGGCATCGGCCACAATGACGTGACGCCCTACGGCACGCGCGTCGAGGACAACATCATCGAGCGCGTCGTCACCGAGCTTGAGCAGACCGTCGACATCGAAGGCTGGCGCAACAGTATCGACGCCTTCAACCGCGACAACCCGGTGGTCAAAAAAGGCCTCGCCACCATGCCGATCAAGTTCGGCATCTCGTTCAACCGTCCGACGTTGAACCAGGCCGGCGCATTGGTGCACGTCTACACCGACGGCAGCGTGGTGCTGAACCACGGCGGCACCGAGATGGGCCAGGGTCTGTTCATCAAGGTCGCACAGGTGGTGGCGGAAACGTTCAGCATCGATCTCGACCATATCCGCGTATCGGCGACCTCGACCGGCAAGGTGCCGAACACCTCGCCCACGGCCGCCTCCTCCGGCTCCGATCTTAACGGCATGGCGGCGCTCAATGCGGCGGAGCAGATCAAGACCCGCATGACAGATGTAGCCGCCGAGCATTTCGGCGTTCCGGCGCCCGATATCGTCTTCTCGGCTAACCGCGTCTATGCGGGCAACCGCAGTATTTCCTTTGCCGAGCTTGCGACGCTGTCGTGGGACAAGCGCGTCTCGCTGTCGGCGACCGGTTACTATCGTACGCCGAAAATCCACTGGGACTTCACCACCAACACCGGCCGCCCATTCTACTATTTCGCTTATGGCGCGGCGGCCGCGGAGGTCGCGGTCGACACGCTGACCGGTAAATCACGCGTGCTGCGCGCCGAACTGCTGCAGGATTGCGGCCGTTCGCTCAACCCGGCGATTGACCTTGGCCAGATCGAAGGCGCATTCGTTCAAGGCATGGGCTGGCTGACCACCGAAGAGCTGTGGTGGGACGCGCAGGGACGCCTGCGCACCCATGGCCCCTCGACCTACAAGATACCCGGCAGCCGCGACGTGCCGCCGATCTTCAACGCCCGCATCCTCGCGGATGCACCCAATCCTGAAGCGACGATCTTTCACTCCAAGGCGGTCGGCGAGCCGCCGCTGATGCTGGCGATTTCGGTCTATCTCGCGATCCGCGATGCCGTTTCGAGCCTCGCCGGTCATCGCCTTGCGCCGCGCCTCGACGCGCCGGCCACGCCGGAATGCGTGCTCGCCGCGATCGACGACATCCGCGGCAAGTCTCGGATTCAGTGAGCACCACTCTTTCCGTTCGTGCCCGCGAAAGCGGGCATCCAGCCCTTTGCCTTCTCATAGCCCAAATATTTAGAACTGGGTCCCCGCTTTCCGCGGGGACGAACGGAGAGATGATCGCCAGTTGAACGGCGCTAAATCGGCTTTGTGCACAGCAAATCGGCGCAGGCAAGCGCCACGATCTTGGTCGCGGCCAAAAGATCATTGAGCCGCAAATTCTCGTTGGCGTTGTGCGCATTCGCTTCCAGGATCGAGCGCGGGCCCGCACCGTAGAGCACGATCGGGATGCCTGCCGCCGCATAGTGGCGCGCGTCGGTATACAGCGGCACACCCGTCAGCGGCACATCGACATGCAGAATGTCTTTGGCGTGCCGCTCGATCGCCGCCACCAACCGGTCGGTGCCGGCAATCGGCTTGAGCGGCGTCGCGAGCAGCAGCCGTTGAACGTCGACGGTAGCCTTCGGGCGTTCGCGCGCGGCGGTTTCGATGATGCGGCGCAATTCGGCTTCGGCCCGCGCGGGGTCCTCCTCCGGGATCATGCGCCGGTCGATCCGGAATGTGACCTGATCGGGCACCACGTTGGTGTTGATGCCGCCCTTGATGAGCCCGACATTGAGCGTCGGTGACGCGATGCCCGGAACGCTCGATTGCGTCTTGGCGAGTTCGGCGCGGTAAGCGTAAAGCGCGGTCAGAACTACCGTCGCGGCTTCGAGCGCGTCGACGCCGGTGTCCGGCATCGCGGCATGCGCCTGCTTGCCGGTGACCGTCACTTCGAGATGCAGACAGCCGTCATGGGCGTTGACGATCGCGTACGAAAAGCCCGCGGCGATCACCATGTCGGGCTTTGTCAGGCCCTGATCGAGCAGCCACTTCGGCCCAACATCGCCGCCGATCTCCTCGTCATAAGTGAAGTGCAGTTCAAGCGTGCCGGCGATCTTCAGTCCCTTGGCGGCGGCGGCCTTGAGGGCAAGCAGCGTCCAGGTATAGGTGGCGAAATCCGATTTCGAGACCGCAACGCCACGGCCGAACATCACCTTGCCGTGCGGGCTGTCCTCGACCGCCGCACCGTAGGGATCGACCCGCCAGCCGAGCCCCGGCGGCACGACGTCGCCATGGGCGTTGAGCGCCACGGTCGGGCCGTCGCCGAAGCGATGGCGCACGATCAGGTTGGTCGCGCTCGTCATGCCGACTGCTTCGACGGCGGCGCGCGGCACGGTATGGGCTTCGACCGTCAGGCCAAGCCCTTCGAGCAGGTCCTTGGCGCGCGCCGCGTGCGCGGCGCAGTCGCCGGGCGGATTGTCGCTCGGTACCTTCACCAGTTCGGCAAGAAATTCGACTTCGCGCGCGAAGTCGGCATCCACGAAGTCCTTGATGCTGCGCGCCATCGTCTCGCTACCGGTCATGGGCTGGGCTCGAAATTTACGATCGTATCGAGAAGTATTCGCGCAGCAATATCGGCGTCCGCGGCGGTGATGGTTTCCAGCGGCGAGTGACTGATGCCGCCATTGCCACATCGCACAAACAGCATCCCGACATCGGTGAGGCCGTCGAACATTACGGCATCGTGCCCCGCTCCGCTCGGCAGATGGAACGGCCGGATGCCGGCGCGCTCGACCGCAGCAGCGAACTGGGCCTGGACCCGCGGCGAGCACGGCACCGCGGGTCCGCGTTGAATTTCCTTGATCTCGGTCGTGACGTTGCGGCGCCTGGCGATCCGCTCGATCTCAGCCAGCACATCGGCGACAGCCGCATCGCGCGTGGCGTCGTCGCCGGCCCGGATGTCGAGCGATAGTTCGCAGCGGCCGGGAATGACGTTGATGGCGCCATTCGGCACCGAGAGACGGCCGACCGTGCCGACCAGCGTCGGCGCCGTGGAGCAACGCTTCTCGACATAAAGTACAACCTCGGCCGCAGCGGCGGCGGCGTCGCGGCGCAATGGCATCGGTACAGTACCGGCGTGTCCCGCCGTACCGGTGATCGTGACGCTGTAGCGGATCGTGCCCGCGATCGACGTGACGATCCCGACCGGCAAATCCTGCTGCAAGAGCACTGGTCCCTGTTCGATATGCACTTCGAGATACCCGAGCATCTCGTCGGGCCGCCGCGCCAGCAACGCGAGATTGTCGGGGTCGAAGCCGGCCTTGTGGATGACGTCGGCCACGCTCTGGCCGTTGGCATCCCGCCGCATCAACACGCTCCGGTCAAAGCGGCCCGCGATGACGCTGCTGCCAATATACGGCGCGGAAAACCGCACGCCCTCCTCCTCGGCGAAGCCAACCACATCAAGGTGGAACGGCAGCCGCTGGCCGCTGCGGTTGAGATGCTCAACGGCGACGAGGCCGGTGAGGATGCCGAGCCGGCCGTCGTAATTGCCGCCATTGAGGACCGTGTCGTAGTGCGAACCCACGATGAGCGCCTTGGCGGCGGGATCGGCGGCCGCGTAGCGGCCAATGACGTTGCCGACACCATCGATCCGGGCCGTCATGCCGGCCGCTTCCATCCAGTCACGCAACTGCGCGGCGACCGCCCGGTGGGTCGGCGTGAGGTAGGTGCAGGTCAGCCCGTCCGGCGTCTCCGACCATTCCGCGAGTTGCGCCGCCAGCGCGACAATGCGGGCGCCGAATGCTCCGTCTGTCGCCGGAAGGTATGACGGTTGTCCGGCCGGAGGCTGCCTATGCGACATGCAAAGGTACCACGGCTGACGGATGGATGGACCCTTGAACAGGCCGCGGCGCCTCTGCCATGGTGACGTGACCGGGCCGAGACCATAAAGGGCGTTGCATCGTGGAAGTCGTGCTCACTGAATGGCTCAGCATCATCATCCGATGGCTGCACGTCATCGCCGCGATGGGCTGGATCGGCAGCTCATTCTACTTCATCCACCTCGATCTCAGCCTCAAGGCTCGATCGAACCTTCCGCCGGGCGTCAAGGGCGATGCCTGGCAGGTCCACGGCGGCGGCTTCTACCATATGATCAAATATCTGGTCGCTCCGGCCCAGATGCCCGATGAATTGACCTGGTTCAAGTGGGAAGCCTACGCAACCTGGCTGTCCGGCTTCGCCCTGCTGGTGCTGATCTACTATCTCGGGGCCGACCTCTACCTGATCGACAAGAGCGTGCTCAACCTTACGGCGCCCGCCGCAGCCGGAATAGCGTTCGGCACCCTGCTCGTCGCCTGGCTATTCTACGAGGGCCTTTGCCGCTCGCCGCTCGCCAAGCACGAGGTGGCGATGGCACTGGTCGGCTACGTCTTTCTGGTCGCGGTCACCTACGGCTTCACGCATGTATTCAGCGGCCGCGGTGCCTTCACCCAGATCGGTGCACTCGTCGGCACCATCATGGTGGCAAATGTCTTCATCATCATTATTCCGTATCAGCGCAAGACCGTGGCGGCGCTGATCGCCGGCAAGGACCCCGATCCGGAATGGGGCGAGGAAGGCAAGCGACGCTCGGTCCACAACAACTATCTCACTCTACCGGTCGTCTTCCTGATGATCGCCAATCACTACCCGCTGATGTTCGCGACGCGATACAATTGGTTGATTGTCGCGATCGTTCTGCTGATCGGCCCGGTCATCCGCCACTTCTTCAATGCGCGGCACGAAGGCCATGGCAGCCCGTGGTGGACCTGGGCGGTGGCGGCCGCAGGCATGATCGCGGTGGCGTGGCTCTCCACCGCGGGCCCACGCCAGACGGTCACCGGCGCATTGCCCGCAAACGTGACGGCGCAAACTGCGCAAAACGTCGTCTTGTCGCGCTGTAGCATGTGCCACACCAGCGAGCCGGGATGGCCCGGCGTGCACGGGCCGCCAAAGGACATCGTGCTCGACAGCCCGGAAGCCATCAGCCAGCACGCCCGCCTCATCGACATCAACGCGGTCCGATCGAGTGCCATGCCTCCGGGCAATATCACCGAGATAACCCCGCAGGAGCGCCAGATCCTGGCCGCCTGGTTCGCGGCCGGCGCGCCGGCGAAGTGAGGCGAACGATGCCGCCTGCCGATTTCTCCAGCTATCCGCGCGACCTCATCGGCTACGGCCGCAACCCGCCCGATCCGCGCTGGCCTGGGGGCGCGCTGGTCGCGGTGCAGTTCGTGGTCAATTACGAGGAAGGCGGCGAGCGCAACATCCTGCATGGCGACGCCACATCGGAAGCATTCCTGTCCGATGTGCTCGGCGCGGTGCCGTGGCCGGGCCAGCGTCACCTCAACGTCGAGTCGATGTATGAATACGGCTCGCGTGCCGGCTTCTGGCGGCTCTGGCGGTTGTTCTCCAGCCGCAACCTGCAGCCGACGGTGTTCGGCGTCGCCACCGCGCTGGCGCGCAACCCGGAGGCAGTCGCGGCGATGCAGGAAGCGCGATGGGAAATCGCCACCCACGGTCTCAAATGGATCGACTACAAAGATGTGCCGGAGGCGCAGGAGCGTGCCGATCTCGCCGAGGCGATCCGCATCCACACGCAGGCGACCGGCGAACGGCCGCTCGGCTGGTACACCGGCCGCACCTCGATCAACAGCCTCAAGGCGGTGCTCGACGAGGGCGGCTTCGTCGTATTCGTCCGACTCCTACGCCGACGATCTGCCCTATTGGGTCAGCGGGCCGAACGGTCCTCACCTGATCGTCCCGTATACGCTCGATTCCAACGACATGCGGTTCGTCAATCCGCAGGGGTTTGGCAGCGGCGATGAATTCTTCACCTACCTCAAGGACAGCTTCGACTTCCTCTACGCCGAAGGCGAACGCGCGCCCAAGATGATGTCGGTCGGGCTGCACTGCCGGCTGGTGGGGCGGCCCGGACGGGCGGCAGCGCTCGCGCGCTTTCTCGACTACGTCGCGGCCCGCGACCGGGTCTGGATCGCGACCCGGCTCGACATCGCCCGCCACTGGCACCGCGAGCACGTCGCACTGGCGGCGAACGCGCCCCGACTTTCCTGATGGACCGAATGCACGTGCGAACGATCCCCCTCGCCACGCTGAATACCGCCGATAAGACCGACTTCGTCGCCGAACTGGCTGATATCTACGAGCATGCGCCCTGGGTTGCCGAGGCGGTTGCCGGTCAGCGGCCGTTCGCGACGCTCGCGGCGCTGCACGAGGCGATGACCGCAGCGGTGCGAGCGGCCCCGGACGAGCGGCGGCTCACCTTCATCAAGGGCCATCCGGACCTTGCCGGCAAAGCCGCACGTGCCGGCAACATCACTACCGACTCGATAGTCCGAGCAGGCGAGCGCCGGTCTCGATCGGCTTGTCGGAACAGGAATTCGCCGACTTCCACCGCCTCAACGACAGCTACAAGGCCAAGTTCGGAATCCCGTTCATCATTTGCGTACGACGGCACACCAAGGACTCGATCCTGCGGCAGTTTGAACGCCGGCTTGCGAACGACGCGGCAGCCGAGGAGAAGGCCGCGCTCCAGGAGATATTCCGCATCACGGCGCTGCGCCTCGACCAGCGGGTCGAAGCGCCCGACCGGCTCAAGGTGCACGGGCGGATTTCCACGCACGTACTCGACACCTGCAGCGGAGTTCCGGCCGTGGACGTCACCATCGAACTGCTGGAGCTATCCGCAAACGGCGACCGCCGCATCATCGCGACTGCCCGGACCAACCAGGACGGCCGAACCGACCACCCGCTGATCGCAGGACGGCCGGTCCCGATCGGTTGCTACGAACTGCAGTTTCACATGGCGGACTATTTCGCCGCCGCCGGGACGCCGCTCACCGACCCGCCATTCCTCGACGTCGTGCCGGTCCGGTTCGCAGTCGCCGAACCGGAAGCGCATTACCATGTGCCGCTGCTGGTGACGCCCTGGAGCTACTCCACCTATCGCGGCAGTTGAGAGGCGCCGCCCCCATTGGCTGATCGGGGAATAGGCAAAACCGTTCCGGATGCCTACTCTTGCGGCAGGACGCGAAACTATGCGGCGTTGCCGCATATTGCGTCGTGGCTACAACAATGGCACGCGGATTGCTCAGATTACGCACAGCGCGCCGGTCAACCCGGCCCCCAAAGGAGCGTCAAACATGCATCGGATCAGGTTATTTGGAATGCTCGCCGGGACGGCACTGCTGGCATGCGCAGCAGGTCCGGTCCGCGCCGATACCGACGTGAAATTCGCGCTGGACTGGAAGTTCGAGGGCCCTTCGGCACCGTACTTCGTCGCCCTCGACAAGGGCTACTACAAAGCGGAAGGCCTCAACGTCACCATCGATTCCGGCCCGGGCTCGGTTGCCGGGATCGCGCGGGTCGCGGCCGGCACCTATCCGATCGGATTCTTCGACATCAATTCGCTGGTCAAGTTCCAGGATCAGAATCCGACCAAGAAGGTCCAGGCGGTGCTGATGGTCTACGACAAGCCGCCGTTCGCCATCGCCACCACCACCAAAACCGGCATCACCAAGCCCAAGGACCTCGAAGGCAAGGTGCTCGGCGCGCCCGCTCCCGACGGCGCCTACGCGCAGTGGAAAGCCTTCGTGAAGGAAAACAACATCGACGCCAGCAAGGTGAAGATCGAGAATATCGGCTTCCCGGTGCGCGAGCCGATGCTCGCCGACGGCAAGGTCGATGCCATCACCGGCTTCTCGTTCTCGATGCACTACAATCTTTTGCAGAAGGGCCTCAAGCCGGAAGACATCAAGATGATGCTGATGTCGGACCACGGCCTTGTGCTTTACGGCAATGCCATCATGGTCAACCCGGACTACGCCAAAGCCAACCCCAAGGTGGTCGCGGGTTTTGTGCGCGCCACGATCAAGGGTGTGCTCGACACCATCAAGGACCCGGAGACCGCGATCAAATCGGTGATGAAGCGCAACGACACCGGCGACGCAAAGATCGAGCTTGACCGGCTCAAGATGGCGCTGCGCGACAACTTCGTCACGCCCTGGGTGAAGGCCAACGGCTACGGCGATGTCGATATGGCGCGTCTGGCGAAATCGATCGACCAGATCGCGTTGACCTATGACTTCAAGAACCGGCCGAAGCCGGAAGATATCTTCACCAGGCAATATTTGCCGCCAGTCGCCGACCGGAAGCTGTGAGGGCTCAGCCGCTCTCTGTCCTCATTCGGAGGTTGAAGCGGATGAGTAAGGGGGGCAGCGGCCTCTCGCTCCCTCCCCCCTTGTGGGGAAGGGCTGAGGTGGGGGGTATGTGGCTTGCTACGCCCTTCCCGACCGTCCCGCTCCCTGTCCCTCCCCCACGAGGGCGGAGGGAACGCAAGAACCGCGGCGCTTTGCATCTGGCGAGCGCGGCATCGATGACCGCACCCTCCGTCGACATCGGCGATGTGACGCTCACGTACAAGGGTGTGTCCGGCGGCGTGCTGGCCCTGCAGGGCACGACGCTCAATGTCCGTCAGGGCGAGTTCGCCGCCGTCGTCGGCCCGTCGGGTTGTGGCAAGTCGTCATTGATGAAGCTCGTGACCGGTCTCGTCCCGCCCGATTCCGGCGACATCGTCATCTTCGGCGACAAGGTGCGCGGCCCGGTGAAGATCGCCGGCATGGCATTCCAAAACCCCAACCTGCTGCCGTGGCGCAAGGTGATCGACAACGTGCTGCTGCCGCTGGAGATCGTGCGGCCGCATCGCCAGCGATTTCGAAAGCACAAGGAGGAGTATCGCGAAAAGGCCAACGCACTGCTCAAGACCGTCGGGCTCGATGGCTTCGGCGAGCGCTTTCCGTGGGAACTCTCCGGCGGCATGCAGCAGCGCGTGTCGCTCTGCCGCGCACTGATCCACGAGCCGGCGTCTCCTGATGCTCGACGAGCCATTCGCCGCGCTCGACGCATTTACGCGCGAGGAACTGTGGTGCGTGCTGCGCGACCTCTGGCAGAAACTCAGCTTCACGGTGATCCTGGTCACCCACGACCTGCGCGAAGCCGCCTTTCTGGCCGACAACATCCATGTCATGAGTTCACGGCCGGGGCGCATCGTCATGACCAAGGCCATCGACTTCCCGCGTCCACGTGAACTCGACATCTGCTATCTGCCGAAATTCGTCGACATCATCCACGAGTTGCGCGCCAAGATCGCCGAGGTGCGCCAGGCATGATGGCATGACGCTTAGAGATCCATTGCCGCGATCTCGGTGCGCTCCCTCTCCCCGGAGGGGAGAGGGTTGGGGTGAGGGGGTAACTATCCTCTCGATAGACCGTAACCCCTCACCCCATCCCTCTCCCAAAGGGAGAGGGAGCAGACCGCCTGTGTCGCCAGACCTCAGTCCCAATGCCAGCGATCCACGAGAGCGGGTGGTGGCATGACCCTCACGCTGGAGAAGCTGTCGCCCTGGCTGTTCACCATTGGGCTGTTCATTTTCTGGGAAGCGGTCTGCCGCATCTTCAACATCGACAAGTTCATCCTGCCGACGCCGTCGGAAACCTTCGCGGCGATGGCGCAGTACTGGCGGCCGCTGCTCCGCCATTCAGCGGTGACCCTGTGGACGACCGTGGCAGGCTTTGCGCTGGCGGTCGCCTTCGGCGTCATGCTCGGACTGATCGTGGGCTGGTCACGCACGATCTATCGCGGGCTCTATCCGGTGATGATCGGCTTCAACTGCATTCCCAAGGTCGCGGTGGTGCCGATCCTGATCATGTGGTTCGGCATCGGTGAGATCCCGGCGATCCTGACCGCGTTCCTGATCTCGTTCTTCCCGATCGTGGTGAACGTCGCGACCGGCCTTGCCACCATGGAGCCCGAACTCGAGGACGTGCTGCGCGCGCTCGGCGCCAGCAAGCTCGACATCATGCTGAAGGTCGGCATCCCGCGCACGCAGCCCTACCTGTTCGGTTCGCTCAAGGTCGCGATCACGCTCGCGTTCGTCGGCACCGTGGTGTCGGAGACGGTCGGCGCCAATGCGGGCCTGGGCTATCAGATCGCGCTCGCCGGATCGAATTTCCAGATGCCGCTGGTGTTCGCGTCGCTGCTGCTGCTCGCCGTGGAAGGCATCGCCATGTACGCGATCTTCGCCTACGTGGAGGTCTACTTCACGCGCTGGGCGTTCCGTTCGTCGATGAGCGCCGCCGGCTGAGCGCATCAGCGCCGGGTGATTGCAATCCGGATCATCTCGTTCGGTGGAATCGGCTGGCCATCCGTGCTGGTCCAGGTGCGCGCCGCCGCGAACTCTTTCGGGGGCATATCGAGCGCGGCAATCTGCCGCCCGAGGATGGCAACGGCCTCGATCGGGACCGGGACGAGGCGCGCGCGCCAGCCGAACCATCCGGTCGGCCAGCCGCCTTGGGTCACGACAAGCTGAATCTTCCCCTGCGGCGTGCGCACGACATTGCGGACATAGCCGATGGTGACGTCGTCATCATCGAGCACCGGCAGACCGATCAAATCGCCGACCTTGACGGGTTGCGGAAAGCGGCTGTTCATCCGCTCCTCGGGCGTCGGCTCCTGCTTCATTCCCTCGGACGGTGTCGCCTGGGTGGCGGCCTGCGCGACCGTACCAGCCTGCATCGATGGCGAATGACGCCCCCAGAGCAAACAAGACCAGAGGGCCGGCAACCCATGCGATCCGAATTCGGTAGTCCATCGGTGTTCACCCGGTGTTTGGGGTTGCCTGCTTCTACTTGCAAACGCGTTCACACTGGTTTCAACAAGTTTACACGATAATGTGTGAGGAACCGTGATTGTAGGTCACGCACCGGCTCCGATATCGTCGAGGCAGAAATCATGCCTCTGCGCGCTAGAGATTTGAGGTGCCCGATGACTATCACATCACCCAGCGCGGACAATATTGAGATGCCGGAAAGGCATGTCGACGCCGGCGCGCCGTATCCGCGCCGTCTCCATCCCCTGCCTTTGCGGATCATGCATTGGACCAACGCGCTCGCCATGTTCATCATGATCGGCAGCGGGTGGAAGATTTATGAAGACGAGGTGCTGTTCGGGTGGCTGCATTTTCCCGATTGGATGACCATCGGCGGCGAGGCGCAAGGCGCGCTGCAGTGGCATTTCTTCGGCATGTGGATTCTCGCGATCAACGGCCTGTTCTACATCGGCTACGGGCTGGCGACCGGACGCTTCCGGCGCATGCTGCTGCCGATCTATCCGAGCGCGCTGATCGCCGATATCCGCGATGCGCTGCGATTTCATCTGCAGCACGACGATCTCACCCGCTACAACACCGTGCAGCGCGTGCTCTATGTCGGCATCATTCTGGTCGGGATCGTTCAGGTGGTTTCCGGCCTTGTGATCTGGAAACCGATCCAATTCTCCGAATTGACTGCGCTCTTCGGCGGCTTTCAGACTGCGCGCCTCATTCATTTCCTCTGCATGACCGCGATCGTGCTGTTCCTCGTGGTTCATATCGCGCTGGCACTGCTGGTGCCGCGTACGCTGCTGGCCATGCTCACGGGCGGGCCTGCCGTCGAAGAAGTGCCCAAGCATTTACTGCCGGCACCCGCTCCGGAGCGACCCCTGCCGACCGAAACGGCTGATTGATCGGAGACCGTCATGTCGATTCGAACCCCCTCGCCTTCGATCTTCCGGCCCAAGAAGCCGATCGATCAGAGCGTCCTCTCCGACAACAAGAAGCTCATCGCCGACATCGACCGCCGCAAGTTGCTGCGCGGTGGACTCAGCCTGGGCGCGCTGTCGCTGCTGACCGGCTGCGATGTCACTGATCGCTCCGCGGTGCAGAGTGCATTGCAAGCCGTCTCATCCTGGAACGATCGGGTGCAGGAATTCCTGTTCCGGCCCAATCATCTTGCGCCGACGTTCCCGGAATCGCAGGTGGTCAAGCCGCCCCGCTTCAATGCCTATTACGGCATCGAAGACGTCAAGCCGCTGGACCCCGGAAGCTGGAAGCTGGAACTCGCCGGGCTCGTTCAGGACAAGCGTGCCTGGACGGCGCAGCAGATCTACGATCTGCCGGAGCAGGAGATCATCATTCGCCACATCTGCGTCGAGGGATGGGACTATATCGGCCAGTGGTCGGGCGTGAGCCTGCGGCATTTCCTCGAACGGATCGGCGCCGACACCACGGCGAAGTACGTCGCATTTAAGTGCGCGGATGACTACACCGAAAGCCTCGACATGGCGACGGCGCTGCATCCGCAGACCATCCTGGCGACCAGGTACGCCCGCGAGCCGATCACCGACCCGTTCGGCTTTCCGCTGCGGCTGCGCACCTCGACCAAGCTCGGCTTCAAGAACGCCAAATGGATCACCGCGCTCGAGGTGACGAACGTCTATCCGAGCAGCTACTGGGCGGATCGCGGCTTCAACTGGTTCGCCGGAATCTAGTCACTGCGCGTCGTTTTCGACGGCCTTCGCATTCACTTGGTGGCAGCGCCCGTGGTGTTCGCGACCTTGAGCCGATAGATGCGCCACTCGCCCGGCCTTTCCTCGACCAGGCTATACAACGGGCTTGCGGCAAACGGATCGTGCGCCCACCCCTTGTCCTGCGCGGTCATCACGATGAGGTGGCAGTTGTAGCGGGTAGCAAGTTCTTGAATATCGTCGGCCGATCCTTCGCCGCGGAAAACTTTCGAGAACTGGAAGTCGATTGCTTCCCGGCGCGTGTCGGGGAGCGAACTATAGGCCAATACCAGCGGCTCGCTGGCAAAGCATGAACGACGGTTCGACAGCAGCGACCAGGAAATATTGACGTCCCAGAGCGTGAGATCACCGAGAAAATGCGGATCGTTGCCGACCCGCTCGTCGGGTGCGAGATGCCGTCGCACCGCCTCCCATAGCGCCGGCGCCTTGGCAAACGCCCGCCCGGATTCAGCAGGTTTGCCCGCGACGTTCTCACGCAAGATACCCGATGCCTTCCGGAAGCCCCAGGGCGAGCAGACCGAGAGCAACCGCCGCCGGGATCACCGCACGGGCGGCGAGCCATCGGTACAAGCCAACCGCCGCGAAGGCGGTGAGCACCATCGCGCCGGGAAGCACCGCACGCCATCCGAGATCGTTGTTGGCGATAGTGCTGACCAGCAGCCAGGACACCGTAAGGCTGGCGGCACACAGCGCGGCGAGCGCGATTGCCTCCCGTTTTCGTTCCGGCTCCAGTTCTCGTGATCCTACGAGCTTGCACAGCATGACCGCGCCGGTCAGATAGACCGCAGGAAATTCGACCACCAGGAAGATGAGCCAATAGGCCGGCAGGTCGAGAATCCGGCGTAGCTGCGCCGGGAACCAGTCTCCCAGCACGGAGTACGCTTGCAGCGCCATCGGAAAGCCGCTGCCGCGCATCGCAGTCGCCGCGAACTGATCATAGAGGAAAGGCGCGGCGAGGCAGATTGCCAACACGCCCGCGACCACTGCGCCGGTAACAAAGGGTAGCCGTTCGCCCGGCCCGGCCCGAATCAACAGAACCGCGCTTACCGCCGACGCGGCAACGGCGAATGCGACGCCTCCCACCCAGGTCGAGCTCTCGAAACCGGCGACCACGACCAGGACAAACGTCGCGACAAGCAGCACACTCTGCCGCTTTGCCAGTTGGCTCAGCAACAGGATTGCCAGCACGACGCAGGTTGCGGACATGAGATGCTGCGGCACCCAGGCGGCCTGCGATTGCCAGCCCGCAAACCCGGTGGCGCTCATGAGCACGGCGTCGACCCGCGGATGACCGAACAGCATGAACAGCAGCGGCCGCAGCGACGCCGACACCGCAAGCGGCAGCACCCAGATCGCCGCGAGTGGGCGGCCGCCGAACCAGGCCGCCAATCCCATCATCAGCAACAGCGCCGAGAAGGCGGCAAACCAGGTCAACGCAACATCGGCCTCCCAGCCGCTGATCCCGGTGAGCAGCGAAAGCCCGGCCGCGCTGTAGTAAAAGAGGTAGTAATAGACGAGGCGCTCGGGACCTCCCACCTCATGGAAGAACGGGTTTCCGGGCGGCAGCCCGTGCCGCGTCATCTCGTCGATCATGGCGAGCTTGGAGTGATCGAAGATCGCAGGCGCGAGGATGACGCTGTCGCCATAGGTCTTCGGCAGGATCGCCACAGCGACGCCCATCGCCAGCAGTGCCGCACCGCCCCAGATCCACAGCGGGAGGCTGACGCTTGGTGAACCGCCCGGCCGGGCAAGCGCGACAATGCTCGCGATCAACGCCAGTGCCGCAACGATAGCGGCGGTGACGGTCGAGAAACCAACCAGCGTCAGGATCGGCAATGTCGCCGCGCTGTGCACCGCCCAGCCGAGCGTCGGCGCCACCGGCCAGGCAAGCGCCGCAGGCATGATACGGCGGGCAATCGCGATGCCGAGACAGGTCCAGAAGGCCGCAGCGACAAGCGCGCCGAAAAGAGCGTTGAGCGTCGATGCCATCGAATGTCGAGCTTGCGCCCTTCTCTCAGCGAGCGTCCACAGGTCAGCGCACGGGCTCGATCAACCGGCTCTGTCCGTCAGCGCCGCGCGGTTCGTTCGGGTGACGGTTGCACCGAGACCCGCATGAAGGTGCTCACGATACGCGTTCCGGCACGGAGCGTGCCGCTCAGACTACCGGCCACCTTCGACTCGCCCCCAGTCCGGCACCGGTAAGGCACGGGAATTTCCAGCACGCGCAAGCCCGACCGGGCGGCGCGCATCTGCATTTCGATATTCCAACCATACGTCAGCTCACGCATGCCAAGCTGCAGCAGCAGGTCGCGGCGGATCGCCCGGAACGCGCACATATCAGTATAGCGAACGCCATAGAGCAGACGCATGCCAAATCCGGCCAACAATCCCGCCGCGAGCTGATGCCAGGCGATGCTGCCGGGCTCGCGCTCGCCGCGGGCGCGCGAGCCGATGACGAAGTCAAACATGCCTGACCGGATCGGCGCAACCAGGGCTGCGATGCTCGCCGGATCGTCGGCGCCATCTCCGTCCATGAAGACGATGATATCGCCATCGTTCGCCGCCAGTGCCGCCGCGAGGCAGGCGCGGCCATAACCCGACCCCGAGTCGATCACCTCGGCACCCGCTGCCAGCGCTTTCGCTTTGGTTTGATCGCGGCTGCCGCCATCGGCCACGATCACGCGGCTGACGAGATCGCGCGGAATGCCACGCACGACGTCAGCGATGGAGGCTTCCTCGTTCAAGGCCGGGATGGCAACGACGATCCGATGGCCGCCACGCTCGGCCGGGCTGCCATCCAGGACATCACTCACAGGACGTCACTCATCGATCAGAGGCTCCACCGCAAACCACAACTGGCGCAGGCGGGCGGCGGCGCATCGGACAAGAGTCCCTGGCGGAAGGAACGGTAGGCCGCACCATTCCAGATCTCGCTTAAGCGTCTGCTGAGTCGCGTCGCCGAGCGTGTAATTCTCGTACCCGCGTTGCGAAAACGGCGCGATACAACACGGCAGCGCGCGCCCATTGGCGGTGAAATACATCACCGTCCAGGGCCGGCGGCACATCGACCACGGCGAACCGTCGTCGTCACGCTTGAGACTCATGCCCGGTTCCGACGCGGCGCCGGAAGCGCTGAAGGTCATGCCATGCGACTGCGCCATCGCGGCCGCCTCCTCCAGATAGCGTGCCTCGTCGTTGGTCATCTTTTCGTAAAGCGCCTGATCCGGCCGGGCGAGGCCGATCGCATCGTTCTCGAAGAACACCAGCCGCTGAAGATAGACTTCCTTCACGCCGATATCAGCGGCCACCTTCACGAAGGCCGGAAGCTCGGCGATGGTTTCCTTCATTCCGGTGAGCCAGGCGGACACGCGCGGCCGGTCCTTGCCCTCGCGTTCCTGCAGATCGCGGAACGCGCGCACGTTGCGCAGAATCCGGTTGAAGTAGTTCTTACCACGAACGGCGAGATAGGATTTGGCGTTCGCGGCGTCGAGCGAAACCCGCAGCTCGTCGAGACCCGCCTCGATGAGTGCGCGGCCGTTCCGGTCATTGAGCACCGTGCCGTTGGTGTTGAACAAGACGTAGGTGCCGCGATCCTTGAGGTAGCGGACCATCTTGGGCAAGTTCTTCACCAGCATGGGCTCACCCACACCGTGCAGCACGGCGCGGGCAATATTTGGAAGCTGGTCAACGATCTTGGTGAACAGCTCCCAGCTCATGTCGGCAGGGGGCTCGAGGTCTTCATAGGTGCGCGGACAGGTCGTGCACAGCAGGTTGCACCGATTGGTGGTTTCCAGGTAGAGGCAGACCGGCTTGCTCTCGGCGGCGTCGCCGCGCTTCTGGCCGGCGCTCTCGTGATAGCGGCGCGGATCGACAGTTGGTTTAGTCGCGGTCAGCGCATCCATCGCGCTACTCCCTGATTGTCTCGGCGAGGTCCATTGCGAGGCGGGCCCTCTGCATCACTCCGCAGCCCGTATAACCGGCGGGCCGGCGGCAGCGTCGAGCCGAAGCTCCAAGTCGCTGTGCGAAAGGAAAGAGCGAATCAGTTGTTCGGAGTGGAGTGCCCGGTGCGCCTCGAGTCGAGGAGCAAACGACCAGCCATCATAGAGTTCAGCCCGTAGCATTTTCAGCGATTCCGCGTCATCGACGTCGTACCAGGCCGGCAGGACATGCACATCTAGGCCGATTTCCACCGCTCGTTCGAGCGTCTGCCGCGCGACATGTTCGGTACTCCAGGTGACCCCCTCAAACAACCGGCGATGCCGCGCCTTGATGCCGAGCAGGTAATAGCCGCCATCGGTCGATGGTCCGAGCACTGCGCGGTCGCCCGGACGCGCGAGAATCTCCGCCGTCTCGATCAGCAGCGACGTCGGCAGTGTCGGACTGTCCGCGTTGAGCACCACCGCGCTGACATGGCCGCGATCGAGCACCTGATCGATCGCGCTGAACAGGCATTCACCAAAATCCGGATACCAGGCTTCGATCAGTCCGATGTTTGACGGAAACAAGTCCTCGAAGAAAGCATTCGACCCCGGGGGGCCGAAGGCCATGTAGCCACTGATCGGCACATGTTCCGCCGCCCTGGCGATGTTGTGGCCAACGTCCTTGAGAAACCCCGTATTGAGCGCGGCCGCTTCGTCGAATGTGAGCGGGGGCACCAAGCGGGTCTTGGTCCGGCCCGGTGCCGAGGCCTTCGCCATCACGGCGATGCCGCACGATGCGGAAACCGGGGACTGCTCAGATTGCCTCATCCATCGCCCGTTTATTCAAATGCGCGCAGACGCCGCGCCCATGAACCCGATGAGCAAGGCTAGTCCGGCACCGCCGCGGCACGCTTCACATTGCCGCGAAAGCCGTCGAGGCTACGTCACGAGGTCGTGAACGGCGCTCGTGAGCAGACGGTCTCCGCGACGAATCGTCTCGCATCAAATGCGACCTAGCAGAATGAACGCTTAGCCCGGCAACTGGTTCAAGGGAAACTTCGCAACATCTCGCAACAGGGCGACAAAGCCGTCAGCTTGATGCTCCGCAGTCAGGCGGCCTTTCTCAACCGTCGCCGCAGAGGCATCACCGACGGCGCCGTCGGGATTGAGGTCCTGGGCGATCCAGCCAAAGCTATGCGTGCCGGCCGGCCGCAAGTGGGTGTATTGCTGCTCCATATCGGCGGCGCGCGACGTGAAAAACTTCGCCTTCGCCATGTCGACCAGATCGGGCCGGAACAGCAGCATGAGCGAGGTCTCGATGTCGCCGGCATGAATGCCGTGGTTGGCGTCGAAAGGTGCATAGAGACCCGTCGGCAGCCCAAATCGGCGCCATTGGGTGGTCGCGACCAGCATGTTGAGGCGCACGCGCAACTCGCGCGCCACGATGCCGACAATATCTACATTACCACCATGTGAATTGACAATGACCAGCTTGCGTAGTCCGGCGCGATGGACACTCTCGCCGATTTCGACCCAGATGCGGATCAGATTTTCGGCCGAGAAGGTGATGGTCCCGGGCGAGCGCAGGTGCTCGTTCGATTTCCCGATGGTCTGAATTGGCAGAAAGAGCACGTGAAGATCGGCGGGCAGGCGCGCCAGCACCGTGTCGATCATGCCTTGTGCGATTGCGGTGTCGGTCATGACCGGAAGATGCGGCCCGTGCTGCTCGGTGGCGGCGACGGGGAGGATCGCGATCGTCGAACCAGGATCGAGCCCGGCGAAATCGGTGGTCTTGAGTTCGGCCCAAAAGCGCGTGCCTGCCATCAGACGCGCTCCGTCGCTGCAAGGGCATCGTCGATCTGCCAGTGCTTCAGCTTGCCGGGATTCATCAGCCCAAAGGGATCCGCCATACGCTTGAATTCCGCCTGCGGCGCGTCCACGCGCTTCCAGCCGGCATTGTCGAGAACGAAGGTATGCGGGTTGGATACCGCGACATGGTGCGCATCGAGTTCGGCCATGATCGCATCGAGCCGTTCGGGAGTCGTATAACGGACCAGCGGCAGGCTGGAGCAGGTCACCTTGCCGAATCGGCGCTGGAATTCGAGATGCAGGAGCACCTCGTTGTCGAAGCGCTTGGCGACCCAATCGACCAGTTCGAGATTGTTGGCCGGTGGAAAGCGTAGCTGCAGATAGGTGATCGTGGGATCGATGCGGATCGCATGCAGCGTGGTGTGGTTCCAGGTGAACTCATAGAGCGGTGCCAGCCCGCCCACGCCGCCAAACGCCGCGCGTTGCGCGTCCTCCGCCGAGCGCCGAAACGATACCCGCCCGTCATGGTCGGCGACCAGCAGTTCGAACGCATCCGCCTGTGGTTCGGACACCATGACGATGACCATCGCCTCGCCCGGGGCCGCGTAATCGGCCAGCCGCCGCAAATACGGCACGACATGCGGATCGTGCACGGTAACAAGCTTCTTGGCGATGCCGTCGCACTCGGTGAAATTGTGCGCGAAACGCGCGGCGGCCGACAGCGACGGAAATGCAGCGATCCGTTCGCACCAGGGATGGCTGGGCGCAAGCGGGACCTCGACCTCGGCGATGATGCCGTTCACACCGTAGGCGTGCATGACCTTGAGCACATCCCTGCCGCGTAGCTCCACCAAACGTGGCTCCGGCTCGACGGTGACCACCTCAACACCCAGCACGGCGCCCGGATCGGAAATCTGCCCCCACGTACACGAGCCGGCCCCGGCGGCGCCGCCGGCGACAAAGCCGCCGATGGTCGCGTGCTGGCGGGTGGACGGGTAGAACCGCAACTCATGACCGGCGGGCACAAGGGCACGGTCGATATCAAGCATGCGCGCACCGCCTTCGAACCGCCCTGCCCCCGGACGCTGCCAAAGCGTGCGGTCGAGCCGGCTCATGTCGAGCACGACGCCCCCCGCGAGCGGTACGGCCTGGCCGTAATTGCCGGTGCCCCCGCCCCTCACCGTGAGCGGCACCCGATAAGACGCGCAGGCCGCCGCGGCCCGGACCAGTTCCGCCTTGCTCCGCGGCACCGCGACGATCTCGGCACGCATGCCGTCGAGTTGTTCCTTCAGCAACGGTGAGAACCAGAAGAAATCACGGCTCTTCATCCGCAAAGAACCCGGGTCATCCAGCAACTGGATGCCAGCCAGGTCACGACGCAATCCTTCGGGTACGGCCATCAGTCGATCTCGATACTGGCGTCAGGCGGCATGTTACAGCAAAAACCGCGGACGTTCTGCCATGCCCATTGGATGAAACGCGCCCCGAATCAACAAACACGGTCGATGCCGTCACGAAGCCCACCCCGGCGACCCAAACCAAGTATAGAATGCAGCCATGAGATACTTTACCCCGCGCACGATCAGGCCGCCGTTCGCCCGCTACAGCTACGGTGTCGAGATTCCGGCCGGCCACCGCATTCTGGTCTGCTCCGGCCAACTCGGCATCGCGCCGGACGACCGCATCCCACCGACGGTCGAAGATCAGACCCATCTGTGCTTTCGCAATATCGAGGCCGTGCTGAAAGAGGCTGGGCTCACGTTCGCCGACCTTGTCCGCATCAGCTCGTTCGTGGTCGGGCGCGAGCACCTCAAAGGTTATATGGCGGTGCGCGACCAGTACATCAGCGACCCGCCGCCCGCCTCCACGCTGATGATCGTGTCCGGATTTGCCCGGCCGGAATTTCTGGTCGAAGTGGAGATCATCGCCGCGGCGCCCGATAGCACCGCCGGCTGAAAGCCGGTCAGCGAGGAGGCTGGTGTGTTAAGCCGGCAGAAAGATTAAACGCACGAAGTCGCGATAAAGCAGTATCTGCCGCGGCAGGATTGTGACGTCTTTCAACACCCGGCCGAGGATCAACCCGCCTTCGACGAGCGTCGACGCCATGTCGGCCAGCGCGTCAAGATCGACATCGCCTCGCGGGGGATAGTGCTTCGTGATCGCATCGAAGCGCTCGCGGAAGCGGTGGCGCCACGCCAGCATGCCATCCGCGTTGAGTTGGCGAATCTCATGGTTGAATAATTGATCCTGATAGCAGAATGACGCCGCGAGGCAGCCGGGATGCGCCTCCGGGAGGTTCGCCATCATCTCGGCAAAGAGCTTCAGCCCCACCAAGAACCCGTGCAACGGGTCCTCGTTGAGTTCGTCGGCGCGCGCAAACAGGTCGTCCAGCACCTGCTTGTCGTGCGCGAGGTAGCGCAGCATCAGGCCCTTGGCGAGCGCGCCTTTATCCTTAAAGTGATAGAAGAAGCCGCTTTTAGTGATCCCGACTGCTGCGATGATTTCGTCGATCGAAGTCGATGAAAAGCCCTTGGCGAGCACGGCGGCTTCCGCGACGTCGAGGATGCGCTCACGCGTGTCCAGGCCTTTGCGGGGTGACGTTTCGAGCATGATTTGACTGTACCACAAGTACAGTTGACTTGGCTGAATGCGGTCTGCGAACCAGCGTCGCATGCAGCAACACGTTCCATATCGTTGAAACCGCTGCCGAAATTTTCGCGACCGAATCCGGTCCACGAGACTTCTAGCCGCTGGCGCGGCGGCACATAGATTGCGCCCATTCACGTTTCGTCGCCTTGACGAGCGTAAGCCCCTTAACTCTCGCGCGCTTACGCGAGATGCAATCGCCGGATTGGCATCAACGCGCTGAAAGCGCCCTATCCCAGTTCTTCAGCCCGCCGCAGGCTCGCGATCATCGATACGCGCATCAGGTACTCGCGGGTGCGATCGCGATCGGCCGAGATATGCTGCAGCGTCTGCTTGAACTCGGGTCCGGCGGATTCGAGATTGCGCTTGTTCTGGATCGTCTGGCTCTGAATGTATTCGAGTGTGACCAGCCGGCGCTGCAGGTCGTAGCGATCGATTTCGCTGTCCGGCATCTCGCCACGCCAGACCGCGGTAAGACGCTCCGTCAGATTAATCGCGTCGTGGATTCCACCGTTCATGCCCATGCCGCCCAGCGGATTGTTGATGTGCGCGGCGTCGCCGACCAGAAACGCCCGCCCCTCTCGAAACGTTTTCGCTACCCGTTGGTGCACCTTGTAAAGCGTCACATGGGCAATCTCGTAGTCGCTCTTGCCCGGCAGCACGCTTGCCATGAGCGACTGCGCAAATTCACGGCTCAGTGCGAGTTCATCGCTTTCGCCGGATGAGATTGGAAACATCACCCGGCACAGTCCAGGTATCTGCAGAAGAAAGTGCCAGCGCTCCGGATCGGCGACGTAGCTCACCGCTGCCAGGTCCGAAATGACGGTGCGGAAGTCGAACGGCGTGCTGACAACGAGGAACCGCTCCGGCCAGGTGAAGCCCTCGAATTCGATTCCGAGCGAACGGCGCACGTCGCTACTCGCACCGTCGGCGCCGATGAGCCAGCGGCCCGTCAGCGTCTCGACCTGATTATTGCGTGCGATGGTGATGTCCACGCGCTCCGGGTGCTGCTCCACACCCGTGACCTTCGCGTTGAATTCCATCGCGAAGTTGGGTTGGCCTCTCAGTTGCTCGTAGAGGATGCGCGTCAGCTTGGACTGCTCGCATTGCACCCGGTACGGATGGCCGGTGAGATCGGCCAGCAGACCGAAATCGAACTCGGCGAGCAGCCCCTGCTGCCGGGTCCGATACTGGAATTTCGGCGCGACGAGGCCCTGCGCGATGAGCGGTTCCGCCGCGCCCAGTGCGTGCAGCATGTCGAGCGTCGGCGGATGGAAGGTCGATGCGCGCGATTCCTCGCTCAGCGTCGGCCCGGCTTCGAACACCGTCACCGGAATTCCGCTGCGCACCAGATTTGCGGCGGCGACGAGCCCAACCGGGCCCGCGCCGGCGATGAGGACGCGATCCCCCTCGGTCAATCTTGTCCCCTGGTCAACCTTGCACGTGGCTATTGAATCTGCGGAATGCCGGCCTTCGTGATGATGTCGTGGTACTTCTTGATCTCGTCAGCATGAAACTGCTTGGCCTTATCAAGCGGGAGCGCGATGGTCTCGGCGCCCGCCTTGGCGAATCCCTCGCGTACGGCAGGATCGTTGAGCGCCGCGGTCAGTTCCTTGTTGAGCTTCTCCAGGATCGGCTTCGGCGTGCCGGCCGGTGCCAGCAACGCAAACCAACCGGCCACCTTGTAATCCGGCAACCCGGCTTCCGCGGTGGTCGGCGTGTCGGGCAGCGCCGGGATCCGCTTGTCGCCGGCCACAGCAAGCGGAACCGCGCCGCCGGTGCCGATGGCGCCGGCGATGTTCGGATACCACTGAAACCCAAGCGGTACAGTGCCGGCAATCAGGTCGGGCCCGTACTGGGCGATGTTGCGATAGGGCACGTGGGTGAGTTTCGTGCCGGTGACCTGGCCGAAATATTCGCCGGCCAGATGCTGCGAGCTGCCGATGCCGACCGAGCCGTAATTGAGCTTGCCGGGATTGGCCTTGGCATAGGCGATCAGCTCCTTGAGCGACTTCACCGGAAGGTGCTTGCTGGCGACCACCACGATGGTGAATCCCGCAAACGGCGAGATCATATCGAGGTCTTTCTGCGGGTCGTAGCCGAGGTTCTTATAGAGCGTCATATTGGCCGCGACCGGCCCGGATCCGCCGCCGATCAGCGTATAGCCATCCGGCGCCGCCTTGGCACCCGCTGCCGTGCCGTTGTTGCCGCCCGCACCGGGACGATTTTCGACGATGATGGACTGGCCCATCGATTTGGACATCTTGTTCAGCATAATCCGGCTGACCACGTCGCTGGCACTGCCGCCCGCAAACGGAATGATTACCGTGATCGGCCGCGTTGGATAGTCCTGCGCACCGGCCATCTGGTTGCCGAGGAGATAAGTCAGCGCAATCCCTGCGCCCAGCATGATCCGTTTTGCAGTCATCGTCATGATTTACCCTTCGCTACCGTCGCTTGAACGTCACGAGCCCTTGAATGTCGCCGGCCGCTTGGCATGGAACGCTTCGACCCCCTCGCGGAAGTCGTCAGATTGTCGCAACCTGCTATAGCAGTGCCCTTCGAGCTCGATCGCGGTCGAGAGCATAGCATCCTCGGTGTCATTGAGAAGCTTCTTGGCGGTACGCTGCGCGAGTGGTGAAAAGGCGCGCAACTCATCCACCAGCGCATCTGTCGCCGCTTCTAGGCTGCCATCCGGGACGCATTCCGTCGCGATGCCCCACTCATAGGCCTGCTTCGCCGGAATGCGCCGTGAGCGCATGACGATGTCCTTGGTGCGGGTGATGCCGACAATTTTCTGCAGCCGCGCCGAGCCGCCAGAACCGGGAATCTGGCCAAGGCGCTGTTCGGGCAGCGCGTAGAAGCCGGTCTCCGAGACCATCCGGAAGTCGCAGGCGAGCGAAAGCTCGAAGCCGACGCCGAAACAGAAGCCACGATTAGCGGCGATGACAGGCTTCGCGCAGCGCGCTGGCGCCGCGATGTTCCAGGCAAGCTTGGATACCGTCTCGGGCGAAGCCTCCATAAACCCCTTGATGTTGCCGCCGCTGGAAAAGTGCTCGCCAACCGCGCGCAGCACGATGACCCGCACGCGCGCGTCCTCGTCGAGTGCCTCGAAGACTAATCGTAACTGGTCGCGCTGCGGCATCGATACGATGTTGAACGGCGGCCGGTCGAGGATGATGTCGGCGCGCTCACGGCCGGGATCGATCTCGACGCGAAACCCGTCGAGCGCGGCAAGACGCGGGTCGGCAAACGATGCGGCTGAACTCATGCGGCGGTCCCCTCCTGGCGAGCCGGTGTGGTTCGCTCCGGCTCGTATTCACCCGCCACCAGCTTGCGGCGCAAGAGCTTACCGACCGGCGATTTTGGAATGGCCTCGACAAACACGTAGCGCCGCGGCCGCTTGAAGCCGGCAAGGCCCGACGTCCGGCAATACTGATCGAGGTCCTCGTGCGTGACCGCCGACTGGCGCTTGACGAACGCGGCGACGATCCTGCCCCAGCGTTCGTCCGGTAGGCCGACCACCGCAACCTCGAATACGCCGGCATGCAGCGAGAGGCAGCTCTCGATTTCGACCGGTGAGACGTTCTCGCCGCCGGTAATGATCATGTCATCCACGCGGCCGGTCACGAACAGATCACCGTCTTCATCGAAATAACCGGTGTCACCGGTGAAGTACCAGCCCTCGCGCAAGGACTTGGCATCGGCGTCGGGCCGGCGCCAATAGCCCTCGAAGGACTCGTCGCCCGCGAGCGATGCGATGATCTCGCCCTCCTCGCCGGCGCTGGCCAGATCGCCAGGCGAACTGGCGCCGAGCCGGACCACGCGCACAATCTGATTGATCCCCGCGCGTCCGGCGGAGCCGGGCTTTGCCGGGGCGTTCTGATCGATCGTGAAGGTGTAGATCTCGGAGGAGCCGTAGTGATTGACGAACAGATCTGGCCTGAAGGCCGCGGCAAGTTCCTTGAGCAATCCATCGGTCATCGATGCGCCTGCGAAGCCGAGCTTGCGCACGGTGCTCACGTCGGTCTCCTTAAAGCGCGGGTGATGAAGAAGATCGTGATAGAGCGTTGGCACCAGATAGAGATTTGTCACCTTCTCGTTTTCGATCAGCTCAAGCGCGCGGCTGACGTCAAACCGCGGCAGACAGACGAAGGTCCCGCCGACGAGCGACATCGCCAGCAACGACCGCACCCCCATGGTGTGGTAGAGCGGCATGACGCCGAGCGTGCGCTCGCCGTTCCGGTAAAGGTTCTGCGCCACATGCGCGATCGCCGCCGCGCGCTCGGCACGCTGGCGCCGGGGCACGCCCTTGGGCCGCGCCGTGGTGCCGGACGTATAGAGCATCACCGACCAGGCCTCGGCGTCCGCCCGCGGCTCGGCATCACCGGCGCTCGATTCGACCATGGTGTCGAATGCGATCTCGCCGGCACTCGGCGATCCAACGACAATGCGCGGACAGGCCTGCGCCTTGGGGGAGGACCGCACCGCCTCGGCCGCAACGTCCTCGTAGACGACGGCCTTCGTATCCGCATTATCCACGCAGAACTCGACCTCTTCCGCGGTCGAACGCCAGTTAAGCGGCGTGATGATGATACCCGCGAACTGGCAGGCCCAGTGAATCGTGGCGGCCTGCCAGCGATTTTGCAGGAGGGTCACGAGGTGGTCACCCGGCTTGAGGCCGAGAGCGTCAAACGCGGCGACGAGCGCGGAAATCCGCCCGTACCACTGGCGGTAGGTGAGACGCAAATCGCCGTCGACGATCGCGAGCGCCGCCGGATCGCGCGCCACACTCGCCACAAAGCTGGTTCCGAGATCAAGCATGTGGACCTGGAGTATCCCTGTCGTTATGGCATTGTCGCGCAAACTCGGAGCCGCGGTAAAGCGTGTTGGCTCCACCCAAGATAATGCGCACAGCCTGATTTGGTCCGCTGGCGCCGCGATGCTACATCTCCTTCAAACCGAGCATCTCCATGCCCCCTGCGAGCCTGCCAAAGCAACCCCATAGCGCATCCGCTCCGGAACCTGCGCGCACGCACGGCGACAACGCGCCGCAGCCGGTCCGCACGCTGCGCGACTGGCTCGACCATCTGTCGGCCCGCAACCGGCTCGCCGTGATCAAGCCCAACGTGGACCTGCGGTTTGAGCTTGCGGCCTACGCCAAGCGTCTCGATGGCCTGCGCGCCACGCTGTTCCCACGTCCCAGCGGCCACGCCATGCCGGTTGTCTCCGGTCTCACCTCGAACCGCGCCTGGATGGCCGAGGCAATGGCGGTCGAGCCGCACGAACTGCTCGCGCGATTCCAGGAGGCAGCATCCCGTCCGCTGCCTTGGCACGAGGTCCGCAACGCACCGGTGCAAGAGGTCGTACATCGGCAGGTCGACCTGCTCAAGCAACTGCCGGTGCCGACGCATAACGAACACGACGGCGGACCGTACATCAGCGCGGGCCTGCTTATCGCGCGCAATCCAAAGACCGGCAAGCAGAACGTCACCATCCACCGCTGTCAGGTGACCGGTCCCGATCGTCTCGGCATTTTGATCCTGCCGCGCCACACCCATGCGTTCTTCCAGATGGCCGAAGAGGCCGGGCAACCGCTCGATGTCGCGATCGTCATCGGCGTTGACCCGCTGACGCTGCTGGCGTCACAGGCGATCGTGCCGCTCGATCATGATGAGTTGGAGATCGCCGGCGCTCTGCACGGCCGTCCGCTGCCCGTGGTGAAATGCCAGACCAGCGAAATCCGCGTTCCGGCCGAAGCCGAGATCGTGGTCGAGGGCCGTATCCTGCCCGGCGTGCGGGAACCCGAGGGACCGTTCGGCGAGTTTCCGCAATACTACGGCCCGCGCGCCAATCGTGAGGTGATGGAAGTCCTGGCAGTCACGCACCGCAAGGACGCGATCTTTCACACCATCGTGGGCGGCGGCCTCGACCATCAGTTGCTCGGCGCGATCCCGAAGGAGGCGACGCTGCTGACGCACCTGCGCCGCAATTTTCCGAACGTCCTCGACGTCCATCTCTCGCCCGGCGGCGTCATGCGCTTCCATCTGTTCGTCAAGCTCAAGAAGTCGCAGGAAGGCCAGGCCAAGAACGTCATCATGGGCGCGTTCGCCGGCTCATTCGATCTCAAGCACGTCATCGTGGTCGACGAGGATGTCGATATCCACAATCCGACCGAGGTCGAATGGGCGATGGCCACGCGCTTTCAGGCCGATCGCGATCTGCTGATTGTGCCCGAGAGCCAAGGCTCAAAGCTCGACCCCTCCAACCGCAACGGGGTCGGCGCCAAGATGGGGATCGACGCCACCAAGCCGATCGGCGCCGACGAGATGGTATTCAAGCGAATTCACGTTCCCGGTGAAGAGCTAATCGACGTGACGGACGTGGTCGAACGCAGCACCACCGGCAACTGGCGCGAGAAACTCGGCCGCTAAATTAGACTGGCCGCGGCAGTTCCGCCGTTCCGATCGGCGTGACGCTGACCGCAACCCCCAGGCGCTGGCCGCCGAAGGCCACCACGACGCCGTCGATCGGCGCGACATCCGCGTAATCGCGGCCGACGGCCAGCACGATATGGTCGTCGCCGGCCAACAGGGAATTGGTCGGATCGAGTCCGTACCAGCCGGCTTCGGCGCCGCACCAGACCAGGACCCAGGCGTGCATGGCGTCGGCGCCCACCAGGCGTTCGTTCACCGGTCCGAATGTCGTTCGCAAATAGCCGCTGACATAAGCTGCCGGCAGGCCAAGACCACGCAGACCGGAAATCATGATATGCGCGAAATCCTGGCAGACGCCGCGCCGCAGCGCGAACGACATCGGCGGCGTGGTCGTCACTGTGGTGGCGCCGATCTCGTAGACAAAATCCGCCTTAATGCGTTGCATCAGGTCGATTGCGCCATCGAGCACGGGCCGGCCTGGCGGAAAGCTCTCGCGCGCATAGTCGCGGATTTCCGGATCAAGCGACACCTGGCGACTCGCAAACAAATAATGCGCCGGCGATTTCGGGCCGATATCGCTGATCGAGAATGCGGTGTCGCGCAAACACTCCCAGGCGGGTGTCGCGCCGGGTGCGACTGTAACAAGGCTGTCGACCGTGACGCGCGCAATAACCTTAATGACAAGTTGATCGTGCGGCTGATCGAGCTTGATCCAGGTCAGATGATTGCCGAAGAAATCCTGGCCTTCGCGGCGCTCGGCCGGAGCCGGCTCCACCTCGAGGGAAGCCGCATGCACCCGCTGGCGTGTGCGGTTAATCGGCGTGAGGCGCAGCACGTGATGGGCATAGGCGACGTTCGACGCATAGCTGTAGGTCGTCGTCTGCCGCAAATCGTAGATCACGCCAGCGCCTCCCACTGGGTGCCCGAGCGCTCATTGTAGCTCAGATACGACGCAGCGATGGTTTCGGATAGCCGCAACGCGGCATCTTCGATTCGGGCGATCACGGCGTCGTCGACATCCGCCGCATCCGTGGTTCGCAGCGTCGTCGCCGCCGCCGCCGCGATCTGTTGCGCCGGCGACAGCCGCCCGTCGGGTTGATGCTTTGGCAGCGCGGCAAGATGCTCTTCGATGCGGTCGAATTGGTAGGCGACCGATCGCGGATTATTCGGATCGAGCACGACGAGGTCGATCACCGCCGCGCGTGCGGCGATCATGACGTAGCGTTGCCGATAGGTGATCTGGCTGTCGCAGAGTTCAAGACACACGTCGAGCGCCGGGTCTGGCCCGAAACTGCTGGCGAACTGATTGACGAAACGGCATGTGATGACGGCGCGTTCGATGCGCCGTCCGAGTTCGAGGAACCGCCAGCCGGCAAGCCTCGTCATATTTTCCTGCGCCAGGCCGGAAAACGACGACATGATACGCAAGGCCGCTTCGACCCGCTCGAACATCAAGGTCTCGGACGGTCCCGGCGGAAGCCGGGCGACAACGATGGCAACCAAATCGTTGAGCGCGCGCCAGGCATCCGGTGAGAACCGGTCGCGAATGACGGAGGCGGAAAAGTGCGCTGCCCGCACCAGGTTGGGTAGCGAGCCGTCGAAATCACCGCGCAACGCTGCGCGCGCGACCAGGCTCGCCTTGGCGTGCGGGATGTCGCTCGCGCTTGCGCTCCAGGCCTCCAGCAGCGAGGCGATTGGTTCGATGAGCGGCGCCGCATCGTTGTCGGCTTCGGTCATGCGGTTGATCAGAGCACGCACGAGGCGCAGCGTCGCCTCCGCCCGTTCGACATAGCGCCCGACCCAGAACAAATTGTCGGCGGCGCGGCTCGGCAGCACCCCGGCGGCGCGGCGGATCGAAATTCGCTCCGGCGTCGGCAGCAGCGTGGTTTCGCCGACCGGTCCCTCCGAAAGCACCCACGCATCCGCCGTCTTGCCGCCCCGCTGCAAGCTGACGGCGCGGGCGTCGGCATTGTCGGCGATGCGCACGAACCCGCCCGGCATGACCGACCAGGTCGCGCCGGTCCTGGCGAGAAACAGGCGCAGGATGAACGGACGCGGCTCAAGCCGGCCGTCCTGCCACATCGGCATGGTCGACAGCGTCACCGCTTCCTGGAGGACGAAATCCACGCCACGGTCGGTGATCGCCTGCACGATGCGCTTGCGCTGATCGTCGTCCAGTCTCGAGCCGAGCGTCCCGTCTTCTATGGCGCCGGGGAGATGGTCGCCGAATGCCGAAGCGATCACCATCGAGTCGAGGTTGTCGATCAGGTCGTCGCGAACGTCGGACTGGCCGAGCCACCACGTTGCAACGTTCGGCATGATCAGGTCGGAGCCGACCACGGCCGGCGCCAACGCCGGCAGGAATGCCAGCATGGCACGCGCTTCGGCCACACCCGCACCCAGCGCATTGGCAATGACGACCTTGCCGTCACGAACCGCCTGCACCAGACCGCTCACGCCCAAACGCGAGCCGGCATTAAGCTCCAATGGATCGGCGAAATCGGCATCGAGCCTGCGCAGCAACACCTCGGCGCGCCGCAAGCCGGAGACCGTCCGGATGAAGACGCCATCGTCGCGAACCGTCAGGTCCTCGCCTTCGACCAGAAGCATCCCGAGATAACGGGCGAGGTACGCGTGCTCGAAATAGGTTTCGTTCATCGCCCCTGGCGTGAGCAGACAAACCGGCAAATCGTCCCGGCGGTTGAAAGACGACAGATCGGCCTGCAACGCCTTGAAATATGGCGCCAACCGTTCGACCTTGGCGCCGCGGTAGACATCCGGAATGCCGCGCGAGAGCGCCAGCCGGTTTTCTAACGCGTAACCCGAGCCGGATGGCGCCTGCGTGCGGTCGCCCAGCACCCACCAGCGACCGTCCGCGCCGCGTCCGATATCGACCGCATAGGTCCGCAGGTACGCGCCTCCAGATGGCGCGACTCCCACCAGCGGGCGTAGGAATTCCGGATTGCCGGCAATCAGCGCAGCCGGGAGCCGCCCCTCCCGCACAAGTCTCGCGGGGCCATAGACATCCGCCAGAACGGCCTCGAGCACCTCGGCACGCTGCACGAGCCCAGCCTTGAGCGCGCTCCATTCGATGGGATCGATGAGTAGCGGCACGTGGCTCAGCGGCCAGGGCCGGTCCGAGCCGGCCGGATCCTCATAGACCCGGTAGAACACTCCCGAATCGTGCAGGTATCGATCAGCCGCGGCAAATCGGCGACCAATCTCTTCCGCACCGAGAGCACCGAGCATCGAGAGCAACGGCTGCCAGTGCGGCCGCACCCGGCCGTCCGCATCCATCATCTCATCGATGACGCCGGGAAGCGGCCGGTATCCCGCCAGAAGCGGCTCGATGCCATCGCCGGGTCGGTCAGGCGCGCTGTCGAGATAAGCTGCCATGTCGGCTTATTGCGGTTCAACCGGCCGCCGCAAGTCGAGCGTGGTCGGGTATTCGAGCGACCGCTCTTCCGGTGGAAGATCGGTAAAAATCCCCGGCGTATGTCCCAGGTCCTCGAACCGCGCTCGACGGCGGGCTTCCGCCTCGTAGGAATTGACCGGGAAAGTTTCGTAGTTGCGGCCGCCCGGATGCGCCACATGATAGACGCAGCCACCCAGCGACCGCCGGCTCCAGCCGTCAATGATGTCGAAGGTCAGCGGAGCGTGGGCGTCGATATTCGGATGCAAGGCGGACGGCATCTTCCAAGCCTTGAAGCGCACCCCCGCAACATATTCGCCTGGCCGTCCGGTCGAAACCAGCGGCAACCGGCGGCCATTGCATGTGACGATGTGGCGGCTTGCGTTCAGTCCTTCCACTTTCACCTGCAAACGCTCGACCGAGGAATCGACGAATCGTACCGTGCCGCCAACGTTACCCTCCTCGCCGAGCACGTACCAGGGCTCAAGCGCGTGCCGCAATTCAAGCCGAACGCCGCCGCGGTCGATCGCGCCATACGTCGGAAAACGAAATTCGCGCTGCGCGGCGAACCAGACCGGATCGAAGCGATAGCCTTCGCGGTTGAGATCCTCCAGGACCTCCAGAAAGTCCTGCCAGACGAAATGCTCCAGCATGAAGCGGTCATGCAACGCGGTTCCCCAGCGCACCAGATTGCCGTCGAGCGGCTCGCGCCAGAACCAGGCCACCAGCGCACGCAGGAGGAGCTGCTGCGCCAGGCTCATGCGCGCATCCGGCGGCATTTCAAAGGAGCGGAATTCGACCAGACCAAGCCGGCCGGTCGGGCCGTCGGGCGAAAACAATTTGTCGATGCAGATTTCGGTACGATGGGTATTGCCGGTCACATCGACCAGCAGGTTGCGGAATAGGCGATCGACCAGCCATGGCCGCGGCGTTTCGCCTTTGCCGGGCGGCGGCACGGCGCCGAGCGCGATCTCCAGCTCATAGAGCATGTCGTGCCGCGCCTCGTCGATCCGCGGCGCCTGGCTGGTCGGGCCGATGAACAATCCGGAGAACAGATAGGACAATGACGGCCGGCGCTGCCAATAAAGCAGCAGGCTCTTGAGCAGATCGGGCCGGCGCAGGAACGGGCTATCCGGCGCACTGACGCCACCGAGCACGATATGGTTGCCACCGCCGGTCCCGGTGTGGCGGCCGTCGATCATGAACTTATCGGTGCCGAGACGGGTGAGGTGTGCATCCTCGTAGATGCTGCGCGTGATATCGACCGCCTCGCGCCAGGAGGTCGCTGGATGAATATTGACCTCGATAACGCCGGGATCGGGCGTCACCTTGATGACGTTCATGCGCGGATCGTACTCGGGCGTGTAGCCATCGAGCTGGATGGGCTTGCCGTATTCCGCCGCGGTCGCCTCGACCACGGCCAGAAGCTCAAGATAGTCCTCGAACCGTTCGACCGGCGGCATGAACACGCACAGCCGGCCGTTACGCGGTTCCACCGTGAGAGCGGTACGCACCGGGATCGGCGCACTTTTCGCCGGGCGCGGTTTCACGGCGAGCGCCGCTCGGCCACCGGCAACCGAGCGACGAGTTGGTGACCGGGCGCGAGCGGTCTGCAAGCTCTGCCGCCATAGCATCGGGATCGGGCAGCTCGCCGCGGTCCGCGAACGGATCGGCCGGCACCAGATGCGGATAATCGGCCGGCTTGAAATACGGCAGCGATTTGAGCGGCAGACGGAAGCCGGCCGGAGAATTGCCCGGCAACAGGAAGATGCGGCCACGGCGCACCCGCCATAGCTCGCTCAGCCAGCCGGCGCCAGCGTGCGCGGTCCAGCGCTGCACCGGCAGCACATAGCCCGCCGGCGCGGAGAGATGAGGCTCAATCTCGCTCAAGATGCGCGCGCGCTCAGCCGGATCGTCGATCTTGGGATTGCTCGGATCGAGGTTCTCCGCCAACTCACCTTCCTTGAGCAGATGCTCCGCCGGGTCCTCGAAGACTGGCAGAACATGATCGGTGGTGATGCCGAGACGCCGCGCAACGCCTTCGGTGAATCTCTTCGCATCCTCCGGTGTCGGCGCATACGAGACCGTTTCGTTGGCGAGCAGGTTGGCGTTGCGCCACATCGGCTGGCCGTCCCGGCGCCAAAACAGGGCGAACGACCAGCGCGGGAGCTCTTCGCCCGGATACCATTTGCCCTGGCCATAGTGCAGCAGCCCGCCGGGCGCGAAACGATCGCGCAGCCGACGGACCATTTCATCGGCGCGGATACGCTTGGTCGGGCCGAATGCGGTGGTGTTCCATTCCGCGGCTTCGTAGTCATCGACAGACACGAAGGTCGGCTCGCCACCCATGGTGAGACGAACATCCTGCGCGACCAGATCGGCGTCGACCTTCTCACCCAACGCGTCGAGTGCAGCCCAGGCGCGGTCGGAGAACGGAAACGTGACGCGCGGCTTCTCATCCACCCGCGTGACGGTCATCTCGAAAGCGAACTTCACATCCGCCGGCCCGACGCCGCCGGAAATCGGCGCCGCCGTGCGATAGTGCGGCGTCGCCGCAACCGGCAGATGCCCCTCCCCGCACAGCAGCCCCGACGTGGGATCAAGCCCGATCCACCCGGCGCCGGGCAGATAAACCTCGGTCCAGGCATGCAGGTCGGTGAAATCCTGCGTGGCCCCGGCGGGCCCATCGCCGACCGGCCGCAGATCCGGCTTGAGCTGGATGAGGTAACCGGAAACAAAGCGCGACGCCAATCCGAGCTGGCGCAGAACCTGGACCAGCAGCCAAGCGGAGTCGCGGCACGAGCCGGATCTGCTCGCAAGCGTCTCCTCTGGCGTCTGCACGCCCGGCTCCATCCGGATCAGGTAACGCACCTCGGTCTGCAGCCGCTGATTGAGGTCGACCAGAAAGTCGACGGTGTTGCGCCTGTCGCGCGGAATGGTGGCGAGGAACGCGGTCAGGTGCGAACCCGCCGGCTCCAGCACGCGGTAGGGCGCAAGATCATCGCGCAACTCGTTATCGTAACTGAACGGAAAGGTGTCGGCGTAAGGCTCAACGAAAAAGTCGAAGGGGTTGATGACTTCCATATCGGCCAGGAAGTCGACCGCGACCGAAAACTCGGTGGTCTGTTCGGGGAAGACGAAGCGGGCAATCCAGTTCCCGTGCGGATCCTGCTGCCAGTTTACGAAGTGCTGCTCGGGCTTGACCTTGAGCGAGTAGCTCAGCACCCGCGTGCGGCAATGCGGCGCCGGACGCAACCGCACCATCTGCGGTCCCAGACCGACCGGCCGGTCGTATTGGTAGCGCGTGACGTGGTGGAGACCCGCAATAATTCCCATCGAAACCCCAGCAGCCTTTGACTTCGTTTGGCGATGCCCGGCAGCGTAGTCGCAGCGCGCCGCAGGACCAATGCCTGCCTGTTTATCATGCAATTTCCGGGCCGCACCCGGATCGCGCGGACGCCGGAAGCTAGACCTGCGACGGTCCGAAAATCCCAGAATACCGGCCAGGCCCGATCAGATTTTCCGGGTTCACTCGGGGAGCCCGATCTTGCGGCGCAACCCGGTAGCAATCGCGCGAAGGGTCTCCCGCGCGCTTGCCTGTATCGGCATGCCGCCTTCCGCATGCGTGAGCCGGTGGATGAAGGAGAGCTTGACGATCACCGCTGGTGACACGACAAATGGATACAGGTCCTGCATGCCCATACTGCGGTTGATCGAGTTCATCGCGTAGGTGAGCGGCAGCCACGCGTCGATGATGCGGGTCATGTCGGCGCCGTGCGGATCGAAGTCGAGCTTGGCGGCCATGTCGCCGCCCTTTCCGACCTTGGGTCGAACGGTGATGCCAAATGCGCCCGCGGTCTCGACCGTATCGATCATGTGGAAATAATGCGCCCAGGTCTCGGCGAAATCTTCCCACGGGTGTGAACTGGCGTACGCTGATACGAAGTGCTCCGGCCAATTGCCCGGCGGCCCGTTGGCATAGTGGCGCTGCAAAGCAGCCCCGTAGTCCTGCTGTTCGTCACCGAACGTCTCGCGGAACTCCTCGATGCTCGCCGACTGCGCTACCAGGCGATCCCAGTAGTAGTGCGCGATCTCGTGCCGAAAATGACCCAGCAACGTTCGGTAGGGCTCGCCCATCTGACTGCGCCGGCGTTCGCGCTCGGGATCATCGGCCTCCGCCAGATTGATGGTGATGAGGCCGTCTTCGTGACCGGTCAGAACCGGGATGTGGCCTTGCGGGCCGTTCTGATCGGCAATGAAATCGAACGCCAGTGCATCTGGTTCCTCCTCCTTGGTCGCAAGCGGCAGCCGGAACTTGAGCAGCGTGTAGAACAGGCGGTGCTTGGCGACCTCGATCTTGCGCCAATGCTCGATATTCAGCGGCACCGACAGATCGGGAATCATCCGGTTGTGCCGGCACGCAACGCAAAACTGCCCGGGCTGTTCGGCCGGCACCAGCCAGTTGCAAACCTCGTAGATGGCGTTGCCGCAATGGCGGTAGCTCCCCTCGGGCTCTGCCATGGCCTCCCAAGCGCCGTCCTTTTGCTTCAGTGCAGTGATGGTGGCCTTGTCCGGCATATAGCCCAGCGGAAACCCGCAACTCTGACAGGTCGTGTTCTCAAAATAGAGCGCCTGGCCGCAATTCTGGCATTCGAAAATTTGCATGACGAATTCAACACCTGAGATGTTTTGATAGCCGCCGCATTATCGTCGAAGAAATTCGCGCCGCGAAAGTTCCCAGCGCAAACGACACGAACCGTTCAGGCATCAGGCGGATGGAAGCAGACGAGCATCCGGTTGTAACCAACCTCGTTTCGCCTTGCCGGCATTTCTTCCTCCCTTTTCTCTCGCATCAACTTATTGATTTCATGTTGACTTCCAGCCCGCTTGGCGTCCTTTGCCGCTCCGCGCGGTCATGCGCCGAGGTCGCGCCGCCTTGCGGCGGGATGACTGGTATTTTCCAGGTTAACGGTGGATCATTGCACTCCTCTTGAAGCATCGGCTTGCGCCGAGGATTCCGTAGCGTGCATTCCGGCGGTCATCCAGAGAATATCACGACGATTGTTCGGGCTGGAAGCACGGTCACGGCGAGTGGCGCAGAGTTGCAGCTCAAGCAACTGACGAAAACCTACGGTGCGACCAAGGCCATCAATGGCATTTCGCTCGATGTGCCGGCCGGCGCCTTCGTCTCGCTCCTGGGGCCGAGCGGATCGGGCAAGACGACGACGCTCAACCTGATCGCAGGCTTCTTGACGCCCGACTCCGGTGACATTCTGCTCGACCAGCGCTCGGTTGCCGACGTTCCACCGCACCGGCGTAACATCGGCATGGTCTTCCAATCCTATTCGCTGTTTCCGCACCTGTCGGTCGCCGAAAACGTCGGCTTCCCGTTGCGGATGCGCACCCGGCTGTCGCGCGAGGACGCGCGCCGGCGAATCCACGAGATGCTCGATCTGGTTCAGCTCGCCCACCTCGGCGACCGCTATCCCCGACAGCTCTCCGGCGGGCAGCAGCAGCGGGTGGCGATAGCGCGCGCGCTGGTGTCGTGGCCGCGCCTCCTCCTGATGGATGAGCCACTCGGCGCGCTCGACAAGAAGCTGCGCGAGCAGATGCAGGCCGAGATCAAGCGCATCCATCGCAGCGTCGGCACGACGGTCATCTACGTGACGCACGACCAGAACGAAGCCTTGACGATGTCCGACCTGGTCGTGGTGATGCACGAGGCCCGTATCGCCCAGATCGGCACGCCGCGGGTACTCTACGAGGCGCCCGCGAACGTATTCGTGGCTGATTTTCTCGGCGATTCGAACCTGCTGGCCGCCAAAGTCGTCGGCACGTCGGCCGCCGACACATCTGTAGAGATTGCGAGCGGCGAGACGCTGCGCGCGCAGTGCAGCGAAATCGCGGCCTCAATCGGCGACCGGGTTGTCATTCTGATCCGGCCGGAAGATATGGCCGTGCATAGTTCGAACGCACAGGTGCCCGGCCAGGACATGCTCGCGGGCACCGTGCAGGAGGTCAGCTACCACGGCGATACCTTCAGGCTTGAAGTCGCCGTCGGCCAGGACACGCTGAAGGTCAAGGTGCCGCGTGCCGAGGCCGCCGGAATGGAACCGGGCCGCCAGGTCTTTCTGACGTGGCCGACGCAGGCCGCGAGGCTGCTTCCCGCCGCTGCGTCCGCCGGCGTCCAGCCCAGCGGGGCGGCGCCGTGACGGCAGCAACAGACCTTGGTACCGGCACTTTGGTTCGCTCGGCCCCGCGTCGCCGCGCATACCTCGTTCCGGCGCTGCTGCTACTGCCGTGCCTGGCGTGGATCGCGTTCTTCTTCTTCATTCCGCTGGCGATGATGTGCTGGCGAAGCCTCGCAAGCGAAGGATTCTCGCTCGAGACCTACAGCGCGCTTTTCACCTCGCCGCTCTACACCAAGGTCATGTTCACGACCGTCAAGATCGCCAGCATCGCCACCGTCGGCGCGCTGATCCTCGCCTATCCCCTCGCCTACGCGCTGACCATGAGCGGCACCAAGGTCCGCGCGCTGATCCTGGTGTTCGTTCTCATTCCCTACTGGGTCGATATCATCGTGCGCAGCTTCTCGTGGATGATCCTGCTCGGCGATAACGGCCTCATCAACAAGGTGTTGATCGGCCTCGGCATCGTCAGCGGGCCGCTGCAGCTTCTGTACAATCCATTCAGCGTCATTTTGGCGATGATCCAGATTCTACTCCCGCTCACAACCATCACCTTGTTCGGCGCGATGCTGCGGATCGACCGAACCCTGATCGCGGCGGCCAAAATTCACGGCGCGAGCGGATGGCAGGCCTTCCGCCAGGTATTCTTTCCGTTGAGCCTGCCGGGCGTCTACGGCGCAGGCCTGCTGGTGTTCGTCCTCGCACTCGGTTTCTACGTGACGCCCGCGCTGCTCGGCAGCCCGCGCGAGACCATGATCGCGCAGACCATCATGGTGGAGGCGAGCCAGTTGCTCGATTGGGCGCAGGCCAGCGCTGCCGGTGCGGTGCTGCTCCTCATCACGCTCTCCATCGCCACCATCTACAACCGCTACTTCAGCCTCGACCGCCTGTGGGGAGGCTCCGACGCATGAGCGCGGGCAAGGGTACGATCGGGCTGAGCACGGCGATTGTGGCAATCCTGGTTTATCTGGTCTTTCCCGTCGTCGTGGTGGTTGCGATCTCGTTCAGCGCGGGGAACTTCCTGGTCTTTCCGCCACCGGGGCTGTCGCTGCGCTGGTACGAAAGCATCGCCAGCGACCCGGAATGGATCAGCGCGCTATGGGTGACGCTCAAGGTCGGCAGCCTGTCGGCACTGATTGCGACATTGCTCGGCGTTCCGGCGGCCTTCGCGCTGGTCCGTCACGCCATCCCGGCGAAAGCCCTGGTGAGCGCCTTGATCCTGTGCGCCCTGGTCACGCCACCGATCGTGACGGCGCTCTCGACCTACCTGTTCTTCGTCCCGCTCGGCCTCGTCAACACGGTGACCGGGCTGGCCTGCGCGCATGCCGTCAGCGGCATGCCGTTCGTCGTCATCAACACCGGTGCGAGCCTGCGCAGCGCCGACGTCAATCTCGAACGCGCGGCCATCATCCATGGTGCGCATCCGTTGTGGGCGGTGCTGCGCATCACGCTGCCGATCGTCTCCCCCGGCATCGTGATCGGCGCCATCTTTGCGTTCGTGCATTCCTCGCACGAATTGCTGGTTGCAAGCTTCATCCTCGGCGGCGTCGGCAAGCCGGTCGCGGTGAAGATCTGGTCGGGCGTCCAGGCCACGTCCGATCCGACGATCGCCGCAGCCTCCGCAATTCTGATCGGCCTTGCCATATTGACATTTGCAAGCGTGGCGGCGACGCAGGCATTGACCAGACGCCGGACGGCGGGAGAAGCACGATGAGCGATGGTATGAAGTCTCCCGGCGTTAATGCGCCATGGCTGCAGCCTTGAGCGGCGGACTGCAGCCCATGGACGCCATGCACGCGCTGCTCGACCCGAAGGCGATTGCCGTCGTGGGCGCTTCGCAGCGGCCTGGGCGCGGCCGCAACGTCATCGCCAATCTGCGGGACTGCGGCTTCACCGGCGGGATCTTCGCGGTCAATCCGCGCTACCAGGATGTTCTGGGTTACACCTGCGTTGCGTCCGTGCGCGACTTGCCGCCGTCGGTCGACTGCCTGCTCCTGGCGGTCGCCGCCGACGCCACATGCGACATCCTCGAAGACGCGTTTGCGCATGGCATCCGCGCGGCGATCGTGCTGGCGGCAGGCTTCGGCGAAGGCGGACACGGTGAGGCGCGTGCGGCGCGGCTTCTGACGCTCACCGAGCGAGGCATGCGGATCTGCGGACCGAACTGCTTTGGCCTGATCAACCTCAGGTCCGGCGCGGCCGCCTACAGCGGTCCAGTTCCGCGGCCGCTCCGGCCCGGCCCGGTGGCAATCGTCTCTCAGAGCGGCGGGCTTGGCGCCAGCGCGTTCGCGCCGCTGATGACGGATCGCGCGCTCGGCTTCAGCCACTTCGTTTCCTGCGGCAATCAGATCGGCACGACGATCGAGGACTATATCGCGTATTTCGTCGACGATCCCGACATCACCGTCATCGCCGCAGTGGTCGAGCAGTTGAAGAACCCGCAAAAACTGGCGCACATTGCCCGCGCCGCCCATGCGAAACAAAAAACGCTGGTGTTCTTCCGCGCCGGCCGGTCGGCCGCCGGCGAAGTCATGATTCAATCGCACACCGGCGCACTCGCCGGCAACGCCGAGATTACCGCGGCGTTTCTGCGCCGCTGCGGCATCATCGACGTCGATCGCTACGACGAGTTCGTCGAGACGATCGAACTGTTCGCGGTCGCGCCGCACGATGAGAACACCGGCCGTGACATCGTCGTCATATCCGGCAGTGGCGGTGGCGCCACGATCGCGGCCGACGCCCTGGATGCCGCGGGGATCGCACTGTCGCCGTTGCACCCTGCAACGCAGGAACGCATGGCCGAGGTGCTGCCGGCCTTCGGCAGCGTCACCAATCCAATCGACGGCACCGGCGCGATCTACGACGATCCGGCACTGCTGCCGAAGATCATCGATGCGGTCCTGGCCGATCCCCGCCGGCCGGTTCTGGTCGCAAGCTTGTTTGCCAAGGCCGCCGGCAACGAACGGATGCGGGATTTCGCCAGGACATTCGCCGATGCAGCGCGGACCTCCGGCCGCACGATTGTGGCCTACCAGTACAGCCCGCTCGGCGGACCGCTCGATGCCGAGATCGTCACGACCCTGCACGCCGCTCAAGTGCCGCTGCTGTTGGGAACGTCGAACGCGATGGGTGCGCTCAGATACCTTGCACTGCGGCGTGACTACCGGGCTCGCGCCGCGAAGGCTGCCGCGCCCACGGCCGCTCTGCCAGAGGCCGCCCGTCTCGGGAGCGATGATTTCCTCAGCGTGCGCGCCGCCCTGGTCGCAAGCGGCGTTCCGGTCGCGGAGGCAGGTATCGCGCATTGCGAAGAAGATGCCATCGCGCTGCTGCAACGCTTTGGCACCGCTGTCGCCGTCAAAGCCGAAGCGCCGGGGTTGCTGCACAAATCCGACCTCGATTGCGTGCGTTTGAATTGCAGCAATGAACACGAGGTTGCAGAGGCTTACCGCACCGTCCTGCAGAACGCCCGCCAAGCCGGATTCGATCTGAACCTCGGCGCGCTGGTCCAGCCGATGATCAAAGGCGCGGCCGAAGTCTATGCCGGGATCATCGACGATCCGGTGTTTGGACCGGCGATCTGTTTCGGCCTGGGCGGCGTGTTCATCGAAATTCTGCAGGACACGGCGACCGAAATGGCGCCGCTGTCGCACGACGACGCAACGCGGATGATCCGGGGCATCAAAGGCGCTCGCATTCTCGCCGGCGCGCGCGGGCGCGAGCCGGCGGACATCGATGCCCTCGCAACGCTGCTGGTCAATCTCGGTAATTTTGCGATCGCCAACCGTGGGCGCTTCCGCGCGCTCGACCTCAACCCGATCATCGTCGGGCCATCTGGTGCGATCGCGGTCGACATCGCGATGGAGCCCGCCCCATCGGCCGAAATAAACACGATCGCCAATGCCGCCGAATAAGCCCGAAAACCACAAGAAAGGAATCGGATGAGCGCCCAGGACCTCCTCTACTCCGTCGACGAGAGCATCGCGACCATCACGCTGAACCGGCCCGACCGGATGAATGCGCTCACGCATGAACTCGAAGACGAGCTGCATCGCACCTTCGACAAGGCCGACCGCGATCGCGCCGTCCGCGTCATCATCCTTACTGGCGCGGGCCGCGCGTTCTGCGCCGGTTATGACCAGGGACAGACCAGCCCGTCCGGCACGCGGCATTCCGATCCGAAGGGCAAATCGCTGTCGGACTTCATTGAGTTCTGGCAGCGCCAGGACGGCGAGCGCGCGGCGCTTTGGGCGCATATGTGGCGGCTCGGCAAACCGATCATCGCGGCCGTCAACGGCTGGGCGATGGGCGGCGGATTCTGGTACCAGCTCGCCGCCGACATCACGATCGCCTCCGATCAGGCGGTGTTCGCGCAGCCCGAAGTGCGCCACATCTCGAACACGACGTTCCTGCTTGGCGCGTTGTGCGGATGGAAAGCCGCCAATCGCTGGGGCCTCACCGGCGATCACTTCGACGCGCAGGAGGCGCTGCGCATCGGCATGGTGAACGAGGTCGTGCCGCACGACGAACTCATGGAGCGGACGCGCGCGATGGCCAAACGCATCGCGCTGGTGCCGGAACCGTCGGTACGGCTCAACAAGGCCATCACCATGATGGGCATGCAGGCGGCTGGCGTCTATTCCGGGCTGCTGCTGGAAGGCACACTGGGCGCGCTCGCGCACTCGTCGCACAATGAATTCCGTGAGAAGCTGTTCGAAGCGCAACGCGAAGGCGGGCTCAAGGCCTATCTCGACATGCGCGATGGACCGTTCCAGCCCGAACCGATGGGACCGCGCTCGGCCAAGGGCCGCAAGAAGAAGGCGGAGAAATGAGTGCCTGTGGTCAGTAGCTCGCTCCCGACGGAGTGAAAGCGGAGAACGCCCATGCCTGATCTTCTCCCGACAAACCAGATCGACGACGCCTGCGCCCGACTTCGCGAGGTGCTCATCGAAACGCGCGGTCTCGGACGGCGCGACTTTCTGCGCGCGCTCACAAAAGCCGCCGCCGGTTCGGCGCTGCTGTCGCCGCTGGCGGCGATCGCGCCTGACTTCGCCAAGGCCGCCGAGCCGCCGGTTACCTACTTCACGTATGGCGGCGCGTGGAAGAAGGCCATCATGGGTGCGTTCGGCGAACCGTTCACCAAGAAGACCGGCATGCCGGTGCAATACCAGGAGCCCTACAGCTTCGCCAAGCTGCGCGCCATGCACGAGGCAAGGGCCCAGCAGATCGACATCTGCGGCCTCAACGGCACGGACGTCTACGTCGCCGGCCGTTTGAAGATGATCACCCCGATCGACTGGAGCGTGGTGGACAAATCCGTGCTCGATCCGCAGCAACTTCACCACCAGAACGTCATCGGCTGCTCCAGTCAGTCGATGAACGTATGCTACAGCAAAAAGAAATGGCCGGGTGAGAACCATCCCAACTCGTGGGCCGATTTCTGGAACGTGGAAAAGTTTCCCGGCCGCCGCTCGCTGCGGCGCGACGCGCTCTGGACCATGGAGGCCGCCGCCAAGGCCGACGGCATCAAGGACGATGCGTTCTATCCGCTGGACGTCGATCGCGTGTTTCGCAGCCTCGACCGCATCAAGCCGCACATCAAGACCTGGTGGTCCGACAACTCGCAATCGCAGCAGTTGATGGAGCAGGACGAGGTCGACCTGATCTACATGACCAACGGACGCGCGACACAGTCGATCCTCGATCACAAGGCGCCCTACGAGATGGTCTGGAACGAAGCGATTTACTCCGGCCATTCCGAGGGCTGGATCGTGCCCGTCGGATGCCCGAACCCAAAAGGCGGGATGAAGTTTCTCGACATCATTGGCCGGCCCGAATACCAGGCGGTGTTTGCGCGCCTGCTGTACTACGCGCCGCAGAATCCGAAGGCGATTCAGTCTCCTCGATGCCAATCTGGCGAAGCTGATGCCGTCTTATCCGGACAACGAGAAGATCGCGCATACCATCAATTACAAGTGGTGGGCGGATAACATCGCCCGCACCCAGCGGCGCTTCGAGCAATGGGTGCAGTCCTGACGTTCGTTGCATCGATGCGAGCAAGCCCTCGGCGCGAAGATCGGGCGGAGGCGCCGCGTGCAGGCCGAGCCTGCGGTGTCCTGACATGAGCCAAGGCCACGGGGGCGAAGCGTGAAGGATTTGAAGTTCATCGGCGCCCCGGTCAAGCGGATCGAGGATCAGACGCTGCTGACGGGCACGGCCCGGTTCGTCGCCGATCTGCGTTTTCCCGGCACGCTGGAGGCAGCATTCGTGCGCAGTCCGCACGCCCATGCCGCCATCCGTGGCATCGATACCGCCGAGGCGCGCCGCTTTCCCGGCGTGCACGCGGTGTTTACGCTGGCCGATCTGGCGCCGCTGCTCACACAAGTGCGCCTGCCGCTGCAGTTTCGCACCGCGGAGCTTCCGCCCGACGTGACGCCGTTTGTTCTCGCCAGCGATGAGGTCAGCTTCGTCGGTGAGGCGGTGGCGGTCGTCATCGCCGATACCCGCTACGTCGCCGAGGATGCGGCCGCATTGGTGCATGTGGATTACGAACCGCTGCCCGCCGTGTCGGATTGCCGGCAGGGCCTCGAGCCATCCGCTCCGCTTGCCCACCGCAACCGCAGCAGCAACCTGCTGATCGAGTTCCGCCAGTCCTACGGCGACGTCGCTGGTGCGTTCGCACGCGCGGCGCATCGCGGCAAAGTCAGCCTCAAGCAGCATCGCGGCGGCGCGCATTCGATCGAGGGCCGCGGCGCCCTCGCGCATCACGACCTCAATGAGGACCGCCTGACGCTGTGGTCCTCGACCCAGTTGGCCCACGAGGTGCGCGCCTTCCTGATGCGGATGCTCGACCGTGACGAAAACCAGATGCGCGTGATCGCACCGGACGTCGGCGGCGGCTTCGGTGCGAAGTTCGTCATGTATCCCGAGGAGGTCGTGCTCTGCACGGCCGCTTTGCTGCTCAAGCGTCCAGTCCAGTGGATCGAGGACCGCCGCGAGCACTTCCTCGCCGCCGTGCAGGAGCGCGACCAGTACTGGGACATCGAGTTCGCCTGCGATGACGAGGGCCGACTGCTCGGCGCGCGCGGCACGCTGATCCACGACGAGGGCGCCTACACGCCGCAGGGCATCAACCTGCCGTACAACGCATCGACCGCGCTCCCCGGGCCCTACCTGCTGCCGGCCTACGAAATGACCGTGCGGGTGGTGGAGACCAACAAGGTCGCCACCATGCCGGTGCGCGGCGCCGGCTATCCGGAAGGCGCCTTCGCGATGGAGCGGCTGCTCGACGCCATCGCGCAGCAGCTTAAGCTCGATCGCGCGGCCGTCCGGTGGCGGAACCTCGTGCCGCCGGAGATGATGCCGTACACGTCGCCGCTGAAAACGCGCTCCGGCTCGCCGATCGCGCTCGACAGCGGCGATTTCCGCGGCGGCCAGGACATCGCGCTCGACATGATCGATTACGCCGGCTTCCCGGAACGCCAGCGCCACGCGCGCGCCGAAGGCCGCTATCTGGGCATCGGCATCGGCAACGGCGTCAAGGGCACCGGCCGCGGCCCGTTCGAATCCGGCATCGTGCGGATCGGCCGGTCCGGCCGCATTTCGGTCTACACCGGCGCCATGCCGATGGGCCAAGGCATCCGCACCGCGCTGGCGCAGATCTGCGCCGAGGAGTTCGACGTCGCGCCCGGCAGCGTCAGCGTCATCGCCGGCGATACCGCCGTCATTCCCTACGGCCAGGGCGGCTTTGCCAGCCGGCAGACCGTGACGGCGGGTTCGGCGGTGCATCTTGCGGCAGTGGCGGTGCGTGACAAGGCATTGCAGGTGGCGGCGCATCTCTTGGAAGCCAATCCGGAGGATCTTGAGATCCGCGACGGGCGGGTCGAGATCGCGGGCGCGCCCGGCAGCGGGATGGCGCTGCGCGAGATCGCCGAAGCGGTGTCCGGCGTGCCGGGCTATGCGATGCCGGGCAAATTCGATCCCGGGCCTTGAGAGCATGCAGAGCTTTCTGCCGAATGCGCTCACCTATGGCGGCGGCAGCCACGCGGTCGAGGTCGAGGTCGACATCGAGACCTGCGGCGTGCGCATCCTGCGCTACATCGTGGTCAACGACAGCGGCCGGATCATCAATCCGCAGATCGTGCACGGACAACTGGTCGGCGGCACCGCGCATGGCATCGGCAACGCGCTCTTCGAATGGATGGGCTACGACAACGAAGCGCAACCGATCACCACCACGTTCGCCGATTACCTGCTGCCGAGCGCGACCGAAGTGCCGAACATCGAGGTGAGGTTCACCGAGTTCCCCTCGCCGCTCAATCCGCTCGGCGTCAAGGGCGTCGGCGAATCGGGTTGCGTGCCGGCGGCCGGCGCGATCATCTCGGCGGTCGAGAACGCGCTCGAACCGTTCGGCGTGCGCATCAGCGAGTATCCGGTGACGCCGGCGCGGCTGTTCGCGCTGCTGCAGAAAAGCCAACACCAAACTCCGCGCGTAATCGCGACCGCGCTGCGCTGTCATTCCGGCCGAGCCAACGGGGCCGCGCAAAGCGCGGCCTGCATGACAAGCTCCGCGAGACGGGCATCGGCCCTTCCGTTCGTGCCTCGCGAAAGCCGGGCATCCAGACCTCTCTTTTTGCGCTGGGTCCCCGCTTGCGCGGGGACGAACGGAGAGCAAATGCACGCCTCCACTGCATCCTTGGCCGCAAGCCAACGCTCCGCCGCCCGTATTGTTTGAGAGGCGCCGGGTTCGCCCGTAGTCCGAAGTGAAATTCCGGTGCTCTCCGAAGAAAGAGGGCGCGCGGAACGCCGGGGTCGGTCGCAATCAAGCTTGCGCAGACTGCGCAGGCTTGTCTGCCCGGACCCACGGGCCTCAGTGCCTCGCGGCACCAAGGCAGCCCGGTCGCGTGCCGGGCGATTGGGCCTTTCGGCCCGGTGCTGCCGGCTTTTGGCCGGTAGCGCCGCAAGTCCGCCGGTACCTCCGGCGTCCCGCGCGCGGTGTTTGAGGCTTGCTCCGCATGACCCCCGCTGGGCTGACCTTTCAGGGCTTCTCGCGCTGATGCGCTCCGAACGAAACCCTACCCACCGCTTTGGGAGTTGACCGGTGCGCTCGCCGTATGACGCAGCAAACGCTCCGGCCGCCATATCCCGTGATGCGCGGCTGGCGCATCGGGACCACACGGCTTGGGCCGCCATCGCGAATGGTACGTGCCACCCGCCATGGCCACCGCACCAACCGCGCCGGGTGTCCCCGGCTTGGTCCCGCAGAGGTGATGGCGCATCTCCGCCACCACCGCTGCGGCTGTCCCCGCGTTCGAGCGCCCTCGAGCGCGCGCCCTTCGTTGGGACAGGGCGTCATTTCCTTATATTCCTATAGGAATTCTGTCAAGCGCCTCGCCGCCGATGGCGGCCCTCCTCCGTTCGCGATAAGGTCATGGCGGGGCTCAGCGGAGACGGCCGATGTCAACGAGACCCATCCTGACTCCATGCATCATCATCATCGCTCTGCTGGGGATGTGCGCGCTCGCTAGGGCCGACGACATGTCCTGGTTCTGCTCTGTCGCCGATCCGACGACGTCGAAGCCGCAGATCGTCGTCTACAAGATCATCAACGGCAATCTGATCGTGAACGACTGGAGAAACAGACTGTCCGGGCGGGACATTGATTCTAAGAATAGCGGCGAAGTATTGCAACTTCTCGAAAACAACTCGCAAGGGATCATCGCGGTGCGCGCCAAGCCGGTCGAAGGCACCCGCGACACCATTTCCACGCGCGTGGTCCTGATCGACAGGGGCATCGGACAGGTGCGCGACATCGCGGCGTCGATCAACGGACCGCTGGACGAAATTCGAGGAACCTGTTTGCCGGGCAACTGACCTGACGCGATCGTGCTGATCCAGCGGCGATTAGAATCAAGCTCCGCCGCAACTGGCGGGCTTGACCCGGCAATCCATTGCTTTCGATTGAACCGTCATTTTAGTGCGATGCCCGGGGAGCCCGGACATGAGGAATTTGAAATAGCGCTGTTGACGTGAGATGCGAGCCAGGAGGGCCCGCCCGCTCAGAACCGCTCGCGCTCAAGCTGCCGCCAGCGCGACATGCGCCGCTCCAGCCACATCACGAACTCGGTCAGTACCACGCCGACGATGGCGATGACGATGATCGGAACGAACAGCTTGGCGGTGGCGAATACATTGGCATATTCGACGATCATGCCGCCGAGCCCGCTGATCGCGGTGAAGAACTCGGCGACGACGATGCCGATGATCGCGAGCCCGACCGCGAGCCGGATGCCCGCCATGATGAACGGCACCGCCGCCGGCATGATGATCTTGGAGAATATCTGCCAGTCGGTCGCCCCGTAAGCGCGGCCGATCTCCAGCATCGAGCCGCGCACGTCGCGAATACCCGCAAAGGTGTTCACGGTGATCGGGAAGATCGCGACCGACACCAGGATGGTGACCTTGCCGGTAAATTCCAGGCCCGCCCACAGGATGATGAGCGGCACGAGCGCGATGCGCGGGATGGCGTAGAGCGCGTTGATGAACGGGTCGAGGATGTATTCCAGTGTGCGCCATTGCGCCATGACGACGCCGAGCAGCGTGCCGACCACGACGGTCAGCGTCATGCCGACGGCGAACGGCCAAAGCGTCTGCACCATGGCCTTGCCGAGCGCGCCGCTGCGGGCAAGTTCGATGGCGGCCATAAAGATCGCGCTCGGCGGCGCCATGAAGATCGGGTCCATCTGGCGGCCGTAATATTCCCAGATCGCGAAGAAGATCACGACCGAGACCGTACGGATGGCGTTGGGGCTGCGCAGCAAATCGCGCACGCGATCGCCAGCGGTGATGACCGGCGCCGGGACGGATCGGCGCGGCGGCAGGTCGGATGGCACCATTGCGGCAAGCTCCGTGGCGCGGACTACGGGCGATGCGGGTGTAGCGCCGAAAGCGCACCGCGCCGCAGCAAGCGGCACACGCTCGCGACGCGACGAGCGCTCACCAGCGCCCGGGCCGATAATAGTTCTGGCTGTTCTGCCGCGGATCGGACTGGCGGGCGCGCCGGGGTGGATTGTTGGATTGGAAGCCCCAGCCGCGCCAGCCGAAGAAGCTCTCGGCCTCGCGACGCGGATTGCTCGAGCCCTTACGCGTAATGAGGCCGCCCTGCGGCTGGTCGTTCAGCGCCACGACGAACTCCGTGCGATAGTTGGTTTCGCTGTGCAGTGGCTCATCCGAAATGATGATCGAGGATCGCGGCGCTGCGGTTTGCCCGATGCGGTCAAGCACATCCTGCGGGATGGTAATGCGGTCAAGCGCGGCCTTGTCGTCGTCCCCGCCGTCGATCGTGACCGCGGTCCAGCGCAGGCCCGCGTCGGTGCGCGCCATGGCCGTGAACACGTGCGTGCCAATCCGCTTTTCAGGATTGCGGATCGTGACCGGCACCTCGATGGTCGTATCGTACACCTCGCCACCCCCGTCCGGCGCCCGCTTATGGGTGTTGCGCCGGACGTAAAGCTTCTGCGTCGCGCGGCTGATGAAGACCGCGACCGGCTCGAGCGCGAGCTTCGCCTCGCTTGCCGCCTTGGCGGTATCGGCCTTCTTTGTCTCGGCCGCCTTGGCGGCATCCTTGGCCGCGGCGGCCGCATCGAGCTTGGACTTCGCATTGGCCTTGGCAGCATCAAGCTGCGTCTGCAGTTCCTCGGCTTTCGCAGCGGCCTTCTGCTTGCGATCCTCGGCTTGCGACCTGGCCTTGTCGGTCTTGGCAGCGGCGAGCGCCTTCTCTGCCTGCGCGAGCGCACCATCGGCGCGAGTCTTGGCCAGCTCAAGCTTTCGCAGCGCCGACGCAACCGGCGCCGCCTCCTTCGCCGCAACGGCGGCGGCGGTCTTCGTCTGTTGAGCCAGCTTGGAGGCCTCATCCGCTTCGCGGGCGAGCGCTTCGGCGCGCGCCGGCGCGGCCGCGATAGCCTCGGATTTCGGCGCGAACAGTGCCGGATGGGAAAACTCGACCGGCTCCGCGTCATTCGGCGAAATGATCACGCGTGTGCCGAGGTGGACTCTGTCGAACAACTTCCCCGCAAAGCCAAACGGCATCCGCACGCAGCCGTGCGAGGCCGCGTATCCGGGCAGCGGCCCGCCGTGCAGCGCGATGCCGTTCCAGGTGATGCGCAACATATGCGGCATCCAGGCATCGTCGTAGAGGCTCGAGTGATGGTCCTTGTCCTTCTCGATGACGCTGAAGACGCCGGCTGGCGTCTCGCGCCCCTTCGTTCCGCTCGATACCGGCGCGCGGAAGATCCAGCCATCGGCGTCGTAAAAAGTTACCTTCTGGCTCTTGATCGATACGATCGCCATGATCGGCTCGCCCGCGTCGCGCGGAGCGATTGCCTCGGTGGTATGCTCGGGACGCGCCTGACGGGTAGCGGCGTCGGAGGGCGGCGCGGCGATCAGGGCCGCCGTGGCCAGGAGCGTCACCATTGCGGGAGGCCCCCATCGCCGGATCGCATTGGCGGATGGTGCCATCGTGAAACGCCTTGTCATTGCCATGTCCCCGCTAGCAAGGAGGAATCCCGCCGAACCAAACACTCGAAGCGGATAAATGGTCCCTTTTTGAGGCCCCGCGGTCAATTAACACTTCCGTGCGGCCTGCCAGCAGTTTGGGTGGAATGGACGTCGGCGTCATTCCTGTGGCCCATGGTGGGGTGTGTCCAGCCTGGACGCGGCCCTCGAGCGGACATCCTGGGCATCCGTAACCCCGGACGCGAAGGGTAACGTAGGCATTCGGGCACCAGCAGATTTTTGCCCGGATTTACATTCCGCCCTTAATTTCGTGGCCACCCTGAAAGCGGCGGCAGACGTTAACGATCAACCCGGCGGCTCATCGCCCCGCAGCATCTCGCGCAATTCGGCGCGGTATTTGCCGAACTCGGGATGGGCCCGCACATCGCCGTCGAGGCGTTCGGCGGCAACCGGCGACGGCACGATGGTGCGAATACGCCCGGGCGCGGTACTGAACACGAAAATCCGGTCGGAGAGATACAGGGCTTCGTCGATCGAGTGGGTGACGAACACCACCGTCGCGCGGGTCTGCGCCCATATTTTGAGGAAGTCTTCCTGCAACTGCTCGCGGGTCTGCGCATCGAGCGCGCCGAACGGTTCGTCCATGAAGATCAGGATCGGCTTTCGCATCAACGCCCGCGCAATACCGACCCGCTGCTGCATGCCGCCGGACAATTCGTGCGGAAAGTGGTCGGCGAACGGACCGAGACCGACGAGGTCGATGAAGTGCCGTGCCGCCTCGCGCCGCGCGGCCGCGGCGACGCCGTCGATCTCCAGCGGGAACTCGACGTTGGCCATCACGGTGCGCCACGGCAGCAGGCCGAAATTCTGGAACACCATGCAGGCGTCCTTGCGCGGCGCGGTCACCGGCAGGCCCTCGATGGTGATACGGCCCTCGTCGGCGCTCAGCAGCCCGGCGGTGAGCCGCAGCAACGTGGTCTTGCCGCAGCCGCTCGGGCCGAGCAGCGTGATCAGTTCGCCCCGCCGCACCGTGGCGTTGACGCGATCGAGCGCGACCATCAGTTCCGGCGCGCCCTTCCCGCCCGGCCGCACGCGCACCGGAAAGAATTTGCTCACGCCATCGTAGACGACCATGCCGTCGGATGCCGGCGGCGGGGCCGCGGTCGCCTCTATCATCGCGATTGCTATTTCTTCTGATAGGTGCCGAGCGACTTGAGGGCGGCGTCGACGAAACGCGGCTCAAGCACGTCCTTGGCGGGTGCGGCAACCGGCAGGTTGCCGAGCTTCTTGTTGAGGTCGGCGGTGAACTCCTCGACCGCCGGATCGAGCCCGCCATTCACACCCCACAGCTTCGCACCATTGAGGTCGTGCACCACCGACTTGAGGAACGCCAGATCGAGATCGGGCAGCCGCTCATGCAGCACGGCAGCCGCCTCGTCGGGATTTTCCATGATGTAGCGCGAGCCGCGGATGCCGATATTGGTCATGATCTGCAGCGCGGCCGCGGTCTCCGGCTTGCCGAGGGACTCGGTGCGTACGACGTTCCAGACGTAGCCCAGCCCGGGAAACTCGTCCGACAGCCTGGTCAGCACCGTGACCTTGCCGTCCTTGACGCCTTTCAGCGCGGTCACGCTATTGACCAGCGTGGCATCGGCGCGGCCGCCGATCACCGCCTGCAGACGGGCGGAGTGGCCGCCGACCTGGACGAAGCGCGCGGTCGCCTCATCGATGCCGTGCTTGCGCATGATCAGCCGCGGAAGCTGATCGGGCAGTCCGCCCGGCCCGGACGACGCGAAGGTCTTGCCGGCGAGATCGCTGAGCTTCGAGCCCTTGCCGGTCGCGAGCACGAGGTTGTAATCGCCGATCGGCTGCCAGGAATGAATGGCGCGGATCTTGGCGCCGGCGTGGATCGACGCCAGCACGTTCAGCGTCCCGATGAGCCCGATGTCGGCATTGCCGGACAACAGCGCGCGCATCGCATTGGCGTCGCCGGTAACGTGAAGGTCCTCGACCTCCAGGCCTTCCATCCACCCCTTCTTCTGCGCCACCAGATAGGGCAGCGAAAACGTCGTGACCGGCCCGGGGAAGACCATCTTGATCTTGGCGGCAAAGGCGGTGGACGGGTCAAAAGCGGTGAAAGCCGCCACGATGCAGAGGCTCGCGGGTGCCAGCAGCGCACGCAACCGGATACAAAGGTGATGCATTGACAGTTCCTTCAGGGTCGGAGCCGATATCGCAACCGTTCGCGCGCTCTGGTTCGCCGCCGCTTGGTTCGCCGCAGCTTGGCAAAATGAGCCTTTCGGCCAGGTCATGCAACCGCTTCTCCGCGCCAGTTTCAGGCGGCGCTTGCACAAAGTTGCAGCTTCGCCGGACGGGATGGTAGCGTTAAATCCTCGCCAACATCTCGGCGCTCGCGCGCCAAGGTTTATCGTCATCCTACAATCAGGCCGCGCGATCCTGATGTTCCGTATTCGCGGCGACACTTGCTCGCATAACTGAGGGACACCCGACACGCTCATGGCAGACCTTGATCGCGTACTGATTGCAGGCGGCGGCCCGATCGGCACCGTGACCGGCATGCGGCTGGCGCAGCTCGGCATTCCGGTGACGGTGTTCGACCGGCTCGCCAAACCGGCCGAGGATCACCGCGCCGCGACGCTGCAACCCTCCACCCTCGAACTGTTCGAGCCGCTCGGATTGACGGATGAGATCATCCGGCTCGGGATAAAGTCACCGGTGTTCCAGTGGCGCGACCGGGTATCGGGGGAGGTCGTCGCGGAGTTCGACTACGGACTGCTCGCGGGCGAAACCCAGTATCCCTACGTGATCCAACTCGAGCAGCACCGCACCGTCTATGTGGCGCTGGCGGCGGCCGAGAAGCTTGCCAACTTCACCATGGTGCGGCCGGCCGAAGTGATCGCGGTGCGTCAGGGGGCGGATTTTGTCGAGGCCGACGTCCGCCTGGAGGACGGCAGCATCGAGGTCCATCGCGGGCGCTATCTGGTCGGGTGCGACGGCGGACGCAGCATCGTGCGCAAGGCGACAGGCGTTTCGTTCGAGGGATTCACCTGGGCGGAGCGGTTCAACATTGTCGCGGTGCCGTTCGATTTCGAGACCGCGATGGGCTTCCGCTATCGCAGCTACTGCGCGCATCCGGACCGCTGGGTGTCGCTGATCAAGGTGCCGGGCGAGGATTTCAACGGACTCTGGCGCTGCCTCTTCCCCGCCAAGGAGGCCGAAAGCGACGAAGAAGTCATGAGCGACCGCTGGATCCAGGCGCGTTTCGCCGAATGCCTGCCGGGCGGCGGCCCCTACGAGGTGCTCCACCGCAACATGTACGACGTGCACCAGCGCGTCGCCGGATGCTTCCGGGCCGGCCGCATCGCGCTCGCGGGCGACGCCGCGCACATCAACAACCCGATCGGCGGCATGGGGATGAACAGCGGCTTCCAGGACGGGCTGAACCTCGCCGAAAAGCTGGCGCAGATCTGGCAAGGCGCGGAGCCCGACCCCCTGCTCGACCGCTACGACCGGCAGCGGCGCCTGACGGCGATCGAATACGTGCAGGCGCAATCGATCGCCAATAAGCGCGTGCTCGAAGAGCGCGATCCCGACAAGCGGCGGCAGAACCTCGACAACCTGCGGCGGATGTCAGAGGATCCCAAGCTGCACCACGAATTCGTGCGCAAGAGTTCGCTGCTGGCGATGCTGCAGAGCGCCGACGCGATCACGTAGTGCCGCATCGACATAATATCAGTCCGCTGAAGAGCCGGTATCGCATCCGCATGGCGCGGTAACCTCCCCGTTCGACCCCGGGAAGGCGGGGACGCAATGCGTTCCAGATGCGGCTCAAATTTTGCGCTAGTAAGCCGATCCCCTCGCACTCTCCCGCTTGCAGCGGGAGGGTGAACGGCGTATGTCGCGGGTGGACGAGTTCATCACTCGTCAATGCCACGCCACCGACCCGCTCTACTTCCCCAAAATCGAGGTCGCCATCGCGCGCGGATCGCGCGGCCGCCAGGCGCCGCTGTCGACCGCCGCCAGAAAATCGGCGACGTGCTGATTGAACGCCGCCGGCTCCTCCAGGTTGACGGTATGGCCGGTGTTCGGCAGCACCACCAGCGCCGAGGTCGGGATCGTCTGCTTCATCAGCAGCGCGGGCGGGAGGCACGGCCAGTCCTCGTCGCCCGCCATCACCAGCGTGGGCGCCGTGATGGTCTTCATCTGCTCGACCAGATCGAACAGTGACGGCCGGCGCTTCTGGACGCCGCGCATGGTGAGCGCCGCCCCGGGCGTCGAATGCTCCGCCAACTGGTCGGCGAATTCGCGCCAGCCGCGCGGGTCCTTGTTCTGGAACTGCACCCGTGATGGTGCGAGCGCATAGGCCTCCGCGGCCTTGGCCATGCCTTGGGTCTCGAAGCCCTTGGCGGCGGCCTCGGTCTCTTCGACGAACTGCTGGCGCTTGTCGGGCGAAGCCCCGTAGCCGCAGCCGGCGACCACCAGCGACCGGGTGCGGTCCGGATAGGTGAAGCCGAAATGCAGCGTCGCAAACCCGCCCATCGACAGGCCGACGATGTGGGCTTTGTCGATCTTCAGCGCGTCGAGCACGGCGCGGATGTCGTCGCGCGCGCGAGCCTGCGAATAGCGTTCGACATCGTCCGGCACGTCGGACGGCGGATAGCCGCGCGCATTGAACGCGATGCAGCGGTAGCGGCGGCTGAAATAGCGGACCTGCCCTTCGAAGGATCGCAGATCGCCGGCGAACTCGTGCACGAACACGACCGGAAGGCCGCTGCCGGCCTCCTCGTAATAGAGCTTCACGTCATCGTCGGTCGTCAGGTAAGGCATGCAATTCTCGGTTCAGGCTGGATTCCGGACAACCGCTGCGCGGCTTCCGGAATGACGATGGTAACGTGGCGCAACGTATCAAATATCCGGCAGTCCGGCGGGAACGCGGCCATGCCAATCGGTATGCATTTGCACCGCTTCGGCCAGCGCGATCAAGGCCCGGTCTGCGTCCGGGCGTCCGACGATCTGCATCGCCAGCGGCAGGCCGCCCTCATCGAAACCGACCGGGATCGCCACCGCCGGCAAGCCCAGCATGTTGACGAAACGTGTCCATTCGCTCAGCCGGTAGAGCGTGCGCGGGTCGAACCCCGGCGAGGCCGGATCGCAGACCGCGCAACGCGGCGTGCGGATCGGCATGACCGGCAGCAGCACAGCGTCGGCCGTTCCGAACACACGCTCTAGAAAATCGCTACGGAGCGAAGGCCGCGCCGCACGGCTGGCATCAAGCGTTGCGTCGTCGATCGTCAGTCCCTTCCTCAGCCGCTTGCGCAGCGTCGGGTCCACCGACAAGTCGTCGAGACGGGAGCGATGAGCGCGCGCGGCTTCCGCCTGCATCACGACCAGCGCGTGCGCATCGGCCGCCGCGATGGCGGACGCTGCGTTGCGCCGCGACAGCGACGACGCCAGCCGCTTCGATCGCGCCGATGCCGGCGCTGCAAGCGTTGCGAACCGCCGCGTCGGCCTGGTCCAAAATATCTGTCAGCACGACGGCGCGGCGAACCGGCGGCGCACCCGCGACATCGTCGAGCATGACGGCGGCGGGCGCCGCGAGATCGGCAGCGCTCCGCGCCAGCAGCCCGACGGTATCGAGCGTCGGCGCGAGCGGCATCGCGCCGTCCGCCGGAACGCGGCCCGCCGTCGGCTTCCATGCGGTCACCCCGCAGGCCTGTGCCGGGATGCGCACCGATCCGCCGGTATCGGAACCGAGCGCAATCGTTGCGATGCCGCTGGCAACCGCGACGGCCGAACCCGATGACGATCCGCCGGTGATGAAATCGGAATTCCACGGATTACGCGCGCGGGCCTGCCGGCTGTTGAAGCCCGACGGCTCGTAGGCCAGTTCGGTCATGGTGCAGAAGCCGATGCGAACCGCGCCCGCCCGGTCGAGGCGCCGCAGCACCTCGGCGTCGCCCGCAAAGCCGAGGTCGACGCCATGATCGAGCCCGCAGGTCGGCAACCGGTTGTTGGCCGCGAAAATATCCTTCGCCGCATAGGGCATGCCGGTGAGCACGCCCGCAGCGGGCTCGCAAGCAGCGGCGGCGATCTCGACGAATGCATGCAGCCGGGGATCGAGCGCTTCCGCCCGCGCAATCGCCGCCGTGGCGGCGCCGCGACGGGCGCGTTCGTCGAACGATCTCCAATCGGGAAACCGGCGCTGCCGTCCGGACGCGGGCTGCGTCATCACGATGGCCTTTCAAGATCGACGGCCCGCCGGCGAGTCCGGTCCGCCGGCAGCGCATTCCAGACTCATGCCAGATCGGCGCACGTTCAACAACGCACCGGTTGCAACTGCCGTTGCGTCTGACGCATGTTGTGTGTGAGAGGTTGCAGCAAGGTCTCCTGCTGCATCGACGAACAAATGAGGACATCGTGCCGGATACATTGGGGTTTCGAAAGCGCATCGGGATCGTGGTTCCGTCGACCAACACCACGGTGCAGCCGGAATGCGAGCCGCTGCGCCCGCGCGGCATCACCAATCACACCGGCCGCGTGACGATCAAGGAACGCCCGCTCACCTCCGAGCAGGCATTCTTCGAGCACATGCACGATATGCGCGAAGGCATCGGCACAGCGATCGACCAGATCATGACGGCCGGGCTTGATCATTTGATAATCGGGGTCGCGCTCGAAACGTTCTGGGGCGGCGTCGCGGCGGCCGACAAATTGCAAGGCGAACTCGCCACCCGCGCCGGCGCTGGCGTCTCGATGGGCTCGACCGCTTCGGTTGCCGCCCTCAAGGCGTTCGGCGCCAGCCGCATTGCGGTGCTCACGCCGCATCAGCCGCGTGGCGACGAGATCGTGCGCCTCTATCTGCAGGAGGCCGGGTTCGACGTGGTGCGGCTCAAGGGGCTCAAATGCGCAACCCCGCGCGCGATTGCGCAGGTGCCCGCGGAGGACATCCGCAACGCGCTGCAGGAACTCGACGGACCGGAAATCGAGGCCATTCTCACCGTTGGCACCGCGCTGCCGACCGCCGCGATTGCCACCAAGGCCGAGCATTGGCTCGGCAAGCCGGTGCTGGCGATCAATACCGTCACCTACTGGGATGCCCTGCGCCGCTGCGGCATTGAGGACCGCGTTTTCGGGCACGGCCGCATCCTGGAAGAATTTTAGCGCGGGTCCCGACGGCGTAATCGCCTCCGCTCCGTTCGTCCCCGCGCAAGCGGGGAGGTGGATCCGAAGTGACTGGAGAGGTTAGCGGGGTTGAAGTCAAGGCACTTTCGCGGCGTATTGTTGTAGGCGCTGACAAGAGCGGTGAAGCGTTTGGGTGGCAGCGTGGCGAGATCGGTTTTGCGTGGAATGAAGCGGCGCATTCGGCCGATGGCGTTCTCGATGCCGCCTTCTGCCAGGGCGCGTAGGGATCGCAGAAGAAGGTCTGGATGGCGAGGCGGTGGAGTGCGCGATGGCGAGCGAATTCGCTACCATTGTCAAAGGTGACGGTCTTGCGCAGCTCTGGCGGCAAGCTCGTGACAGCCGCACGAGATGCCGAGCGACGCCGCGGGCGGCCTTGCTGGGCGGCCGGTTGGCGAGCAGCAGCCGGGACTGGCGCTCATGGATCGTGAGCACCGCTTGGCCGTATTTGGAGAACAGCATCAGGTCGGCCTCCCAGTGGCCAGGGGTCTTGCGATCGGCGGCGTCGGGAGGCCGTTCGGCCAGCGAAATACGGCCTTCGATGAAGCTTGCGGAGCTTCCGCCGCGCCTCCCGCGGACCCCCTCTTGCTCTTGCCGCGCGGCAGGTAGTGACGCCAGCTGTAATCCTTGCGGCGGGCGATCTGGGCGTAGACGAAGCGGTAGATGCTCTCGTAGCTGATCACTCTGTGGCCGGCTTCGCGGGCGAGCCGACCGGCGATCTGCTCGGGGGACCACCCTCTGGCGAGACGCTCGAGGACAGCGCCGCGCAGGGCGCCGTCGCGTTCGAGGCGAGACCCCGCCCAGCGCCGCGCCCGCGTTTGTTCCTGAGCGTAACTTGGTTTGTAGCCGACGTGGCTGCCGCTGTTGCGTCTCAGCTCCCGAGAGATCGACGATGGCGAGCGATCGAGAGCTGCCGCGATTTGCCGGACCGAACAGCCATCGGCGCGAAGTCTGGCAATCGCCAATCGGCCCTCCAATGACAGCTGCTCGTACTTGTGTCCCATCGCAACACCTCTATAAGAAGGTGTTGCACTTCGTTTGTGAACTAGGGGACCCAGAGCCACAAGCACGAATGCGCAGCCCTGGGTTCCCGCTTGCGCGGGAACGAACGGGGATAGGAACCTGATTGCGCCTACGCTGACAGCTTCATCCGCGCGATGAAATCTTCGCGCAGCTTGTCGCGCAGCACCTTGCCGCGGTCGCTCTTCGGCAGATCGGCGACGATCACCACCTGCTTGGGCAATTTGGCGGGCGGCAGGAACTTGGCGCAGTGCGCCAGCACGTCGGCGGCGGTGAGCGACGGCATCTTGGCGACGACGTAGCAGACGACTTCCTCGCCGTAGATCTTGTCCGGCACGCCGACCGCGGCGGCATCGAGCACGCCGGGATGGCGCAGCAGCACGTCGTCGATCTCCAGCGGCGCGATGTTGACGCCGCCGCGGATGATGATGTCCTTGCTGCGGCCGGTGACGCGGATGAAGCCTTCGGCGTCGCGGATGCCGAGATCGCCGGTCTTGATGCGCTTGCCGCGCACCGGATCGATCGAGCCGTCGTCGGTGAGGTAGCCGATCGCCATCTGCGGGCCGCCGACCGTGATCTCGCCTTCGACATCGACCGGGCACACCTTGCCCTCGCCGTCGACGATCTCGAGCTCCTGGTGCAGCGCCGGCAACCCGACGGTGCCCATCTTGCGGGTGTAGTAGCGGTTGCCGCACACCCAGCCGGTCTCCGACATGCCGTAGAGCTGCAGCAGCTTGGCGCCGTACATCTCCTCGAACTGGTCCCATTGCGCCGCCGTCAACGGCGCGGTCGAGCAACTCATCAGCCGCAGCGACGGCGTCGGCTTCGCCTCCACGGGCTTGTTCAGCAGCATGTTGAGCACGGTCGGCACGCCGGCCGCGAAGGTGATGCCGTTGTCGCGGATCCAGTCGAAGAACCGGCTGTGCGAGAAGCGCTTGGCGATGTGCATCGTCAGGCCCTTCTGCAGGAACGGCAGCAGGCTCAGCACCTGCGCCGAGTTCCAGCCGAACGAGCGGTATTCCAGCGTGCGGTCGTCCTCGGTGAGGCCAAGAAATTCCAGCGTGTCGAGGCCGTTGAGCCAATAGGCGGCGTGGTCGTAGATCACGATCTTGGGCTTGGCGGTGGTGCCCGAGGTGCAGAACACGCAGGCGGTATCGTCGGCGGCGTTGCGCTCGGGCAGATCGGCGGCATCGCCGCGCGGCAGGTTGGCGAAGAACTCATCCTGCGGATCGCGCGCTCCGTCCGCCGACCAGGTGCCGAACTTGACGCGCGGCGCCGGGTTGTCGCCGACCATGGCGGCAACGTCGATGTCCTTGTGGTGCAGGATCACGGCCGGCGCGAGCGCCTGCGCGACTTCGGCCATGTGCTTTTGGTTGATCTCGATGTTGATCGGGCAGATCACCGCGCCGATGCGCCAGACGCCGAGCCAGATCAGCAGCTTCTCGAGGTTCTCGTCGGACAGCAGCAGCACCCGGCTGCCCTTGCGGACGCCGCGGCGTTTCAGGTCGGCGGCGATGTCGGTGGTGACCTGATCGAGCGCGCCGAAGCTGATGCGCGAGCCGCCGTCGAGATCGACGATCGCGGTCTTCTCCGCGATCGCGCGCGCGGTACTTTGCCAAGAGATCGGCCACCGGCTGATACGGAATGCCGAGCTGATGATTACCGAATACGTCTGCCATGGTCGTCTCCCGGTCTCTCCCTGTTATGCCCGGCCTTGGGCCGGGCATCACGTCTTCTCCAGTCGAATGGAAGATTTGGATCGCCGGGCCAAGCCGGCCACGACGGCTTATTGCTTTCCCTCCGCTCGTCCCCGCGAAAGCGGGGACCCAGCACCCTTCTACACTGGATCCCTGAGTTCACAAACGAAGTGCAACACCTTCTTAGAGAGGTGTTGCGATGGGACACAAGTACGAGCAGCTGTCATTGGAGGACCGATTGGCGATTGCCAGACTTCGCGCCGATGGCTGTTCGGTCCGGCAAATCGCGGCAGCTCTGGATCGCTCGCCATCGTCGATCTCTCGGGAGCTGAGAGCGCAACAGCGGCAGCCACGTCGGCTACAAACCAAGTTACGCTCGAGGAACAAACGCGGGCGCGGCGCTGGGCGGGGTCTCGCCTCGAACGCGACGGCGCCCTGCGCGGCGCTGTCCTCGAGCGTCTGGCCAGAGGGTGGTCCCCCGAGCAGATCGCTGGTCGGCTCGCCCGCGAAGCCGGCGCACAGAGTGATCAGCTACGAGAGCATCTACCGCTTCGTCTACGCCCAGATCGCCCGCCGCAAGGATTACAGCTGGCGTCACTACCTGCCGCGCGGCAAGAGCAAGAGGGGGTTCCGAGGGCAGGCGAGGCGGAAGCCCGCAAGCTTCATCAAAGGCCGTATTTCGCTGACCTAACGCCCTCCCGACGCCGCCATCGCAAGACGGGAGAGGGAGCACGAGCTGCCCAATACGGCAAGACTGTGCTCATATCATGAGCGACAGTCCCGGCTGCTGCTCGCCAACCGGCCGCCCAGCAAGGCCGCCCGCGGCGTCGCTCGGCATCTCGTGCGGCTGTTCACGAGCTTGCGCGAGAGCTGCGCAAGACCGTCACCTTTGACAATGGTAGCGAATTCGCTCGCCATCGCGCACTCCACCGCCTCGCCATCCAGACCTTCTTCTGCGATCCCTACGCGCCCTGGCAGAAGGGCGGCATCGAGAACGCCATCGGCCGAATGCGCCGCTTCATTCCACGCAAAACCGATCTCGCCACGCTGCCACCCAAACGCTTCGCCGCTCTTGTCAGCGCCTACAACAATACGCCGCGAAAGTGCCTTGACTTCAGGACCCCGGCTGAGACCTTCTCCGAAGTGTTGCACTTCGAATGTGAATCCACCTTCCCGCTTACGCGGGAATGAACGGAGCTTTTGTCACTTCATCAACTACCGGCCAGCGCAACTGCACCATCTGGTCGATCTTCAGGTGGCGGCTGAAACGCGCCACCGCGACGGGAATCTCGTCGTAGAGCTTGCTTTCGTCGACCTTGGTGAGTTTGCCGTCCGCCACCACCTGCTCGCCGGCGACGAACACGTCGCGCACCGAGTCGCCCGTGGCGCTGTACACCAGATTCGCCACCGGATTGATCAGCGGCTGCCATTCCGGCCGCTGCGTGTCGAACAGCACGATGTCGGCCTCCTTGCCGACCGCGATGCTGCCGAGCTTGTCGCCCATCAGGGCCGCCTTGGCGCCGTTGAGCGTCGCCATTTCGAGGCCGGTCTCCGGCGGCATGACGCGCGGGTTGACGCGCGTCTCCTTGTAGCAGCAGCAGGCGAGCCGGATCTCCTGCGACATGTCGACGATGCCGGACGACGCATGGTCCGAACCCATCGCCACGTTGACGCCGAGCGCGAGCAACTCGGGCAGCTTGCCGAACAGGAAATTGCCGTAGCCGTTGTGCAGGCTCGAGGACGGCGCGCAGACCAGCGACGGCTTGCGTTTGCGCCAGGAGCGCGACTTCCTCGGGCTCGAGCCAGCCGGAATGCACGATCAGCATGCGCTCGTCGATGACGCCGAGCGACTCCAGCCGCTCGATCTCGGCCATGCCGGTGCGGGCCACGCTGGAATCGTGCGTCGAGTAGGAGAAGCAGGCGTGGGTCTGCAGCAGCGTTCGATACTTCCGCGCGAGCTTATCGAGACCGACGATCAGTTCGTCGGACGCATTGTTGAGGCCGCGGAACGAAGCCGAGGCGCCGAGCCGGGGATTGCCGGTGTTGGCATATTTCTCCAGCACCTCCTCGGCGCGCTCCAGCGCCTGCGCGGTGGACTCGATCATCCGCTCCGGCAGGATGCCGAGCACCGACTTGGTGAGGTCGAACGACGAGCGCGACACCAGGCAGCGGATGCCGGTCGACATCACGCCCTCGACCGATGACTTCGGGATGGTAGTTGCCGGGGTCGACGAAGCAGGTCACGCCGTGCCTGAGCAGTTCGGCGGCGGCGAGCGTGGCGGAGAGCCGTACGTCCTCGGCGTCGAGCGCAGCCTCGTACGGGTACATCCGGTCGAACAGGAACGACTGGGCGTTGGCCTCGTCGGCGAGCCCGCGCGAGAGCTGGAACGACGAATGCAGATGGCAGTCGACGTAGCCCGGCGTCGCCACGGTGTTGCGGCCGTCGACGGTGCGGCGCGCCGAATACTGGGTGACGAGTTCGGCCGACTTGCCGACCGCGACGATCCGGCCGGCGTCGACCGCGATCGCCGCGTCACGGATGACGCGGCGGCCGGGATCGACAGTGATCAGCCAGCCGATATTGGAGATGAGAAGATCAATCGGATTGCACCACAGTATCCTGACTTGAACACGATGCTTAGCTCACCTGCCGCCCTCCACACGCGACGGCTCGACTCCCTCTCCCATTGGGAGAGGGGTCGGGGTGAGGGGTTACGGTCGCATCGATTGGAATCCGCCTCCCCGCTCGCCCTCACGACCCTCTCCACCGCTACGCGGGAGAGAGGGAGCGCGACCGCCATTCGCGGCGGACACTGCCACTCGACACAGCTCGCACTATTTCTTCGCGTCGTCGCCCACATAGGTGAGCTCGTCGGCGATCTTCAGCTCGATCAGCACGTTGTCGTCGGTCGAGTCCTCGCACAGCATGGAGCGGTGGCCGATGCCCTTCGGGATGAACAGCATGTCGCCGGGATGCATGATCTTGATGCCCATCTCGGTTTCCCACTTCAGCGCGCCCTTGACGCAGAAGATGATCTCGTGGGCGTCGATGTTGCGGTGCCAGAAGCCCATGTCGTACTTGCGGCGCTTGGAAACGTCGACCTTGACGCGGTCCGAGGTGTAGAGCCGCAGCGGCGTGCCGTCGGCCTTGTCGAGGTTGGTCGGCGAGTACTTCTCGTCGAAAATATTGAACATCCGGAAGATGTCGGCCATCTCCAGCACGCCGGCGTTGATCACCGGCGGTTCGTTGTGCGCCAGCACGACGTTCTTGCCGTTGATGGTGACGAGTTCGCGATAGACCTGCTTGGCCTCTTTGGCCTTGGATTGTTCGTTCATGGCTCTCTCCTGGTGTGTTCGGTAGGCGCGATGCCGGCCGCCTCGCACAGCGCCGCCACGATACCGGCATATCCGGTACAGCGGCAGATGTGACCGCTCAGCACTTCGCGCAACTCCGCCTCGGTCGGCTTCGGCGTGCGCTCGAGGTAGTCGGTGAACGACATCAGAATGCCGGGCGTGCAGAAGCCGCATTGCAGCGCGTGATGGTTCTGGAACGCCTGCTGCAGCTTGTTGAGCTTGCCGTCGGGGCCGGCGAGCGACTCGACGGTGCGCACCTCGCGGCCTTCCGCCTGCATCGCCAAGGTCAGGCACGAACGCACCGCGGTGCCGTCGATCATCACCGTGCAGCAGCCGCAGACGCCGTGCTCGCAGCCCACATGGGTGCCGGTGGCGCCGAGCGACTGGCGCAGGAAATCGCTGAGCAGCATGCGCGGCTCGGCTTCGGCCGAGACCGCGCGGCCGTTGAGCGTCAGCCGGATGCGGGTGCGCTGGTCGCGGTTCACGCGGCGCATTTTTGAGCCTCCGGAATGACGACCGGTGCGAGGCGCCGCAGGATGTCCCGCCGCATCGCCGCCGAGGCGGACAGGTCCTCGTAGCCTTCGAGCTCGACCGCCAGTTGCTCGATCGCATCCCTGGCGTCGTTCGCCGGAATGCGCCGCACCGGCGGCCGTCCCGGCCATGCCGCCGACGCCGAGCCGCACCGTGTCGGGGCCGTCCATCATCGCGGCGACCGCGATGATGGCGAAATCGCCGTGGCGGCGCGACACTTCGCGGAACGCCGCGCCGCGCGATGCGCGCCACCGGGAAGCGCACCGCGGTGATCAGTTCGTCGGGCTCGCAGGCGGTCGAGAGCATGTCGATCTGGAATTCGGCGGCGGCGAGCACGCGGGTGCCGCGCGCCGAACGCAACACCACCTCGCCTTCCAGCACCGCGAGCGACAGCGGAATTTCGGAACTCGGATCGGCGTGCGCGATCGAGCCGCAGACGGTGCCTTTGTTGCGGGTCTGGAAGTGGCCGACATTCGGCAGCGCCACCGCGAGCAGCGGCAGCTTCTCGGCGAGCCCGGGCCACGCCAGCAGCTTGTTCTGCGTCACCGCCGCGCCGACCTCGATCTTGTCGCCGAGGTCGCGGATCGATTCGAGTTCCGGCATCCGGGCGATGTCGATCAGCACGCCGGGATCGACCAGCCGCAGGTTGAGCATGGCGATCAGCGACTGACCGCCGGCCAGCACCCGCGCGCCGTCGCCGTGTTCGGCCAGCACCGCCACCGCCTCGTCCACCGTCTCCGGCCGGACATAATCGAACGGCCGCGGCTTCATCGCGCGGCTCCGCGGGCAGTCGCTATGCTCTGGCATATGGCGCGGTCGTGCCGCTGCGCCTCCCCTCGCCCCGCGAAGCGGGGAGAGGGTGCCCGAGCGAAGTGAGGGCGGGAGAGGGGCTGGCTGGCGGCAATTTCCGCCCTCTCCCGGCTCACGCTGCGCGCTCGCCACCCTCTCCCGCTGCGCGGGAGAGGGGACAACTTGCGGATCGAGCCGCATATTCCGTTCATTCCCGCGCAAGCGGGAATCCAGGGCTACACGCGACAATCGCGCGGCAAAAAAGAACTGGGTCCCCGCTTGCGCGGGGACGAACGGAGAGAGATGCGAGCGGCCGATCATCGCGCGGCTCCACCGCTGAGCAGTTCGTGGATGCGGCGCGGCGTCACCGGCACGCGCACATCCTTGACGCCGAGCGCATCGGCGACCGCGTTGGCGATGCAGACCGGCACGCTCATGCAATTGCCTTCCGCCAGGCCTTTGGCGCCGAGCGGCGTCAGCGGCGACGGCGATCTCCTGATGCAGCAATTCGACCGGCGGAATCTCGCTCACCGTCGGCACCAGATAGTCGGCGAACGTGCCGGTGAGGAAAGCGCCCTCCTCGTTGGTGACGAATTCCTCGTAGAGCGCCGCCGCGATGCCCTGCGCGAACGCACCGCGGATCTGGCCCTCGGCGATCATCGGGTTGAGCAACGTGCCGGCATCATGCATCGAGACGTAGCGGTCGACCCGCACCTGGTAGGTGATCGGATCGATCTCGATGCCGCACATGTCGAACACGAAGCCGTACGTCAGCGAGGTGTTGATGCGGTCGTCGCTCGACGGCGGCTCCAGTTCGGGCGGCGTCCACACCGCGGTCTCGCTCAGCGCCGGCTGCATGCCTTCCGGCAGCATCACGGGCGACCAGTGCGAGGTGCCGGCAACGCGGCCGAACGGCATGGCGTTGTCCGGATTGCTGCGGCTCCTGATCTTGCCCTGCGCCAGTTCGACGTCGTCCGGCAGCACGTTGAGCTGCTTGGCGCCGATCTCCTTGAGCTTGTCGGCCATCCGCGCCGCCGCCATCTGCGCCGCCACCGCGGTGCCGGGCGTGAAGCGGCACGAATAGGTGCCGGCCGCGATCGACCACTGGTCCTTGGCGGTGTCCATCTCCAGCGTCACGTCGACGTCGCCAGGCCGCAGGCCAAGCTGATCGGCAACGATCTGCGACAGCACGGTCTCGTGCCCCTGCCCCTGCACGGTGACGTCGGCCGTCACCGAGACGGCGCCGAGCGGATCGATGTTGACGGTGACCATCGACACCGCGCCATTCTTCGGGCCAGCCTTGTCGCGCACCTCCGGCGTCAACAGCGTCGAGAGATAACCCATGTTGGACATCGCGGGTTCGACCACCGCGGCAAAGCCGATGCCGTAGTGGCGGCCGGCGGCGCGCGCGGCGTCGCGCCGGCGCTTGAGTTCGTCGAGCCGGCCGTCGCCGACCGCGGTCTCGACCGCGCGCAGATAGTCGCCGGAATCGTAGAGCGAGCCGGCCGCCGCGCGGTACGGGAATTTGTGCGCCGGCACCAGGTTGCGCTTGAGGACCTCGAGAGGGTCGAGGCCAAGCTCGATCGCGATGCGCTGCACCAGCCGTTCCAGCGCCATGTAGAGCTGCGGGCCGCCGAAGCCGCGGATGAGACTTGCCGGCATCTTGTTGGTGAGCACGACGCGGTTGACCACGTCGATGTTGGCGATGTCGTAGGCGCCGGTCACGGCGCCGTGCATGCGATAGAGCGGCCCGGGCATCGGCGCGCGCAGGAACGCGCCGTAGTCCTCGAGCTGGTCCATGCGCAACGCGAGGATGCGGCCGTCCTTGGTGACGGCGGCCTCGATCTCGGTGACGCGGTTGGGTCCGGTACTGGCGGCGATCAGATGCTCGACGCGGTCCTCCACCCATTTCACCGGGCGGCCGGTGACGCGCGCGGCGATCGCGGCCAGCACCACATAGGGGAACACCGAGAGCTTGATGCCGAAGCTGCCGCCGGAGTCCGGCGGAATGCGCAGCCGCATCTTCGGTCCCGGCACGCGCAGCGCCCGCGCCATCACCGGATGCGTGCTGAACGGCCCCTGGAAATTCGCCAGGACGTCGTAGCTGTCTTCCGCCGGGTTGTACTCGGCGACGACGACGTAGCACTCCATCGGCGTGAACGACAGGCGGTGGAAGTGGGTCGTCAGCGCGACCCGCTTGTAGGCCTGCTCGAACGCCGTCTTGGTGTCGCCGTAAGTGAATTTGCGAACCGAGATCTCGTTGGTCTTGGCTTCCGGATGCAGCAGCGGCGCCGACGGCTCACGCGCCACCAGCGGATCGATCACGGCCTCGCGCGGCGCATACTCGATGTCGACCAGTTCGGCGGCGTCCTCGGCGAGGTAGCGGTTCTCCGCCACGACCAGCGCCACCGGCTCGCCGACATACCGCACGCGATCGACGGCGAGCGACCACTGATGCACCGGCGACTTCAACGCCACCAGGAACGGATCGGACAGCTTGCGCACGTCCTCGCCGGTGATGACCGCCCACACACCATCATGCGCCAGCGCCGCAGCCGCGTCGATGCGGACGATGTCGGCGTGCGGGTGCGGCGAGCGGATGACGTGCGCGTGCAGCGTGCCGGCCTTCACCGGCAGGTCGTCGGCATAGCGCCCGCGTCCGGAAAGCAGACTCGGGTCTTCCTTGCGCAACGTCGGCGTGCCGAGAGCCTGTGGCACGGGTCAACTCACCCAGCGGATGGCGGGAATGGTCAGCATCACGATAGCTAGCACCGGCCTGTCCTTCAGGTAAAGCCGCCCAGACGCGCGAGCGGACACGTTGACCGCATCGAGCGGTCTCTTCATAAAGCCGAGCCGAACGTCCTGGCGCGCCACGCCCAAAAGCACAGATTCGTCTCCCTGACCGGCTGATGCTGCCGCCTCGTTCGTTCGTTAACTAAGGGAAATTCGTTCGATATCGAAGGAAAAAGGAATGCATTTCGAGATACCAGCTCCGCAGCGGACCTTTGAGATTCCGCTCGAAGACGGCGCGCGCATCCGCATGCGGCGGCACGGTAACCCGGACGGCCTGCGCCTTCTGGTCACACACGGCAATGGCTTCGCGACGAACGCTTATTATCCGTACTGGCAGCACTTGCTGCCGCGCTTTGACGTGCTGATCTACGATTTTCGCAACCACGGTGAGAACGTGCCGGTGGTGCCGTCGAACCACACTTACGAACAGCTCAGCCGCGATCTCGAGCGCATCGCGCAGGGCGTCAATGCGGAGCTCGGGCAGAAGCCGACGGCCAGCATCTTCCATTCGATGTCGGGCCGCACCGCGATGAAGCACGCGGTCGAGATCGGCTGGCGCTGGGACGCAATGATCCTGTTCGATCCGCCGAACGTGCCGCCGACCGATCACCCGGTCTTTCCGGCCATGAAGGCCTTCGAAGAACGGCTGACCGAATGGGCCAAGGGCCGGCGGCGGAAGTTCGCCACGGTCGACGAATTGACGCAGGAGTATCTGCAATCGCGCGCCACCCAGCGGTGGGTGCCGGGCGTGCACGAGCTCATGGCGCGCTCGGTGCTGCGCAAGAGCCCGGGACGGCGACGGCTACCAGTTAGTCTGCGATCCGGAAAACGAGGCGACCATCTACAAGCAGGCGCTGGACCTGAACCTGTGGCCAAAAGCGAAGCGAGTTCGGCGGACCGGTCAAGCTGATCGGCGCCGACCCCAACCTCAAGGGCAATCCGCCGACCGGCATCGCCAACCAGGCGCTCGGCACCGAGGGCGGCGTACGATTACGACTTCGTCGCCGGGCACCGGCCACCTGCTGCAGATCGAAAAGCCGGACGAGTGCGTGCGCCTGACCTTGGAGTTTCTCGGCAAGTGCAAGCTTGCATAAGCGTCGCGGAAACCGCGACAAACTTCGATCAGGCATATCAACGATAGGAACGAGAGATGGCCGGCGACCACAAGACAACCAAAACCACCCCGGCGGCAAAAAAAGAGGCCGCTCCGAAGGACAAAAAGGCTGCTCCGAAGGACAAAGAGGCCGCCCCAAAGGACAAGGCCGCTTCAGGTGCGGATGCGGACACGTCCACGTCCAAGGCTGACGGCGGCGAGACCGCCGGGGCAGCGCCCGCCAACTACAGCAGGGGCGAAGGCCAAAAGCCGGTGACTCAGGCTTACAAGGACAATTGGAACCTGATTTTCGGGAAGAAGAAAAAGCGATAATCTCGTGCAGGCTCCACGGATGATCGTTGTCACGTCTCCCGGATACCGCGGTTGAAGGTGAGCGACGCCCCCGCGACGCCGCCGGCCCCATAGGCGATGGCCGACACCATTCGGCTGGCGCCGCGCTGCCTCCGCAGCTTCAGGTCGAGCTTGCCGAACTCGGCGTCAACGATCGCCGCCTTGAGGATGACGAGCGCCCGGCCGGAACCGGCATTTGTTCTGTCGCGCCCGGCCTTCATCGCGGTCAACTTGTCGGCGATTGACGCAACCATCCCCAGCGCAAACGAGGCGTTCGCCAGATGCCGCTCCTGGTGGCGGAACCGCCGATATTCGGCTGTGGTCTTGTAGCGGCCGAGCTTCCGAGCGCACGGCGGCGTCGATCAACCCGGTCAGGTAGTGCGCGACTTCGATATCTGAGCGAAGGCCGAAGAAGACGTATCGGGCCTCGCCACCCGGCTGCTTCTCGCGCCAGACCCGGCAGTCGCAGAAGTTCGCAACCGCGCCGATGCAGTCATCGAGCGGAATGCGTTTCTTGCGGTGGGTCTCGTACTCGCGCCGTTCGCACGGCGCGGCGCGAATCTCGACGTCGGTCAGCGACAGGTCGTAGCGGTCGAGCAGCTCGGCGACCTTGGCGGCTGCGGACAGCGCCTCGTCTTCGGTGCAGCCGTTGTCGATGGTCTTGGCGCGCAACGCCTGGATGCGCGTCTTGAGCCTGTCGAGCGCCGCCAGATCGGATCGTTCGTACACGGGTTTGTCACTCCCCAAGAGCCGGTGATCTGCGCTGCGGGCGAATCGGTGGCAGCTCCCAATGATCGCAAAATTCGCAATGGACCGTGACGAAAAGCGAGGTCAGCGCTTGCGTGCCGACAGGTCCTCCATGATCTCAAGCTGGATCTGCTGGATTTCCGCAAGCCGCTCCCACTGCCGGTTGATCAGATGATCGAGCTTCTCGTGGAGGTGTCGAATTTCCAATTCAGCCTTGAGATTGACCCGGTAGTCGTTCTCGGACCGCAGCCGGTCCTTCGCTTCCAGCCGCTTCTGGCTCATCATGATGATCGGAGCCTGAATCGCCGCAAGACAGGACAGCACCAGGTTCAACAGAATGAATGGGTATGGATCGAACACCGCCCGCGTCGCGATCCAGGCATTGAATCCGATCCATATCAAGAGAACCATGAAGAAGCTGATGATGAATTTCCAGCTTCCGCCGAAGTCGGCGACGAAGTCGGACAGCCGCTCACCGAAGGTGCGCTCCCCTTCCCACGCCGCCTCGACATCGCGGGCGACCGTTTCTTCGCGCGCCAGGCTCTCGACAACCTGATGCTCCAGGTCCGAGAGTTCGCCGCGCTCGCGTTCAAGCAACTGCTCGACGTAACGGGTGCGCTGCGCGGTCAGATGCTTGCGGCAGATCACATCGTTGGCCGCCAGATTGGGATGGGCGGCGCTAAGCCCGGTGGCCAGCGACGGCCGGACCATGCTGAAGACGATCGGCTCGCGTGTCGGCTCACCGCAGATGGCGCAAAGCGGACGCACGGCGCGGCGCCGACGTGGCTCCACATCAGGCGGTGGCTGGCTCATGGCCGTTCCTTTCGACTCGATACAGCCTGGAACTGTTAGATAGCGCCGAAATGACGTAAACGAGACCGATTTCCGCGACGCTCCGGAAGCGATCAATTTGCGCCCCTCACCCCCTCCCCGTGAATGTGGGAGTGGACTATCTTCGCCGACGGCTCGACAAAACAAACGGCGCGCTGGCCAACATTTGGCAACCTCGTCCACACCTGCTGATCCGGCCAACGCAAGGCCTGCGATCTTTCGCACGCCCGCCCAGGCGCGCTATCTGTCGCTGATCGGCACGCTGATCCTGGGTGGGGTCTCCGCCTCCCTGCTCGGGGTCGCGGTTTTATTTCTCTTCGAGCAGGCGTCGTGGACCGGCTGGATCGTTGCCGCTGTTGCTTCTTTTGTGGCCGGCCTTACCGGCTACGTCCTGCGAGACCTGCGCGGCAAATGGGGACTGCGCGTTGAGTTATTGCCGGACCGGATGGTACTTGATCTGCCGGCCGGACGTTCGCTCATTCACCGGCCGGTCGCGCAGCATCTCACGATTCCGTACACGGACGTTGACGCTGTCGAAACGCGGCTGGAGGCCTATCCGTCCCTCGGCATGGAGATGATGCAGCGGGCGTACGTGCTGAGCGGCAAACAGGGAGACCGGATCTTTCTGTTCGAGGACCGCGCCCTGGGGTCGCCCCTTGAAAATCCGACATATTCGAAAATCGCGGTCGCCATCACCGAACGCGCGCGTGTGCCCCTTCGTGATCTCGGGATGGTCGAGGGCCGCGGCGGCTTGCTTGCTGTGTGGGGGACGTCCGCGCCGGATTGGGCGGCGCCATCATTGCCGCTTGCGCAGCAACTTCGTATCTGGCGCCACGTGGCAACGACCGGCACGCTTGCGGTCTCTATCGTGATCATCGCGGTGGTCGTCAGGCTGATCGCCGGCCAATGATCGCTTCTGCCAAACTCTCATTGCGGGCCCGTACCGAACTTCCGCCGACGATCGAGGGGCGGAACGGCAACTCAGCACAGCGCTGTCATTGTCCACCAAATACCTTTGCGGCCGCCGCCTCGACGCTCACCGCCGGATTCGCAACGCAATAATCGCTGAGTGATTTGGTGTCGGAGGCGAGTTCGTCCGTATCGATGACAGGCGGATTGTCCTCATCATGATAGAAGCCATCAAGCCAACTGATGATCGTGTTCATGTCCTCCTTGCTGCCTTGCACGAACTGCTGGCAGGTCTTTTTCGACAGATCGATGACAGCGGCACCGGCAACCGACGCGAACATGCACATCACTGCCGCAGCGAGGATTACTCTCATGGAGCGTCCTTTCGGTGAGCGGAATGAAAACGGCCATACCGGCATGCCTATAGTGACCGCCGGGAAGCCGTCAATATCGAACCCGCGCCTGTTGACGGTTCGGCTTAGCTCGAATTTAAAGTGAGCAACTTATCGCGAGCAAATCACAATGTCGCTGGCGACAGCACTTGGCGGCCGCGGATCAGATCGGCGGCCTTCTCGGCCATCATGATAATGGGCGCGTTGATGTTGCCACCCACCATGTCGGGCATCGCGGACGCATCGACCACGCGCAGGCCCTGCATGCCGCGCACGCGCAGTTGCGGATCGAGGACCGCCTGCGTGTCGCCATCGCGGCCCATCCGGCACGTTCCCAACGGATGGTGCGCGGTCCAAGCGGTACGGCGGATGAAGGCGTCGATATCGGCCTTGGAGGTCACGCCCAGGTCCCGGCTGAATTTCGCGATCACGATATGGGTCGAGCGCTTTCTGCCCGACCAGATCGCGCATCATGGCGATGCCGCGCGCGCAACGTGTCCCAGTCCTTCGGCTCGCTCAGGAAGTTCTGATGGATCGCCGGCGCGGCCCGGGGATCGCTGGAACGCAGCTTGAGTTCGCCGCGGCTCTCCGGATGCAGAAGCACCGGCCGCACCATGAACGCATCGCGCGGCCTTGGCCGGATGCCCGGGAACCAGGGCTGCGACTCCGGCGGCACCAGGCGCGACAGCAATTGGATATCGGGCTGTACCAGCGACGGATCGGTCTTGAAGAAGCCCGTGAGCGGCCCCGGCATCTCGGTCGCAAAGCCGGTGCCGAGGAAATAGGCCTGTGCCATCGCCAGCGCAATCATGTCGTAGCGCAGCCAGCCGACCAACGGGCCGTCGCCGATGCGCTGGCACTCGACACCGACGGAGATGTGATCCTGCAGGTTTTGCCCGACGCCGGGCAGCGGATGGACGCACGCAATGCCGTGGCCTGCCAGATGGTCCGGATCGCCGATCCCGGACAGCATGAGCAATTGCGGCGAATTGATCACGCCGCCGCACAGCAGCACCTCGCGCGCGGCGCGCGCGACGTGAACGCTGCCGCCCGTTTCGTATTCCACCCCGACCGCGCGCCCGCCTTCGATGACAATGCGCAACGCCAAGGCGTTGGCGCGCAGCGTGAGGTTCTTTCGCGGCAGCGCCGGCCGCAGATAGGCGACGGACGCGCTGCAGCGCTTGCCGTTGCGGATCGTCCATTGCAGCCGGCAGATGCCTTCGTTCTGCGCCCCGTTGTAATCCTCGGTCACGCCAAGGCCGGCGGTCTCGCCGGCCGCCATGAAGGCTTCGACCAGCGGATCGGCGTAGCGCGAACGGAACGTCGTCAACGGCCCGCCGCTGCCGCGATAGCGGTCGGCGCCGCCGTCCCAGTCTTCCTGCTTGCGGAAGTACGGCAGCACGTCGGCATAGGACCAGCCGGTCAGTCCGGACGCGGCCCACCGGTCGTAATCGGCACGATGGCCGCGGACATACGCCATCGCATTGATGGAGGACGAACCGCCCAGGACCCGCCCGCGCGCGCATTCGATTTCCCGGCCGCCAAGTTGCTGGCTCCGGTTCGGTGAAATAGCCCCAGTCGAACAGCCGCCGAAACAGAATGCGGCCCCAGCCCAGCGGGACGCTGATCAAGGGACAACGATCGGAGCCGCCGGCCTCGATCACCAGGACGCGGACATCGGGGTCTTCGGTCAAGCGATTGGCCAGCGTGCATCCTGCCGACCCTGCGCCGATGATGACGTAATCGAACTCACTGTCCGATTGTGACATGGGCAACAGGACCGATGCGGGAGGCAACGACAGCAGCGCGGGTTACGCCGGAGCGCTTTCCGGTGGCGAACTCACTGCCACATCGGAAAGCGCATCCGAACCGCGAACGAGATCAGGACTTCGGCGCCTCGGTGGAGACCTTGGCGAGCGTCTTTTTCAGGGTATCGTACAAGTCCTTGGTGGCCGGATCGCTGCCGAGGAACTCATCGCCCAGCGGCGCCAGACGCTTCATGACTTCAGCCTGGTCGGTCGCCGAAAGCCGCATCACCTCGCCGCCATTGTCCTGCCAAACCTTCTCGGACCGGTCGATGTAGCCCTTGGCATTGTGGCCGGCCCAGGTTTCGAGGTCCCGTCCGGTCTTCATGACTTCATCCTGCAACGGCTTGGGCAGCTTGTTGAGCCATGCCTTGCTGATCCACAGCCCGGTGACGATGGTTCCCGATTCGATAACCGTCACGTACTTGCTGGTGGTGTAGAACTTCGATGCAGTCATCACCGAAATCGCGCTGCGGCAGCCGTCGATGGTCCGCTGCTGCAATGCCGGCAACACCTCGGTGAAAGGCATCGGAACGCCGGTCATGCCGAGCACGCTGGCGAGCTTGCTCTCCATCTTGGTCGCCAGAACGCGGATCTTGAGGCCCTTCATGTCGTCGATCTTGCGGATCGGCGTCAGCGACGCGATCGAGGTCGGGCCGTAGTTCCAAATTGAACCACCAACCACGCCGGCCTTGTCGGCCAGCATCAGGAATTTGTCACGGAATGCCGGATCGGTGAGGGCGTTCTGCGCGTGCCAGAAGCTCTTGTAGATGCCGGGCGCATCCGGCACCTCGAACCCCTTGTTGATGCCGGAAAAGAAGCCGGTCGGCGAGATGAACCCGCCTTGCACACCGAGCTTCAGATTTTCGATCTGGGTCGGAATCTTGCCGAGTTGACCCGCGGGAAACACCTCGACCTTGATCTTTCCGTTGGTTCGCTTCTCCAGCTCTTCGGCGTATTTCTTGCCAAAGGTGTGCTGCGCATCGTTGATCGTCACCATGCCGATCCGCATCGTGAAGTCGGCGGCGTATGTCGTCGCCGGCAGCGCGCAACTCAGAAGCGTAGCGGCGACGATCCCCGTCAGTTTTCTTTCAATACGCGTCATCTCATTTTCTCCATTCAAAATTCGGTTGATCGTCGCGAAGCCGCGAACGGAACCTATCCGAGCGCACGGACCAGCACGAGGGTTAGCCAAGGCCAATAACTGATGATTGCCAATGCGACAAGATTAACGCCGATGAGCGGCACGAGCCCCCGATAGAGCACCCGGAGCGGCACCTTGAACATCGCCTGGGTGACAAAAATGTTGAGCCCAAAGGGCGGTGTGAACATGCCGATGCTGAGATTAACAGTCATGACAACGCCGAAATGGATCGGATCGATGCCCGCAGCGACAACCACCGGCTTCAGGATCGGCGCCAGCACGAGGATGGCGGATGCCGGATCGAGAACGCAGCCGACGGCCAGCAACAGCAAGTTGAGGATCAGCATCACCATCCAGGGCGTCAGTTTCAGCGCTTCTATCCAGGCGACGACGGTTTGCGGCACTTCCGCAATGGTCAGCAGCCGGGCCATCAGGGTGGCCGCGCCGACGATGATCAACACCTGCGCCGTCAGGTAGACCGATTGTTTGGTCACCTTCCAAAGTCCGGGCAGCGAAAGGTCGCGGTAGATCAGGACCGTCACCACCATCGCGTACAGGCAGGCGACGCCGGCTGCCTCGGTCGGTGAAAAGACGCCGAGGTAGATGCCGCCCAGGATGATCAGCGGCGTTCCCAGCGCCCAACTGCTGCGCACGGTCGCGGTGCGGATGCGCGCCAGCGACCATATGCCGCCCTCCCGAATGCCGAGGCGGCGTGCGGTAAAGTAGATGTACAGCCCCATCAGCAGCGCGGTGAGCAGGCCGGGCAGAATTCCGCCGATGAACAGAAAGCGCACCGATTCCTCAGCGGCGACGCCGTAGAGGATCATCGCGATCGACGGCGGGATAATGCTGGCAATGGCGCCGGACGCCGTCAGCAGGCCGCTCGCCACGGATTCGGGATAACCCTTCTCGCGCAGCGACGGATACAGCATGCCGCCGATGGCGGCGACCGTGGCGGGGCTCGATCCGGAAATCGCACCGAATGCCGTGCAGGCGCCGACAGTCGTGAGCCCGAGGCTGCCGCGCACGCCGCCGAGCAGCGACAGCACCCAGTCGACCAGCCGTCCGGAGATGCCGCCTTCGGTCATCACCGCCCCCGCCAGAATGAAGAACGGCACGGCGATCAGGTTGTAGTTGTCGATGCTGCCGAACAGAGTCGTTTCGATGAGCCCGATCGGCAGATCCATGACCCAGATCAACGTCACGGCAGCCGAGGCCATCAGCACCGTGAAGATCGGCAGACCCATCATCAACAAGACGATGGGCAGAATGACGACGGCGAAGATCATAACCTGGGTGCCCCGGCTGCCTCTTCGGGGGGATCGTCAACCATGGACACGATCCGAATGCAGCGCGCCATGATCAGCAGGAACATCGCGGTGAACGATATCGGGATGACCATGTGCAACATATTCACCGGCAGGCCGGCAACCTGGCTGTGGTGAGTGAACTGGGAGATCGACCCGAAGGATTGATAGACGATCAATGCACAGACGGCGAGAAACACCAGATTTCTCACCAGTTCGACCCCGCGTCGCCATCGCGGACTGAGCGACTGGGTGATCAGGTCCATGCTCAGATGACCGCCGTCTCGGGTGACTTCCACCGCTCCGAGATAGACGATCCACACCAGCGTATAGCCGAGCACTTCCTCCGCCCAGATGATCGGCGATTGCAGAACGTAGCGGCCGAAGGCATTGGCGCAGATCAGCAGCACGCTGAGCAGCAATGCCGTGCCGAGCAGCAGGCGGAAGGACTTCAGAACAGCATCTGCGAGAAATTGCACGAGCCCCCCTCGGCCCCGGCCTTGACGACGTGCCCGCCGCGGATCACTCTGCCGCGTCAGGGCTGCCGTGCCAAGTACGAATTGACCGCGGCGCGAGAGCCAGCCGTGATATCTAAGTTGCACGAGGTCGGGCCGGTTGGCGAGCACCGCCGGCGCTTGGACCTCGCCGCCGTGGCTCTTCGAAACATGAGCCCTTGAAAATTCAGCAGCGCAGCACGCTCGGTCGGCTCCCTCTCCCTTTGGGAGAGGGGTGGGGTGAGCGGATAGGCTCGGTAGATCGAACCTCCTCTCCCCAACCCTCTCCCCGCTGGGGAGAGGGAGCGCACCGATTTCGCCGCACCATAACGGACAGCCCGAGCAAGCGGGAGAGGGGCGCAACGCCAGTCCCGGAAATATGGTCACTACAATCGCGGAAGTGTTGTCGTTTCTACTGTTCCATCATGCTGGGCGCAAACAGTTCCTCGAGCTTCATCAGCCGCGGCGTGAGGCCCTGCTCCAGCGAATACTGCGCGATGGATTCCAGCACGGTGCGGTTGGCCGCGATGCCGTGGCTGATGATCGGCGTGGCAAGCGCCTTTTTGGCGTCCGCCGGCAGCAGACCAGTTTCGAGATGATATTCCACATGCTCCTGGCGCTGCTGCTCGGCGAGTTCGTTCGCCTCCTTGAACGCCTTGAGGATGTTGGTGATGGCCCACGGATGTTTCTCCGCCAGTTCACGCTTGATCACCATGCCGTGGTTGATCGGATAGAGCCCGGTCTTGCGAAAATACCGCACTCCCTCGGCCCATGGGTCGGGGAACAACGGCTTGATGTCCGGATGGTTGTGCAGGTCGATAGTGCTGCGATCGACCAGGTTGGGATCGAGCAGGTAGAAGATCACCGCGTCGAGCTCGCCCGACACCATCATCGAGCCGATACTTTTCTCCAGCGGGATCTGGTTGACGGTCACGCCCGGCGGCGGCTTGAATCCGGTTGCGCCGCCGTGGCTGCGCGACGGCGGCCGCTCCATCCAGAACTCCATGTCTTTCGGCTCGACGCCGAACTCGTGCTGCAGGGCCGCCCGCGACCACAGCGCCGCGGTCTGCTGATATTCCGGCACGCCGACGCGCTTGCCTTTGAGATCGGCGGGCTTGTCGATGCCGGCGTCGCGGCGAACGAGCAGCGTGGTGTGGAAGAACTTGCGGGTGGTGAACACCGGGATGCCGACGAAACGGTCGTCGCCCTTGGACTTCGCCATCATCAGCGAGGAGATCGACATTTCGGAGACGTCGAACTCTGCGAAGCGCAACTGCCGCCAGAACAGTTCCGATGGGTGAAGGACGGTCGGCAGGAAGTCGATACTCTCGGGCTCCACCCTCCCTTCGATCACCGGATACGTGCGTGGATTGGGTGTGATGCCAAGGCTGAGCTGCAGGGTCATGGGCGATTGCTGCTTGTTGGTGTTGCGCTTGGTTCGTTGGTCTTGAGTGTTGAGCAAAGATGGCGCGGCAAACTCGGTCGGTCCCCTCCCCCCTTGAGGGGGAGGGACAGGGAGGGGGGTGCCGCAAGCTCCGGACTTCGCAATCACCCCCCTCCCCACCCCTCCCCCTCAAGGGGGGAGGGAGCAGACCGCCTGCGTGGAGAAAGCAGACGGCTCGATATCGAGAGTTCGCCGCATCGGCTACGGCCTAAACTTCGGCGGACGTTTTTCGCGGAAGGCGCGGCCGCCCTCCTTGGATTCCTCCGTGTTGTAGAACAGCGAAACCGCCTCGAAGCCGAGCGAACTCAGGCCGCGCAACTGCTCGGTGTCGGCATTGAACGAGCGCTTGGCGATGGCGATCGCGGTCGGGCTGCGCTCGCGGATCTCGGCGCACCACTTGTCGACCTCCTCGTCGAGCTTGTCGTGCGGCACCACCGCGTTGACCAGGCCCATGTCGAGCGCCTCTTTGGCGCTGTAGCGGCGGCACAGATACCAGATCTCCCGCGCGCGTTTCTCGCCGACGAGCCGGGACAGATAGGCGGTGCCGAATCCCGGATCGACCGATCCGACCTTCGGCCCGACCTGACCGAAAACCGCCTTCTCGGACGCAATGGTGAGATCGCACAGGGTCGCCAGCACGTTGCCGCCGCCGATCGCAAAGCCCTGCACCCGCGCGATCACCGGCTTGGGCACGTCGCGGATGAGCGACTGCACCTCGTCGATCGGCAGGCCGATCGTGCCCCTGCCCCCGTAGCTGCCCTCGTGCGCGCTCTGATCGGCGCCGGTGCAGAACGCGCGGTCGCCGGCGCCGGCCAGCACGATCACCGCCACCGACTTGTCCCAGCCGGCGCGTTTCAGCGCGTCGATCAGTTCCTCGCAGGTCTCCGCCGTGAAGGCGTTGTACTTCTCCGGCCGGTTGATGGTGATGCGCGCGACGGCGTCGCGGACGTCGTAGAGAATGTCCTTGTAGTCGCTCATCGTGAGGTCATCCGTGCATGGTGAGGCCGCCGGACACGCTGATGGTCTGGCCGGTGATGTAGGCGGCGTCGTCCGAGAGCAGGAACGCCACCAGCCCGGGATAGTCCTCCGGCGCGCCGAGCCGCCGCATCGGAATGGCGCGCTTCAGGCCCTCGGCGATGCGCGTGCCGTCCGGGCCTTCGAGGAAGCTCTTCAGGATCGCGGTGTCGGTCGGGCCCGGGCAGATAGTGTTGAGAATGATGCCCTTGCCGACGAGTTCGCGCGCCAGCGTCTTGCTGAACGCGACGACGCCACCCTTGCAGGCCGAATAGACCGCTTCGCCCGACGAGCCGACGCGGCCGGCATCGGAGGCGATGTTCACCACCCGGCCGAAACCACGCGCCGCCATGCCCCGCAGCACGACATGGTTCATGTTGAGCGGCCCGTAGAGGTTGATGGCGATGATCTTGCGCCAGAACTCCGGCGTGGTGTCGAGGAAGTTCGCGGCGCGGTCCCAGCCGGCGTTGTTGACCAGGAAGCTCACCGGTCCGGACGCGGCCTCGAAAGTCTCAACCGCCCGCGCCACCGCATCGTAGTCCGAGATGTCGAGCGCATGCAGGCTGGCGCGTCCGCCCTTCGCCCGGATCTCGGCGGCAACCGTTTCACCCATCGCGGCGTCGAGATCGAAGATGCCGACCGTGCAGCCCTCCTCGGCCAGCCGCCGCACGATCGCCGCGCCAATGCCGTTTGCGCCACCGGTGACGATGACGGTGCGATCCTTCAGTCCGCGCATGGGCCTTCCCCTCGCCTTCACGTTCGTATTACGTCCTCATCGGCCGCGCGGCCAGCCAGCATGCGGGTTGCCTCGTAGGTCATCACGATTTCACCGCGCTGATTCTTCACGTCGATTTTGGACGCGACGATACCGCGGTTGCCCTTCGAGGTCGGACGCACCGACGTCACCTCGATCTCGGCGTGCACGGTGTCGCCGACGCGCACCGGCGCGAGCACCTGTTTCTTGAGCTCCAGCATCGCGAGGCCGGTGCCCTGGATCATGCTTTGGCACAGCAGCCCCTCGATCAGGCTGTAGGTCAGCGCCGCCGGCACGAACTGGCCCTGGATCGCGCCCCTGTCGGCACCGAAAGTGCGGTCGATGAAGATCGTCTCCAGCATGCCGGTCACGCCGGTGAACATCACCAGGTCGGTCTCGGTGAGCGTGCGGTTGAGCGTGCGGAAGCGCTGTCCCGGCGACAACTGCTCCCAGGTGAAGCCCATTCCGAGCGTCTGCATGCGTGTCTCTCCGAGGGAGTCTGCGATTCCAGAACCGACCGTTCGGCAGTCACGCCGAGAAGCGTGGCGCCTTCCTTAACTGCCGCCGCGCAGGGAATTCCAGCCCGCCGGCAGACCACTGCGCCCGCGCGGCAGGGCTCGACAGGAACCCGATGAATGCTGCCCAATCCAACCTCGGCGTCGCCCTTCGCGATTCCGCTGGCTCCCTCGCTTTCGCCACGGCATCGGAATGACAGGAGAGCGCGGTGCGCCCTGCACCTCGCGCCAGAACAAAAATCCGGCACGCACCAGATAGACGATGCTGATGGTGAAGATCAGCGCCCGCGTCCACTGCCGGAAGCCGTGGTCGGTCATGCGCTCGATCACGAAGGGCGCGAGCCAGGCGCCGCCGATCCCCAGCGCAACCGCCGGTGCGATGATCCAGAGCGGCAGATTGCCCATCCCGGCGAGCGTGCCGAAGTAAATCCAGCGCACGATGTGGCTGAAGGTCTGCGCCACCGCCTTGGTGGCGTTGGTGGTCTTGCGGTCGAGCATGCTCTTCTGGAAGAAGAGATCGAGCATCAGCCCGCCGACGCCGGACAGAATCTGCACGATCGTGGTGAGAAAGCCGGTGACGACCGGCACGCCGCGCCATTCGATGTTGGGCCGCATCGCGGCCGGCAGGACTTCGATCGCGAAGGGCATGATGCCGAGCAGCAAGTAGATCGTGGCCTTATCGGGGACGAAAGCGATCGACCACATGATGATGAACGCCACGGCCGCGCCGGCGACATACCAGCAGAAGATCGGCCAGAGGACATAGTCGCGCCATTGCACCACGCGAGCGCCGTTGACGAAGAACTGGATGGTCGAAAACAGGATCATGCCGGCCGCGACGTCCAGATAGGCCAGCAGCACGCCGAGCAAGATCATGCCGCCCGCCATTCCAAACACGGCGGAGAGAAACGACGAGAAAACGATGGTGATGCCGATGACGGCGATGGCGGAGATGGACAGCGTCATTCGACTAAATACAGACCCATAAGGCGCGATAATGTGGGTAGCACCCCCAGCCCCCAGGGGTAAACCCCCCCAAAAAAACCCCCCCCCAACCCCCCCCCCCCCCCCCCCCCCCCCCCCCCCCCCACCCCCCCCCCCCCCCCCCCCCCACCCCCCCCCCCGGCCCCCCCCTGCAGGCGGGTTGGCTTGCCGCCGCGATCCTAGCGCCACAAAGCGCCCGCGTCTCCACGAGCATGCACTCCGGGTGCCCTCTTCCACAAGGGCAGCGCGCGCAGCAAGCGCAACGGTTCTGTGGCATCATTGAAAAGCTTACGCCGAGCGCGCCAATGCGCCGTCGATCATGTCGACGGTGTTCTGCAAGCCATAGACCCCGACGAACGAGCCGAAGCGCGGGCCCTTCTCTTGGCCGAGCAGCACCTGGTAGAGCATGTTGAACCAGTCGAGCGAGACGCCGGGCTTGCCGTCCTTCGCCTTCTTCTTGTGATCGAGAAACGGCTCGCGGCGGCCGATCTCGTAGACCACGTCCTGAATTTGCTCAGCCGTGGCGTTGTCGGGAAGCGTCGACAGCGCATCCCGGAGGTCCATGAGGGCCGCACGTTCGACCGGCGCCGGTTCACGGAACTTCTTCGTCGGCAGCACGAAATCGTGGAAGTAGTGAATCGCGTAGGTGACAAGGCGATCGAGTCGCGGATGCGTCTCGCGCGTCACGCCGGGACGATAGCGCCCGATGAAACCCCACAGCGTATCGGCATTCTCCGCATTCGATGACGACACCAGCGTCAGCAGCATTGAGAACGAAATCGGCATGTCCGCCTTGGGCGGCTTACCCGAATGGATGTGCCAGACCGGGTTGCTGAGCCGCTGCTTTAAGTCCTGCCGGTCGTAGCCCTCCAGAAACTGCTGATACTCGTCGACCTGCCGCGGGATGACGTCGAAGTAGAGCCGCTTGGCGGCTTTCGGCTCGCGATACATGAAGAGCGCCAGCGATTCCGGCGAGGCGTAGCGCAGCCATTCATCGATGGTGAGGCCGTTGCCCTTGGACTTGGAGATCTTCTGGCCCTTGTCGTCCAGGAAGAGCTCGTAGTTGAAGCCTTCCGGCGGCGTACCACCGAGCGCCTTGCAGATTTCGCCCGAGAGCTTGACGGAATCGATCAGATCCTTACCGGCCATCTCGTAATCGATGCCGAGTGCGACCCAGCGCATCGCCCAATCCGGCTTCCATTGCAGCTTGCAGCGTCCGCCGGTGACCAGCGTGGTCACCTGCTCTTTAGTATCCGGGTCTTCATACGTGATGGTGCCGGCCTTGGCGTCGTGCGCGAGGATCGGCACTTGCAGCACGATGCCGGTGGTCGGCGAGATCGGCAGGAACGGCGAGTAGGTTTGCGCGCGCTCCTCCCGCAGCGACGGCAGCATGATGTTCATCACCGCGTCGAAGCGTTCCAGCACCTTGAGCAGCGCGGTGTCGAACCGGCCCGACATATAGCAGTCGGTCGACGACATGAACTCGTATTCGAAGCCGAACTGGTCGAGGAAGGCGCGCAGCCGGGCGTTATTGGCGGCGCCGAACGATGGATATTCGTTGGAAAACGGGTCGGGGATGCGCGACAGCGGCTTGCCGAGATGCGACGCCAGCATCTCCTTGTTCGGTACGTTGTCGGGCACCTTGCGCAGGCCGTCCATGTCGTCGGAAAACGCGATCAGCCGGGTCTTGATCTTGTCGTCGGTGAGCACGCGGAAGGCGTGGCGCACCATGGTGGTGCGCGCCACCTCGCCGAAGGTGCCGATGTGCGGCAGGCCCGAGGGGCCGTAGCCGGTCTCGAAGATCACCTCGTCCTTGGGCTTGCGCTTGAGCCGCGCCACCAGCTTGCGCGCCTCCTCGAACGGCCAGGCGTTCGACTGCTCGGCGACGTCGCGCAGACTTTGGACGGTTGGCATTTCGACAACAGACATCGGCATTCTCCGGGCGCGCGGACACTAGAAACCACCGCGCGCAACGTCAAACAATAAGGGCTGCAGGGAGCGCGAAATGCCGCGCCCGCAACTCAAAACGGGCTGATCGGGAAATAGCGCAGCCACAGATCGGTGAACTTGCCCTGCTCCCAGATCCGGAACATCGCCCAGTTGAGCGCGAGGCGGATCGTGTCATTGCCCCGCTTCACCGCGATGCCGACGCCCTCGCCGAAAAAGCGGCTGTCCATGAAGGGGCCGCCGCGGAACGCGCAGCAGTTCTCCGAATCGGTGCCGTTCAGCCAGAACGCGAGCGAAATGGAATCGGCGAACAGCAGATCAACCTCACCGTTCTTGAGCGCCTGTCGCGCCAGTTCGGCGCTCGGATAGGGACGCAACTCGGCCTCGGTGAACAAAGCCTTGAGATAAGCCTCGTGCGCAGTGCCGGCGACGACCGCCACCTTCTTGGCTTCGAGCTTTTCGGGAAACGGCTGGTCGGCCGCCGCATCGCGTCGCCCGACGAAGCGCGCCGGCGTGCGGTAGTAGGGATCGGTGAAGTCGACCTTGGCCCGCATCTCCGGCGTCACCGTGATCGAGGCGATCGCGGCGTCACCCTGGTTCGAGTTCAGCGTGCTCACGATCGTCTCGTAGCGGCGCATCTGAATGGTGCAGACGAGCTTCAACTCCTCGCAGATCAGACGCGCAAGGTCGACGTTCAGTCCCTGCGGATGGCCGTCGGGCCCGGCAAAATTGAACGGCGGGTAATCGATTTCCGTCACGAAGCGGATCACGTTGACCCGCGACATGTCCGGCCGCTCCGGCCGCCGCCGCGGATCCCAGAAGCCGGGCACCTGGACCGCAGGGTCGGAGATCGTGAGCTGCGTCGGCGCTGGAGCGGCGCCGACCAACGGCAGCATCAGCAAAAGGCCGGCGGCCAGTCCAAGAAGTCGCAGCATCATAAAAGGGCTCGCAGGAGGTATCTGGACACGCTAATCTCTGGTTGTACCGGGAAATTATACCCGGGGTAACTGGTCGCCTGCCCATCTTAAACAAGCTGGTTGGGGCGGATCAGTGGCGTCGGTCGCGTATGGGGTTGCGTGATGGCGTACCGAGAGGACCGGACCCTCGGCCATTATGCCGGGGCGGTGTGGCCTGTGGCGTCTGCTTGGCGGGCAACGGAGCGCCCGTCCGAACGCCGTCGCGTCGTCGATGTCCGGTCCGGCTGGCTGAGCGCCTGTCCGGAGGTCGACTGCCTCCGCGCGCGCCTGCCCCAACAGGCCATTACGATGGCGGAGCAGCGGGCAGCCGAACTTGGCACCGGCGCCGACCGGGTGCTGATTGCCGAAGGCTGGATCAGCGAAGAGCACTATCTCGCAGCGCTGGCGTCCTGGCTCGGTATCACGCACGAAACAACCCTCGATGATGTGCCGCGAGAAGCCTGCCCGCTCAGCGACTTCCGGCTGATCGAGGCGGCCGAAGTCGGGCTTCTTCCGCTCAATCTCGGCAACGATCTGGCATGGGTCGTCGCCCCGCGCAATCTCGCGGCCCGCACGCTGACGCAGCTCATGGCCAGGAGCCCGCGGCTCGCGCGGCGTATTCGGGTCACCACAACCGGGGAACTCAACCGCTTCATTACGCGACATGGGGGTGAGACGTTGGCAAGCGCATGCCACCAACGCGCTGCTGGCGCGATGGCCGCAGTTCTCGGCCGCGCCGCGGCGCTGGCGGCCGCCGGTTGCGCTTGCCGCGATCGCGACCGCGTTGCTCGGCGCACTCTACGCGTACCCGGGCGAAACCAGGACGGCGAGTCGAAGCAAGCCTCGCGATTGGATTTCTCGCCTGGCTGCTGCTGCGGCTGACCGGCTCGTTCCTGACCCCGCCGGTCGTGCGGCCGGTTCGCCTCCCCGACAGCAGATTGCCGGTCTACACCATCATCATCGCGCTCTACCGCGAGGCTGCGGCGGTCGAGGGCCTGGTCGCGGCATTGCGCGAACTCGATTACCCACCCGAGAAACTCGACATTAAATTCGCCACGGAAGCCGACGACCTGGAGACTGGAATTGCGCTGGCGCGCCTCGATCTCGGCGTACCGTTCGAGATCGTCACCGCGCCGGCGAGCGGACCGCGCACCAAGCCGAAGGCGCTTAACGGGGCGCTGGCGTTTGCGCGTGGCACCTTCACGGCCGTCTACGACGCCGAAGACCGGCCGGAGCCCAATCAGCTCCGTCGCGCGCTCGATGTCTTCCTCAGCGCTGGCGAAGACCTTGCTTGTGTCCAGGCCAGCCTCACCATCGACAACACCGCGGACAACTGGCTCACCCGCCTGTTCACCGCGGAATATGCCGCACAGTTTGACCTGTTTCTCCCCGGCCTCGCCGCGCTTGAACTCCCGCTGCCGCTTGGCGGCTCGTCGAATCATTTCCGCACCGCGGCGTTGCGGACAGCCGGCGCCTGGGATCCGTACAACGTCACCGAGGACGCCGATCTCGGCGTCCGGCTCGCGCGCTTCGGCTATCGCTCGACGGTCGTGCGCTCGACCACCTACGAGGAAGCGCCGGCGCGTTTCGGCCCGTGGCTGCGCCAGCGCACGCGCTGGTTCAAAGGGTGGATGCAAACGTGGGCGGTGCACATGCGGTCGCCGGTCCGGCTGTTCGCCGATCTCGGCTTCGCGGGCTTTATGTCGTTCCAACTCGTGGTCGGTGGCAGCGTGCTGGCCGCGCTGATCCATCCGCTGGTGCTCGCCGGATTTCTCTATGCGTATGCGGCCGGACTGCCGTTTCTCGGCACCGACGGCAAGCTCGTCACCGCGCTGGCGTGGCTCTACGGCATTGCGCTCGGCGCCGGCTACTTCACGTCAATTTTTGTCGGCATCCGCGGGCTCAAGCGGCGCGGGCTGCTGCCGGTCGCCTGGTGGCTGGTGCTGGTACCGCTGCATTGGCTGCTGCTGTCGCTCGCGGCGTGGCGCGCGCTCTATCAGCTTGATGCGCGATCCGCAGCGCTGGGAAAAGACCGAGCACGGGCTCGCCCGCACCTCGCGCCGCGCCCGGTTGACGAGCCGGGCAACGCTCGGCGCCGTATTTCGAGACGGCGACCGAAGCCGAGAAATTCATCGCGAGGCGGCGGAGTAGGCGGCGCGAGTTGCGAGCGAAGGCCCGATCTCACCCGCGCTTCTGCACCCAGAACTGGTACATGCCGGAAAACGTGCTTGGGTACTGCCGCTCGAACGCATCCCAGGATGCGAGATCCGTCATCGCCGGGTCGTCGGGATAGGTCATGCGGTACTGGGTCGCCACCCTCGCCTCAAGATCGAAGGCGACGAAGTCGAGCCCGTTCTCGGCGAGGAAGCCCGCGATCTGGGGAATCGTCAGGCGGTGCTCCTGCACATGGAACAGCAGGTCGCGGCAATCGCTGGTGCCGTAGAAATCGGTCGAGGCGTAGACATCGGGGAATGCTTCTCCGCCCTCGTGCGCGATCAGGTCTTGCCGGCACCGGCGGATGTCGTCGGCGGTTGAGCCATAGCCGCGCTCCGCGATGAAGGTCCGCGCCTTGACGATGCCGGCACGCGCGATCTCGCTATAGAGGCCCACGGCCATGAAGCCGCCCGGCCGCAACAGCGACAGCAGTACGCGCCATCCGGCAAACGGATCGCCGAGATGATGCAGCACGCCGCTCGAACTCGATGACGTCGAAGGTCCGCCCGATCGCGCCGAGCTTGAGGATGTCGGCCTGGGCATAGTCGAGATTGGGTACGCCCATTTCGCGGGTCTTGCGCAGCGCATAGGCAAGACTGGTCAGGCTGAGATCAATCGCCAGCGTTCGCGCACCCAGAAAACGCGGCGCGGTGTCGATCGCGTGCTGCCCGGTGCCGCAGCCGGCAATCAGCACGTCGAGTTCACTCTTGCCGAGATCGCGGAAGGTGGCGGCCGGAAACTTGTTGCGCATGTACTGGTCGAAACGCACCGCCTTCTTCGGCGGATCGGCCTTCGCCCAGCGCGGATAGGGATTTTCCTCGTACTGTTGCCGCACCTTCTGCGAGACATCGTCCTCGATCGGCGTCAGAGCCGGGATCGTCGGCGCGCAATTTCGCTTCCTCGGCCGGCTCGCGTATCTGCTGCGTCAGCACGCCGGAAACTGCATCGGACCAGGTCTTGTCCAGGAGCGCATCCGCGCCAGGCAGCGCCCGCAGGGGATAATAGGTCGCGACCACGGCGAGCCAAAGCTCGGGGATCGCGGCACCCGACGCCAGCGCGGCGGCGACCTTGTCACGCAATTGCCGCGCGGCTGCGGCCTCGTCGTCGGTCGACGCAAAGACGTGCTCGTTGACGAAACACTGCCGTGCCAGCGCGCAGGCGAACTCCAGCGCCTTCGGATCGACCGGCGTCGAGGCGTCGGCGGCGGAAGCGATCTGCAGCATGGCAAAGCGCGCGCTGGTCAGAAAGCGCTCAAAGTCGACGTCCGCAATGGTCGCGGTTTCCATGAGGCTGCGCAGGATGCGATCGTCCGCCGCGGCGGCGAGGCCCGAAGGGCCGAACAGTTCGTCTGCCGGCAGGCGGCCCGGCCAAGCCTCCGCCGCGCGCTTGATGCAGGCTCCGATCGCGGCCGTCTGCTTGACGAGTTTCGCCGCGACCGGAGCCAATCCGTTGACACGTCCCCATGGTTCCGACAAAGCCCGCCAGAACAACGCACGGAAGTCATCAACGTCGGGCGGAACCGGCAGGACACGCACGGTTTGCACGAACAGCGCCTGGGTGTCCGCCGTCTCCCGAATCGCGAGCGCGCGGCGCAGCGCACCGAGTGCATTGTCCGTCTGTCCGGTGAACAGGAAGGCGCGCGCCAAGTTGTTGTAGGCATCGATGAAATCGGGCTTGCGGGCGATGGCGATCTGGAAACGGCGGGCAGCTTCCGCGAAATCGCCCTGCGCGGAGAGCACGATCCCGAGATTGTTGTTGGGCTCGGGCAGGTCCGGCTTGATGCTCAGCGCGCGCTGATAGCTCTGCGCGGCGTCGCTCAGCCGACCTTGCGCCAGGAAGACGTTGCCGAGATTGGCGTGCGCGTCGGGGAAATTCGGGTTGATGGCAAGGGCGCGGTGAAAATGCGCCGCCGCCTCGTCCTGCTTGCCTTGCGCGAGAAGGACATTGCCGAGATTGACGTAGGCCTCGACCAGCTTCGGATCGAGCGCGAGCGCTTTCTGGAAGTGGGTGAGCGCTTCGTCGGGCCGGCCCAAGGCGGCGAGCGCATTGGCCAGATTATTGTGGGCGGCGACAAGCTCGGGCTTTAGCGTCAAAGCGCGCTGGAAATGCGCCACCGCATCGTCAAGCCGGCCGCTCCGGGCGAACACGTTGGCAAGATTGCAGTGCGCTTCGGCAGTTGGCCTGAGTGCGATGACGCGCTCATAGGTCGCGATCGCCTCGACGTTGGCGCCGGTCTGCAGCAGCACGTTGCCCATGTTCGTATAGGCATCGACGTAGTCCGGCTTGAGACGGATCGCCTCCCGATAGTGACCGGCCGCCTCGTTGAGCCGCCCGAGCGACTGAAACGCAAAGGCGATGTTATAGTGACATTCCGGGTTGCGGCCGTCGATCGCGATGGCCCGGCCGATCGGTTCGATCGCCGCCTGCGGCTGTCCCCGCTGCAGGGCGATGATGCCGAGATGATGCAGGCTGCCGAAGTGATTGCGATCCCCCGCCAGCACTTGCCGGTAGAAGTTCTCCGCCTCGGCAAGCTGGCCGGCCTGATGATGCTGTACGGCCATCCCGAACAGCGATCCACCACCTGGCAGTCCGGGACCCCCGCCGCGTTTGCCGGCGACCCGCCGATCCTTACGATTCATCGGCCGCCAACTCCGCTCTTACAGATACTTGCGCAGATCGGCGGCAGCCACCTCAGGCGGTCGCTTGAGACTGAAGGGGGAAACGAAGCGTCCGTCTTTGTTCATCAGATAGACGATGGCCGTATGGTCCATGGTGTAACCGCCCTCGGCGAGCGGCACCTTTTTGTAATAGACCCGGTAGGCTTTGGCGACCGCCGCGATGTCGGCGGGATCGCCGGTCAGCGCCGAAAGATGCGGGTCGAAGCTCGACAGGTAGTCCTTGAGCGTGCTGGCCGTGTCACGCTCCGGATCGACCGTAATGAACAGCGCGCGCGCGCGATCAGCATCAGGGCCAAGCGCCTTCAGAACTTCGGAGACGTCGAACAGCGTGGTGGGACAGACGTCCGGGCAGTGAGTAAAGCCGAAGAATACCAGGAATGGATGCCCTTTCAGATCGCGATCCGTGACGGTGCGCCCGTTCTGATCGGTCAGGCTGAACGGTCCACCGATCGCCGCGATCTGCGACACACTAGGCGCGGAGACTCGCCCGCTCACAAGCAGGACCAGTCCGAAGCATAAAATCAGGCCGGTCAGGAACGCCGCGGAAACCAGAAGGATGCGGATGCTGCGCGTATTCATGTGGTCACTTTCCGCCCCCGCAAAGATCTAGAAACAGGTCGCGATACCGGCGGCGATCATTTCGAAGAACACCGCCGTGCCGTAGCGCGCCCAGAGCGCTACCGTTCCGGCCAGCAACATACCAAACACCGCCGCCACGAGCAGCAACGGGCGAATGTAACCGGGGGTGGAGGCCGAAACCGTTTCGGGCATCACTACTCCTGACGCCGCTTAACAAAACCTGCCGATCCCCTCTCAAATAGGCCCGATCATGGCTGGCGACAATAGCCGCGCAATAGCCTGATGCAGCGAAGAAATCCGCGGCGCGGATGGCCCTTCAGCGCAGATTGAAGCGGATCGGCACCGTCAGATCGACGTGCACGCCGGCCAACTCCGGCGGTGGGGCCGGAAACGGTTGCGCTCGGCGCACCAGCGCCATGGCTTCTTCATCCAACGCCGCCGAACCGGAACTCGTAGCAACGCGGGTCGCGAGCACCTGTCCCTTGCGATCAAGGCTGAAGAACAGCCGCACAACGCCCTGCTCGCGGCGCGATTGCGCCGACGAAGGATAGCGCTTGTTGCGCTCAAGCAATGCGGCCACCTGAATTTTCCAAGTCGGCAACGCGTTCGACGGTTTCGGATTGGGCGGACCCTGGCTGGGCGCGACCGGGATCGACGCAACCTGGTCGGGGATCGCCTGCGGCGCGGTCGTCGCCGGCGCGGGCGGACGCGGTTCCAGCCGCTGCGGAACGGCCTGCTTCACCTCTTTGGGCTCGACCGCCATTTCGGGATTGGGCGCGGGCGGCAGTTCCGGCAGCTCTTCGTCGACGGCCGTGCGCTCGATTTTTTCCTCGGGCTTGTCCTCGATGCTTTCGGTCGGGCGGCTGGGCGAAGCATCCGACATCACCTGCTCGGGACCAGGCGGGATTTCGCTTTCCACCCGCGTCGGCGCTGCGGCGATCGGAGCAAAATCGACTACAATGGCGGCGGACGGCATCGACAGATCGTCGCTTTCGCTCCAGGTCACCATGGCGGCCGCAAGCCCCACATGCGCGCCCAGCACGAGCGCGCCGCAGATCGCCCAGCGGCGAATGTCGATCAGGTCTTCGGCCCCGAACCCCATCATGGCCCGTTCACCTTCTCAAGCCCGACCAGCGCGACCTTGAGATAGCCGGCGGTGCGCAGCAGGTTCATCACCTCCATCACTTCGCCGTAGGACACCTTCTTGTCGGCTCGCAGGAAGATGCGCGTATCCTTGTCGCCGGACGCGGCCGCTTCAATGGTGCCGCCCAGCCCTTCGCGCGAAATCGGATTGTTGCCGAGCGCCAGCGTGAGATCGTTCTTAATGGTGAGATACAACGGCTTGTCCGGCCGCGGCTGCGGATCGGCGGCGGATGCGGGCAGGTTGACCTGGATGTCGACGGTGGCGAGCGGCGCCGCCACCATGAAGATGATCAGCAGCACCAGCATCACGTCGATGAACGGCGTGACGTTGATCTCGTGGACTTCTGCGAGCGCATCCTCGCCGTGATCAAGACGAACGCTCATGGTTTACTCTCGAATACTTTCCAATGGCCGAATAACGACTGACTACTCCGCGGCGGTCGACACCGCCGCCGGGCGCCGCACCGCAGATGGGGCCGCCGCGCCGGCCGGACGGTCGAGATCGCGGCTCACAAGGCGCATGACCTCCGCCGACGCATCGCCCAGCAGTGCGCGATAACCTGTGATCTGGCGCGCGAACACGTTGTAGATCACCACCGCCGGAATGGCGGCAGCAAGGCCGCACGCGGTCGCCAGCAACGCCTCGGCGATGCCCGGCGCCACCACCGCGAGGTTGGTGGTGTGGGATTTCGAAATGCCGATGAAGCTGTTCATGATGCCCCAGACCGTTCCGGCGAGCCCAACGAAGGGCGCGGTCGAGCCGATCGTCGCCAGCACGCCGGTGCCGCGGCTGATCCGGCGCGCGAACGACGCTTCCAGGCGTTCGAGGCGCGAGGCGACGCGCTCCTTGATGCCATCCGTTTCCACCACACCGGCGGACAGTCTCAGTTCGGTCGCGGCCGCATCGACGAAGCGACGCACCTCGTTCGAGCCGTCGGCCAGCGCTTCGGCGCCCTCGGCGGACGTCCGGACGCGGGACAGCGCATTCAGCGCCGCGCGCACCCGCCGGCGCGCCGCAACAAGTTCGACCGTTTTTGCGAGCCAGATGGTCCAGGTGACAATCGAGGCGATCACCAGCCCGATCAGCACCGTCTTCACCACCGGATCGGCGTTGAGATACATCCCCCACGGGGTGAGATCGGCCGCGCCGACAGGACTTTGCGTCGGCGGCGCAGCAACGCTCGACGGCGGCGTCAGCGGGGTTTCAATCGGCTCGATCGGCACGGGCGACGCCGCAGGGGCGTCGAGCGGTGCCGCGGGAGCCGTCGCTGGGGGCGTTGCAGGCGTCGGCGTGTCCTGAGCCGCTGCCGCGACGGGAATCCCGATCATTGCGATTGTGGCTATGCGCCAGACTTGGAGCCGCAGGCCATCAAGACCCGTCCTCCACCATCGCAATTCAGCTTTGCAAAAACGCATTTCTGGTTAGCCTCGCCTCGCCCCGGGGATGCTCGCTAGCGGGCGGAATTTGACGTTACAATGTAACATTTGCAAGTCCGCCCGGTTCTCCGCCTGCCCTATCAATCACGCTCCAGCTCGCGCGGGCTGACCGCACGTTGAGATTTCACTCCGCCGCTTGCAGCTTTCCTTGCACGATCGTCGGGGCTTTTCGGCTGCGTCGCCCGCGCCACCACATCACAATGCCTGTCACCGCGAATATCGCAGGGAAAAACGCCGGTCAGGAACACGATGAACTGCCAGACCGGTCCGCCGCGGCTGCCATCATGAATCCGGCGGATCCACTGCGCCGCGCGATCCCCAGCCAGCGGATCGGGCATTCGCGCCACTGAACCACTGCGGTCGTTGACCGTAAGCGTGACCAGGTCGTTTCCGGGTGTCGTGAGCTGCACGCGCCAGAATGGGCCTGCGCCCTCTCCAGGATTGGTAGCTTCGCCCCGCGCGCGACCGCGCTGGCTACTGTTCCCACCGGCGGTTGGCAGGAATATGACGGCGGGCCGGGCGCCGGTTTGCACCGCCTGCGCCGCCTGCAAGGCGCCGTCCGGCGTGAGCCGCGGATCGCGCACGGCGGCACCGAAATTGGGCCGCGGCATCGGCGGATTCATCGGTGCGACCGACGCCATCGCCCAGCGCGCGTTCTGCGGGAAGCCGAGATAGACGCCGGTCAACGACACCACCGCCAGCGGAATGGAGATCCAGAAACCGAGGAGATGATGCAGGTTGGATGTGGTCTGTGACGCCCGCCCCCAACGCAAGCCAGGAAGAAAGGCGCCATTGCGTGGCCACCACAGCCAGATCCCGGTCAGCGACATGATCAGCATACCGACCCCGACCCAGCCGACGACCGCACGGCCGGAATACTGGGGAACTGCCAGATTCTCGTGGAAGCGGTGCAGCCAACCAAAGAAAGATGAGCGGAAATCGACGACATCGAGCACCCGCCCGGTCGGCGGATCGAGGTAGACGTTGATAATGCGCGGCGGGCCGCCCTCCGACCGAGATGCGCCGCGCGCCATCACCCGCATTGGCCCGCCGTCCGCCGGCGGAAAGCGCACGGCCACAGGCCGCACACCCTCCGGTAACGCCGTGGCCGAGCTTGCCAGATAGGCCGAGAGCGACTGCTCAAGTTGCGAGCCGGTCACCGCATACCGGCCAGGATTGATGACGGCGTCGAGTTCATCGTGCCAGACCAGCAAGGCGCCCGACACCGCGACTGGCACCAGCAAAAACGCCAGCGCAACGCCGATCCAGCGGTGAATCGTCCAGCAGACCGTGCGGATACGAAACGAGGCCATATCGAACTCTGCAAGGGCGGAAACGGCGCTTCCCGGCGCCAATCTCAGTCAAATCGAGCGAATATTTGGCTAGGTACCGATAATTGCGACCGCAATCAATACAATTCACAGCAGATTAATAGATTAGAACTATTATAAGAATAATTATAAATAGAAAAACGATTGACGATTGCTTGTTGCATATATGTCATTGCCAATATTCGTCTCGGATGTAACAAACAATACATGAGATACGGTAAATATATAAGAATTCTAAAGTAAATCGCGGTGGGGGCTAAGATGTCAAGATACACTGGGCGCAACGCCCAGCGCCTGATTCAGGCCAAGGCCGGGTTCGTGAGCGTGGCTGCACTCCTTTGCCTGAGCGCGCCGATCAGGCTCACAGCGCAACCGGCAGCGACCGAGGGGCAGCAGCCGTCGACGGAACAATCGACTCCGGCCACGCCGGCCCAAACCCAGCAGCCGCCGGCCCCCGCTGCGCAGCCCGCGCAGCAACCTCCGGCTGCACCGACACCGCCTTCCCAGCAGACCACCACGCCGACGACGCCACCGGCGGCCACCACTCCGCCGGGGACCGCGACGCAGATTCCCCCGGACGCAACCACACCGGGGACTACGCCACTGCCGACCGTATCGGTAACAGGCAACCGGCCTCAGGCTCCGGCCCGTCCCGCTGCGGCAGCGCCGGCACAACAGGCCGTGCAGACGCCCCCGGCTCCGCCTGCACAACCGGTCCAGGCGGCGGCAACGGCGGCAGCAGCGAATCCGTTCTTCTCGCCCAGCTATCAGGCCTCGACGCTCGGCGTCGGGCGGATCGGAACGAATCTCCTCGACACGCCACAGACCGTCAACGTCGTCCCGCAAGCGGTCATCCGCGAACAGAACGTCTCGACCGTCAAGGACGCGTTGCGTAACGTCGCGGGCGTCACCTTCCGCGCCGGCGAAGGCGGCAACCAGGGCGACACGCCCTATATCCGCGGCTTCTCCGCGCAGAACGACATCTTCCGTGACGGCGTGCGCGATCCGGGCTGGTACACGCGCGACGCTTTCGCGGTGGACGCGGTCGAAGTCTACAAGGGGCCTGCATCGGTGCTGTTCGGCCGCGGTTCGACCGGCGGCGTGATCAATCTGATCAGCAAGACGCCGTTCGAGCGTAACGCAGTCGAAGGCACGATCACCGGCAATTCGGGTCCTGGCACGCGCGCGACCATCGACGCGAATGGCAAGGTCGGCGAGAACCTCTGGGCCCGACTGGTGACGATGGGCCAGATGTACGACATCCCCGGCCGCGATCACGTCGAGCAGAACCGTTACGGCTTCTCGCCATCGCTGATGTACAAGCCGAGCGATCAGACCAAGATCACGCTGGCCTACATCTATCAGCACGACAACAACGTGCCGGACTACGGCATCCCGTTCCTGTCGCCGGCCTGGGGCATTCCGCGCAACGTCGCGCCGGTCGCTCGCAGCACCTGGTACGGCATCCTGAGCGGACCGACGCCCGACACCGAGGTCGTCACCGCGCAGATCGGGACGGTGAAGATCGAGCACGAGTTCAACAACAACGTCAAAATCACCAACATTACGCGCTTGAATGACGTCGATCGGTTGCAGCGTAACGTCTTCCCGGAACCGAACGCTTCGGTTCCGCCGCCGCCGAACCTCAATGCCAATTGGACGCCGAACCGCGCGCAGATCCACGTCAGGAACCAGCAATTCGTCAACCAGACCGACGTACTGCTGTCATTTTCCACCGGGCCCTGGATGGAACACAAGGTGGCGCTCGGCTACGACATAACGCGGGAGTCGCGTGATTTCCTGCGCAACAACTTCGCCGACATGGCGCCGACCAACTTTCTCGAGCCGGACCCGTGGCGCTGGGGCGGCGTCGCGCTGGCGCCGACCGCAGGGCAGATCCTCCAAGGCGTGTCGCAGGATCTCGGCGTCTACATCGCGGACCAGATCAAGATCACCAAGTGGTTCGAAGTACTCGGCAGTGTCCGCCTGGACGATTACTGGTTTCACCAGAACGCGCCCGCCGCGATTACGGCCCTCCAGCATCTCGAACGTTCCGACCCGAGACTGCCAAGCTGGCGGGTCGGTGCGGTGGTGCATCCGACGGAAAAAACCAGCATCTACGTGATGCGAGGTACGTCGTTCAATCCATCGGCCGACAACCTCTCGATCAGCGTCACCAACCTGCAAACTGCGCTCAGCCTGATCTCGCTGCAGCCGGAAGAGTCGCAGACGACCGAGATCGGCGCGAAGGCCGAGATACTCAACGGCAAGATGACGCTGCAGACCGCCGCCTTTAACACCGTGAAGACCAACCTGCGCGTTCCCGACCCGGCCAACAACGGCGTGACCGTCCTCGATGGCGCTGTGACGGCCCGCGGCTGGGAGGCAAGCGCGGCGGGCTATCTGACCGACGCGTGGCAGGTCATCACAAGCTATGCCTTTACGCACGCTCGCATCACCAAGACCATTAACCCGGTGCAGCTCAACGCCGAACTGCAGAACACGCCGGTGCACGCGTTCTCACTATGGACAACTTACGACGTCACCAAACAGCTCCAGGTCGGCGGCGGCGCATTCTACAACAGCTCGGTCTGGGGCGATCTACAATCGGGCAGCGGCGGGTACACGGTCGCCAACACCGCACTGGTGCCGGCCTGGTGGCGGTTCGACCTGATGGCCGCCTACAAGATCAATCCGAAAGTCACGCTGCAGTTCAACATCTACAATCTGATGGACAAGCTCTACTACGAGTCAGCCTACACCAACTGGGCCGTGCCGGGCGCGAGCCGGACATTTTCCCTGACGCTGCGCGGGCACATCTGATGCGCCGCATGCCACAGTCACCGCCCTCATGCTGAGGAGCGATCACGATGTCGGGTTTACCCGTCATCGGCAATCTTTGGAGCGCAGTCGGCGACAGCCCGCGTGACACGTCTCGAATACGCGTCGAATTCGTTCCCGCTCGCATCGAGACGGCGGCTCGCTGCCCCGCGGGAAGAGGTCCGAGCGCTTCGCGTCGGAGAATGCGTCATGATGATCCACGTCCCTCAGGTGCTGACGCCCGAACAGGTCGCGCGCTGCCGCGAGGTGATGCAGAAGGCCGCCTGGGTGGACGGCAAAGTCACCGCGGGCGAGCAATCCGTCCAAGGTGAAATTCAACCTGCAGCTTCCCGAGACTGCGCCCGAAGCGCGCGAGCTCGGCGACATGGTGATGGCGGCGACTCGCACGCAACGACCTGTTCTTCTCGGCGGTGCTGCCGAAGCAGGTATTTCCGCCGCTGTTCAACCGCTATGACGCCGGCATGACGTTCGGCGCCCATGTCGACAACGCCGATCCGCGCTTATCTCGAACACGCCGCTGCAGGTGCGCACCGACGTGTCCTCGACACTCTTCATCTCGGCGCCCGAGGATTACGACGGCGGCGAACTCGTGGTCGAGGACACCTACGGTTCGCACAAGGTGAAGCTGCCGGCCGGCGACATGATCGTCTATCCGGGCACCAGCCTACACAACGTCACGCCGATTACCCGCGGCTCGCGCATCGCGTCGTTTTTCTGGACGCAGAGCCTGATCCGCGACGATGGCAAGCGTGCGCTGATGTTCGACCTCGACATGTCGATCCGGCGGCTCGCCACTGACCATCCGGAACACCCCAGCGTGGTGTCGCTGACCTCGACCTATCACAACCTGCTGCGGCAATGGGCGGAGCTGTGACCGGCGCGGGCACCGCACCGACGGTCAACGGGGGCCCAAAAAGCGAGAACCCCGCCGGGGAGAGCGGGGTTCTCTGTAACTAGACGGTCGAAGGGGGGGTCGGGGGGGACCGGGGGGTCGACCGTCTAACTCGCCTGAGTAACCATTAGTCGCCGAGCCCGCCGGAAAGGTTCGAAGCCGGTTCAAACTTTTTTAAGGCGGCAGATTTGGGGATTTCGCGCGAAAAACGACGAGATTTCTTAGAAAACTCCATCTTGTCGGGGCAAAATCGTGGTTTACGGGGCATTAACCGATACTGGGCCAAACTACCTTCGCGGGCTGGGGCATCACCACTTCAGCCTCCATTTGCTGAGCCGAACCCCGGACGGGCGAACCCCCCTGCCGGGGTTCGTTTTTTTGGCGATCAGCGACAAGCCTGGTGGCCGGTATCGGTCGGCGAACGGTCCCGGCGGCCACCCAACCTGAAGAGCAGCACAGCCAAATAGAGCGGGCGGGAGAAACAAGCCTTTATATGCGGCTTGGTTCCTTGACTGCAGTCGGTCTGGTTCCCTACGGCGGAACTTCGTCAAAGCGGCGCGAACCGAAACCAGGCGATCTATCGTTTCTGCGTCAAAAGCGCCTTGAGACCAGCCGCCACGTTGAGCCGCTCGGCCGGGATCGTAATCTCGGTAGCGGGATGTTCATGCGGAGGCGCAGGAGCGATCCTCTTTGCGTGCTCAGCATTATCGTGAGTATCCCGGCCCCGCCGGAGTTCCGACGATCTTCGGCGGGGCATTTGATTCCTCCAAATGCAAGCCGCTCTGCTGTGCCACTAACGCGGGGCTCCCCGATGCGAATGTTAAGATCGGACCATTAGCTGCGGACGCGGACGCGCTCGCGATGCAGCAGGTAGAGGCCCGAGGCGACCACGATGGCGGAGCCGGCCAGCGTCCAGCGGTTCGGGACGTCGTGAAACACCAGGAAGCCGAGCGCGATCATCCAGACGATCTCGGTATAGATGAACGGCGTGAGCACTGACGCCGGCGCCAGCCGATGCCCGGCGATCAGGAAATAATGCCCCAGGCTGCCGATCGCGCCAGTGACGACCATCAGCGCGATAATGAGCGGGTCGCTCGGCGTCACCCAGACGAACGGCACCACCGGCAGCATCGCGACCGCGCCGACGAGATTCGAATAGAACAGCGTCGTCTCATTGGAATCGGTGCGTGCCAGGATGCGGGTGATGATCGAATAGGCCGCATAAGACAACGCCGCGCCGAGCGCGAGGAACACCGCCCAATGCAGGCCGCCGCCGCCCGGCCGCGTCACCACGATCACCCCCAGGAAGCCGACGCAGATCGCCGCCCAGCGCCGCCAGCGCACCCACTCGCCGAGGATCGGCCCGGACAACGCCGCGACAAAAAATGGCGTCGAGAATTGGATCGCGACCGATTCGTCGAGTTGCAAATAGCGCAGCGCCATGAAGTTGCAGATTGTCGACGTCAGCAGCAGCACCGAGCGGAACAGTTGCAGCTTTGGCTGTCCGCTCACCATAAGGCCGGGTCGCGTCCAGGGATTCGACACGATGAACGGGAAGATGAACGCACCGGTGTAGCGCGCCCACACCACCTGCAAAGTGTCCATGTGCAGGTTGAGGAACTTCGCCGTCGTGTCGAGCAGCGCGAAACACGCCACCGCCCCGCACATCAGTGCGATGCCGGTGAGCCGCTGGCGCCGCTCGTGAGACGCGTCATCCATGGTGGAGGATCGATTCGATCGAAGGTTAGGATCGCGACAATAGGCAAATCCAAGGAGAACAAACAATGCGGGCGTTCGGCCGCTGCGTGCTGATTGCATCTGTCCTGATGTTGCTGGCCGGCATGGCCACGGCTGCCGAGGTACGCGTGCTGGCGGTCAACACGACCGAAGGGGCGCTGCAAACGCTCGCCAAGGAGTTCACCCGCGAGAGCGGCCATCAAGTCGCCTTCACATTCGATTCGCCCGCCACCGTCATGCAGAAGATCAAGGCCAACGACGTGCACGACGTCGTGGTCGTGGCTGAGCCCGCCATGGATCAGCTCGACCGGGACGGCATCGTCAATCCGGAAAGCCGGGTGCGCCTTGCCAATGTCGGGCTCGGGGTCGCGGTGCGCGATGGCACGCCGGCACCCGACATTTCGACCGCCGATGCATTCAAACAGGCCCTGATGGCGGCACCGTCGATCGTGCACGGCGACGTGTTTGCCAATTCCAGCGGCGAGAAGATCCAGAAACTGTTCGCCACGATGGAGATCCTCGATACGCTCAAGCCCAAACTCCAGATCGTCTTCGGCCATGCCAACAGCCAGGCGCTGATCGCCAAGGGCGAGATCGCGCTCGGTCTCTACAACATGAGCGAAATCCCCGACGGTAAAGGCGTGAAATATGTCGGGCCCGTCCCCGCGCCGCTCCAGCTCAACACCACGTTCGAAGCGGCGCGCATGTCGGACGGCGCGGCGGTGGAAGCCGCCGAGGCCTTCATCCGCTACATCGGCGGCGCCGATAGCCGCCCGGCCTGGGAAAAGGCGAGGTTTGTTCCGCTATCGGATCAGTGACGACTTGCTTCGTCCTCATCCTGAGGAGCCCGCATAGCGGGCGTCTCGAAGGATGGCGGCGGGCATCGAACCTGCAGCCCATGCTTCGAGACGCGCCGCTGCGCGGCGCTCCTCAGCATGAGGTCGAATGATTAGCGAAATCGCTACTCCTGCATGGCCTCTTCGCGCTTGGCACGCAGCGACGGCAGCGCGATGACCACCAGCAGCATGGCTGCCGCGATCAGGAAGGTGGCGGAAATCGGCCGCGTGAAGAATACCGACGGATCGCCGAACGAGATCATCATGGTGCGGCGCAGGTTCTCTTCCATCATCGGCCCCAGGATGAAGCCGAGCACCATCGGCGCCGGCTCGCAATCGAGCTTGAGCAGCACGTAGGCGACCGCGGTCAGCGCCGCGATCTCGTAGATATCGAAGATCTTGTTGTCGACCGTGTAAACACCGATGCAGCAGAACACGAAGATCGCCGGAAACAGCAGCCGGTAGGGTACCGCCAATAGCTTGATCCATAGCCCGACCAACGGAAGATTGAGCACCAGCAGCATGAGGTTGCCGACCCACATGCTGGCGATCAGTCCCCAGAACAGTTCCGGACGCTCGGTCATCACCTGCGGGCCGGGCGCGATGCCCTGGATCATCAGCGCACCGATCATCAGCGCCATGGTGGGATTCGATGGAATGCCAAGCGTCAGCATCGGGATGAACGAGGTCTGCGCACCGGCATTGTTGGCGCTCTCGGGCGCCGCGACGCCGCGGATGTCGCCCTCGCCGAACATGCGCGGCGGCTTGGCGAACTTCTTCTCGAACATGTAGGCGGCGAACGAAGCCAGCAGCGCGCCGCCACCCGGCAGGATACCGAGTACCGAGCCCAGGCCGGTGCCGCGCACGATCGACCAGAAGCAGGTGCGCAGGTCCTGCAGCGTCGGCAGCACGCTGCCGATGCGCGAGGTGAATACTTCCTGCTTTTCGTCATGTTCGAGGTTCAGCACCACATCGGTGATACCGAAGAACGCCATCGCGAGCGCGACGAACCCGATACCGTCCGTCAACTCCGGCAGCCCGAAGGCAAAGCGCGTCACGCCGGAATTGACATCGGTGCCGACGAGGCCGAGCAGAATGCCAAAGCACACCATGGCGATCGCCTTAACGAGCGAGCCGCGCGCCAGCACGACGGCAGCAATCAACCCGAACACCATCAGCGAGAAATAGTCCGCAGGCCCGAACTTAAGCGCGACTTCGGCCAGCGGCGGCGCGAAATAGGCGATCACCAGGGTGGCGATAGAGCCGGCAATGAATGAGCCGATCGCCGCGATCCCGAGCGCGGGGCCGGCGCGGCCGCGCCGCGCCATCTGGTAGCCGTCGAGCGTGGTGACCACCGAGGACGCTTCGCCCGGAATGTTGACCAGGATCGCGGTCGTCGAGCCGCCGTACTGCGCGCCGTAGTAAATGCCGGCGAGCATGATCAGCGCCGGCGCCGGTCCGAGACCGAAGGTGAACGGCAACAGCATCGCCACCGTCGCCACCGGCCCGATGCCCGGCAACACACCGACCAGCGTGCCGAGGAAGCAACCGATGAAGCAATAGAAGACGTTCTGCCAGGTGAGCGCGACACCGAAGCCGAAGGCGAGATTGCCGAGCGTCTCCATCCCGGCCTCACAAATCCGGCCACAGCGGCAGCGGCAGTCCGAGCAGCCAGACAAAGACCGCCACCGAGAACAGCACCATCGCCACCGCGAGTGCGATGTTTTCCAGCGGCCGAACGTCTCGCGCCGCATAAGCGCCGACCAGCACCAGCACGGCGACCGCGGCCACCAGCCCGAGCCATTGCAGCGCAATCCCGAACAGCACAATGGCGGTGAGCGAGACGGCGATCGGCCGGGCGTAAAAGCTGCGGCACCGGGTCTCCGGCAAGGACGAACGACCGCAGCGTCGTGATCGCACCGAGCAACGCCATCAGCGCGCCGACGAGCGTGGGAAACATCGCCGGTCCCATGCGGTGCATGTCGCCGTAACGGTATCGGCTGGCCAGCAGAATGAAGCCGGTACCGATCGCGATGAAGATCAGTCCCGCCCAGAAATCCTTCGGCGAACGGATGTGCATGGGTCAGTGCGCCATCGAAGACGAAGCGGCTTCATTGCGTGTCTTTTCACAGATGAAAGCCTCTCCGCTCCCCTCCCCGCGTAGCGGTGGGGAGGGGTCGGGGGTGGGGGGACCTCCGCCGCGAAGGGTAGCGCCCCCCACCCCGACGCCTTTCGGCGTCGACCCTCCCCACCGCCATAGCGAGTTCGAAGACGCGCGTGAACGCGCTTAAGGCGGGGGGAGGGTTAGCGGCGGAACGCCCCTCATTCAGAATCGGGTGCATCACTTTGTGCGGAACACCGCGGATCAGTCCGCTTTGATCTGCGCTTTTTCGGCGATGACCTTGAAGCGCGCGGCTTCCTTCTTCACGCGCGCATCGAGTTCCGCCGCGCTCGACGGGATCGTCTCCACGCCGCCGCCAGCGAAGCGATCCTTCACGTCCTTCATGTTCAGGATTTTCACCACCTCGGCATTGAGCTTGTCGACGATCGCCTGGGGAGTGCCCTTGGGGGCGAACAGCGCCGTCCAGTTGGAGGCGTCCACTTCCTTCACGCCGGACTCCTGCAGGGTCGGCCATTCCGGACTGAACTTGGAACGCTTGGCCATGGTCACGCCCAGCACACGCGCGCGCCCGGACTTGACGTGCGGCGCGACGGAGGAACTGGCCAGAATGCCGAGCGGGATTTCGCCGCCGGCAACCGCGGCAGCGGACGGCGCACCGCCCTTGTAGGGAATATGCTGGAACTTGGTGCCGGTATTGAGCGCCATCCATTCGAGCACGATCTGGTTGACGCTGCCGTTGCCCGGCGTGCCGACCGAAATGCGGCCGGGCTGCGCCTTCGCGGCGGCGACAACATCGGCGACGGACTTGTAAGGCGCGTTGGCGTTCACCGCCAGCACCATGGGCGCGTCGCTCACCTGCGAGACCGGAACAAAATCGCGCTGCGGATCGTAAGGCATCTGCTTGAAGATCGCCGGGTTGATCGCAACGTCGCCGACCGTCGCCATGGTGAGGGTATAGCCGTCGGGCGCCGCTTTGGCGCCGGCCGTCATGGCGATGAAGCCGTTACCGCCGGGCTTGTTCTCGACCACCACCTGCTGGCCCCAGGCTTCCGTCAGCTTGGCGCCGACGATGCGGGCGGCGATATCGGTGATGCCGCCGGGCGCGTAGGGCACCAGGATGTGGATCGGCTTGGTCGGATAGGTCTGGGCCTGCGCGGGCGCGGCGCCGAGCGTGGCAAGTGTTGCGATGAGGCCTACAATCCAGTGCATCTATTCCTCCTGCGTGCCGGCCCATTTTCGGTCCGAGCTTGATTCCATCGTCCCGCCCTGACCGCCCGTGCGTGCGGACGGGGGGCGAGCAATCCAATCTAACCTGCATGAGAGATAGGGCCGCTGGCAAGACACACGCTCACTCCCGACAAGCCTAACCGACGCCTCGGCGGCTCTACACATCCCTCGTCAGGGCGCTCTCGTGCCAGCGCCGCAGCAACAGATGCGAGAGGATCGACAGCGAAAAGAAGATCACCACCCCGGCAACGGAGAGCAGCAGCAGCGCGGCGAACATGCGGGGAATGTTGAGGCGATAGCCGGATTCGACGATGCGGTAGGCAAGGCCGGAGCCCGACCCCGCGGAGCCGGCGGCGATCTCGGCCACCACCGCGCCGATCAGCGAGAGACCGCCGGCGATCTTCAGGCCGCCCAGCACATACGGCATCGCGGCCGGCAACCTGAGGTCGCGCAGCACCTGCCAGCGCGAGGCGCCATAAAGCCGGAACAGGTCGGCGAGGTTATGGTCGACTGATTTTAACCCGAGCGTGGTGTTGGCAAGCACCGGGAAGAACGCCACGATCCAGGCGCAGAAGAGTACAGCGGCGTGCTGCGGCAGATAGATCAGCAGCAGCGGCGCGATCGCCACGATCGGGGTCACCTGGAGGATCACCGCGTACGGATAGAGCGAATATTCGATCAGGCGGGACTGATTGAAGATGACCGCGAGCCCGACGCCGCCGATCACCGCGAGTGCGAAGCCCTCGAGCGTCGTCGTGAGCGTCACCAGGAGCGACGCGGAGAGAATGTTCCAGTCGGACACGAGCGTGTCGAACACCAGCCGCGGTCCCGGCAGCACGTAGGGCGGAATCTGGTTCCGCTGCACCACGAAGTCCCAGGCGAGTATCGTGAGCGCTAGCATCGCGATGGGAAGCAGGATGCGCAGCACGCGGTCCAGCCGCTCACGGGCAAGACTGTGCTCGGCAACGGCGGTCATCGCCCCTCCCCGGCCCGCGTGGCCGCCGCCAGTTCCTCCGACACCAGCCGGCAGAACGCCGCATATTGCGCTGACGTGCGAAACCGCTCATTGCGCGGATAGGGTGCGTCGATCGCAAGCTCAGTGAAGACGCGGCCGGGCCGCCCGGTCATCACCACGATGCGCTGGGAGAGGTAAACCGACTCGAACACCGAATGGGTGACGAACACCACGGTCTTGCCGAGCGATTGCCAGAGCGTGAGCAGATCGTTGTTGAGCTTGAAGCGAGTGATCTCGTCGAGTGCCGCAAACGGCTCGTCCATCAGCAGCAGTTTCGGCTCGGTGACCAGCGCGCGGGCGATCGACGCTCGCATCTTCATGCCGCCCGACAATTCGCGCGGATAGGCCGACGCAAAGTCCGCAAGCCCGACCCGCGCCAAGGCAGCCTCGACCCGCGGCACCGCGTTGTTGTCGATCCCCATCAGCTTCAGCGGCAGGCGCACATTGCGCGCCACCGTCGCCCACGGCATCAGCGTCGGCTCCTGGAAAACAAAGCCAAGCGCGCCCGCACCGCGGTTGGCGCCGGTTTTGTCGGCCCAGTCGATCGAGCCGCGCGTTGGCTCACTCAAGCCCGCGATCAGGCGCAACGCCGTCGACTTGCCGCAGCCGGACGGGCCGAGCAGCGTGACGAACTCGCCCGGCCAGATATCGAGGTTGAGGCGATCGAGCGCCACGACGCCGGTCGAAAACGTCTTGCCGACGTTCTCGAGCGTGACGACCGAAAGGCCTGGCGCGGCGAATTGAGCGGCGGAAAAGTCTGACACGCCCTAATAATGTGTGGTTGCCGGCAGCGGAACAAACATTATTTGCGCAAACCGGCTTCGGTCAGGAACGCGACCCACCGTTTCACCTCCGCGGCGTGGTGCTGGGAAAACGGTTTGGCTGCGAGCCCGGTCGGCTCGAATCCGATGGCGCGGAATTTTTCCTTCATCTCCGGCTTGCCAACCACCTCGACGATCGCGGCGCTCAGCTTATCGCGGATGTCGTCCGGCAGCCGGGGTGGACCGTAGACGCCGAGCCAGCCGGTGAGCCGCACACCCGGTACACCCGCCTCGGCGAATGTGGGCACATTGGGAATCGACGGCAGCCGATAGGGGCTGCTGACCGCCAGCCCTTTGATCAAGCCCGCGCGGATCTGCTCCATGACGACCGGAAATACCTCGATGATCACGTCAATCGAGCCACCGATGAGATCGTGCAGCGCGGCCGGGCCGCCCTTGTAAGGCACGTGCACCATGCTGATGCCGGTCTCGCGCATGAAGAGTTCGGCGGCGAGATAGTCCAGTGCGCCGACGCCGGTCGAACCGAAGCTGAGCTTGCCCGGTCGCGCCTTGGCGTAAGCGATGAATTCCTGCACCGAATTCACCGGCAGCTGCTTGTTGACCACCATCGCGGTGGCGTATTCGGCCACGCCCGCGACCGGCACCATGTCGCGCATGGGGTCGAACGGCGCTTTGGAGTTCGATCGCGTAGCCGATCACCACCGAGCCCACGGTGCCGACCAGGAGAGTGTAGCCGTCAGGCTCGGCCTTGAGCATCTCGCGCAGCCCGATGATGCCATTGGCTCCCGGCTTGTTCTCGATGATCACCGGCTGATTGAATTTCGCCCGCAGCCCCTGCGCCACCAGCCGGCCGGAAAGATCCGTGATGCCGGCCGGTGGAAACGGCACCAGCATCCTGATCTGGCGGGATGGGTAGGACTGCGCCGCAGCAGCGGCCGAGAACACGATGCAGAAGACGAAGCTCAACAGCACCCGCATATACGAACCTCCCAGCGTTTTTTTTCGATCAACGCCTAACGCATCGATCGGGCCAATTGCCTCTGCTTCTCCCTCCCCCGCGCAGCGGTGGCGAGGAGTTGGGGGTCGGGGGTGTTTTGTACCATGGCGCGCCACCCACCCCGACCGCCGTCGCTCTGCTGCGCCCGTGACACGGGCTTCTCTCAATTACTTCGGCCGCAAGTCGAGCCCGACCTTCTTGTTGACGAACTGCAGCGTATAGGACTTGGCAAGATCGATCGATGGCTTGACCACGCCGGCGCGCACCATCTTGTGGTAGAAATTTTTCATCCGGGCGTCGGTCATGGCGCCGATGCCGAGCATCGCGGCGTCGCCGGAATCGACAATGCCGTACTCTTTCATCTTGGCGATCGAATAGGCCAGGAGCGCGTCCGTCATCTCCGGGTTCTGCCGCTTGATCAGCGCGTTCGCCGCCTTGTTGTCGTGATAGAGATAGTTGTACCAGCCGATGATCGACGCGTCGACAAAGCGCTGCACCAGGTCCGGGCTTCTTCTCGACCAGGTCGCGGCGCGTTTCGATCAAGGTCGAATAGCTATTGAAGCCCTGGTCGGCGATCAAAAAGATTTTCGGCTTGAAGCCCGCCACCTTTTCGACCGCGTAGGGCTCCGACGTCACGTAGCCCTGCATCGCGCTGCGCTTGTCGGCAAGAAACGGCTGCGGATTGGAGGTGTAGGGCTTCACCTTGGCTTCGCTGAAACCGAAATCCGCCTTGAGCCATTGGAAGTAGCTCGCCAGCCCCTCCTTGGAGATGAACAGCGTCAGCTTCTTCAGGTCCTCGAACTTGTCGATGCCCTGATCGGGATGCGCCATCAGGATCTGCGGGTCCTTCTGGAACATCGCAGCAACTGCCAAGCGTCGGGATGTTCTGTTCGACCGCGTCGAAGCCCTGCAGCGTGTTCGCGCTCATGAAGAAGTCGAGCTTGCCGACCGGCAGCAGGATGCGGTTGTTCACGTTCGGCCCGCCCGGCACGATGGTGACGTCGAGGCCGTAACGGCGGTAAGTGCCGTCGACTAGCGCCTGGTAGTGGCCGCCGTGCTCGGCTTCTGCCAGCCAGTTGGTGCCGAACGACACCTTGTCGAGCGTCTGCGCGGCGGATGATGAGGCCGCAAGTACGCCAGCCACGGCAAGCGCGAGAGCGGTGCAACGGGCAAGCGTCATTGTCCCCTCGTGGATATTCGGCGTGTCTGACCATAGGCGTGCACCTCCGACTTGCACAGAGGCTGCGCCACGCCGGCGTCTCACCGTAGCCCGGCCTGCACCAAAAGCGGCAAGGTCTCGGTCTGGAACTCCCGCATCTCCTCGACATAGCGCGCCCAGGACAGGACGACGCCATCGAAGCCCGCGCGCGACAACAGCGCGAGCCCGTCCACCACCTGTTCCTTGGTACCGACCAGCGGAAACCCGCCCCAGCCGGCGATGAAGTGCTCCTTCAACTGCTGCTCGACACCGGGCGGCAGGCTTTGCGCGTTGATCCCAAGCATGGTGACGAGATTGTCCACCGCCTCCCAGTCGCCTTGCGCATGGACGTAGTGGTCAAAGAACGCTCGGGCATCCCGCTCGGTTTCGCCTTGCACGATGTAGGCGTTGGTCCACACCTGAAGCTCGCGGCCATATTCCTCACGCGCGAGTTGGCGATAGCGTGCGACCTGCTGCTTTATGTCTTCGAACTTGTGCGAGGCGAGGACCGTGAAAGCCACATCACAGTATTTCGCCGCGTAGTGCCGGCCCTTGTCGGAGCCACCGGCATTCATCACCACCGGATAGGGCTTCTGGATCGGCTTGGGGGCGAGCCAGCCCTTCTTGATCGTGTAAAAGCGGCCGTCGAAGTCGAACTCCTCCTCACGCGTCCAGAGCTGCTTGATGATGTCCAGCCATTCGACCGCGCGATCATAGCGCTCGTCGTGCTCCATTTGAGGCTCGCCGAACATCTCGATCTCCGGTCGGTACCAGCCGGTGACGACGTTAAGGCTGAAACGACCGCCGGTCAGGTGATCAATCGTCATCCCTTGTTTCGCCGCCATGACCGGATGCATGGTCGGCACATGCGAGGTCGCAAACACGCCCGATCGCGTGGTCGAGGCGCCGATGCCCGCCGCCCAGGTGAAGGATTCGAACCCCGCGCCGTTGAAATTGGTCACACCGCCGAAGCCTTTCCAGCGCCCAACCGGCACCAGCGCCTCGAATTCCATCTCGTCGCCCATCCTCGCCAGCGCCAGCGTGCTCGGCCAGTCCGCGGTGAGCACGCCGTCGATCTTGGAGATCGCGCAGCCGCCGCTGAGATTACTGGAGAAGGTACCAAGCTTGAGCTTGCGCGGACCGAACAGCGGATTCTTGGCCTCGCGCAACTGATCGGAGCGGGTAAGCATGACCTATCACTCGCTGATTAAAGACCTGGCAGCCGCGGCGCATCGGCACCGAAGCCCTCCAGCATCAGCAGCTTCTCTTTGGTGAATCTCCCGCCAGGCGCGGAGAAGCCGCCAAGCTTGCCGTCGCTCGCCACGACGCGATGGCATGGAATGATGAGCGGAATAGGATTCTGCGACAAGGCTTGCCCGACTTCACGCGCATCCGGCGCATCGATGCGGCGAGCAATGTCGCCGTAACTCGCGATCGCACCCCATCCCAGCGACCGGATCGTTTTGTAGACGCAACGGCGGAATGGATCGACGCCCGCCAAGTCCACCGCCACGGAAGAAAAGTCGACCCGTTCACCACGCGCGTAGCGTTGGATATCATCGACCACTTGCGCGATCGGCGCCGGAAACACCTCTGCATGCAAACCCGCGGCCTTGGCCGCGAGGCGCCTTTCTGTGGCAGCCGGATTGGATTCCGGGAGTTGCAGGCGTGTCACGCCGTGCTCGCTCCAGGCGATACCACAATCACCAATCGCCGTATCGAACACGCCGTACGACGAGTGACCGGGCGCTTCGGTCTGCGCTCGCATGGGATCCACTCCGCTGGCAATCGGGCGGCTACTGCTCAAATCGATCGACGAACCAGCGCAGCAACCGCGTCCAGACTTCGTCCTTGCCGACCTGATCCTCGATGCCGTGTTCCAGGTTCGGGTTGTCGTTGACTTCCATCACGATGAAGCCCGAGTCCGTCTGCTTGATGTCGACGCCGTAGAAGCCGTCCCCGATCGGCTTCGCGGAGCGCACCGCGATATCGATCACCTCGCGCGGCGCCTGGTCGAGATCGAAGGTCTTGGAGCCGCCCTCCCGCAGAGAGCCGTCCGGCCGGTGCTTGACGATCTGCCAGTGGCCGCGCGCCATGCGGTACTGGCAGACGAACAGCGGCTCGCCGGCGAGAATGCCGACCCGCCAGTCGAACTCGGTCGGCAGGAATTTCTGCGCCAGCAGCAGGTCGGTTTCCTCGAACAGTTCGTCGGCGATGCGCTTGAATTCCTCTGGCGTACCGACCTTGTGCACGCCGCGCGAGAACGAGCCGTCGGGAATCTTGACCACCAGCGGCAGGCCCAGTTCGTCCATCGCCCGCGGCAGATCGCTGGCGTCCGCCAGCAACACGGTCGGCGGCGTCGCCACCTGGTTCTGGCCGAGCAACTCCATCAGGAACACCTTGTTGGTGCAGCGGATCATCGAGATCGGATCGTCGATGACCGGCATGCCCTCCTGCCAGGCCCGGCGTGCAAACCGGTAGGTGTGATTGTCGATCGAGGTGGTCTCACGGATGAACAGGCCGTCGTATTCGGCAAGCTCCGACAACTGCCGCTTGGTGATCGGCTCGACGTCGATCGACAGCTTTTCGGCGATGCGCGCCATGTGCTTGATGGTCGCCGGCGAGGACGGCGCCATCTTCTCATTGGGATCGTACAGCACCGCGAGGTCGTACTTGGCGACCGTGCGGGCCTTCGGGTCGCGCCATTCGCGCTTGGTATGGTGATGCAGCGACTCGCGCAGGAAGGCGGCCTCGCCGTTGGCCAGCCGGGTGATGTTGCGCGGGCGGATACGGTCGATCGAGAGCCATGTGCCGGGCTCGACAGTGACTTCGAGCGCCGGACAGCGAAACCAGTCGAACAGCAGCCGGCCGAAGGATTCAAACCGCGGATCGCGCGCGAGGCCGAAGCAGATCAGCAGCTTGAGCTCTCCTTCGGGCTGGAAATCGGCCCGGCGGGCGCAGCGGTTGAGTTCGTCTTCGAGCTCCGGCAGCGCGTGCTCGTAGAGCTTCGACTCGCGCAGCTCCAGCATGGTTTCGACGGTCGGCACCACGCGGTGTCCGCGCGCTTCCGCGAGCAGCGAAGCGTAATAGCCCTTCGACTGGTAAGCGTAGGACCGCGCCAGGTTGACGAGCTTCGGCCGGCCCATATCGAACAGGCGAGGACGCGCGAGATATTCGCTCGTCGTGATCACCTTGTGCGGCGTGTCGGCGTTGGGGAGGTCCTTGGGCTGGTCGACCAGAATGACCCAGCCGGTCATTTTGACGGTCCTTTCCGGATAACGATGGCCGCGCTCAGCCGATCACCGCCCACATGAGCGCGCACTTGGGTCATGCGCTCGAACGCGGTCCACGGCACCGCGTAGGTCTCAGGCGCGCGCGCCATTCCTTGATCATCTCTGACGGCCGCCGGATCGTGCATGAGGATATGCCGCCGGTCGCGGCCAAACGCAAAAATCCAATGGGGCCTTCCCCTGGGAACCATGTGATAGCCCGAAACCAGAATGATCGCCACGTTCCCGGCGTCGAAGACGTTCATCAGAACTGATTCGTTCACAGGAGTCAGGTGGCTGGGGATATCATTCGCCCTCGCCTCACGATGAAACTCGGTTTGTGTCACTTGCATGACGCGGCGCTTGTCGGCGCTCTTCGCGGTCTCAAGAAAATAGGGACCGGGCCTGCTGACGTAGACTTCCGGCAGCAGCCCGCGACGCTTGAGCGCCAGCGCCAGACCGTAGGGCCCGCAGCCGCCCGGCCCGGCACCCAGGAAGATGGTGGTGGCTTCGCGCCAGAGCTGAAACTCAAGCGCCGGCGCCGGCTTGAACGACCGGTCCGCCCAGCCGAGCGCCATCATGATGCAGGCCGGCCCGCAGGTGAACTCGGTCGACTGGTGGAAATACGGCGGCGGCGCGGCGAAGCCCGGCAGGTTCGGCGCGAGGCGCTTCTCGAACCGGAGCGCGTCGCCGCCATCGTCGTAGTAGGCCGCGTGCCGGCCGAATTCCCGGTAGCCGCTCTTGCGGTAACGCGAGATCGCCGTGTGGTTCGTCTCATGCACTTCGAGCCGCATCGACACGCAATCGCGATCCAGCGCGGCTGCCTCCGCCGCCACAAGCAGCATCGAGCCGATGCCCCGCCCGCTCATGTGTGGCGCGGTCGCGATGGAATAGAGCCGCGCTAACGCTGAGCGCGGCCGGAATAGCACGACGGCGGCGCCGGCCAAGCGTTCACCGTCGTCCGCCACGATCACCTGCGCGGTCTTGGATTTAAGAAATCGTTGCAGGCTGCGACGCGACAACCGGTCGGTGGCAAACACGCGGTGCTCGAGATCAATCAACGCGTCGATATCGCCCGGCTCGGCATTGCGAGCACGGATCTCCGGCAGGGGCGCATGGGCTAGGCTGGACGGCATCTTCACCAACGGGGCAGCGCAGCCTATCAGCTTTGTCGCCGGCCCGCACAGGCCTCTTCGGCCTGCATCCGATGAAGCGAAAAAGGGCCCCCTGGCCCGTGAACCTGTTTCGGCGCTCCCGCGACATACCGTTGGGCGGCCGGCAAGAGCCGCAGTTTTCAACAACAACATAAATTCCCCGAATCCAACGGAGGATACCCCGGACTTAGACCTTGCGATCGGCGCGAGCGCCCCCATCCACCCCCGCGTCGGTCTCAATGCGGCCCGTCCAGATAGTGGCCTATCTGGGCGGGTCTGCATTTTCTTGTTCTATGCGCGGCAGCGCGCCGCGCCGGAACAATGCGGACGCGGCCCATCGCGCGATGATATAAGTCCGGCGGATCAAACACCGTTCCATCACCGGCGGCCGTCTTATGCAACGCGTGACCATCACCATCGACGACGAACTCATGGTCGAACTCGACCGCATCATTGCCAGCCGCGGCTATCAGAACCGGTCGGAAGCCATTCGCGACCTCGCCCGCGCCGGCATCCGCGAGGCGGCGGAAAGCCTGGACGCCAAGCGCGATTGCGTCGCCGCCCTGGTGTATATCTACGACCACGCCGCCCGCCAGCTACCGAAGCGCCTCACCGAGACCTTCCACGATCACCACGAACTGTCGCTGTCTTCGCTGCATGTCCATCTCGACCACGACAGTTGCATGGAGGTGACCGTGCTCAAGGGCAAGACCGGCGCGGTCCAGCATTTCGCCGAACACGTGATCGCCGAGCGCGGCGTGCGGCATGGCCGCGTGGTGATGATGCCGACGGATGCACGCGAGCCCGACGGCGGCGCTCATGCTCCGCGCAAGCACAAGCATCCGCGCGCCGTGACGCGATAAGATAACAAAAGCGCCGGAGAAAGACCTTGCGACGCCGGATTATCCTTGCCGTCATCGGACTGGCAGCCATCATCTTCGCCATCCGGATTGGCATGGTGGCGCACGAATTCGACACCGCGATCACCGCGCAGCACTTCGCCACGTTGCGCGACGACCACCCGGCATTGCGCGCCTTCCTCTACCGCATGCCGAAGGGCGCGGACCTGCATGTCCACCTGTCGGGCGCAGTCTATGCCGAACCGCTGATCGGCTGGGCGGCACGCGAGGGCCTGTGCGTGCGGCTCAAGGACTGGTTCATGGTGGCGCCACCCTGCACGCCCGACGAACCGTCCGTCGCCGAGACCATGCGCGACCAGAGAAAGTTCGATTCCCTGGTCAACGCCGTGTCGATGCGGTTTTTTCTGGCGACGCCTGCCGTGCCGGCAGGGCGCGATCAGTTCTTCGCCGCCTTCGGCAAATTGAGCGAGATCACCTGGCGCGTCTCGCCGGAATTGACCGTCAACATGCTGAACCGCTACGGCGCGCAGTCGGTTCAGTACGCCGAGTTCATGCTGTCGTTTTCGACCCGCGACGAGCGCGCCGCGCTCACGGCGTCGATCCGCGGCATGACCGATCACGCCGCGATGTTGCAGACGCTAAAGCAGAACGGGCTCGACAAGCTGGTCGCTAAGGCGCGCGAAGAGGTCGCCGACATCGAGCGCAAGGTCGAGGCGTTGCGCGACTGCCCCGCCGACCCGGCCAAACCCGCCTGCAAGGTGGACTATCGCTACATCGTTCAGGTCAGCCGCAACACGCCGATCGAGGACGTATTCACGCAGACCGCGTTTGCGGCGGCGCTCGTTCGGACGACGCCGCGCATCGTGGCACTCAACTTCGTACAGACCGAGGACAATCAGATCGCGCGGCGCGATTACACCAAACAAATGGAGATCGTGAAGTTCCTGGCGAGCGATATTCCGGTCGCACTCCATGCCGGCGAACTGTGGCTCGGCCTGGTGCCGCCGACCGACCTCACCTTCCACATCCGGCAGGCCGTCGAGATCGGCGGAGCAAAACGGATCGGACACGGCACGTCGCTGGCTTTCGAGCGCGACGTCGAGGGCCTGCTTGAAGAATTGCGCCGGCGCCCGGTCACGATCGAGATCAGCCTCACCAGCAGCGACGTCATCCTGGGCGTGCGCGGCAAGGATCATCCGCTCGCGACCTATCTGGCGGCCGGCGTGCCGGTAGTGCTGTCGACCGACGATCCCGGCGTCTCGCGCATCGACATGACCAACGAATATTTCCGTGCTACGCACGAGCACGGATTGAGCTACCGCACGCTCAAATCGCTCGCCCGCAATGCACTCACCTACTCGTTTCTTCCGGAACCGGAAAAGCAGCAGGAGCTTGCGCGCTTCGACCAAGCGTCGGCCGCATTCGAGGCGTCGATCACGACACAAATCGGATGGCCAGAGCGCATCCGCATGTTGGCCCTCGAAGCGGTCGCTCCGGCGCGCTGACAAGATGCGAAGGTGCGCCGAGGAGGCGCGCTAGCGCCGTCACGCTCGCGGCGCCATGGTGATAATCACGTAGCGGGCGGTCGGGCCCACAATGCCGAAATAGGGTCGCGCCACCTCGACCTCGATGCGCATGCCGGTCGCGCTGCGCGAAGCTCGGCGCATCGCGGCGTTGATGCACGCCAGCACCTGCGCGGGACAGATCATGGCGATGCCGTTGCGCGCGATCCGCTGATCGAGGTCCGGCGGCGGCACGCCGTCGATGGCATTCACCACCAGCGGACGGCCCGGCAGGTAGAACCCGACGCCGTAACCTAAGTCCTCCCAGCCGGCGAACAGGCGCAGCGGCCGGTCGGTGGTCTCCCCCCAGATCGCCTCCACCCGCTTGGCCAGCAGAGAGGAATAAGCCGCCGACGGCACGACACCCGCCCGATGGACTGCATAGGCCACCGCAGGCGCAGCCGCGATCATCACGAACGGCATGACCGCCGCAAGAGCGACGATGCGCACCCCAAGCTGATGGTTCAGCGTCGTCAGCGGCGACGACAGCAGCACAACCGGCAGCAGCGTCCAGGCCGACATCGTCCATAGTGAAGTCAGTGGAAATTCAGCAACAAGTGCGACCAGGACCGGCACCAGTAGGGGCGCCCAGAACGCGGCCGCCACCAGCCATCGATCGGGTGTCGCGGGCCAGATCACATCCCTCGCCGCTTTGGCATCCGGGCGCAGGGCGACGAGTGCGAGAATCACCGGCACGCCGACATAGGCCAGCGCTCCCGCCAGATAGGTCAAGGCGCTGAGCGCGACCGCCAACCAGGAGGTCGCGTTGTGGGTCGCGAGCGCATACGAGAAGGTGACGAAGTTATTGCTGACCAGCCAAGCCACATGCGGTGCGAGCACGACCGCACCAGCCGCAATCGTCACCCACGGTGCCGGCGGAGCGGAAATAAGCGTCACGCCGGGAATCGGTGAGCGCCGCGATGGCAAGCCCCGCCAGCAGCATGACCGACCAGTACTTGCCGTACATCGCCAGTCCCGCCATCACGCCGGCGAGCGCCGCATCCAGCATGCGGCGGCTTTCGAACGAGCGCAGGAAAAAGAGCGTCGTCGCCGCCCAGAGCGGCATCAGAATGGTGTTCTGGTTGAACTTGAGCGCGTGAAAATTGAAGAACGGCACCAGGGTGAGCAGGGCGAGCCCGACGACGCGCTTTTCGCCGTCGAGATAGCGGGCGGACAGCCGCCAGGCGATCCACAAGGCCAGCGCCGCGGTCGCGACGGCGAGCAAATAGTAGGCCCAGTCCGCCGCCGGAAAGATCGTGAACCAGGCCGCCACCACGGCCGCCGCCAGCGGCGGATGCTTGGCATGACCGAACGCCAGTTCGTGCGAGAGCCCGAACTGTTCCGCCATATCGTAATGGATGTCCTGGCTGCCCTTGGCGATGACGGCGTAGACCGTCCAAAGCGCCACGTAGCAAACGAGGACGATGGCCACCGTGCGCTCGCCGCGCACCGGATCGGCGAGCGCGGCAGTGAACTGCTCGGCCAGCCGGCGCCCGCGCTGCGCGACCGTCATCGCAGGCATCCCGGCCGACCTGGCCACCGTCGAGAACGCGCCATCGATACCCCACACACCTGTCGCGTCGCTATGGCATGACGACCGCGGCAGGTCCATATTGCTCGGGAATCTGCCGCCGCCATCGCTTTGCCGCATCAGTTGGCGATGCTACAAGCGCCGGGGGAGTCGAGCGAACGGAGCTGCACAATGTGCCGCTGGATTGCCTATCGCGGCGAGACCATCCCACTGGAACAATACGTGACCGCACCCGCCCATTCGCTGGTGGTGCAGAGCTTGCGGGCACTCGAATCGACCGCGACGACCAACGGTGACGGCTTCGGCATGGGGTGGTACGGCGAGCACCCCGAACCGGGGCTCTACCGGGAGGTCCGCCCGGCCTGGTCGGACGAGAACCTGCGCTATCTCACCCGTCACATCCGTTCCCATCTCTATTTTGCGCATGTGCGCGCCTCGACCGGAACTCCGATCACACGCCCGAACTGCCATCCCTTTGCCTGCGGGCGCTGGATGTTCATGCATAACGGCCTGATCGGGAACTGGGCGCGGCTGCGCCGTCAGGTCGAGGGACTGATTCCCGACGAGCTTTACGGCTCGCGCATCGGCACGACCGATTCGGAGGCGGTATTTCTCGCAATCCTCGGCGTCGGCGGCGACAAGGATCCTATCGGAGCGACATCCCGCGTTCTCGCGACCCTCGCCGACATGGTGGGCCCCGGCAAGGAGCCGCTTCGCTTCACGTCGGCGATGGCCAACGGCCGCGACCTCTATGCGTTCCGCTACGCCGCCAACGACAACGCCAACACCCTCTATTATCGGGAATCCGGCGACAACGTCGTGGTGGTGTCCGAACCGCTCGACACCGACCGGGCGCACTGGAAGCCCGTACCGCCTGGCCACATGGTGGTCGCACTGGCCGGCAAGCCGGTGGTGCTTGCACCGTTCATGGTCGATCAGCGCGTCGCGGCGGAGTAGCGTCCCGCTTTTGGCATCGTTCCGAGCTCGCTTTACGGCTCAATCAGCACCCTGCTTGCGCCCGGCGGACTTGTATCCGTGCTTGCCGCGGTGGCGCGGCGTTGCTATCTCCCGCCCATGACGGCCACCGCCATCGCCAATATCCGCAACTTCGCCATCATCGCGCATATCGACCATGGCAAGTCGACGCTGGCCGACCGGCTGATCCAGTCAACCGGAGGGCTCGAAGCGCGCGAAATGGTCGAGCAGGTGCTCGATTCGATGGATATCGAGCGCGAGCGCGGCATTACCATCAAGGCGCAGACCGTGCGGCTCAAATACCGGGCACGCGACGGCAAGGATTATGTGCTCAACCTGATCGACACCCCCGGGCATGTCGATTTCGCTTATGAGGTGAACCGTTCGCTTGCCGCCTGCGAGGGCTCGCTGCTGGTCGTGGACGCGAGCCAGGGCGTCGAAGCGCAGACACTCGCCAATGTCTACCAGGCGCTCGACAACGGCCACGAGATCGTGCCGGTGCTCAACAAAGTCGATCTGCCCGCGGCCGAGCCCGACAAGGTCAAGCAGCAGATCGAGGATGTGATCGGGCTCGACGCGTCAGACGCGATTTTGATTTCCGCCAAGACCGGCCTCAATGTGCCGGACGTGCTGGAGGCGATCGTCACCCGCCTGCCGCCGCCCAAGGGCGACCGCGACGCGACGCTCAAGGCGCTGCTGGTCGATAGCTGGTACGACCTCTATCTCGGCGTCGTCGTGCTGGTGCGCATCATCGACGGCACGCTCAAGAAGGGCCAGCGCATCCGCATGATGGGCACCGATGCGGCCTACGACGTCGACCGCGTTGGCGTGTTCACCCCCAAGCTGACCGCAGCCGACGAACTTGGCCCCGGCGAGATCGGCTTCCTCACCGCCTCGATCAAGGAGGTGGCCGACACCCGCGTCGGCGACACCATCACGGACGACCGCAAACCGGTAGCCGACGCGCTGCCTGGCTTCCGGCCGGCCATCCCGGTGGTGTTCTGCGGCCTGTTCCCGGTCGATGCCGCGCAGTTCGAGGACTTGCGCGCCGCGATGGGCAAACTCCGCCTCAACGACGCGAGCTTCAGCTACGAGATGGAGACGAGCGCCGCGCTCGGCTTCGGCTTCCGCTGCGGTTTCCTCGGCCTGCTGCACCTGGAGATCATCCAGGAGCGGCTGTCGCGCGAGTTCAACCTCGACCTGATCGCGACCGCGCCGTCGGTGATCTACAAGATCAAGCTGCGCAAGGGCGACCAGATCGAGATTCACAATCCGGTCGACATGCCCGACCCGATGCAGGTCGAGGAGATCCAGGAGCCGTGGATCGAGGCGACGATCCTGACGCCCGACGATTATCTCGGCTCGGTGCTCAAGCTCTGCCAGGACCGCCGCGGCACCCAGAAAGAGCTCACCTATGTGGGCAACCGCGCGATGGTGAAATACGACCTGCCGCTCAACGAAGTGGTGTTCGATTTCTACGACCGGCTCAAGTCGGTGTCGAAGGGCTACGCCTCGTTCGACTATCATCTGACCGACTTCAAGCCCGCCGACCTCGTCAAGATGCAGATCCTGGTGAACGGCGACCCGGTCGACGCGCTCGCCATGCTGGTGCATCGCACGCGCGCCGAGAACCGAGGCCGCGCCATGGTGGAGAAGCTCAAGGAACTGATCCCGCCGCACATGTTCCAGGTGCCGATCCAGGCCGCGATCGGCGGCAAGGTGATCGCGCGCGAGACCGTGCGCGCCTTTAGGAAGGACGTGACCGCGAAGTGCTACGGCGGCGACATCACGCGCAAGCGCAAGCTTCTGGAGAAGCAGAAGGAAGGCAAGAAGAAGATGCGCCAGTACGGCAAGGTCGACATCCCGCAGGAGGCTTTTATCGCGGCGCTGAAGGTGGATGTGTGAGCGCGCCTACTCGGCGGCATGCACACGAAGAAGGCCCGCCGCCTTCATCTCGTCGTGCAGCGCAATCGGGTCCCAGTCATAACCGTTCGGCCACGTCAGCGCGCCGTCCTCGACAAAGACGCGAGCAAAATATGCCGGGTCCTTCAAAGGCTCCAGCATCGGCCCCGACTCACGCGCGATGAAGGCGAAATCACGCTCCCCTATCGTATCGTCCGAGAACTCGATCCTCAGCCGATAGGCTCCCAGCGGTTTAACCGTTCGCACCTTAATCATCATTGTCGTCAGGTCCTGCGATCTTATCCAGCGTCTCATGCCGTCGCGCCCGCTCCCAGTTCGCCAGCAGTTCGGCTCGACGCAATGTCACCCATCTTCTGATGACCAACATCACAGTGGGCGGCAGCCTTCCGCGCAGTGCACGCGCATCTTCGATTGCGATCAGCGCCTCATAGCCTTGATAGACAACATGGACATGCGGCGGATTGTGGTCACGATAATACATCGCAACCGTAATTCCTAGAAAGTAGGCAATCGTCGGCAATCCGCGCGTCCTCAATCCATCGCCACACCAACCGTCAGCCGCTCCTTCGCTCCCACCGACACCGGCACCGCCGGGTGCGCCTCGCGCGGCCGCCAAATGTTGACGATAGCGAAACGTTCGGGATGCGCCGCATACTGCCGGGCGATCGCCTGTAAGGTGCGGTAGCGCGTCTCATGCTCCTTGAATTCGACCTGCGGACAGTCGGGCGGCAGGTTGCGCAGCGCCTCCTCCCACATCACCATCGCCCGCAGGTGGCGCGCGCGGCGATTGTGCAGCTTCTCGAAGGTGAGCGCGATGACGAACCGGTACTCCTCCATTGGACGCCCCAGCGCCAGGTCGATGGCGTTGTCGTTGGAGCACTTCTCGCTGACGAGGCTGATCAGCGGGCCATAGACCGCCTTGTAGTCGTCCTCGCGGATAAGCCGCACCCGCTGCGGCCTGCCGTTTTCCATCACGCTTGAGCTCGCCAACAGCGAATACACCCGCTCGCGCGAGTGGTGGCGCAGGCGCCCGAGCAACGTGCGCGGCTTGATCGATTGCTCGGGAAACTGCACGACTGGATTATCCATCGTCGTGCGCTTGGCGGCGCGACGGATCATCTGCACCCGGTAGGAATTGGGCCAGACGTACCAGATACGGCGGTCCGCCACCAAGGTATCGAACTTGAGACAGCCGTCGGCGATCATGTTGATCGTGACATTGACGGTGTTGCGATCGTCGCCGCGCAGGTAATAAATCCAGCCCTGGAAATAACGGCCGGCCATCGTCAGCCCCGCGCTGCCGGCGCCACCGAGCGAACGGATCAGCGCGGCGGTGAAGACGGCGCCGAGATAGACGGCCAGCATGCCGAGCCCGAACAGCAGTCCGTCGCCGATCTGACTGACATTCTGCGAGAAGTAGTCGCGCATTCAGAGCATCCTTGAAAATCCGTCAGGCGGAAGCGCAGCCCTGCCCTACTTCGTGAACAGCGCCATCGCCTCGTCCGCCAGCACGCCGCCGGTGATGGCGATCGGCGCGAACGGCGCTTTGGCCGCAACGTCCGCCGCCGTCAGCATGATCTGGTCAATCTTGGTGGCGAGTTGCGCCGTGCTCGCCGCGAACACCAGCCGGCCGATGTGGCACCACAGGATCGCGCCCATGCACATCGCGCAAGGTTCGCCCGAGGTGTAGAGCGTTGCACCGCGCAGCACTTCGGGGCCGCGGACCGCGAGGCAGCGGCGAATCGCGACCATCTCGCCATGCGCGGTCGGGTCGCTCTCCGTGCGACCGAGATTGCGGCCGCGCGCGAGGATCTCGCCGTCGCGCACGATCACGGCGCCGAACGGATAGTCGGCCTGCCGCGCTTCGTCGATGGCGAGGCGCATGAACCGCACGTCATCGGTTGTGTTGGGCGCAAACTGCGCCATCACCGATCCTGGCAGCACCGCAGCACATGCAAATCCCCCGATGAAGGCGCGCCGGCTCGGGAGCATCCGGCCGTGCGGCACGTCGCAGCATGTCTGGTGAGTCACAAAAGCCTCCTCAGTTGTCCGGTAAAGCTACCAGGATCAGCACCGCGGCGATCACGACGACGAAGCGGAACGCGCTCGGCACGCCGTTCCATTGCGCCGACTGCCACATGCCGAACCACTCGCCGCCGATCGTCATGAACCCGACCTGCCAGAGCAGAATTCCGAGCGTCAGGCCGACCACCGCGATCATCTTCGCCCGATTGAACGCGGCCGCGTCGGCGCGGACACGACGCAGGAGTTGTAGCGCGCCGATCCAGCACAGCAAGGCAATCGCGCCTTCGGTCGCGATGATGAGCGCATAGGCCGCACGGTGCAGCGCCGGATCGGTGATCGCGCGGTATTTGATCGTGGAAAACGAATAGATCGTATCCATCGACAGCACATGCTGAACGAACAGGAAATTGGTGTTGTAGTCGGTCAGGTTTCCGAAGGTGACGAGGCTCGCGAACAGCGCGATGGCCGCCACGAGGACGACCTTCGCGATGCGGATTACCGCCACGAATGCCTCCGACGGGCCACGCGAGCGGACGCCGTCCGGCGATCGCGGAAGGTCGTGGGTCGCGCGTGAACAGGCCGCCGATGACGGCGATGCACTGGACGCGCGGTGGCTGGCATGGTGGCTCCAGGTGCGAAGCGACGTTGAACGACCAATTGCCATCCTAGCTCGCGTCGAACGGAATGGCGACGCGTATTACGCCCACAGGCGCGACCGGAATTTGATCAGGCCATCAGATTGATGACAATTCTCGGCGACCGTTCTCCGCCGCGCCGCGCCTTCAGTTGCAGTTTCGAGTTTGAACGATTGACACACTCACGGCGAAGGGGAATTCTTCGCCGGTCGGTGGTGTGTTGCCGATCGGACGGATTTCGGAGGGAAAAAATGGCTTATACGTTCCAGGTCTACAAAGATAAGGCGGGTGAATTCCGCTTCCGCTTCAAGGCGCCAAACGGCGAGACGATGTTCGGCTCCGAAGGCTACAAGGCGAAAGCTTCGGCGAACGACGCGATCGCATCGATCAAGAAACATGCCGCAGACGCCACCGTGGACGATCAGACAAAGTAGCTGTTTCCCGCTCGGCAGCGTCACAGACGCCGTCCGGCGCGGTCTGCCCCAGCGCAATCTTCGCGGAATGAAATTTCAGCGCCAAAGAAAAACGACCCCTGGCAAAAAGCCTGGGGCCGTTTTGGCCTCCATGTCTTCGCGCAAGTTTGACAAACGCCGCTTTACAAACCCCAGTACGGGGTCACACCGTAATAGTCGTAGACCTTGCGCTCGCGCGTGCGATCCGACCAGTCCCAGCTCTCATGCTTGCCGTACTTCGGCGCGCCCTTGAGTTGCTGCTCCGCGATGTTGACTTCGTAGCCCTCAAGCTTCGGGTTGTACGTCAAGAGCGACCACGGCAGCGGGTAATAGTCCTCGCCGATGCCGAGGAAGCCGCCGAAGCTCATGACCGCGTAGGCAACCTTGCCGGACCGCTTGTCGATCATGATGCGTTCGATCGCACCGACCTTGTCGCCGTTCGAACGGTAGACCGCGGTGCCTTCCACCTTGTCGCTGCCGATCAGGCTCGAAGTTTCGCGCGATTCGAGCGTCGCGCCTTGCGTGCTGATTGCCATCCTGAGTTCTCCCTGATGAATTCGGTTGTCACTACCGTCACTACGGCAACGGTCTGCAGGCGCACTGGTTCCGCTGCCGCGCCGGTTTTTCCGGAACTCGCAACGCGGCCAAGCGTTCCATGTGAAATTCGCTCACGCAGAAAGGAACAACGATGCCTCGCGGTGACAAATCGAGTTACACCAGCAAGCAGAAACGCCAAGCCGAGCACATCGAAGAAGGTTACGAGAAGCGCGGCGTCGGCGAGAAGGAAGCCGAGCGGCGGGCCTGGGCGACCGTCAACAAGGAAACCGGCGGCGGCAAGAAGAGCGGCTCAGGGCGCGGCAAAAAGGTCAGTCATGCGTCATCGCGCAAGGGCGGCCGGCTGGGTGGGCGCGCGTCCGCGCAGAGATCGGCGGCTGCCCGTTCGCGCTCGGCGCGCAAGGCGGCGGCGACTCGCAAGCGCCGCGCCTCGCACTGAATTCACGTTAGTTGTGCTGACGGACGCGCCCTCAGTCGCGGTGCCGTCTAGTGAATGTTGACCCGGGTGTTGCCGAGTCCTTCCCGCTGCACCAGCGAGAACAACACTGCCGCATTTGACGGGTGCAAGCGGATGCAGCCGTGCGATGCGGGCCCGCCGAGCCTGCTGATTTGATTGGTGCCATGAATGGCGTAGTTGCCATCATAGAAGATCGAATAAGGCATCGGCGCGTTGTTGAACAGGCTCGACCGGTGGTTCCGCGAGAGCGACTGCGGGCGGAATGTTCCACTCGGCGTGCCGCGCACTCCGGTGGAGACCGCCCAGTTGTAGCGGCTTGCCCCGTCGACGCTCACCGACATGCGCTGAGTGGATTTATTTACCGTGATGACAACGTCCGCCCGGACATCTCCGATGGACACGCAGCCGATGGCCACAACGGTTGTCAACAGCATGGTGACATGAGCATAGCGCGACATTTCCGCCTCCAGCCCAATCGAAATGATCGATGGCTAATCGTAAGGCAGCCTAGCAGGCCGGCGCTAATGGCATATTGTCGCGAAGCCGTGGAAATGATGCGAATTGCGGTCGTCTGAGCGCGCTGCCGGTAACAATACCGAGCGACGGCGCAACAGTTGGCGCGCAACCGAGCGAAATCTATCTGGATCAGGCGCGGGCGAGTGCTTCGCCGCCGCGCGCGACGTCCGCGAGATCGCCGGCGGCACGTCGCAACGTCAGAGCGTAAAGCGCCAGCATCGCGATCAGCCCGAGCGGCAAGCCGGTAACGCCCGCGACGCTGCGCGTGATCAGCGGCACCAGCCAGACGAACGCGAGCACGCTGATCTCGTAATCGCGGAAACCGTGGGCAAGCCCGTGACGAGCAAAGAACGCAATGGCGACGGCCAGTACGACGAGGTCGTAGTCGAGCACGTACGGCGTGGCGAGCAGGCACGCACACGCGAGCGCGGCCGCCTTGAGTTCATCGGCGGCCCGGCTGCGCCAAAGCCAGACCAGGCTCACTGCCGCTGCCAGTGCGAGTGCGGCCTGCGCGGCGTAGGCCGCATCGATACTCCCGCCCCACATCCGCACCGCGGAGAACACGCTCTGGATCTTCTCCCAGCCGGTGTTGCCCGCCTCCAGTACGACCACACGGGTGAATTTCGTCGACTCGGCGAATGCGACCCAGACTTTCATCCCAAACAGCGCGGTCGCGACCGCGGCCGCGGCCAGCACGGTCGCGATCGCGGCGCCGATGACACGCCAGCGCGCGGTGGCCAGCAGCACCAATGGAATCAGCAGTCCGAATTGCGGCTTGTAGGCGAGCAGCCCGACCAGCACGCCCGCCAGGACCGGACGCCTGTCGAGCATTAGAAGCGCACCCCCCAGCAGCGCCGCCGTCAGAAATCCGTTCTGACCGTGACCCAGATTGACGAAGGTGGCCGGAAACGCCAGCGCCAGGACGAAGGTTTCCGGCCGCTGCAGAATGCCGCGCAGGGTCACGAGGTAGGCCGAGAGCGTCAGCGTCGTCCACGCCAGCAGCGCCCAGCCATAAGGCAGCAACGCAAGGGCGGCAGCGACGATCAGGAACAGCGGCGGGTAATGCCAGCCGAAGAACGGCACCGGGCGGCCGCCGAACGCTTCCTTCTCGGCCGCGTATTGGAGCACCGGATCGTAGGGCGCTTCCGGCTGGCCATCGAGCACGAGTTTGCCGGCGGCCCAGACGTTGGAGAAATCGGTGCCGATGGGCTTGTCGTTGCGATCGACCAGCCCATCGGCGAGCGCAATCCACACCACCGCCGCGATGACGGATACGGCCAGCAGGATGAGCGGATAGGAGCGCAGGCGCTCGCGCGTGAGCCACGCGCCGGATTTGATCTGCCGCCACATTGCGCTTGCGTCCGTGATCGGTGTTCGACGTCGCCGGCGATACTGACGGGCGCGATTTAAGGCGGCCTTAACTCAAACGCACGTCCATCATCCCGCGTAAGCCGGGGACGGAACGGATCGGACGACCAACCGCAAGGATCGCCCGGTGGGCTTGACGACGCTCGCCATGGAGATTACCCGGCAAATTGCCGTATTCAGCGTCGATATTGGTTCGGCCGAACGTCAACTTCACCGTGGGGCGGCGGAAGCTCTCGATCGGGTGCCCGACACATGATCAGGACCATCATCAGCAGGACTATCATCGTATCCCCGTGCGCCTGGATGTGGATACCAGCGCTGGCACTGGCCGTTGCGATAGCCGCCGCCATGACGGCCGCTGCCGTGATGACCGCCGGTACGGCAAGCGCCCAGGATCGAGGCAGCCTCGATGCCAAGCCGCTGCCGCCGCTTGCCAACCCGGACGACCCCAACACGCCCGCGAAGGCTTTGTTCGGCCGCCGCCCGACGCCCGCCCCGCTCTCGACTCGCGTCATCGGATTCTACTCGAAGGGCTGCCTCGCCGGCGCCAAGGCGTTGCCGATCAACGGCAAGACCTGGCAGGTCATGCGGCTGTCACGCAATCGAAACTGGGGACATCCCAATCTGGTGGCGTTGCTGGAGCGCCTTTCCGCCAAGGGAGCGAAGCTCGGCTGGCCGGGGCTCATGGTCGGCGACATGTCGCAGCCGCGCGGCGGCCCGATGCTCACCGGGCATGCCAGCCATCAGGTCGGGCTCGATGCCGATATCTGGCTGACGCCGATGCCCAATCGGGAACTCACCCGGAAGGAGCGGGAGGAATTGTCGGCCACCATGGTGGTCCGCGCGGACCGCAAGGACGTCGATCCGAGCGTCTGGACGCCGGCACACGGCGCGATCATCAAGGCGGCCGCGCAGGAGCCGCAGGTCGAGCGCATCTTCGTCAACCCGGCGATCAAGAAGGCGCTATGCCGCGAGGCCGGCCATGATCGTCACTGGCTCACCAAGGTGCGGGCTTACTGGGGCCACGACTATCACTTCCACATTCGCATCAAGTGCCCGGCCGGCAGCCACGATTGCAAGCCGCAGGGGACAGCGACCGGCGAGGGCTGCGGCAAGGACCTCGATCACTGGTTCACCGAGGCTATTCTGCACCCGAAGCCGTCGCCCATTCCGCCGCAGCCCCGGCCGCCGCTAAAAATGGCCGACTTGCCGGCGGCCTGCCGCCAGGTGCTGCTCGCACCATGATTCGCGGATAACTTGTGCGGCAGGCGTCACGGCGTCGAGACACCGACACCGCGCCCGACGCGCGTAAGGAATCAAGATGACTGAGCAAGCAACGGATCCGGCGGCCGGCGCGTTGGCTATTCTCCATGAACTGGAAAACAAGGTGCTCTGGCTCGCAAGCTGGACCATCCACCACGCCAATCACGAGCGTGAGAACACCGACGGCCTGAAGGTCGGCGGACACCAGGCGTCGTCGGCGTCGCTCGCCACCATCATGACAGCCCTCTATTTCCACGTGCTGCGCCCACAGGACCGGGTGGCCGTGAAGCCGCACGCCAGCCCGATCTATCACGCCATCCAGTATCTGCTGGGCCGCCAGAGCCGCGAGAAGCTGGAGGCGTTCCGCGCCTACAAGGGCGCGCAAAGCTATCCGTCGCGCACCAAAGATACCGACGACGTCGATTTCTCCACCGGCTCGGTCGGCCTCGGCGTCGCGCAAACATTGTTCTCCTCGCTGGTGCAGGATTACGTGCGAGCGCACGGCTGGGGCCTCGACCGGCCCGAAGGCCGCATGATCGCGCTCGTCGGCGACGCCGAACTCGACGAAGGCAATATCTTCGAATCGATTCTGGAAGGCTGGAAGCAGGGCCTGCGTAATTGCTGGTGGATCATCGACTACAACCGCCAGAGCCTCGACGCCGTGATCCGCGAGGGCCTGTGGGCACGCTATGAAGCCTTGTTCCGCGGCTTCGGCTGGGAGGTGGTGATCCTGAAATACGGCTCGCTGCTGCAACAGGCGTTCAGCGAACCGGGCGGCGGGGCGTTGCGCCATTGGATCGACACCTGCCCGAACCAGCTCTATTCGGCGCTGGTTTTTCAGGGCGGCGCGGCGTGGCGCAAGCGCCTCAATGACGAGATCGGCGATCAGGGGCCGGTCACGCGGCTGATCGAGTCACGCAGCGACGACGAACTCGCCCGCCTGATGACCAACCTCGCGGGACACGATCTGCCCGCGCTGCTCGAAGCCTTCGGCCGCGTCGATCACGACAAGCCGATCTGTTTCATCTGCTACACAATCAAGGGTTACGGACTGCCGTTCGCGGGGCATAAGGACAACCACGCCGGCCTGATGACGCCTGCCCAGATGGACAGCTTTCGCCGCCTGATGAACGTCCGGCCGGGTCACGAATGGGACAAGTTCGAGGGCCTGCACACCCCACCGGGCGCGCTACAGCGGTTTCTCGATCAGGTGCCGTTTGCCGCGCGCGGCAACCGTCGCCGCGCCGCGACTTTCACCGCGCCGGCCGAGCTTGCCGTGACGATCAAACCGGAGATGTCGACGCAGGAAGGTTTCGGCGCGCTGCTCAATGAGCTTGGCCGCGACAGATCGGCGATCGCCGATCGCATCGTCACCACATCGCCCGACGTCACGGTCTCGACCAATCTCGGCCCGTGGGTCAACCGGCGCGGGTTGTTCGCGCGCGAGAAGCTCGCTGACACCTTCAAGAGCGAGCACATCCCGTCGACCTTCAACTGGGAGTTCTCGCCGAAAGGCCAGCACATCGAGCTCGGCATCGCCGAGATGAACCTGTTCATTCTGCTGTCCGCGCTCGGCCTCTCCTACGAGATCAACGGCGAGCGGCTCATCCCGATCGGCACGCTCTACGATCCGTTCATCCAGCGCGGTCTCGATGCCCTCAACTACGCCTGCTATCAGGATGCGCGCTTCATCCTGGTCGCGACGCCGTCCGGGATCACGCTCGCGCCCGAGGGCGGCGCGCATCAGTCGATTGCAACGCCACTGATCGGCATGGCACAGGACGGAATCGCGGCCTTCGAACCTGCCTTCGTCGACGAACTCGCCGCGATCCTCGCGTTTGCGTTTGATTACATCCAGCGCGCCGGCGAAGGCGAAGCTTCCGAGCGCAACTGGCTGCGCGACGAGACCGGCGGCTCCATCTACCTGCGGCTCTCGACACGGCCGATCGAGCAGATCAAGCGCGACATGACGCCGGAACTGCGCCATGCCATCGTCGACGGCGCCTATTGGCTGCGCGAACCCGGCCCGAACTGCCAGGTGGTCGTGGCCTACACCGGCGCCGTCGCGCCGGAGGCGATCCAGGCGGTCGGCCTGATGGCGGAGGACCGGCGCGACGTGGGGCTCCTTGCTATTACGTCCGCCGACCGCCTCAATGCCGGATGGACGGCGGCGCAGCGGGCGCGCGAGCGCGGGCTCGTCCACGCGCGTTCGCATATCGAGAAGCTCCTGGCCGGTGTGCCCTCCAACTGCGGCATCGTCACCGTGCTCGACGGCCATCCGGCGACGCTCGCCTGGCTCGGCGCAGTGCACGGTCATCAAACGCGGCCGCTCGGCGTCGAGCATTTCGGCCAGACCGGATCGATCCCGGACCTCTACCGGCACTACGGCATCGACGCCAATGCGATCGTTGCTGCGGCAGCCACGCTGACGCCGGGACGGCCGATCCGGCATCTCAGGGCATTGCCTTAACGTGTGTCCGGCTCCGGCTGAGCGATGAGCGAAAATCCACCGATCGCGGCGATGCCGCTCTATACCAACCTCGATCGCATCGCCCGCGGGCTTGCCGCGCTTGGGATTGGCCCCAACGACCCGTCCCGCCGGAGCAGCTATTCGCCCTGGACCAGTGGCACTATCGCGACACCGACACTGTCCGCGCCGCCGCAGAGCGGCTCGGATTGGGACCGGCAAGCCGTGTGCTGGATATCGGCTCCGGGATCGGCGGCCCGGCGCGCTATCTCGCATACAACTTCGGTTGCCACGTGACCGCGCTGGAGCTTCAGACCGAACTCAACGCGATCGCGGCCGATCTCACCAAACGCAGCGGTCTCGACAACCTGGTCACCCACATTTGCGCCGATGCGTTGACTTATCCCTATCCGGACGCGGCCTACGACGCAGTGGTGAGCTGGCTTGCCATTCTCCACATCCCCGACCGGCCGCGCTTGTGCGCCAGGATGGCGCCAGCGTTGCGCTCCGGCGGCGGGTGTTATGTCGAAGACCTCTGCATGCGCGCACCTTTTGCGGCGGATGATTTGCGCGACCTTCGCGACGTCGTGTTCGGCATTTCAGTCACCAGCATCGAGGACTACGCAGAAGGACTTCCGGGCAGCCGGCTTCATCGACGTTACCACGACGGACCTGACCGGTGACTGGGCACCTTATGCCGCCGACCGGCTGGCAAAGTGGCGGGCGAACCACGCGACCTACGCGCGCGTACATGGCGAAGGCGCCTACGCCGCGCAGGAGAAGTTCTACACCGTCATCGCCGGCCTCTATCAAAGCGGCAGCCTCGGCGGTGTTCGCCTGATTGCGCGCGTGCCGTGAGAAAGGCAGCGGAGGGATCAGTCCCAGCCGTGTTCAGTCAACAAAGTCGGCGCCGAAGCCCTCTTGAAAAGCCGCCACGGCCATTGCGGCTCTACTTCTGCCCAGCTGCCTCCATTATCAAATCCGCGATGATGTCGGGCTGCGATATGAGGGAAAGGTGGCTCGCCTTCACCTCGACCGTTTTCGCGCCCATCCGCTTCGCCATGAAGCGTTCGAGGTCCGGATTGATCGTCCGATCTTCCGTAGATACTGCGTACCAGCTGGGCTTTGAGCGCCATGCTGCGTGGGTTGTCTTTCCGGCAAGCAAGCTTCGCTTGAATGGAGCTTGAACGGCGTAGAGAACACGCGCTTTGTCCGCGGCAATATCGCCCGCAAAATCACGCAGGAATGCTTCCTCACTCAGCCTTCCATAGTCGTCGGACCAGACGATGCCCGCGGTGGCCGGCGGCGTCGGATACTGTTTAGCAAGCGCCGTATAATCCTCGCCGGCGTCTGGGGCGCGCGCTGCGACATACACGACGGCCGATACCTTGGGATCGACGCCAACTTCGGTAACGATCATGCCGGAGAAAGAATGCCCCACCAGCACCGTCGGACCCGGTTGCAGAGCGAGTGCACGCTTCGTTTCTTCCACAGCCGCCTCTAGCGTGGTCAACGGGTTCTGCACGGACGTCACTTGCATGCCCTTGCGCTGCAGCCGTGCGATGACTTCCGACCAACACGACCCGTCGGCAAAGAGGCCATGCACAAGGACAACGTTTTTGGACTTCGGCACAGCCTGCGCATTGGCGGCGCCCCGCAGGAAGGGACTTACCGCGCCGGCAGCCATCACGCTCATGAAAGTGCGACGATCCATTCTGATTTCTCCTGGTGATCCGTTCCGCCGCATTTGATCGCCTACCCTGAGACTCGGCAAGCCGCGGCATGGCGCGTTGTTTGTCTGCTTCGCGTCGATTGCTGTAGGCCTGACCGAAACTGCATTTGCCGCCTTGGTCGGTTTACCGCTCAACAAATCCAAATGCTGGGTGGGCCATATTCGCACCGATAACCCGCGAGGCAATATCTGAGATAACTTGCGAGGCTCGATCTGAGACTACGTTTCCACACCGCTTCCGAACGACGAATTAAAGCACACCCGCTAGATCACCCAGTACACGACCGTGGAGAGCAGCGCGCAGGCGGTGACGCTGAGCGCGTAGAGCAGCGCATTCTCCTGCGGCGCATTCATCAGGGGCGACAGACCGACCCAGAGCAGGTAACTGCCATAGAGGCCGAGGATCATGAGAAAGTTTAGGCCGGGAATCAGCAGGAAAACTCCCGCGAGCCAGACCGGCGTGTGGGAATAGATCGAGAGCTTGAGCGCACTGGGGAAATTCTTCTGCGTGCCGAACCGCTGCGCCAGCAGGTCGATGACGCCGGCGAGGACATAGACCACCGTAAAGGTCGCCGCATAAGCGATCACCGTGCGGATCAGACCGGACAGGAGCGGATCATAGCCGCCGATCAGCGAATTGCCGATGAACCGGGCCATCGCCGGGATTGCGGCGAGGATCGCCACATAAGAACCGAACAGATCGGTCAGCGCGCCCGGCTCCCGCTCGATCACCTGCCATTCGCTGTGCGGCGTCAGCAGGATCGCCCTCGCGCGGGCCACGACCTCGACAATCCTCATCATTCGATCCCCGACTTCACCATCGTCAGTGCGGCCTGCCTATCGGCCCCGCGCATCTTCGCGGATCATCGCGGCGCCCTTCTCGGCGATCATCATGGTCGGCGCATTGGTATTGCCCGACGTGATCGACGGCATCACCGAGGCGTCGACGACGCGCAAACCCTCAAGCCCGATGACGCGCAACCGTTCGTCAACCACCGCGGCCGGATCGCTCGGCAGGCCCATCTTGGCGGTGCCGACGGGATGAAAGATCGTCGTGCCGATGTCGCCCGCCGCTTTGATGAGTTCGGCGTCGCCGTTGCCGATCGAGGGACCGGGGAGATACTCGACCGGCCGATGCTTCGCAAGGGCCGGCTGCGCCACGATGTTGCGCGCGACGCGGATCGAGTCCGCCGCAATCCGGCGGTCTTCATCGGTGCTAAGATAGTTCGGCTTGATGATCGGCTTGTCGGCCGGATCGGCCGAGCGCAGTCGCACGAAGCCGCAACTCGTCGGCTGCACGTTGCAGACGCTCGCGGTGAATGCCGGGAACGTGTGCAGCGGATCGCCGAATTTGTCGAGCGACAATGGCTGGACGTGGAACTGGATGTTGGCGCGCTCGCGCGAGGGATCGGACCGCGTGAAGATGCCGAGTTGCGACGGCGCCATGGTGAGCGGGCCGGTGCGTAGCAGCGCGTATTCCAGCATCATTCCGGCGCGGCCGAACGCCGAGTGATAAGTCTCGTTGAGCGTGCGGGTGCCTGAGACCTTGTAGATCAGCCTGACCTGCAGGTGATCCTGCAGGTTGCGCCCGACGCCCGGCTTGTCGAGCACCGGCGTCAATGCCGAAAGCCTGGAGTTCGCTTGCCGGGCCGACGCCGGAGAGGAGCAGCAGTTGCGTCGAGCCGATCGATCCGGCCGCCAGGATCACTTCGCCGCGGCAACGGGCGGATTTGGTCTCGCCGTTCTGCCGCCAGCGCACGCCGATGGCGCGCTTGCCGGAAAACTCGATACGCTCGGCGAGGCAGCCGGTTTCCAGCCGCAGGTTTTCCCGGTTGAGCACCGGCTTGAGGAAGCCGCGCGCCGCCGACCAGCGCCGGCCGCGCTTCTGGTTGACGTGGAACGCGCACGAGCCCTCGTTGTCACCGGTATTGAAGTCGGGGATGCGCTTGATGCCCGTCTGCTCGGCGGCCGCACAGAAATCGTCGAGGATTGGCCAATGCACGCGCGGCGCCTCGATGCGCCATTCGCCGCCGGTCGCGTGCGCGGCGCTCTCGCCGAGAAAATGGCTCTCGTGCTTGCGGAAGTACGGCAGCACGTCGTCATAGCCCCAGCCGGTGAGCCCAAGCTGGCGCCAGTGGTCGTAGTCGGCGGCCTGGCCGCGCATGTAGATCATGGCGTTGATCGAGGACGAGCCGCCGATCACCTTGCCGCGCGGATAATTGAGGCTGCGGCCGTTAAGCCCCTCCTCGGGCTCGGTCTTGAACATCCAGTCCGAGCGCGGATTGCCGATAGCGAACAGATAGCCGACCGGGATGTGGAACCAAATCCAGTTATCGTTGCCGCCGGCTTCCAGCAGCAGGACGCGCTTGCCGGCATCGGCCGACAGGCGGTTCGCCAGCACGCAGCCGGCCGAGCCCGCGCCGACGATGATATAGTCGTAGTCGCCCTCAATCAGCGTTGGCGAAGCCATGATCCCGCATCCCGACAGTTGCGCTCGGAGCAGTCTGCGGCCGGGTCCGCGCCTTGGCAATGTCCTCCGCCGCTGCGCACGTCCGCTTTGACTATGCGGGTTCCGTTGCCTAGGATGCAGTCTGCGATCCGTGGCGCGCCGTAAGCGCGCCCTCGCCCCGGAACGGCGCTTCCGGATTGGTCGCTTCCCGACACTCGATCATGCCGGATCGCACCGCGGCAACGCGCGTGCTGTCTGCTGCATTTATTGAAGGAGCGCCACGATGTTCACACGACGCACATTCCCGGTATTGGCTCTGTCGCGGCGGCCTTCGCCGGAATGGCCGGATCGCCGATGACCGCAGTCGCGCAGGAGAAGACCGTCACGGTTTTCGCCGCCGCGTCGATGAAAAATGCGCTCGACGCGGTCAACGCGGCATTCACCAAGCAGACCGGTATCAAGGTGGTGGCGAGCTATGCGGCCACCTCCGCACTGATGAAGCAGATCGAGAGCGGCGCGCCTGCCGATGTCTTTCTCTCCGCCGATCTCGACTGGATGCAGTACGGCTCGCAGAAAAAGCTCGTGCAGGACGACAGCCGCGTCAACCTCCTGGGCAACCGGCTGGTGCTGATCGCGCCGAAGGATTCCAAGATCGGCGACGTGACCATCACGCCCGGTTTCGATCTGGCGAAGCTTGCGGGTAACGGCCGCATCGTCACCGGCGATGTCCGCGCGGTCCCGGTCGGCAAATACGCCAAGGCCGCGCTCGAAAAGCTCGGCATCTGGGCCGCGGTCGAACCGAAAATGGCGATGGCGGAGAACGTGCGCGCGGCGCTCACCCTGGTGGCGCGCGGCGAGGCGGTGCTCGGCATCGTCTATTCGACCGACGCCAAGGTCGAGCCGAACGTGAAAGTGGTCGGCACCTTCCCGGAAGGCTCGCACCCCGCCATCATCTATCCGGTGGCGCTGACCAAGACGGCCAACCCGGACGCGGCGCGCTATCTGGCCTTCCTGCGCTCGCAGACCGCGAAAGCGGTGTTCGAGACCTACGGCTTCTCGTTCCTGATCCGGCCGACGTCGTGACGGCAGGAGCTTTCAACGCCACTCCGGAGCGCGCGGCGCGTGCCTGACCTCTCCCCGGAAGAATGGACCGCGATCCATCTGTCGCTGCGCATCGCGATCGTGGCGACGATGGCGGCGCTGCCGTTCGGCATCGCGATCGCCTGGCTGCTGGCGCGCAAGAATTTCTGGGGCAAGGCGCTGCTCGACGGCATGGTGCATCTGCCGCTGGTGCTGCCGCCGGTGGTGACCGGCTATCTGCTGCTGATCTCGTTCGGCCGTCGCGGGCCGATCGGCGCATTTCTCGACCAGCATTTCGGCATCGTGTTCTCGTTCCGCTGGACCGGCGCGGCGCTCGCCTGCGGCATCATGGGCTTTCCGCTGCTGGTGCGGCCGATCACGGCTCGCAATCGAGGCGATCGACCGCAAGCTCGAAGACGCCGCCGCGACGCTCGGCGCCGGTCGCTTCTGGGTCTTCCTCACCGTAACGCTGCCGCTCGCCCTGCCCGGACTGATCGCGGGCTTCGTGCTGTGTTTCGCCAAGGCGCTGGGCGAGTTCGGCGCCACGATCACCTTCGTGTCCAACATTCCGGGCGAGACTCAGACCATCTCGGCGGCGATCTACACGCTGACGCAGGTGCCGGGCGGCGACGCCGCCGCCGGCCGTCTCGTGCTGGTAGCGATCGTGATCTCGCTGGTCGCACTGGTCGCCGCCGAATGGCTGGCGCGGCGCGCCGGCACGCGCTTCCACGGGGAATGACGATGCTCGTGGTCGACGTCGAAAAGCGGCTCGGCGCATTTTCGCTGCAGGCGAAGTTCAAGACCGAGGGTGGCGCCACCGCGCTGTTCGGTCCATCCGGCGCGGGCAAGACCTCGCTCGCCAACATGATCGCCGGCCTGATCACGCCCGACCGCGGGCGCATCGTGCTCGACGACGTCGTGCTGTTTGATTCAAGCGGGCGCGTCAACGTCCCGGCGCACCGCCGCCGCATCGGCTACGTGTTCCAGGAAGGTCGGCTGTTTCCCCACATGACGGTCGCCGCAAACCTCGATTACGGCCGACGCATGTTCGGCCTGACGCGCGATCCCGCCGAGTTCAAGCGCATCGTCGACCTGCTCGACATCGGCCATCTGCTCGACCGCCGGCCGGGCAAGCTGTCGGGCGGCGAACGCCAGCGCGTCGCGGTCGGGCGCGCGCTTCTCATGCGCCCGCGCCTTCTCCTGCTCGACGAGCCCCTCGCTTCGCTCGATACCGCCCGCAAGCGCGAAATCCTGCCGTATCTGGAAAAGCTCCGAGACGAAGCGCGCGTGCCGATGGTCTATGTCAGCCATCATCCGGGCGAATTGCGTCGCATCGCCACTTCGGTAGTGCGGATCGAAAGCGGGCGCGTGACGGCGAGCGGGGGCCGCGAGTTGCTCGAGGCCGCGGAGGCGGATGCGATCCTGTGACGAGGCACATGCGGCGCTTTTTCTTGGATAATTTTTAGTTTGATTGCGGCGGTGTCACCGAACGTGATGCAAGATTTGCAAAATCATTTGGTAAAACGCATCAAAATACACGCCGTGGAAGAAATAGGAGTCGACTGCGTAGAGGACGCCAACCCAGACAAGCGCGGCGATCAAAAATCTCATGATCCGCTCCACGGCCCAGTTTGCAAAGCTTATCGCTGATGGCAAAGGGACTAAAGGCAAAAAGCGCCGCCGAGCGGGAATGGCCGCGCTATACTCGCGCGAATCGCTACCGGCGATATCGACGACGTGACCAAGACGACGGCAAGTCCTGTGCGGTCGGGGCAAGAGATTGCCAAGCCCAAGGTGCGTTCAAGTCGCGGGAATCGTGTTCCACTGACGAGCGGCACAATCACTGTCCATGTTCCCGCCCAAACGCATCGTCTGCCTGACCGAAGAGACCGTCGAGACGCTTTATCTGCTTGGCGAGGAACATCGCATTGTCGGCGTCTCCGGCTACGCGGTGCGCCCGGCCCGGGTGCGCAAGGAGAAGCCGCGCGTCTCCGCCTTTATCTCCGCTGACTACGCCAAGGTGCTGGCGCTCGAGCCCGATCTCGTCCTCACCTTCTCGGATCTGCAGGCCGACATCGCGGCCGAGCTCATTCGCCGCAACGTCGCGGTGCATGCTTTCAACCAGCGCGACATCGCCGGCATTCTGGCGATGATCCGCACGCTCGGCGCGCTGGTCGGCGCATCGGCCAAGGCCGACATATTGGCACAATCGCTTGAGCAACGCGTTGCGGATGTGCGCGAGCGCGCTGCGCGTCACCGGCGCCGCCCGCGGATCTATTTCGAAGAATGGGACGAGCCGATGATTTCCGGCATCCGCTGGGTCGCCGAATTGATCGGGATTGCCGGCGGCATTGAGGTGTTTCCCGAACTGTCGCTGCGAAAAAACGCCAAGGACCGCATCGTGTCGCCGCAGGACGTGATCGCCGCGCAACCCGACATCATCGTCGGCTCCTGGTGCGGCAAGAAATTCGTACCCACGAAAGTGGCGGCACGTCCGGGGTTCGACGCCGTACCGGCAGTGCGCGACGGTTTTCTGCGCGAGATCAAGTCCCCGCTCATCCTGCAGCCCGGTCCGGCGGCGCTCACCGACGGTCTCGACGCACTCGCCGCCATCATCGCCGAATGGTCCGCGCGCAACGTGTGAAGTAATACCAACTTGCACGAATCCCAACTCGTCGGCCGTTAGTCGAGTGACCGCGCCGCGAACCCGGTGCACTCCGTCTCCCATAGGGAGAGGGAGCAGACCGCGCGAGCCTAGGGAGATTCGATTATATCGTACGATGGTGTTACTTCCGGGCGGCAAGCCGCGTCACTACCTCGGTCAGATAGTCGAACGCTGCGATCAGGCTCGGACCGCCGCACAGCGTATAGCGGCTCGGCAGCAGGATGCGCCGAGCCGGCGGATAGAGTTCCTGCAACGCCGGATGCGTGAGATAAACCGCGCCCTGCCCGTCCGGCACGTCAAGGACACTCGACACCACCAGCACGTCGGGGCGCAGCTCAATCAGCTTTTCCAGTGGCACGAAGCCGCCGTAGCCTGACGGCGCGCCGGGCGGTGGATCGAACCCCGCCTCCTTCATCAAAGCCGCGGCAAGGCTCGCGGGGCCGACCGTGTACCCGCCGTTGCCGACGAGCAGGGCCGTCGTCGCCGAAGGCCGTCGCGCCCGCGCCAGCCGTTGCCGGGCGGCTTCGATCTCGGCAATCAGCGCTTCGCCGCGTTGTGGATGTCCGACCAATGCAGCAACCTTGCGGATTTGCGCGCGCGCGCCAGCGAGATCGGCAACTTCATCGATTCGGACGACATTGAACCCCAGCGCGCGCAGCATCTGCTGCATCATTGAGCGTTCCCAAGAGAAGCCGACCAGCACCAGATCGGGATTGATCGGAATGGTCGATTCCGCCTGCCAGTTGATCCTCCGAAACGCGCGCGCCTTATCGGCAACTGTCGAGAGCGCGGGATTGGCCGCGTAAGGTGACAGGCCCGCGATCTGTGAAGGGTCCGCGAGCGCAACCACAAGCTGGTCGGTGCATACATTGAACGACAAGATGCGGCGCGGTGGATCGGCGGCGAACATCGTAACTGAGATCGATGCGCCGAGGACCGCAATCGACCACAAGCACGCGGCAACCGCGGCGAGATGAGGCAAACGATTCCGCTTCCGCGAATTTGGCGAGCTCCCTCCCCCGCTTGCGGGGGAGGGTTGAGGAGGGGGTGAGCTTGCGCGCATTTTCCGCCTGCCCCCTCCCTGTCCCTCCCCCGCAAGCGGGAGAGGGACCAAGCGGCGCGCCCGCAGGTCAATCCGCTGGCGGTCGCCCGCGATTGAGCTCTGTACAGCCTCACTCGAACTTCGTCACAAGACCCATGTCACCGATCGTGCCGCGCAATCCGGTTCCACCGCAAGCCCGAAGCCTGTAGGAAAGGCGCCGGAGAAGCTTGTGAATGATGCGCGCCAGGACAAATAGCACACGCCTGATCCTGGCGCTCGCCGCATTGCTGGTCGTGCTCGCGGTTCTCTCGCTGATGATCGGACCCGCCGGTCTCACGCCGCGCGCCGCACTCGCAGGCCTGTTTGACGGCGAGGGCACAGCCGGCATCATCGTTCGCAGCATCCGGCTGCCGCGCACGCTGCTGGCGCTGTCGATCGGCGCCACGCTCGGGCTGTCCGGCGCCGCACTGCAAGGCCTGCTGCGCAATCCCCTGGCCGAACCGGCGCTGTTCGGCGCCCCGCAGGCGGCCTCCGCCGGGGCGTCGTTCGTGATCGCCTATGGACTTGCGGGCGCGACATCGTTTGCGGTGCCGTTCGCCGGCATTCTCGGCGCGCTGGTGTCCATCGGCGGGCTGGTCGCGATCGCCGGCCGCCGCGCCAGCCTGACCGTCACGCTGCTCGCCGGGCTTGCGCTCGCAAGTTTCGCAGGCGCCGCGACCGCGCTCATCCTCAACCTCGCGCCCACACCCTACGCGGCGCTCGAAATCGCATTCTGGCTCCTGGGTTCGCTCGAAGACCGCAGCATGGAGCACGTGCTGATTGCAGCGCCGTTCTTCGCCGCAAGCTGGCTGCTGCTGTTTCTCAATATGCGCGCCTACCGCGCGCTCACGCTCGGCGAAGACGCCGCGGCCTCGCTCGGCGTCGACATCGACCGCACCCGGCTGACGGTGGTGATCGGCGTCGCGTTGGGCGTCGGCGCGGCGGTCGCAGTCGCGGGCTCGATCGGCTTCATCGGGCTGGTCGCGCCGCATCTCATCCGGCGCGCGGTCGGCTCCGACCCGGCGCGCGTTTGCGTGCCGGCCATGATGATGGGAGCCGCACTGCTCACCGCCGCCGACATCGCGGTGCGCCTCGTGCCGGCCAATCCCAACGCCACGTCGGTCGAGCTCAAGGTCGGCGTCGTCACCGCGCTGATCGGCGTGCCGTTCTTCCTGGCGATGATTTTCTCCGAGCGGCGCCTGGTCGACGGGGCGCCGTCATGAGCGCAGTCACTGATGCTATCCCGGTGTTGCGCGCATCCGACGTTTCGGTGCGGCTCGCGCACAATCTCATCGTCGATGGCGCTTCGCTCGAAGCTCAGGACCGGCGAGCTTGTCGCCCTGATCGGGCCGAACGGCGCCGGCAAGACGACCTTCATGCGCGCGCTCGCAGGCCTGCTGCCGGCGGACGGGCGCATCGAGCTCGACGGCCGCCCGCTCGGCGCCTTCTCGTCGCGCGAGCGGGCACGCCACATCGCCTATCTGCCGCAGGGACACATCGTGCATTGGCCGATGGACGTCGCTTCCGTGGTTGCGCTCGGCCGCCATCCTTACGCCGACGTCTTCGCTCCGCTGGAGGAAGGCGATCGCGCCGCCGTAAGCCGCGCGCTCGCCGCCACCGGAATCGAGCCGCTGGCGGCGCGCGCGGTGACGACGCTGTCGGGCGGCGAGCGCGCGCGGGTGGCATTGGCGCGGGCGCTGGCGACGCAGGCGCCGATCCTGCTTGCCGACGAACCGACCATGTCGCTCGATCCGCGTCATCAGCTCACCGTGATGGAATTGCTGGCCCGCGTCGCGCATGACGGCGGGGCGGTGCTGGCGATCCTGCACGATCTCGCGCTCGCCGCGCGCTTTGCCGACCGCGTGGTGATGATTGATCGCGGCCGGCTGGTCACCGACGGCCCGGCGCGTGCGGTCCTGACGCCCGAACGGATCGCTCAGGTCTTCGGCGTCGACGCAGTGATCACCGATACCGAAGTCGGCACAATCCCGATTTTGCGCCGGCCGATCTAGTGGCCGGTCAACCCATCAGCCGCGCCATAGTCGATTCACCTTCTTCCTTAAACGCTCAACCGGAGTAGCGGCCGGTGCCTCGTCCTCCTCGGCCAGCCGCAGGCCCACCATGACGACACGGCCGTTCGCGACTCGCTGTGCCAGAAGTGCGATCGGACCGAGCGGCACGATATCGCCCTGCCTCGGCGCACGCTTGAGCTCTTCGTCAAAGAAGTCCGCCAGCGAAAGCCCCACGTTGTCCTCGGCGACCGAGAGCCCGTAGATTTCCGCCAGCGCACCGAGCGTCACATCGCCCGACACGAAGAAATCGCCGAGCAGGCGCGGATCGGGCGCAGCCGGCGGCGGCATGTCGACGAAGAAGCGGTCGAGGGCCTCCGCCTTTGCAGGGGGCGCCAACAGATAGAGATAGTCGCCCTCGCGAACCGGGGCGCCCTCCTCCGGCGTCATGATCCGTTCGTCACGCACGATCAGCGTCGGCTTCGCCCAGGACGGAATGAGCCCGCGCCGCAGAAACGGACTCTTGGCGGCGACCGGGTAGCCGACGATTTCCTGTTCGAGCTGGCCCGGCAGATCGAGCTCGACCCGGCGCGGCAGCGGCTTGCCGCGCGGGAACGACACGCCGAGACGGCGCGCGGCGGGCGCGATGGTCCAGCCCTGGATCAGCAGCGAGGTGAGCACGACCACGAAGGCGATGTCGAAATAGACATAGGCCTTTGGCACGCCCACCAGCAGCGGGATTGACGCCAGAAAGATCCCGACCGCACCGCGCAGCCCGACCCAGGCGATGAACGTCATGTCCCGCCAGGGAAACCGGAACGGCGCCAGGCAGAGAAACACCGCGACCGGGCGGGCGACGAACATCAGCACAAAGGCCACGGCCAGCGCAGGCCAGATGTTCTCCAGAAGCCGCTGCGGCGATACCAGCAGGCCGAGCAGCACGAACATCACGATCTGGGCAAGCCAAGTCACGGCGTCGAGAAACACCACGACGGTGTTGTGGGCGCGCGTCGGCTGATTGCCCACGACGAGACCGGCGAGATAGACGGCCAGGAACCCGGAGCCGTGCATCGACGATGAAAGGCCGAAAATCACGATCACGGCGGCGGCGACGAACGGCGCGTGCAGGCCTTGCGCGAGGTTGACGCGGTTGAGCACGTACACCATCGCTCGGCCACCGAGCATGCCGAGTACCGGTGCCGAGCACGGCCTGTTCGGCAAGCACTTTCAACACGTGGCCCCACGATTCTTCGCCGAGCGTGAGATATTCGACCAGCAGAACGGTCAAAAGCACCGCAAAAGGATCGTTGCTGCCCGATTCAGCTTCGAGCGTCGCCCCGACTCGCGGCCGCAGCCGCAAGCCGCCGGCATTGACCAGAAAGAACACCGCCGCCGCGTCCGTCGACGCCACCACCGCGCCGACCAGGAGGGCTTCGGTCCAACTGAAGCCGAGCAGGTACTTGGCGACCGGCGCGGTCAGCAATGCGGTGAGCAGAACACCGGCCGTCGCAAGCGTCGCAGACGGCGCCATCACGCTGCGGAAGGTGGCGAACCGTGTTCGAAGTCCACCGTCGAATAGAATCAGCGCGAGCGCCATCGAGCCCACCACGTAGGTCGTGCCCACGTCGTCGAACTTGATGCCGCCCGGCCCGGCCTCGCCCGCCAGCATGCCGACGGCGAGGAACACCAGCAGCAAGGGTGCCCCGAAGCGCATCGCCACGAGGCTCGACAGGATACCGGCCAGCACCAGGAGCGAGCCCAGCAGAATGCCGACACTGACCGCGTCGAGAGATTCCATCGTCCAGAAAATCCTTTGCTGCCATTGGTAATGGCCACGTACGTTGACGCAAACCGCTAAATGCCAATGCGCCTATTATTGAGGCGGCCACCAATTTGTCCCTGCATCGGCGCGAGACAACACTGCCATGCGCGGCTCGATCGCGGTGGCGCGCGCAGCCTCGCCGGGCTATGGGATCGGCCCCGCGAAAGGGCCCGGATTGACCACACCCGACCACCCCGCCTCATCCCCGGCGGCCACAAAAGCAACCGCCGTCGGCATCGCCTGCGGCGTTGGCGCGGCGCTGTTCTGGGCAACGGGGTTCGTCACCGCGCGCCACGGCATCGCCGTCGGATTCACGCCCGCCGACCTCGCCTTCCACCGCTACGTCTGGGTCGGATTGGCGTTTCTGCCGCTCCTCGCTCGCCAGGGTGGCGTTACGGGCGGCGTCGGCTGGATCAAAGCCCTGACGCTGACACTGTTCGTTGGGCCGATCTTTTCAATGATCAGCTTCGCCGGGTTTCTACTGGTCCCGCTCGGCCACGGCGGAGTCATCCAGCCCTCCTGTGCGGCGCTGGGCGGATTGCTGCTTGCGACGGTCGTGCTCAAGGAAAAACTGCCCGCCCACCGCGCGATCGGCGCGGCGATCATCATTGCCGGGCTCGTGGTGATCGGCGGCGAGGCGCTTGCCACCATCGGCACGCACGGTCTGCTGGGCGATTTCTCATTCGCCGTTGCGGGGTTCATGTTCGCCATATTCGGCATGCTGCTGCGGCTATGGCGCATACCGCCGATGCGCGCTGTCGCCATCACCAGCGTGGTGTCACTGATCGATCTGCCGTTTCAATGGCTGGTCTTCGGGTTCGATCGGATGATCGCCCTCGGCCTGTTGGAGAATCTCCTGCAAGTGGTGATGCAGGGTATCCTCGCGGGCGCAGTAGCGACGTATCTGTTCGCCCGCTCGGTAGTCCTGCTCGGCGTCGGGCGCGCGGCGGTGTTTCCCTCACTGGTTCCGGGGTTCACGCTGCTGGTCGGCTTCCTCGCGCTCGGCGAGGTGCCGAGCGTGGCCCAACTCCTGGGATTTGCGATCGTGCTGGCAGGCTTCCGGCTGGCGCAGAAGGTGTAACGCCGCCGCTCACCGCCCCGCCGGGCGCGTCAAGATCATTCCGGGCCGGCGTACTTGCCGGCGGTCTGCGGAAACATCGATTTTACGATCTTGAACTTGGAGACGTCGACGGTCGCATCCATGTGCAGAAAGATCGTCGCATCGCGCAGGAGCTTCTCGACCCCGAAATCGAGCATTATGCCATTGCCGCCGTGCAGTTCGACCGCATGCTGGGCGACCTTCACGATCTCCTCGGAGGCGAAGAGCTTGGCCATGTTGCAGAGCGTGTCGGCGTCGGGCGTATTGTCGTCGACCGCGCGTGCTGCGCGCTCAAGTAGCGCCCGCACGGCCTCGATACGGGTCGCCATGTCGGCAAGTCGCAGCGCCACCGCCTGATGCTTGATGAGGATGCGGCCGCCCTGCACGTAGTTTTGCACGTAGTCCGACGTCACCTCGAAGGCGCGGACGCCGACGCCGAGATTCTTCGCCGCCTGGATAATCTTGCCTGGCCGGAAGTAGACCCCCGCCTGGCCTAATGCGTCGTTCTCGACCAGCAGATGATCCGCCGGCACGCGCATATCCTCAAACACCAGTTCGCCGTTGTTCATGAACCGGCAACCCAGCGTCTCGTTGCAGCGCGCGACCGTGAGGCCCTTGGTCTCGCGTGGCACGAGGAAGCTCGACGTGCCCTGCAGCATACCGACCTTCGGATTGGTGTTAGCGTACACAACGTAGAGGCCGGCGTCGTAACCGTTGGAGATGAACTGCTTGCGCCCGTTGATCACCCACTCGTCGCCTTGCCTGACGGCGCGCGTCTGCATCGCGGCTTCCGGCACATTATAGGGGAGCCAGCGGTCGGAGGCGCCGCGCGGCTCGGTCAGGCAATGTGCCAGCAGGAATTGCGGATCCTCGACCAGCCGCTTGAACCACCGTTCTTGCAGGTGACGGGGCGCAAGATTGCGCAGCAGCACTGACACCTTCCAGTTCTGCACCAGCTTGTCGGAGAGCCCGGAATCGCCGCGCGCGATCTCTTCCGCGATGATCGCGAAGGTCGCAACCTCCGCCCCTTTGTCGAGTTCGATCCCGCCGAACTCCTCCGGCACACCGAGCGTGCGGATGCCGACTTTCTCGGCGCCTTCGAGGATCGACGGCGGCAAACGGTCCTCCGGAGTCATGCTCCATTCGCGCTGCCAGTTCTGCCGGATGAACGGGATGACAACATCATCGACGAAATCGCGGCACGACTGCCGCATCAGCCGCTGCTCTTCGGACATTCCATCCTCCGTCATCGATCTCTGCCCTCCGAGGGTTAAGCGGATTGGAACTATCCCGTCCGTTCGTTGTTGACCACACGTGATCAACGTCGGATGGAGCAAGTCATGCCTGTGATCTTGTGGTTCTTGGGAGTTCCGCTCAGTGCTGTATTGATTTTATGGCTTCTTGGAGTCGTGTAGCGCAATGCACTCTACGTCACGCCGCTTTCCGACTCTTCAGAAAATCGCCCATTCGATCGAGCGCACGCAAAATGTTCTCGGTCGAATTGGCGTAGGAGAGCCTTACGTAACCCTCTCCCAGAACGCCGAAGTCGGGCCCGCCAATGATGGCGACGCCGGCGTCTTCGAGCAGCGATGAGGCGAGCGACTTCGCCTTCCAGCCGGTGCGCTTGATGTTGGGAAAGGCGTAGAACGCGCCCTTCGGGGTCGCACAGGAAATGCCCGGCAGACGATTCAGTCCTTCGACCACCACTTTGCGGCGCTTGTCGAATTCGGCAACCATTTTCACCACCTCATCCTGCGGACCAGTGAGCGCAGCCAAGCCCGCGAATTGCGCCGAGGCGTTGACGCACGAGTGCAGGTTGACCGCGAGCTTGCGCGCATAGTCGTAGAGCTTGCCGGGCCACACCGCATAACCCAGACGCCATCCGGTCATCGCATAGGTCTTTGACCAGCCGTTCAACAAAATCAGACGATCGCGGATCGACGGGTACGACAGCAGGCAGACATGCTTTTCGCCGTCGTAGACCATGTGATCGTAAATCTCGTCGGACATCACGCAGACATCCGGAAATTTCTCTAGTCCCGCAACGAGCTTGTCGATCTCGCTCTTCGGCGTCACGCCGCCCGTCGGGTTGGCGGGCGAGTTGACGATCAGCAGTCGCGTCTGCGGCGTGATGAGGTTGAGTGTCTCTTCCGCCGAGAACGCAAAACCGTTCTCCTCGCGGATCGGCACCGGAATGGGCCGGGCGCCGGTATATTCGATCATCGAGCGGTAGATCGGAAATCCTGGATCGGGATAGAGGATGTCGGCCCCCGGCTCGCCGAACATCAGGATCGACATGAACATGGTGGGCTTGCCGCCCGGCAAGATCATTACCTCGTCGGGCGACACATTAACCTGGAAACGCTTATGCAGATCGGCGGCGACCGCTTCGCGCAGCGGTGGGATGCCGTTCGCCGGCGTGTAGCCATGGTGGCCGTCGCGCAGCGCCTTGATCGCCGCCTCGACGATGAACTCCGGGGTGCGGAAATCCGGCTGGCCGATGCCGAGATTGATCACATCACGGCCCTGCGCGATCAGCGCATTGGCGCGCGCCAGCACCGCGAACGCGTTTTCTTCGCCGATACGATCGAAATTGGCGACGGTCCTCAGCATCGGATTCCCTTTCCCAGAAACGAACAGTGAATAGCGAACAGCGGGCGGATATGTCCACCATCCGCTACGCCATTGCGCTTCCACTATTCGTTATTTGCCATTCACTACGCCCGGCGCACCATGGCGGGGGTGAGCGCCTTGATATTGGGCGCGCCGACCTGCTGCATCACGGCGTAGGTCTCCACGCGTAGAAGTTCGAGCACGCGTTCGACGCCGGGCTGGCCGAAGGCGCCAAGCCCCCAGATATAGGGCCGGCCGACGCAGACCGCGGTCGCGCCCATGCACATCGCCTTGATGACGTCGGAGCCGCGGCGGAAACCGGAATCAACCAGGACCGGGATGCGGCCTTTCACGGCCTCGGCGATTTCGGGCAGCGCGTCGATGGTTGCACGGCCGGAATCCTCGCTGCGGGCGCCGTGATTGGAGACGATAATGCCGTCGAGGCCCATATCGGCCGCGATCACCGCATCCTCCCAAGCCAGGATACCTTTGACAACGATCTTCATCTTGGTGGTGTCGCGCAGCCGCTTGAAGAAATCCCAGGTCATCGCCGAAGCCTGGATGTTTCGCAGCCCCGAGAGATCGACGCCGTCGTACATCGGCTTGCGCTGGTTGGTCGACGCAATGCTGCTGCGGTCGTGGCAATCGCTGCAATTGCGGGTATCGGAGCGCCGCAGCCGGAACAGCGTCTCCTGATTGCGGCCGCCGCTACGATCGACCGTCACGGCGACAGCGGGACAGCCTTCCCTTTCGGCGAGCTTGACGTGGTGCTCGGCCACGTCCCACTTGTTGGTGGCGTAGAGTTGCGACCAGATCGGCGCGCCACGCGCAGCGGTCACATCCTTGATCGAGGCGGTCGCCTGGGTCGACAGGATCTGCATGTGGTTGCCGGCCTTCGCCCCCTTGGCGACGGCTATTTCGCCATCCGGATGATAGGCGCGATGGCTGCCGACCGGTGATAGACAGATCGGGCTTGGATACTTCACGCCGAGGATATCGACGCTCATGTCGACCTTGCTGACGTCGACCAGGCGTCGCGGGCGGAATTGAAACTTCAGGAAGCCTTCGCGGTTGGCGCGCAGCGTGACCTCGTCATCGATGCCAGACGCCATGTAGCCGAAGTGCGCCGGCGGCACATTGTTGCGGCAGACCGGCTCGAAGTCGAAGATATTGATCGCTTCCTTCGGGGTCTTGATGAGGGCATCCGTCTTCATCGGGCCCCACATCAGCGGGTCGGGAAGCTTCGGAACCGGTTGCGCCAATTCTCCCGCAAAGGCCTCGACCCCACCCGCGGCCAGTAGCGGACTGCTCGCCAGGTACTGTAGGAATTTGCGACAACTCGCGGCTTGAACCTCAGATGAAGACATCAGCGAACCCTCCCTCAAGAGTCACGTGCCGTCGTACCTTTTTGGATGGAATGATCGCGGCACTCGGTCCATCTTACACTGGCGGTTTCGCGATATAAATCCGGCCGCCCTGCGCCGCGCGCGGGGCAGCACAACAAACAATGAGCTGCCGATGACGCCCACTGTCGCCGACAAACGCCGCACCTTTCGCAAATTGCATGAGGCCGGATGCTTCGTGATCCCCAATCCGTGGAACGTCGGCAGCGCGCGCTATCTACAGGCCCTTGGCTTCAAGGCACTCGCGACCACCAGCTCGGGACATGCCCATGCGCAAGGCTTTCCAGATGGCGGTCAATCCATCGACGAGGTTCTGGCGCACTACCGCGAACTCGCCGCAGCGACCGACGTGCCACTCAACGCCGATTTCGAAAACGGCTTCGCCCATGAACCCGAGGCCGTGGCCGAGAACGTTACCCGCTGCATCGAGACCGGCGTGGCTGGACTGTCGATCGAGGATTTCACCGGCGACGATGCCAATCCGCTCTACGACTTCGACCTTGCGCTGGCGCGCGTGAAGGCCGCGCGCGCGGCGATCGACAAGGCTGGTGGTGACGTAGTGTTCACGGCGCGTACCGAAGGCTTTATCCACGGCCGGCCCGATCTCGACGAGACGGTGCGGCGGCTGAGGGCTTTCGCGGACGCCGGCGCCGACTGTCTCTACTCGCCCGGCATCAGGACGCGCGAGCAGATCGAAGCGACCGTTCGGGCGGTGACGCCCAAGCCGGTCAACTTTCTCAACAGCGGATCGTTTGGTTCGTTCACGGTAAGCGATCTCGCCAGTCTCGGCGTGCGCCGCATCAGCGTCGGCGGCTCGCTCGCGCGCGTGGCGATGCATGCCTTCATCAAGACGGCGACCGAGATCGCCAACGAAGGCAGGTTCGACGGCTTCAAAGGCCTGATCGGAAATCCCGAGCTCAACAAGTTCTTCAGCGAGGACCGCGAGAAGCGATCATCATGACCGATAAATCGGAACGTCACCCGTTCACCGGCCAGCCGATCGGGCCGCCGGTCGATGCGACACCGGCACGTCGGCCGGAACCGGTCGTGCTGGAAGGCCGATACGGGCGTGTGGAGAGATTGCGCCCCGACCACGACGCGGACCTGTGGAACGTCGTGAAGGGTCACGATCCGATCTGGACTTATCTGTCCACCTACGGGCCGTTCGCGAACCTTGCTGAATTCTCTAAATGGCTCGACGGTCGCGTCGCGCTCGACGACCCGTATTCGTACGCGATCATCGACAGCTCCGGCCACGCCATTGGCATCGCGACGCTGATGGAAATCCGCACCGCCATGCGGGTGATCGAAGTGGGCCACATCATCTATTCGCCGGCGCTGCAGCGCACGCCGCTCGGCACCGAGGCGCAGTATCTCCTCGCCCGCTACGCGTTCGAGACGCTGGGGTACCGGCGCTACGAGTGGAAATGCAACGCGCTCAATGCGCCGTCGCGGCGTGCCGCGCTACGCTACGGTTTCGTCTACGAGGGGACTTTGCGCCAGCGGATGATCGCCAAAGGCCATAACCGCGACGACGCCTATTTCTCCATGCTCGACGGCGAATGGCCGGCGCGCAAGGCCGCGTTCGAGCGCTGGCTGGCGCCGGAGAATTTCGACGCCACAGGCAAGCAGAAGACGAGCCTCAGCGAATTGAACACGGCCGCGGCGGTCGCGATCTGACCAATGCGCGCGGCACGCTAATGGATTGATATTCGCGACACCCGGTTCGCCATGAGCCCGCCAGGCGAATGTCAAATCGCCGCAGATTGGATACGGCATTTATCCGCGTGACGCCCGTCGAATTAACAAAAATGGGGCTTGCCGCTGTCCACCCAAATGGGCACATTTGCGCTCCCGAACAAATCAAAACGCCGGCCTAATGCCGTTGCATACGCCCCTGGTACCGTCCACGGGGCACGGGAAATACCAAGAGGAGCGCACCTATGAGAATGAAGACCAAGCTATATTTGAGCGCGGCGGCGATTGGTTTCGCCATCCTGCTGTCGCCGCCACCCGCACAATTGAGCGCCCAGCAAGCGCCGCCCGGTGTGGTCATCGACGGTGACGACATCGGCGGCGTGGTCACCAGCGCCAACGGCCCCGAGGCCGGCGTCTGGGTGATCGCGGAAACCAACGATCTGCCGACGCGCTACGCCAAGATGGTCGTCACCGACGATCAGGGCCGCTATGTGGTGCCCGATCTGCCGAAAGGCAAATACAACATCTGGGTGCGCGGATACGGTCTCGTCGATTCGCCGAAGGTGCAGAGCGAGCCCGGCAAGATCGTCAATCTGCGCGCCACGCCGGCGCCGAACGACAAGGAAGCCGCAAAATACTACCCGGCGATCTACTGGTACTCGATGCTGAAGATTCCGGACGCGAGTCAGTTCGGCGGCAAGAGCGACATCCCCGAAAAGGTCACGCAGAGCGAATGGCTCACGGTGATGAAGAACCGCGCTTGCGTCGGCTGCCATCAGCTGGGCCAAGCGTCGACCCGTACCATCCCGGCCGCGTTCGGCGAGTTCAAATCCGGTGAAGACGCGTGGCGCCGCCGCACCATGTCGGGTCAAGCCGCGCCATTGATGATCAACCCGCTCGCCGGCTATCTTGGCGGAGAGCCCTATAAGTATCTCGGCGACTGGACGGACCGTGTCGCAAAAGGCGAGCTGCCGCACAGCAAGCCGCCGCGGCCGCAGGGTATCGAGCGCAACGTCGTCGTTACGACCTGGGACTGGGGCACCGAGAAGCAGTACCTGCACGACCTGATCTCGACTGACAAACGCAATCCGACGGTCAACGCCAATGGGCCGCTCATCGGATCCCCGGAATATTCGTCCGATATTTTGCCGATCCTCGACCCCAAGACGAACACGGTCACCACTTTCAAGGCGCCGGTCCGTGATGCCAATACACCCGAAGCCTTGGGACCGGGCCACGCGGCGGTCGAAAAGCCGGTCGCACCGTCGGCCTATTGGGGCGAGGAGAAGACCTGGAATTCGAAGATCAACAATCACAATTCCATGTTCGACGGCAAAGGCCGGGTCTGGCTGGCGGCGGCGATTCGCGGTCCGAACAACCCCGACTTCTGCAAGAAGGGCTCGGACCTTCCTTCGGCCAAGGCGTTCCCGATCGAGAAGAACGTCCGCCAGCTCGCGATCTTCGATCCGAAGACCAAGAAATACAGCTTCGTCGATACCTGCTTCGGTTCGCATCACTTGCAGTTCGATAAGAACGATGTGTTGTGGACCTCGGGCGCTGGGCCGATGGCGGGTTGGCTGGATACCAAGAAGTTCGACGAGACTGGCGATGCGGCGAAGTCGCAGGGATGGTCGCCGTTCGTGCTCGACACCAACGGCAACGGCAAGCGCGACGAGTACACCCAGCCAAACCAGCCGGCCGATGCCAACAAGGACATGCGCATCACCGGCGGCTCCGGCACCTACGCGGTCATGCCGAACCCGGCCGACGGCTCGGTCTGGTATACCGTCGGCGTGTTTGCGGGACATGGCGGCGTCATCCGGTTCGATCCGAAGACGCAATTGTCCGAGGTGTACAATATCCCGAAACCGGGCTTTGGCCCGCGCGGCGGCGATATCGACAGCAAGGGCGTGGTCTGGGTCTCGCTCGGCAGCGGCCACATGGGCAGCTTCGACCGCAGCAAGTGCAAGGCCCCGCTCAATGGCCCGAAGGCCACCGGCGATCATTGCCCGGAAGGCTGGACCTTCCATAAGTATCCCGGACCGGGCTTCCAGGGCATCGGCGACAACAGCGCCGAGGCGAGCTACTACTCGTGGGTGGACCAGCACAACACGCTCGGCCTCGGCAACGACGTGCCGATTTCGACGGCCAACCTGCAGGACGGCTTCGCTGCCCTCAAGGACGGCAAGATGGTACTGCTGCGCGTGCCGTATCCGCTGGGCTTCTACGCCAAGGGCCTCGACGGCCGCATTGACGATCCGAACGGTGGCTGGAAGGGCCGCGGGCTCTGGTCGTCAAGCGGTGACCGCACGCCGTGGCTGATCGAAGGCGGCAAGGGCAGGAAGCCGATGGCCGTGCACTTCCAGGTTCGTCCCAATCCGCTCGCGAACTGAACCTGCACGCAACGAGAAGCTTAAAGGCCCCGCCTCAGCGCGGGGCCTTTTTATATTGAGACTCGCCATGACCGCACCTTCTCGACGCCGCCAGTCTCACCCGTGCTTGCCGTTGAGCGCGTAGCGGCCGTCCTTGAGCCGCGTGAGGCTGCCATCGGCATACATCTTGTCGAACACGCGCAGAATTTCGCGGCCGTCGCGGGTGCCGAGCGCGGCCATTAGGTCGAGATACGTGGCCGGACCTTCCGCCAGTACGGCTTCGACCGAACGGCGCTCGCGCTGCGGCATCTGCGGCGCATGCGGCACGGTGAACTCGACGCTATCTCCCTTTCCGAAGGGCTTCGTGCAGTCGAAGCCGCCTTTGGCGCCGGTGCGGCTGCCTTGCAGCGAAGGATCGAGCGGCACGCAGCGGAAGCCGGACGCCACCACGAAGTCGCGGTCGGCCTGGAACCGCGTCGCCAGCGCCCAGTCGATCTGCTCGTCGGAGAACACGTCGATGTCGTCGTCGACCACAAACACGTGCTTGACGTCACCGGAGGAGCAGAACACCGCCGCGATCGCGTTGCGCGCCTCGCCCGGATTGCGCTGCTTGAGCGAAACCCGCACGTTGTACATTCCGCCGGACGATGCCGTGCAGCACACCGCGACCGGCTCGCGGATCGCCTGCTGCAACACGCTCCAGATCGCGGCCTCGGTCTTCGCCGCGCCAAGCTGCGCGGTGTCGGTGTAGCCCAGCCGCGCACCGCCGATGCTCAGCGTCTGGAACAGCGCGTCCTTGCGGCGCGTGATGGCGGTGAGGTGGAACACCGGGTTGCTCTTGAGAAGTCCATAGTAGCCGATGTATTCGCCGTACGGCCCTTCCGGCTCGACGTGGCCGCGCTCGTCAAGGTAGCCCTCCAGCACCATCTCGGCGTCGGCCGGCACTTTCACGTCGATGGTCTTGCATTTCACCACCGGCAGCGGCGCACCGCGGACCGCGCCCACGACCTCGAATTCGTCCATCGGCGGCGTCGAGGCCACCGCGGCGAGGAAGTCGGTCGGATAGCAGCCGACCGTGAACGCCACCGGCAGCCGCTCGCCCTTCGCCACCGCCGCCAGGTAAATCGCCTTCAGGTCGCTCGGCGCGACGAGGTCGATGCCGGCGGCGCGCGGGCCGCGCAGCATCATGCGGCGGCAGCCGAGATTGGTGAAACCGGTCTTGCCATCCTGCGCGTAGTCGATGCTGGCCGAGATATAAGGTGCGCCGTCGAGACCATGCTGGAGATGAACCGGCAGCGTAGTGAGATCGGCGTCCTCGCCGGTCTGCACAACCTCGTGCACGGGCGCCGCGGACGACGGCACTTCGATCGGCTTGAACGGCTGACGCAGGCGTTCCCGCAGCACGGCGGGAAACTCCTTCTCGTCGGAGTCGAGCGCGGCGGCGAGCCGGCTGCGCGCACCCATGACGTTGGCGACCAGTTCGGTCTTCTCCGGACCGACATTGCGGAACCACACCGCCTTCGGATTGCCGTCGATCACCGCGGCGACGTCGATCAATTCGATCGGGTCATCGTGAATTACGCATTCGCCCTGCTGCACCAGCTTTTCGACGAAGCGGCGCAGGCGGAATTTTTCGGTGTCGGGCTGAGTCATGGTCATGTGGGCTTCCAGATAGGCGCTAGCGGGGGGAATTCGTTGTTCCGAGATCCTGGCCCAGGCGGGCCGGCGCACGGAACACCTTCTAGCTTCGCACGCGGCACGCGGCACGACAATCGGATTGGGCGGTGTCCCACAACGCCTGCCGGGAATTGGGACGGCCCGCGAAACGAAATACGAATGTTGGATCGGACCACCGAGATCGGCTGCTCGACGGCGACATTGCGGCCAAGTTCTTTACCGGCATCCTGAACCTGCCGCAGGTGCGCAAGCTCATGTCCAGCGAGCATTTGTCGGTTGACGGCACGCTGATCGAAGCGTGGGCCAGCATGAAGAGCTTCGTGCCGAAGGATGGCGGCGGGCCGCCCGCGGGTCGAGGCCGGGGCAGTCGCGGGCGCAGCGCCGAACGCGACTTCCACGGCGAGAAGCGCCGGAACGACACGCATTCCTCGACTACCGATCCGGACGCTCGGCTGTTCCGCAAGGGTGTCGGCAAGGAGGCCAAGCTCTGCCACATGGGACATCTGATGACGGAGAATCGTCATGGGCTCATCGTCGATGCGCGCTTGACCGAGGCCAACGGCACGGCGGAGCGCGCGACCGCCCTAGACATGATCGAGGATAATGCCGGCCCCGGAAGCACGGTGGGCGCCGACAAGAACTATGACACCACCGACTTTGTGGCAGGCTGTCGCGAGCGCGGCTACACGCCGCATGTCTCGCAGAACGATACCAATCGCCGTTCGGCGATCGATGCGCGCACGACCCGGCATCCCGGCTATCGTCTCAGCACGATCAAGCGGAAACGGATCGAGGAACCTTTCGGTTGGATGAAGACTGTCGGCGGCCTGCGCAAAACTCGACACCGCGGACGGCTGCTGGTCGAATGGTTCTTCGTCTTCACCGCGACCGCCTACAATCTCATTCGCATCCCCAAGATACTCGCAGCAACCGGATAAATCTGTGGAGTAGCCAAGATGAGGCAAAAAGCTATCGAATACGGTGCGTATAGCGCCGATATCTCGTGTCGATGCTTCTGCCTGGCTCGGAAACATCGCAAAAATTAGCTCTCCGACAAACTTCTTCAGCAGCCTGCTAGTCGTACGCGAACCGGTAGCGGAAACGCGAGCCGTCGGCCTCGATGCGGCCGGCGGTCGGCGCAGGAAAGTGGATCGGCATTACCAGCGTGCCGGTGCCGGCGTAAGTCTCCAGAAAGCGCCGGCGCGACTGCGCGGCCTGCACCTTGTCGAAACAGAAGATGGTCGACCAGTCGGGCTCGCGGCATTGCAGCGCGTGGTGCATCATGTCGCCGGAAACGATCGCCTCCTGGCCGCGCGAACGGATATGCACGCAGCAATGGTGCGGCGAGTGCCCGGGCGTCGGCGACAGGAACACGGTATCGTCGAGCGAATAGTTGTCTTCCACCAGCACCGCGCGTCCGGCCTCGACGATCGGCAGGCAGTTCTGCCGCCAGATCGCCGGTGAATGCCGATCTTGAGTTGGCGCGCTCGCGTGCTGCTCCCAGAATTCGTATTCGCGCTTGTGGAAGATGTACTTCGCATTCGGGAATGTCGGCACCCAGCGGTTGCCTTCAAGCCGGGTGTTCCAGCCGGTGTGATCCGCATGCAGATGGGTGCAGAACACGTAGTCTATGGCATCGAAGGACAAGCCAAGCGCATGGAAACGATCGAGCCAAGGCTGCTTCGGGAAATCCATCGGCGGCGGATAGCCCTTGTGCTCGCCCGTGCAGGTGTCGATCAGGATGGTGTGCTTCGGCGTTCGCACCACGAAGGTGCGGTAGGTGATGATCACCTTTCCGGATGTGGCGTCGAATACGACCGGGTCCATCTCGGCGAGATGGCGATGGCCGATCACCGGATCGAACGCCGGGAACATGTCCTCGGGCCTTCGCCACGGGCCGTCGCGCTCGACGATGCTGTTGATCGTCACGTCGCCGATCCTGATTTCACGCATGCCGACACCTGTCCCCTGACGCCGTGAAGGCCGGTACGCTATCGTGGCCACCGCACGGGAACAAGATTGGAAGCGCCATGGCGGAACATGCGAGCATCGGATTTGTCGGGATCGGCGCCATGGGCGGGCACATGGCGGCCAATCTGATCCGCAAGGAGTTTCCGGTTACGGTCTACGACATCGATCGTGGTCGGCAGGAGCGCTTCGCGCAATCGCATCAATGCCGAGCCGCGACCTCGCTCGCCGATCTCGGCCGGGATATCTCGACCATCATCACCATGCTGCCGAACGGCCACGACGTACGCCACGTCCTGCTCACGGCCGAGGATGGCGCGCTCACCAAGGCACTGGCCGAGGGCGCGATCGTCATCGACATGAGTTCGTCCGCTCCAGCGGGCACGCGCGAGCTTGCCGCCAGGCTCGCGGCGCGCGGCGTGACGCTGGTCGACGCGCCGGTGTCGGGCGGCACGCGCGGAGCGGAAGCCGCGAGCCTCACGATCATGGTCGGCAGCGACGACAAGGCGGCGGTGGAACGCATCCGCCCAATCCTTGGCGCCATGGGACAGAAGCTGTTCGAGACCGGCGGTGCGGGCAGCGGCCACGCCATGAAGGCGCTCAACAACTTCATCGCCGGCACGAATTTTCTTGCCGCTGCCGAAGCGCTGGTGATCGGCCGCCGCTTCGGCCTCGATCCGGCGCAGATGACCGACATCATCAACCAGTCGACCGGGCGCAACTTCTGCGACCGAGCACCTGTCGTCAGGCAGCACGTGCTCACGCGCAAGTTCGCAACGGGCTTCCAGCTTGGCCTGCTCGCCAAGGACGTCAAGATCGCCGCCGACCTCGCCGAGGACTTGCAGGCATATGCGCCGGTCGCGCAGATGAGCTGCGATCTGCTGGCGCGCGCCAGCCGACCGGATCGGACCGCAGGCCGACCACTCCGCCGCGATCCGCTATTGGGAAATGCTCAATGGCGTGACGGTCGGAGAGACTGAGAGTTGACGCAGCGCGGCATTGAGCACTTTCTCGGTCATTCCGGGGCCGGCCGAAGGCCGGAGCCCGGAATCCATTCGTTGCTCGAACAATGGATTCTGGGTTCGCGCCGCGCGCGCCCCGGAATGACGACCGAATACAATCATGCGCGGCCGGTATGCTGCTTGACGAAATCGACGATCATCGCCAGCGCCTTGCGCGAGGCCTCCGAATTCGGATCGCGGCTGACGAAGGTGTGAGGCTCGCCGGGAAATTTCTCGACGTGGATCTCCCCGCCGCGCTTGCCGTAGGCGGCGGCGAAGCGGTCGGCCGAATCCGCCGGCAGGTTGTCGTCGTTCGTCCCCTGCAGCAGTAAGGCCGGCGGCAACTGCACCGCCTCGCCGCGTTCGAGCAGAAGCTGCGGACTGCCCTCCCCCATCGCGGCTTCGTCCGGCCAATAGGCGTGATGCGCATCGATCAGCCGCTGGTTCTTGCGCTCCTGGACCATATGATAGCGCGCTAGCGGATCGACGACCGGCCAGCAGACGATGACATAGGGCACGGTGGCGTCGGTGTTGGCGTGGCCGGTGCCGTGCTCCGCAAGTTCAAGCGCGGCATAGCGCTCGTCGAACGGCCGCATGACGGCGAGCAGCAACTGGTGGCCGCCGCTCGACGTGCCCAGCGCGCCCACCTCGTCGGGCTCGATGCCCAAGGCGGGCGCGTTCGCTTTCAGCCAGCGAATGGCGACGTTCACGTCCGCGATCGAGGACGGATATTTGTCGTCCGGCGGCATGCGAAAGTCGATTGCCATCACCGCGATGCCGGCCTGCGCCAACGCCTCGTGGATCGCCTTGTTGGTCAGCCGGTCGTTCGAGGCCCAACCGCCGCCATGCACCTCGACCACCGCGGGAAACGGCGGCGGCGAGGCGGGCAGATAGAGCCGCGCCAGAAGCGGACGCGTGCCGTGCGTGTGATAGACGACATCAAAGGCGCGGTAGCCATGTTGCGACATATTGGGAATCTCACGCGTTGGGAATGACCGGCAGCAGCAGGTGCGAGGGGTGCTGCGGATCGTGATAGACGTGATGCAGTACCGTCCTGCTGCTGCAGATGTGATAGGGAATGTACTCGACGTTGCTGGCGCCGCCGACGCCGGTTGCGACATCGAGGCTGGTGATCTCGACGCAGATACGGTGACCGGCCTTGAAGCAGTTGGCGGTCGCCATGATCTCGATGGCGTATTCGTTGATCTCGCCGGGGACCACCTTCTGCTGCGCGGCGCGGGTCAGTGGGTGCCACGGCCGTCCCGGTAATGAGCGCGACGGATCGACCGCGCGGTGCGAGGCCTTGAGCCAGCCGCGCGTGAGTTCGCGCTCATGCAAGCCGGCGGTCACGTCGCGCTCGCCCTCGCGCGCGGTCTGCACGCCGACATCGGGGCCGACGTCTTTCAGGATTACGATCCAGTTCGTGTCGTCCTGATCAATTGACGCAAACAGATTGAGCACGCTCGGCCCCGCGATGGTCACGTCCTGCGCCAGGGGCTCGCTCAGATAACGCAATTTCTGCACCCGGTTGGTCTGACTTGCGGGCATCTGCGCAAAGGCATCGGGCGCCTGGAAGTCGTCGGCACTGGCCGGTACGAACGGATCGGTGGTGAGGCGCTCCCAGCCGTTGAGATAGAACTTGACCCATTGGGTCTCCGGCAGCGGCCAGTCGCTGCCGCTGCGCCATTCGTTCGCGCCCATCACCCAGAAGCGCACCGGCGGGTCGTTCAGAATTCCGGTGTCGATGCCTTTGAGCCAGTGGTCGTACCAGCGCAAAATCTCCTGGTGAAACGCCTTGAACGGCCGGTCGAGATGCGCGGGGCCGAGCAGCAGCAGCTTCTTCGCCGGCGGATCGATGTTGCGGTACCAGTTCTGCGCGCCGAGCAGATGGGTCTTGTACGAGTAGCCGTACCAGCCGGAGCCGGTGTAGGTCGGAATGTCGATTTTGGCGAACTCGGCCTCGCTCTTCTTCACCGCCTCTTCGTTGTCGTAGGGATTGAGCAGCACCTCGAAATAGGCCGGGAAGTGCTGCCCCTTGAGCATCAGCACATTGTAGACGTGCGGGTACATCCGGAAGTCCGGATTGGCCATCGCCTCTTCCCACAGCTTCTCCCGTTCCGGCGGCAGTGCCTTGGGCTGGCCCTTCTGCTGATGCGCTGAGGCATAGACCTGCAGCAGGAAGCGGAACAGGTGGATGACGCCGCCCGGATATTCGTCGCGGAAGCCGCCGGCTTCGCCGTACGCGCCGCGCGGATCGAACGGAAAGATCGCCTTCAGATGCGGCGGCTTGAGCTTCGCCGCCATCAGTTGCTCGGCGCCGAAGCCCGAAATGCCGATCATGCCGACATTGCCGTCGCACCACGGTTGCGCGGCGATCCATTCGATCAGGTCGTAGCTGTCGAAGGCGCGCGAGCCGCCACTCTCCGACTTCGCGATTCCGCGCGGGTTGGCGATGACGTGCACGTAGCCGCGCGAGACGAGGAAGCGGGTGTCGCCGGCTTCCGCCGGGCCGGTCCACAGCATCGACCAGGCCGGCTGCAGCAGGCCGGTCTCGGCCATCTCCGGCCCTTGCAGGTCTTTGTTGTGGATCGAGATAGCGAGCAGCGCGGGGAGCTTCTCGGTGGTGTCGGGACGGTAGACGTCGGCGCAAATCTTCACGCCGTCGCGCATCGTCACGAACACGTCCTTCTCGGCGATCATCTTGGCGTAGGTCGGCTCCCGGTCGTAGTCGACCGGCGGCCGGTGGCTCGTTTGCGCGAGCCGAAAGCCTGTTTCGGATTCCCTCGTCATCATGCCTCCCGCGCGGCCGGACTGAAGTGCGGGCTTTCCGCCCAATTCCGATGACCGCGTTGTGCCCGTATTGGTGCCGGCCCGCCGTCCAAGTGGCGGCGGCCCACACATCCCTCTCTCTGTATCTGTGCAGATACAAATTGCAACCTAAAGCCTCCTTTCAGAAACCGAGGCGAAACAGAGGAATGGTGTCTGTGACGTAGGCTCTCCGAGCGGGGAAATGAACGACGATCATCAGGATCGCTGCGTTTTCAATTGCGCCACCTCGCCGGTGGCGACGACCCTGGTCCCCTCGAACATGCGATGAACGAGCATCCCACCCGTATTGAAATCTTTCTCTGCATTCTTTTGATCGTCATCACGACCATGTTTTCGGGATATCTGTTGCAGCCCTGTCAGCCCGGCGATTGGGCTGTCACAGCCGGTTCCGTGGTCATGTTGGGGGGATGCCCGCCCGGCGAGAATGCAAGAAAGTTGCTATGGCAGCACACGCCGTAAACGCAATAAAACGTCCGCTGGAAGGAAATCAGATCGGAGTGGCCGGCATGGCCCCATCGCTCGCTCATGTTCTAATCGTCGAGGACGACGAGGAAATCGCTACGCTGGTCGCGAAATACCTGAGCGGAAATGAGTATCGCGTCACCGCTGCCAAGGACGGCCGCGAAATGGAGCGCATTATTCTTGGCGGGCATGTCGACCTTGTGGTGCTTGATCTCAATCTGCCGGGCGAGGACGGATTGAGCATCTGCCGGCGGTTGCGCGGACAAGGCTCCACGATCCCTATCATCATTCTCACGGCCAAAGGCGAGGAGATTGATCGAATCATCGGCCTGGAACTGGGCGCCGACGACTATCTGTCGAAGCCGTTCAACCCACGCGAGCTGCTGGCCCGCATCCGGGCAGTGTTGCGTCGGCTGGCATCGGAGCCAACCCCGGAGTCCGGCAGGAAGTCTCATATCTACACCTTTTCCGGTTGGCGGCTCGACACAATGTCGCGAGAATTGCAAAGTCCGGAGGCGGCGCGGGTGACGTTGACCGGAGCAGAGTTCGATTTGCTCCACGCGCTGTGCGAGAAGCCGGGACGTATCCTGACTCGCGATCAATTGCTGGATTTGACGCAAGGCCGGTTCGGCGGCCCTTACGAGCGATCTATCGACGTTCTGATCAGCCGAATTCGCCAAAAGGTCGAACGCGATCCGAAAGCACCGGAGATTATTAAGACCGTTCGATCGGAAGGCTATCTGTTCACTCCGCGCGTGGACCACGGTTGATGTTTCGTTTGCCGACGATCAAGCCTCACGGCATTTCGGGTCAGATCATTGCGCTCGTGGTTTGCGTCATCCTCGCATTTCAAATCTTCGTGGCGGGATTGTTCGCACTGACAGTCGAGCGTCCCGGCTCAATGCCGCCGATCGGATCGCCTGCCTTGGCCGATCAATTCGTTTCCTATGTGCAGATACTGAATCGTCTTCCCGATGCCCTTCGGCCCGAGCTGCTCGCCACATTGCGTGGTATCTCGCCCGGACTGACGATCGATTGGCAACCCGCGTCGACAGCTCTTCCCGCGAATGTACAACGAATGGATTCGTCGGAGGAGGAACTCCTCCGGATGATCTCACTCAAACTTGGTCCCGGAAATTGGGTAACGGTCGCGCCGGCGCCATCAGCTTCTGGGTCTGCAGCGCCGGGGCATCGCGAGTTGAGGGTGACAGCCGGTCTTTCGGACGGCAGCGTGCTCGCCGCAACTGTGCCGGCGCTCACGCGTCCACCGGGGCGGCCGACACCACTTGGCAGCCTCCTGTTCACGCTTGCGCTGACAGCGGCGCTACTGACCGTATTCCTGTTCTGGGCGGCGCGCGCAATTACGGCGCCACTGGCGCGATTGGCCGGCGCGGCCGAAGGCTTTGCACTCGATCGCGACCCATCGCCGCTGCCGGAAGGGGTTGGCCCTTATGAGGTCCGAGCGGCCTCCAAGGCCCTTAATCAACTGCAATCGCGTGTCCGCACGATGGTGGACAATCGGACCCGGATGTTGGCCGCCATGGGCCATGATCTGAGAACGCCCATCACACGCATGCGATTGCGAGCCGAGTTCATGGATCAGAACGAGACGCGCGAATTGATGCTTCGCGATCTCGATCAGATGGACCGGATGGCACGCGCGGCTCTCGCGTATCTGCGGCAGGGGCCGAACGCCGGCAACCGGGAGCTCATTGACATCGCAAGTCTGCTGCAGACCGTCTGCAATGACTTTTTCGATCTGGGCAGCGATGTCTTGTACAACGGGCCGAACCATTTGTTGGCCCAATGCAACATCGATGAAATCCGGCGCGCCGTGACCAATCTCATTGAGAACGGTCTGAAATACGCCGGCACCCGCGTCACCGTCGAATTACGGGCGATCGGAGAAGCCGGGATCGTCGTCGATGTGATCGATACGGGTCCCGGTATCCCGAATGACGTCAAGGAGGCGATGCTGGCGCCCTTCGTGCGCGGAGACGCAGGCGCGACCACGAATGAACACACGAGTGGCTTTGGACTGGGGCTGGCAATTGCCAAGGCGGTAGCGGAGGCCCATGGCGGTACATTGCGCCTTCTCGATTCGCTGCCGACGGGCCTGGTGGCGCGGCTGCAGTTCCCTATCCGCAAGGACCTTAGGCCCCCCGATCACGGCGCCCCCTCAATCTCCTGATGGTTTTGACTCGATTCTGCTTTGGCGCGATTTACGCGATGATTTTCAAGCGACGCGTCGAACCTTTCAACTTGGAGATTACGTCCGGTTGCACGTTGATACATTACAGACATACGTCAGAAACGTGAGCATCGCATTCTCTCCGCGTCAGTTGATCTCGTCTTGTCGCGTTACCGAGAGGTTTCGATGCTCGCAGACATTCCAACCTATCCAAGGCCGCTGGCGCAACTTCTGCGCTTGGCCGTCGCGGTTGCCGCCGTGGCTTATTCGGCGGGTGGGGCTGCGGCCCAAGGACCGATGGGGCCGCCGCCGGTCGAGATGCACAAGAGGATGTGCAACGACATCGACGCGCTCTTCGCGGCGCGGATGGCATTTATCCAAACGCGCGTCGCTCCGACGTCGGATCAGAAGGCGGAATGGGACGCTTTTGTCGCTTCCTCTCGCGCGATGCTCGGAGAGATCAAGTCGACCTGCAGCGCGGCGGACTTCGTGCCGCCTGATCGCAAGGACCCAATGGCGATGCTGATATTTCGCGAACGGAGCGCGAGGCAACGGGCGGACATGTTTCGAGCAGAGCGCGCCGCGGTCGAGCGATTCATGAAAGTCCTCTCGCCGCAACAGCAACAAATTCTAGGCGAAGCGATGTTGCCGCCGCCCGTCGGTCACATGGCAGGGCCGATTCCTGGAATGCCGCCACTTTAGTCTACCGAAGCGGCCATGTTCTGGCCCTTCGGCTGCCGGTCGCTTCCGGGGCGTTCGTCACCTCTTCAGCCCCCAGACGAGCCCGGGAGCGACCGGCTAACCAATCGCGCAGGAGAACTGGTTACGCGAGCAGCGTGTGCAGGCTCTCGAAGAAAATCGAAACCTCGCACAGCGATCGAGCACCGCTCAAACCTTGAATTACGCGCAGACGCGTCTTCGACGAGGGACTGAGGAGCCTCGGTGCTGAATGATGACAATCTTCGCTACGGCCTATCTCGGGATCGGGGCGCTGATCCACGTCCTGAGTTGGATCCTGGTGCCGAAGCGAGGCCCGCTGTTGTGGGAGATTCTCTCAATCCCGTTGTGGCCGTTGGCGATCGCCTCGGGGACTTTCTCCTGGCCTCGGTTTTGAACGGGATAATCCTCTCTTGCGTGATTACCGTATCGATCTATGTGACCGCGCGTACCCGGCGACCATGGTGGGCGGGTTTCAACAAGGTCGAGGGGGAATGGCAGTGACCATCGCAACAAAGTAGCCCGTCTTTGGGTCAAACAGGCTCGTTGTTGGACAGCGCGGTCATGCGGATCATGTCAATCTTTCCACTTCACCTGCCCCACACTTCGCGCGCAACCTCGACCACGCGCGCGAGTTTCGCCTTTTCGACATCTTGCGTCACCGCGACATGATCGGCCGCGCTGGTTGAGAAGCCGCACTGCGGACTAAGACCGAGTTGCTCGAGCCTGATGTGGCGGCTCGCCTCCTCGATGCGGCGCTTGAGGGAGTCGGCGGACTCCACCTCCGTGCTCTTCGTCGCGACCAGCCCAAGTATCACGAGTTTGCCCGGCGGCACCAGCTCCAGCGGCGAGAAGTCGCCCGAACGGGCGTTGTCGTATTCGAGGAAGTAGATGCCGACCTTGAGCTCGTTGAATAGCGGCTCGGCGATCGGGTCATAACCGGCTTCGGCCTGCCAGCTCGGGTCCTGGCTGCGGCAGACGTGAATCCCAATCGTCATTCCCTTCGGTGCGCCCGCCATTACGGCGTTGATCACGCCGATATAGCTGCGCAACAGATCGCGCCAATCGTCGCCTCGCTCCGAAAGCAGTTGACGCACGCGCGGGTCGCCGAGCTTCACCAGCGAGGTCTCATCGATCTGGAGGTACTCGCAGCCCGCCTCTGCAAGCGATCGCATCTCCTGATGATAGGCTGTGACCAAGTCCGACCAGAACAGATCGAGGTCCGGATAGACATCGCTGCTGATGTTCGCCCGGCCGGCGCGGTAGTGAATGTAGCAGGGGCCGGGAAGCGTGATCTTGCCGGTGCGTGTGGTCAGCGATTTCAGAAACCGGAAGTCGCCGGCATTCTGCGGGCCTTGCCATTCGACGCGACTGACAACCTTGGGGATGCGCCGCGCCATGCGATGGCCGGCCGTTTGCGATTTTGTCCAGCCCTGATCTTCGGTCATCTCGATCTTGATGCCGGAAATGCCGGAGCGGGTGAAGCTGTCGGAGTAAGTTCCGCGCCGGAACTCGCCGTCGGTCACAACCTGAAGCCCGAGGTCCTCCTGGAATTTCACCACATCAGCGATGGCCGCATCCTCGACAGCCCTCAGTCGCGGCACGGTCAAGTTTACCGGCGGCATGCTGCTGCCTGGCCGCCAGCAATTCCGGCGGCCGGATCAGGCTGCCGATGTGTTCGGCTCGAAAGGGTGGGCGAGAGTTCGCTGAGTTCATGCGGAACGCCTTGCAGGAATAAACGCGCCAGGCGGCTGACACCGCGTGTCATCGGAAGTCGGTGACCGCCCCCATCCCATCTTGGCATTGCGTCGCCACCGGGTGAAGCCCGCAGGCAGCGCATGCCGCATTGCGTTTCGCACGCATTTCCCGGAGACTGACTGTTAAAGACAAAATAACAACGGTCGGCCGTGGCCCGAGCGTATCGGGCGCAGGCAGCGGACGGCCGGACCTGCGTCGGCTATTCGGCTGGCGCGGCGTCAAATGGGACGGAAGCATGGTTTCGGCCGATAGTTCCGATCAGAACGCGATCGTCACGGAGGGCGCGAGTAAGCTCTTCCTCGACGGCGCGGTGGTGGCGTTTCACCAACTGTCGCTCAAGGTGCGGCGCAACGAAATCATGTGCGTCGTTGGACCGTCAGGCTGCGGCAAGACCACCCTGCTGCGCTGCATCGCGGGGCTCACCGACTTGAGCAGTGGTCAAATCCTCGTCCACGGCAAGCCGGTCGCAGGTCGCCCGCCTGACGGGGTGGCGATGGTGTTTCAGCACTTCGGCCTGCTGCCGTGGAAAACCGTCTACGACAATGCCGCCTTCGGGCTGGCGATGGCTAAGGTGCCGCGGGCAGAGATCAAGCAGCGGGTCACGCACTATCTGGACCTCGTCGGGCTGACCGGCTTTGAGGACCACTATCCCTACCAGCTTTCCGGCGGCATGCAGCAGCGCGTCGGCCTGGTCCGCGCGCTCGCCATGAATCCATCGATCCTGCTGATGGACGAGCCGTTCGCAGCGCTCGATGCGCAGACCCGCGAAATCCTGCAGGAAGAGCTGCTCCAGCTCATGGAACGGCCGGATGAGCGCAAGACCATGGTGTTCATCACCCATTCGATCGACGAGGCGATCCTATTGGGTGACCGGATCGCCGTGATGAGCGCGCGTCCGGGCCGCATCAAGGAGGTGCTCGACATGCCGTTCGGCTGGCCGCGCGATGCCGACGCGGTGCGGTCCGATCCGCGGTTTACCGAGTTCCGGCTGCACATCTGGCATCAACTCCACACCGCCAAGCCGCGCCGAACCACGGCGCCGAGGGAAGTTGCGTGACCACCGTCGACCAAGCCCATGGCGATCTGGCCAGCGCCGCGCGGGTGCAGGATCTCACCGACGACAGGGCTCGTGCCGAGCGTGCGGCGGCCTCGCGCCGTCACCGCCGCCGGCTTCACAACTTCATGATCCGCATCGCCTCGCTCGCGATCGCGCTGGGGCTCTGGGAGATCGCCGCGCACAACGTCGATCCGGTGCTGTTCACATCGCCGTCGAAGGTCGCAGTCGCCGGCTACCACATGATCCTCAGCGGCGAGTTGTGGACCTACCTGTGGCCGAGCCTGGTCGTGCTCGCCATCGGATTCGCACTCGCGGTGACCTTCGGGATCGCGATCGGGCTGCTGCTTGCGCGCTTCTGGGTGCTCGATATCGCGCTCAACGTCTATATCACTTTTCTGTATTCGATCCCGTCGGTCGCGCTCGTTCCTCTTATCGTGCTGTGGGCCGGCTTCGAGATGACCGCGAAGGTCATCATCCTGTTCCTGTTCGCGTTCTTCCCGATGGTGATCAACACCTACCAGGGCGTGAAAAGCGTCGACCCGAAGCTCCTGGAGGTCGGCCGCGCCTTCCGCTGCTCGGAGGGGCAGTTGTGGGCGAACATCGTGCTGCCGGCGTCGCTGCCGTTCATCGTCACCGGCTTGCGGCTTGCGCTCGGGCGCGGCCTGATCGGCATGGTGCTCGCCGACCTCTACACCGCGATCTCCGGCATCGGCTATCTGATCGTGCGCACGGCTTCGACCTATCAGGTCGACAAGATGTTCGTGCCGATCGTCACCTTGGGCCTGCTCGGCGTGACGCTGACCGCGCTGCTGCGGCTCGCCGAACGCTATGTCGCGCCCTGGACTGCGGCATCACAGGACGATTAGTCAAAAAGCGCCACCTGAATAATCAAGGAGGGACACGTCATGCCGGTAAGGTATCGATTGATCTGTCTGCTGCCGTTGCTTGCCGGCTCGCTGGTGACGACGAGTTCTCACCGCCGCTTCCGCGCAGGCGCCCGCCTGCCCCACCATGCGCAAGATCAATGTCGGCGTTTCGGTCGCGCCGCCCAACGTCGTGCACACTTCGCCGTACGTGGCGAAGGCACTCGGCTTTTTCGCCAAGCGCTGCATTGACGCCAACATCATCCAGTTCGAGGGCGGACAGTCCGCGACCGCCAATGCCGCGGCGGTGCAAGGCACGGCGATCATCAGCGTGAGCGACGTCGCCGTCGGCCGCGGCCTGAAGGTGCAGCAGTTCTGGGGTTTGGCGCCGCGCATGCCGCAGGCCTACATGGTGTCGCCCGGCATCAAGACGGCCGCCGACCTGAAGGGCAAGCGGCTGTCCGCGACCGGCGGCGGCGTCGGCGGCTTCAACTGGCGCATGGGCCGCGAGGTGCTCAAGACCGCCGGCCTCTCGGTCGACGATGCACAATTCATTCCGTCCGCCACAGCCGGCCGGCTGCCCGGCCTGATCGCCGGGCAGGTCGATGGCGTCGCGCTACATCCCGAAGACGTCTATCTCGCCAAAAAAGCAAAACCGTCGCTCAATCTACTGGTTCAGCTTGCCGATCTTATGCCCAACTACATGTTCAACGCCTACGGCGCTTCGACCGACTGGATCGCACGTGACCGGGCACTCCTGCGCGACACCGCCGCGGCGATGATTGAAGCCAACCGCACCATGTACCGCGACAAGGCCAAGGTCGTGCCGATCATCGAGAAGGCGACCAACAAGCCGAAGGACGCGGTCGAGTATTCCATCGACGTGCTGACCAAGAACTGCGTCTGGTCGGTCAATGGCGGGCTCAATCCGGAGCGGACCGCGTGGTCGATCGACAACAGTGCCAGCAATGGCGACATCGAAAAGGACAAGAAGCCGACGCCCGAGCGGGTCGCCAACTTCGCGCTCGCCAAGGAGGCTGTCGAGGCCGCCGGTGGTCCGGTCACGATCGGCAATTGCAAGGACTGAACTCGCTGTCGCGGGCGCTGATCTGCGAGGTGACGCTAAGTGCTCTCCGCCGATTCGTCCCCGCGAAAGCGGGGACCCAGATCGATCAATGAAGTCTGGATTCCCGCTTGCGCGGGAATGAACGGAAGATGTGGCTTACTTGATCGAACAAGGTCCCAAAAGATGAACATCCAGACCCCGCTGCCCAAGAGCCATCAGCCCTGGGAACAGGTGCGCGGCAAGCTCGACCACAACATGCCGTTCTCCAATATGTACGACACGCCGTATTACCGCGATGCGGTCTACGACCACTACTCCAAGGCGGAGTACGCTCGCAGATATGCTTCGCTTCGAGACAAGATGCGCGAGCACAAGCTCGACGCCGTGATCGTACCGGGCGGGCCGAGCCACTGGAGCTTCGGCGGCGGCATGCAATGGCTGACCGGCCACTGGGAGTGGCACGCCATTGCCTCTTACGTCGTGGTGCCGCTCGACGGCGAGCCGACGCTGGTGTTCTCGATGGGCGGGACGCATTGCGAGGCGGCGCGCCGCGAATGCGCCAACGCGCTCACCGACGTGCGCCATAGCCGCAGCGGCAAGTATGCCGAGGTGATGGTCGAGCGGCTCAAGGAACTGAAGCTCGAGCGCGGCCGCATCGGGCTCATCGAGGTCGATCCGCGCCACAACGACTACCTGCCCGTCAACCAGTACAACGTGCTGCGCCAGTCGATGCCGGACGCCGAGATCGTATTCACCAAGGGATTCATGCACGAGCTCGTGGTGATCCACAGCGAGGAGGAACTACGCTGCGTGCGCAAGGCCGGCGTGCTCTGCCAGCGCGCCATGGAGGCGATGATTGCCCGCGCGAAGCCCGGTATTCCCGAATACGAGCTGCGCGCGGCAGCAGGCGCAGCCATCATGGACGGCGGTGGCGATATCGATTTCCTCATCATCGGCACCACCCCGATGGCCAATCCGGCGATGGTGTTCGGCAATCCACGGCCGTCGCATCGCAAGCTGATGAAGGGCGACATCATCAACATGGAGCTTGCCGCCGGCTACAACGGCATGTCGGCGCAGATCGGCTCGCCAATCACGCTGGGCGAGCCGACCGAGATGGTGCGCCGGTTCTGGGAGGACATCACGCTGCCCGGCTACAACAAGATCGTCGCCGAAATCAAACCCGGCAACGCCACCGACAACATGCGACTCGCCAGCCAGTTCTTCCGCGAGAAGGGTGTGCAGTCGCGGCCGACCCAGGTGCACGGCATCGATATCGTCACCGACAAGCCGCATGTGTTCTACGAGCGCACCGAGGCCGACGAGACCGACAAGATCCTCAAGCCCGGCATGATCATCATGGCGGAGCCGAACCCGATCACCGCCGACGGCCTGTTCGGAATCTTCCTCGGCCACACCTTGATCGTCACCAAGGACGGCCACGAATGCGTTGACTCGTTCCCGATGGAGATCGCCGTCGCGCCCTGTTGAGCTTGAACGCCCCAGAGTCGTTTCGGGGCTGGCGAATTCCACGACCCCAAATGATCGGGCGCTCCGGATAGACCGCCAACGCCGGGCTGCGGTGCAAAATTGCCGGTGCGGCCAGCCGCGAGGATTGCCGGCAGCCTCTTGATCGCGCATTGCGCGAAGGCCGCTCATGAAATTGGATCGGCGGCTCAGCTCTAAGGCTGCGAGAATTCGGCCAGGTTCAACTTCGGGAATTTGCGATTCTGGGGATTCGCCGAACTTCAGGCCGTTCGCACTCCTTAGCGGACTTATAAAGGAACGCGTGGAATTTCTGCTTTGCGCCCCGCAGCGGGCCAATTGCTGCCATTTTATCACGGTCAATCTTTTTCCTTAATCGGACCTACAGTGAGCATCGGCCGATCGGGGGATTGGCATTCGGGGTTGGGGAACATCACGCACCGGAATTGGTTGGCTTAAGTTTTGCGAGCGCGCCAGCGCCTCTGCCGCAACGGCAGAACAGTGCGCCGCAATAAGCAACTTGTGCCGGGAGCGAGACCTGCGGGGGAACGGCACTTTGACTTTAACAGCCACGATTCGCGATGCTGATTCACGACCCCAGGCCGGAGCGCAAACCGGCGCGGTCTATCTTCCCACCCGGATTCATCCTGTCGTCGTCGCGGTTAACACCGCCCTAAGTTACAGCAAGCCGTTCTGGCTTGGCGCCAGCACGGTCACAGCGGCCATGATCGTTTTCGGCACTGTCAACTACGGCGCCAAGCCACGGCCGCAGCCGGCCTTGCAGCAGCATGCGTCGTTGGCGCCGGTGTTCAGCACCGCCAAGGAAACCGTGAAGGAAACCGTGATCTATCGCGCGCCCGATCGGCGCCAGAGCTTCCAGGACCGCTGGGAGCAGGCCCGGGTGCTTTTCTCCGAAGCCGAGACCGACGCCACCGACGATGAGCGGCTGGACCAGACCGGCAGCGTGCAGACAGGTAGCGTGCAGACGGTGCGCGCCAAGAATCCGATGGTGCAGGTCGCCTCGGCGGAGGACAAGATCGGCGCGCTGGCATTTGCGCCACCCACGACTCCGGCCACCTTCTCGCTCGCATCGGCGACTTCGGAGCCGGTTAGCCTCGGCACCAAGAGCGAGCCAGTCGGCCTTGCCACGACGGGAAGCCTGCACGAGGCAGCGACCGGTCCGGAAGCCAAGGCCTTGTCCGGCCTGGACGAGGTCGAGCGGTATCTGTGGGAAGTCTACCAACGCGCACCGGTCAAGAAGGATGGTTCCGGCGACTTCACCTGGAAGGACCCGGTCGCCGCGAAGCGCTTCGGAAAATCGATGCCCGCCTATGTGATCGGCGGCATGGACCCGGATTTCAAGGAGCAGCTCTATCACGCCGGCAAGGCGATGGATGCGGCAGGCGTGCAATGGGCGATTCTGAGCGCGTTCCGCGACGACTACCGCCAAAGCCTTGCGTCCGGTTTCAAGGCCAGCGCGCGTAACTCCCTGCACGGCGGCAGCGCACGGGTCGGCGGTTACGGCCACGGCCGCGCCGTCGATGTCACCAGCACCGATGGCAATCCGGGGCCGGTCTGGAAATGGCTCGATGCGCACGGTGGGAAATACGGACTTCACCGTCCGATGCCCGGCAACGATCCAGCCCATGTCCAATCGCGCGGTGATTGGCGCAAGCTTGCCCAAGCCCTGCGGGCGAGCCGTACGCAGATTGCCCAAGCCCGTACCGCCAAGTCCAAGGCAAAAGTCGCCACCGCCGCAGCGCGCTGAGCCAGCGCCGCGCGCGTTGTGTTGCCCGCACCAGTCGGCTGCGGGGGTCGTGGGCCTAGCCTCAAACGTTGATTCATGCTCTGAAACGGCGAACTCGCCATCCGGCGGGCAGGTTCAACCCTGAATAGGTTCGCACGTGCTCACTGAAACCGACCCAACCCGGCGTATTTCGGGTCCAGCGATCAAAGCCTTCCTCATCGACGCTTTTCTCGCCTGCGGGCTTCCCGAGGCCGAAGCCGTGACCGTCGCGAGCGCGATGCTCGAGGCCGACCTGACGGGCTCGGATGCGCATGGGGTTTTCCGGCTCGCCAACTACGTCCGCCAGCTCAAGCGCGGCGTGATGAATCCCAAGCCGAAGATCACGGTGCTGGAACGATCCCCCGCAACCGCTCTCATCGATGGCGACCAAGGCCTTGGCCACGTCGTCATGACCTATGCGGCCGATCTCGCGGTCGAGCTTGCGCGCGATTCGGGCGTCGGCTGGGTCGGCGCGCGGCGATCGAATCACGCCGGCGCAGGCGCGATCTACGCGGTGATTCCGGTCGAGCACGGCATGGTCGGCATCTACGGCGCGGCATCGAGCGTGAACCACATGGCGCCGTGGGGCGGAGCGGAACCCTTGCTCGGTACCAATCCGATCGCGGTTGCGATTCCCGCCGGCAAGGAGGCGCCGGTGGTGTTCGACATCGCCACGTCAGTGGCTTCGAACGGCGCCATCCGCACCCACGAACTTGAGAAACGGCCGATGCCGGAAGGCTGGGTGCAGAGCCGCAAGGACGGCTCCCCGATCACCGACCCGAGCCGCATCACCGAGGGCACCTATGTGCCGGTCGGCGGCTACAAAGGCTCAGGTCTCTCGATCATCATCGGAATGCTCGCGGGCCCGCTCAACCGGGCGAACTTCGGGCACAGCGTCAACGACTTCGCTGCACCCCCGGCAAGCGAACTCAATGTCGGGCAGTTTGTGGTTGCGCTCGACGTTTCGCGCTTCCTGCCGCTCGACGTGTTCAAGGCCGAGATCGACCGGCACATCCACGACCTCGCGTCGTCGCGGCCGCTGCCGGGCGTCGACCAGGTTCGCGTGCCGGGACAGGGGCGCGTTGCACGCCGGATCGAGCGGGAGCAAAATGGCGTGCCGCTCTCCACGACGCTGCTTAAGCAGGTCGACGAGGTGGCGAAGTCGCTCGGCGTCACGCCGCTCAGCGCGCGGTCATGACCGCCGCCGCAGAATCGTCGCCGTCCGGCTCGCCGTTCTGGCGCTTCTCGCTTAAATTCTACCGCCAGCCTAACGTTGCGGATGCCTGCATCGCGCTGCAGGAAGAAGCGGGCGTCGACGTCAATCTGCTGCTGTTTCTGCTGTGGCAGGCGGCGCAGAAGCGTGCCCTCTCAACCGCAGACGTCTCGGACCTGGAGCAGCGTATCGGCCCCTGGCGAAACATGACAGTCGTACCGTTGCGCAATGTGCGCCGGGCGTTGAAATCGCCGCCCGCACTGATCGAGAGCAGCACAGCCGAAGCCTTCCGCGGCAGGATCAAGGCGGTCGAACTCGAAGCCGAACGCCTGCAGCAGGAAGCCATGTACGACCTGGCGCGCACGTCGTCGTTGGGCGTTGGTACCGCGTCGGCGGAGCAGGCCGCGCGCAGCAATGTCGCGGCATACGAGGCGATTTGCGCAGTGCCTTTACCCAAGTCCGCGACCGAAACCTTGTTCGCCGCTTTTGCAAGGGTCGACCACAAACCGGAGGAATAACCATGGACAAGGACGTCTACGACAAAGGGCTCGCGATGCGCCGCAAGGTGCTGGGCGAGGAATACGTCGACCGCGCGCTCAAGAACGTCGATGACTTCAACCGGGATTTTCAGCGCATCGTCACGCAGTATTGCTGGGGCGAGGCCTGGGGCGACAGCACGCTGACGCCGCGTGAGCGCTCGATTCTCAACCTCGGCATGATCGCGGCGCTCGGCAAGATGGAGGAATTCCAAACTCATGTCCGCGGCGCGCTGACCAATGGGATGAGTCCCAAGGAGATCGCCGCGGTGCTGACCCAGATCGCGGTCTATTGCGGCATCCCGGTCGGCGTCGATTGCTTCCGGGCAGCCAAACCGATCGTCAGCGAGCAAAAGCGCGGGTAACAACCGGCTACGTTGGCCTTTCGTCGCGCGCCACGCTGGCGGCCGAGCCGCGTCTATTCCCGCCTGGGAAACGAAATAGCCGGCTGCACAACCGGCCGGATGCCTGCGGCTCAACTGCCGTATTATCAATATGTTAGTTACATTTTCTCGTTAATTCTCGGCGCTTGGTCTTGAATGTGCCTTGTTCCTGGGAGAAGCCATGTCCCGATTGGGGACTTGGCGCTGCCATGAGTTGGCGCGGCCATGACGAAGGGGGATTGGCGTTGCGAGCATCTTCCACTATCGCGATTTTTGTCATTGGCCTCGCCGGTTCGGCTGGCCCGGCTCTGGCGCAATATTATCCAGCGCCGCAACCGGGATATCAGCCGGCCTATCGCCATGCGCCGACCGTCGTCGCCGAGGATGACGACATCCCGCCGTATGATGCGCCCTCGACGCGGCGCAATGCGCCACCCGGGGTCTATGCCGCGCCCGGCGTATACCAGGCGCCAGATCCGCGTTATGGCCGCCCTGTCCCACCGGCCGGCGTTCAAGCTCAAGAGTTGCCGCCCAACACGCGCTATGGTCGCGCGGCTCCGATGCCGCCCGAAGCGGACGGCTACGTTCCGGCGCCGCCCCCCGGATACATTTCGCCGCCGCCTGCCTACGAGCAAGCTCAGCCGCAGCAACCTGGACCGGGATATGCCCGGCCCGCTCCGGAGCCGTACTACCCGGCCGCCGCATCGTCCGTCCCCGCCATGCTGCCAGCCACACAGATGCCGGTCGAGCAGCAGGATGCCGTGCGGCCGCCGTTGCCGCTTTCGCCCGGACAGATCGCTCCAATGCGAGAGGCGACAGGCACCGTGCAACCCGGCCCGCGCACGATGGTCGCGTCACTGCCGCCGGAAGATCAGCCGGAAACCGGTCCGCGTAAAGAATTGCCGCCGCAGTTCCGCCGCACCCTGGTCAGCTACCAGACCAAGCATCCGGCGGGTACGATCGTCATCGATACCGCGAGCACCTACCTTTATCTCGTGATGGGGAACGGCAAGGCCCTGCGCTACGGAGTCGGCGTTGGCCGTGACGGCTTCCGCTGGTCGGGCGTCCAAAAGGTCACCCGCATGGCCGAGTGGCCCGACTGGCATCCGCCGGAAGAGATGATCGAGCGCCAGCCCTACCTGCCGCGCTTCATGGCGGGCGGCGACGGCAATCCGCTCGGCGCTCGGGCGCTCTATCTCGGGAATACCGTCTATCGCATCCACGGCACGAACCAGCCGTCGACCATTGGCACATTCGTGTCGTCGGGTTGCATCCGGCTGACCAACGAAGACGTCGAAGACCTCTACACCCGCGTCAAGGTCGGCACGCGTGTCGTGGTCCTGCCGGGCGGGAAGCTGCCAGCCATAGCTGCAACCCAGCCGCCGGCTACTGCATCGGCCATGCCGCCGGCCGGTTCGCGGACTGCGCCGCTGCCGCCGCCGATCTCGGTGCGCTGACCGGACGCTGATCCCCTGTTCGAATAACTGCCGATCAGAACAGCTTGAGCTGCTGCGGCCCGCGCTCCGGCGGCTCGAAGTGGCTGACCGAGAGCTTGGTGCGCGTTTTGTTGAAGCCCAGCTTCTCGCAGGCGACTTCGAAACGCCGGCCGATCATCCAGGCGATGGGTCCGCTGCCGACCTGGCGTTTTCCCCAGTTCGAATCGTAATCCTTGCCGTCGCGCGTGTCGCGGATGAGCTTGAAGACGTGGCGATAGCGGTCCGGGAAATTCGCCATCAGCCATTCGCGGAACAGGTCCCGCACCTCTAGCGGCAACCGCAGCAGCACATACCCCGCCTCCTTGACGCCGATCGCCGCCGCGGCGTCGAGGATACGCTCAATCTCACTGTCATTCAGGGCTGGAATCACCGGCGCGACCATAACGGACGTGGGAACGCCGGCTTCACTCAATTGTCGCAACGCATCGAGCCGTCGTGCCGGAGTCGCGGCGCGCGGTTCCATGACGCGCGCAAGCGTAGAATCGAGCGTCGTCACCGACAGCGCCACCTTGGCGAGCCGGCGGCTCGCCAAGCGGGCCAGAATGTCGATGTCGCGCGTCACCAGCGCGGACTTGGTCACGATGCCGACCGGATGGCCGAAGCGCTCGAGCACTTCGAGGATGCGGCGCATCACCTGATGCTCGCGCTCAATCGGCTGGTAAGGGTCGGTATTGGTACCGATGGCAATGGTGCGCGGCACGTAGCCGGGCGCCGAAAGTTCTCTCTCCAGCAGTTTGGCGGCCTCGGGCTTGACGAACAGTTTGGATTCGAAGTCCAGCCCGGGTGATAAGCCAAGGTAGGCGTGGGTCGGCCGGGCGAAGCAATAGATGCAGCCGTGCTCGCAGCCGCGATACGGATTGATCGAACGGTCGAACGACAGGTCGGGCGAATCGTTGCGGGTGATGATCTTGCGGCTGGTATCGACCGTGACGGTCGTCTTGAACGCCGGCAGGTCCTCAAGGTTCTGCCAGCCGTCATCGATCGTGATCCGCGCGGTGGGCTCAAAGCGGCCGGATGCGTTCGACTGCGCGCCGCGCCCACGCCGACGCTGGGCATCGACTGCGGCGGTAGCATCCACCGGGCTATCGAGGTCGACGGCGCGCTGCCGCGCCGGCCGCACAGAACCGCTCGCCGGCGACGCGGAGGGCACCGGCACCGGCGAGGGTTTGTGGGCTGCGGACGTACGAGCCATGCGAATTTCCTAGCCTGATCTGTCGAACAAAACAAGAACATAATAGGCTTGACGGCTCGCGCAAGGCGGCAAACAAACCGATATTGTGGGCAAGCGTTTAGGTTGTCAGATAGGGCAAACATCGCCCGGTCGGATTTGAAGGCCTGTAGTCAAGGCAGGAGGAATGTTGATGAAGGCACTTTTCGGCGCGTGCGCATTCCTGTTCCTCGCCAGCGCAGCGGAGGCGAACGACGCCAAGCCGGCCGCGTGGTGCGTCTTTTACGATCCCTCGACCTATAATTGCGGCTTCAGCACCTACCAACAGTGCATGGAAACGGCGCGCGGCGCCGGCGGCTTCTGCCGGCCCAATCCATTCGAGAGCCCGGCGAACCGCGCCGACAGCGTCAAAACTGATCGCGGCCGGTACGACACCTTGCTGGATTATTCTCCATGCTGAGCGTGGTCATTGCCACGCATGACAGCGAGCGCCTGCTGTTGCCGACGCTCGCCGCCCTGGTCCCTGGCGCCGCAGCCGGCTGGGTGCGCGAAGTCATCGTTGCGGATGCCGATTCGAGCGACGCGACCCCCGAAATCGCCGACGTCGCTGGGTGCCGGCTGCTGTCATCGGATTTGCCGCGCGGCGCACGGCTCAAAGCGGCAGCGGCAACGGCCCGTTCGACCTGGCTACTGTTCCTGCAGCCCGGCACGGTTCCCGACATCACCTGGATCGACGAGACGCGGCGCTTTGTCGAGGACGTTGAGATCAACGGCCTGACCCTGAAGCGCGCTGCGGTGTTCCGCCGCGGCCAGACGCTGACGCGCTCGCCGGTGACGGAAGCATTTGGCCTGCTTTGCAGCGCGCTCGGTGCGCGACCTCTGCCGCAGCAGGGATTGCTAATCGCGAAGCGATTCTATGACGACCTCTCAGGCCATGACGAGGCAATCGCGGAGCCGGAGCGCGAACTCTACCGCCGCCTCGGTCGGCGGCGAATCGTGCTGCTGCGGTGCGGCGCCGCCATGGTGTCCTGACCGGACAATACCCGCCAATTTACGATACTTGACTCAGTCAAATAATTAATTGACTTTGCAATGAATGACGCTTCACGCTCGGTGGTCCGATGCCAGACGGTTCGGTTGCACGTCACATTGCCGCGGTGCGCTCCTTCAACCGCTTCTACACTCAGCGAATCGGGCGTGCTGCAGGAAGGCTGGCTCAAAAGCCCGTTCTCGCTGGCGCAGGCCCGCGTGCTCTACGAAATTCTGCATCGCGACAAGCCAACGGCCACCGAGCTTGCCCGGGATCTTGGACTGGATGCTGGCTATCTGAGCCGCATTCTGCGCGCCTTCGAGACCGCAGGCGTGATCGTCAAGGAAACCTCGGATGCGGACGGCCGGCAGAGCCTGCTGTCCGTCACCAGCCTTGGCCGGAAGCAGTTCGCGCCAATCGAAACGCAGACCAACGATGCGGTGAGCGCCCTGCTCGGCGAGCTATCTGATCCCGACCAGGGCCGGCTTGTCTTAGCCATGAAGACGATCGAGGACCTCCTCGGACACAAGCCTGAAGCAAAGGTGCCCTATATCCTGCGGCCACCGCGTGCCGGCGACATGGGCTGGATCGTCGGCCGCCACGGCGTGCGCTACGGCGAGGACTACGGCTGGGATGAGCAAATCGAAGCGCTGACCGCCGAAATCGTCGCCACCTTCGTCCGCAACTACAACGCTAAAAAGGAGCGTTGCTGGATCGCGGAACGCAACGGCGAGAATGTCGGATCGGTGTTGCTGGTGAGGGAAACCGATCAGGTCGCCAGGTTGCGGCTTCTGCTGGTCGAGCCGCAGGCGCGCGGGCTCGGCATCGGCGCGCGGCTGGTCGACGAATGCGTTCGCTTCGCACGCGCCGCAGGCTATGAGAAAGTGACGCTATGGACCCATAGTATTCTGATCGCCGCCCGCCACATCTATCAGCGCGCCGGCTTCAGTCTCGTGCATAGCTGGTCGCATGACGAATTCGGCAAGGCGCTGACCGGCGAGACTTGGGACCTGGAGTTTCGAACGAAGTGAGCGATCGGAGGCATCCGGGTCCGCACGGGAAGCATCGGGCAAGTTTGCGTGCCGAGCTTGTACGGCTCGGACTGCGACTGGGATTCAAGCGCGGCCGCTCGCAGACGTCAGTCGAGCACGTGCGCCGTCGCCTGGAGCGGGTCAGCCACTTGGTGCCACCACCGCCGCGGGACACCGAAGTCTCGCGGCTTGATCTCGACGGCGTGCCGGCGGTGCATGTCGCAACACCGCAGTCGCTTGACGACCGCCACCTGCTCTATCTCCACGGCGGCGCCCACATGTCGGGATCGCCAGTGTTGTATCGTGACTTCATCTGGCGGATCGCGGCCGTCGACCCGTTCCCGAGTCACCATTCTCGATCACAGGCTGGCTCCCGAGCATCCGTTCCCGGCCGCGCTGGATGATGCGGTCATCGCCTACCGCCGCCTACTCGCCGATGGCGCCGATCCACGACGCATGGCGATTGCGGGCGAGTCATCGGGCGGCGGGCTCGCGTTGTCGGCATTGCTGCGGCTGCGCGACGAAGGCACGCCGCTGCCGGCCGCCGCCGTAGCGTTGTCGCCGTGGACCGATCTGGCATTGACCGGCCCGTCGCTGCACGCCAACGCCAAAGCCGACCCAATGATCCGCAGCGATGAGGCGCCGCGCCTCGCCGCCCAGTATCTCGCCGGGGCCGATCCGCGGACGCCTTACGCTTCGCCGCTCTACGGCGATCCTGCCGACCTGCCGCCGACGCTGATCCAGGTCGGCAGCGACGAGATCCTGCTCGACGACTCGGTGCGCATGGCCGCGCGGCTGCGCGACGCCGGCCGTGACGTCGAAATCGAAATATGGCCGCGGATGCCGCACGCCTGGCAGCTCTGGCCGCGCGTCATCCCGGAGGCCAACGTGGCTATCGCCCGCATCGGCAGGTTCGTGGACAGCAGGCTCGGCTGATGTGTTGGCCTGATCCGCGCGATGCGCCGTTACCGGCCTGATGTTCGTTTGCGTGGACGCGGCTTCGGCTGGGCGTGCGCGAAGGACATGCGCAGTGCATTTTCGAGCTCCGGCACCGTCAACTTGGCCAGGGTCGCGATGGTCCAACCTTGCCGCCCCCACGCGTTCGGTATCGGCGCGAAGGCATCGGACGCTACCATGCACTTCAGCTCCTGTTCGTCGGGCGTGAACTTGAGGTTCGCGGTGCGGCCGTCGGGCGCAAGCGTTGCGTAAATCCGCGCGACACGAAATGCCGCTCGGTCAAAGTGCGGGCTCTCGCTGGTGCCTTCGAGCGACAGCGCGATCCGGCGAAAATCGGTCGCTGTGCTCCCGCGGCGCACTGGACCGGACGCCATCACACCGTCGCGCCCTGCGCCTTCGTGCGCCGCAGGTGCTCGTCGAGCCGCGGCATGATCTCGACGAAATTGCAGGGGCGGTAGCGGTAGTCGAGCTGGTGCACGAGGATGTCGTCCCAGGCGTCCCGGCAGGCGCCCGGCGAGCCCGGCAGGCAAAAGATATAGGTCGCGCCCGCAACGCCTGCGGTCGCGCGGGTCTGGATCGCAGACGTGCCGATCTTGCCGTGGCTCACCATCAGAAACAGCGTGGAAAAACCCTCCATGCGCTTCTCAAACAGCGGTTCAATCGCCTCCGGCGTCACGTCACGGCCGGTAAAGCCGGTCCCTCCGGTCGTGATGATCACGTCGATCGCCGGATCGGCGATCCACGACTTCACGCGCACACGGATTTTCTCCACGTCATCGGTCGCGATGGCGCGGTCGGCGACCATATGGCCCGCTTTTGCGATGCGCTCGGCGAGCGTCGCGCCGGATTTGTCGTCGGCCAGTTCGCGCGTGTCGGAAACGGTCAGTACCGCGATCTTCAAAGGAACGAACTGTTTGGTTTCGTCGATGCCGGGCATGGCTCAATCCTTCTACCTGGCCTAACACTCACCAAGTGAGCCGCGATGTTTCGCGCACCAGTAAAGCAAAACGCAGATGGCCGGGACAAGCCCGGCCATCAATACATCGATTCCAATCCGAGCCGCCGCACTTAGACGCCGCGACGCTCAGATGCCCTGAGAGGCGAAAGTATTGCAGCTCGAGAGTTGCCCGCTTTTGTAGCCATTGGCGAACCAGCGCTGCCGCTGCTCGGACGTGCCGTGGGTGAAGCTATCCGGCACGACATATCCCTGTGATCGTCGCTGCAGCGTGTCGTCGCCGATCGCCGCCGCGGTGCGCAGCGCGGCCTCAACGTCGCCCGCTTCGACCATTGGCGGCTTGCCCTGACTGCGGAGGCTTTCGTTCTCGTGGTTGGCCCAGACGCCTGCGAGACAATCGGCTTGCAGTTCGACCCGCACCTGAATGGCGTTGGCTTCCGCTTTGCTTGCCGTGCGCTGTAGCTGCTGCGCTTTCTGCAAAATGCCCAATTGATTCTGCACATGGTGACCGATTTCGTGGGCAACGACATAGGCCTGCGCGAACTGGCAGGACTTGCTGCCGACGTCGCAGCCACGGAAACGTGTCGCGATCTGGTCGAAGAACGACGTATCGAGATAGACCTTCTGATCGGCCGGGCAATAGAACGGGCCCATCGCGCTCTGGGCTACGCCACCGCAGTCGGCGCGTGTTCTTCCATTGTAAAGTACGAGAACTGGCGCGCGATATGTTTTCCCTTCCTTGGAGAAGATCTGCTTCCACTGCACCTCGGTGCTGCCCAGCACACGGCTGACGAAGCGGCCCATCTGATCCTTCGGCGAACCGGTTTGTGACGGGCGGCTTGGCGCGTTCACGCTGGGGGAGTTCCGGCTCATCTGTTCGGCGCCACCGATCAGGAGCGACGGATCGATGCCGAGCGCCCAGCCGATCAGGCCCAGAATGATGATCGTCCCGATACCGATACCACCGCCGCCAATTGGTATGCCGAAACCGCCACCACCACCGCCGCCGCCATCGCCACGACGATCCTCGACATTGCCGCTTTCCGGCAGGTCATCTAAGCGCATGGTTCGCCTCCTCGCCGTCCGCTGCCGCGGGGGCCTTTCGGCGCCGCACAGGCGCGCCAAATGTATCACCAAAGGGCTCAACGCGTCCTGTGCCAATATAGTTGCCAGGAGATTCTTTCCCAGAGCCAGCCGGAGCGGCGTTAAACCGATTTTTACCTTGGGCGCGCATAGTGCTTCGTGTCGGTTGTAGGTCCCGCGTCACCGGCCGCGTCGCCTGAGTCAGAGTTTTTGAGTCATGGTTGTATCGCGTCGCGGGGCGTCCGTTCGGGCGCCCCGCGTCAGTTTCAAGACTGTCGAATCCGGCCGAATTCTGATCGGCGACTGCGTCGCCGAAATGGCGAAGCTGCCGGCGGAGACGGTCGATCTGGTATTCGCGGATCCGCCGTATAACTTGCAGCTCAGCGGCGACCTCAAGCGCCCGGACGATTCGCGCGTCGACGCGGTCGACGACGACTGGGACAAGTTCGCGAGCTTTACGGCCTATGACGATTTCACCCGCGCCTGGCTGATTGCCTGCCGGCGCGTCATGAAGCCGTCCGCCACGCTCTGGGTGATCGGCTCCTACCACAACATCTTCCGCGTCGGCGCGATCCTGCAGGATCTGGGATTCTGGATTCTCAACGACGTGGTGTGGCGCAAATCCAACCCGATGCCGAATTTTCGCGGCCGGCGTTTCACCAATGCGCACGAGACTCTGATCTGGGCGGCGCGCGACGCCAGCGCCAAGGGCTACACGTTCAACTACGAGGCGCTCAAGGCCGGCAACGAAGACGTCCAGGTACGTTCTGACTGGACGCTTGCATTGTGCACCGGCGAAGAGCGGCTCAAGGGCGGCGACGGCAAGAAGCTGCATCCAACGCAGAAACCGGAGGCCCTGCTGGCGCGCGTGATTCTCGCCGCCTCGCGACCGGACGACCTTGTGCTGGACCCATTCTGTGGCACCGGGACAACAGGCGCAGTGGCTAAGCGCCTGGGCCGGCGCTTCGTTGGCGTCGAGCGCGAGCAGGCCTATGCCAAGGCCGGGCAGAAGCGAATCGACGCCGTCAGGCCGCTCCCCGACGCAAGCCTCGCCCCGTTCATGACCGCGCGCGAGGCCCCTCGGGTCGCCTTCTCGTTATTGGTCGAGCGTGGGCTGGTCACCGCGGGCGCACGGCTGGTCGATGCCAAACGACGGGTCAATGCGCTGGTACGCGCCGACGGCGCCATTGCGTTCGGCGAGACCGTCGGCTCCATCCATCGCATCGGCGCGCTGGCGCAAGGATTGGAAGCCTGCAACGGCTGGTCGTTCTGGCACGTCGAGACCGCCGACGGCCTCATCTCGATTGACGCGCTCCGCGCCGAAATCAGAGCAGGAATGAACGCCGGTTAGTCAGGCCACGATCGGGCTCCCAACTCCGCGCCCGAGCGTGTAACATACGGCGGACGGCCCCCGAAACATTGGCACGGCGTACCATGCAAACGACATTCGACCGCGCGGCCGAGGACCTCGGCAACTCAATCCATCTTGAGCACGTCAACGTCCAGATACCGGATCAGCGTCTGTCGACGCTGTTCTACGTCGTTGGGCTTGGGCTCACGCGCGACCCGTACATCATGGTCTCCGACAACAACATGTGGATCAACGCCGGCCGTACGCAGTTTCATCTGCCGACCGGCCAGCCGCAGGTGCTGCGCGGTCATACCGGCATCGTGATCCCCGGGCGCGCGGCGCTGCTCGACCGCCTCACGGCCGTACGGCCGAAGCTCGCCGGCACGCGCTTCGACTTCCGCGAGCACAACGACTTCGTCGAAGCGATCTGTCCCTGGGGCAATCGCTACCGTGTTTATGAGCCTGACGCGAAGCGCTTCGGGCGCATCGCGCTCGGCTTTCCCTATGTCGAGTTCGACGTACCGGTCGGCAGTGCGGACGCCATCGCGGGGTTCTACCGCGCGATGGTCGACACCCCGGCCGACGTGATCAATGGCGATGGCCGGGCCGCGCGGGTGCAGATCGGCAAGGACCAGCACCTGTTCTTCCGCGAGACCGACGGTCCGCTGCCGGACTTCGACGGGCATCACATCGCGATCTACGTGGTGAATTTCTCCGGTCCGCACAGCCGGCTGAAAGAGCGCAATCTCGTCAGCCAGGAGGACAACCGTTACCAGTACCGCTTCCGCGACATCGTCGATCTCGAAACCGCGCGGCCGCTGTTCACCATCGAGCACGAGGTGCGCAGCGTCAGCCACCCGATGTTCCTGCGGCCGCTGGTCAACCGCAATCCGGCGCAGAACAACCGCAACTATGCGGCCGGCTACCAGGAATCGCCGCTGGCGATGGAGCCGGACCTGTACGATCCGCCGGTCGCTATGCGCTGACGATGTGAGCCGCTAACTGGTGGCTGAATAACACCGGGGCAGTCGTTCCGGGGCGCGCCAAAGGCGCGAGCCCGGAACCCGAAAAAGACAGGATTTCTTTCGACGACTGGAAACCGCGCTGCGCGGCGTCCCCGGAATGACAGCGTCAGCGTTCCTCAGCGTGCCGCCGTCACCATGATCTCGACCTTGTATTGCGGCGCGGCGAGCTTCGCCTCGACCGTCGCGCGGGCGGGCGTGTGACCCGGCGCCACCCAGGTGTCCCACACGGCGTTCATCTCACCGAAGGTCGCCATATCGGTGAGCCAGATGTTGGTGGAGAGCAGCTTCGACTTGTCGGTGCCGGCCTGCTTGAGATAGCCGTCAATGGTGGCAAGAATCTCCTTGGTCTGCTCGGTAACGCTCTTGCCCGCATTCTCGTGCGCCACCACACCGGCGAGATAGACCGTATCGCCGTGGATGACGATCTGGCTCATCCGCGGCCCGACTTCCTTGCGCTCGACGCTCATATTATTTCTCTCCTCATCACCGATGTTTGGGGGAATGTAGGCTGCGGAACGTTCTGAGTCTCACCCGCCCTTCACTCCCTGCGTGTTAACGTAGAGCGAATAGACCGAATGGCTCGCCGCCATGAACAGGCGGTTACGCTTGATCCCGCCGAAGCAGACGTTGGCGCAGCGCTCGGGCAGCGCGATGAAGCCGATCGGCCCGCCCTCCGCATTGAACACCTTCACGCCGTCCTGCTTCTCGTTGCCCATGCCCCAGCCGCACCACAGGTTGCCGTCGACATCGACCCGGAAGCCGTCAGGCGTGCCGCCCGGCTCGGCCTGGATGAACAGCCTGCCGTTGGCGAGCCTGCCGTCGTCGGTTACGTCATAGACGCGGATGCTGCGGTCCGGCGTGTCGCGGGAGGCGACGATGTACATCTTCTTCTCGTCAGGCGAAAAGGCGAGCCCGTTCGGCCCCGGCAGATCGTTGCCGCTCACGACCACGGTCGCCCGTCCGCTCTTGGGATCGAGCCGGTAGACATTCATCGGCAGTTCGGACGTGTCGACATGGCCCTCGTAGTTGCCGAGGATGCCGAACTCCGGATCGGTGAACCAGATCGTATCGTCCGACTTCACGACCACGTCGTTCGGCGAGTTGAGCTTCTTGCCGTCGAACCGGTCGATCAGCACCGTGATCGAGCCGTCGTATTCGGTACGCGTCACCCGCCGCGCATCGTGTTCGCAGGTGACCAGCCTGCCCTGGCGGTCGCGGGTGTTGCCGTTGGCATTGTTCGAGGGCCTGCGGTAGACGCTCACCCCGCCCGTCTCCTCGTCCCAGCGCATGATGCGGTTGTTCGGGATGTCGCTCCACAACAGGCAACGCGCGTCGCCGAAATAGACCGGCCCTTCGCACCAGCGCATGCCGGTGGCGAGCCGCTCCACGCTCGCCAGCGCGAGACGATACTTGTTGAAGCTCGGATCGAGCACCTGAACGGCGGGATCGGGATAGCGCTCGCTCGGCTGCCATTTCCCAAAAGCAGATTGCGCCATCATATGAAGCCTCCCAATCTCGCATTCGCGAGTAAACACCGGCGGTTGATTTCATCTCACCCCACATGCGCGATCACCTTGCGCATGAGGTTCGAGAGCGCTTCGCCGCGCAAATCGGTGAGCGCGATCCAGCGCGTGCCGGGAGGCGCCGCCGCCGATGCGGCGACTTCCGTCACGTAGACCGTGAGTTCTAGCGGGAAATGCGTGAAGACGTGTTTGACGACGCCAGGTAGCCGTCGCCATTTCATTTTCGCGCGCGCCAACAGCGGCGCGGCGGCGAGCGCGGCGGCCGCATCGAAGTCGTGCGTCCAGTCGGTCGTCGGCACTTCGGTCATGCCGCCGAGCAACCCCTTCGGCGGCCGCGACCGCACCAGCACGAAGCCATCGGCGCGTCGCACCACGAAGGCCGCGCCGCGGCGCAGACGTCCCTCTTTCTTGGGCGCCTTGCGCGGGAAGGTCTCCGCGTCGCCGCGCTTTGCGCGCCGCGCACGGCTCCATCCAGGGGCAGAGCGCGCAGGCCGGCTTCTTCGGCGTGCAGATGGTGGCGCCGAGGTCCATCAGCGCCTGCGCGAAATCACCACAACGATACTCCGGCAGCATCGCCTGCGTGAGCGCACGGATGTCCGGCTTGGCGGCCGGCAATTCTTCTTCGATCGCGAACAACCGGGCCACCACCCGCTCGACATTGCCGTCGACCGCCGCCGCGCGTGCGCCGAACGCGATCGCCGCGATGGCAGCGGCGGTGTACGCGCCGATGCCCGGAAGCGCTGCAAGCTCCGCTTCGCTTGCCGGAAATTCTCCGCCGCACTCGGCCACCGCCTTGGCGCAGGCATGCAGGTTGCGCGCGCGGGCGTAATAGCCAAGCCCGGCCCAGAGCTTGAGCACGTCCTCAAGCGGTGCAGCCGCAAGTGCGCGGATATCCGGCCACCGCGCGATGAAGCGTTCGAAATATGGCCCGACCGCCCTCACGGTTGTTTGTTGCAGCATGATCTCGGAGAGCCAGACCCGGTAGGGATCGGGCGTCTCGCCAGCCTTCGCCCGCCACGGCAGCACGCGACGATGGCGGTCGTACCAGGCGAGCAACGCGGCCGGATCGGGTCGTGGAAACCACACACGTTGTCCGCTTTCGTGATCGTTTCGCGCCTGCTAGCGTCATGCCGTGATCGATGGCAGACCAATCCACGATGAACAAGCCCGGCCGATCGCGTGCCCGACCGCTGTCCGAACTTCTCGGCAAGGCGCTCAACGATGCCTTCGCCAAGCAAGGGTTCGCCTCGACCGAGTTGGTCACGCGCTGGACCGAGATCGTCGGGCCTGAGATCGCCAGCCATTCGGAACCGGAAAAAATCCAATGGCTGCGCCCGATCGACGGCCAGCCGCCCGAGCCGGGCACGCTGGTGTTGCGCGTCGAAGGGCCGACCGCGATCGAAATTCAGCACCTTTCGGCGATCATTTTGGAACGGGTAAACCGCTTTTTCGGCTGGCAGGCGATCGGCGGGATGCGTTTGCGGCAGGCCCCGCTGCGCCGCGATGCCCGCAAGCGCCCTCCGGCTCCCGATCCCGAGGCGATGGCGACGATTGCCAGGACTTTGCCGGAGATCCAGGATGACGGCCTGCGTCAGGCACTCGCCCGGCTCGGCGCGGCCATCAAACAGGCGTGAACGCCAAAAGTGCGTTACGGGCCGGCGCGCCATTGCCACAATTGCCATTTCAGGATAGCGACCTTCGTGAAAAGCGCCGCAGGCGCACGAACAGGGGTCTAGGATGAAAAAGCCACAGCAGGATGCCCCGACGCCAGCCACCCCCCCGGTATCCCGACGTCATGTTTTGCTGGGAGCCGCGGCGGTCGCGGCCATCGCGGTTGCCGGCGGCGGCTACTACGCCTGGAGCCACGACCAGGCGCCCGAAGCCTCGCCGGCCAAGCCGACCACGCTCGCATCAGCCACGCCGACCACCGACGGCGCCGGCGAAGACATCATGGCCGCTGGTCCACTCGGCGAGCAGTCCATCGGCAACGCTAATGCGCCGGTCACGGTCATCGAATACGCCTCGATGACCTGTCCGCACTGCGCGCATTTCCACGAGACGGTTTACCCGGAATTCAAGAAGCAGTTCATCGATACCGGCAAAGTCCGCTTTATTTTCCGGGAGTTTCCGCTCGATCCGCTGGCTGCCGCCGGTTTCATGCTGGCGCGCTGCGGCGACAAGGATAAGTATTTCCCGATGATCGAGACGCTGTTCGCCCAGCAGAAGGATTGGGTGGTGCAGAAGCCGCTCGAACCGCTGCTTGCCATCGCCAAGCAGGCCGGCTTCACCAAGGAGTCGTTCGACGCTTGCCTGGCGAACCAGAAGATACTCGACGGCATTGAGGAGGTTCGCACCCGGGCGGCGCAGAAGTTCCAGGTCACCTCAACGCCGACGTTTTTCGTCAACGGTAAGATTCTCCGCGGCGCGCCGACGATGGAGGAACTGACCAAACAGATCGAGCCACTTCTCAAGACCTGACGACGGATTTCCCGGCGGCGAGCGCTGCCGGGACTCCGTCCGGCCGCTCCCGCGTTAGCGGGGGTTAGCGGCTACCGTTTAGGCTTGAATAACTCGTTCTTTCTATTGCGGAATCAAAATCGGCGATTCATTCTCCGCGCCGATGCGGCACCACCTTCACCACTCGACCCACCCTGTGGGCCTGAGACCTGAGGAGGATTCCCTCGGGACTGGGCTCCGTTTGAATGGACTAGCGTCGGCATGAAGCTCACGCGGCTGCGCCTGCTCGGCTTTAAATCATTCGTCGAGCCGACTGATTTCCTGATCGAGCCGGGCCTCACCGGCGTCGTCGGACCGAACGGCTGCGGCAAGTCCAACCTGGTCGAGGCCCTGCGCTGGGTGATGGGCGAGACCTCGCACAAATCGCTGCGCGCCGCGGACATGGACGACGTGATCTTTGCTGGCACCAACAGCCGTCCTGCGCGCAACAATGCCGAAGTCGCGATGCACATCGACAACAGTGCGCGCAAAGCGCCGGCGCAGTTTAACGATCAGGAAAGCCTCGACATCTCGCGGCGGATCGAACGCGAGAAGGGCTCGGCCTACCGGATCAACGGCCGCGAAGTGCGCGCGCGCGATGTCCACATTCTGTTTGCCGACGCGTCAACCGGGTCGCGGTCGCCCGCTCTGGTGCATCAGGGCCGTATCGGCGAGATTATCCAGGCCAAACCCGAGCAGCGCCGGCGGGTGCTGGAAGAGGCGGCCGGCATTTCCGGCCTGCATGCGCGGCGCCACGAAGCCGAACTGCGGCTGCGTGCGGCCGAACAAAACCTGCTGCGGCTGGAAGACGTCATCAACCAGCTCAACGCGCAGATGACCGCGCTCAAGACGCAGGCGCGCCAGGCGGTGCGTTACCGCAATATCGCCGGCCAGATCCGCAGGACCGAGGCGACGCTGTTCCATCTTCGTTGGGTCGCGGCCAATGCCGAACTGAGCGAATCCGAGCAGGCCAAGAATTTGGCCGTGCGCGTGGTCGCCGACCGTACCGGCGAACAGGCGGAAGCCTCGACGCGCCAGGCGCTGGCGGCAGCAGAGTTGCCGGCATTGCGCGAGGCCGAGGCCGCAGCCGCGGCCGGTTTGCAGCGGCTTGTCCTCGCGCGCGACGCGCTCGAGCGCGAGGAAACCCGCGCCCGCGAACGGATGGCGGAACTCGACCGCCGGCTGGTCCAGTTTGCCAGCGATATCGAGCGCGAGCGCAAACTTGCGGCCGATGCCGAAGCCGCGCTCAGCAAGCTGGTTGCGGAAGAAGAATCGCTCAAGCATGACTCGGACGCCAACGTACAAAAGCGCGCAGACGCGGAAACTCGCGTTGCACAGGCCGACGCTGTGCTTGGCGCCGCGGAAAAGACATTCGGCGAATTGACCGGTGCGCTGGCCGATCTCACCGCCCGGCACAACTCCCTGGCCCAGGCTGCCCGTTCGCACGACGAGCGATTGGCGCGGCTTGCCGACGAAACCGCAGCGGTCGAAGCGGAACTGGCGGCACTCGCCGAGGCCAATGCCGGCCATCCCGATCTTGCCGCACTCGCGATTGGCGCCGAGCAGGCTCAGGCCGCCGTGACCGATGCCGAAGCCTTAGCGCTGCGCGCCGAGGCGGCGCATTCCGGTGCCCGCCAGGCGCTCGATGTCGCGCGCGGTCCATTGGCGGAAGCCGAGCGCCGTGCGCAACGCCTCGACACCGAGGCCAAGACGCTGGCGCGGCTCCTCCACGTCGATACCAAGAATCTCTGGCCAGCGGTGATCGACGATCTCACCGTCGAGAAGGGCTACGAGACCGCGCTCGGCGCCGCGCTCGGCGACGATCTCGAAGCCCCGGTCGATCCGTCCGCGCCCATGCGCTGGGCCGGCGCCGACATCGACCCGGCCGATCCGGCGTTGCCGGAAGGCGCCGAGACCCTTGGCACGCATGTCACGGCGCCGCGCGAACTGGCGCGGCGGCTGGCGCAGATCGGCGTTATCGCGCGCGACGACGCCCCTCGCCTCATCCCAATGCTCAAGCCCGGCCAGCGGCTGGTTTCACGTGATGGAGATCTGTGGCGCTGGGACGGTTTCTCGGTTGCCGCCAATGCGCCGACCGGCGCCGCCCGCCGGCTCGCCGGCAAGAACCGGCTCACCGACATCGAGGCCGAACTCTCGACGGTGCGCGGCGAGGTGGAAACGAAACAGCAGGCCGTAGCGCAGGCGCAGGCCGAAGTGACTTCGACCGCCGAGGCCGAAGCCGCCGCACGCACTCGGTGGCGTGAGTTGCAGCATGCCGCGCATGCAGCGCGCGACCATCATGCTGAAGCGGAGCGCCAGGTCAGCCGCAATTCGGCGCGGCTCTCCGCGCTCGGCGAAGCGAAGGCACGGCTGGCCGCGAGCCGCGACGAAGCTACGGCTGCCCGCAGCGAGGTCGAGGTTTCGCTCGCTGCATTGCAGCCGTCGACGGAGGTCGAGGAGAAGCTCGTCAGCGTCAGAGCCGAGATCGAAGGCTATCGCAAGGGCCTCGCCGAGGTGCGCGCGGAGGCTCAAGGCCTGGCACGCGAGGCGGAGATGTCCGCCCGGCGGCTGGTCGCGATCGCTTCCGACCGCGAGGGCTGGACGGCGCGCAACGAGGGCGCCGCCTCCCAGCTCGTGACGCTCGAAGCGCGGGTCGAGGAAACCAAGACCGAGCGCGCAGGGCTTGAAGATGCGCCACGGCTGTTTGCCGAACAGCGCGTGGCCCTGATCGGCGAGATCGAGACCGCCGAAGCAAATCGCCGCGCCGCGGCGGACCGGCTGGCCGAATCCGAAACCAAGCTGGCCGAGGCCGACCGCGATGCGCGCGCGGCGCTCGAAGCCATGAGCAGTGCCCGCGAAGCCGCCGCACGCGCCGAGGAGCGGTTTGACGGCGGCAAGCGCCGCCTTGCCGAACTCGAACATGAAATCCTGGAGATGCTCGAAGTGCCGCCGGCCGAGGTCGCGGGCCTCGCCGAGATCAAGCCGGACAAGGCGTTGCCCGAGGTCGCCGAGGTCGAGGCCACGCTCGAACGGCTGCGGCGCGAGCGCGAGCGGCTAGGCGCCGTCAATCTGCGTGCCGAGGAAGAGCTGCAGGAGGTCGAGACCCAGCACACGACGCTGACCACGGAGCGGGACGATCTGGTCGAGGCGATCAAGCGGTTGCGCCAAGGCATCCAGAGCCTGAACAAGGAAGCGCGCGAGCGGCTGCTGGCGTCCTTCGAAGTCGTCAACACTCACTTCAAGCACCTGTTCACCGAGCTGTTCGGCGGCGGCACCGCCGAGCTTCAGCTCATCGAGGCGGAGGATCCGCTGGAGGCCGGCCTCGAAATCATCGCCAAGCCGCCCGGCAAGAAGCCCGCGACGCTTTCGCTGCTCTCCGGCGGCGAGCAGGCCCTGACGGCGCTCGCGCTGATCTTCGCGGTGTTCCTCACCAACCCGGCACCGATCTGCGTGCTGGACGAGGTCGACGCCCCGCTCGACGACCATAATATCGAGCGCTTCTGCGACCTGCTCGACGAGATGACCCGCTCGACCGACACCCGCTTCGTGATCATCACCCACAACCCCATCACCATGGCGCGGATGAACCGCCTGTTCGGCGTCACCATGGCGGAGCGCGGCGTGTCGCAACTCGTCTCGGTCGACCTCGAAGGCGCGGTGAAGCTGCGCGAGGCCAGTTGAACGAGATTCAATCCGCGGCGGCGAGCGGACGGCTGACGCTTTCGAGCGGCTTGCGTTCCGCCGCGACCGCAAAGCGGGCCGCAATCGCGGCGGCGGCAATCATCAGCACGGCGCCGAACAGATAGCCGCCGAACACGCTCCAGCGCGAGCCGGTGTCGATCAGCCAGCCGAACAGCCAGGGCCCGGCGACGCCGCCCACACCGGTGCCGACGGCATAGAAGAACGCAATCGCCAGCGCGCGAATTTCGAGCGGAAAGGTCTCGCTCACGGTGAGATAGGCCGAACTCGCCGCCGCCGAGGCAAAAAAGAAGATCACCATCCAGGCCACCGTCTGGCCGGTCGCCGACAGCACTCCGATCGCAAACAGATATCCCGAGCCCGCGAGCAGCACGCCGGAGAGCGCATAGGTCGCGGCGATCATCGGCCGGCGGCCGACCGTGTCGAACAGCCGCCCCAAGACGACCGGCCCGAGGAAATTCCCGGCCGCGAACGGCAAGATGTACCAGCCGACGTGATCGGCGCGGATGCCGTAGAAGTCGGTGAGCACAAGCGCATAGGTGAAGAAGATCGCGTTATAGAAGAAGGCCTGCGCGGTCATCAGCGCGAGGCCGACAAAAGTGCGCCGGAGTTCGACGCGAAACAGCGTGGTCATGACCTCGGAGAGCGGCGTACCGCGGCGCGCGGTGAGGCGAATGCGTGCCAGCGGCGCCGGGTCGATCTCATGCTTGCGGGCGCGGAAACCCGCCTCGATCTGCGTCATGATCGCGTCCGCCTCCGGGGCACGGCCGTGCGTCATCAGCCAGCGCGGCGATTCCGGAATCCATAGGCGCATGACGAAGATGACGAGACCGAGCACGGCGCCGATCAAAAAGGCGAAGCGCCAGCCGAGGTCCGGCGCCGCCACCGACGGATCGAGCAGGACGATCGAGCCCGCGGCACCGATCGCCGCGCCGATCCAGAAGCTGCCGTTGATGACGAGATCGGTCCAGCCGCGATAGCGCGCCGGCACCAGTTCCTGGATGGTCGAATTGATCGCGGTGTATTCGCCGCCGATGCCGGCGCCGGTCATGAACCGGAAGAAGGCGAAGCTTGCGACGCTCCAGGACAGCGCGGTGGCCGCGGTGGCGACGAGATAAACCGCGAGCGTAATGAAGAACAGCCGCTTGCGGCCGAGTCTGTCGGTGAGCCAGCCGAACAGCAGCGCGCCAAGAACCGCGCCCGCCAGATAGGCACTGCCGGCGAGCCCAACGTCCGCATTGGAGAAGTGCAGGCTTTCGCTGTGCTTGAGCGCCGGCGAGATCGCACCCGCGAGCGTCACTTCGAGGCCGTCGAGAATCCAAGTGATGCCGAGCGCGACCACCACCAGGGTGTGGAAACGCCCCCACGGCAAGCGGTCGAGCCGCGCCGGGACGTCGGTGTCGACGATGCCAGCGGGATGCTCCGACATGCTGGATTTTGTAACCGGCATCGCCCTTGCGGTTGCTGCTGTTTCATCCGGAGCTTGGCTTGAGCCCGACACCTCAACGATCAATGCGGGTCCGCGTTCCGCGTCGTGCGCTCGCAGCGACGGCCGGTGTGGCGCAGTCGCATACGCCATCGTCGCTTTTCGGCGCGGCACCCAGCAAGGTGACCCAATGACGCCGCAAGCCCATCCCGGCTCATCATTGCCTGCCGACCTCAACACGCCTTAGAGCTTGAGCAGGCGCAGCGCATTGTCGCGGCCGATCTTGCGCCGGTCGCTCTCGCTGATGGCAGTCTCGTCAAACCAGCGCACCGCAGGTTCGATCAGTTCGAACGGCCAGTCGACCGAGAACATGACACGGTCGGCGCCAAGCTCAAGGATCGTTGCGATCAAGGCGCTGCTGCTGAAGTTGCCGGATGTGGTCACGTAGAAGTTCGCGCCGAAATAATCGGCGGTCTTCTTCTTGGCCTGATTGCGGGTCGACTTCTCCACCCCTGCATTGCAGTTATCGAGCCGCCAGAGATTGAACGGGATGCCCTCCCCCATGTGGCCGATGACGACGGTGAGCCGCGGAAACTCGTCGAACAGCCCGCAGCCAATGAGCCGCAACGCGTGCACTGCCGTTTCGTTGCCGTAGCCCCAGGCCGCGCCCATGAGCCAGGGGTGCCCCGCATAGAGCCTTGCGTCGCGCGGCAACGGGCTGCGCGGATGCAGATAGAACGGCACGCCGAGCCGTTCGACCGCCGCCCAGAACGGCCGGTACTGCGGCTGGTCGTAATAGACCGCATTGTCGGGTTCGCCGACCTGCGAGAAACCGTTGACCAGCGCACCGCGAAAGCCAAGCTCCCTGACGCAGCGTTCAAGCTCCGCAATCGCAAGCTCGGGGTCCTGCATCGGCAGTGCGGCGAACGCCTGGAACCGGTCGGGGCGTTTGTGCACTTCTTCGGCAAGCAGGTCGTTCGCCCGGCGCGCCATCGTGGCGGCTTCACGCGGATCGAGCACCGCCTGCACGGCCGGCGAGTTCATCGACAGCACCATCATTTCGATGCCGTTCGCATCCATTTCGCGCAGGCGCTCGCCGTGAACGTCAAGAAGCCGTCCTCGCAGTTGCTCCCAGGCGCTCGGCGTAAAGATGCCGCGCGGATTCTCCGCCGTTTCCGGCACCGCAATATGTTCTTCCAGCACGATCTTGCCCTGCATGGCGATCAACCTTGCCCGAGTTTGAACAGCCGCAACGCATTCTCGCGGCCGATCTTTTGGCGGTCGTTTTCGCTGATGCTGGCAGCGTCGAACCAGACCGCCGCGTGGTCGATGTTCTCGAACGGCCAGTCGGTCGAGAACATGATCCGGTCGGAGCCCAGTTCGCTCATCGCATTGATCAGGGCCTGCGTCCGAAAATTGCCCGACGTGGTGATGTAGAAATTGGCGTTGAAATAGTCCGCGATGTTCTTCTTGCACGGGCGCAGATTGTGCCGGTTTGGAATCCATCCGTTGGTATGATCGACACGCCACATGCTGAACGGTAGTCCCTCGCCCATGTGCCCGAGCACGATCTGCACGCCGGGGTAGGCGTCGAACAGGCCCGACCCCATCAGCCGCAGTGAATGCACCGCCGTCTCCTGACCGAACGCCCAGATCGGGCCGAGCATCCAGGGATGGCCCTCGTAAATCCGGGCGTCACGCGCCAACGGGTTGCGCGGGTGCAGGTAGAACGGCACGTCGAGCTGTTCGACCACCTGCCAGAACGGCCAGTACTGCTTGAGGTCGTAGTAGACGGTGGTGTCCGCGTCGCCGACCTGCGAGAAGCCATTGACCAGCGCACCCCGAAAGCCAAGCTCCTTGACGCAGCGCTCAAGCTCGCGGGCGGCGAGATCAGGATCCTGCATTGGCAGCGCCGCGAGCCCCTGGAAGCGCGCCGGACGCTTAGCCACCTGCTCGGCCAGATAGTCGTTGGCCTTGCGCGCAATTTCGTTCGCTTGTGCCGAATCAGGGATGGCCTGAACGGCGGGGGCGTTGAGCGACAGCAGCATCATCTCGATGCCATATTGATCCATCAGACGCAGGCGCCGGTCGTGCAGATCGAGCACGCGGGAACGCACCTCCTGCCACACCTCGTCGGGAAAGAAGCCCTTGGAATCGTTGACGGTATCGTCGATGGCAAAGTGCTCTTCGAGCGCGATCTTGCCCTGCATGCTGTGCCTCCCCTCGTGAGAGCTTCTCTGGCGTAAGCTTCCCTTATGCCCACCCACACCATAAATTGAAGCCGGCCAACCACAAACCTTTCGAGGAGCCGCCTCATGTCTTCGTCCGTCATCACCTGGATCGTGATCGGCGCGATCGTTCTGCTCGTCCTGTGGATCATCATGATCTACAACGGACTCGTCGCCATGCGACAGCGGGTCAACCAGGCCTTTTCCGACATCGACGTTCAGACCAAGCAGCGTCATGATCTCATTCCGAACCTGGTCGAGACGGTGAAGGGCTATGCGGGGCACGAGCGCGGCACGCTCGAGGCCGTGGTTCAGGCGCGTAATGCGGCAATCACCGCGCAGAGCGGAGGCGTCCCCGCGCAGGCGGCAGCCGAGAACATGCTCAGCGGCGCACTTCGGCAACTGTTTGCGCTGAGCGAGTCCTATCCGGACCTCAAGGCAAGCGCGAACTTCCAGCAGTTGCAGCGCGAGCTCAGCGACATCGAGAACAAGATCGCGGCGGCCCGGCGCTTCTTCAACAGCGCCGTGCAGGAGTACAATACCGGCATCCAGCAGTTCCCGGCCGCGCTGTTTGCGGCCTCGATGGGATTCACGCCGAAGCAGTTCTTCGACGTCGGCGAGGAGCGCAAAACGCTGGAGCAGGCGCCGCAGGTGAAGTTCTGAGATCGCTGCGACAAAGCGAGGTCATTCCGAGACGCCGCGTAAGCGGCGAATCCGGAATCCAGTTTCACCTCCGTTGAGAATGGATTCCGGGGCCCTCGCGACGCGCGGTTCCCGGAATGACGAACCACCGGACTGGGTTCGACCATGGCCGCCTACGGGCTCTACACTCACATCCAATCGAACAAGCGGCGCTCGGTCGCGCTGCTGATCGGCCTGTTCTTCCTGGTGTATCTGATGGTGTACGCCGGCGCGCTGGCGGCCGAAGCGATGACGACTTCGGCGCCGCTAAACTCGCTGGCCCGCAACGCGTTGACCGATGCGCTCTACGCGGCGCCGTTTGCCACCGTCGGAACGGTCATCTGGATCCTCATCGCCTACCGCTTCCACCAGGCGCTGATCGACGCCGTCACGGGCGGCCGCACGGTGACCCGCGATGAGGAGCCGCGGCTCTACAACCTTCTGGAAAATCTCTGTATCTCGCGCGGCATCACCATGCCGAAGCTGAAAGTGACGCAGGACGACGCACTCAATGCGTTCGCGACCGGCCTCAACGACAAGCAGTATTCGATCACCGTCACGAGCGGGCTGATCGAGCGGCTGGACGATGCCGAGCTTGAAGCCGTGCTCGGCCATGAACTGACCCACATCCGCAATGGAGACGTGCGCATGCTGGTCATCGCGGTGGTCATCGCGGGTGCGATCTCGTTCTTCGCCGAGTTGATCTTCCGGCTGCTGTTCCAGGGTGGAATGCGCTTCAATCGCGGCAGCAGCGACAGCCGGAGCAAGGGTGGGGCCGGAATCGCGATCCTGATCGCAATCGCGCTCGTCGCGGTGGCCTGGATCCTGTCGATCGTCATCCGCTTCGCCCTCTCGCGCAAGCGGGAGTATTTGGCGGATGCCGGCTCGGTCGAACTGACCAAGAACCCGGATGCGATGATCTCGGCGCTGCGCAAGATCGAGGGACGCGGCGAGCTTGCCCATGCCAACTCGGCGGTCATGGAGATGTGCATCGATAATCCACGCGTCGGGTTCTCAAACGTGTTCGACACCCATCCGCCGATCGACGCGCGCATCGCCGCGATCGTGAAGTTCATGGGTGGCCACGATCCTGGACCGATCGCGCTGCCGGAGCCTACCGAACCGCAGGACAGCGGCGACGACCAACAGGATCAGCCCGCGCCCGCTGGACCCTGGGGCTCCACCCCCGAGCCGCAGCCCGGAAGTGACAAGCCGTTTCTGCCAGCGCGCTCGCCGATCGAACTCGGCGGTCCTTCTTCATCCGGTGGAGAGCCGGGGCCGTGGGGGCCACACGGCCAGAAATGAATCGCCAGCCGGCCCGCATCTTACCAAAGCTTAGCCCGCATCTTACCAAAGCTTAATTGGCGCTCCGGCACGTCTCACACTAGGTTGCGTTCAGTGTCGCGCTGATCCCCAGCCCCCCGACTTGGCGCGATACATTCGAAGCCCCGGCGCGTATTTTGCCGGGGCTTCCCCTTTTGGGGACTACCTCTTCCGACTCCCGTCGACCGTCCTGCACGCCGGATGTTCAGGCTGCCAGCCCGGCCATCGAGAGCACCTGCGAAGCCGCACGGCGTCAGCACGCTCGGGCGCCATGGCGCAGCGCGAGGCCTGCGCCATGGTGAACAGCCATCATGAGGCTGCGTGTACTTCCGTCGTTGGCTTAACCAAGCATCGACAACCGCCGCCCGATCCGGACGGCGCACATCACATCGTGACGATCAGAAATCCAGCCAAGCAGGCCAACCCAAAAAGCCCACACCAGGCAACGATCTCGACGCGTAGCGCAATCGAATGCGCGGAATTCTGAGATGCCGAATGCTGATAGGTCGAAGTCGCGTAAGATTCACGCATTGAAACCCCCTTCCCCAATTAACCCTAGCGGCAGAGTAACCTTCCCCGTCTCTCTGCCGCCATGTACCCGTCTAAGGGTTAACAAAAAGATGGCAAAAAAGTGCCGAGTGTGTGCAAAAAGCTGCATCTTCGTTAACAATCTGCTATGCAGCAGGCGCGCGTCTACGAGGCTTGACGGCCCCCGAGGCCCATCTTTGAAGCCGAGAATCGGGCCTCAATGGCCCTCGAAAGTGATGAGCGTGCGCACCGGCACGTCGAGGGCGCGTAACTTCGCGGCGCCGCCCAGGTCAGGCAGGTCGATGATGAAGCAGGCGGCGAGTATGTCGGCGCCGAGCTTGCGCAGCAGCTTCACCGCGCCCTCCGCGGTCCCGCCGGTGGCGATGAGATCGTCAACCAGAATCACCCGGTCGCCCGGTTCCACCGCATCCTCGTGCATCTCCATTTCGTCGAGCCCGTACTCCAGCGAATAGGCGATCGACACCCGCTTGTGCGGCAGCTTGCCCTTCTTGCGGATCGGCACGAATCCCGCCGACACTTGATGCGCCACCGCGCCACCCAGAATGAAGCCGCGCGCCTCGATGCCGGCGACCTTGGCAATCTTCATGCCCGCCCACGGCTGCACCAGTTCATCGACCGCGCGGCGGAACGCGCGCGCGTTGCCGAGCAGCGTCGTGATGTCGCGGAACATGATTCCCGGCTTGGGATAGTCGGGTATGGTGCGGATCGAGGCTTTCAGATCGTGTTCGAACGACGGTGTGGTCATGGGGCTCTTGGGATCCTCGCGTGAAACGGGCAATCGGCGCTTGCAAGCGGGCGCACTGTGGCGAACCATGACGCGGCGCGCAACCATGCCCGGACGCCGTAACGTGAGCAATTCGCGGACCGCCTGAGATGGCTCCACCTCCGATCGTGCCAATCATCGGCGGCGGACCGGCTGGCATGTCCTGCGCGCTCTGGCTCGCCAACTACGGGCTGCATCCGGTGATCATCGAGCGGGCGGCGGTGCTCGGCGGCATGGCGGAGCGCAACCCCTATCCCAACCCGTGGCTTCTCGGGTGGCCCGGCGCGCTGGCGCGCCAGCAGGCTGACGCTTTCGCGCACCACATCGGCCAAGCCGGGATCGAGGTCTGGTTCAATGCCGTTCCGCAACGGATCATGCGCACGGCCAGCGGCGGATTCGCGCTCGATGTTGCCGGTGACGAGGTGCCCCATTCACTCTCCTGCCGGGCATTGGTGATCGCCACCGGGACCGAATTCCGCGGCGAGGAGTGGCTCGATCAGGTCGAGAACGCGCGCACACTCGCGGCGCAGGGCCGCATCCATGTCGGCCCGGTCGCAGTCGGCGAGCCCGGCGCCAAGCTCGGTTCGCACGTCGCAATCATCGGCGGCGGCGACAACGCCTTCGACGTGGCCGGCATCCTGATGCGCAAGGGCGTCAAGGTGACGATCGTCATCCGTGCGGCGGCGCCGCATGCGCAGCCGCGCCTGGTCGCGCAGGTTCGGGCGCATGGCTCATCCGGTGGCGCCGAGGTGCTGGTGGACCGGTCGGTCGAGGCGTTGATGGATGCGGGCGCCACGATCCACCTGCGGCTGAACGACGGCACGACGATCGAAGCCGATCAGGTCGTCCTGCTGCTCGGCTACCGGCCGAACACGCATGAGCCCTGGCTCACCGAGCTTGCGCTCCGGCAGAGCGACGACGGTCATCTCCTGGTCGACGGCAACATGGAAACTTCATGCCCGGGGCTGTTCGCCGTGGGCGACGTCGCCAACCCAGTGCATCCATGCGTCGCCACCGCGCTTGCCGGTGGCACGATGGCGGCACGAGAGATCGCGAAGCGGCTGAGCTAAATGCTATGTCATGATTTCCGCGGCTTCTTGAGCACCCTCCCCGCGACGGCGTCGAGCTTCTTGAGCAGCGCCTTGTCGCGTGCCTCTGGCGCGGTGATCAACGCGGTGTCGAGCGCGCGGTCGGAGCCGATCGGGCACGGCTCGTGCTCTGTGGGGAAATCCTTTGCCAGCCGCGCCACCAGTTGCTTCGCCTTCTCGGCATTGTCCGTCAGCACCTTGATGATGTCCTGCACCGTGACGGCGTCGTGGTCGGGATGCCAGCAATCGAAATCGGTGACCATTGCGACGGTTGCGTAACAGAGTTCCGCCTCGCGCGCGAGCTTCGCCTCCGGCATGTTGGTCATGCCGATCACCGAATAGCCGAGCCCCTTGTAGGTCATGCTCTCGGCATAGGTTGAGAACTGCGGCCCCTCCATGCAGACATAGGTGCCGCCGCGCTTGATCTCGATCCCTTCGAGGCCGGCGGCGGCCGAGATGCGATCCTGCAGCCGCGGCGAGATCGGATGCGCCATCGAGACGTGCGCAACGCACCCCTTGCCGAAAAACGAGCTCTCCCGCTTGTGGGTGCGGTCGACGAACTGATCGATCAGCACGAAGGTGCCGGGCGGCAACTCCTGCTTGAACGAGCCGCAGGCCGACAGCGAGACCAGATCGGTGACGCCGGCCCTCTTGAGCACATCGATATTTGCCCGGTAGTTGATGTCGGACGGCGAGAGCCGGTGGCCCTTGTCATGTCGCGACAGAAACACCACCGGCGTGCCTGCGATCTCGCCGACGCGCAGCGCTGCCGACGGCTCGCCCCACGGGCTCTTGATGCGCTTCTGCTTGACCTTCTCCAGCCCGGGCAGATCGTAGATGCCGGAGCCGCCGATGATACCGAGAACCGCTTTGGTCATTCGAACTCCTGAAGCAGGTCACAAGAAGCAGGCGGAAGTTTACCGGACTGCCCGCAAAATTCGGTGTGTTCCCCTCCCCCTTGTGGGGAGGGGTTAGGGGTGGGGGTCCTCGTCGCGAAACCAGCTCTCGCAAACAGCTACCCCCCTCCCCAACCCTCCCCCGCAAGGGGGGAGGGAGCACACCGCCGCCGTAGTGAGATGATCGACAATCAGAGATAGCACAAGCGGCGCACCTGCCTTCGACGATAGCTTTGCCATTGTCATGCTTCGCGCTAGTTTGCAATCGCATCGCAAAGAGAAAGCACAATGTCGAATTACGACGTCCTCGACACCCGGTTCCGCTCGGCGCTCGGTCGCATGGCAGCGGCGGGCCGGCTTGCGGCCTACACGGCGCCGGTCGATCCACATCTCGAAGTTGCCGCCATCATGAAGAAGCTCGACGGCGGGCCGGCGCTGATGTTCGACAAGGTCGACGGCTACGAGATTCCGGTGATCGGCAACCTGCTGTCCTGCCAGCCCAACTGCGAGGCCGCATTTGGCATCGACTTCAATGGCATCCGCCAATTCATCGGCCGCGCGCTGGGCTCGCCCAAGCCGCCCGTCATGGTGGAGCGGGCGCCCGCGCAACAGCACGTCCATACCAAGGACATCGATCTCGCCCGCATGCTGCCGGCACTCCACCACACGGCGGACGACGCCGGGCGTTTCATCACCGCCGGCATCGTGATCGTGCGCGATCCCGACACCGGCACCTACAACGCCTCCTATCACCGGTTGCAGATCACCGGTCCCGGCCGCACAGGCGTGAAGCTCGATTTCGGCCGGCATCTGCGGCTCGCCTTCGAGCGCGCCAAGCGCAAGGGCGAGAATTTGCCGGTCGCGGTCTGCATCGGCTCCGACCTCGCGCTGCATTACACCGCGGCGACCATGGGATCGCAGATGCCCGAAGGTGCCGACGAGCTTGCAGTCGCCGGCGGGCTCTGCGGCCGCCCGTTGCCGGTGGTGAAGACAGTCTCGCAGGACCTGGTGGTTCCGGCCGAGACCGAAATCGTGCTGGAGGGCCGCATGCTGACCGGCGAAACCGTGACGGAAGGGCCATTCGGCGAGTTCGTCGGCTATCTGTCGCCAGCCGATGCCGCCCCGGTGTTCGAAGTGACGGCCGTGACCCATCGCGACAAGCCGATCTATCATGCGATTAACGGCTACGGCCGCGAGACCATCATGCTGCGCAAGTATGTGCTGGAGGCGAGCCTGCTCAAGGTACTGCAGTCGGCGGTGCCTATCGTGGTGGACGCCGAAATGACCGCCGGCGGGCTGCATCGCTTCCACGCCGTCGTGCAGGTCAAGAAGGCGACCCCGCAGCACGACGGCTTGCAGCGTAACGCAATCTTTGCGGCCTTCGGGGCGCTGAAGGACCTCGACCTCGTCACCGTGGTGGACGATGACATAGACATCCGCGATCCGCACGACGTGGAGTACGCGCTCGCGACCCGGATGGAGGCGTCACGCGACCTCATCGTGATGCCGGCGGCGCGCGGGCACGAATACATCCGCGCTGGCCAAAACGGCATCCGCGCCAAGCTGGGGATCGATGCGACGGTGCCGTTCGCCGAAAAGGCGCGCTTCGCCCGCTGCGAATTCGAGAAGATAGCGATCGACGAAAGCCGCCTGTCCACCGACCCGGAGCTTATCCGCGCGCGGCTCGATCTTTAGGGAATGGACCAGCGCGCGCGACGTCAGGCAGGCCCGCAGCCGTCGCGTGCATCAATGCACGCTCGACCACACCTTCTTCTTGGTGAAGTAGAGCAGCCCCGCAAACACCAGCAGGAAGATCATCACCTGCAAGCCGATGCGCTTGCGGGCAACAAGGTGCGGCTCGGCCGCCCACATCAGGTAGGCCGCGACGTCCTTGGCGTATTGCTCGGTCGTCATCGGAGCACCGTCGGTGTAATCGACGCGCTTGTCGGAGAGCGGCGGCGGCATCAGGATCACGTGGCCGGGGAAGAACTTGTTGTAGAAGGTAGCCGGTGGCATCGAGAAGCCGGCCGGTGGTGAATCCTGGTATCCCGTCAGCAACGCCACGATGTAGTCGACGCCCTGTTCCTGGTATTGCGTGAAAATGTCGAACACCCAGCCTGGGAAGCCGCGCTCATAGCCGCGCGCCTTGGCGATGACCGACATGTCGGGCGGCGTCGCGCCCGGAAACTTGATGAGCGGGGGCGGGAAATGATCGGCGATCCGGCCGTCGCGCTCGATCGGCTGACCCTGCTCGTCGACGCCCTCCTTGTATTTGTATTCCGCCGCCACGGCGGCGGCCTGCGCGGTCGTGAAGCCAGGACCACCGGGCTCCGCCAGGTTGCGGAACGACAGCAGTTCCATGCCGTGACACTGCAGGCAGACCTCGCGGTACACCTTGAAGCCGCGCTGAAGCTGGCCCTGGTCGTAGCGGCCGAACGGGCCGGCGAACGACCACTTGTTCTTCGGCGGCGACGGCTGTTCGTGGGAAGACGGTTCGTGGGCGTCCTGCGCGAGCGCCGGAGCGGTGGCCGCCGCCAGCAGAACGGCGAGAGCGAGGGTTGCGCGCCTGAAGGCCATGATTGTGTTCTCCTAGGCCTTGGCGCCGGACGGCGACAGCACCGATTCCGAGATCGAGTTCGGCAGCGGCTTGGTCTTTTCGACGTAGCCCAGGATCGGCAGGATGATCAGGAAATACGCGAAGTAGTAGACCGTGAAGATGCGCGCGAACAGCACGTAGTAGCCTTCCGGTGGCTTTGATCCGAGCCAGCCCAGGCCGACGCACACGATCACGAACAGCCAGAAGAACTGGCGGTAGAGCGGGCGATATTTCGCCGACCGCACCTTCGACGTATCGAGCCAGGGCAGGAACGCCAGGATCACGATCGATGCACCGAGCGCGATGACACCCATGAGCTTGTCCGGGATGGCGCGCAGGATCGCGTAGAACGGCAGGTAGTACCATTCCGGCACGATGTGCATGGGCGTGACCGCCGGATTGGCTGGGATATAGTTGTCGGAATGGCCGAGGAAGTTCGGAATATAGAACACGAACCAGGCGAACAGGATGCAGAACACCACCATGAAGAAGCCGTCCTTGATGGTGGCGTAGGGCGTGAACGGCACGGTGTCCTTGTCGGTCTTCGGCTCGACGCCGGTCGGATTGTTCTGCCCCACCATGTGCAGCGCCCAGACGTGCAGCACGACGACGCCGACGATCACGAACGGCAGGAGATAGTGCAGCGAGTAGAAACGGTTGAGCGTCGGGTTACCGACCGCAAAGCCACCCCACAGCCAGGTCACGATCGATTCGCCGACGATCGGGATCGCCGAGAACAGGTTGGTGATCACGGTCGCCGCCCAGAAGCTCATCTGGCCCCAGGGCAGCACGTAGCCCATGAAGCCGGTCATGATCATGAGCAGGAGAAGGATCACGCCAAGGATCCACAGCACTTCGCGCGGCTCCTTGTAGGAGCCGTAATACATGCCACGGAACATGTGGATGTACGCCGCAAGGAAGAACATCGAGGCGCCGTTAGCGTGCAGGTAGCGCAACAGCCAGCCGAAATTCACGTCGCGCATGATGCTTTCGACGGATTTGAACGCCAAGTCGACATGCGGCGTGTAATGCATCGCCAGCACGACGCCGGTGATGATCTGCACGCCGAGCATGAACGTCAGGATGCCACCGAAGGTCCACCAGTAGTTCAAATTGCGCGGCGTCGGATAGACGACGAACGATGAATGGACGAGCCCGGCGATCGGCAGCCGCCGCTCCATCCATTTCATGAATCCGTTTTGCGGCTGGTAGGTCGAATGTCCGCTCATGGGAAAACCTTGCGGGAGAGGAATCGAACGGCGGTCAGCCGATCCGGATCTTGCTGTCGGAAAGGAACTCGTAGGGCGGGATGAAGAGGTTGAGCGGCGCCGGCCCCTGCCGGATGCGGCCGGAGGTGTCGTAGACCGAGCCATGACAGGGACAGAAGTAGCCGTCGTAAGGTCCCTGATGGGCGATCGGGATGCAGCCGAGGTGTGTGCAAATCCCGATCAGAACCTGCCACTGCGTGTGCCCCGGCTTAACGCGCGCCGAGTCAGGCTGCGGATCGCGCAACTTTGCGACGTCGACGTTCTCCGCTTCTTCGATCTGCTTCTTGGTGCGGTGATTGATGTAGATCGGCTTGCCGCGCCAGAACACCTTGATGACTTGCCCGTCCGTGATCGGCGTCAGATCGACCTCGATCGGCGCTCCGGCCGCGATGGTCGAAGCGTCCGGGTTCATCTGCGAGATCAGCGGCACCAGGACGCCGACAGTCCCGACAGCCGCAGCAGCACCGGTCGCAATATAGAGAAAGTCGCGACGTGTCGGCTCAACCGAATGCGCCGAATGCATCGTTGTCACGTGTCTTATCCCTTCCTTAGACTCTCGATCCGCCCATAACCGATCCACGCGCAGGCGCGCTCAGGAGTTTTGCCTGCATCCGGAGCGCCGCGGCCCTCCCTCGCTCAAATGCGGAGGACGCCCATGGCGGCAGCGGGCGAACTCGCCACTCTCCACCCTGCGAAGGGGGCCAAGCGGCTTATTCCAGCGGCGATTTATTGGCACCCTTGCAAGGGGAGTGCAAGTGGGCGTCTGCCGCATTGCGAAAAAGTCAGGTAAATCCCCGGCCGGTGTGGATTTTCGCGTCCACGGCCCTGGGGCTGCAAGGGCCTGGACAAAGGGTGCGCCGGGAGGCGGAAGCCGAGCCGATTTGGCGATTCTCTGGCCGACATGGCGCCACCGCTGCGTGGCCCTGCTGCCGCCGGGCGATCAAAGCCCGCTCACGCGGCAATGAGGTGTTCTGACCGAGTTTGGTGGGCTTAGATGCTCAATGCCAGCAGCGCAACGCTGCAAACGCCAATCATAAGGACTGCGAGCGAGCCGAGATCGTAGTCAAACCAAGTACGCATGATGGCCTCCCCGTTCGACGTATTGGTCGCGCCAGAGAGCCCAATGGTTCAAGTCCCGATCGACCTGCGGGTTCGGTGTGTCATCCAGGCCACACTTCCTCGGACAGTCTGCTCGGCGTGCTCGCATGGAGGTGATCGCTCGGCCGGCGCGTGCCCCTTCCGCTCGCCGCGCCACACCCCTACGTTTACGGGCCGAGCATGGGCCCGTAGCGGCCAAGCGCACAGGAGTCCTCCATGGTGCAGGTTCTCGAACAAACCGCCGATCCCGCGACCACGCCGGCGATCGAAGCCACCCTCAACTACATCAAGAACACCGGAGAGAAGCTCTTCACCTATACCGGCGGGCCGGGCTCGCTCGACGTGCGCACCGGCGGCACGGTCGATCCGCGCCAGATGGTGATCCGCAACGGCCGGCAGGAGACCCGGGATTTCACGCTCGACCGCAACGGATTTCATTTCGTTCCGCACCCCACCAAAGTCACGGATTTCTTCGACGAAGATGACATCAAGCGGGTCTATTACCCGGAGATGGAAGCGCTGGTGAAAGCCGAGAGCGGCGCCAAGCGTGTCGTCGTGTTCGATCACACGCTGCGCACCGCCGACGATGAACTGCGTGAGAAAACCAAGATCCGCGAGGTCGTGCGCCGGGTCCACAACGACTATACCGAATGGTCCGGGCCGCAGCGCGTGCGCGACTTCCTGCCGGATGAAGCGGACGACCTGCTGAGCCGCCGCTTCGCGATCATCCAGGTCTGGCGGCCGATCCGCCATCCGGTAGAGACCTTCCCGCTGGCAATCTGCGACGCCCGCAGCGTCTCGGCCGATGATTTCGTGATCTCCGAGCGGGTCTATCCCAATCGCGTCGGCCAGACCTACGCGGTCGGCTACAATCCCGACCATGCGTGGTACTGGTTCCCGCACATGCGGCGGGACGAAGCCTTGGTGTTCAAGGTGTTCGATTCGCTCAAGGATGGTCGGGCGCGCTGGACTGCACACACCGCCTTCGAGGACCCGACCTCGCCGCCCAATGCGCGACCGCGCGAGAGCATCGAAATCCGCACGCTGGCTTTTTTCTAGACGCTGCGCCGGAAAATCATCAGCGGTCGATCCTAGGCGTCGGCAGCCGCGCCCGGAATTCATGTGATTGTTCATTGGCAGGGTGTCGTGCGGATCGCGCTATTCGAGCCCGACATCCCCCAGAACACCGGGACCATCCTGCGGCTGGCTGCCTGCCTCGGGGTCGAAGCGCACATCATCGAGCCGGCGGGCTTCCCAGTCTCCGATCGAGCCTTCCGCCGTGCCGGCATGGACTATCTCGATCAGGTGGTAATCGTGCGCCATCTCAACTGGGAGGCGTTCGAGGCGTGGCGTCACGAAGAGCGTGCCCGGCTCATTCTGTTCACGACGCGGGCGGCCATGTCGTACCTCGACCACACCTACCGGCGGAATGACATCCTGTTGTTCGGTCGCGAATCAGCCGGGGTGCCCGAGCACATCCATCAGGTGGCCGAGGCGCGGCTGGTGATTCCGATTCGCACCGGGCTGCGTTCTCTGAACGTGGCGATGGCAGCCGCCATGGTGCTCGGCGAAGCCATGCGCCAAATTGGGACGGCCGCGCCGGCCGGTCCGCAATGCGGCGAACCGCAAAACAATAATGCGAACTAAACAAACGGTACGGATTGAAGAGAAGATTGAAAAAGTACGAGGCGGGTGAGGTGCATTCTCACGCCCCTAGGCGCTGCCCCTCACCCACCTCGCTCGCTGGCGCTCAGTCGCCGCAAGCCCGCCTGCTAACATCCCCGATGCAAGCGGAGGGCGACATCACACTCCCCGATCTCCCCCACGGCGTGGAAGTATTCGCACAACCATGGCAAAAAAAGGATTGGCTTGTGTCGATCCGCGGGCCGAGCGCGCAATGTTTGTTCGGCAGCATGAAATCAAAATAGCTGTAGATGTCGCGAAAAGGTTATTGCGCTCGGTCAACGCGTTGGTGGTCGTTTCGAATCATACGTGACGGACGAGTCGTAGTTGCGCGCCGTGGGCGCAAAAGGTGAAGCAACCATGCTAGAGGCTCAACCGGCACCACCGTTGAATATCAAACAACTCGCCGACCGCAAGGTCCGTGCACGCATCTGGTTCGAGCGGTTGCGCGATGACATCTGTGCGGCGTTCGAAGCGGTGGAGGACGCCCTGCCGGCCGGCGCGCAATTGGCGGATCATCCGCCAGGCCGTTTCGTGCGCACATCCTGGAAGCGAACCGACCACAGCGGCCAGGACGGCGGCGGCGGCGTGATGGCGATCATGAAAGGCCGCGTGTTCGAAAAGGTCGGCGTCCATGTGTCCACCGTGTTCGGCGAATTCGCGCCAGAGTTCCGCAAGGACATCCCCGGCGCCGCCGATGATCCGCGCTTCTGGGCCTCCGGCATCTCGCTGATCGCCCACATGCAAAACCCGCACGTGCCCGCGGTGCATATGAACACACGGTTTGTGGTGACCACCAAGGCCTGGTTCGGCGGCGGCGCCGACCTCACGCCGGTGCTGAACAAGCGGCGCACGCAGGACGATCCCGACACGGTCGCATTCCATGCGGCGATGCGATCGGCCTGCGACGCCCACGCGGCGGTCGCGCCTTATGACAAGTTCAAGACGTGGTGCGACGAATACTTCTATCTGAAACACCGTCAGGAGATGCGCGGCATCGGCGGTATCTTCTATGACTATCTCGACACCGGCGATTGGGACGCGGACTTCGCCTTCACGCAGGATGTCGGCCGCGCGTTTCTCAAGGTCTATCCCGCGCTGGTGCGGGCGAATTTCGCTGCGCGCTGGGCGGAAGCCGAGCGCGAGGAACAACTGATCCGCCGCGGGCGCTACGTCGAGTTCAACCTGCTGTACGATCGCGGCACGATTTTCGGGCTGCGCACCGGCGGCAATGTCAACTCGATCCTGTCCTCGATGCCGCCGGTGGTGAAATGGCCGTAGGCGATCATCGGTCACACGGCGGGCTGCTCGAACTCACCGTCATGGTGTTCCCCGGCACGCAAACGTTGCCGCTGTTCGCCGCGCAAGCCAACGGATCGTTCGCAGAGCGTGGTCTTGCGGTTGACCTACGCTCTGCCCCCAACTCGGCGGAACAGCGCAGCGGTTTGGCCGAAGGCCGCTACCAGATCGTTCACGGTGCCGCCGATCAGGCGGTCGCCATGGTCGAAGCTGCCAACGCCGACGCCGTGATCGTGGCGGGCGGTGACAACGGCTTCAATCATCTGTTTGTTCAATCCGGCATCGAGACGCTCGCGGATCTGCGTGGCAAGACGATTGCGGCCGACGTCGCCAACACCGGCTGGTCCTTCGTGCTCTACCGGATGCTGCGTCAGCACGGGCTCGATCCGGCGGACTACACCGTGAAGGAGGTCGGGGCACCATTCCGCCGCTTCGAGGCCCTGCGGGACAAAGCAGCGGCCGCCGCGATCCTCAATCCGCCCTTCGCGCTGCACGCGAGGCACGCCGGTCTCAAGGACATGGGTGCGGTCGTCGACACGATCGGTCCCTACCTCGGGACCGTGCCCTATGTGCTGCGTACGTGGGCAAGCGCAAACGCCGATACGCTGGTGGCCTATCTGCAGGCCTGCATCGAAGGACTGCGCTGGTCGCTCGATCCGGCCAACAAGGCCGCGGCCGTGAGGCTTTATGCCGAACGGCTCAACGTGCCGCCGGAGATCGCCGAGCAGACTTACGCAGGTCGCGACCGATCCCGAGCGCGGGTTCGCCAAGGATGCCGCGTTTGACCACGCGGGCTTCGACACCGTGCTCAAGCTGCGCGCCGATTTTGAAGGCGGCACGCCCGCACCGGCGGACAAGTACGTCGATCTCTCATATTACCAGCGTGCGCTAACGCAATTATGATGGTTCATCGGAGCGGCATTGCGCCGGCATGCCGTCGCGCCCGAGGTCGTCGTCATGCGCATCAGCGAAATCAGCGTCGCCGGTTACCGTTCGCTGCGCGCGATCCGCTTCCCGGTCGGTGGGCTCACCGTATTTGTCGGCGCCAACGGGGTCGGCAAGACCAACCTCTACCGCTCGCTGCAATTGCTGCAGGCGGCCGCGGCCGGCACGCTGGCGCGCGAACTGGCGTCCGAAGGCGGCATGGAGTCGGCCCTATGGGCCGGCAAGCGCTTGGTCAACAAGCCCGCGCGCATGACGCTGTCGGTTGGCCTCGGCGCCGAAGATCGAGGCGACCGCGTGCAAGGCGAGTTCAGCTACGGCGTCGAGGTCGGCATCATCTATTCCTACGAGGTCGACATCGGGGTGCGGGTGCCGACTGCGGCGGCATTCCCGCTCGAGCCGCAGATCAAGGAAGAGACGCTGATCTTCCGCAACGGCCGCCGCCCCCTCACCATCCTGGAGCGGCGCGGCCCGCGCGCCCTCGCCACCGACGACGACGGCCGCAAGCAGCCGTTCCGGCCGGAACTGCTGGCATCCGAGACCGCGCTTGGCGCGCTGCAGGACGCCGCGCGCTTCCCGGATGTGGACGTCGTGCGCCGGACGATGCTCGACTGGCGATTCTTTCACGACTTCCGCAGCGACCGCGCGTCGGCGCTGCGCCAACCCTGCCTTGCGGTGACTGCGCCGACGCTTGCGTCCGACGGCTCCGATCTCGCCGCCGTATTCGCAACACTGGTCTATATTCGCGAGGACACCACCGACCTGGATCGCGCGATCGAGGATGCCTTCCCGGGCGCGCGCCTGGTCGTGCCGGAGCCGGAACGGACCGCAAGCTTCGGCCTCACCCTGCCGGATTATCCCAAACGGGTGTTCGAGGCTGGCGAGCTCTCCGATGGCACGCTGCGCTATCTGGCACTGACCGGCGCGCTGCTCGGCTATCGGCTGCCAGCTTTCATCGCGCTCAACGAGCCGGAGACAAGCCTGCATCCCGAACTGCTCGAACCGCTCGCCCGCCTCATCATGCGGGCGGCGGAGCGCACGCAGATCTGGGTCGTCACGCATTCGGAGCGGCTGGCGAAGGCGTTCGCGGACGCCGGCGCCGTGACACCGCGCACCGTTATCAAGCGCGATGGCGAAACGTGGATCGAAGGGCTGACCCGCGGGGGCGATTTTGTTGATAAGGACGAGGAGCAATAGCGGACACTGAACGCATCCTCACCGCATGAATGCGTTCGCCACCATCGCGACGCCGCCGAAGATCACCACCACGTCGAGCAGCGCAGTGTGCAGGTGGAGCGGCAACCGCTCGACCAGCGCCTTGGCGAGAAACGCACCCGGAAACGCCACGACGCCGATCAGCAGCGCAACCGCGACCACGGTCGCGTTCACCGCGCCGGCAAGACCGAACACCGCAAACTTGGTGAGACCGATGCCGATGGAGATCACCGCATCGGTCGCAACTACCGCGGCGCCTTCCAGCCCGGCTGCCATCAACAGCGAGAGCAGGATGATGCCGGCGCCGACGGTGCCGCCGGCCAGCGGGCCCCAGGCGAATGCAGCTCCCGCCAGGCCCCGATGCGAGAGCGTCAATCCGCGCCGGCGCATCAGGCGGCGCAGCGGCACGCTTGAAATCAACATGCCGCCGATCACGATCAACGCGCCCTTGCCGCCGAGCAAGGTATAGCCCCAGGCCCCCAGCGCGCAGGTCGGCACCGCCGCAAGCAGCACGATCACGGCTTTGCGCGGGTCGACACGGTGGCGGAACGCCGCCGTCCGGCCGGTATTGGTGAACAGGGCCGAGAGCGAAATGATCGGCACCACCGGCTCGGGACCGACGATCGGCACCAGGACGAGGGGCATCAGCGCGCCCGTGCCGTAGCCCGCCACGCCGCCGACCAACGAAGTCACGAGGGCCATACCGGCGATCAACGCGAGCTGCGCCAGCGAAATGTCGGCAAAGCCTTCAATCAATGATGCGAGCATCGCGGAATCGCCGTGAATGCTCGCGTCGCGTCAGTCCGCACTGGGAAGACGCCGCATGGTGAACTCGATGCGGTCGCCGGGAAGCTCGCGCCAGGATTCGATCTCGGTCATGTAGGCCGCCTTGGGAAACCGGCGGAAAAACTCGCGCGCCTTCTCACGCGCCGCCTCGCGCGGCAGTGCAAAGGTTTCGCGCCGGAACGCCTCGCGTGTTCCGGCGCGGCGCGCCAGCGCGTGCGCGGAACGTTTGGCGATGTCGGCAGGTCGGCGGTTCGCGTTCAAGTCGGCCTCACGGCGGCAAGTGTATCTCGGGCCGGCGGGCATAGCGAGTTGATGCGAGCCCTGACGGGGCCGACGAGCGTCCGGAATCGGGACACGCTATTTCAGCCGTGAGGCGTCTTCCGCGATCGCCGCGACCACTGCGGAGTCGCGCGGAAAGTCCGCCGCGACCCAGGCCGCTTCGGCGGCCCGCAGCATGGCGCCCAGCGCCGGACCTTTTTGAACGCCGCGCGCGAGAAAATCCGCAGCCTTGAGCGGAAACACCGGCGCCTCCCAGCGCGCCGGCAGGGTTGCGAGCACATGCCACTGCGCATCCGCCGCGCCCTCGGGCGAACGGCTCCAGGCGAGCAGCATGCGGTCGGTGAAACGCTCGGGTGCGAGCCGGTAGAGCAGCGCGCGCGCCTGCCGTTCGTCCCACGCCGACGAAATCCGCCACCAGTTCTCCGCCATCGAAGCCAGCCGCTCGTACTCCGCATTGGCGAGCCGCAGCCGATCGCGCAGCCGCTCGGCGTCTTCGGCCACCGCGACACCGAGCGCGCCGAGCCGTCGGACCGCATCAGGCGCGAGCGCGAGCGTTGCTTCGAGCTTGATCATGTTGCTGAGGCTTGCGAGCAGCGGTACACCGCCGAGCACGGTTTCAAGCAGACCCGATTCGGTCATCACCGCGAGCGTCGGCACTGCGTGCGGCGCGAGCAGCAGCTTGAGCATTTCCATCCGGATGCGTTCGCGCGATAGCTGCTCAAGTCCCGCACGGCCGGCGATGCAGGCGTGAACGCCATCGGCATCGGGCAGGCCGCGTCCATAGACCGCGTGGAAGCGGAAGAATCGGAGAATCCGAAGATAGTCCTCGGCGATGCGGGTGGCGGCTTCGCCGATAAAGCGCACGCGCCGCTCCGCGATGTCGGCAAGGCCGCCGGCATAGTCGTAGAGCGTCCCGTCGGCGGCAACCGACAGTGCATTGATCGTAAAGTCACGGCGCTGCGCATCGCGCCGCCAGTCGCGGCCGAACGCTACTGTCGCATGGCGGCCAAAGGTCTCGACATCTTCGCGCAAGGTCGTTACCTCGAACGGCTTGCCGTTCGCAATCACCGTGATGGTGCCGTGTTCGATGCCGGTCGGCACCGCCTTGTAGCCCGCGGCCTCGACGCGGCGAACCACCTCGCGCGGCACCGCCGTGGTGGCGATGTCGATGTCCCCCGGCGGCTCATCCAGCAGTGAATTGCGCACCGCACCGCCGACGACGCGGGCTTCCTCGCCGTCGCGGTCGAGCACCGCGAGAAGTTGCGCAAGCGGACGCTCTCGCAGCCACGGGGCTTCAAGACGTCGCTGCGTGTCACTCACTGGTCCGCCCCGGCACGAACACGCCGTTTTCGACGTGGGCCGGCACATAGGTCGACCCGGGCGGCGCGCCGCCGAAATGGGCGAGCAGCAGGAAACTGCCGATCATCAGGACGAAGGCAACGATCACCAGCCAGGAAATACGCGGGATTGACCAGTTCGACAAATCGAGCATACCGGCCCGCGTCGCCCACAAGAAGACGATGTACACGGCGAATGGCACCAGGAACAGCGCGACTTCGGTGAGGACCGGGCGGATCATAAGAGATAGGCCTGCTGCCGCGGTGCGATTAACCAGACGGGGTGCTGGTTTCTCCCATAATCCGCTCGAAGCGATTTGCGCAATATACAAGTCATACGACGAAATGTAGCGGCATCATTTGCCGCTCGTCGCATTGGAGCAATCGCCGCTTGTTGCACTGCGGCGCTGCCGCTCGCGGCTGCTACCGCACCGCATCAACGCCCGTAGATCCGCTCCCACAAATTCCGCAGGATCCCGGCCGTCACGCCCCAGATGTAACGCTCACCGAACGGCATGGCGTAATATTTGCGCTCGACGCCCTTCCAGTCGCGGCTATGCAAAGCGTGGTTCTGCACATCCATCAGAAAGCCGAGCGGCACCTCGAAGGCGTCCGCGACCTCATGTTCGTTGAGCACCAGCCGGTAATCGGGCGAGACGCGCGCCACCGTCGGCAGGATGCGGTAGCCCGAAAAAGTGAGGTAGAGATCGAGATATCCAATCGGCTCGATCAGGTCGTGCGTCAGCCCGATCTCTTCTTCGGCTTCGCGTAGCGCCGCCTGCGCCGGCGTCGCGTCATGCGGGTCGATCTTGCCGCCCGGAAACGCGATCTGCCCGGGATGGCTTGGCAGTTCGGTACGCAAGGTGAGCAGCACCGCGGGGTCGGGCCGGTCGACGACCGGGATGAGCACCGCGGCGGGCTTGCTGGCCTTCACCCCGGCGCGTTCCCACATCAGCGGATCGAGATCGAGGTCGCCGCGCACCGCTTCCGCCGCGTGATCGTCGAGCGCGCGCGGAACGTCGAGCGTCAGCCGCGCCCGCGCACGGTTGAAAAATTCCTGACCCGGCAGAACCAAGTTATTGGGCGGCACCGCGTCCATCAGACCAGACCCTGCAAACTCTCGGCCGGCGCCATAGCGAAGAACTCCCCATCCGACGCGACGCCGAACATTGCCACGCCGTCCACTTTACGCTCCTCCCCAAGCTCGACGAGATCGTAGAACAGCGCCCGCGTCACTTTCGCCCACAGGTCGCGCCGCACATGCAGGTAGGGCTTGAGCCCGCCGGTCGCGGCTTCGGGCTCGAAGCGCAGCGGATGATCGGCTCCGCAAGCCACCCAGTCATCGACATTGGTTCGGAATGAGAGCAACTGCCCGCGCGCGCCCGGCTCAACCTTGAGTTCCACCGCCAGGAACGGCGCATCCTCGACGACGATCCCGCATTTCTCGACCGGCGTGACGAGAAAGTATTTGTCGCCCTCGCGCTTGAGAACCGACGCGAACAGCTTCACCAGCGCGGGTCGGCCGATCGGCGTCTTGAGGTAGTACCACGTGCCGTCGGGGGCGATCCGCATGTCGAGGTCGCCGCAGAACGGCGGATTCCACAAGTGCACCGGCGGCAGCCCGCGCGTGCCGGCCTGCCTGGCGGCGCCGGCGATTGCATCAAGCCCGCGTTGCGGTTTCAGCTCTTGCGTCATGCGCCACCAATGTTGCGCCGACGCGGCGTGCCGTCAAATCTCGACGCGGAATCCGACTTCGGACAATCCGTCCTGTGGGATCCTGAAGAAATCGGGGGCCCGGCTCGCCAGGCGCGTCAAGAACGCGAAGATTGCGAACGAAAGCGGCCCCATCGCCGAATTCTTCGCACGACGCATCACAGTCTCGTGGCCGATATAATAGCTCACATGATCGAAATCGATGTCGAACCCGAGCATCTTGCAGTGTTGCAGCGAGCGCGGGATGTCCGGCGTCTGCATGAAACCGAGCCGGACGTTGATACGATAGAACCCGTGCCCCAGCCGCTCCAGGGAATAGCGATCGGCGAACGGCACGCGCGGGCGCCGTTCGTGGATAAAGGTAAGCAGTACCACCTTCTCATGCATGACGCCGTCATGCTTGACGTGGTGCAGCAGCATCGGTGACGCGCCGTGATCGACCTTGGTGAGCCAGACACCGACGCCAGGACAACGCGCCACCACCTTGCGGTCGATGTTCTCGACGAACTCCTCAAGCGGCATCGACATCTCGCGCAGACGGCGGCGCACCTCCGAGGTGCCGCGGCGCCAGCTCAACATCAGCACGACGATCGCGCCCCCGACCGTGATCGGGAACCAGCCGCCCTCCACGATCTTGATGGAATTTGAGACGAGAAAAATCGAGTCGATCGTGCCGAAGGCTATAACGATCGGGACAGCCACCAGCGGCCACCACTTCCATCGCCCGACCGCCACGCGATAGAACAAAATGGTCGTGATCAGCATCGTGCCGGAAACCGCGATGCCGTAGGCGGACGCGAGATTTGCCGAGGTCTTGAACAGCACGACAACCAGGAGCGTGCCGGCCATCAACAGCCAGTTGGCGATCGGTACGTAGATTTGGCCGGCTTCCTCGCTTGAGGTCGGCACAATCCGGACGCGAGGGCACAGTCCGAGCTGTATTGCCTGCCGGGTCAGCGAAAAGACTCCGGAGATCAGCGCCTGCGACGCGATGACGGTCGCCATCGCGGCGAGCGCCACCATCGGGATCAGCGCCCATTGCGGTGCCAAATGATAGAATGGACTCGCGACGGCCTTGGGATCGGTGAGCATGAGCGCGCCCTGGCCGAAGTAACATAAGAGCAGCGCAGGCAGGACAAGCCCGAACCACGCCAGCCGAATGGCCCGTGCTCCGACATGCCCCATGTCGGCGTAGAGCGCCTCGCCTCCGGTCAGGACGAGAAAGACGCCGCCGATTACCACGAAGGCGATTGTCGGATGCGCTGAAAGAAACCGTCCGGCCTCGGCCGGGTTGACCGCCCTGAGGACGTCCGGGGCGGCCCAGATGTTGGCCGCTCCGAGCAGGCCGATGACGATGAACCAGACGAGCATGACCGGTCCAAACAGCTTGCCGATACTCTGGGTCCCGCGCCGCTGGATCAGGAACAGTCCGATCAGGATCATGATCGTAACCGGCACCGTGAATTGTTCGAATTCCGGTGCGATGAGTTTCAAACCCTCCATCGCCGACAGCACCGAGATGGCGGGCGTGATGACCCCGTCGCCGTAGAGCAGCGCCGCCCCTATCACGCCGAGTATCACAAGAAACGGAATTCGCGCGCTCCAGGCGACCCGGTCGCCCGCCACCAGCGACAGCAACGCCAGGATGCCGCCTTCGCCCTCGTTATCGGCTCGCAGGATGAGAACGACGTATTTCAGCGACACCATCAAGATCAACGCCCAGAAGATCAGTGAGACAATGCCGAGCACGTCGGCCGCGACCGGCAGCGCCTGGCCGGTGGCCGACAGTGCGACCGAGAAGGCGTAAAGCGGACTTGTTCCGATATCGCCGAAGACGATGCCGACCGCCGTCATCGCCAAAGACGCGGTGCTTCCCGTATGCGGCGAGAGGCGGCTTGTCGTCCGCGGTGCCGCCACGTGGCACCGGCCGATCCTGGTGGGCGTGAGGCTCAGCCGCAGCCGGCTGATCCGGCGCCTCAGCGGCTGTGCGGTTGGAAACATCAACAGGGAACTCGCCGCCCGGGGCGAGCGTGACCGTTCGACTCATGTCCAAGGCACTCACGATCGGCACCAGCGTTGGATGCCGCCGAAGCGGCCGTGGGCGGGCTCTTCGCTCGCTGGTCTGTGATCAGACTGCCCTGCCTTCGCCATGGTTTGCCTTGAACTTGGGCTGGTGAACGGACGTTTTCCCGGCGATTACGGTCGCAGACAGGCTTATCCACTGGCGCCAGTATGGGCTCTAGCCAGCTCAAAAAAGCTTAACATTTCAGGGTGTTTTGATCCGATTCGGTCTGATTGCGGCGGGCCGACGGGGCTGCCCTGCAGGAAGCCCGCATCGCGGCCACTGGAAATCGGCGTATTCTATGAGCAACTCACGGAAACCGGGGCGACGGAGCCGCCCCGCCGTGCGACACTTGGCCCGATTGTTGCACGTTTTTTGCTCAAACCGGCCAAGCCTGCCGGTCGGCCTGGAGCCTAACAAGCCTCGGTAACAACTTGATAACAAGGAGCGAAGTCATGGCGGTCGCCGGCGAGAGCCTGGAGAAGCTGGAAGACATGATCGTGCGGCAAGCCGAGGCGACGGGCACGCAGGTTGCCGCCGCAAGGAGCGCGATCAGCAATGTGATCTTCGGCCAGGAGAAGGTGGTCGAGCAGGCGGTCATCACCATATTGTGTGGCGGTCACGCGCTATTGGTCGGCCTGCCCGGTCTCGCCAAGACCAAGCTGGTCGAAACCATGGGCATCGTGCTGGGGCTCGACGCCAAGCGCATCCAGTTCACGCCCGACCTCATGCCCTCCGACATCGTCGGCAGCGAAGTTCTGGAAGAAGGCGTCGGCGGCAAGCGCAGTTTCCGTTTCATTCCGGGACCGATCTTTGCGCAGCTTTTGATGGCGGACGAGATCAACCGCGCCAGTCCGCGCACCCAGTCCGCGCTGCTGCAGGCGATGCAGGAACTGCACGTGACCGTCGCCGGCAATCGCCACGACGTCCCGCGTCCCTTCCACGTGCTCGCCACCCAGAATCCGATCGAGCAGGAAGGCACCTATCCGTTGCCGGAAGCGCAACTCGACCGCTTCCTGATGCAGATCGACGTCGATTACCCTGACATTGCCGCCGAGCGCAGGATCGTGTTCGACACCACCGGAACGGAAGAGAGCAAGCCGAAGCCGACCATGACGTCCGATGAACTGATCGCCGCGCAGCGCCTGGTGCGCCGTCTGCCGGTCGGCGAGTCCGTGGTCGATGCAATCCTCACCTTGGTACGATCGGCACGCCCCGGTTCGGATGCCGACGATGTCGGCAAGCTCATCTCCTGGGGTCCGAGCCCGCGCGCCAGCCAGGCGCTGATGTTGGTCGCACGCGCACGTGCGTTGCTCGACGGGCGCCTGTCGCCCTCGATTGACGACGTCATGGACATGGCCGAGCCGATCCTCAAGCACCGCATGGCGCTCACCTTCGCGGCGCGCGCGGACGGTGAAACCGTCGAGGGTGTCATCAGCAAGCTCAAGACGCGCATCGGATAATCGGATGGCGTCGAAGCCAAGAGCACCTCGGGAAGAAGTTGATGCGACGCAGCGGGCGGGCGGCGAAGCCCGTTCGCTCGCCGAATCGATGCCGCGTCTGATCCTGGAGTCGCGCCGCATCGCCGCGACCGTGATTCATGGTCTGCATGGCCGCAAGCGCGCAGGGCCGGGTGAAAATTTCTGGCAGTATCGCCGGTTCATGTCCGGCGAACCCGCACGTCGGGTCGATTGGCGCCGCTCCGCCCGCGACGACATGCTCTATGTCCGCGAGCGGGAATGGGAAGCCGCGCATACGGTCTGGATCTGGGCGGACCGTTCCCCGTCCATGCGGTTCACTTCGGCACTGGCCAAAGAGTCCAAGCTCGACCGCACGCTGGTGATCGCGTTCGCGCTGGCCGAGGTGCTGGTGCAGGCCGGCGAGCGCGTCGGCATGCCGGGCCTGATGCGGCCGACCGGCAGCCGCAACGTGCTCGACAAGATGGCTAACGCCATCATCCACGACACCACCCCGCGCGCGAGCCTGCCGGTCGCCTTTGCGCCGTCGGCGCTCGCCGAAATCGTGGTGATCTCGGATTTCTGGAGCCCGATTGCGGAAGTCCGCGCCACCATCGCGCAACTCTCAGCGACCGGCGCGCATGGCCACACGATCCAGGTCGTCGACCCGGCCGAGGAGACGTTTCCATATTCCGGCCGCGTCGAGTTTATCGAGCCGGAAGGCGGAGGGTCGATCACCGCGGGCCGCGCCGAAGCCTGGAAGGCCGATTTCGAGGCCAGGGTGGCGCGCCATCGTAGCGAAATCCGCGCCGAGACCGACAAGCTCGGCTGGAGCTTCGCCATTCACCGCACCGACCGGCCGGCGACCGAGTTGTTGCTTGCATTGCATGCCCGCATGGGCGCGCCGCCGCCCGGCGCCTCGATCGGCGGCCGCGCCAGCCTTGGCGAACCAGCGGAGGTCGGCATGATGGGCCTGCCGCTCGGTTTCGCGCAGCCGCTGGTGTTGCTCGGCCTGCTGAGTCTGCCGATCCTGTGGTGGCTGCTGCGGCTGATCCCGCCGCAGCCCAGGCGCGTCGACTTTCCGCCGACGCGGCTGCTGTTCGACATCAAGCCGAAGGAGGAGCAGCCGCGGCGCACGCCCTGGTGGCTCACCCTGCTGCGCCTGCTGCTGGCCGCGCTGGTGATCATCGCCGCCGCGGGCCCGCTTTGGAATCCATCGGTTGCGACGTCGAGCGCGAAATCCCCGCTGGCGCTGCTGATCGACGACGGCTTCCCAGCCGCCGGCACCTGGGACGCGCGCATGCGCACCGCCGAAGACCTGGTCGCACGCGCGGAGGCAGATGGACGCGGCGTTGCACTTATCCCGCTGTCGGAGCCCAACCGAGACATCTCGTTTGAGACGCCGGCTGCGGCGCGCGTTCGGCTGAAGCAGATCAAGCCGAAGCCGCATGCTGTCGAGCGCGCGGATGCGCTGCCGGCGCTGGGCCGTTTCCTCACCGTGACGCCGGATGTCGAGATTGTGTGGCTCACCGATGGCGTCGATCTTGGCGGCGGTTCGGAATTCGTGACGGCGCTGGGCAAGCAGATCGAAGGGCGGCCGCTGACGGTGATCGAAGGCGGTGTCGCCGGCCCGCGCGCGCTTGCGGGCGCCGACAACACCGCGGGCGCGCTGACCGTCAAGGTGCTGCGCGCCGCGACCGACGCGCCGGACACCGGCACCGTTCGAGCCCTCGATCTCAAGGGACTGCCGCTCGGCGACACCCCATTCACGTTCAAGTCGGACGAGCGCGAGACCGAAGCAGAACTGACCCTGCCGGTCGAAATCCGGAACGATATCGCGCGGCTGGAGATCGCTGGCGAGCGCTCGTCCGGCGCCGTTGCGCTGCTCGACAAGCGCTGGCGGCGGCGATCGATCGGCGTCGTGACCGGCTCGACCTCGGATATCGCGCAACCGCTGCTGGCCGCCACGTTCTACCTGTCGCGCGCCCTCAATCCGTTTGCCGATGTCCGGTTGGCGGAGCGCGGTTCTCCTTCGCAAGCTGTGAACCAGTTCATCGAACAGCGTCTGCCGATGCTGATCCTCGCCGATGTCGGCAATGTCACGGATGCGCGCGAAGAACTCACACACTGGATCGAGGACGGCGGCGTGCTGGTGCGCTTTGCCGGACCGCGGCTAGCCGCCGCCGGCGACGACGACCTCGTGCCGGTCAAGCTTCGCCGCGGCGGGCGCGTGCTGGGCGGCAGCCTGTCGTGGGAACAGCCGCAGCAGCTCACCGCCTTCACGCGCGACAGTCCGTTTTTCGGCATGCCGATCCCGAACGACGTGACGGTGACACGGCAGGTGCTGGCGGAGCCGGATGCGACGCTCACCGAGCGCACCTGGGCGACTCTTGCCGACGGTACGCCACTGGTGACCGCGCAGAAGCGTGGTAAGGGCCTGATCGTTCTTTTCCACGTAACCGCCGATACCCGCTGGTCTGATCTGCCGCTTTCAGGCACATTTGTGGAAATGCTCAAGCAAATCGTTTCCCTTTCGGGCTCGATCGCAGCCAACGACAGCGGTGCCAGCACCGCCCGCGCCACCCGCGAAGTGGTGCCACCCACCCGCATTCTTGACGGCTTTGGCATATTCGGTCCGCCGCCGCCCGCCGCTCGGCCAGTCCCGGTCGGGTTTGCAGGACGCGCAACCGCCGATCACCCGCCTGGCTTTTATGGACCGCCGGAAGGATTGCTGGCCGTGAACACGCTTGCACCCGCTGACCGTCTTGCGCCGCTCGATCTGTCGGCGCTCAGCGCACGCCGGGAGGCTTATCGGATGAGCGAGCCAGAGGATCTGCGCGGTCCTATTCTGCTGACGGCACTTGCGCTGCTCGCACTCGACGCGCTGATCGTGTTCCTCATGGCCGGCGGATTGCGCCGGTTCACGCGTCCCGGACGGCCGGCGGCCGCGGCGCTCGCCGTGGCGATCCTCGCCGCCGGTCTCCTCATGTCGCCGCGCACGTTTGCACAGGACAACGAAGAGCAGGCGGTGAAATCGACGCTCGAAACACGGCTCGCCTATGTGATCACTGGCGATGCCGAGGTCGACCGCATCAGCAAGGCCGGACTGCAGGGCCTGACGCTATTCCTCGCGCAGCGCACCGCACTCGAGGCCGGCGAACCGATCGGGCTCGACCTGGCGCGTGACGAATTGTCGTTCTACCCGCTGATCTACTGGCCGGTGGTGCCGAACGCGTCGAAGCCCAGCCGCGAGGCGCTTGAGCGGCTCGACGGCTACATGAAGCGCGGCGGCACCGTGCTGTTCGACACCCGCGACGCAGTCGAAGCGCCACCGGGCGTTGGCGGCAGCACGCGCGGCCCCGGCATGACGGCCTTACGCGGCATCCTGTCCGCCCTCGACATTCCGGAACTCGAACCGGTGCCGCGCGATCACGTGCTGACGAAGACGTTCTATCTCTTGAAGGAGTTTCCCGGCCGCTTTTCCTCCGGTCAGCTTTGGGTCGAGGCGACGCCGACGGCGAACGATGAGGAGCCCGGCACCCGTCCGGCGCGCGCCGGCGACGGCGTGTCCTCGCTGATCATCACGTCGAACGATCTCGCTGGCGCCTGGGCGATGCGGCCGGACGGCCAGCCCATGCTGCCGCTGGTGTCCTCCGAGCCGCGCCAACGCGAGTTCGCGTTCCGGGCCGGCGTCAACATCGTGATGTACACACTGACCGGCAACTACAAGGCCGACCAAGTCCATATCCCGGCGCTGCTCGAGCGGCTGGGACAGTAGGAGCGTTAATTGAACTTCGGTATCTCGTTTTCACCGCTCGTTCCCGCCACGGTCGTCTGGGCAGCGGCGGCGGTCGTTTTCCTCATCGCACTCCTGCTGGTGTTCTCGCGCAGCCGCGGTGCGCTCATGCGTGCGGTGGCGCTCGCCTTGTTCGTGCTGGCGCTCGCCAATCCTTCGCTCACGCGCGAGGATCGCGACCCGCTCACGTCCGTTGCGGTCGTAGTCGTCGACAAGAGCCCGAGCCAGGACTTCGGCGACCGCACGGCGCAGACCGAAGCGGTCCGCGCTCAACTTGCCGAACGGCTCGGCCGCATTCCGAATCTCGAAGTGCGGTTCGTCGAGGCCGGTCAATCGGACGGCGAGACTGACGGCACCCGGCTGTTCGCGGCGCTCTCCTCAGCGCTGTCGGACGTTCCGCACGACCGCATCGCGGGCGCCATCATGATCACCGATGGCCGCGTGCATGACGTGCCGGCCGACGTCGCGGCGCTCGGCTTTCCGGCACCGGTGCACGGCCTGATCACCGGCCATGCCAACGAGCGCGACCGCCGCGTCGTTCTGGTGACCGCGCCGCGCTTCGGTATCGTCGGACAGACGCAGGCCATTACCTTCAAGGTCGATGACCAGGGTCCTTCGCCGGGAACCGCTCAGATCGCGATCCGCCGCGACGGCGAAACCATCGACACCCGCAACGTACGCGTCGGCCAGAATGTCAGCGTCAATGTGCAGATTTCGCATGCCGGACCGAACATCGTCGAGATCGAAGCCTCGCCGATCGACAACGAGCTCACCGGCGTGAACAACCGCGCCGTCGTCTCCATCGACGGCGTACGCGACAAGCTGCGCGTGCTGCTGGTGTCCGGCGAGCCGCATGCGGGCGAACGCACCTGGCGCAATCTGCTGAAGTCGGATGCGTCGGTCGATCTCGTTCACTTCACCATCCTGCGCCCGCCGGAGAAGCAGGATGGCACGCCGATCAACGAGCTCTCGCTTATCGCCTTCCCGACGCGCGAGCTGTTCCAGCAGAAGATCAACGAGTTTCAGCTCATCATCTTCGACCGCTATGCGCGGCAGGGTGTGCTGCCCGTCATTTACTTCGACAATATCGCCCGCTATGTGCGCGGCGGCGGCGCCGTGCTGGTCGCGGCCGGACCGGACTATGCGAGCCAGACCAGCATCTGGCGCACGCCGCTCGAAGCCATCCTGCCAGCCGAGCCGAATGGCCGCACCACCGCCGGAGCGTTTCGCGCCGCGCTGACGGACCTCGGCAAGCGCCATCCGGTGACCCGCGGGCTCGAAGGCGCCGACGAAAACCCGCCGCACTGGAGCCACTGGTTCCGCCTGGTCGATTCGCGCACCCGCAAGGGCACCGCCGTGATGCAAGGCCCTGACGACAAGCCGCTGCTCGTGCTGTCGCGCGAAGGCGAAGGACGCGTCGCGCTCCTTCTCTCCGACCACATCTGGCTGTGGGCGCGCGGCTACGAAGGCGGCGGACCGCACATCGATCTGTTGCGGCGGCTGTCGCACTGGCTGATGAAGCAGCCCGATCTCGAGGAAGAAGCGCTGCGCCTCATGGTGCGCGGACGTGACCTCACGGTGCAACGTCAGACCATGTCGGACAGCGTCAGCGAAGTCACGCTGACGGCGCCCTCGGGCAAGACCAGCAATCTGACGCTCGCGCAGGCCGAGCCGGGCGTCTGGCGCTCGACGATGGAGGCCAAGGAGTTTGGGCTCTGGCGCGCAACCGACGGAACGCTTACCGCACTGGCCAATGTCGGTCCCGCCAACCCGCGCGAATTCTCCGAGGTGACGTCGACCGTTCAGGTGCTGGCACCGCTGGCGAACGCGACCGGCGGCGATGTGGTGCGGGTCGAGGACGGCAACGGTGTAACCCTGCCACGGGTCGTCGGCACGCGATCGAGCGATACCTACCACGGCGAAAACTGGATGGGCCTGCGGATGCGTGAGGCAAGCGTCGTGCGCGGCATCGGCGTCCTGCCGGTCTTCGCCGGCCTGATCGGCCTGCTGCTGCTGGTCGGTGCGCTTGCCGCCACCTGGGCACGCGAGGGCCGCTGATCAGACCGCAGGCGCAGCCGTAGTTGTTCGGCGCGACGAATTCTCCATTGATCGCGCGCGTTGGGTTATGCATCGCTTAACCCTTCTGCGGATTCAAAGACACCGCAAATCGCGGAGTAATCGGCCAGTGACAACCGGCCGTGGTAGGGTTGCGTTGGTCTGTGCACCAAAGGAGATCGCGCCATGACGGTGGAGAACACCGCGAGGCTCGCCGTGTTGATCGATGGTGAAAATGCAACGCCAAAGATCGTCGCAGAACTCCTCACCGAGATCGCCAAATATGGAACCGCCAGCACCAAGCGCGTCTATGGCGACTGGACCAAACCACACCTCATCGGCTGGAAGGAATGCCTGGCCGAACACGCGCTTCAGCCGGTCCAGCAGTTCGCCAATACGACCGGAAAAAATGCAACTGACGGCGCGCTGATCATCGACGCGATGGACCTGCTCCATACCGGTCGCTACTCCGGCTTCTGCATCGTTTCAAGCGACGGCGACTTTACGCGACTGGCTGCCCGGATTGGGGAACACGGCGTCACTGTCTACGGGTTTGGGGAGCGGAAGACTCCCCGCTCCTTTATCAAGGCCTGCGAACGATTCGTTTATTTCGACGTGCTCGGCGCGCCCGGGGACAGAAGCACCGGCCACGCAGGACGAGGCCAAGGCAAAAACAACGAAGAAGGCCGGTAGATAAAGCGCTGCACATCATGCTGAAGAAGGCCATGCCCGCCGTTACTGACGAAGATGGATGGGCTAACCTCGCAGGAGTCGGCTCGCACCTGCAAAAGCAAGCCCCAGACTTCGAACCCCAGGCACTACGGTTCCCCCCGTCTCAGCGAACTCGTCGAAGCGTCTGGAATTGTTGACCTCGAGCGAACCGGCGACGGGAAAAAGATCGTCCGGATCCGCCTGAAGCCTTCTCAGGCCGCGACGGCGTAACGGAGCGAATCCGCCATCCAAGCGCATCAACCGTCGCCAGTCGACATGGTGTGGGTTTCGCGCAACAGCGCGAACGCAATCGCGTTTCGGCCGATTGCCTTAATGTAACATTGTTACTAGTTTGGCTGCGGCGGCAAATTCCTGCCGCCGTGGCAACCGCGTCGATTGAAAGCGCCATGCGCTGGTTCCGATTGCGCAGAAAATCTGGGTCGTGGCTGGCGCTTGCTGCGCTGGCGATCCAGCTTGCGCTGACATTCGGCCATGTGCATCTCGACCACGCCACGCCAGGGTCGGCGCGCGCCGTGATCGCGGCGTCCGTGCCGTCAACAGGTGATTCACCCGAGGGGCCTGCCGGTTCCCACGATCCCAACCACGATCATTGCGCGATCTGCGCGTTGATCCAACTGGCGGGATCGACGGTGACGATCGAGGCACCGTCCCTGCTGCTGCCGGTCGCATTCGCTTGCTCCGGCCCGGAGCCCGCCGTCTCCGCGAAGTTGACGACATCGTACGACGTCTTTTCTCAAGCGCGCGCTCCTCCCACCGTCTGACATCGCCGGCTCCGGTTGTCGCGTCGACGACGGCCCGCCGGATGCGATGCCGTCCGGCATCGCACGACTTGGGGGGCCCGGTCATCGGGCAGTCGTTTCCGGAAAGCGATGTGGGGGATGAGATGTTGATTCGTAACAGACGTATGATTCTTTTGAGCAGTTCGGCGCTGATGATCGCCTGCTGCCTTGCGGGCGGAGCGTGGTCACAAACTCCCGCGCCAACCCCGCCTGCACCCGCCCCTTCGCCAACTCCTCCACCAGCCCCGCCACCTGCGCCGACCCCGGCTCCAGCGCCTTCGCCGGCGCCAAGCCCCACGCCATCGCCCGCGCCGACGCCTTCACCGATGCCGGCTCCCGCACCGTCACCGAGCCCGGCGCCCACTCCGACCCCAGGCGCCGAACCGGGACAAACCCCGCTTCCTCCCGTCACCGTCACCGCGCCGCCGCCGCGTCGCGCGCCGCCACGCGCCCAGCCGGCGCAGGCTGCGCCCGCTCCGCTCCAGCACCGGGACCGGCACCGACTCCGGTCGCCGCCACGACGCCGCCAGCGGCACGGACCACGACGCCGGGCGCTTCGGCGCAGCCCTATGCGCCGCTCGGCACCATCAACAGCGGGCAGATTGAGCAGAGTACCAGCACCAGCTTCGGCAACCTGTTTTTCACAGCACCGGGCGCCACCTCCGCCGGTCTTTCGCCGGGCGCGGCCCGGCCGATCCTGCGCGGACTCACCGATTTCCGTGTGCGCATCCAGGAGAATGGCATCGGCTCCGGCGACGTCTCCGATCTCGGCCAGGACCACGGCGTACCGATCGATCCGCTGGCGATCCAGTCGGTCAACATCTTCCGCGGTCCGGAGGCGCTGCGCTTCGGCTCGCAAGCAGTCGGCGGCGTCGTCGAAGCCAACAACAACCGCATTCCCACGGCCGCGCCGCTCGGCGGACTGGCGGCGGAGCTGAAAGCAGGCCTAACCTCGGTCAACAACGGTTGGGAGAGCGGATTGCTGCTCGACGCCGGTGGGCCCAACGCGGCGATTCACGCCGACGTCTTCGGCCGCCACGCCAGTGACTACCGTATCCCGAGTTATCCGTACCTGTTTCCGCCGTTCCCACCACCCCCCGTCGACGGCAGACAGCCAAACTCATCGATGTTCAGCGAGGGCGGCGCAGCCGGCGGCTCCTATCTGTTCAACGGCGGCTATGCCGGCGTGTCGGTCTCGCGCTTCGCCAGCGATTATCACATCCCCACCCTCGATGGGGCGGCGAGCCAAACTCATATCAGGATGGAGCAGACGAAATTCGCCAGCAAGGGCGAGTACCGTCCGGATTTCTCCGGCATCGCTGCGCTGCGCTACTGGGCCGGATACACCGACTACAAGCATGACGAAATCGGACTTAACGACGCCGCATTCGAGCAAATCGCGGCGACGTTCAAAAAGCGCACAAGCGAGGCCAAGGCCGAAATCGAATCAATGCCGATGTTGACGCCGTTCGGTGCCCTCACGACCGCCGTCGGCACACAGTTCGATCATGCGCAGATCGACACCTTTGGTGACGGCGGCAGTCTCCTTGGCTCGGCACGGACCATCCGCGCATCGGCCTATTTCTTCAATACGCTCCGCCTGACCGACACGTGGCGCACGCTGCTGGCGGGCCGCATCGAGCAGGACCGGCTGGACGGGACGTACGGCATCTTCCCGGCCGCGCTGGTCCCTCCGCCGGATGATCCGGCGCTCTCGCCTGCCTCGCTTCATTTCGTGCCCAAGAGCATCAGCTTCAGCCTGCTCAAGGACCTGCCGTCCGATATGGTCGCCAGCGCAACCGTGCAGCGCATTCAGCGCGCGCCGACTGCGCTCGAGCTGTTCGCCCATGGCGCGCACGACGCCCCTGGCACGTTCGAGATCGGCAGTCCCACCCTGCAGATCGAAACCGCCAAGACGGCCGAACTCGGCCTCAAGCGCACGCTCGGCGCGTTCCGCTTCGACGCCAAGGGTTACTACACCCGCTATGACAACTTCATCTACCGGCAATTCACCGGCATCGAATGCGGCGAGGATTTCGCGTCCTGCGGCAACGGCGGCACCGGCTTCCTGCAAGGATCTATTCCCAGCGCGACGCGGTCTTCCGCGGCACCGAGGCCGCCTGGCAGTGGGACCTGGTTCCAGTGGCTAACGGTATCTTCGGCGTCGACGGTCAATACGATTTCATCCGCGCGACCTTCACGGACGGCAGCAACGTCCCGCAAATGCCGCCCATGCGGCTCGGTGGCGGCGCCTATTGGCGCAGCGACAACTGGTTCGTGCGCACGGGGATCCTGCACGCGTGGGGGCAGAACAACGTCGGCCTCTTCGAAACCTCGACGGGCGGCTACAATCTGTTGAGGGCGGAGATCGTGCATAAGAACTTCTGGAAATATTCGCCGTGGGGTCCGGTCGAGGTCACGACTGGAATCTCCGGCGAAAACTTGCTGAACGTCGATGTGCGCAATTCCACCCAGTTCCACAAGGATGAAATCCTGTTGCCTGGCAGCAACGTCAAATTCTTTCTCAATGTCAAATACGACGCAGACAAGTTCAGCGGGCCGCCCAGCTACTTCAAGGCGAAGAAAGGCTACGGCCCAGGCTACGGCGCGCCGATGGTGTACAAGGCACCGGTCCTGACTGGGTGGAATTGGGCTGGGGCGTATGTTGGCGTCAACGCCGGTTACAGCGCCGGCAGGACCATCACCGACGTGAGTTTCGGCGACAACTTGACCGGGGACCCGCTGTTTGCAACCAACAGCTCAGACAAGCTTGCCGGTGGAATCTTCGGCGCCCAAGCCGGGTACAATTGGGTGGCGAACATCTGGGCCATCGGCCTCGAAGGGGATATGCAGTACTCGCGCCAGCGCGGAAGCGCGACGTCCATCTGCACCACTGACCTCTGCAACGCGGCCCTCGCTCCGGCGGATGCGCCGGTAAACGTAACTCTCGACCATAAGCTGGCTTGGTTCGGAACTTTACGCGGCCGCTTTGGCACCACCATCGTTCCGGATTCGCTGGCCTATGTCACCGCCGGCGTCGCGCTCGGCGATATCACGATCGCTGGAACGCATGCTGGTTTCGACGGCGCCGGCAACCCGAGCAACGTCGTTTTCAGCAACCCGATAGCGCGCGTCGGCTGGACCATCGGCGGCGGCTTCGAGAGCCGTCTGGTCGGCAACTGGACCGGCAAGGTCGAGTATCTGCACATGGACTTTGGATCGATCGCGACTGTCCCAGCCGTCGCGTTGGATGCGACAGTTGCCACCATCATCAATACTCGCCTCACCGACGACATTGTGCGGATCGGCGTGAACTACAAATTCGATCAGCTCGGGCAGATTATTGCCAAATACTGATCGTGAACCGATCCGCTTCGCGCCCGAGGTCCGGCTGTAAAGCCGGACCTCATTTTGATTCGACGGCCTCGTCGTGGTCAGGGTGACCGCACACGATCTTTTCGGGCCAAATCAGTTCTTCATGGGAAGCGATCACCTCCCGTAGCGTCGTGAAGATGATCCACAACGCGATCACCCCGGCAACGGCGGCGTCGAAGACGGAATACCCCGTCAAACTCACCAGTAGTCCGGCCAATACCGGCGCCAGCGATACATAAACATCGCCGATATTGTGGATGTATGCCAAACGGATCGCCGCATTGTTTCGGCCGGGGTTCCATAACAACCGGGCCACGATCCAATTGGCCGCAGCGGCAGCCAGCCCGACGAATATCGCAACTTCCGGGATGACCGGTGCCGGATGCAGCATCCGATCGACTGCCTGCCACAGCAGCAATCCGCTTATCGCGACCAAGCCAAAAGAATTGAAGACGTTTGCCGAGCGGAGCAGATTTCTTGATATCCCGTGCGGGAGGATGAATGCCAGGTAGAGGAAGACAAGCGCCATTTCATCGGACAGATTGTGAAAGCCGTCCATGATCAGGCTGAGACTTTCAGCCTTGTAGCCGGCGACTGCCTCAACGAAAAAGATTCCGCCGTTGAGCGCAGCCGCAGCCGCTAGATTCTTTCGATAATGCGCCATGCGGAATATCCCGTCGTCCAAGGCTATCCTAGAAGAGCCACCCGCTGCGGGCAAAGCGGAATGGGATTTTTCGCCCTTCACACCTTCCAAGCAACATCATCGTGGATCGGTCCAGGTGCCGGAGGAGTGCTCCCGCTCAGAGCGTCCCGCCACGCGCGGCGATCCCTTGTCGCAAGATCGCCGCCACCTGGCGACGCGAATTCTCCGGACCGTCGATGATGATCAAGCGACGGCGAAAGGCCTCGTCGGTCGACAGCCTCCCTGCTGCGATCGCCTCGATCACTGCTTCCGCGGTGAACACGACGAGATCATTCGGTCGCGGCCCGTTGGTATGAATCATGATGCTGACGCCTTCGGCGTCGAACGCGTAACGCGTCCACAGTCCCGATTCTACCAACATCAACGAAAAGGGAGGAGCTGTGGCGGCCTCCTCCAAGACGACACTTTCCAGCCCCTCACGAAGCTGTTGCAGCCGCCGCACGGCGCGGTGATAACCGACCATGCTGACAAAGGTCGGCGCAACCAATTGCTGATCGAGGAGCTGAACGTTTGCCGGATCACGAAGTGCATTCGCAACGGTGAGCGCGAGCGGAAATTTGGCGAGAATTGCGCCGATCGAAGCCCCATCGTAGCCGCACGCGAGCGCCGCGCCTGACTGCGCTGCAGTGAGCACCAATGCGAAGAGCCGTGATAGTCCGCGCCGGGAGGCCTTTTTCATGTCAGACGCATGGCTCCTCTTGATCTGACGTTTCCTGCTGCACGCCGGCGGCGACGTCGCCGATTAGAACATCAACGCCTTGCTGAACTCGTTGACGTTGTTATGCATCATGGCAATGTAGCTGGCTGCCGGACCGTTGGGCTCGGAGAGCGCATCGGAGTACAGCTTGCCGCCGATCTTTGCTCCGGTTTCCTTTGCGCTCATCTTCATCAAACGGGGATCGCTAACGTTTTCCATGAACACCGCGGGAATCTCTTGCTTCTTGATCTGTTCGACGATCTTGGCAACGTCCCTCGCTGAAGCTTCCGATTCTGTCGAGACACCCTCTGGCGAGATAAACGCCATGCCATAAGCCTTGCCGAAATAAGCGAACGCGTCGTGGGTGGTGATGATCTTGCGGCGGTCCGCGGGAATTTTTTCAATCGCCTCCTTCACTTCTTTATCGAGAGCGTCGAGGCTGGCCCGATAGCTCTTCGCATTCGCCGCATAGATGCTCCCGCCGGCCGGATCCGCCTTGACCAGTCCATCGCGAATATTGCCGACATAGATCTTGGCATTGGCAATCGACTGCCATGCATGCGGATCGCTAACCGTATGTCCTGGCTGATGCTCGTCTTCAATTCGCAGTGGCTCGACCCCGGTGCTGGCGACCACCGTCACCGCCTTGGTTCCGGACGCCTGGACCAACCGTGTCATCCAACCTTCGAGGCCGAGGCCATTAATGAACACGACTTTGGCGTCGGCGAGTTCCTTCACGTTGGCTGGTGATGGGGAATAGACATGGGCGTCGCCGTTCGGCCCGACTAGATTCGTGACCTCGATGCGGTCGCCGCCTACGTTTTTCACAAGATCGCCAAGGATAGAGAAACTGGCGACGGCCTTGATTTTGTTCTGTGCCAATGCCGGAGACGCGCAGAGTAACCCAGAGAGGCTTGCGATAAGGAGGGCATGACAACTTGTCCGCATGGTCATCTCCATTGCCACTGGTCCCGATCGAATTCGCTGTTCACTCAGTACAAATGCCGGGGGTGCCGGAAACTCTGGATTGTTCTGACCGGCAAAACCTCTCGCCTGACGAAGGACAGCCTGTGAAATGTTATAACATCACATAATGAGCCGCAAGTGTGGAACACCAGATGCGCCCTTGCGTCGACGCGGGCCCGCCGCAAGAAAGCGCACCCCGGCAGGGGGCTCGGGCATTACAAATTCGATCGGAGCGGAACGATGTTCGCCAAGTTTTGATCGTGCGGCGCGCCCGCATCGCGTCGAAGGTACGGCACACAACGCCTGACCTCACGGCAGCGCACCGCGGTAGCCGCTGTCATCACATGCCGCTGCCATCACTTGGCGCTGAAGTCACTTGACGATGACGTCTTCGGCCGCCGTCATCACCCGCGTCTTCGGGTTCTGCGCGCAGTGGGCGACCAACTTTTCGACCTTGATCTTGATCTTGTCGAAATCGACCACCGCGGGGTCTTCTTCGTCGGTATAGTAGCCGTCGAGCCAGAGCGTGATATTGGCGATCGTTTCCTTCGGCAGGTCGATGAATTCCCGGCACCTGAGCTTGGAAAGCTCAACCTGCTGCGCCTCGGCCGCGCCAACGGCAAGCAAGCCAGCCGCCACGAGAACTGCACCGGCGAGTTTCACGAACAATAGATCCTGCTGGAATGGGCGCGCCCGGCTGCAGTATGGCATACAACGCTAACCGTGCCTGCAAGCGTCGTCAAAATTATTTGATTGTTAGTGCTAACATCGCCGTGCAAGTGTTCCGGTATTCCGGCATTTGTGTCTGGATTGATGTTCCGGGGAAAACCGCCGGCCACGACGTTGGCAGGCACGTCCATGTGCCGCACCTGCAGATAGTCCGTCACGCCGACCCCGGGAGGATCAGCCCGGACACACCCGCGAACGCACCGTCGGCAAGTTCGCAAACCAGAAGTCGTGCAGGGTCGACCGGTCCGGGCATGGCGGCGCGGCCTTTGGGAATGGGCTTGAAGCCGGCCTTGCCATAATACGGCTCGTCTCCAACCAGCACGACCAGCCGATGCCCTGCGAGCTTCGCAGCGGCGAGCGCTCGCTCGATCAAGGCGTAGCCGATCCCGCGCTCGCGAAACGGGGGTTCGACCGTGAGCGGCCCGAGCACCAACGCTTTTGTTCCACCGATCTCGATCGGCGACAGCCGCACCGATCCAACCAGAAGCGTGCCGATTCGTGCGGTGAACGAGAGATCGAGCCGATGGTCGGCGCCCTCGCGCAGACGGTAGGCCGATTTGGCGTAGCGGCCGGGACCGAATGTGCGCTCATGCAGGCGCTCGATCGCCACGGCGTCTTCGGGTGTTTCAGGCAGGATGGAAAAATCGGTCATCGGCCTTCGCGCGCGTCCGTAGGTTCGCCCGGCCGCAACTAGTGGAGTGGGTTTGACATTCGCCACCCACCTCGCCGCGAGTCTGCAGAGCGAATGTCAAACCTAAACTCCACTAGCAACCAATATTTGCTAGTGGTCCTTCAATTCTAACATTCGCAGATGAGCCCACCGAAAAGGTTGCGAATGTTAGAATCGGACCACTAGCACTTGCCGTGGGTGCGGTCCATTGGCCACTCGCGGTCGCACGACCGTGATGTGCTTACCCCGCGAGACTGCCTACATTGCGGGTGAACCAGGGAGTTTCGCATGGGTCTGCTTGTCGATGGCGTTTGGCAGGAGGAGCGCCATGAGGTGCGCACCCAAAGCGGCCGATTCGTTCGCCCCACTACGCGCTTCCGCAACTGGGTGACCGAGGACGGCAGTCCCGGCCCGTCCGGCGACGGCGGCTTCGCGGCGGCGCGCGACCGCTATCATCTTTACATCTCGCTCGCCTGTCCGTGGGCGCACCGCACGCTGATCTTCCGCATGCTCAAGGGGCTGGAGGACGTGATTTCGCTGTCTGTGGTCGAGCCGCTCTACGGGCCGCACGGCTGGCACTTCGGCGCCATCCCCGACACCGTCAACGGCAAGAGCGAGCTAGCCGAGATCTATCTCTTGACCGACCCGCGCTACAGCGGACGTGTGAGCGTGCCGGTGTTGTGGGACAAGGAACGCCGGACCATCGTCAGCAACGAGTCGTCCGAGATCATCCGCATGTTCAACGATGCGTTCGGCCGCTTCACCAACGTGGCGACCGACTATTATCCGTCGCCGCTGCGCGACGAGATCGACCGCATCAACGACCTGATCTACCCCAACATCAACAACGGCGTTTACCGCGCGGGCTTTGCCATCACGCAGAACGCCTACGAGGAGGCGTTTCGCGCGCTGTTCGCGGCGCTTGATGAGCTCGAGGCGCGGCTGTCACGCCAGCGCTATCTCGTGGGGCCGGCGATCACCGAAGCCGACTGGCGGCTGTTCTGCACGCTGATCCGTTTCGATGCCGTGTACTACAGCCACTTCAAATGCAATCTGCGGCGCATCGGCGACTATCCCAACCTCTCGAACTACCTGCGCGACCTCTACCAGCAGCCTGGCGTCGCTGCGACCGTGAACATGGACCATATCAAGCGGCACTATTACGGCAGCCAGCGTCAGGTAAACCCGACCGGCATCGTGCCGCTCGGCCCGCTGCTCGATTTCCTGGCACCGCACGATCGCGCGCGGTTTGGAAATTAGGTCAGCGCACCTGCGGCGAGGGACTTAGTTCTACGGCGCCAGCGCTTCCGCGGCCGCTTGCGACGAAAACATCTTCGACGCACTGTGGCCGACGCCCGGCAATTCGACGAGCCGCCAGTTGAGCGGCGCGCCGGTCGCCCGTGCGGCCTTGCGTGCGGCAGCGAAGACATTCAGCCCGCGATCGTGCCGCGTTTCACCTTGCGCAACCGCCTCACGGCTGTCGTTGCGATTCGTATCGCCCTCATCTTCTTTGCCCAAAAACACCGTGACCGGCGCCGTGAGATATTGCCGAAGCCGCGCCTTGGCCTCGCCATTGGAGTATGCTCGCCGCAGGCCGTACGGCGCATCGACATCGATGCTCGGAAACACCCAGGTTGACGGATTGGCGACCACCATGCGCCGCGCGTCGTTGGGGATGAACGCCGCGATGCGGCTGAGGAACTGCCCCCCGGCCGAATGGCCGATCATCGAATAGGCGAGCGGGCGTCCCTCCTGAGTGCGCAGCCAGGCAACCAGGCTGATGACCAGCCGGCCCGTCCAACTGCTGGGCGGCTGCACGACACCGCGCCGGTCGACGATGCCGCCGCGCTGATAGCGCCAGGTCGGAAACCTCTCCTTGTCGAATTTGGGCGCCACCACCAGCATGCAGAGCCGGTCGCCCAGGCTGCGCGCATAGTCGCGGTAGCGGTCGGCATTGCGGTTGAGCCCGTGAAACACGAGCAGGATCGACGGATCGGGGCACTGCGGCCGGTAGGTGTAAATGGCCAGCGCGGTACCTCCGAGTTTGGCAGTCTGCCACCCTGAGCCGGGAGCGATTGGAGCGGCTTGCGATGCACCGCAACATGCAAGCGACCAGAGTGCGATAGCCGCGAGCCGGCGGACGGTGCTCATCCGCCCTTCCCGCCCTCGAATTTCCTCCGGCGCGACCGCCGGCGGCAGGTCATGACGGCCAATTGCATCGAATGCGGGGGGCATGAGGCGCTCCAAATGTCTCAGAGACTTTCATCTTCGCCGCCTCGAAGGTCAAACCCGGCGGTGCGCAAGCGCGGATCGCCTGTGCAAACCTGCCCCGAACCGGGACTTCCGGGTCAGACCGGGCTAACGTGACAATTGTGTGAATCGATTACCGCACTCAATCGAATTGCATGAGATAACAGTGGCATGACTGCCAGACAACTCCTGCGCAACCACTGGCTCGCTTTCGCCGCCGCGGCGGTTGCGGCGGCGATCATCGCCATTGCGATTCTGCTTTTGCGCACGATGCCGCCGCGCACCATCACGATGGCGACCGGTCCGCAAGGCGGCGCCTATCACGAGGTCGGCAAGTTCTACCGCACGATCTTGGCGCGCGAAGGCGTCGACGTCCATCTACGGCCAACGGCCGGAGCGCTTGAGAACCTGGCGCTGCTGCGTGATCCAAAGTCGGGCGTCGACGTTGCCTTGATCCAAGGCGGAATCGCAAATGCCGGCGATGCGGCACGGATCGAATCGCTCGGTACGCTGTTTTACGAGCCACTGTGGCTGTTCTATCGCAAGGCGCTGCACCCGCTCGACATCGATGGCCTGCGCGGGCTGAAGGTTTCGATCGGTCCCGAAGGCAGCGGCTCGCGTGCATTGTCGCTCGACCTGCTCAAGCGCAGCGGTGTCGATCGGGAGATTGGCGAACTGCTCTCGCTTTCTCCACAGGCCGCCGAGGAAAAGCTGCTCAATGGCGAGATCGACGCCACGATGTTGCTGGTCTCCTGGGATTCTCCCGCGGTCAAGCGGCTCTTGGCGGACGATCGCACCGAGCTTGCGAGCTTGCAGCTTGCCGACGCTTACGTCGCGTTGCTTCCTTATTTAAGCAAGCTGAGGGTGCCGGCCGGCGTCGCCAACCTGGCCAAGAAACAGCCATCGACTGATGCCGTGCTGGTGGGAGCAACGGCAAGCCTGGTGGTGAGCAAAGAGCTGAACGCGGCGATCCAATACCTGCTGCTCAATGCCGCGGTACAGATCCATTCGGGCCCGGGGATTTTCCAGCACGCCGGACAATTCCCCGCCGCCGAAGCGATCGACATTCCGCTCAGCGGCGAGGCGTTGCAATTCTACAAGTCGGGGCGGCCGTTCCTGCAGAACTATCTGCCGTTCTGGATGGCGGCTTGGCTGGGCCGTTTCCTTGTCCTGCTGATTCCAATTCTCGGCGTGCTCTATCCGCTGATGCGATTCATGCCCGCGATATATGACTGGGTGATGCGGCGGAAGATTACCCACATCTACGGCGAACTGCGGTTGCTGGAAGTCGGGATGGACGCGCCGGGGGCCAGGACTGAGACTGCCGCCATCGCCGAGCGGCTGAATGAGATCGAACAACAGGCCAACCATCTGCGCATGCCGATCGCCTATGCGAGCATGCTCTATCTCTTGCGCAATCACATCGCCCTGGTGCGGGAGAAGCTCAAGGCGCACTGACGATATGGCGCGCAAAACAAAAGTGCCGGCGCGGTTTCCCCGGGCCGGCACTCGTCCGATTAGAGCTGAAGACTGACGCCCGGTCGCAGGCTGCCGGCGTCTTCGCTACCGCATGACGACGACCTTGGTGCCGACACTCACGCGCTGATAGAGGTCCATGATATCGCTGTTGTGCATCCGGATGCAGCCATACGACACAAAGCCGCCGATCGAACCCGGCTGATTGGTGCCATGGATGGCGTATTGATCGACGCTCAGCGTCATCGCGGCCGCGCCCATCGGATTTTTCGGGCTGCCACCCGGGATGACCGCCGGAAGGCTGGGCTTGTCATGCCGGATCTCCGCGGGCGGCGACCAGGCGGGCCGGAGATACTTGCCGTTGACGTAGCTCACGCCCGACCAGGTCTTGCCGGCCTTGCCGACGCCGACCGGGTAGGATTTCGTCTGGCCGTTGCCGAGCACGAGATAGAGGCGCCGTTCGCTGGTCTTCACCACGATGGTGCCGGGCTCGTAGCCGGAGAGCCCGCTTTGGCGCGCCTGAGCGGTCGGTCCTGCGGTGATCACCAGCGCCTGAACGGCGGCAGCGGCGATAAGCAATTGAACGGTCCTGCGCATCACAAACTCCCCTGTCCGGAGCTCTCGGTCACGCCCCGAGAGGTCCAGGAATGTTGCAGTCTGAGCCAAACCCTTATCAGTGGCCCAGATCGAGCGGCGGATCGAATGAATGCCCTGAACCCCGCCCATATCTTAGTCGCGCCGGACGCTGCTTTGGTTCACCGGCCCGGAACACGAGGCCGCGCAGGGTTTCTTAAGGACGATAGCAGCCGGCGGTGACCCGCCCGCCCTCATTGGCTCGGGGCTCTCGAACATCATCAGGAAATCCTGATACTTAGCGGAGCCGGAGGCGATTGCCGATGCTCGTTGCGGCGATCTGATCGCCACACGCCATTCCGGCCCCGATGCATTTCGATTGAGATCCGGTAAGATTTCGTCCGCGGGCGAATTTCAACGCACCGGATTGTGCTGGCTGTGGACCAGCGGTGCAGCGTGCCGCGCCGGAGAAAGCTTAACGGCAATCAAGCCTTGGACGTTCGGTCGCGACCGTCGAGGGCTCAAGGCAATGCGTGGCCAATTTGCCGACAAGAGGCAAGGGAGGAAGCGTGTCTCAGATGACCAATAAACCCGCGTCCCAGATGACCATCGTTGAATCAGCCAAGGCGTACGAAAAGTGGCTGCGCGCTCAACTAGGCAAGAACCTTGTCGAGCCGGATTTGCGCACCAAGCATCTGCGGATGGCGGAGAGTGCCTTTCCGTTTCTGCGCGCGACCTACTGGCGCTGGGCCGAGACCGTCCTGGACATCTGCCCCGAGTTCAAGGGGGCACCGCCCGTGCTGGGGGTCGGCGACCTCCATCTGGAGAATTTCGGGACCTGGCGCGATGACGACGGGCGGCTGGTCTGGGGCGTCAACGACTTCGACGAGGCTGCCGAGATGCCTTACCCGCTCGACCTGCTGCGGGTCGTGACCAGCGCCTTGCTGGGCTGCCCGCATGTCGGCACCGCGAGAACCATCAGCGCAGCGATCTTGCGCGGCTATCAGCGCGGGCTGGCCAACCCACAGCCGATCACCCTCGACCACGACTATGCCTGGCTGCGCCGGCTGGTCGTCGTTCCGGACCTCGAGCGCGCGCATTTCTGGCTCAAGATGGACTCGCTCAAGCCGTCGAAGAGGTCGCCGCCATCGGGCTACGTCAAGGTGCTTGCCGGCGCGATGCCCGACCCCAAGCTCAAGATGCAACTCAATCCGCGGACCGCCGGCCTCGGAAGCCTGGGCCGGCCGCGCTGGGTCGGCAAGGCATTTTGGCAAGGTGGTCCGGTCGTGCGCGAGGTGAAGGCCGCGCTGCCGTCGGCCTGGACCCTCGCCAATGGCGGCAATTCGCGTGTGCTGAACTGCTACAGGATCGCCACCGGCCGCTATCGCGCACCGGATCCGTGGTTCGCGCTCAACGGCCACACCGTGGTTCGCCGCCTGTCGCCGAACAACCGGAAGCTCGATACCGAATCGCATCCGCTTGAATTGATCAGCCGGAAATATCTCCGGGCGATCGGCCGCGAGGTCGCGGCCATTCACCTCGGCGAGGGCAACCGCGGGCCGGCCATCCAGCGCGATCTCGAACGGCGGGACGCCAACTGGCTGGCCTCCGCCGCCACCCGGGCGACGGAGTTCGTCCGCCGCGAGCAGAAGGAGTGGCGGCGCGCCCAGCGATAACCCGATGTCCGGCCCGCTATCGGCAAGATGGCGCCCCCAATTAAAGACGACCCGGTGGGCCGTGTTACCGCTGGGCAAAATGGTGCTCAGGCGTTATCCTGATCTGTCATGTACAGGGAGGCTGGGATGCCGACAGGCACCGTCAAGTGGTTCAATCCGACTAAGGGTTATGGCTTCATCCAACCTTCGGGCGGCGGCGGCAAGGACGTCTTCGTCCATATTTCGGCCGTCGAGCAAGCCGGATTGAGCAACCTCAATGAAGGCCAGGCGATCGAATACGAGATCGAGGTCAACCGCGGCAAGGAGGCCGCGGTCAGGCTGAAGGTCAAGTAACGACGGCTCGTCGTTGACTGCCGGCTCGCGATCCACCCGGAGCTTTGCATTCGGCGCTTGTGACTTTACGGTAGGACACGAGCGGGATGATCGCCGAGATGCGAGTCAAGATTGTTGTCACGATCGCGGCACTGCTCATGAGCATGCTGGCCGCATACGCGATATCTGACGGCGCGCCGGACAAGCTCGCTCCGCCAGCGAGCTTTGCGGCGATCGCCGATCCGGCGGAACGGTCGGCCGCGTTGTTCACCGAACTCGGCAAGGTGCTGACCCATCCGCGCTGCGTGAACTGCCATCCGGCCGGCGACCGCCCGCGCCAGGGCGAGCAGGGCCGGCTGCACCAGCCGCCGGTCACGCGCGGTCCCGACGGCCACGGCCTTGAAGCGATGCGGTGTCCGATCTGCCACCAGCAGGCCAACTTCGATCCGGGCCGCATGCCCGGCCACCCGGAGTGGCACCTCGCGCCGCGTGAGATGGCGTGGGAGGGCAAGACGCTCGCGGAGATCTGCACGCAGATCAAGGATCCCGCCCGCAACGGCAAGCGGTCGCTGGAAGATCTCGTCCATCACATCGGCACCGACACGCTGGTCGGCTGGGCCTGGGCGCCTGGTTTCGGCCGCCAGCCCGCTCCCGGCACGCAGAAGGAAGCCGGCGCACTCGCCGACGCCTGGGTGAAGACCGGCGCGGTGTGTCCGAACTAGCATCTGATCTGCTCCGATTGAAGCGATCTCTCCGTTCGCGCGAAGGCGGGCACCTAGGCTTTCTTGCGTGCGTTTCGCGCGCTGGGTCCCCGCTTTCGCGGGGACGAACGGAGGAGAGGACGCGATTCAACCTGAGCGAATCCCGCACTAAACGGCTCGGCTTCCGGATGTGTCGACGTCGATCTTGTTTCGACCGGGGCTTGCAGCGGCATTTCCGCGGCCGGGAATTTCCGCGCGTCAAAGGCCGATTCCCTGACGGCATGACCGAATGTCCCGCGCCCTTGCGGTGCGCAGGCCGGTGCAATTTCCCTCGCTCTCTTTCGAGCCGTGCGAGGGGGCGGAGCGCCGGAAGGCGCATCCAACTCCGCGCCGCGCAAACAAGTGGACGCAGTTTGCGCCACCTGCTGCGCTGAGGCGCGGCGCGCGCCATGGACGGGCGCGCACGCCTCCCGGCGCTCCACCGCGGTTCTCACCACGGCCTCGACCGTGGCTCAGCTCCGGACCGCGCTCGGCGGGGCATTCGCGCCCTCACCTGCAAGCTCCTTGCGGCCGGCTCGTAGTGGCCGGCGGGCGGAGCCCGGAGCAGCCCGAGTGCGTGGTTACGAGCCACGCCCGCGGGGACCGCATCCCATCCCGCTGTCACGACGTCTCATGAAAACGCCCTCAGTGGACAGGACGATGCGGAATATAATCACAATAGGAATTTTGTCAAGCGGTCCATTGTCGCCGTCGAAAGACTGCCTGCATGACGAAGCAGCGGCGTAGCCCGGATGAGCGAAGCGACATCCAGGGCAATCTCATCCGATGGCAGAAACGTCCCGCATATCGCTTCGCTCATGCGGGCTAAGAAGGAAATCAGGAAGACGGCCACAGGTAGACGGTACATCGACATAGGCGAAGGGTGGGAACCTGGGCTCGCAATCCCACGCCGCATACTAGTCGGCGCAAAAGCGAACAGAGACTTGAGTACGGTCCTTGCGCACTACAAAACGCCGCCCGAGATCGTGTACGTGACCCCACCGATAAGTTAGCTCAGCAGCGTTCACGCGCCTGCGCATCAATACGACCTGGGCAGCCCGAGCACGTGCTCGGCGAGATACGACAGGATCAGGTTGGTCGAGATCGGCGCGGTCTGGTAGAGCCGCGTCTCGCGGAACTTGCGCTCGATGTCGAATTCCTCGGCGAAGCCGAAGCCGCCGTGGGTCTGCACGCACATGTCGGCGGCCGCCCAGGAGGCATCGGCGGCGAGAAGCTTCGCCATGTTGGCCTGCTCGCCGCAATCAAGCCCGGACTGGTAGCGCGCCGCCGCCTCGCGCACCATCAGTTCGGCGGCGCGCATCTGCGAATAGGCGCGTGCGATCGGAAACTGCACGCCCTGGTTCTGGCCGATCGGCCGGCCGAACACCACGCGCTCCTTTGCATATGATGATGCCTTGGCGATGAACCACTTGGCGTCGCCGACGCATTCCGCCGCGATCAGAATCCGCTCGGCGTTCATGCCCGAGAGGATGTAGCGGAAGCCCTGCCCCTCCTCGCCGATCAGGTTGTCGGCCGGCACTCTTAAGTCGTCGATGAACAGCTCGGTGGTGGCGTGGTTCATCATGGTGCGGATCGGATTGATGCTGATGCCGGCGCCCTGCGCGAGCCGCATGTCGACCAGGAATACCGACAGCCCGTCGGTGCGCTTCTTCACCTCTTCACGTGGTGTCGTGCGCGCCAGCAGCAGCAGCAGGTCGGAGTACTCGGCGCGCGAGGTCCAGATCTTCTGGCCGTTGATGACGTAGTGGTCGTTGCCCTCGCGAACCGCCGTCGTGCGCAGGCTCAGCGTGTCGGTGCCCGAACCCGGCTCGGTGACGCCGAATGCCTGCAGCCGCAACTCGCCCGACGCGATCTGCGGCAGCCAGCGCGCCTTCTGCTCCGGCCGGCCGTGACGCAGCAGCGTCCCCATGGTGTACATCTGCGCGTGGCAGCCGGCGCCATTGCAGCCGGCGGCCTGGATTTCCTCCATGATGGCGGCCGCCGCCGTCATGGTGAGGCCGGAGCCGCCGTATTCTTCCGGGATCAGCGCGGCGAGGAATCCCGCCTCGGTCAGCGCGGCGACGAATTCGGCCGGATAGGCGCGCTCGCGGTCGAGCTTGCGCCAGTACTCGCCGGGGAATTTTTCGCATAGCGAGCGGACCGCAGCGCGGATCTGCGTCAGTTCGTCGGAGTCACTCTCGCTTTCGGCTGCCATTAATTTATTCCCGGGCGGCGAACTCGGTGCGTCCCCTCCCCCGCTTGCGGGGGAGGGTTAGGGAGGGGGCATGATCGGAGGATTCGCGCAAGCTCACCCCCTCTCCACCTCTCCCCCGCAAGCGGGGGAGAGAGCACACCGCCTTCGCGGCGAGTGCATCATACAACGATTTCGGCGCGGCCGTTGTTCAGCGCGATCACGTCGCGCTCGACCACGCGGGCGCGGAAGCTGACCACGTTGCCGTCGCGCCATAACTCGGTGCGGATGGTTTCCCCCGGGAACACCGGCGCGGAGAACCTTCCGGCAATCGCGGTCAGCCGCGCCGGATCGTAGCCGCACAGGCTCTTGAGGATAGCGTGGCCCGCCACCCCATAGGTCGCGAGGCCATGCAGGATCGGCCGCGGGAAGCCCGCCGCCTTGGCAACCGCAGGGTCGGCATGCAGCGGATTGGGATCGGCGCTGAGCCGGTAGATCAGCGCCGTTTCCGGCCGGGTCGGCAGGTCGCAGACGAGATCGGGCGCGCGGTCGGGGATCGGGTGCACCGGCAACTGCTCGCGCGGCGGTCCGCCGAAGCCGCCATCGCCGCGGCAGAACGTGGTCTGCACGATGGTGGCAAGCCGCTCGCCCGACGTCTTGTCGTCGATGGCGCGTTCGGAATAGACGATCGCACCCTTGCCGGGCCCCTTGTCGACGATCTCGACCACGCGGGTGTGGCTCACCACCGTGCCGGCGGGCTTGAGCGGCCGGTGCAGCTTGAGCGAATGCTCGCCCGCCACCACCTTGACCCAGTCGATGCCGGTGTCGAGTTCCTTCGACCAGAAGCCCGGATAGCCGATCACCACCGCCATGGTGGGCAGCACCTTGAGGTGCTTCTCGTAGACGAAGGCGAGCTGATCTTCGTCCATCGGGTCCAGCCCGAAACCGACGCCGAGCGCGTACAGCATGCAGTCCTTCGGACCGTAACTGTGCTCGACATCGGGAATCTTCAGCGCGAGCAGCTTGTCGTAGACGATGGGCATGGCGACCTCTATTCCGTCATCCTGAGGTGCGCGCACGCAGGTCGCAGCCTGCGAAGCGATGACGGCTCCAATGCCGGGCCGTCGCCCTTCGAGGCGCAGCTTCGCTCGCGCCTCAGGGTGACGGAGTCGATATCGAGGCACGTTCGCCGCGGGACGAGCATCACACCGGATCCCAGCAGAACACGTCGCTCGAACGTTCGAGCGGCGTGAATGACGGCGCGAACGCGCCCTTGAGCTGCTGGTCGAGCTTCTCGGGCGTCCAGCCGTCCGAACGGTGCAGTGTGCGCACGGCGCGCGGCTGGCTGAACAGGAAAATTTCGTTGTTGCGCACGCCAAAAATCTGGCCGCTGATGCCGTCGGCCTTGTCGGAGGCGAGATAGACCGTCAGCGGGGCGATCTTCTCCGGCGTCATCTGCTGGAATTTTTCGACCCGCGCCTTTTCCTCCGGCGTTTCGGCCGGGATCGAATTGATCATGCGGGTCCAGGCGAACGGCGCGATGGCGTTCGAGCGCACCTTGAAGCGCACCATGTCGAGCGCGATGCCGCGCATCAGGCCGACGATGCCGTACTTCGCCGCCATGTAGTTGGCCTGGCCGAAATTGCCGACCAGCGCCGAGGTCGAGGTCATGTGCACGAAGGCGCCGGACTGCTGCTCGCGGAAATGCGCCGCGCAGGCCCGGCTCATGTTGAACGAGCCGTGAAGATGGACGTTGATCACGTCCGACCAGTCCGACCAGCTCATGCGGTGGAAGATTCGGTCGCGCAGGATGCCGGCGTTGTTGACCAGGATGTCGACGCGGCCGAAGGCGTCGAGCGCGGCCTTGACGATCAAGTCGGCGTTCTGCGGTTCGGCGATCGACAGCGTCGAGGCGATGGCCTGCCCGCCTTTGGCCTTGATCTCGTCGACCACCTGCTGCGCCGGTCCGGCATCGGCGCCCGCGCCTTCGAGGCTCGCGCCGATGTCGCAGACCACGACCTTGGCGCCCTCTTCGGCCATCAGCAGCGCAACACCGCGGCCGATGCCGCGCGCCGCGCCGGTGACGATGGCGACCTTGCCGGCGACGATTCCTGAGTCATGCCAATGTCCTCATGATTGAAGTTCATGCCGATGCGCACGGGCTCGCTGCTCTCCGCTCTCCCCGCGGAAGCGGGGACCCAGAACCACAAATATCCGGAGCCGCTGGCCCTGGGTTCCCGCATGCGCGGGAACGAACCGGGGAGAGGGATGTGCCGCGGCAGGTCGATTGGAGGTCATAGCTAGCCCCAGACCTCGTCCGCTACCTCGACGATACGGGAAAGCTTCGCCCACTGCTCGTCCTCGGTCAGCGTGTTGCCCTCTTCGGTCGAGGCGAAGCCGCACTGGCCGGAGAGGCAGAGCTGGTCGAGGCTCGCGAACTTTGCCGCCTCGTCGATCCGGCGCTTGAGCTCGTCCTTGCTTTCCAGCGCGCCGGTCTTCGTGGTGACGATGCCGAGCACGGCGGTCTGGCCCTTGTGCATATGCTTGAGCGGCTGAAAGTCGCCGGCGCGGTCGGTATCGTACTCCATGAAGTAGCCGTGCACCTTGATGCGGTCGAACAACACCTCGGCGACGGGATCGTAGCCGCCCGAGCCCATATAGGTCGAACGGTAGTTGCCGCGGCAGAGATGCATCGTGATGGTCATGTCGGAGGGAATATCGGACATCGCGGTGTTGATCAGGTCGCCGTAAAGCTCGGCGAGCTTCTGCGGATCGTCGCCCTTCCCGCTCTGGCTCTTGCGGTACTCCGGGTCGCACAGCATCGCGATGTAGACCTCGTCGAGCTGCAGGTAGCGGCAGCCGGCGTCGGCGAAAGCGCGCACCGCCTTGCGGTAGGCGGCGCCGAGGTCGTGGAAGAATTCCTCGATGTCGGGATAGACTTTCTGGTCGACCGCATCGCGGCCACGCCGGCCGTAGGCCGCCGACGGCGCCGGGATGGTGATCTTCGGCGTCTGCTTGGTGTGCGCGGCAACGAACTTGAAATGCTCGATCATCGGATGGTGGGAGAAGCCGACCTTGCCGACGACGCGGGCGCCCTCAGCCCGCGTCTGCACGCCGGCGAACGAAACACCCTGGGCCATCTCATAGCGTTCGAAACCGTCGAGCCCCCAGAGGAAATCGAGGTGCCACCACGAGCGGCGGAATTCGCCGTCGGTGATGCCGTGCAGGCCGACCTCCTCCTGCTTCTTGATGACGCGTTCGATCTCGCGATCCTCGACCGCCCTGAGTTCGGCCGGCGTGATCTCGCCCTTGGCGCGTTTCTCGCGCGCCGCTTTGACGGAGGCCGGGCGCAGCAGGCTGCCGACATGGTCGGCGCGGAACGGCGGCTTGGTGCGTTGCATTTTGTTTCCTCCTTACGTGTCCTCGCCTGCGACCGGCGTCGCGGCTCCCCTCCCCCCGCGCAGCGAAGCGGAGTGGTGGGGAGGGGTTGGGGGTGGGGGGACTTGTTTCAACGATGCGATAGGCCCCCCACCCCGCTCGCTTCGCTCGCGACCCTCCCCACCGCTCGCTATGCTCGCGGGAGGAGGGTAAGGCTCGCACGACCGCCGACTATCCCCAAACCTCCTGCGCCACTTCGACGACGCGGGCAAGCTTCGCCCACTGCTCGTCTTCGGTGAGCAGGTTGCCCTCCTCGGTGGAGGCGAACCCGCATTGCGGCGACAAGCAAAGCTGATCGAGCGCAACGAATTTCGCCGCCTCGTCGATCCGGCGCTTGAGTTCGTCCTTCGATTCCAGCTTCCCGCTCTTCGACGTCACGAGCCCGAGCACCACCGTCTTGCCCTTCGGCACGAACCGCAGCGGCTCGAAGCTGCCGGCACGATCGCTGTCGTATTCCATGAAGTAGGCGCCGATCTTGATCTCATTGAACAGGATCTCGGCCACCGGCTCGTAGCCACCCGAGGCCACGAAGGTCGACTGGAAATTGCCGCGGCAGAGGTGCATCGCGGTCGCCATATCGGCCGGCGCATCGGCGATCGCCGTGTTGATCATGCGGGCGTAGACGTGCGGCAGTTCGTCCGGATTCTCGCCGCGCGCCGTCACCAAATCGCGCAGCTTCGGATCGCAAAGATAAGTGAAGTTGACCTCGTCGAGCTGCAGATAGCGGCACCCCGCATCGGCAAACGCCCGCACCGCCTTGCGATAGCTTTCGCCGAGATCGCGGTAGAAGTCGTCCATCGACGGGTAGATGTTTTCCGGCACCGCGTCGCGGCCATAGCGGAAATGCAGCGACGACGGCGACGGGATCGTGATCTTCGGGGTCGCGCGGGTGTGGGCGGCGACGAACTTGAAATGCTCGATCATCGGATGTGGGCGATAGTCGCCGAGCTTGCCGACGACGCGGAGCATCATGGGCCGGGGCTGCCGGCCCTGGAATGCGATCTTGCGCTCGCCGAGATACGCCTCGACGCCATCGAGCTTGCCGAGGAAGTCGTAGTTCCAGAACGCACGGCGGAATTCGCCGTCGGTGATCGACCTGAGGCCGATCTCTTCCTGTTTCCTGATGGCGTTCGCGATCTCGCGATCTTCCACCGCCTTGAGTTCAGCCGCATCGATCTCGCCGCGCTCGCGCTTGGCGCGCGCCTCCTTCAGCGCGGCAGGTCGCAGCAGGCTGCCGACATGATCGGCGCGGAACGGCGGCGTGGTTCTTTGCATGAGGTTGGTCGATCCGTGAAAGGCAGTCTCTGTTGCGAAGGCGGTCTCGCCGCTCCCCTCCTCCCACGGAGCGAAGCGAAGTGGTGGGGAGGGGTCGGGGGTGGGGGGCTGTGGCGAGAGCCCGGAAATGCGAAAAGAAGCCCCACCCGACGCCTTCGGCGTCGACCCTCCCCACCGCCATAGTGCGTCGAAGACGCGCGTAAACACGCTTGTGGCGGGGGGAGGGTAAGATGCGGCGCGCACCTGCCCTACTCCCTGCCCCTGCTTGCTGCGCCTTGCCCTGCGTTAGCTCGCGCGCGAAGCGAGGCTACTCCGCGGCCGCCAGCGCCGCCGCCTGGCGTTGCAGCACGAAGTCGTATCTCACCTCGTAGAACGGCGTCGTCACCGTCTCGCCGGTCGGCGTCTTGCCGGGCGGCTTCTTCACGAATTCGACGATCAGCGGCTCCTTCACGCCATAGACCACGTCGGTTTCGATGAACTCGTCGCCTTTCTGGAACAGATGGGTGACGCAGCCGTGATAGCCGGGCGCCTCGATGGCGAAATGGATGTGCGCCGGCCGCATGTGGCTGATGTTGGTCCGATTCATCAATTCGCCAACCGTGCCGTCCATCGGGATGGTGTAGGCGATCGGCGCCACGGTGCGGATCGCGTACGAACCGTCCGGCTGCGAGCGGTAGAGGCCGCGCATGTACGGCCCCTGGGTGTCGCGCTGGTCCTCATAGAGGCCCTCGCCGTCGGTCTGCCAGAGATCGAGCACCGCACCGCCGACCGGCTCGCCATCGATGGCGCGCACCGTGCCGGTGACGAAGCACGGAATGCCCGGTGCGCCTTCCGCCATGTTGCCGCCATCCGCAATCGGCGGCGCGTTCGGCACGTGGAACGGCCCCTCGACGGTCGAGGGCGTCGCTTCACTCGGCCGGCGATGATTGATGGCGTCGACCAGCATGCTGACGCCGAGCACGTCGGAGGTCAGGATGAACTCCTGGCGCTTCTGCGAGCACATCTGGCCGGCGCGGGTGAGCCAGTCGATCGCCGTTGCCCACTCCGCCTGCGTCGGCTCGATGTCGCGCACAAAGCCGTGCAGGTGCTTGATGAGCGACTGCATGACCTGGCGCAGTCGGGGATCCGGGATGTCACTCCAGCGTTCCAGTGCAACGTCGGTGAGATTCTGTTCGGTCACATAGGGCATGGTTCGCTCCTCAGTCAGTTCGTCATGACCGCGCGCTGCGCGATCTCCTGTCGCACGATTTTGGCACCTTCCACCATGGCGCGCATCTTCCCGAACGCGACCTCGCGCGGAAGATATTTCAGCCCGCAATCGGGCGCCACGACGATACGTTCAGCCGCCACATGGGGCAGCGCCTGGCGAATGCGGTCCGCCACGGTCTCGGGCGTCTCGACGGCTTTGTCCGACAGGTCGATCACCCCGACGATGATCGTTTTTGATCGCAATTGTCTCAACACCGAAAGGTCGAGCTTGGGCTGGGCGGCCTCGATCGACACCTGAGCCACCGCCGATTGCTCGAATTCCGGCAGGAAATGGTAGCCGGGGGGCTTGTCCAGGACGACGGCGGCGTAGCCGAAACAGATGTGCGTCGCGGTCGTCCCTTTGACGCCGTCAAGCGCGCGGTCGAGCGCCTTGATGCCGAACCGCCTGGCCTTCTCCCAGCGCGACTCCATCCACGGCTCGTCGATCTGCACGATATCGGCCCCGGCGCGGAACAGGTCCTTGATCTCGGCGTTGACGGCCGCCGCGTAATCCATCGCGAGCTTTTCTTCGTCGCCGTAGAAATCGTCCTGGCACTGCACCGACATCGTGAACGGTCCCGGCACCGTGATCTTGATCGGCCGGTCGGTGTGGGCGCGCAGGAATTCCACGTCACGCACCTCCACCGGGTGCTTGCGTCTGATCTTGCCCACCACGCGCGGTACGGTGGCGATGCCGCCGCTGCGGGCGGGAATCTTGCCGGGATTCTCAAGGTCGAGGCCCTCGAGCGCGGTCGCAAAACGGTTGGAATAGCTTTCACGGCGCTGCTCGCCGTCGGTGATGATGTCGAGACCGGCGCGCTCCTGATCGCGGATGGCGAGCACGGTCGCGTCGTCCTGTGCCTCCTCGAGGAATTCGGGATCGACCTGCCACAGATCGTGCATGCGCACGCGCGGCACGATCTTCGACAAGCGCTGCCGGTCGATTAGCCAGTCAGGCTGCGGATAGGAACCGACCAGGCAGGTAGGAAGCAGCATGGGCGTACTATTCATCCTCTGCACCGAGAGCCCGTCCCGGGCGAAGCGCGGCATGCAATGACGCGCTGCAGACCCGGGACCGTCGAAAACCCGGCAGCCATGGCGGTCCCGGATCAGCGGCGCAGCACTCGCACGTCGTGCCCGCGCTGCACCGCGTCCGGGACACGGTGTCTACTTCGCCTTCTCGTACGGATAGATCACGCTACCGGTCTTCTGCTCCGGCGGCGTGAGGACCGTCTGATAGCTCATGCCTTTCCAGGTCTCGAGGCCGGCGCCTTCCTTGATGCCGTGATACTGCACCTGCATCATGCCCGACTTGGTCCATTCGCCGTTGGGACCGTAGCTCCAGTCGCCCATGATGGTCTTGAAGTGGGTCTTGCGGATGTAGTCGGCGATCTTGTTATCGTCGAGGCTCTTCGCTCCGTTGACCGCGTCGCCCAGCACGCTGATATAGGCGTAGCCCCAGCCGCCGAGATAGTAGCCGAGCGGATCGACGCCTTCCTTGCCGGCACGGGCCTGGTATGTTTTGAAAAAGCCGGCGGCCGGCGCCATCATCTTTTCCGACGGCACCCAGGTTTCATAGTTGACGATGCCATTGAGCTTGGGTCCGAGCTTGTTCTTGAACACCGTCGCCTGCAGGCCGACCATGGCGCCGCCGAACATCTTGGGCTTCAAGCCGATCTCGTTCGCGGCCAGCACTATGCCGACAGAGCTGAGCGGATAAGAGCAGATGATGACCAGATCCGCATTCACCGCCTGGATTGCGCGTACGATCGGCGTGTAGTCGGTGGTGTTCGGCGGATACGACTTGTCGTAGACGATCTTGAGGCCGAAAGTCTTGGCGTTGGCACGCGCGCCGTCGCAGGCGTTGCGGGAGAACTCGGCATCCTCGGCCGCCAGCGCGATGGTGGTCGGCTTCGGATTTTGCGCCGCGGCGGTCTGGAAGAATCCTTCCGTAAATGACTCCTTGGGATGCGGTCCGGTCGGCAGCACCGAGAAATATTTCGGATATTTGAACTCGGCGTTCACATCGAGCGCGAACAGGCTGATGAAGGTCTTGCCCTTCTGCATCACGATCGGCATCGCGGGCGCGACCATGTTGGTCGCATAACCGCTGAGCACGAGATCGACCTTGTCGACGTTGAGCAGCTTTGTGTAGATGCCCGGCACCGTCGACGGATTCGACTGGTCATCGTAGTGGATGAGCTTGACGGGACGCCCGAGAAGCCCGCCCTTGGCGTTGATCTCGTCGGCCCAGATCTGCATGCCGAGCAGTGCCTGCTTACCGTTGGCGGCGAGCGGGCCGGTCAGCGCCATACCGAAGCCGATGGTGATCGGCTGGCCGGACGGCGTCTGCGCCTGGGCCGGCGTCAGGCAGACGGCCACTGCGGCCGCAGCCAGGAGCGAGGCGGCGAGGCCTCGGTAGTTCACTCGTGGGAGCATGGTTTCCTCCGGTTTAGCGAAATTATTCGTTCGAAATCGGGATTCTTTCTGATCCCTTCAACGCGCCTGATCGACGCGCGGCAATCAAGCCCGGCCCCACACTTCGTCGGCGAGTTCGACGATCATGCGGAGCTTCGCCCATTGCTCGTCTTCAGCCAGGATATTGCCTTCTTCGGTCGAGGCAAAGCCGCATTGTGGCGAAAGGCATAGCTGATCGAGTGCGACATATTTGGTCGCCTCGTCGATCCGCCGCTTGATGTCGTCCTTGTTTTCGAGCTTTCCGCTCTTCGACGTGACGAGCCCCAGCACGACCTGCTTGTTGCCCTTGGGAACGAATCGCAGCGGCTCGAATCCACCTGCCCGGTCGGAATCGTATTCCAAGAAATAGCCGTCGATCGCCACACCGCCGAGCAGGCGTTCCGCCACGTGCTCATAGCCGCCGCTGGCGATGAAGGTGGAGCGGAAGTTGCCGCGGCAGGAGTGCATGGTCACGACCATATCGGCCGGTCGGCCGGCCAGCGCCTCGTTGGTCATGCGCATATATTTCTCCGGCAGGCTGTCCGGATCGTCGCCGCGCGTGCGCGAGCCCTCCTGCTCCTTCGGATCGCAGATCATCGACCAGGCGGTATCGTCGAGTTGCAGGTAGCGGCAGCCGGCGTCGTAGAACGCGCGGATCGCCTTGCGGTAGGCCTGGGCGACATCGTGGAAATAGCCGTCGAGGTCGGGATAGACCTCGCGGCTGATCGAGTGGCGGCCCTGGCGGAAATGGAACGTCGAGGGCGCCGGGATGGTCATCTTCGGCGCGACCTTGGTGTGGTCCTTGACGAAGCGGAAATGCTCGATGTGGGGATGGCTGGTAAAGCCGATCTTGCCGGTGACGCGGACGCTCTCCGCCTTGGTCTCGACGCCGGCAAACTTGATGCCCTGGCCGGTCGAATAAAGCTCGGCGCCATCGAGGCCCTTGAAGAAATCGAATTGCCACCAGGAGCGGCGGAATTCACCGTCGGTCGCGAGCTTGAGCCCGACCTCCTCCTGCTTCTTGATGACCTTCTCGATCTCGCGATCCTCGATCTCCTTGAGCGCCGCCGCGGTCATCTCACCCTTGGCGTGCTTCGATCGCGCCTCCTTGAGCGCCGCGGGACGCAACAGGCTGCCGACATGGTCGGCGCGGAACGGCGGCTTGGTGCGTTGCATGAATAGCTTTCCGTCGTTTCGCTTGCCGCAATGTCTCGGTTGTCATGCCCGCGAAAGCGGGCATCCAGTAATTCGGAGTAGCCTGGCTCCCCGCTTTCGCGGGGACGACACCGAAACTATGGCAAGCTCCTCAGCCCCAGACCTCGTTGGCGAGTTCGATGATCATGCGCAGCTTCGCCCACTGCTCTTCCTCGGCCAGCACGTTGCCTTCCTCGGTCGACGCGAAGCCGCATTGCGGCGACAGGCAGAACTGCTCGAGCGGCGCGAATTTCGCCGCCTCGTCGATGCGCCGCTTGACGTCGTCCTTCTTCTCGAGCGTGCCGCTCTTTGACGTAACGAGCCCGAGCACGACGATCTTGTTGCCCTTCGGCAGGAACCGCAGCGGCTCGAAGCCGCCGGCGCGCTCGGTATCGTATTCGAGGAAATAGCCATCGTAATTGACCTTGCCGAGCATGGTCTCCGCCACCGGCTCGTAGCCGCCTTCGGAAATCCAGGTCGAACGGAAATTGCCGCGGCAGACATGCGTGGTGATGGTCATGTCGGCGGGCTTGCCTTCGAGCGCGGCGTTGATCACGCCGGCGTAGATCGACTGCAACTGGTCGACATTGGACATGCGCTCGCGCGCCTTGCGCAACTCTTCCTGCGAGCAGAGGTAGGCCCACACGGTGTCGTCGAACTGCAGATAACGGCAGCCGGCATCATAGAAGCCCTTGATGGCCTGCTTATAGGCCTGGCCGAGATCGTGGAAGAAGCCGTCGATGTCGGGATAGACGCTTTTGTCGATGCCGTCCTTGGTGAGCCGGAAGTGCAGCACCGGCGGCGCCGGAATGGTCATCTTCGGCATCACCTTGGTGTGCGCCTTGAGAAACTTGAAGTGCTCCAGCATCGGGTGGTTGGAGAAGCCGAGCTTGCCGTTGATGCGCAGGCTCTGCGCCTTGGTCTGCACGCCGCGAAACTGGATGCCTGAATCTGATTCGAACAGATCGACACCGTCGAGCATGCCGAGGAAATCGAAGTGCCACCACGAGCGGCGGAATTCGCCGTCGGTCGCAAGCTGCAGCCCGATCTCCTCCTGCTTCTTGATGATCTTCTCGATCTCGCGGTCCTCGACGTCCTTCAACTGGGCGGCCGTGATCTCGCCCTTCTCACGCTTGGCGCGCGCGTCCTTGAGTGCCGCGGGGCGCAGAAAGCTGCCGACATGATCGGCGCGGAATGGCGGCTTGGACCTCATCATCGACGAATCTCCCTGCTCCGATAAGCGGTACCCTTCGCACGGAGGTACCTTCGCGCGCACGCTCTTTTAGAGCGTTTTCAGGCAAAGTGGAAACGGCTTCGTCCAGAAATGCTGGAGCGCGAAGGCAACGCGCGAACTGCATCGGCGGCGCGGCCGCGAACGGGCAAGGCCCCATTCCGCCGTGGGATTGATCCCATCGCGGGAGGCTGTGCGGAGGTGCGACGGCGCTGGCGCCGGTCGCTTACGCGTGCGCCTTGCGCTGCGGGTCGATGATCTTTTCCAGCTTGCCGAGCACATGCATGCAGGGCAACACCTGCGCCAGGCTGCCGTTCGGCTCCCGCTTCTCCCTGATGGCGGCGATGAACTCGCGATCCTCGAGCTCGATGCCGTCCATCGAGACGTCGACCTTCGACACGTCGATCTTGTTGTCCTTGCCGTCTGAGAGGTCGTCGTAAAACGCCTTGTAGGTGCCGTTGTCGCAGATGTAGCGGAAGAACGAGCCGAGCGGCCCGTCGTTATTGAAGGACAGCGACAGCGTCAGAATCGCACCCGACGGCACCCTGGCGACGATGCCCATGTCCATCGCGATATTCAGTTCGGGATGGATCGGCCCCTGCACGGCGTAGCAGTCCGAGATGGTCTCGCCCGCACTGGTACTGGAACAGGTCGATGGTGTGGGCGGCATGGTGCCAGAGCAGGTGATCGGTCCAGCTGCGCGGGTTGCCGGCGGCGTTGATGTTCTTGCGGCGGAAGAAATAGGTCTGCACATCCATCTGCTGGATCTTCAGTTCGCCCTTCTCGATCTTCTTGTGGATGTACTGGTGGCTCGGATTGAAGCGGCGGACGTGGCCGCCCATCGCGATGACGCCGGTCTCCTTGGCGATCTTCACCAGATTTTCGGCGTCCTCGACCGAGTCGGTCACCGGAATTTCGACCAGCACGTGCTTGCCGGCGCGCATCACCTGCTCGCCCTGACGGAAGTGCATCTTGGTCGGCGTGGTCAGGATCACCGCGTCGGCGCGCTTGATGCCTTCCGACAGCTCGCCGGTGTAGTGCGGAATGCCGTACTTCTTGGCGATCTCGGCGGTGGAGTCCTGATTGCCGCCCACCAGCGAGGTGACTTCAACGCCGTCGATGCGCTTCAAGGCGTCGAGATGTTTTTGTCCGAAAGCGCCCTGGCCGGCGACGCAGATTTTCATGGGAATTCCTCATTCTGGCGACTAGCTGAACGACGACGAATAGTCGATGGTCTCAGCGCGAACCGCGCTCTGCGGTCGACCTTCGCCCGGAAGCGGGAGCGGTAACCGGAGCAGCGGCCACCGCCTCAGCGCGGCACACGCATCGGCACGCGTCTAACTCCGCACGCGCTCGATCTTTCGGGCCGCGGCAGCGCGCTTGATCTTGCTGCGGCGGGCCGCTTGCCCTTGCCGCGGCGCCCCTGCCCTTGCTTTCCAGGATGATATGGCCGACGGCGGTGTTCGAGGCCGGCACGGTGTAGAACCGGTAGACTTCGTCGACCTTGTCGCCGAGCGCACCGCGCATGATCAGCCACATCACCATCTCGATGCCCTCGGCGCCGGCCTCGCGCATGTAGTCGAGATGCGGAATCTTGGTGAGCTTGATCGGGTCCTTGCTGAGATTGTCGAGGAAGGCCTTGTCCCACTTGCTGTTGATCAGGCCGGCGCGCGGACCGCTGATCTGGTGCGACAGCCCGCCGGTGCCAAAGATCACGACCCTGAGGTCTTCCGGATAGGATTCGACCGCCTTCTTGATCGCCTTGCCGAGCATGTAGCAGCGGTGCCCGGTCGGCGGCGGATACATTACGACATTGACGGCCAGCGGGATGACCTTGAACGGCCACTCCTGATCGGGCGAGAGCTTGCCGCACAGCAGATTGAGCGGGACGGTGAGCCCGTGGTCGACCTCCATCTTGTTGACGATGGTAAGGTCGAACTCGTCGAGGATGACCGACTGGGCGATATGGGCGGCAAGCGCCGGATCGCCCTTGACCACCGGCACCGGGCGCGGCCCCCAGCCCTCGTCGGCCGGCGGAAATTCCGCCGCACAACCGAGCGCGAAAGTCGGAATCAGGTCGACCGAGAACGCCGAAGCGTGGTCGTTATAGACCACGATGGCAACGTCGGGCTTAAGCTCCCGCAGCCATTCCTGGGATTTCTCGAAGCCCGAGAACACCCGCTTCCAGTAAGGCTCCTCGGTCTTGTTGTTGTCGAGCGCCGCGCCAATCGCGGGAACGTGCGACGATCCGATGCCTGCGATGATCTTGGCCACGATGTCACTTCCGTCTGGCTGAGGATTTGGTTTTCGATGTCGATTTCGGCTTGGACTTTGCTTTCGTCTTGGGGACCAGCTTCGCCTTGGTCTTGGCGGTCGTCTTGGCTGCGGCCCTGGCCTTCGCCTTGGTCTCGGCCACGAGCATCGCGGGTTTGACCTTGCCTGTCCGCGAACGGTTGCCTTCGACCGAGCGGCCCCCGGCGAGCATCATCGCGGCGTAATCCGGTTGCGTCGAGCCGGTCATCACCGCCGCGAGGTGCTGAAACGAATGCCCGTCGGTCGCGCCCAGTTTGGCGGTGAAATAGATGTTGCCGCCGAGTTCCAGCATGCGGTTGTAGTCGCGCTTGAGGATGGCCTCCTCCTGCGCCGGCGTGAGGTGGAAACGCTTGAGGTAACCGGCCTCGTCGGCCTTGAAGGCCTTGCGGTTCTCGTCCTTCATCAGCGACATGCAGAACATGTTGATGCCGTAGCCTTCGCGCGAGCGCTCGGCGTCGAACACGAAGGTGCCGGGAATGTCGTCGTATGCCTGCTCCTTGCGGGCCATGGCAGGGTCTCCCTGGGAGGGCGGCTACGCCGCCAACGCCGCTGCGGCGTCGATTTCGGCCTGACATATATAGCTTGGCCGCGCTTTGCAACGAAATCGCCGCTCCGGGCACGGCCCCGCGCGCCGCCATTGGAATTGGTCCGAGGTAGACCGGCCGGCCGGCGACCCTCCCGAACCGCCGGGGCACCACCCCGCACGTTGTCGACGGGCAGGAGGCCGCTGTGCTTTAGTCATCGAAGCGACATGCGACGCAGGCGGCCAGTCAGGCTGCGCGCGTCACCTGAGAGAAGGCTGCCACCATGAGCGGTACCGCCCACCTGCCCCAGATTGCCAAGATCGCGTCCATTCCGCAGTCGGTGAACTACGAAACGATCTCGGTCACGCCGACAAGCCCCCACATCGGCGCCGAGATCGGCAGCATCGACCTCACCCGGCCGCTCAGCAACAAGCAGGTGGCGGAGCTGCACGACGCCTTCGCGCGCTACCTCGTAATTTTCTTCCGCGACCAGAAGATCAGCTTCGAGGATCAGATCCGCCTCGCCGGCTATTTCGGCCCGCTCGGCAAGCACGTCGGCAAATCGACCATCAGCAAGCCGACCGACAACGACGCCGTGCGCCGGTTTCACTACGACGAGACCTCGAAGCAGATTTCTGGCGAGAACTTCCACAGCGACCAGTCGTGCGCGCCGATGCCGCCGCTCGGCAGCATGCTCTACAACCATACGGTCCCGCCGGACGGCGGCGGCGACACCATGTTCGCCAGCATGTATGCGGCTTACGATGCGCTTTCGGAAGGGATGAAGAAATATCTCACGGGGCTGACCGCCACGCACGACGGCACGCGGATCTTCGGGCCCGGTACGCCCGTCTCGGTCCATCCGGTCATCACCCGCCATCCGGTGACCGGCAAGAAGGTGATCTTCATCAACCAGGACTTCACGTCGCACATCAACGAGCTTCCGCGGCTCGAGGGTCAGCGCGTTCTGCAATTCCTGATCGATCACTGTGACAAGGCGGAGTGGACTACCCGCTTCCGCTGGGCGCCGCATTCGATCGCGTTCTGGGACAACCGCTGCTCGCATCACAAGGCGATCTGGGATTATTGGCCAAACGTGCGATCCGGCTTCCGGGTGCAGGTCGAGGGCACCGCGCCGCCCATCGCCGGTTGATGCAGCCCATTTGAAACCGACGGAGACACCATGCCGTTGAAGCGCGTTCTGTTTGCCGCCTGTTTGTGCTAATGGCCTTTCCGGCTTTCGCCCAAGCGCCTTCGCCATTCGCGAACAAGCAGATGCGCTTCATCGTGCCGTTCCCGGCGGGCGGCACGCTCGACTTCCTCGCCCGCACGGTCAGCAACGAACTCGGTCCGGCTTTGGGCACGACCGTCGTGGTGGAGAACCGCCCCGGCGCATCCGGTGTCATTGGTGAGGATATCGTGGCGCGTGCGCCGCCCGATGGCAGCACGCTGGTGATCATTTCCAACACCTTCGTGACCTTGCCGGCCATACTCCCAAGCCTGCCGTTCGACATCTTCAAGAATTTCGCGCCCATCATCGAGCTTGGCGGCACCCCGACCTTGCTCACGGTGCATCCCTCGCTCCCGGTGCGCGACTTCAAGCAATTCATCGCATACGCAAAGAATGCGAAGAACGGCGTGAATTTCAACTCGCCCGGCATTGCCTCGCCACCGCACCTCGCCGGCGAACTGCTCGCGCGCGCGGCCAATATTCCGCTCGTGCACGTGCCTTATCGCGGGATTGCGCCGGCCATCACCGACCTCGTCGCCGGCCAGATTCAGGTCGGCATGGCGCCGCTGAATGGCGTCTTGCAGTTCGTCAAGGACAAGAAGCTTTACGGGATCGCCCTCACCGACGCGAAGCGTACCAAATATCTTCCCGAGATACCGACGCTGCACGAACTCGGCGTCACCAACATGCCGGCGGTGACATCGTGGTTTGCGGTCCTCACCACCGGCGGCACGCCGCCCGACGTGGTGGCGCGTCTCAACACCGAGATCAACAAGATCCTGCGCGATCCCAAGGTTCAGCAGCGGCTGGAGTCGCAGACGTTCGAGGTCAAGGGCGGAACGGTCGAGGAACTCGCCACCCTGATGCGCGAGGATGCCGCGACCAATGCCAAGGTCGTCGCCGACGCCAAGATCAAGGTGCGGTGAACGTAGTGCGCGTCGACCGCGCGCAAGTGAAACCCGGAGTGGCCGGCTCAGTCCGAACTGACTCCGGCGGCCTCGATCACCGGCTTCCAGCGCGCCCGCTCCTTGGCGATGAAATCGCGCGTCGCTTGAAGCGTCGTGGGCGCCGATGTCTCGATGCCGATCTTGAGCATCTGTTCGGCAAACGACTTGTCGGCCAGCACCTGATTCGTCGCCTGATGCAGTTTCTCCACCACATCGGCCGGGGTGGCAGCCGGGGCAGCGACCGCGTTCCACAGCGTCGCGACGAAGCCCTTGGTGCCGAGCGCCTCGTCGAAGGTCGGAATCTCGGGCAACAGCGGCGAGCGCTTCGCGGACGCCACCGCGAGAATGCGCACCCGGCCGCTGCGATGGTTTTGCAGCGAGGTACTGACCGCATCGACCGCCAGCGGAATCTGCCCCGCCACCAGATCGGCCATCGAAGGGCCGCCACCGCGATAGGGAATGTGCGTGATGTCGACGCCGCCCATCTCGCGCTTGAGCCGCTCAGCCGCCAGATGCAGGAAGGTCCCGGTACCGGGCGAGCCGTATTGCAGCTTGCCGGGATTGGCCTTGGCATAGGCGATGATGGTCTTGAAATCCCCGGGCCTTGAGGGATGCGCGTCGAACGTCACGGGCGAAGCGCCCAGGTCGGCGATCGGTACGAAGTCTTTCAGGGTGTCGAACTTCGGATTTTTCGACATCGAATTGTAGAGCGCATAGATCGACGCCGTGGCGAACAGCAGCGTGTAGCCGTTCGGCTCGGAGCGGGCGACTTCGAGCGCACCGATGGCGCCGGCCGCGCCGGACTTGTTCTCCACGATGAACTGCTGGCCGAGCAGCACCGACATGTGCTGCGCATAATGGCGGGCAAAGACGTCGGTCGCACCGCCGGCCGGGAACGGCACGACGATCCGCACGACGCGGTTCGGGTAGGTCGACTGCGCCATCGCGGCCGCGGGCAGCAACGCGAGCGCCGCAAGGACGGCGAAGGTCAACGTAATCCTGGCAGGTCGCATGCCGGCATACTCCATCGTGAAAGCATTATGCGGCGGCAAACTATCACCGCGCCCCGGCATGAACCAGCGGCCGCATCGCCGCTATTCGCCGCAAGGATTTGCCCGCTTTCGGGTGGCGCGCTTTTAGTATCCAATACCATTCGCATTCGCTCGTACGGAAGGTGGCGTTGCTAACAATGGCGCGACGATCTCGCTGCGCTCCTCCCCCTAGAGGGAGCGCCATGTCGAGTGTCCGATATGTCCAGCTCCAGTAGAGCCGCATCGGATTGTCGACGAGGAGCGCCTGCTGCTGCGCGGCGGTGGGCGCGATCTTCGGGATCATGTCGACCAGGACACCGTCGTCCGGCGCCTCCTTCGGCATGTTGGGATGCGGCCAGTCGGTGCCCCAGATCACCCGGTCCGGAAACCGCTCGACGATGGCGCGCGCAAACGGCACCACGTCGTCATAGGGCGGCCCGGCGACGGTGAACCGCTCGGGACAGGTCACCTTGGTGATCCAGTTCTTGTTCGCGATCGAGCGCCTTCAGCCAGTTCTGGAAGTGCTTGCCGTCGACGCCCTCGCGGACATTCGGGACAGGCCATGTGATCGAACACCAGCGTGGTCGGCAGCGATTTCAGGAACGGCCCCATCTCGTCGAGGTCGGCGTGCTCGAAATAGACCACGATGTGCCAGCCGAGCCCGGCGATGCGGGTAGCGATGCGCTGCATCACATCCTTGGGCGTCGAGTTCGACCAGCCGCTTGATGAAGTTGAAGCGCACGCCCTTGACGCCGGAACGGTCGAGCGCCTTGAGGTCGTCGTCGGTGAAGCTTTCGTCGACGAACGCAACCCCCTTGGCACGGCCGTTCGCGCTTTCGAGCGCGTCGACCAGCGCCCGGTTGTCGGTGTCATGACAGGTCGCCTGTACGATGACGTTCTTGTCGAGGCCCAGATAGTCGCGCAGCGCAAACAATTTCTCCTTCGGCGCGTCGCACGGCGTGTATTTGCGCTTCGGCGAAAACGGAAACTCCGCCTCCGGGCCGAACACGTGGCAATGCGCGCAGACCGCCCCCGCCGGCGGCTTGTACGTCGGCTTCGACGGGTTGGGATGAAACGGGATGTAGCCGGGACTCATGGGCACGCGAGGTGTCTCCTTCAGTCGGTCTCTCACGCATCAAGGAATCTGTGCTCAAAATGAGAGTAGCCGCTTGCTTTGCAGCCTTTCAACACCCGTCTCGCCAAGGATCGATTTTCCGTCTAATGTCAGGCCGGCAGTTGAATCATCGTGGTCCAACGGGGCGCCTCTCGTCGTGTACCTGCGGTTCATTCTCGTACAAAACCTTCAATTGATTGCGATTTTCAACTATGATCCCCCATGCGCGATAACCTAGTAAGCGCAATCCTTCCGCATCGCGGCCCTTCATTGTGACTCGCCAAGAGTAGCGTAGGGCACCATCAACATCTGACGGCATTGCACCAATCTGAATATCCAATTCAGGCAAATGATCTAGTTGGCTCAAGTGCTCACCATCAAAATAGTTGCATAAGGATCCTGTCACACCCGCTCGATCGCCAGCGAGACGCCCTGGCCGACGCCGACGCACATGGTCGCGAGCGCGCGCCGGCCGCCACGCTTTTCCAGGCCGTGGACGGCGGTGAGCGCGAGCCGGGCGCCGGACATGCCGAGCGGATGGCCGAGCGCGATCGCGCCGCCATGCGGATTGACGTGCTCGGCATCGTCCGGGACGCCGAGTTGCCGCAGGCAGGCAAGCCCTTGCGAGGCGAACGCTTCGTTGAGCTCAATCAGGTCGAAATCGCCGATCTTGATGCCGAGCTTCGCCATCAGCTTGCGGGTCGATGGCACCGGGCCGATGCCCATCACCCGCGGCGGCACCGCGGCCGACGCCATGCCGAGAATGCGGGCACGCGGCGTGAGGCCATGCTTCTTTGCCGCCGCGTCGGCCGAGGCGAGGATCATCGCGGCCGCACCGTCATTGACGCCGGAGGCGTTGCCCGCCGTCACCGTGCCGGGGCTGCGGGCGAACGGCTTGAGCTTGGTCAGCCCTTCGAGCGTCGTCTCGGGCCGCGGGTGCTCGTCCTTGTCGACCTTGACCGGCCCGGCCCTGCCGCCCGGCACTTCGACAGGGACGATCTCCTCCGCGAAGTAGCCCGACGCAATCGCCCTGCCGGCGCGCTGCTGCGAGCGCAGCGCAAAGGCATCCTGGTCGGCGCGCGAGACCTGATATTCCTCCGCGACATTCTCGCCGGTTTCCGCCATCGCATCGACGCCGTATTGCTGCTTCATCAGCGGATTGATGAAGCGCCAGCCGAGCGTGGTGTCGAAGATTTCGGCCGAGCGCTGGAACGCCTCCTGCGCCTTGCCCATGACGAGCGGTGCACGCGTCATGGATTCGACGCCGCCCGCGATGACAAAATCGGTCTCGCCGGTGCGGATTGCGCGCGCGGCGTCGCCTACCGCGTTGAGCCCGGAGGCGCAGAGCCGGTTTACCGTCAGGCCCGGTACGCTGTCGGGCAGCCCCGCGAGCAGCAGCGCCATGCGGGCGACGTTGCGGTTGTCCTCGCCCGCCTGATTAGCGCAGCCGAACACGACTTCATCGAGCGCCGCCCAATCGACATTCGGATGCCGGGCAAGCAGGGCCTTGATCGGCACCGCGGCGAGATCGTCGGTGCGCACCTTGGCGAGCGCGCCGCCATAGCGGCCGATCGGCGTACGGGCCGCATCGCAGATGAAGACGTCACGAAGTTCGGTCATGTCTCTTTTTTCCTCAGAGTTCATGGCGCGGTGGTGCGCTCCCCTCCCCCCGCGAAGCGGTGGGGAGGGGTCGGGGGTGGGGGGCGCTTCCGCAATCGCAACACCCCCCACCCCGACGCCTTCGGCGTCGACCCTCCTCACCGCCATAGCGCGTCGAAGACGCGCCTAAACGCGCTTGTCGCGGGGGGAGGGTAAGCTGTGGCGCGATCCTGCATCTCATGACTCATTCCTCACGCCGCTTCGCCATGGGCGCGGGCGGTGCGGGCGTAAAGCTCGCGCAGAACTGCAAGTTCGTTAGCGGTCGGCGGCGGCGTCTCGACCACATCGGTGGCGTAGCGCACCGGCCAGCCGCAGTTCGCCTGGATCTGCTCGCGCGTGACGCCGGGATGGATGGAGACGACCGACATTTCCTTGGTCTGCAGGATCGGGCTCGTAGACCGCGAAATCGGTCACGAGCCTGGTCGGCCCTTTGGTCTTGACGCCGAGGCGGGTGCGTTCGTCGCCGCCTTCGCCGTGTCCGAACGAGGTGAAGAAGTCGAGCTTGTTGACGAAGCTGCGCGGCGCCTGGCGCATGATGATGAAAATCTCGCCGCAGGCGACCGCGATCTCTGGCGCGCCGCCGCCGCCCGGGAGCCGGGTCTTCGGCTTGGCGTAAGGGCCGACGACGGTGGTGTTGAGATTGGCGAAGCGGTCGATCTGCGCGCCGCCGAGGAAACCTACCGTGATACGGCCGCCCTGCAGCCAGTAGCGGAACATCTCCGGCACCGGGACGGTGGTGAGCGCGGTGTCGCACAGTTCGCCGTCGCCGATCGACAGCGGCAGCACGTCCGGCCTGGTACCGATCGTGCCCGACTCGTAGATCAAGGTGATGTCTGGCGCATGCGTGAGCCTCGCGAGGTTGCACGCCGCCGACGGCATGCCGATGCCGACGAAGCAGATGTCGGTGTTGCGCAACGCCCGCGCTGCCGCCACCACCATCATTTCGTTCGCGGTGTAGGTCATCTCAACCATGAAAGCACCATGGGGCCACATCGTCACCTCTCCCCGCTTGCGGGGAGAGGTCGGATCGCGCGACTGCGCGATCCGGGTGAGGGGGACTCCCTGCAAGTCCACGAAGGCCCCTCACCCCAACCCTCTCCCCGCAAGCGGGGAGAGGGAGCGAGAGACCGGAGCACGGTGAGCCAATCGGCGACGCATTCATCGACATCTTACTACTCCGCCGCCACCTTGTGCTTACGCGCGTATTTCGCGAACGCCTCCGGCCCCTGTTCCAAGACGTTGGTCTTCATCCACGCGAGGAAAGTCTCGCGGTCGCGGGCGATCTTGTCCCAAGCGAGATAGAACGCATTGTCGCGCGCGTAGTAGCCGTGCGCGTAGGAGGGATGCGCGCCGCCCGGCACGCACGCGATGGCGCCGACGGTCCAGTGCGGCAGGATCACCGCATTGGGGCTGCGCGGGCCAAACTCGTCGACGATCTCCTCGACCGTCACCAGCGAGCCGCTTCGACGCCAGTACCGCTTCCTTCTGCACGCCGACGATGCCCTCGATCAGCACATTGCCGGCGCGGTCGGCCTTGAGCGCGTGCACCACCGCAACATCCGGCCGGATCGCCGGCACCGCCGCAAGCTGCTCGCCGGTGAACGGGCAGGTGATGCGCCTGATGTTCGGATTGACCTTCGGCAGATCGACCCCGAGATAACCGCGGAAGATCGCGCAGGGCAGCCCCGCCGCGCCCGCCTCATAGGCGTTGGCCATCGCGGCGTGGGAATGCTCTTCGATCGCGATCGGGCACGGCCAAGCATTCTCGTAGGCATCGCGGAAGCGGTGCAGCGAACCGACGCCCGGATTGCCCACCCAGGAGAAGATGAGCTTGTCGGCGCAGCCCATGCCGATCATCTGATCGTAGATCAGGTCGGGCGTCATGCGGATCAGCGTCAGATGCCGCCGCTTCTGGCGAATGATCTCGTGTCCGGCGGCATGGGGGATCAGATGGGTGAACCCTTCTGCCGCGACGACATCGCCGTCCCGGATGGTCTCTTCCACCGCCTGCGCGAGCGAGAGAAAACGCGACATATGAACTTGCCCGATGATCCGATCTATGCCGGGGCCTATTTACGAGGGTGCTCCCGCAGGGTCAAATAGCGGCCGATGACGGACACAACGGTCACGACGGTGCGCCGCTTGACCACCGTACGCGGAAATGTCACCGAACCGGCCCGTGAATTGCGCTGCAACATGAGGGTGAGCCGTGAGCACCGCCCAGCCGGCTGACGGCTTCGACATCGAACTGCCGCGGACGCTCAGAGCCGAGCGCCGCGACGACATCGCTATTTTGACTTTGACCCGCGCGGAAAAGCGCAATGCGCTCGACGATCCTACGGTCTTTGCGATCGAGGCGTTCTTCGATGCGTTGCCGGTGGCCGTCAAGGCGGTCGTACTCAATGCCGAGGGCGAGCATTTCTCCGCCGGGCTTGATCTGAGCGAACTCACCGAGCGCAACGTCGCGCAAGGCATCGCGCACTCGCGCTCCTGGCACCGCGCCTTCGACCGCATCGAGTTCGGCAAGGTGCCGGTCGTGGCCGTGCTGCATGGCGCAGTGGTCGGCGGCGGGCTTGAACTCGCCGCGGCGAGCCACGTCCGAGTGGCGGAGACTTCGACCTACTACGCGCTGCCGGAAGGCACGCGCGGGATCTTCGTCGGCGGCGGCGGCTCGGTGCGCGTGCCGCGGCTGATCGGCGTGTCGCGGATGATGGAGATGATGCTGACCGGCCGTACCTATGGCGCCGAGGAAGGCCAGGCGCTCGGCCTCTCGCACTATCTGGTGGCGCCGGGCGCCGGGCTCGCCAAGGGTATCGAACTTGCCAAGCGCATCGCCGGCAACACGCCGATGACCAATTTCGCCGTCATGCACGTCTTGCCGCGGATCGCCGAGCAGGACCGCGCCAGCGGCTATCTCACCGAGGCGCTGATCGCCTCGATCGCGCAGGGCGACGACGAGGCCAAGGCGCGGCTTACAGGCGTTTCTGGAGAAGCGTGCACCAAAGACCGTGCATAACAAAAGCTGAGCCGATCGACGCAAACATGACGAGTCCCGCTGACAGACTTGCGCCCCAAGGACGCCGCACCGGTGCGGCCGGTCCGGCTCGGTCCGCGCGACGCGCTGTTCGACCACCGGCCGGACGGCACCATCTACGTGCGCTCGCCGCATGCGCTTGCGCCCTACCCGGACAAGCTGACCGAGCGATTGGAACACTGGGCGAGCGTCGCGCCCGACCGCACCTTCATGGCGCAGCGCGACGCCGGCGGCGACTGGCGCCGCGTCAGCTACGCCGAAACGCTGGACCACGTCCGCCGGATCGCCACCGCGCTGCTGCGCCGCGAGTTGTCCCCCGAACGGCCGATCGTCATTCTCTCCGGCAACGACATCGAGCACGCGCTCCTGGGGCTCGCCGCGATATATATCGGCATCCCGTACGCGCCGATCTCGCCGCCGTACTCGCTCGTTTCGACGGACTTCGGCAAGCTCAAGCACATTCTCGACCTGCTCACGCCCGGCCTCGTGTTCGCTTCCGACGGCGAAGTCTTTTCGCGCGCGATCGATGCGGCGGTATCACCCGCGCTTGAAGTCGTGACGACGCGCAATCCCTCTGCCAGCCGGCCGATGACGCTGTTCTCCGATCTTCTCGGCACGGCGGTTGACCCGGCGTCGGACGCCGCCCATGCCGCGGTCGGGCCGGACACCATTGCGAAGATCCTGTTCACGTCGGGCTCGACCGGAATGCCCAAGGGCGTGATCAACACCCAGCGCATGTGGTGCTCGAACCAGGTGATGCTGCACACCTCGCTCGCGTTCTTCCAGGACGAGCCGCCCGTGGTCGTCGACTGGGCGCCGTGGCACCACACCGCCGGCGGCAATCACGACGTCGGCCTCGTGCTGATGAATGGCGGCACGATGTATATCGACGAGGGCAAGCCGCTGCCCGGCCTGATCGAAACCACGGTCAGGAACCTGCGTGAGATCGCACCGACCTGGTATTTCACGGTGCCCAGGGGCTACGAGGCGCTGATCCCCTATTTCCGCGCCGACGCCGAACTGCGCCGCAACTTCTTCAGCCGGCTCAAGGTGCTCTGGTTCGCGGGCGCGGCGCTCTCGCAGCCGGTGTTCGACGAGATGAAGGAACTCGGCGATCAAGACCTGCGGCGAACGCATTCTGTTTTTGACCGGGCTCGGCTCGACCGAAACCGCGCCGTTCGCCATGGCGCGGGTGTGGGAGAGCGTCAATTCCACCAATATGGGCTTGCCGCCGCCCGGCTCCGAACTCAAGCTGGTGCCGATGGAAGGCAAGCTCGATGCGCGCGTGCGCGGGCCACACATCACGCCCGGCTACTGGCGCCAGCCCGAATTGACGGCGAACGCGTTCGACGAAGAGGGCTTCTACCGCCTCGGCGATGCGCTCAAGTTCGAGGACCCGGCCAATCCCGGGCACGGCCTCCTGTTCGACGGGCGGACCGCGGAAGACTTCAAGCTGGCGACCGGCACGTGGGTCAGCGTCGGGCCGCTGCGGGCGCGACTGGTCGAGCATTTTGCGCCCTACGCGAAGGACGTCGTGATCGCGGGCGCCGACCGCGACGACATCGGCATCCTGATCGTCCCGGACGCCGCCGCCTGCCGAAAGCTCACGCCCGATCTGCCCGCTGACGTGCCCTTGAACGACGTGCTCTATCAACCGGACGTGATGGCCGAGATGCGCGATCGGCTCAATGCGTTTGCCCGGCAGGCAACCGGCAGTTCCAATCGCGTCTGCCGCGCGCATCTGCTGACCGAGCCGCCATCGCTCGATGTCGGCGAGATCACCGACAAGGGCTCGCTCAACCAGCGCATGGTGCTGCGTCACCGCGCCAATCTGGTCGAGGAGCTTTACGCCAACCCGCCCTCCCCGCGCGTCGTGACGCTCGATCCGCGCTCATGAACTCTCTACAGAAACACCGGCCGTCGGCTCCCCTCCCCCCGCGCGCTTGCGAGCGGTGGGGAGGGGTCGCGGGTGGGGGGCGCCTCTTGGCTGGTGCGCGATCAACGAGAGCCCCCCACCCCGGCTCGCTCCGCTCGCCGACTCTCCCCACCGCTGCGCGGGGGGAGGGTAAGATGCGGCACGACCTTCACCTCAATTCACGATCTTCAGTTCACGATCGTCGTTCCAATTAGAGAGCAATCATGACCGGCATTGCCATCAGTTTCCCGGACGCCTGGCTGCTCGACGGCGTACGCACCCCGTTTGCCGACTATAACGGCGCGCTCGCCAACGTCTCGCCGACCGACCTCGGCATCAAGGCGGCACGCGAGGTCTTCGCCCGGTCGGGCGTGAAGCCGCAGGACGTCGGCATGGTGATCACCGGCAACATGGCGCAGGCGAGCTTCGATGCGTTCGTGCTGCCGCGCCACGTCGGGCTCTATTCCGGCGTGCCGATCGAAGTGCCGGCCGAGATGGTGCAGAGGGTGTGCGGCACCGGCATCGAGATCATCATGAAGGCATCGGACGCGGTGTCGCAGCAGCGTGCCGACGTCGCGCTTTGCGTCGGCACCGAATCCATGAGCCGCAACCCGATCTGCGCCTACACGCATCGCGGCGGCTTCCGCCTGGGTCAGGTCGAATTCAAGGATTTCCTCTGGGAAGCGCTGATGGACCCCTCGGCCAGCGTCAACATGGGCGACACGGCGGAAAATCTCGCGCGGCAGTACCAGATCACCCGGCCGGAGGTGGACGCCTACGCGGTGCAGAGCTTCGCGCGCGCGATCGCGGCGCAGAAATCGGGCTTCCTCGCCGGCGAGATCGCGCCCGTCACGAACGAGAGCTTCGAACTTGCGAACTACAAGCCGCGCGGGCTCAAGCTCAAAGGCGAGAAAGAACTCTCGGCCGACACCCATATCCGCCCCTCCCCGATCGAGACCCTGGAGAAAATCCGTCCGGCGTTCGGCGGCGTGCAGACCGGCGGCAATTCGTCCGCCATCGTCGATGGCGCGGCCGCGGCGCTGGTCGCCTCCTCCGGCTACGTCAAGACATCGGGCAAGGCGCCGCTCGCACGTGTAGTCGCAGGTGCCGTCATCGGCGTGCCGCCGGAGATCATGGGCATCGGCCCGGTGCCGGCGATCCGCACTGTGCTTGAGCGCGCCGGGCTGAAACTTTCCGACATCGACCGGTTCGAGATCAATGAGGCGTTTGGCGCGCAGGTGATGGCCTGCGCGCGCGAGCTTGGCATCGACGAGGCCAAACTCAACGTCAACGGCGGCGCCATCGCGATCGGGCATCCTTTGGGAGCAACCGGCGTGCGGCTCGCGATCACGCTGGCGCGCGAGCTCAAGCGTTCGGGCACACGCTACGGCATCGCGTCGGCCTGCATCGGCGGCGGCCAGGGGATCGCGATGGTGATCGAGAACACGGACGCGCGGACGGCGTGACCGTGCAAACGCGCTGGTTTGTTTCCAGAACAGCAGCCGTGTAATACACTCGCCCAAACCATCCTCGATTTCGGACCATTCCTCCATGGACATCACAGGTCACGCCGCGATCGTCACCGGCGGCGCTTCGGGCCTCGGCGCCGAGACCGCCGCGATGCTCGCCAAGGCCGGCGCCAAGATCGCATGCCTCGACGTCAATCTCGACGGCGCGCGCTCGGTCGCGGAGAAGATCGGCGGGATCGCGATCCGCTGCGATGTCACCAGTTCCGAGGAGGCCACCGCCGCGCTTGCCGAAGCACGCGACAAGCACGGCGTGCCACGTATTCTCATCAACTGCGCCGGCATCGGCCCGGCGAAACGCATCGTCGGGCGCGACGGCCCGCAGCCGCTCGAAGACTTTGCCCGCGTCATCAACATCAACCTGATCGGCACCTTCAACATGATGCGGCTTGTCGCCGCCGATATGCAGAGCCTGACGCCGCTCGCCGATGGCGAGCGCGGCGTGATCGTCTCGACCGCGTCGGTTGCGGCCTTTGAGGGCCAGATCGGCCAGGCCGCGTACGCGTCGTCGAAGGGCGGCGTCGCCGCGCTAGTGATGCCGGCGGCGCGCGAATTCGCGCAGTTCGGCATCCGCGTCAACGCCATCGCGCCGGGCATTTTCCATACGCCGATGCTGTTCGCGCTGCCCGAGGAAGCGCAGAAAAGTCTCGCCGCGTCGGTACCGTTCCCGAAGCTGCTCGGCCGGCCAAGCCAGTTCGCCGCGCTGGTGCGCCACATCATCGAGAACACCTACATCAACGGCGAGGTGATCCGCATCGACGGCGCGTTGCGGATGGCGCCGCGCTGAAACCAAGCCGGGGACTTCGAGAGAATGCTTGTCAACACGCGCTTCGTCCGCATCGAATGGGGCGACTGCGATCCGGCCGGCATCGTCTACTACCCGCGCTATCTCGCGTTCTTCGATGCTTCGACCTCGGCGTTGATCGAGCGCGCGCTCGGCATGACCAAGCACCAATACCTCAAGGCCTACGACTTCGGCGGTCACCCGCTGGTCAAGACCCACGCGAAGTTCATCGTTCCAACCAGGTTCGGCGATGACGTGACGATCGAAACAACCGTCACGGAAATCCGCAGATCGAGCTTTGACGTGCGCCACCATCTCACGAAGGCCGGCAAGCTCGCTGTCGAAGGCGTCGAGACCCGGGTGTGGGTGCGCGGCGACGCAAACACCGCGCAGGGCATGAAGAGTTCACCGCTGCCGCGCGAGGTGATCGAACGTCTGTCCGCGGGGTAGCGACCTCAGTTTGTCGCCGGGGCGGTCGGCCCACGATCCATCACAAGAACTCGCGTCCTCCCCGAACCTCGCCAGTGCCACGCCCTTCTGTGCCGCCCAGGTCGCGACCGGCAGCGGGCCGCAGACCAGCATGAAATAGTCGTAAGCGGCGCGATGATCGTTCGCCATGATGAACTGGTAGTGCAGGCGAAAGAAATTGATGCGATTGCGGTTGACGAATTCGTCAGCCAGCATGTCGCGCAGACGCAGGTTCCAGACCGACGGATTGCAGCGCTGCGGCCCTACCTGCACGCCGATCCCCTCGACCGGGTCGAAGTCCCAAAAGTTCATCACGTCGAGTCGCGTCTGGCAGTCAATCCAGCGCACCGACGGTTCGACCGCGAGACGCGCGAACAGCGCGCGCAGCTTTTCGGCACGCGGGTGCAGCGCCGCGCCAGGCGCAATCGAGCCGAGCGTCAACAGCACGACCGGCGGCCCGCGGCGGCCGACGTCGGGATCGAGTTCGAGGGCGCGCACCACCACGGCCGGCGCGAGCGCGCCGCCACCGCTGTGGCCGATCACGACGATCTCGTCGGCGTCGTTGGCGGACACCGCGGCGAGAAGCCGCTGCGCACAAGCTTCGACCGGCGGATCGAAACAGGTCGGCTCACCGCGTGCGAAGGCACACAGATGCGGCCAGTGATTGTTGATCTGAACGACGAACCAGCGATCCGCCAGCCGGCGCAGCAGCACCAGGATCGCGATCGCGCCGGCAAGCCCGAGAACGACGGCGACCAACAGTGGCAGGCCGCCATAGCGGACCGCGAGGTGCGCGATCAGCCATCCGCCTGCGAGCGACGCGCCGAGCCAGAGCAGCAGCATGCTCTGGAAATAGAGCAGGACCGCGCCGAAATATCCTGATGCGCGCAACACGCGAAAGATCGCACCGCTGACGACGTAATCGAACGCCCAGTTCAATGCGCTGGGAATCTGCCGCCACAGCGGTTCGCCCATGTTGGCGCGGATGATGTGTTCCTGGCGGAGAAAGTCGTAGCGGGTCGCGACCTGCCAGTTCGGTCCGGCCGCCTCGATGTTCCAGCGCGCAAAGTCCTGCGATTCCAATTCGAGCGGGCCAAGCTGCGCGCCGAGCGGCCAGATCTTCAGAAAGCGCGCGAACCCGCGCTCGAACATCCGGTAGTAGCCCTTGGCGCCCTGCGGATCGTAGCCCTCGACATAAATGACATGCCGCCGCCGGATCACATCAGCCCCGCCGTGCGCGGTTTCAGCCACGGGGCGCGTCCGCGGCGACCGCTTCCACCACGGTCATGGCCGGATGGCGGGTCGGAATCGTGCCGGACAGGCGCAACCCGGCCTGATCGAACAGGCGGCCGTATTCCTCGACGGTGCGCTCGCGGCCGCCACACAACACCATCACCTGCAGGTCGAGCCACCGTCCTGGACCGGGGCTGTCATCGGACGGCAGCGGCGCTTCAAGCACGAGCACGCGCGCATCGGGACGCATGGCGCGTCGGACGTGACCGAGAATGCGCAGGCACTCGTCATCCTCATAGTCGTGCAGCAGGTGGCGGATCAGGTAGGCATCGCCGCCCGCGGGTGCGGTCGCGAACACGTCGCCCGCAACGAACGTCACGTCCGGAAGCGGTCCGCCCTCGCCGCGCTTGGCGGCCGCGATGGCTTCCGCCATATCGAACAGCGTCGCGCGCCGGCCCGGATAGGCGGCGAGGATTGCGGAGAGCAGCGCGCCGTTGCCGCCGCCGATGTCGACGATGTGCTCGAAGCGCGAGAAATCATAGGCGGCGACGATCGCCGGCGTCTCCGGCCCATGCACCTCGAACATCATGCGGTTGAAGCGTTGAGCTTCGTCCGGGTGTTCGCCGAGCCAGTCGAAGAAAGGCTGACCCTTGAGGGCCTGGAAGCCGGTCACCTTGCCGGCAAGCGCATCATCAAGATGCATCCACATGTCGGCGAAATAATCGTTGAGGTAGATCGCCGTCGTTCGGGTGGTATCGGGCGAATCCGTGCTCAGCAGGTGTCCGAGCGGCGTCAGCACAAAACGGCCGCGCTCAGGCTCGCTCACCACCCCTACGGTCGAAAGCGCGCGCAGCAGCCGGTAGACCCGGTCCGGCACAAGGCCGCGCGCCGCCGCGATCGCCGCGTGGTCTTCGACGCCTTTCGCCATAACGTCCGCAAGACCGAGGCGCGCGAAGGTTCCGACCGCCCGCGTTACCCAGAGGCTGCTCAGCAGTTGCAGCATCTTCTTGTGCAGGGAGGCCGGGTTCGTTGACGCCGCGGAATCTCTGGACTTCTTTTCGTTCACAACGTCTGTTCCGTCTCGTCCCACGCACCTGCCCACTCTCCGGCAGTGCGCCCGCATAGACCAATTCGGCGCCCGATGCCAGTAACGCGATTTCCAGCAACAGAAGCCAACGCATACGCTCACAAATTGGGCGAATTGCCACTCGCGCGGCGCGGTGACGCGGTCAGGTTATGTGGCGCTGAACGCCAGCAACGTCACTTTACAGGGCCCTCAACTTGGGGCTGAATGGATTCAAAGGCTGCTCATCAGCCGACAGAAAACACGGAGGAGAAAGATGCAGTCGCGTCACGCCAAGCATCCCATCGTCAAGCATCCCATCGTAACGCTGCTCGCGTCGGCGAGCCTTGCGGTCCTGTTCGCGGCGCCCGCAGCGCTCGCCCAGGATAAGACCATCAACCTCAAGCTTTCGCATTGGGTGCCGCCGACGCATCCGCTGCAAAAAGCGATGCAGGAATGGGGCGCTTCGGTCGAGAAAGCGTCGAACGGCACGATCAAATTCAAGATTTATCCGTCGCAACAGCTCGGCAAGGCGTTCGACCACTACGACATGGCGCGCGACGGCATTGCCGATTTCGTCTACGTCAATCCAGGCTATCAGCCAGGCCGCTTTCCGATCATTGCGGCCGGCGAACTGCCGTTCCTCGTCGGCGACGCCAAAGGCGGCATCCGTGCGATCGATGCCTGGTACCGGAAATATGCCGCGACCGAGATGAAGGACGTGAAGTATTGCTTCTCCTTCATCCTTGATCCGCTGACCTGGCATTCCAGCAAGAAGAAGATCGTGGTGCCGTCCGACATCAAGGGCATGAAGGTCCGTCCGTCACAAGGCACGGTTGCGGCCTGGGTGACGCTGCTCGGCGGCACCAACGTCCAGGCCAGCGCCACAGAGGTGCGCGACGTGCTGGAGAAGGGCGTGGCGGAAGCCGTGACCTTCCCGTGGGGCTCCGTGCCGCTGCTCGGCGTCGACAAGGTCACGAAGTATCACATGGACGCGCCGCTCCACACCGTCACGTTCCAGTGGCTGATGAGCCCGAAGACCTACAATGCGATGTCGCCGGCGCAGAAGAAGGTGATCGACGACCACTGCACGACCGAATGGGCCGGCAAGTTCGCCGATCCATGGGCGGAATTCGAACGTGCCGGCCTCGCCAAGGTGAAGGCCATGCCGGGCCACGAAGTCTACCAGATCACGCCCGCGCAACTCGCCGAGTGGAAGAAGTCGGCCGAGCCCTTGCACAAGCAATGGGCGGACAACGTCCGCAAAGCGGGTGGCGATCCCGATGCGATCATGAAGGATCTCAATCAGACGCTCACCCAATACAAGGCGTCGTACTGACGAACGCGGCGGCGGCCCGGTTGTCTGACGGCCGGGTCTGCTTGGCGAGTTGACACCGGCGGCGGCGAAGCTCTCGCCGCCGTTTCTGCGAACGAGAACGAAGCGGCCACAACATCCCGCGCAGCGGGCGACAGATGGGCCGTACCGGGCGAACCGACGGATCAACCATGGCGGAACAGGAACACGTGCCGCTTGACGTTGCTCTGGGTGCCAACCTGCTCGTGCGCAACCCGATGGATCGCTTCATCGATGGCATCGAGCTGATCGCCGCGTTCTTCGTCGGGCTGGTCGCCACCGACACGTTCATCTCGGTGCTGCTGCGCTATTTCTTCAGCGTCTCGATTCCAGACAGTTACGATTTCGGCCGGCTCCTGCTCGGCATCCTGATCTTCTGGGGCATCGCGGCGACGAGCTATCGGGGAATGCACATCACGGTCGATCTGCTTTACGTCAATGTTCGCCCTAGGCTTCAGCGCATCATGGACGTGTTCGCCACACTGGTGCTGCTGTTCGTCGTAACCGTGCAGACCTACACGCTGCTCGACAAGGTCCTCGTGACCTATAACGACCACGTCCTGACCTTCGATCTCCGTCTGCCGACGTGGCCCTTCTTCCTTCTCGCCTGGCTGGGCGATGCGGCGGCGGTCCTGCTGATCGCCGTGCGGACCTACCGGCTGATCTTCCATCCTGAATTGCTGGGCGGCCAGTACCAGATCAAGCCGGTGGAATGAGCCACGATGAGTGACGACCTTGTAGCCGTGATCGGATTTGTCTCACTGTTCGTGCTGATGCTGCTGCGCGTGCCGGTCGGCATGGCGATGGGACTCGTGGGCGTCACGGGCTTCGGCTACATCGTGGGCGGCGGGCCGGCGCTCAAGATGGTCGGCCAGACTTCGATGCGGACGGTGACCGATTTCAATTTCGCCGTCGTGCCGATGTTCCTGCTGATGGGCTCGTTCGCCACCACCTCCGGTATGAGCCGCGAATTGTTCCGCGGCGCGAACGCTTTCCTCGGTCATCTGCGCGGCGGCCTCGGCATCGCCACCATTGCGGCCTGTGGCGGCTTTGCGGCGATCTGCGGCTCGTCGGTCGCGACCGCGGCGACATTCTCGCGCGTCGCTTATCCGGAGATGTTGCGGTTCAATTATCCGCAATCGTTCGCGACCGGCGTGATCGCCGCCGGCGGCACCCTCGGCATCATGATCCCGCCGTCAACCGTGTTTGCCGTCTACGGCCTGATCACCGAGCAGGACGTCGGCAAGCTGTTCATCGCGGGGATTCTGCCGGGAGCGCTGGCGCTTTCCATGTACGCGGCCACCATCACGCTGATCGGCCATCTGCGGCCCGGCTATCTGCCGGCCGGCAAACGCGCAACCTGGCCGGAGCGGCTCGACGCGCTCAAGGACATCTGGGCGACGCTGTTGCTGTTCGCGTTCGTGATCGGCGGCATCTACGGCGGCATTTTCACCGCCACCGAGGCGGCGGGCTGCGGCGCGGCCGGCGCCTTCATCATCGGCGTGGCGCGTGGAAAACTGTCGCGCGCCGACACCCGCCGCTCGCTGCTCGAAGCGACCCGCACCACCGCGGCGGTCTTCACCGTGCTGATCGGCGCGATCCTGTTCGGCTATTTCCTCACCGTGACGCAGACGCCGCAGAAGGTGACGACGTTCCTGACCGAACTCGGCGTCGGCCGCTACGGCGTGCTGACGCTGATCATGATCCTCTATCTGGTGCTCGGATGCCTCATGGACGCGCTCGCCATGATCATCCTCACGGTGCCGATCATCTTCCCGGTGATCAAGGACCTCGGCTTCGACCCGATCTGGTTCGGCGTCATCATCGTGATGACCGTCGAGCTCGGGCTCATTCATCCGCCGGTCGGCATGAACATATTCGTGATAAAAAGCGTGGTGGAGGACGTTAAGATATCGACCATCTTCTACGGGGTGCTGCCGTTCATCATCACGGACATCATCCGGCTCATTATCCTGATCGTTTTCCCGATCATCGCACTGTGGTTGCCGTCAAAGATGTGACCACGATCGTCGCACCCAAGGAGGAGCCCAATGTCTCGTTTGACCTCTCATCCGACCTCTCGATTTACCCTCGCAATCGCCTGCCTGACCTTGATCGCTGCTTTCGCGATGGCCCCGGCGGCGCGCGCCGCCGACGCCGCGCAAATGGAGCAGAACAAGAAGACCGTGGCCGCGCTGTATGAAGCTGCGCTCAACAAAAAGGATTTCGCGGAGGCCTCGAAATATCTCGGCCCGAAATACATCCAGCACAATCCGGGCGCGGCCGACGGGCCGGAAGGCCTGAAGGGCTTCATCAACTTCCTCAAAGCGAAGTTTCCGAACAACAAGAGCGAAATCAAGCGCATCTTCGCCGACGGCGACTACGTCATCGTGCATGTCCATGCGGTGCGCGAACCGGGCACGCGCGGCAATGCCATCATCGACATCTTCCGGCTCGAAAACGGCAAGGTGGTCGAACATTGGGACGCGGTGCAGCCGATCCCGGAGAAGTCCGCCAACAATAACGGGATGTTCTGAGCGACATGCTTTCGCCGGTCATTCCGGGGCGGCGCGTAGCGCCGAACCTGGAATCCAGCGATCAAAGTTTACCAGATTCCGGGTTCCGGCCTTCGGCCGGCCCCGGAATGACACCGTACTGGCGACCGTAGCTTTCAGGCTGACACCGTTATAGATGTAATCCCGATTGGAACCGATATAACCGGTTCGGATCCGGGGCCCGGCGATGGAACGCTCGTTCAAGAAAGAGGTGCAGGCGCTCAAGCTCGGCGACGGCGAGACCTTCCATGGCGAAGGTATCCTCGCGGTCACCAAGGCGCTGCTGCAGTCGGGCGTGAGCTACGTCGGCGGCTATCAAGGCGCGCCGGTTTCGCACCTGCTCGACGTGCTGGTCGATGCCGAGGACATCATCGGCGATCTCGGCGTGCATCTGGAGACCTGCACCAACGAGGCCTCCGCAGCCGCCATGCTCGGCGCCTCGATCAACTATCCGCTGCGCGGTGCGGTGACCTGGAAATCGATCGTCGGCACCAACGTGGCGGCAGACGCACTGTCCAACCTCGCCTCGCCGGGCGTGGTCGGCGGCGCCATGATCATTCTCGGCGAGGACTACGGCGAGGGCGCGAGCGTGATCCAGGAACGCTCGTATGCCTATGCGATGAAGTCCTCGATGTGGCTGCTCGACCCCCGCCCTGACCTGCCGACCATCGTGCGCATGGTCGAGCAAGGATTCGAACTTTCGGAAGCGAGCCACGCGCCGGTGATGCTGGAGCTTCGTATCCGCGCCTGTCACGTCACCGGTGCGTTCACAGGCCAAGAATAACCGGCGCGGAATCAATTCGGGCCAGCACAAGCTCGCGGGTCCGCCGCGCTTCGACTACGGCAGGCTCGCCCATCCGCCGGTGACCTTCTCGCAGGAGCGGCTCAAGATCGAAGAGCGGATGCCGGCCGCGCAGGCTTTCATCCGCGAACGCAGGCTCAATGAGCTGATCCCCGGCGACCTCGACGAGATCGGCATCATCGTCATGGGCGGGCTCACCAACAGCGTGCTGCGCGCGCTCTCGCGGCTCGGGCTCGCCGATCTCTACGGCGCATCGCGCGTGCCGATGCTGGTGCTCAACGTGGTCTATCCGCTGGTGCCCGACGAAGTTCGCGGCTTCTGCGCCAACAAGCGCGCCGTGCTCGTCGTCGAGGAAGGCTCGCCCGCCTATATCGAGGACAAGATCAATGTCGAATTGCGCCGCGCCGACCTCCAGACGCGCGTGCTCGGCAAGGACTGCCTGCCGGCGACCGGCGAATACCAGTCCGAGCCGCTGATCAAGGGGCTCGCGGCCTTCGTTGCCGAAACGCGTCCCGCCGGCATCGACGCCGACGCGATCGCGGCGCGCGCGAAGCAGATGCTCTCCCACAGAACGCCCGCGATGGCGGCGGTCGGCGACGTGCCGCCCCGGCCGCCGAATTTCTGCACCGGCTGTCCCGAGCGTCCGGTGTTCGCCGCCATCAAGCTGATGCAGCGCGAGCTTGGACCCACCCACATCTCGGCCGACATCGGCTGCCATTCGTTTGCGACCTTCGCGCCGTTCTCGCTCGGCAATTCGATTCTCGGCTACGGCATGTCGCTGGCAAGCGCCGCCGCCGTCACGCCCAACATGGAACGCCGCCCCATTGCGGTGATGGGCGACGGCGGCTTCTGGCACAACGGGCTGATCACCGGCGTCGCCTCCAACATGTTCAACAAGGGCGACGGCGTCCTCATCGTGATGCAGAACGGCTACGCCTCGGCCACCGGCCAGCAGTATCTGCCGTCGAGCGCCGGCAACCGCAGCGGCACGCCGACCGGCATGACCATCGAGCAGACGCTGCGCTCGTTCGGCGTCAAATGGCTGCGCACGGTGCGGACCTACGGCGTCGCCAACATGGTCAAGACGCTGAAGGAGGCGATGCGCACCGCCGAGCGCGGCCTCAAGGTGATCATCGCCGACGGCGAATGCCAGCTGATGCGCCAGCGCCGGGTGCGGGCGGAGGATGCCGATAAGCTCAAGCGCGGCGAACGCGTCACGCGGGTGAAGTTCGGCGTCGATGACGCCATCTGCACCGGCGACCATTCCTGCATCCGGCTGTCGGGCTGCCCGTCGCTGACGGTGAAACCCAATCCCGATCCATTGCGCACCGAGCCGGTGACTACCGTAATCGAAAGCTGCGTCGGCTGCGGGCTGTGCGGCGAGGTCGCGCATGCCGCGGTGCTTTGCCCGTCATTCTATCGCGCCGAGGTCATCCGCAATCCGAACTGGTGGGACCGTGCCCTGCATCGCGTCCGCCACGCCGTCATCGGCTGGTTCAGCCCGCGTGCGGGGGCGCGCGCATGAGTACACGTTTTCATGTGATGCGAATTCATGAGACGCGCTCGGTCTGCTCCCTCTCCCACCGAAGTCGGGTTTACCCGACTTCGGCATCAAACTGGTCGAAGTCGGATATATCCGACTTCGACTGGGAGAGGGGTGGGGTGAGGGTTTACGGTCTCTCGATGGAGCCGGCCCCCCTCTCCCCTGTGGGGAGAGGGAGCGCATCGAATCTGTGGCACGAGGTTCGTTCGTGACCGAAGCCAAGCCCATCACCATCCTGATTGCCGCGCTCGGCGGCGAAGGCGGCGGCGTGCTCACCGACTGGATCGTGACCGCTGCAACGCAATGCGGCTTTCCGGTGCAGTCGACCTCGATCCCGGGCGTCGCACAACGCACCGGCGCGACGACCTACTATATCGAGATCGTGCCGGTGCCCGTCAGCGAGCTTGGCGGCAAGCAGCCGGTGCTGGCGCTCGCACCCGGCGTCGGCGACGTCGACATCGTGCTGGCGAGCGAACTCCTGGAAGCCGGCCGCTGCATCGCTGCGGGCTTCGTCACCCCGGATCGCACCACCCTGATCGCCTCGACCAGCCGCTCCTATCTGGTGACGGAAAAGATGGCGATGGGCGACGGCCGCCTCGACAGCGCGCGGCTCGTCAAGGCGGTCGAAGAAAGCGCCCAAGCGCACGCCCTCCTCGATATGGAGGCCCTCGCCCGGCAAACCGGCGTCATGATCAACGCGGTCATGCTCGGGCTCATCGCCGGTTGCGGGCGGCTGCCGATTTCGCCGGACACGTTCGAAGCTGCGATCCGCGCCGACGGCAAGGCGGTCGACGCCAACCTCAAGGGCTTTCGTGCCGGCCTCGCCGCGGCACGGCAGGCGAGCGCGGCGTTGACCGAACCGTTCTCCGGCAAACGCGTCGATACGCCCCCGGCCCTCCCCGATCTCGAGCGCGGGGTCGCCGCCATGCCGGAGGCCGCGCGCGAGGTGGTCGCCGAGGGTGTACGCCGGCTCGCCGCCTACCAGGACACCGCCTACGCGCGACTGTACCTCGACCGGCTCGGCCCGATCCGCAAATCCGACGAGCGCGCACAGTCCGGCGGCCGGTTGCTGCGCGAAGTCGCCCGCCACTTGGCGCTCCGCATGTCCTATGAGGACGTCATCCGGGTCGCCGAGGTCAAGATCGACCCGGCGCGCATGGCGCGGATCGCGTCCGAGATCGGCGTCAATCCGGGCGAGCCGTTCACCGTCACCGAATTCTTGAAGCCCGGCATTGAGGAAATGTGCTCGATCCTGCCGCCCTGGCTGGCGAAGCGCATCCTCAGCTTTGCCGAACGACGTGGGCTGATCGACCGCCTGCACTGGGGCATGGAGGTCAATACCGCCTCGGTGACCGGCTTCCTGCGCTTCTGGCTGCTTGCCAAGCTGCGGCGGTGGCGGCCCGGCTCCTACCGCTTTGCGGAAGAACAGCAGGCGATCGAGTTCCTGGCTCGGCCTTGTCAACGAGGCAGCACAACTGTCGGGCGATCTGGCACTCGAGGTGACCGAATGCGCGCGGCTGATCAAGGGCTATGGCGATACCCATAAGCACGGCTCCGCCAACTACCGGCTGATTGAAACCAGCGTCATCCGCCCGGTGCTGGCCGGGCAGATTTCGCTACGGCTCGGCCTCGACGCGGTCGCGAGCGCGCGTATCGCGGCGCTGGCTGACCCCGAGGGCGACGCGCTCGCGCGCTGTCTCACGAAGCTCGGTGAGCGGAACGCACTCGGAATCGCTGCCGAATAGGCGTCTGCCCGGTTGGGACATGGCGCTCCGGCCGACGATGGACTCCCGGCCATCAAGCGGGTAACAACATTTCCACTTGACCCCCACCACGGCGCACGGACCCGCGCGCAATCGTCACCGTCCAAGAAACGCTGGAGGACCCGCAGATGCGGATCGACGCCTACACGCACTTCTTCCCGAAAAAATTCTTCGACAAGCTCAACGAGGTCGCCGGCGACTACAAGGATATGGGCAAGCGCATCCGCTCGCTGCCGGCGCTCTACGATGTCGACGTGCGCAAGAAGATCGTGGACGGCCACAAGGACTACCAGCAGATCCTGTCCTACCCGCAGCCGCCGATCGAGAAGTTCGCCAAGTCCCCGGCCGAGATGAACGAGTTCTGCCAGATCATCAACGACGGCTTCGCCGAGCTTTGTGCCAAGGAGAAGGACCATTTTCCGGGCTGGGTTGCGCACCTGTCGCTCGATGCGCCCGACGCCGGCGTCGGCGAAGCGGAACGCGCCATCAAAAACGGCGCGTTGGGCGTGCAGATTTACACCAATGTCGCCGGCAAGCCGCTCGACCGCCCGCAATACCTGCCGTTCTGGAAGAAGATGAACGAGCTCGGTGCGCCGATCTGGCTGCATCCGGCGCGCGGCGCCGAGATGCCGGACTACATCGACGAGAAGAAATCGCTGTACGAAATCTGGTGGACGCTCGGCTGGTCGTACGAAACTGCCTGCGCGATGATGCGGCTGGTTTATTCCAAGATCATGGACACCCATCCGAACCTCAAGATCATCACCCACCACTTCGCCGGCATCGTGCCGATGCTGGAGGGCCGGCTCGGCCCGGGCAACGACGTGATGGGGCAGCGCACCTCCGATGAGGACTATGTCGGGTTGCGCAAGAGCCTGAAGAAGCGACCGCTCGACTACTTCAAGCAGGATTTCTATGCCGACACCGCCGCGTTCACGGCCGAACCGGCGACCAAGGCGGGCATGGAGTTCTTTCCGGTCGAGAAGATCATCTTCGCTTCCGACTGCCCGTTCGATCCGGAGGGCGGCACGATGTATCCGCGCGAGACTCTGCGGATCCTCGAATCGCTCAATCTTCCAAAGGCGACCCAGGACGCGATCTATTTCCAGAACCTGGAGCGGATCACTGGCAAGAAGCTGGTTAAATAGCGCTCTCGTGATAGGGATGGCGGCATGCGGCATCTCGTCGTGGCGCTTGCACTCCTGTCGAGCATGACGCCCGGATCGACTGCCGAATTGCGGATCTACAGCGGCGGGGCGCCGCAGGATACGCTGAAACAGATCGGACCGGCCTTCGAGCGGGAGACCGGCCACCGTCTGCGGTTCACCTTCGCGGTCGTCGGCACGATCCTGCAGCGGCTTCGGGACGGCGAGAAAGCGGACGTGGTTCTCCTGCCCGCGCCGCTGCTCGATACCCTGGAGAAAGTCGGCAAGCTCCGCGCCGGCAGCCGCAGTCCGCTGGCGCGGGTCGGGATCGCCGTCGTTGTGCGCGACGGCGCGCCGAAGCCGGACGTCTCAACGTCCGAAGCACTGCGCGCCACGCTCGCCAAGGCGCACTCGATCACGCACGCCGATCCGCAAGCCACCCCGGGCGGCCGGCACATCGCCGCGATGCTCTCGCAGTGGGGCATTACCGAAACACCGGAGCGCAAGATTGCCCCAAAGAGCGCGATCAGCGGTGGCGCCGACAACATCGCCAAGGGCGAAATCGAGATTGGATTGTACCTGCTGAGCGAAGTGCTGACGGTCAAAGGCGTGACCGTCGCCGGAATGCTTCCGCCCGCACAGCAGAATTACATCGCCTACGCGGGCGCGATCATGGCCGACTGTGCCTGGCCCGTCCCGGCGCGCGATTTCATCAACTTCGCCACCAATCCTGCCCAGCGCGCGCTTTGGCAGGCCACCGGATTTGAGGCCCTCAAGAATCACTGAGATTTGGTCTGCTTTCGGGCGGCGCGCCCCATGAATTGCCGCGCGCCATCTGCTAGCGTTGCGGCACCATGGATGCCCGCTCTCTCACCCCCTCCGGCTTTGAATCGGGCCCGCCCGCCGAGGGCGCGGGCCCCATCGCGACGGTGACGGCCGAGGACGCCGGGCGCGTCACCCCGGTGATGGAACAGTACGTCGAGATCAAAGCCGCCAATCCGGACTGCCTGCTGTTTTACCGGATGGGCGACTTCTACGAGCTGTTCTTCGAGGACGCTGAGGTCGCCTCACGTGCGCTCGGCATCGTGCTCACCAAGCGCGGCAAGCACTACGGCCGCGACATCCCGATGTGCGGCGTGCCGATCCATCGCGCCGACGAGTACCTGCACCGCCTGATCGCGCTCGGCCACCGCGTCGCGGTCTGCGAACAGCTTGAAGATCCCGCCGAGGCCAAGAAGCGCGGCAATAAAAGCGTGGTGCGCCGCGACGTCGTGCGCCTCGTGACGCCCGGCACGCTCACCGAGGATTCGCTGCTTGACGCGCGGCGCAACAACTATCTGCTCGCCATCGCCCGTGCTCGCACCTCCTCGGACGACGAGAGCCGCTTCGCGCTCGCCTGGATCGACATTTCGACCGCCGAATTCCGCATCGCCGAACGTGACCGCGCCGGCCTTGCCGCCGAGATCGCGCGGCTCGAACCGGGCGAGATCATCGTCTCGGACGCGCTCTACGGCGACGCCGAGCTGACGCCCTGGCTGCGCTCGTTGCCTGCCGTCACGCCGCTGACGCGCGACGTGTTCGACGGCGCCACCGCCGAGCGGCGGCTGGCGGCCTATTTCGCCGTTGCGACGACCGAAGCCTTCGGCAGCCTGTCACGGCTGGAGCTGACCGCCGCCGCCGCCTGCATCACGTATGTGGAGCGCACGCAGCTCGGCCAGCGCCCGCCGCTGTCACCGCCGGTGCGCGAGGCGCCGGACGCGACACTGCTCATCGATCAGGCAACCCGCGCCAATCTCGAACTCGTCCGCACGCTCTCGGGCGAACGCGCCGGCTCGCTGCTCGCCGCCATCGACCGCGCAGTAACGGCGGCAGGCTCGCGGCTTTTGGCGCAACGGCTTGCCGCGCCGCTCACCGACCCGGCGGCGATTTCGCGGCGGCACGATGCGGTGGCGCACTTCGTCGCCGACGCACCGGCGCGCCGTGACACTCGCGAGCGGCTGAAATCCGCGCCCGACCTGGCCCGCTCGCTCGCCCGCCTCGTGGTCGCGCGCGGCGGACCGCGCGATCTCGCCGCGATCCGGGACGGCATTGATGCGGCCGGGGGTCTTGCCGCTGAGCTGCAGCGCAGCGGTGAAATCCCCGCCGAGCTTGCGCAGGCGGCCGACGCGTTACGCCGCCCGGACCCCGCGATCGCGGCGGAGCTTGCGGCCGCGCTCGACGACGACTTGCCCTATCTCAAGCGTGACGGCGGCTTGGTGCGGCCGGGTTACGATGCTGCGCTCGACGAGTTGCGCGCGCTGCGCGACGAGTCGCGCCGGGTGATTGCCGCGCTACAGGCGCGCTATGCGGAGGCCAGCGGCGTTCGCACACTGAAGGTGCGCCACAACAATGTGCTCGGCTATTTCGTCGAGGTGAGCGCGCAGCACGGCGACAAGCTGATGACCGCGCCGCTCAACGCCACCTTCATTCACCGCCAGACGCTCGCCGGGCAGGTGCGCTTCACCACCGCGGAACTCGGCGAACTCGAAGCGAAGATCGCAAGCGCCGCCGACCGCGCGCTTGGGATCGAGCTCGAAATCTTCGAGCGGCTGTCGGCATTGGTGACGGCGGCGGCGGCCGAAATCAAGGCAGCCGCCGAGGCGCTCGCCATCCTCGATGTCGCGACAGCGCTTGCAGAACTGGCCGTGGAGCGCGACTACGCGCGGCCCGAGATCGACGGCGGCCTCGACTTCGTCATCGAGGGCGGACGGCATCCGGTGGTCGAGCAGGCAATCGCGATCGATGGCGGTCCATTCGTTGCCAACGACTCCGACCTGTCGCCGCCCTGCGCGAGGCGACACCGGCCGCATCTGGCTGCTCACCGGCCCCAACATGGCGGGCAAATCGACCTACCTCCGGCAGAACGCACTGATCGCGATCCTTGCTCAAATGGGATCGTTCGTCCCGGCACGCCGGGCCCGGATCGGCGTAGTCGACCGGCTGTTCTCGCGCGTCGGCGCCGCCGATGACTTGGCGCGTGGTCGCTCGACCTTCATGGTCGAGATGGTCGAAACCGCGGCGATCCTGAACCAGGCCGGCCGGCGGTCGCTGGTGATCCTCGACGAGATCGGGCGCGGCACGGCCACCTTCGACGGCCTGTCGATCGCCTGGGCGACGATCGAACATCTGCACGAAACCAATCGCTGCCGTGCGCTGTTCGCCACCCACTTCCATGAATTGACCGCGCTCGCCGCCAAGCTGCCGCGGCTGCACAATGCGACGGTCCGGGTGAAGGAGTGGCATGGCGAGGTCGTGTTCCTGCACGAGGTGGTGGCAGGCGCCGCCGACCGCTCCTACGGCATCCAGGTGGCGAAGCTCGCCGGACTGCCGGCGGCGGTCATCGAGCGCGCCAAGGTCGTGCTCGCCAAGCTCGAAGCCGAGGACCGCATTTCACCGGCGCGCGGCTTCGAGGACCTGCCGCTGTTTTCGGCGGCGCCGCGGCCCGCCGCGATGCCACAACACGACGCCGCGCTAGAAGCCGTGATCGCCGCGCTGATGGAGATTCATCCCGACGAGATGTCGCCGCGCGAGGCGCTCGAATCGCTCTATGCGCTCAAGGCAAAGGCAGCGACCAGAATATAGAGGGGTCATGTGCCGTGCTCGGAACACCGGTCTACTTGCGGCAGCGTCTCAAAGTCGAATTGGCAGGATTAAGGGCGACTGGTACTCATCCGGACCACCGCGGCGCCGAGAGCGGACAAACGCACACAATCGCATCGTCCGATTTTGGCGAATGCCAGAAAGACCGTGAACGGAGGAAATGATGCCAACGCAGAGCCAGAATCCGGAGACGATCGTGCTGCACGGCGGCAGTTATCGCGCCGACCCCGCGACCGCGGCGGTGGCGGTGCCGATCTATCAGACGACCTCCTACCAGTTCAATTCGACCGAGCACGCCGGCAATCTGTTCGCGCTCAAGGAACTGGGCAACATCTACAGCCGCATTATGAACCCGACGCAGGCCGTGCTGGAGGAGCGCGTGGCCGCGCTCGAAGGCGGCGTCGCCGCACTCGGCCTCGCCTCGGGTCAGGCGGCGTCGTTGTTCGCCGTGCAGAACATCTGCCACGCCGGCGACAATTTCGTCTGTTCGACCGACATCTACGGCGGCACCTGGAACCTGTTTCAGAACACCATGAGCACCATGGGCATCGAATGCCGCTTCGTCGATCCGGCCGATCCGGAAAACTTCCGCAAGGCCAGCGACGCCAAAACCCGCTGCTGGTATGGCGAGACGCTGCCGAACCCCAAGCTCGCCGTGTTCCCGATCGCCGAAGTCGCCAAGATCGGCCGCGAGATGGGCATCCCGCTGATCATGGACAACACCGCCTGCCCGGTGCTGTGCCAGCCGATCAAGCACGGCGCCGCCATCACCATGCACTCGACCACGAAGTACATCGGCGGCCACGGCACCTCGATCGGCGGCATCATTGTCGACGGCGGCAATTTCGACTGGGAGAAACACGCCGACCGCTTCCCGATGCTCAACACACCGGACCCGAGCTACCATGGCGCGGTATGGACCCAGGCGGTCAAGCCGCTCGGTCCGATTGCCTACATCCTCAAGGCGCGCGTCACATTGCTGCGCGACATCGGCGCGGCGATGTCGCCGTTCAACGCCTTCATGTTCATCCAGGGGCTCGAGACCGTGGCGCTGCGGATGCGCCAGCACTGCGCCAACGGCGCGGCGGTGGCCGAGCATCTGAAGAAGCACCCCAAGGTGAGCAAGGTGATCTTTCCCGGACTGATGACCGGGGAGAACAAGCGCCGCGCCGACACCTATCTCAAGGGCGGCTACGGCGGGCTGGTCGGCTTCGAACTCAAGGACGGCAAGGATGCCGGGCGCAAGTTCATCGACTCGCTCAAGATGTTCTATCACGTCGCCAACATCGGCGATGCCCGCTCGCTTGCGATTCACCCGGCGACCACGACCCACTCGCAGCTCACGCCCGAGGAGCAATTGCAGACCGGTGTCACCGACGGCTATGTGCGGCTGTCGGTCGGCATCGAGCACATCGACGATATCCTCGCCGACCTCGACCAGGCGCTCGCGGGCGCCTAGGCCGCCCGTCAGCGCCGGCCATCGCCGCAAGGTCGATCCGGGTGCGCCGCGCCGAGAGGTCGCAACGGCGCGTGGCCGGACGGCAGAGGTCCGGCCTCGCGTTCTGCGCAAGTGCGCTTAGAGTCGCCCCAATGAGCGTCAGTCGACCGGCGAGACAAAGCGGCGCGGATACCGTCGCTTTCGGGTGTGCTAGGCTGTCCCACCAGCGCCACCGCAATAAGGCGCGGACGAACGATTTGTCCTGGGAGAAGACGATGACGAAATGGCTCAAGCCCTTGACCCTGGCCGCAATGCTGGCAGCGGCGGGCAGCGCGCAGGCGCAGACCTATCCGACCAAGACAGTCACCATCGTGGTGACCGCGGCGGCGGGCGGTGTCACCGACGTGGTGGCGCGGGCGATCGGCCAGCGGCTGTCGGAGAAATGGGGCCAGCAGGTCGTCATCGAAAACAAGGGCGGCGCCGGACACGTCCTTGGCGCCTCCCAGGTCGCCAACGCGGCGCCGGACGGCCACACCTTGATGATCGCCGAGGCCGGAACCTATGTGATCAATCCCAACATCTATCCGAAGGACAAACTCCCCTACGACGTGGAGAAGGGTCTGATCCAGATTACCGGACTGGTCCGCATCCATCACGCGCTGGTCGCGACGCCGTCGCTTCCGGTGAACTCGCTCGGCGAGTTGCTTGCGCTTGCGAAGGCGAAGCCCGGCACGTTGACTTACGGCACGGCCGGCGTCGGCTCCGGGCCGCATATGAACATGGCGCGGCTGGAGAATAACGCCGGCATCAAGCTCGTGGCCGTGCACTACCGGGGCGCGACGCCCGCCTTGACCGATGTCATCGGCGGCCACACCAACATGATGCTGATCAGCGTCGGTTCGGCGCTCGGCCCGGTCGACGCCGGCAAGGTGAAATTCCTCGCGATAGGCAGCCCCAAGCGCCTGCCGCAGCTTCCCAATCTGCCGGCCGCCGCCGAGACCGTGCCCGGCTACACGGCGGGAACCTGGTTCGGCCTGTCCACCACGGCCGGTACGCCGCGCGACATCGTGATGAAGATCAACGCCGATGTGCGCCAGATCGTCGCCGAGCCGGCCATCCAGAAGCAGTTCATCGCCAAGCAGCTTTACGAGCCGATGACGAGTTCGCCCGAGGAGTTTGCCGAATTCGTCAAGTCCGAGACGCAGCGATGGGGCAAAGTCATCCGCGAGCAGAAACTCCAGATCGCCCACTGAAGCGGCACGTCAAGTGACGCGCCGCACGCCCCACAGCAGACCGTTCCAGCCGATGCAGATCGCAAGCCCGACCGCGTAGGACCACCACACGCCGATCGGCTCGGCGAGATAATGCACGGCAAGGAACCCCATGCCGAGGCCGATCAGCGGCACCTGGGCGTGCGCCAGCACGCTCGCGGCGGCCGGGCCGCCGAGCCGCGGGTGCAGAATGACCACGAAACTTCCCATGACGATCGGAAACACCGCGAACGCGCCAGACAGGAACGAGCCGATGCGATGGCTCAGTGTGGTCACGATCGCCACCACGAGCGCCGCCGTTACCGCCCTCATCGGGATGTCGTACCAGGTGCGCTGCATCTTCTCCCGTCGCACGCCGGCGGTACGGTACGGCGCGGACGCCGGGATCGTCACCGCGAAGACCGCGGCGTTGAGCAGAACTGCGGTCACCGGCGTCCAATCGACCTGTCGAAGCGCGGCCGCGGCCGCAAGCCATACCAGCGTCGCCGCCGCGAGGCTGACGAACGAGGCCGTGACGCTGCGCCAGAGCCGCATAGGTGAGCGAGAACGTCGAAACTGCGGTGCCCGCCGCAAGAGCACCCATCGCGCTATGGGCGACAAATGACGGCGGGTGTTCCAATGCGAGAATGATGAAGGTCGCGCTTGCGGCGGTCGGCAATGCGGCGATCAGCGCACCGATAAAGGGGCCGCTGCGCTCGACCGCGACCGAGGCCACGACCACGATGCCCGCGGTCATCACCATCTTGAGCAGGAGTTCGTACCAAAAGGCGGGGTCGGGAGACATCATTACCCGGTGGTCATTCCGGGACACGGCGAAGCGGTTAGTTTGGAATCCATGAAGGTCATTTAGCCGGTCTCGGGGTGTGCGAGAAATGGATTCCGGCTTCGCGCCTGCGACGCACCCCGGAGTGACGAGAGGTCCTTACCCGCGATTCATCCTCACCTCGATCGGCGGGCCGCTCTTCAGCGTCTGATAGACGACGCAATAGCGCTCGGTGAGTTTCAACAACTGGTCGAGCTTGTCCTGCGGCGCATCGGTATCGACGTCGAAGCGCAACCGGATCTGCGCGAAGCCCACCGGCGCGTCCTTGGCGACGCCCAGCGTGCCGCGGAAATCGAGATCGCCTTCGGCCGACACCGCGCCGGATTTGAGCGGAATGTCGAGCGCGGTCGCGACCGCCTTCAGCGTGACGCCGGCGCAAGCCACCAGCGCCTCAAGCAGCATGTCGCCGGAGCACAGTTCCATCCCCGAACCGCCGGTGGCCGGATGCAGCCCCGCAACCGCGAGCGCACGGCCGGTTTCGACCTTGCAGGCGATATTCGCATCATCGAGCGCGCCCCTCGCCTTCAAGGTGATGAAAGCGGTCTGTGGATCGCCCTTGTAGCGCTCCTTGATCGGCGCCTGCATGGCGCGCAGCGCAGCAGCATCCATTGTGTGCTCCTTGTTTCTCTTCTGCGTCATTCGACTGAGTGAAGCCCGCGTCATCTATGGATTTGGTACACGGCTTCGCGGGAGGGCCTGGAATGACGCATGAGGGGATCACGTGCAAATCAGGTCGGGGTGAGGACGACGCGTCCGACCACTTTGCCGGCACGCAGATCGTCGAGCGCGGCGTTCACCTCTGCGAGCGGACGCGTGGCGACGGGAATCGGCGGAATGCCGGTGCGGCGGACGAGCGCGAGCAGTTCCGCCATCTCGGTCAGGCTGCCGGTGTAGGAGCCCTGCACGGTAATCGCGCGCATCGGGAATGGCGGGAGCGAAAGCGTGATGTCGCCGCCATAGAGGCCGACGATGATCAGCTTGCCGCCTTTGATAAGGCTGTCGATGCCGAGCCGAACGGTGCCCGATGAGCCGACGAGATCGATCACCGCCCAGGCACCGCCCCCGGTCGCCTGCACGATCTGCTGCGCGGCATCGCCGGCACCGCCATCGATCACCATCGCCGCGCCGGCTTGCTTCGCCGCTTCGCGCTTCTCCGGATCGATATCGACAACAATCGCGCTGGCTCCCCCCATCGCCTTGTGCAGTCCGATGCACATCAGGCCGAGCCCGCCCGCGCCGATGATGACGACCGGATCGCTCGCGAGCGTCGGCCCGACCTTCTTCAAAGCGCTGTAGGTGGTGAGGCCCGAGCAGGCGAGCGGGGCCGCGCGTTCGGGCGGCAGATCGCCGATGTCGAACAAATAGCGCGGGTGCGGCACCATGAGGAAATCGCTGTAGCCGCCATGGCGGAACACCCCGATGCTGCCGGGCTTGAGACAAAGCTGCTCGTCGCCACGCCGGCAGACGCCGCATTCGCCGCAGCCCATCCAGGGGTCGACGATGCGGCGGTCGCCGATCTTGACGCCTGCCGCATCGGGTCCGAACGCCACCACCTCGCCGACATTCTCGTGGCCGAGCGTCACCGGCAGCTTCATGCCGCGGTCGGCGAGGCTCAGCCGCTTGCCGCCGCCCAAATCGAAATATCCGTCCGAGAGGTGAAGATCGCTGTGGCAGACGCCGGTGGCGAGCACCTTCAGCAGCACCTCGGTGCCGGCGGGCTGCGGCGTGGGCTGCTCGGCAAGCCGAAGCGGCGTACCGGACTGGGCGATCTGGAAGCTTCGCATGGCAAATCCTGTGGCGTTGCAAATCCTATGCGCGCAAATCCTGCGCGCGTTGAACGACATGACGACGTTCGTCGTGCCCCCTCGCGTCCGTGAGGCAACGTATAGAGACCCGGAGGCCCGGCACAAGGCGAGCCTGTTGGGAGTCAACCCGCAGATCGGCTGGACCACGACGCTCGAACAGCACGCACCGCCTAAGAATAAAATTCTTGTGTATTGATTTTTGTAGTATATTTTTCTCGTCATTCTTCGCCCCCGCCACCCTGTTGCAGCGCCCCTCGCCGTGCTCAGGGGTTATGCCGGTGACACATCGCCCCTGCTCGGCTATCCCGGTGCACCATGCTCACCACGATTGACAATCCGCCGCGCCGGTCGCTCGAACTGCTCGACACCGCGGCCATCGCCGCCGACCTCGAACAGATTGCCAAAGCGCACACCGGCAACGAGGCGGACCTGCGCGCGGCGGTCACCAAGCGCCTCAAGGCTGCGCTGATCGAGGGGCGCGCCGTGGCCGAACGCCTGCTCATCCGCGACCGCCACGGGCGGCGCTGCGCCGAGCGGCTGTGCTTCATGCAGGACGAAATCATCCGGCTGATGTACGAGTTCGCGTGCACACACCTTTACCCGCCGCAGAACCCGTCCGAAGCCGAACACATGGCGATCGTTGCGACCGGCGGCTACGGCCGCGGCGTGCTCGCCGCGGGCTCCGACATCGATCTGCTCTTTCTCCTGCCCTACAAGCAGACCGCGTGGGGCGAGTCGGTCGCCGAGGTGATCCTGTATTGCCTGTGGGATATGGGGCTGAAGGTCGGCCACGCCACGCGCACGGTCAGCGAGTGCATCCGTCAGTCCAAGGCGGACATGACCATCCGCACCGCTATTCTCGAGGCCCGCTTTCTGCTTGGCGAGCGCAAGCTGTACGACGAGCTGATGACGCGCTTCGACAAGGACGTGGTGCAGGGCACCGCGGCGGAATTCGTCGCCGCCAAGCTCGCCGAGCGCGAAGAGCGGCACCGGCGCGCCGGGCAATCGCGCTATCTGGTCGAGCCCAACGTCAAGGACGGCAAGGGCGGCCTGCGCGACCTGCACACGCTGTACTGGATCGCGAAATACGTCTTCCGTGTGCAGGAGCGCGAGGAACTGATCGAGAAAGGCGTTTACGACCGGCGCGAATACCGCCGCTTCCGCCGCTGCGGCGACTTCCTGTGGGCGGTGCGCTGCCACATGCACTTTCTCACCGGGCGGGCGGAGGAGCGGCTGTCGTTCGACATCCAGCGCGAGATCGCGGTGCGCCTCGGCTACACCGAACATCCCGGGCTGCGCGACGTCGAACGCTTCATGAAGCACTACTTCCTGATCGCCAAGGACGTCGGCGACCTCACCGCCATCCTGTGCGCCAAGCTCGAAGACACCCAGGCCAAGGCAATGCCGGTGCTCAGCCGCCTGATGGAGAAATTCCGTCCGCGCACGCGCAAGACGCTGAGCGAGACCGACGACTTCATCATCGATTACAACCGGATCGACGTCGCCGATGCGGACGTCTTCAAGCGCGACCCGCTCAACCTGATCCGCATCTTCCACCTGGCGCAGAAATACAATCTGGCGCTCCATCCGGAGGCGATGCATCTCGCCACCCGCTCGCTCAAGCTCATTGACGCCAAGCTGCGCGACAACGAGGAAGCTAACAAGCTGTTCCTCGATATCCTGACATCGAAGAACGACGCGGAAACCGTGCTGCGGCGGATGAACGAGGCCGGTGTGCTCGGCCAGTTCGTGCCGGCCTTCGGCCACATCGTGGCGATGATGCAGTTCAACATGTACCACCATTACACGGTGGACGAACATCTGCTGCGCTGTATCGGCGTCCTCTCCGACATCGAAGCCGGACGCAGCGAAGATACCAAGTTCACCAACGAATTGATGCGGACGATCCTGCCGCAGCATCGCACCCTGCTCTACGTCGCGCTGTTCCTGCACGACATCGCCAAGGGCCGCATCGAGGATCACTCGATCGCCGGCGCGCGCGTCGCGCGCACGCTCTGCCCGCGGCTCGGCTTTTCGCCCGCCGATACCGAGACCGTCGCCTGGCTGATCGAGGTGCATCTGGTCATGTCGAGCGTCGCGCAGTCGCGCGACCTGTCGGACCGGGTGACCATCGAGAATTTCGCCGCAGTGGTGCAGTCGGTCGAGCGCATGAAGCTCCTGACCATCCTCACCACCGCCGACATCAAGGCGGTCGGGCCAGGCGTATGGAACGGCTGGAAGTCGCAGCTCATCCGCACGCTCTATTATGAAACCGAGCCCGTGCTCACCGGCGGCTTCTCCGAGGTCAACCGCGCGCAACGCGTGGCGCTCGCACAAACCGAGTTCCGGGCGGAACTCACAGACTGGACGCCTGCCGAGATCGACGCCTACATCACACTGCATTATCCGGCCTATTGGCTGAAGGTCGACCTGGCGCACAAGATTGCGCATGCCCGCTTCATTCGCGAGACCGCGCAGGGGCCCAAGTCACTCGCCACCACGGTGATCTTTCCGGAAGCGCGCGGCGTGACCGAACTCACGGTCCTCGCGCCCGACCATCCCTGGCTGCTCTCGATCATCGCGGGCGCCTGCTCGATGGCCGGCGCCAACATCGTCGATGCGCAGATCTTCACGACCACCGACGGGCGCGCGCTCGACACCATCGCGCTGTCGCGCGAATTCGACCGCGAGGATGACGAGGCGCGGCGCGCGGCGCGCATCACCTCGGCGATCGAAATGGCGCTGCGCGGCGAAATCAAGCTGCCGGAAGTCGTCGCCCAGCGCGCGGCGGCCAAGGGCCGTCTCAAGGCCTTCGCACTCGATCCCACCGTGATGATCAACAATCAATGGTCGAACCGCTACACCATGGTTGAAGTGACCGGGCTCGATCGGCCGGGCCTGCTGTTCGAACTGACCGCAACCCTGTCCAAGCTCAATCTCAATATCGGCTCGGCGCACATCGCGACCTTCGGCGAGCGCGTGGTGGACGTGTTTTACGTCACCGACCTGTTCGGGGCGAAGATCACCTCGGCGACGCGCCAGGCGGCGATCAAGCGGGCGCTCATCTCCTTGTTCGCGCCGAACGACCGGGCCGCCAAGAACGCCGCGAGGCCGGCCAGGACCGCTGCCGCGGAGTAAGCGTCGCGCGTCGCTGGCGAGTATACCAGCCTTCACAAATCCCGAACTCGTCGACGGGTGATCGATCAACGGTGCCGCGAACTCTGTGTGCTCCCTCTCCCCAGTTGGGGAGAGGGCGGGGGTGAGGGGGTTACTGAGCTTTCGATAGTCCTTAACCCCTCACCCCACCCCTCTCCCTATGGGAGAGGGAGCCGACCGCGCCAGCCTCAAGAGTGTCGATCACCACGAAGGTTGGTATTACGCAAGATTGCGGCTTCAGGGATTGCTACGGCAGAAGCCATTTTGGCTCCACACAACGATAGCCTTGCGTGCCAGAATGCCCGCGGCCGCCTTTGCGCGCATTCAACAGCGGGGTCCACATGGTCGCCGACACAACGACTTCAGCACCAGGGCCGCAGAACCGGCCGGCCCTGCGCGACGGGCTGATCGGGCGCCTCGCCCGCAAGCTTTCCACCACCGTGCTGCTGGTGCTGGTGATCCTGGCGGGGCTGCCGGTCGCCGTCTGGCTCGACATGCGCAACCTGTCGGAGCAGGCCCTGCTCGACCAGGCCGACGACCTGACCTCGATGATCAACAACATCCGGGATTATTATGCGACCAACGTGGTCGAACGCGTGCTGGCCCACGGCGAGAAGACACAGGTCCTCCCGAACTATACGGCGGTGCCGGGCGCCATTCCGATTCCCGCGACGTTGTCGCTTGAACTCGGCAACGTGATCAACCGCGAAGACGGCAACATACGCTTCCGCTTCTTCTCGGATTATCCGTTCAAGAACCGGGCACCGCACGCCTTCGATGCGTTCGAACGCGAGGCGCTGCAGACGCTGCGTCAAGACCCCGGGCAGAACCTCTCCGAGGCTTCCGGTTCAATCTTCGACCGCCGCGTCCGGCTGATTACGCCGATCATCATGGCGGCCAGTTGCGTGACTTGCCACAATGCGCATGTCGACAGCCCCAAGCGCGACTGGAAGATCGGCGAGGTGCGCGGCATCGAGGAGATCACCGTCAGCCAGCCGATCGCCGCTCGTCTCTTCGCCTTCAAGTATCTCCTGCTCTACTTCGCCATCGTCGCCGCCGTCGGCCTCGCCTTCATCACACTGCAGCGCCATCAGTCGGAGCTGATCGCAAAATTCAACCGCGAACTCGAACGCGCCAACGAGTTCCTCTCCAACGTGGCGAAGAAGATCGCCCGCTACCTTCCTCCACAGCTCTATCGCGGCATCCTGAGTGGACAGATGGACGTTTCGATCGCCACCGAGCGCAAGAAGCTGACGATCTTTTTCTCCGACGTCGTCAATTTTACCTCGATCACCGAACGCATGCAGCCGGAAGAACTGACCGCGCTGCTCAACGAATACCTCACCGAAATGTCGTCGATCGCGACCGCCCATGGCGGAACGATTAACAAATTCATCGGCGACGCGATCGTCATATTCTTCGGCCATCCCGAAACGCGCGGCGTCGCGGAGGACGCCAAGGCATGCCTGGCGATGGCGTTTGAGATGCAGCGCCGCCTCACCGAACTCAACGGCCTGTGGCGCGGCCGCGGCATCGAGGAACCGTTCCGCGCCCGCATCGGCATCAACACCGGCTTCTGCAATGTCGGGAATTTCGGCAGCAATGAGCGGATGGATTACACTATCATCGGCGCCGAGGCCAACCTCGCGGCCCGGCTGCAATCGATCGCGCAGCCTGACGGCATCGTGTTGAGCTATGAGACCTTCATGCTGGTGCGCGACGTGGTGCGCGCGCACCCGATCGAGCCGGTCAGGCTGAAAGGCATCGCCCATCCGATCGTGCCGTACGCGGTGGACGGCGTCCTCGGCGAGGCGGCGGACGGCGCAAGGGTGATCAGCGAACACGGCGCCGGGCTCGATCTTTTCATCGATCCAGGCGCGATGGATTCGGCGTCGAGGCTGCGCCTCTGCGGACTTCTTGAGAACGTGCTCGCCGAACTCAAGGCGGGTGCCTAGCCGACAGGCGCCCGCGCGGCGGGAATTTTAGTTCTTCAACCGGTATCCGGTCTTGAAAATCCACCACACGATGGCGAGGCAGATGACCAGGAACAGCAGCGTCGCCGCCAGGCTGATGTCGACGCGCACATCGGATATCTCGAAGAAGCTCCAGCGGAAGCCGCTGATCAGATAGACGATGGGATTGAACAGCGCGATCTTCTGCCAGAGCGGCGGCAGCACGTTGATGGAGTAGAAGGTGCCGCCGAGAAACGTCAGCGGCGTGATCACCAGCAGCGGCACCACCTGCAGCTTCTCGAAACCCTCCGCCCAGATACCGAGAATGAAACCCAAGAGGCTGAAGCTCACGGCCGTCAGCACCAGGAAGGCCAGCATCCAGAACGGATGCGCAATGTGCAGCGGCACGAACAACGCCGAGGTCGCCAGGATGATCAGGCCCAGAACGATCGATTTCGTGGCCGCGGCGCCGACATAGCCGAGCACGATCTCGAAAGGCGATACCGGGGCCGATAGAAGCTCGTATATCGTCCCGACGAAGCGCGGAAAATAGATGCCGAACGAGGCGTTCATCACGCTTTGCGTCAGCAGCATCAGCATGATCAACCCCGGCACGATGAAGGCGCCGTAGCCGATCCCATCGATCTCGGAGATGCGCGAACCGATCGCGGCGCCAAACACCACGAAATAAAGCGACGTCGAGAGCACCGGCGAGACGATGCTCTGCAGCAGCGTACGTCCGGTACGGGCCATTTCGAACATGTAGATTGCGCGCACCGCGTAAAGATTCATTACCCCTGCCTTACCAGCCCGACGAAAATATCCTCCAGCGAGCTCTGCGTGGTCTGGATGTCCTTGAAGCGGATGCCGGCATGCCGGAGGTCGTCCAGCAGGGACGTGATGCCGGTGCGTTCGCCCTGCGTGTCGTAGCTGTAGGTCAGCGCCCGGCCGTCGGCCGCCAGCGCGAGCCGGTAGTGTTCGAGCGCGGCCGGCACGGTGTCGATGCGGGACTGGAGCTGGAGCGTAAGCTGCTTCTTGCCCAGCTTGCGCATGAGCTCGGCCTTGTCCTCGACCAGGATGATCTCACCCTTATTGATCACACCGACGCGGTCGGCCATCTCTTCGGCTTCTTCGATGTAGTGGGTGGTCAGGATGATCGTCACGCCGGAAGCCCGCAGCGCGCGCACGACCTCCCACATGTCCTTGCGCAATTCGACATCGACGCCTGCGGTCGGTTCGTCAAGGAACAGGATCTGCGGCTCGTGCGCCAGGGCCTTGGCGATCAGCACCCGGCGCTTCATGCCGCCGGACAGCGTCATGATCTTGGCGTCCTTCTTGTCCCAGAGCGAAAGCTCCTTGAGCACCTTGGTGACACGGTCGGGATCGTACGGCTTGCCGAACAGGCCGCGGCTGAAGCACATCGTGGCCCACGGGGTTTCGAAGGCGTCGGTGGTCAGTTCCTGGGGAACGAGGCCGATCTGCGCGCGGGCGGCGCGATAGTCGGCGATGATGTCGTGGCCATCGACCGAGACCGAGCCCTCCGAGGGCTTCACGATCCCGCAGATGACGTTGATCAAGGTCGTCTTGCCGGCGCCGTTCGGGCCGAGCAGGGCGAAAATCTCTCCGCGCCGCACCGTCAGGTTGATGGCTTTGAGCGCGTGAAATCCAGACGCGTAGGTCTTGGAGAGATTCGAGACCGAAATAACCGGTTGCATGGGGGACTCTGGCCGCTGCGAAGCTTTGTCACACGGCCGAATTCGAACGTGGCGGGCGGGGTTTGATCACGCAGACATAGTGATTTGCGGGCGAGCGCGCCAGGGCGAATGTCCCGGCGGTAACCCCCCCTTAAATTGCCCAATTTACGGTGCTCCTCGGGTGGATCGACGGGAGCCGACATGGCGGGATGGAAGGCCGGGGCGCGGCGGGAGCCGGCGTTCGACGTGAGCCCGGACGGGATCGGCGATCTGCGGCCGATGGCGGCCGGTGGCCGGAGCGCCGCCAACGACGATCAGCCGTCCGCACCCCGCGCGCGCCGCAGCAAGTCGCGCCCGGCGCGTGGCCGCAAGCGCGGCGGGCGAGGCGGTGGCCGCTCTCCATTCCGGCGCATGATCTACTGGTGCCTGGTGCTGATGCTGTGGGGCGGGATCGCCGCCGGCGGCACTCTCGCCTACGTGACCTCGACGCTGCCGCCGATCCAGGAACTCGAAGTCCCCAAGCGTCCGCCCAAGATCGAGATCGTCGGGCTCGATGGGCGCACGCTCGCGGTGCGCGGCGAGATGAGCGGCACGGACGTGCCGATCAAGGCGTTGCCGCCCTATCTGCCCAAGGCGTTCGTCGCGATCGAGGACCGCCGCTTCTACAGCCACTACGGCATCGATCCGATCGGGCTGGCGCGCGCCGTGGTGGCGAACGTGCTGCATCGCGGCGTGTCGCAGGGCGGCTCGACCATCACGCAGCAGCTTGCCAAGAACCTGTTCCTCACCCAGGAACGCACGATCTGGCGCAAGATGCAGGAGGCGGTGCTCGCAATCTGGCTTGAGCGCAAGTTCAGCAAAGACCAGATCCTCGAACTCTATCTCAACCGCGTCTATTTCGGCGCCGGCGCCTACGGGGTCGAGGCTGCCGCGCAGCGCTACTTCGGCAAGCCCGCGCGGCAAGTGAAGATCGCCGAAGCCGCCATGCTCGCGGGCCTGGTGAAATCGCCGTCGCGGCTGGCGCCGACACGCAATCCGAAAGGCGCCGAGCGGCGCGCGCAGGTGGTGCTCGCCGCCATGGCGGAGGCGGGCTTCGTCACCGATACCATGGCGCAGACCGCGCTGATCGACCCGGCGCATGCCGTCAAGCCGGCGGGCGCCGGTTCGGTCAACTACATCGCCGACTGGATCATGGACGTGCTCGACGATCTGGTCGGCCGCGTCGAGCAGGACCTGGTGATCGAGACCTCGATCGATCCCACGCTGCAGGCGGTAGCCGAGAAGGCCGTGGTCGACGAACTCGCGCTGAAAGGCGCAAAGTACGACGTGCAGCAGGGCGCGCTGGTCGCGATGACACCCGACGGCTCGGTCCGCGCCCTGGTCGGCGGCAGGAATTACGGCGAGAGCCAGTACAACCGCGCGGTTGTTGCCAAGCGTCAGCCGGGTTCCGCGTTCAAACCGTTCGTCTATCTGACCGCGCTGGAGCACGGGCTCACCCCCGATACGGTCCGCGAAGACAAGCCTATCGCGTTCAAGAACTGGAAGCCGGCGAACTACAGCCGCCAATATTACGGCCCGGTGACGCTGACGCAGGCGCTCGCAATGTCGCTCAACACCGTCTCGGTGCGCCTCACGCAGGAATTCGGCCCGGTTGAGGTGGCGAAGACCGCCTATCGGCTCGGCATTTCGTCGAAGCTCGAGGCCAATGCCTCGCTGGCGCTCGGCACGTCCGAGGTCTCGCTCCTCGAACTGGTCGGCGCCTACGCGCCGTTCGCCAATGGCGGCGAGGCAATTGCGCCGCACGTCATCGAACGGGTCCGTACGGCTGCGGGCAAGCCGCTGTTCGTGCGCGCCTCCCAGCGCTATGGCCAGGTGATCGAGGGCCGCTACGTCGCCATGATGAACGCGATGATGCGCGAAACTCTGCTGATAGGCACCGCGCAGAAGGCAAGCCTTCCGGGATGGCAGGCCGCCGGCAAGACCGGCACGAGCCAGGAATTCCGCGATGCCTGGTTCGTCGGCTATACGGCGCATCTCATCACCGGCGTCTGGCTCGGCAACGACAATTCGTCGCCCACGCGAAAGGCCACGGGCGGCGGGCTGCCGGTCGAGGTCTGGAGCAAGTTCATGAAGGCCGCGCACCAGGGCGTGCCGGTCGCTGCGCTTCCCGGACAATCCGGCTCGTCGTTTGCATCCTTCGCTCAGCCTGCGAACCGTCCGCTGATACCGCCCGCGCCCATCGCGCAGGTCGGCGGCCAGTCTGCGAGCCAGCAGATCGGCGGTCAGGGCAACGCACCGCAGGCGATCGACCAGGGCATGGACGGCTGGTTCCTCGATCGGATTTTCGGCCGGCACTGACCGGCGCCCGCCACATCATCCGTTCATTCCCGCGCAAGCGACGCGAAAGCGGGAATCCAGTTCTTGATCGTGCATACGCGGGAATTTCTGGGTCCCCGCTTGCGCGGGGACGAACGGAGCGAGACAATGAAGAGCAAAATGCTCTGTTTACGGAGCGTGTGATGCGACTTGCCAACAAGGTTGCGATCGTCACCGGCGGGGCGCACGGCATCGGCCTCGCTATCGCCTGGCGCTATCTCGCCGAAGGCGCGCGCGTCATCATTGCCGATGTCGACAAGGCCGCCGGGGAAGCCGAGGCCGAGGCGCTCGGCACCACGCGCTGCAAGTTCGTCGCCGCCGACGTCGGCGATGCGCGTGCGGTCGAGAACCTAATCGACCAAACCTTCACGGCATTTGGCGCGCTTGATGTCCTGGTCAACAATGCGGGGATCATTCATGCGGCCGACTTCCTCGATCTCAGCGAAGCCGATTTCGACCGCGTGCTGCGCGTCAACCTGAAGGGCGCGTTCCTCGCCGGCCAGGCGGCGGCGAAGCGGATGGTGGCCGAGGTCAAGGCCGGCAGGCCGCCCGGCAGCATCATCAATATGAGTTCGATCAACGCGGTGGTGGCGATCGCGAACCACGCGCCCTATTGCGCGTCGAAAGGCGGCATCGACCAACTCACCAAGGTGATGGCGCTGGCGCTGGCGCCGCACGGCATCCGGGTCAACGCTATCGGCCCGGGCTCGATCATGACCGACATTCTGAAGTCGGTCGCGACCGACCGCGAAGCCAAACGCCGCATCTACGCGCGCACGCCGCTTGGCCGCATCGGCGAACCAGACGAGATCGCCACGGTCGCGACATTCCTTGCCTCGGAGGACGCAAGCTACATCACCGGCCAGACCATCTACGCCGACGGTGGCCGGCTCGGATTGAATTACACGGTGCCGGTCGATGACGCGGCGTTGGGATAGAGCGCGTATCGCGAACTTAATTCGTGAACGCGGTCCGCCAAAATGTCGGCGCGCGCCAAAAGCTTGCTGCGTTGCCGCAAGACGATCCGAGATGCCAATCTGCGTTATTCCGATCCGGAGCGGAGGTGCATCCTTTTCATGCAGCGCGCGATAAAGTGGCGAAACGGCCGCATCGCGATCAAGTAAATAAGCAGCACGACCAAGAGCAACCCCAAGATTGCTCTCGTGAGCATAAAGTTGGCCGACCCTTCATCCGTCAACAAGGCCGGTATGGATTTCAACAGCGCAAAGAACGGATCAATGATCCAATCGAACATTGACGGCGCTCCGGTTTGGCAACGATAGCGACACGGTGTATGATATTTTGATATTTATCAAATTTGCCTAAGCTCGTGTAATTCGTTTAGATTTCCCCGAACACAGTCGGCGGTCATCATGGGCGATCCCTTCCTCAATTATTTTGCGCTGTTCCTGCTGCTGTTTGTCGTGGTGGTGCTATTCTATGGCATTATTGCGATCCACGATATCCCATATAAAATTGCAGAGTCGCGCGACCATCCGCACCAGGACGCCATTCATGCTGCTGGCTGGGTCAGTCTGTTCACTTTGCACGCGCTGTGGCCCTTTCTCTGGATCTGGGCCATGGCATATCGGCCCGAGCGCGGCTGGGGCTTCTCGCACAAGCAAGCTGTGGATGCCGCAACAACGGTAAGCGCGAGTGAACTGGAGGACTTGAAGCGCCGGATCGCGCAGCTTGAGAGCGCCGGCAACAAGGCTAAACGCGGCAAGAGCGCTGGCGACACGGTCGAAGGCAACTCCGGCGACAAGCGCACGAAGGTGGCGGGAGAAAACTGACGATGGAACTCCTCCTGATCCTGATCTACGTCTCGATCTGCTACGCGGTTTTCAAAATCTTCAGGATACCGGTCAATCAGTGGTCGCTGGCGACCGCAACGCTCGGCGGCATCATAGGTATCACCTTGCTGCTGCTAGTCATGAACTACAATCATCCGTTTACGAGGAACGCCCGCATCTATTTCGCCGTAACTCCCGTGCTGCCAGGCGTGCGTGGCCGCGTTATCGAGGTGCCGGTCGAAACAAACAAGCCGCTGAAACAGGGAGACGTCCTCTTCCGCATCGACCCGAAGCCCTACGAATACGTCGTCAACCAGAAGAAAGCCATGCTGGCGGAAGCCGAGCAGAACGTGAAGCAGCTCAAGGCCTCGCTCGATCAAGGGACGGCGACTGCGGAAAAAGCCAACGCGCAGTTCGAGCTGGCGCAGCAGAATTATGACCGGCAGTCGGAGTTGTTCCAGAAGGGTGTCATCGCAAAGGCCACACTCGATACATTCGCCCGCAATCTCGAGACCGCGCGGCAAAGCCTGGCGGCCGCGAGGGCCGATGAAGAAAGGGCGCGGCTCGCTTACACTTCCAATATCGGTGGCGTGAACACGACGGTTGCACGCCTCACGGCCGAGCTGGCCGACGCGCAATACGACCTCGACCAGACCGTCGTGCGCGCGCCCTCCGATGGCTTCGTCACCCAGGTGGCGCTGCGGCCGGGCGCGTTTGTGGGCGCCACCGCTGCGCGGCCAGTGATGGTGTTCGTCAACACCAACAAAGGGGACCAGCAGCTTGGTGCCGCTTTCCAGCAAAATTCGCTCCAGCGGGTCAAGGCCGGCGATGAGGCCGAGGTCGCCTTCGACGCGGTGCCCGGCCGCGTTTTCAAAGGCAAGGTGCGGAATGTTTTGGATGCGATTGCGGCCGGGCAGGTCCAGCTCACCGGAAACCTGGTGGACTTCGACGAACGAACAAGCGGTGGCCGTGCCCTCGCGACCATCGACGTCACCGACGACATGTCAGGCTACCAGATTCCGCTCGGCGCCGCCGGGCAAGTTGCGATCTACACCGAGCATTGGCATCACGTCTCGATGATACGCAAGATCCTGCTGCGCATGCGCAGTTGGCAGAATTACGTGTTCCTTGAGGGCCACTGAGATCCCCACGGATACCGCGGCATGCAATACGCACCAAAATCGGCAGTGCTCGGCGCCTAATATCGCTCCTTCACAAAGCGCCGGCCCTTCAAGGCCGCCTGATCGTCGTACGCACCCTTGTTCGACCGGCCGGGCAGTTTGAGCTTCGGCCGGCGAATTTTCTCATACGGAATGGCGCCCAGGATGTGCGAAATGCAGTTGAGGCGACCCCGGCGCTTGTCATCAGTGCGGACAATGGACCATGGCGCATGCTTGCTGTCGGTCGCCTTCAGCATGGCGTCGCGAGCGCGCGAATAATTATACCAGCGCGAGTAGGACTCGACATCCATGGGGCTCAGCTTCCACTGCCGTAGCGGATCGTCAACGCGGGCGGCAAACCGCTTCTCCTGCTCCTTGATGCCGACTTCCAGCCAGAACTTGATAAGCGTGACGCCGGCATCGACAATGTGCTGCTCGACCTCGGGGCACAAACTCAGAAAGCGATTGGTTTCCTGCTCGCTGACGAACTCCATGACGCGCTCGACACCCGCGCGGTTGTACCAACTGCGGTCGAAGATGACGATCTCACCGGCAGCGGGAAAACGTTCGATGTAGCGCTGAATGAAAATCTGCGTCTTTTCGCGGTCGGAAGGCGCCGGCAGCGCGACGACACGAAAGACGCGGGGGCTCACCCGCTCGGTCAACGCCTTGATCGTGCCGCCCTTGCCCGCAGCATCGCGCCCCTCGAAAACGATGATGATCTTCAGGCCCTTGGCCTTCACCCATTCTTGAAGATGACAAAGCTCGACCTGAAGCGCTCGAAGCTCCTTTTCATAGAGCTTTCGCTTCATCTTGCCGTTCTCTTCACGCACGTCTTGACTCTTGACCATGGCGACACCGCTCCTGATCTAATGGGGTGGATTTGACATTCGCTACCCACCTCGCCGCGGAGTCTGCAAAGCGAATATCAAATCCGAAACTCCACTACCAAACTATACTTGCTAGTGTGGCGGTTCAGAAGTCCGCATCATTCTTGCCGCGAGTCCGAAACGCGGACTTATGAACCAAAGCCACACTAGATCAATAAGTTTCTAGTGTCCTTCGGGTCAGCGCCAAATCAGTGTCATACTGATGTCGCCGGGCATGCCGTTCGGCCAATCGGCAATCTGGTATTTCAAGTGGTACCCGCGCGGTTCGAGATATTGCTTCCAGAACTCATAAAGCTCCTTCGGCAGGCCTGTAAGCGTCTCCTCCCAGCCGGGTTCTTGCTGGTTGATGGCTCGCCCTTTGTCGGTAAACAGCTTGTTGTTGAAACGGCCGACCTCGACCTCCGTCAAACCGTTATTCACCGCACGATTGATAATGGCGGCCGCCCGCTTCATCCGCTCTTCATCGCTCACGCCAGAGGGCTTGGCGAGCTGGTCGAGCAACTCTTTTTTTTCCGCCTCGCCGGCTTGGCGCTTGCGCATATACTCGGCGGCTTTTTCGGCCTCCATCTCCGCGCTCTTTTTTCGGCAGTCCAAAGCGCTCGGCAAAACATCATCCATTTTGGTCGCCATTTGCCTGTCTCCTGACGCGCCCCCTCACACGAGGACACAGCATCGTACCGAATTCGGCGCGGCTTCTGAAAGGGGCCGAAGACGGATTTCGGCGCCTGGACTTGTGTCGCGGTTGCGCAACGAAAGGTTCGGGCTTGCTCATGACCGCACGTCGCGGCCGTGAACTGCGCTTGGTCGGACCCTGCCCTGCGGCTTCACTGCCGCATCAGCGCACGCCGCGCTGCCGCATCCCGCTCTGCATCCGGGTCCAGAAGACTTTGTCCCGACACATCCGCGGTCACCTTGAAGATCGTTCCGGTGAAGTCGAAGGGCGGTCCGTAGAGCTTCGATACCGACGAGCCCGGGATTGCGGCCGACCGTCAGGCCGCCGCCCAGCCCCAGCAGTAATGGCACCGTGACGGGGAAATCGGCCTGCCCGACCTGCTTGCCGTTGACGAAAAGCCGCGCCCGCCCCGGCGTGCCCTTGCCGTGTGCGATGTCGGGCTTGCCGGTCGGCTCGAACTCGTAGCGCAACGTCGCCTTGCCCTCCGGCACGGTCTCGCCGGACTCGACGTGGAATTCCTGCGCTCCGACATAGTTGTGGACGTAGTGCAGCTTGTTGTCCTTGACGAACAGCGAGTAGCCGCCGGCGTTGCTGCCATGGCAGACCAGAACGCCCTGGGCGCCGCCTTCGGAACCTCGACTTCGGCGGTCAGGCTGTGCGCGCGATTGAGTACCTTGACGGCGACGTTCTCCGGAACCGTCTGCGTGCCCGGATAGTAGACGTAGGTCTGTCCGGTCTTTGCTGAGCTGCGGGCGCTCGTCGGCGAAGCGCGCAGTGCCGCGGCTGTCGAGCGGCAGAACGTTGTATTTGCCGGCCTCGACGTACCACAGCGCGATCATCTCGATCAGCTTGGCGCGGTTGCGTGCCGGCGAGGTTGTGGGTCTCCGCCGGATCGTCAGCGACGTTGTAGAGTTCCCAGCCGTTCGCATCGAGCTCGCGCAGCTTGTCTTCGGTGAGTTCGAGCTCTCCGAACGATGCCTTGGCTTCGGCGAAGGATGTTCCGGGGAACGGGCAAACCGCGCGCCAGCCGTCGTGATAGATCGACCGGTGCGCGAACATCTCGAAGTACTGGGTGTGATGTTTGGTCGGCGCATTCGCCTCGTTGAACGTGTGCGCGAAGCTGACGCCCTCGATCGGCGATTGCGTGACACCGCGAATGGCTGTCGGCGGCTCGATTGCCAGCGCGTCGAGTACCGTCGGCACCATGTCGATCGCATGGGCGTATTGCGTGGCGGAGCTCGCCCTTGGCCTTGATCCCCTTGGGCCAGTGCACGAGGAACGGATCGGACGATGCCGCCGCGGTAGGTCTCGCGCTTCCAACGCCTGAATGGCGTATTGCCGGCGAACGTCCAGCCCCAAGGGTAGTGATTGAAATACTTCGGCCCGCCGAGATCGTCGAGCGCCGCGAGATTTTCCTTCAGGTCGTCCGGGCACGTTATTGAAGAACTTGTTTTCGTTGGTCGAGCCGGTCGGTCCGCCTTCCGCGCTCGCGCCGTTGTCGGAGATCAGCATGATCAGCGTGTTGTCGAGTTCGCCGATCGCCGACGAGGAAGTCGATCAGCCGGCCGATATGATGATCGGTGTGCTCGAGGAAGCCGGCGAACACCTCCATCATCCGCGCATAGAGCTGGCGCTCGTCGGCCGGACAGCTTGCTCCAGTCCTGCACGTCGGGATCGTGACGCGAGAGCACCGCGTTCTCGGGAGGATGCCGAGTTCCTTTTGCCTCGCGAACACCTTCTCGCGAAAAGCGTCCCAGCCGTCGTCGAACTTGCCCTTGTACTTGTCGGCCCACTCCTTCGGCACCTGGTGGGGAGCGTGCATCGCGCCGGTGGCGAAGTACATGAAGAATGGCTTGTCGGGCGCCAGCTGCTTGGCTGTCGGCGATGAAGCTGATCGCCTTGTCCACCAGGTCCGGCGTGAGGTGGTAGCCCTCCTCCGGCGTTTTCGGCGGCTCGACCTGACGATTGTCGTAGACGAGATCGGGGTAGTACTGGCTGGTGTCGCCGCCGAGGAACCCGTAGTAGCGCTCGAAGCCGCGCCCAAGCGGCCAGCGGTCGTACGGGCCGGCGGCGCTGATCTGCTCCGCCGGCGTCAGATGCCATTTGCCGAGCGCGTACGTGTTGTAGCCCTGCCCGAGTAGAATCTCGGACAGAAAGCCGTTCTCGAACGGAATCGCGCCGTTGGAGCCGGGGTAACCTTCCGAGCCCTCGGTGATGCACGCCATCGCCGTTGGAATGATGATTGCGGCCGGTCAGGATGCAGGAGCGCGTCGGCGAGCACAGCGCCGTGGTGTGCATGTTGGTGTAGAGCAGGCCGTTCTGCGCCAGCCTGTTGATGTTCGGCGTGTTGATCGGCGAGCCGAAGCAGCCGAGCTGGCCGAAGCCCGGTGTCGTCGAGCACGATGAAAAGCACGTTGGGCGCGCCCGGCTTGGCGCGCACCGGCGCCGGCCACGCGGGCGCCGACTCGCCGATCGTGCGGCCCATCGCCCGGAAAGGTGGTGCCCGGCTTGTACTCGTTCAATTCCGCTTGCGCCGGACTTGGCGTTCCCGATACCGCCGATAATGCCAGCAAGGAGCTTGCGCTGAGCAGCACGTCGCGGCGCTTCAGTCCGCCGGAGCTTTGTTGGGAATTACCCTGCTGTTTGCGATCAGATCGATCGTCGTTCATGGCTTGCTCCCTGACTTCACGAATGGCGCGGCGAATGATAAACGACAGGCGCGGCATGTAAAACGATTGGCCTCCATCGCGGTTCAAAATGTCGCGAACCGTAGGGTACAAGAGCACCTCAGCCTTTGTGGCGAGGATACCGCCGCATTTACAAGCCATGCGGCATTCGGATTGAAGCCATCTGATTGTGCGTTTCGCTCCAAACGCAACGCGATTGCTGCGCTAGCCGCGAAATGACGCAATGTGCCATCAGGCGACATCGTGCCGCCGCGCAGAAGTACACCTGACGAGTCGAAGGCTACATCCTGCCCGCCACCGTGAGGCGCACGGCAGCCGGTTCGACTGGATGGAAGTGGATGTCGTTCACACCGGCCGCAGGCTCGCCCAACAGCCGGGAGGCATAGAAATAGTCGATCTGGTCGTCCTGACTGTTGAAGAGATTGAGCACGTCGAGGTGCACGCGCACGCCGTTCTCAAAACGGTAACCGACCCTGGCATTCACGACCCGCATGGGGCCGGACCAGACGCTGCCGTCCTCGATCAGCGGACGAGGCCCGAGATAGCGGAACTTGGCAGAACCGAACCAGCCGGTCTTGACGCCATTGAATTTGCGCAGGTTGTCGGGAATGTCCCAAGGACCGTCGGCGGTGTGGAATTCACCGGCGAGCAGCAGATCGCCCGAGAATGCGGAATAAGATTTTATGGCGAGTTGTCGCTGATAGCCGAAGCTGCCGAACGTCGACTGCGCAAGTCCCTGTGGCAGGCGATCGATATAGCTGATCCGCGCCGCGCCGGCCGATGAGAAGTCACCCTCGTCGGCAAAGTACGGCCCCTTCCGGATCGCCATCGACTTGATCAACTCCGGGATGAGGAAGTTGATATCCGCGTAACCCTGCCCGTGGCCGTGGGTGCGCATGTTCACCAGCATGCCGTCGACGTTGATGGCGAAGTCGGTTCCATGGTCGAGCGCGAAGCCGCGCAAAAAATACTGGTTCGCTTTGCCCTCGCTGCTGTGCTGACCGACGATGAGTCCGGGCGTCGCTTCCAGGACCTCGCCGACACGAAGCGTCGGGACGGCGTTGATCTGTGCGCCGGTTACGGTCAATTGGCTTGCCGCCTCCGGCGGCGGCGTGTTGGTCACGGGCGTCGTGCGCTGCGCAGCCTGCGCGGCTTGCACCGGCTGTGGCTGCGCGGTGCGGGCTTGCGTTACGGACGACCTCGGCGCCGGGCGCGGCTGAGGAGGCCGCACCGGCGGCAGTGGCACGGTTCCTTGCACGACGACGGGCGGAAGCGATTGCGGCTCTTCCACTGGAGCGGGTTCAGCGCGGGCTGCCACCGTCATGCTTGCAAGCACGGCGGAGGCGACAAGGAATGACTGCGATCGGCGAATTCTCCCAAAACCGGGATCCAGCCCACCCGCCCGACGAAATCTGCACCGACTAGCCACCCTGCCCCCGAGGCGCCGCCATCCAATTCTTAGCAGCGAGCACGTCGAGAAACATAGGCGACAGTATGATGCTTATATCAAAAGATCATACTGCGTTGCTCCAACGCAACTAGACCAAGGCACGGGCGGAAGACAGGCGGATTGCACAGCCGCTTGCTGGACATCAGCGTCCGGCGACCGCACAATGAACCATGTTGCTCCATCCGCGTTCGAAAGATCGACCGTTCCATCTCGGCCGCTTTCCGCTGGAATCGCTGCGGCGTGACGAAGCGATCATCGCGATCGAGGCGCAGCGAACGCCGCGGTCAATTGCGGCGGTGAAGGCCGACGAAACCGGCGACGCGTTGCCGCGTGCGATTGATCGCTACCGCCGCCTGTTCGCCAAGTTCGTTGACGGCAAATCCGCCGCCGGCCGATCGGCCATCGGCGGTCGCCAATCCGTACAAGTAGGGCGGAAATCACGGACGCGCTGGCTGGTTAGGCAGGCCGAAGCCGCCCCCGCGACACGCACTCACGCCTAGAGCAGCCGCCACGCCCGCAGGTTCACACGGCGCGCCTCGCGCTCCGCCGTCGCCACCGCGATAACCCCATTGAGCCAGGCAAGCTCGCTCGCGCCAGTCTCAAAGCGCATGGTGGTGCGGAAGAAATAGCTCGCCGGATCGACGTCCTCGCCGCGCGCCAGTCTCGCCATCACGTCCGGCGGTCCATGCCGGTAACCTTGGCTGAGCACCTGCACGACACCGCCGCGCTGTTCCTTGATGGCGTAACGCGCGTCAAGCTCAAGCACACCATCGCTGCGTAAAATCTGCCAGTCGGCGCCACCGATCAACTCCCCGCGCATTTGCGGCCCCTCGAACGTACCGGTGCCGATATAGACCACGCGGCGCTCGCCCAACGGGCAGGGCCCGAGCGTTATGAGCTCGCCGACATCGGCGCTGAGGGTGAACAGAAATTCGAAATTCAACATGCGGTGTCCTGATCCATTCATTTTGGAGCACGGGCGCCATCCTGGTCCGCCGATTTCCCGATAGCAACCAACCGCTTGCACCGGAACAAAATTGCTTGCAGTTGCCGCTCGACGAACATTGTGTAGGAGGCTCGCGAAGCTTACTTTATGCTACGTATACGCACCCAGTTTTGCCGTTCGTATCGCGGCGGAACGTGCGGCCGTACAAGTGGAGATCAACTGATGTTGCCGCGACTGCTTCTGGCTCTGGTGATCTGTGCTGGACTGATGTCGCCGGCTTTCGCCCGCAATTACTACGTCGTGCAAAGCACCAAAACGCAGAAGTGCAGCGTCCTTCCGAAGAAGCCCAAGAGCAAGACGGTCAAGCTCGTAAAGGGCAGCGGCATCTATAAGACCAGGACCGAGGCGCGGGCCGCGCTGCGGACCTTCCCGGCGTGTAAGAGCTGAGGCTGGAGAGAGCCGTCCCTAATCCCTCGGCGCGTTGTCCAGAAACGCCGCGACCGCCTTGTCCTCCTGCAACTTCGCCAGATCGTCAGCCGAGGGCAATTGCGGTTTGTCGCGCACGGCGTTCACCATGCAGAGAAAGCCGAGCGGCTCGCCGCGGGTGGCGCGGAACTGGTGCCACGTCATCGGCGGCACGGTGATGAGATCACGCGTCTCGATCGGCTTTATTTCGTGGCCGACCAGGCAATGGCCGCGCCCGCGCAGGATCAGCACGGCATGCATATGCTCATGCCGCTCCAAGGTCGAAAACCCATCGGGCGCCACTTCGAAATAGCGCAATTCGCCGTGCATCTCCGGGTCCGAGAACAGCACCTGCCGGGTAATCGACTTGAACAGCGCGCGATCATCCTCCTTGTAGGGAAGCTGCTCCACGCCGTCCCAGCGGTATGCGTTCGCCTTGCGATGGATGGTTCGTGCGCCGCTCGCCATGGCTTGGCTCTTTTTCCTATCCATAATCATGTTCGCGGACCTCGGCCACGAAGGCCGCCGTCGCTTCGGCCAGATTCTCGCGCGCTTCGAGCAGGCTGCCGCCGATCAATAACATGACGTCGGCACCATAGAATTCAAGCATCTCGGGTACTCGATCGGTCGTCATTCCGCCGGCCGGCACCGGGACGCATCGGACGCATTCCGGCGTGCTCCGCCAACGCCGCTTGCGCGAGTGCGCGGCAGGTCTCCGGCGAATAGCCGAACCGTCCGCCGTAGTTCGGGAATACGACCGCATCCGCGCCCAGCACGCGGAACAGTTTGCCGAGGAGGCAGGGCGGCGCGATGCGCGCCGCGCCCGCCATGGCCGGGTGCGCGATGAACGCGACGCCGGGGTTCTCCCGCACCAGGCGATGGAAATTCGAGAGGCCCGCGATCATCGGCGCGATCAGCACGGTATCGATCCCCATGCCGGTGGCGAGCATGATCTGCCGGCGCATGTTGTCGAGGTCGCCTGACAGGCTCGGGGCGTAGCGCGCCGGCTTGCGCCCTGCCCGCTCCACCGATGCCAGCGCCGTCGCGACGGCTTCGACCCGCGCGGCGAACGGCGAATAGGCCTGGTCGGCGAGGCCGTGGTCGTCCTTGATGTAGTCGATGCCGCCTTGCGCGAACCGCGCGGCGAGGTCCGCGAGTGCTGCGGCCGGCAGCCCCTGCGGCTTGAGCGCCGAGCAGGTCAGCGCCCGCGCGGGCGCAGCGACCCGCTGGCGCAAGCCAGAGAGGCCATGGCGAGGGCCACCGAACGCAGCAATCATCCCGGCCGGAAGCTCGACGTCCCACAGGACCACATCCTCAAGCAGCGAGCTGTTGCCGAACAGCATGTTGAGGAGTTGCCCGGGATCGTCGCCCGTGGTTGCCGCCGCGAGAGAGATTGCGGCCTCGAACAAGCCCGGCGTAATTTCGCGCACCGATTCGACGCGGCCGACAATTTCGGCGTGGACGAACGCGTCGGTGATCGCCGCGACCGGCATCTCGACGCTCTGCTCGACCGCGATGGCACGGGCGCGCGCGTCGATCGATCGCGCGTCGCAGCGAATGCGATAGGTGGCCTGCAGACGCGATTGCACCGACGGTTTGACCAGCCGCGTGGACGGAGCCGTCTTTTAATACCCGATCGCCCGGCGATCAAATGCGCCGAGCACGGGCTTGGCCGGGCGCGCGACACGCCGGCGCAGGAGCTGGAAGCTCGCGATAGCGACCGCGAGCACACCGACCGCCGCCAGTCCGAGCAAAAATGCGCTCGACAATGCGAACAGGATCAATAGAGCGAAGGCCACCACCAGCAGTGGCCGGAACCCGATGCGGAACGGCTCGCGGTTCGCGACAGGTTCGCGGCCGATTGAAAGCACCGGCATCGGCGGCGCATCAGGCGCCGACCGCATTGCGGCAAAATGCGGGATAATGAAGTTGTCGTTGGCGGCCTTGTGGGCGGCTGATGGCAGTTGTCGTTGAAGCATCGCTCGGTCGTTTGCGACTGGTTCGGGATCGGCTTGCTCACAACGCATATCGGCGTTTACCTGAGAACGGAAGCGCTATTTGAACGATCGCTCGATTCGCACCCAGCTAACCATGCGACATCATCGTCATCGTCGTCCGGGCCTTGGATCGCTACCACCGCTCGCTCGCCGGCGCGCCGCCCAGCACCTCGACGATCCGCGCCCGCGTGGCAGGCGTGGTGCCGTCGGGCAGTTCATCGACGAGGAAGAACCCGTGGGCGACGATCTCGTGGTTGGGGACCGGCGCGCCGGCCTGACGGAAATCGCGCACCACGAATAGCGCCACATGGTCACGCCGCGACGCCCGGTCGTTGAAGAACATGCCGTGAAGCACGGGCGGCGCCGTTACCTCGATATTTCCTTCTTCGTAAAGCTCGCGGGTGAGCGACTGAACCAGCGTCTCGTTCGCCTCGACGCCACCGCCCGGCAGATGCCAGCCGCTGACGTAGCTGTGCTTGACGAGGAAAACCCGGCCCTGCGCGTCCACGACCAGCCCGCGCACGCCGAGCGTCATGCCGCGCGCAAAGCGCCAATAAAAATGCATGACGCGCCGGAGCACCGGCTCGAGCGCCCGGCGTGCATCGTCGATGGTGATCCGTTTCATCTCTCCGGGCAGTGATGCTACCCAAGCCGTCTTGTCAAAGGGCCCCACTTCTTGTTTAGAATATCTCTAATCTGAACGGCACCCATACCCCTATTGTGAGGCCCCCGTGAAAGCCTTCAGCGAATTGACCGAGCAGGAAGTCCTCGCCCTCGCGATCACGTCGGAGGACGAGGACAGCCGCATCTATCGTGGTTTCTCCATGGGATTGCGCGACCACTACCCTGCTTCCGCCAAGGTGTTCGACGAGATGGCCGACGAGGAGGTCCGCCACCGCACCATGCTGATCGATCTCTATCAGCAGAAATTCGGCGACTATCTGCCGCTGATCCGGCGGCAGGACGTCAAGGGATTCATCAAGCTCAAGCCGTTGTGGCTGGCGCAACGTCTCAGCATCGAGGAAACCCGCAAATACGCCGAGCACATGGAATTCGAAGCGGAGCGCTTCTATCGCAAGGCGGCGGAATCCGCGCGCGACGCATCCGTCCGCAAGCTGCTGATGGAACTGGCCGAGATCGAAGCCCAGCACGAGAGCCTCGCCCACAAGCTGGGCGTGCAGGTCAGCAAGTCCGACGGCGCCAGCGAAGAGGAAATGGCGCGGCGGATGTTCGTGCTGCAATACGTGCAGCCCGGTCTCGCCGGGTTGATGGACGGCTCGGTCTCGACGCTGGCGCCGCTGTTCGCCGCCGCGTTCGCGACCCACAACACCTGGGAGACCTTCCTGGTGGGTATGGCGGCGTCGGTCGGCGCCGGCATCTCGATGGCTTTTGCCGAAGCACTCTCCGACGACGGCTCGCTCACCGGGCGCGGCGCGCCGGTCGTGCGCGGCGCGGTGACCGGAATGATGACCACGATCGGCGGGCTCGGCCACACCCTGCCCTATCTGATCTCGGACTTCTGGACCGCGACCGCGGTGGCGGTGATCGTGGTCGCCATCGAGCTTGTGGCCATCGCGTACATTCGCCACCGCTACATGGATACGCCGTTCCTGGCGGCGGCATTTCAAGTCGTGATCGGCGGCGTGCTGGTGTTTCTGGCCGGCATCCTGATCGGCAGTTCGTGATGCCGGCTTTCGTCCTCGCGCACCTGTCGGACCCTCATCTTGGACCCCTGCCACGGCCGCGCGTCTCCGAACTGATTGGCAAGCGCGCGATCGGCTACCTCAACTGGTGGCGCAAGCGCGGACGGATTCACAGCGGCGCGGTGCTGGCGCGCATCGTCGCCGATCTCAAGGAGCAGAGCTACGACCACCTCGCGGTGACCGGCGACCTCGTCAACATCTCGCTGCCGCGGGAATATCCCCCGGCGCTCGCCTGGCTCGAATCGCTCGGGACACCGCGCGACGTGACGTTGGTACCGGGCAATCACGATGCCTACGTCTGGTCGGCGGCGCGCTACCCGCAGACGCACTGGAGCCGTTATCTCTACGGCGACGCCGCGGATACACGCGGGCCGGCGTTTCCGTTCCTGCGCCGGCGCGGGCCGCTGGCGTTGATCGGGCTGTCGAGCGCGGTGCCGACGGCGCCGTTGATGGCGAGCGGACAGCTCGGCGCCGGGCAACTCGCGCGGTTTGCCGAACTGCTCGACCGCTGCGCCCACGAAAACCTGTGCCGGGTCGTGCTGATCCACCATCCGCCATCGAGCAAGCGCGCGCACCATCTGCGGCGGCTGGTCGACGGCGCGGCGTTCCGCGAGACGCTGGCGCGGCACGGCGCCGAGCTTGTGCTGCACGGGCATGCGCACACGCACCTGGTGTCGTATCTCGATGGACCGCAACGCCGGGTGCCGGTGGTCGGGGTGCCGTCGGCATCGGAGATGCCGCCGGGCGAGCATGATGCGGCAGCCTACAATCTCTACCGGATCGAACCGGACGCCGGGGCGTGGCGCTGCGAGGTCATTTCGCGCGGCTTTACCCGCGACGGTCAGGGCGTGATCGAGCTGAGACGCCTCGCTCTCCGCGCCGATTAGGGATGGCTGCCCGGGAACAGGATCGCGGCGGCGACCAGCGTCGCTAAGCCCGCCAGCAGCCCGAACAGAAACGCCCGCACCGCCCGGAAGCGCCGGCCGCGCTCGGCCTTCGGCTCGCGGCCGCGCAGCATCGGCATGGTGCCGTCGGCCAGCGCGCGCTCGCGCTCGATCAGCCGCTGCGCCAGATACTTGGTCACCGCATCGACCATCTCGACGACGTTGCCGGTCTCGGCCATCACCTTGCGGCCGTAGCGGCTGTCCTGCACGAAGCGATAGATCCGCTTGTCGCGTCCCATCGCCACGTGCGCGATCGCGTCGATCCACAGCCGCGGGGTCTCGCCCCGGCTGATGCCGCGGTCGAACATGTCGACCTCGGGCGGCAGTTCCTCGAACACCGGGTCGAGCGCGTCGTTGAGCAGTTCGAGCCGGGCAACTTCAGCGTCATGCAGGTCGACCACCACGCCGGTGCGCTCGGCCTGATCGACCCGCGCCTTGCGCAAGGCGTCCTTCAGCCGCCCCGGCGGCGCGGGCTGCTCCGGCTCACGCTGGCGGGTGATGTCGTCCACGTTGCGCTTTCGGCCCCACATCGCCGCAACCTAGCAACCGTTCGGGGCGCCGCAAAGGCACGCGCGAGGGCTATCGGCCAATCCGGCGGCAAGCCGCCCGGGACTGTGACAATCGAGACACATCTCCTCCCCCCAGCAGCCTCCCACCCGGCAATCTCTCTCCCGTTCGTCCCCGCGAACGCGGGGACCCAGAGCAACCCGACGAAATCTCAGAGCAACCCGCCCTGGATTCCCGCTTGCGCGGGAACGAACGGAGAGGCGGTGCGATGCCTCGCCTCGGGCTATTTCGCCAGCGGTTCGATGCCATAAGGCCGCGCCCAGCCCAAACCATCCTCGGTGCGCGCGCGCGGCCGGTATTCGCAACCGACCCAGCCGTTGTAGCCGGCGCGATCGAGGACGTCGAAGATCGCCGGATAGTTGACCTCGCCCTCATCCGGCTCGTGGCGCGTCGGCACCGCGGCGACCTGCACGTGGCCGACATCGCTCAGGTGCTTTTCGAACCGCCGGATCAGATCGCCGCCGAGCATGGCATTGAAATCGCGCGTACGGTGAATGCCCCGCGACGCGACCGCGTCCGGGATTTGCGGGGCCCCCTCCTGAGAGAGGGGAGGTGGAGCGCCGAGCGGCGCACCAGCCTTCTGTCCGCGCGGCAAGCCTGCTGTCGCAAACCTGCCGTCGCGTCGCGTCCGGTGAGGACGCTTCGCCTTTCGGCGCTCCACCGCAGCGATTGCCCTCGTCTCCCGTGAGACGGTGACCGGCCTCGGGCCGCGCTTTGCAGGAGGCATTGGCGCCTCACTGTCAGCGAGCTCCTCGCAGCCGGCTCGTAGTGGCCAGGCGGGCGGAGCCCCGAGACCGCCCGGGTGCCCGGCTGACGAAGCCAAGCCCGCAGGCGCCGCATCCTGCTCCATCATCCGAACGTCACCGGTTGACGCCCTCAGCGAGCAGGATTAGGAATTAATACTGTAGGAATTTAGGCCTGTCAAGGACCCGTTGATCGCCTCGACTATTACCTCGTCGAACGCGATATCGTAGAAAAACTTCCTGTTGGCCCTGTTGCCCCTGTTGATGATGCTGAGGGGCCATACCCCAAATCTGAAACGCTCTCCAAATTCAGCGTCGCGCTGTCAGATGCGATATTTCCAGAGATTTCCAACCCTGCTGGCCCCGACAATCCGGCGATAAGGCGGGTTTTCCTCTGCTCTGGAACTTGCTTACCCAGCATACCGAAGTATGCATCGGGCATGATCATCAACAACGGTTTCAAGTCTACGCCGACCAGAGAGTAGAAAGGATCGAGATGAATCGTGGTTCGCAACTCGTCGTCTGCTGCCCATTTTGCACCAACTCCGGTGCGAGGCTGATTCGATTCGACCGCGAGTTGATCCAATAAAGTTGGCTCTTCCACCAAGTCACCGGCAAGTCGCGACCAGCGCATCAAAATTGCCGTGAATAGTCCAAGCTGCTGGATTGTGATCCCTTCTGATGATGCTCCTCCGGCGCTCTCCTGAGCGGGCGTGAGCACACCAGTAGAAAGCGCAACCATCACCCGCAGGCGAAATGCGTTGATAAACTGTTTCAATCGTCTCGGATTAAATCCAAATATTTCCGCTATCTTCTCAACAACATTCTGGAATTCCTCAGGGTCAGAGCCCGAACGAATGTCTAGGGAGCTTCCGGTTTGGGCCGGCTCTTTTGCACTTACGTTTCCCACGTCATCCGCACCAACGAGTTCCGACACCCAATTCTCAATTTCGCGTTCGTCTGGACGCGGAAGACGGAATGGCACCTGGACAAATTTTTCCATGAAACTGTATCCATAATCGATACCAAGGCGCGCAATCTCCAAATTGTCGCGCGCAATCGGAGCTCGGCCCGCAGCTAGATATGGCAGGATTTTTTCGTTTTTAGCTGCAATTCCGGCAGCCACCATTTCTCTATCTAACCCGAGAACAAAAAACAGATTTCCGTGGTCTGCCGAAAGCAGAAGATTTATTGCTTGCAGCAATTCGGCAGCACGCGGTATTTCGCACCGATCTAGGTCGTCTATAAAAACAAATACTCGACCAGCATCACCTACGTAACTTTTGACGATATCTGCGAAATCATCTTGAAAGCGATCAATAAAAGCAATTTTGTCTTCGTATTGTAGATTGCGAACGTATTTCGAAAGATCGTACGAGAGCGGGTTCCCAAAAATCTTCTTCGCTTTCTCAAATCCAAAATACACCGCGGCTAACCAGGGAACTCCAACCAAGACCGCCTTGCTTGCTGGATCGGTGACGATAGAAGTGTAAAGGGCATAAATAGTCAAAAGAAGAAGCGCTACGAAAAATATTCCGGCTCGCGCGAGCAAAAGCCATCCATGGCTCCATTCAAAGCGATTCCAAAGCAACTTAGAGTTGGCTCGAATACGTGCCTGCCAATCGATATTTCGCTCAAGCTGTTTGATGAACGTGAGAGCAAATGCTGCCCAGAGAGCTTCGTCCTTATCACTTCGCCACGCATTGAAACGTATGTAGTATTGGTTTTTCTTTGCCGCATTTTGTGCTTCGAGTTCCTTTTGCAACTGAAGCATGAAGGATGACTTGCCCGATCCCCACGGCCCTTCGATCGATATAGTGAGGGGCGGCTTAGTTCTTTCACTTGATAAGAACCATGCGATAGCTCGCACATATGGTTTGAAGCCAATCGTATCTCGAATTCGTAGGCGTATCGGACAATCCCGTAGGATTAATCTGAGCAAGAATCGAGGCCGACTGCCTATCATAACCCCTCGCATGTTGGTCGGAAGTTTTTCGATCTGTGGCGGGCGATACTTCTTCCAACTCCGGCGGCAATGGCTTGGTCTGTGCAATTCCAAAAAACTCCTTGATTTTCCGGAATTGACCTTTGGGCTGTTCCGCAATGGTTGCCATACCTGATGCTCCAAATGCACAGCGCAGCTTGAAGCTTAACGTACCTATCTTAGATTGTGGGGGTCGACTTGCAAAAATTTGGCGGCCTGGGTGGTACTTTGCCTCCGTCGGCAAAATCAGCGCGTTGTCGACCAGCGGTGGCGCGGTTCAGGTCGCTGTGACGGAAGCTTTTTGCCTTACTCAGATTCGAGTAGCCCATCCGCCTCTCACCGCTTCAGCGACAGCACCCACCTCTTGATGAAATCGAGCGCGGGCGCGCCGGCGCGGGAGAAGCCGTGATAGGTGCCGCCCTCGCACGGATCGGGATCGGTCGTCGTGCCGCCCACGATCTCGTTGAACGTCACGTCCGTGCCCGCGATCATCATGCTGTAGGCCGCCGACGTGGCGTCGATGTAGGGTGACGAGGCGCAGGCGTCGTTGACATGATGGACGAACAACGCCGGCTGCTTGATCGACGCGAGCGGGATGTTGTTGATCGAGTCGCTGCCCGACGTGACCGACGCGGTGAGGCCGACACCCGTGACGTTGGGATTCGGCGTGCTGCTGCCCGGCAGATTGGCGGCAAGCGCCGCCGACACCGCGCCCGAACTGGTGCCGACGACGGCGCCCGGAATGCGCGCGAACGGATCGCGGCTGGGAATCCGGAATTCGAACCAGAGGATTTTGATGACGATGAACCTGTCGGGCACGAAGTGCTTCACCACGCCGCCGAGGTCGCGGGCGTGATCGACCGTGGTACGGAATCCGCCGGTGAGGCCGGTCGCGTTCTGCCGGTCGGACGGCGCATCGACCAGCACGGTGCGGAAACCCTGCCCCAACAGAGCGGTGCGGGTTCGCACCAGGAAATTGCCGGTCAGCCGCGTCGGCTGGCCGCTGGCGATCGAGAGCCAGCCGTCGCCGCCGGGCAACAGCATGACGGTCGCCTTGGCGGCGGGCGGCGTGAGCACCAGCGTGTTGACCGTGATGCCGGGACGCAGGCTGTTGACGACCACGAGGTCGTCGGCTGATGCCGGGACGGGCGCCATTGCGGCGAGCCCAATGGCGAACGTCATCATCCGCGATATCGCTGTCATGGTGACCTCCGTGGGTGGTGCGGAATCGAGACTCTCTCCGTTCGTCCCCGCGAAAGCGGGGACCCAGCACTATTATCGAATGCATCTCCTGGGTTCCCGCTTGCGCGGGAACGAACGGAGGACAGGACGCCTTTGCGAATCCTACCGCCTTGCGGGATCATCCTGAAGCGTATTCATTTCGGCTTGGCGGCGCGTCCGGGCACCGCTTGGGGAATTCCGCATGCTCGCCAATGACGCATTCCACATCGCGGTCCTGCCGGGCGACGGCATCGGGCCCGAAGTGATGGCGCCGGCGCTGGAGATTCTGCGCAAGGCCGCGGCGTTAACGCCCGGGCTCAACTTTCGCTTCAGCGAGGCACCGGCCGGTGCCGGTCACTATCGCGAGCACGGCAAGTCGATGCCCGACTCAACCATCAAGCTCTGCGAGGACGCCGACGCCATCCTGCTTGGCGCCTGCGGCTTGCCGTCTGTGCGCTATCCCGACAACACCGAGATCATGCCGCAGGTCGAGCTGCGCTTCATCTTCGACCTTTACGCGGGCGTGCGGCCGTGCCGGCTCATTCCCGGCATCCCGTCGCCGATCGTCGGCGCCGCCGAGCGCGGCATCGATCTTGTCGTCATCCGCGAATCCACCGAGGGCATGTTCGCCTCCATGGGCAAGGGCGTGGTGACGCACGATGAGGCGCGCGAGACGCTGGTGATCACCCGCAAGACCTCCGAGCGGCTGTTCGCGTTCTCGTTCCGGCTGGCCGAACGCCGCAAGGCGCGCGGGCTGCCCGGCAGGCTCGCCTGCGTCGACAAGGCCAACGCCTTCAAGGCCTATGCGTTCTTCCGCGCGCTGTTCGACGAAGCGGCGGCGAAGCATCCGGACGTCACCACCGACCGCATCTATGTCGATGCCTGCTCGGCGATGCTGGTGAAGAAGCCATGGGACTTCGACGTGCTGGTGATGGAGAACCTGTTCGGCGACATCCTCTCCGACCTCACCGCCGGGCTGATCGGCGGCATGGGCATGGCGCCCTCCGCCGACATCGGCGATACCCACGCGGTGTTCCAGCCCTGCCACGGCACCGCGCCGGACATCATGGGGCAGGGCTTGGCCAATCCCACCGCGATGATCCTCTCGACCGCGATGATGCTCGACTGGCTCGCCGACAAGCACGACCATGCCGCCGCGGCCAGCGCCGCGCGAAGGATCGAGACGGCGGTCGACCGAGCGTTCGCGGCGGGCCTGAAGCCGAAGGAATTCAGCGGCCCGGACGGCACCGCCGCGGTCGCCGCCGCCGTTCTGGGCGCGCTCGACCAATCGGGCAGGACTTAGCCAGTCGCAAGGATCGCCCGAGTGGGCAGCGTCCCCGCCCGTGGAGATGTCCCGGATCGCGGGACACGCCAATCTGGCGAAACTCCATAAATATCTGATATTACTAAGTAATATAGGATAAGGGTGGCTGCCCACTATGATTCCCACCAGGATAGTGGGACGATTTGTGGTTGACGGCGAGCGTCCTCCTTTGATTTGCTCGCATTGGTCCCGACGTGCCCAAAGCCGTCCAGCTTAAGAACGCAGGCGCGGGACCGGAGCGAACACCCCAAGGCAGGCGTCGGCCATGAACGCCCAGGAACTGCTGATCGAGATCGCCGACTATTGCCGGCAGACCGGGCTCGCCGAATCGACCTTCGGGCGCCGCGCGGTCAATGACGGCAAGCTCGCGTCGCGGCTGCGTAACGGCGGCCGCATCACCACGGAGACGCTCGACCGTATCCGCGCCTTCATGGATAGCAACCGGGCGGCCGCATTGTCGGCACGTCCCACCATCATCGAGCGTGCGAGAGAACATCGTCCGGTGGAAACCCCTGCCCCCATCCCTGCGCCTGCCGGACCGGCGGGTGCGCGCGACCCGCAGCACAATTTCCGCTTCTTCGACAACCGGCAGAAGTACCTGCTGTTCGTCAACACCTGCAGCGAAAAGTGGGTGGTGGCCGGCCGGGTCGGCCTGGAGCTCGCCAACATTCATCCGCGCCCGCCGGCGCTGCGGCTGTTCGACGCCGGCGTCGGCGACGGCACCGTGCTGATCCGGGTGATGCGCGCGATGCATGATCGCTATCCGCACACGCCGTTCTATGTGGTCGGCAAGGAGATCAGCCTCGAAGACGTCCGCATCACCATGCAGAAGATGTCGGACCGCTTCTTCGAGCATCCGGCGACCGTGATGGTGCTGACCAATCTTGCCTATGCAGACGCGCCGTGGCTGGCGGTGAAGTCGCTGTCGGCTGCGTCGAGCATGGTCTGGCACGAGGTGCCGCTCGCGGGCAATTCGGCCTATCGTTTTGAGCAACAAATCACCGACCTTGAGCCTTTCCTGGCGCAGAACTGGAAGGCCGGCGTGTCGCCGAAGACCGGCAATCCGGTCTACGAGCGGCCGGTGGTGCTGGTGCTCTATCGCGAGGACCACAAGTTTCTGCTTGACCCGATCATCCCGCGGCCGGGCGGCACGATGGCGAACTACGATCTGGTGATCGCCTCGCAGCCCTACCGGGCGCGCGCCTCGCTCGACTTCAAGGCCAAGCGCGTGATCGCACCGCTCGCCAAGGCGCTCGGGCCGGGCGGGCGCCTGATCGCGATCCATTCGCACGGACACGATCCCGGCATGGAGATCATCCAGAAGGTGTGGCCGGGTGACAATCCCTTCATTCACGACCGCCACCAGATCATGAAGCTGGTGAAGCAGGAACTCGGGCAGGCCGGGCGCGACCTCAATTTCAACGCCTATGCGGATAACCGTTCGCTGTTCCGCTACGACATGCACACGCTGCCGACCGAAATCTCCGAGGCCTCGATCGGCACGTCGACGCTGTTCGCCGCCTGGAACGCAGCGATCTACGTGGCGCAGGTCGAGGACGACCGGCTCGCGGGCGCAGTCTCCGACCGCAGCTATCTGGAAGCCACCCGCGAGGTGCTGCGCGAGCACGGCGCCCTGTGGTTCTACGACGAGTCCTACGTGATCTCGCGGCGCCGCGAGTGACCGGCAGTACTTGATGCAGCGGCCGAACGTGAGGCGAACGCCAAACGCGCGGCTCTTGCGTCCCCTCTGCCGCTGCCTCGGCCGATCAGCTCATGCCGGCCATTTTGCCTTGGTGCGCAGGCCCGCCGCCGCCTCCTGGGCTTCCCGCACGACCTTGGCGTGGTCGAGCGCGGTGAACTTGCCGGACTGGCGCAGAATGCGGCCGTCCACGATCACGGTATCGATGTTGGTCGGCTGCGCCCGCGACACCAGCGCCTCGTAGGGATCGCCGGCCGGTGTCATGTTGATGTCGGTGGTGCGCACCAGGATGATGTCGGCCCGCTTGCCGGGGGTCAGCGAGCCGGTCTTGTCCGCGATCCCAAGATCGATCGCGCCGTCGAGCGTGGCGAGCTGAACGAGGCGCTTCAACGTCAGGGGCGGCTTGTTGCCAAGGCGGTGCTGATGCAGCGCGAACAGAATGCGCATGGCGACAAAGGGGTCGCAATTGGAGTTGGTCGTATGGTCGGTCGACAGGCTGACCTTGACGCCCGCCTCCAGCAATTCGCCGAGCTGGATGACACCGAGGCGGGACGGACGGCGTGCCTCGCCCGTGGGTGACGTCGAATAGCTGACGCCGCGCGCCTTCAGGATCGCGCGCTCCTCCGGCGTGGTGAGCAGCGGATGCACGAATTGCACATCGGGTCCCAGCAGCCCGGCCTCGTCGAGTTGCTTGATTGGGCTTGGGCCTGACGTGTGCACTGTGATTGGCAACCCAAGCGCCCGGGCGCCGCCCCAGTCCTTCTTCGTCATCTCGATCGTCAGGGTTCCGCGCGTGGCGCCGCCGACGCTCATGGCGCCGATGTTGCGCGAAGAGATGCCCAGCGTGAGCATGCCGTCTCCCGGCATCCAGTCACGCTTGACGCGCGCCAAGCCGTCGAGGTCCATCGGCTGGCTGTCCGGCATGCCCTGCGCAGGGCCATAGGCGAACCGGCCGCGGATGCCGGTATCGCGCATGGCGGAAAGCTCCGCATCGGCGTGTTCCGGACTGCGTACATTGTGCGCCCAGTTGTGCACCGTCGTCACGCCGGCGTTCAATGCTTCGGCGATGCCGAGCCTTACGGCGCGGTAGCTGTCTTCGGGTGTCATGAGCACGCCGAGGCGGTTGGTCACCGGGAAGTAACCGACCTCGTTCACGTCCGACCGGATGAACGGCCGGAAAAGACTGGTCCAGAGATGCCAATGAGTGTCGACGAAGCCCGGCATGCAGATCATGCCGCGGCCCTCGATGACCCGGGCGTTCGCCGCGTCCACGCGTGGTGCGACGTCAACGATCGCACCGTTGCGCACATGCACATCGCCACTCGCCAAATCCGGGAGTGCCGGGTCCATGGTCAGCACGTTGGCCCCGCGGATGACGAACTCGCCGCGCGGCGGCAGCGGCGCGGCCGCGCTTGAGGCCGACCGCGCCGGGGCAGTTTGGGCGGCGAGGTTTCCCGATGCGGCGACGAACGTGGTGAGCGCGGTCGCTCCCTTGAGCATCGTGCGTCGGTTCATGTCGCTACGTGTCATCATCTCAACTCCTGCCTTGTTTTCTTGCAGACGCCATCAATAATCTGCCGACGCGCGGGCACCCCTCGCAGGCCGGTGACGGGAAGCGGGATGACCTTGCCGGCGTCGACCATGCCGCGGGCGACATCTGCGCACGCCGCGCGACGGCTAGCCATCGACCGCGACTTGCGCGCATACATTTTTGAGAACGTCGCCGGACAATGCGGCAGCTAATCGCAAGTGTGCCGACGGTTTCCCGTCGCGTGGGCATTGCGACCTCCCGAAGAATTTTTTTTGGCTCGTTCTACCTTGCGGCGAAAGCATGCTTGATGCCGCGCGAAGGGTCAAAGCCTATTGTGCCATTGGGCACGCTCGCAAGACTGATCAGCCGTTGTGGGCAGCTACCCACAGTCCAACTGGCTGGTGGATCACGCCACGCTCAAGGACACGGTGCGGCGCGTGCGCACGAAGAAGACTGCGGCGCGTCGCCACGCGGTGTCTGGCGCAGGCGCAAGGACGGCGCCCGCACGATGCCACGCATCGTGCCGGCCCCATGAGCTACGCAGTGTCAGCAATCATTCGAACCACAACGTCAGGCCAAGGCCCAGAACTTTCGGATTTTGTCGGCCTCGCTCTTGGAACGCTCGTATCCGGCCTTCAATGCCGGCTTGATCTGCTTCGGATCGAGCAGGTTGACGCCTTCAGGCGTGCCCGCAATGATGAGCATGCCCTTGGTGCCGACGGCCTCAAGGTCCTTCATCTCTTTATAGATGTTATGCGGAATGCCGCTGAGCAAGCTGCCTTCGTAACCGTTGGTCAACGTGATGACCAATGCCCGCTTCGAGCCCGCGACCACATCGGTGTGTGCCCAGGTCTTGGAAATTCCACCATCCATGCAGTAGCGCTGTCCGAGTCGTGTCGGCCCAATTACGCCCGGGAGAGATGAACTGGCAGCAGCCGCATGCGCTAATGGGATATTGTTTTTTATCGCGGCCTCTTGCCCGACGACAAGACGTTCGCCGGTGTAGCAGTCGTTGGCGGTGGTGTACATTTTCGCAACGGGCCAGCCGGTCTTGCTGTCCCCGGTCAGCAGTCCGACCAGGCGATCGGCGCCATCGCCGTTGAGTTTATTGTCCGCGGCCAGTGCGGCATGGCCGATTGCGCGAATGGACTCCGGGTCGCCGCTCTTGACGCTGAAGTTGATCTCCTGCGCCCGCTTCTGGCTGATATTGGGCGTGGTAACGGGCGCGAGCCTGGCGAATAGCCCCGGAAAATGACCGAAAAACTCGAATGCCGTTCTGAGACGGTGAAACTCTCCCGAGGTCAGCGACGATCCCGCATACGCACCGGCCGAGGTGCCAACCACCATCTCGGCAACATTGAGATCGACTTCTCGTTCCAAGAGACCGTGGAAGAAACCGCAATACCAGGCGACGTAATACTCGCCGCCGCCACCGAGGACCAAGGTTCGATCGAGCCCTTTTGCCAGATTTGACACCGTAGGCTTCTCCGGTATCGGGCGCGCTAATCCATCGTCCGCGAACAGCTTCTCGGATATAGCTGCAGCCATTGCGGCCGGGTCCGCGCTCACTCCAAAGGCCTGAGCCGGCGTCTGCGCCAGCGCATCAGCGGCAGTGGCGAGACCCGCTGCTCCGATCGTTGCCGACTTGAGAAACATGCGTTTTGAGAGCTGAGCCATGGACGCGAACCTCGCAAAGGCCGATACGATGACGCCTCTTAATAAAAGGTATTTCGATTAATGTCTGGCATGTCGCTGCGTTCATATTGTCGCAAATCCGCCGAAATGATCGCGCCGCGTGCGGAAATTTGCGCAACTCGTAGGGCGAACAGATCCGACCGATCTAATTGATGCTGATGCCCGTCTCCTTGGCGAGTTGCTTCCAGATTTCGTATTGACGCGCGATCAGCGCTTTCATCTCTTCCGGCGTACTGGCCTGCGGGTCGCCACCCATTGCGATCAGGCGCTTCCTCACTTCAGGAACCGCAACGATCCGGTGCATCTCAGCGTTGAGGCGTTTCACGATCGGTTCCGGCAGATGGGCCGGCGCCGCGAGGCCGGTCCATGAAATGAACTCAAAGCCCGGAACGCCGGCTTCATCAGCGGTCGGCACGTCGGGAAAGAGCCCCCAGCGGGCCTTGCTGGTGACCGCCAGCGCGCGGAATTCGCCCGCACGAATGCGCGGGCTGATCGGTCCGGTGGTGACCGCGATGAAATCCACATCGCCCGTGAGCAAGGCGGTGGTCGCCTGTCCTTCGCCGCGGTAGGGAACGTGCAGGAATTTGGACTTGGTCCGATGCGCGATCAATTCAACGACGGTGTGCAGTCCGGTGCCGGGTCCGCTGGACGCGTATTTCAGACCTCCGGGATCCGCGTGCGCCGCGTCGATCAATTGCTTGAGCGTCTGAAAGCGCGAGTCTTTGCGGACACAGATCAGAAATGGATAGAAGCTCGCCGTCGATATCCAGGTGAAATCGTCGACGACGTTGTATTTGACATTTTTCGCCAAACCGCCGTGCATGGGATGGGCGCTCGGCAGGACCAGCAAAGTGTAACCGTCGGGAGTGCTGCGTGCGACGGCTTCGGCGGCGAGCGAACCGGCGGCGCCGGGCTTCGCCTCGACCACGACCGATTGACCGAGCGAGCCTTGCAACTGATGGCCGAGAAGCCGGGCGATGATATCCACGTTGCCGCCGGCGCCGAAGCCTTGCAAAATCTTGATCAGGTGGGTCGGGTACTCTTGCGCGTGGGCTCCCGCTGCAAGTGCCACAACGAAAGCAGCCATCGACAAGAGCTTGCTGACCATGTCAACCTCCGCACTGGTTGGCTCGATTGCCTTGGGGCCAGGCACCCGGCTTCGATGATAGGCATCTAGCGATCCGGTTGAAAAGCCGGAGCCGCGAATCGCTCCTGCTACAAACGAACGCACGCCGATAAACGGAGATGACATGGTTCAGCTTGTCGACAGCGACATCAAGACCCGCGAGGTGCTCGACTGGAAGGGCGTGCACATCCTGCACTTCATGGGCTCGTCGTGCTCGCAGAAGCTGCGCATATTCCTCAATCTCAAAGGCATCCCTTGGGAATCGCATCCGGTCGATCTGCCCGGCAACGAGAACTTCCGGCCATGGTTTCTCGGCATCAATCCGCGCGGACTGGTGCCGGTGCTGGTGCACGATGGTGCGGTGCACATCGAAAGCAACGACATCATCGGATATCTCGAAAGGACGTTTCCGGCGCCGAAGCTCGTTCCGGCAGGCCACGAAGACGAGGTCGCCGCGCTGCTCAAGCACGAGGACGATCTGCATCTCGATCTTCGCACGCTGAGCTTCCAATTCGTGTTCGCGCCGCCCGGGCCGCCAAAGCCGGCGGATGCGCTCAAGAGCTACGCCGCTAACGGCTCCGGCACCGTGCAGGGCGCCGTCGACCGCGACAAACAGATCCAGATCGACTTCTGGGAACGCGCCGCCAAAGAGGGCTTCACCGACGAACGGGCGCGGGCGTCAGCGCAAAAATTTCGCGCCGAGTTCGACGCGATGGACAAGACGCTCGCGCGGCAATCCTATCTTATGGGCGAGACGCTGAGCGTGCTCGACATCGCCTGGCTGATCTACGCGCACCGGCTGGCGCTCGCGGGCTACCCGTTCGAGCGGCTGCATCCGCATGTCTTTGCCTGGAAGGAGAAGCTTTCGGCGCGGCCCGAATTCGCCAAGGAGATTGAGATGCTGCGCCATTCGCGCGAACAACTCGACGCCAATCGCCGTGCGCAGGAGCAGGCCGGCAAGACGCTCGAAGCCGTCGCCGGTTTCTAGACCCGCGCACTGATTGAGAGCCCCCTTCGAGCGCGCGACTACTTCTGCTGCAGTTTGGCGCGCTTGACGATGTCGGCCCACAGGGCAGTCTCGGCCTTGAGCAATTCCTTCGCCTGGGCTGCCGACGTGCCGAGCGGTGTAATATCCATCGCCAGCCACTTCTCTCTCAGGTCGGGCGACTTCAATGCGGCCTGCGCCGCGCGCTCAAGTTGCGTGAGGACAGTGGGTGGGGTATGCGCGGGCGCCAGCAGAACGAACCAGGTGTTGAGTTTCATCTGCGGAAAGCCGGCCTCCGCCATCGTCGGCACGTTCGGCGCCAAAGGCGAGCGCTTCTCCGACGATATTCCAAGCCCTTTCAGTCGCCCGGCACGGACATGAGGAATTGCACCGGCACTCGCGATGAACCCTGACTGCACCTGACCGGCTGCGAGGTCGTTCATGAGCGGCGCATTGCCACGATAAGGCACCGGCGTGCCGCTGAAGCCGGCGAGCATCTTGAAATAGCCCATGGCAAGGTGGCCGCCGCTGCCCGGTCCGGCATGCGCGTAGGTTATCGGGTTCTTCTTGGCATAGGCAACAAACTCGGCGGCCGTATTGACGGGCACCGACGGGTGCACCACCAGCATCTGGCTGGTGGTGGTCAAAAGCGAAATCGGCTCGAAGTCGCGTTCCGGATTAAACGGCAGTTGGGGAAAAACGGCCGGGTTGGCGACCAGCGTGCCGCTGAGAACGAGCAGCAGCGTGTAACCATCTGGCGGTGCCTTCGCGGCGGCTTCGGTGCCGATATTGCCGCCAGCGCCGACACGGTTCTCGATAATGATCGGCTGTTTGAGGCTCGCCGACAGCTTGTCGCCAATGCTGCGGCCGACCAGATCGAGTGGCCCGCCGGCCGCAAATGGCACGATCAACTTGATCGGGTGATTGGGATAGGGCTGTGCAGCCGCGGTGGCGGCAAAGCCGGGCACAAGCCACGCGGCTGCGACCACGACACTGACCGCATGCCGAACTGCGTGATAAAGGTTGTGCTTCATGATCTGGCCTCGCTTCGCTCCCAGCGACCTGCTCGATCAATTTGTTGGCGCGGGACTCTCCGCGCCGTTCTTGGCAGCATTTGCTGTCAAACAGGTCGCACTCAAATCTATCTCGCGAACGGGTCGGTTGTCCGTGAGGCGGAATGTCGCCTCCGGGTCACGACGTCCTAGTCCGTCGCCCGATCGATCGCAGCCTCAATACGCCGCGGCGAGCAATTCCCTTGCGTCGGCGCCCGACACCGTCCGCGGGATGGTGATGGCGAGCTTCGCCATCTCGCTGGCCACGAACTCGATCTTGCCGCGGTCGAAACCGATGTCGCGCAGCCGATGCGGGATCGGGAAGCCGTTGAGCATCTCGGCCAGGCGATCGGCCGGATCGTCCGCACCCAGCGCAGTCGCGAGCCGCGCGCGCGCCTCCGGCGCGGCCGCAAGATTGAACCGCGTGACATGCGGCAATATGATTGCGTGGCATTCGCCGTGCGGCAGACCGAGCCCGCCGAGCACGTGCGCGAGCTTGTGCTGCAACGCCGTTCCGGCGGCAAGCACCATACCGGCGAGCCAGGCCGCCACCAGGCATTCAGCCCTCGCCTCTTGATCATTGCCGTCCGCTACCCCGCGCGGCAGGCTTTCGGCAAACCGGCGCGCAGCGTCGGTGGCGAGCGCCACCAGCAATGGTGTGCGGTCGGCCACCCAGAGCCCTTCGACACAGTGGGCGAGCGCATTCATCCCGCTCGCAGCGCTCACCGCGGGCGGCAGCGCCAATGTCAGGGTGGGATCGTAGACAATGGTACGCGGCAGGACCCGGACATCCTTGCCGGTGAACTTGCGCTCGCCGTCGCTCATGCCCCAGATCGATGTCGCCTCCGAACCGGAATAGGTCGTCGGCACGGCGATGATCGGCAGCCCGGTTTCGCGCGCAATGAACTTGGCGAGGCCGATGGCGGCGCCGCCACCCGCGGCGACGAGCCCGTCGGCTTTCGCCGCCAGCGCCGCGGCGAGACCGGCCTCCGCAACCGTCTTCGGCACGTGCACGACCGCCTGCGCGTGAAGGCCCGCGGCGCGCGTCCCCATCAGATCGGACAGCCGTTGCCCGAGCCGCGCACCGCTGCCCGGTGTCGCGACCACCAGCACGCGGCCGAGCCCGAGTCGCTCCGCCTCGTCCGGCACGCGCGAAATCGCGCCGGTGGCGAACACCACCCTTTGCGGTGCGACATCGTGGACGAATGACGGCATCATGGCCCTTCTGCCCACCGGTTGAGCATGGGGGCGCGGCGTCATCAACCTCGCATTGTCCGCAACGGCGTGCAAATATTGCAGCACCGGTAACGGTCAGGCGGCCGGCTCGCGTAAGCGAGCGGTCTCCAATGCAAAAGAACACGGAGGAACAGCATGAATACGGTCAAATCGAACCGGCTGACGTCAACGCTGATCGCGGCGCTCTTTCCGCTCGCGTTCTCGGGCCTAACGGCACAGCCGGCATCCGCCCAGACCTACGGCTTCGCAACGCTGCAGCCTGGAACGTTAAATCATACGACCGCCAGCGCGATCGCCAAAGTGCTGAAGGAAAAGGCCGGCATGAACGTGCTGGTCCAGCCGACCGCCGGCGACCAGGTGATCATTCCCATGGTCGCCCGCGGCGAGGCGGAGATCGGCATTTCCAACGCCATGGAAGTACACGAAGGCCTGACGAAGGGCTTCAAGGATCTGCGCATCATCGCGGCCGCCCATGCGTTGCGCGTCGGCTTCTTCGTGCGCAAGGACTCGGGCATGACCAAGGTCGCCGACCTCAAGGGCAAACGTGTGCCGTATGGATTTTCGGCGATGCGCGGGCTCGAGCCGACGGTGCGCGCGATCCTGGCGACTGCCGGCTTGACCGAGAAGGACATCCAGCCCGTCATGGTGCCCAACGTGATTCGCAGCGCTGACGATTTCACCTCAGGGGCGGCCGACGCGTTCTATTTCGCTTTCGGCGCACCGAAAGTCCGGGAGGCCGACGCCACGGTCGGCGGCATTCGCATGACCGAAATAGACGAGGCGGGGATGCCAGCCGCGCGCAAGATCGAGCGCCTGGGGCTACCTGACGCAGGTCAATCCCGGTCCGGTCTTCGTCGGCGTCGAGAAGCCGATGAAGGTCTACAGCTTCGATAACCTGATCATCACTGCCGCCAAGACCAGCGACCAGGTCGTGTACAAGATCATCGATACGCTGCTGAAGAACAAGAGCGACCTGATCGCCGTGCAGCCGGTGCTGCGCGAGTTTACACCGGCATTCGCCTACAAGCAGTATGACGTGCCTTATCATCCGGGCGCGCTGAAATACTACAAGGAGCACAATCTCGCGCCGACGAAACTGGATTGACCGCACTGCGTCGCGGCCAAATCGAAAGGCAACGAAAAGCCAGACCACGGAGGAACGTTATGCCTGCCATGAGACATTTGATTGCAGCCTGCGTCGGGGCAGCGGCGCTCGCCCTGGCGGGCGACGCCGCGCACGCCCAGACGCTCGGCTTCGCCTCGATGCAGCCGGGCACCATCAACCACACCACCAGTTCAGCCATCTCCAAAGTGCTGAAGGAGAAGGGCCACCTCAATACCCTGGTGCAGCCCACCGCCGGCAAATCGGTGATGATCGCGATCGTCGGCCGCGGCGAGGCCGATTTTGCCATGGCGAACGCGCCCGAACTCGGCACCGCGCTCGCCAAAAACGGGCAACCCAACCTGCGCATGATCGGGGCGGTCTATACGCTCAAGACCGGTTTCTGGGTGCGCAAGGACTCGGGCATGCACACCGTCGCCGACCTCAAAGGCAAACGCGTGACCATGGGGTATTCGGCAATGCGCGCACTCGACCCGCTGTCGCGCGCCATTTTGGCGGCCGGCGGATTGTCCGAGAAGGACATCAAGCCGGTGCCCGTCCCGAACGTCATGCGTTCGGCCGACGATTTCGTCTCCGGCGCGGCCGACATGTTCATGTTCGCCTTCGGCGCGCCCAAGGTTCGCGAAGTCGACGTGCAAGTGGGCGGCACCCGCTATCTGGCAAATTGCCGAGGCCCAGGAATGCCGGCGGCCCGCAAGATTTCGCCGTATGGCTATCTGAGCGACATTGCGCCCGGACCGATCTTCATCAGCGTCGAGAAGCCGATGAAGACCTACACCATCGACAATATCCTGTTCACCAATGCCAAGGTGCCGGATGACAAGCTGTGCCGGTGATCGAAACCATGGTGGCCAACAAGGCCGACATGGTGGCGATCACGCCGAACCTCCGGGAATTCTCCGCCGCGGGGCTCAACAAGAGATATGACTTCCCCTACCACCCGGGCGCTTTGAAATATTTCAAGGACAAGAACGTCCCGGCTTCGGCATTCCAGTGAACGAAGAGCAACTGCCGGCGGAAGCGGCGACGCCCGCCGGGTCCCAAGTCGCGGGCGACCCTCATCGCGACGGACGTCCTGCAGGCGCTGTTGCTCGCATGCGTCGTCGGCTGGGTGCTCGACATCCCA
>CAVWOV010000022.1:0-38151 GCA_963756715.1 uncultured Alphaproteobacteria bacterium
ACCTGCTGTTCGTCAACACCTGCAGCGAAAAGTGGGTGGTGGCCGGCCGGGTCGGCCTGGAGCTCGCCAACATTCATCCGCGCCCGCCGGCGCTGCGGCTGTTCGACGCCGGCGTCGGCGACGGCACCGTGCTGATCCGGGTGATGCGCGCGATGCATGATCGCTATCCGCACACGCCGTTCTACGTGGTCGGCAAGGAGATCAGCCTCGAAGACGTCCGCATCACCATGCAGAAGATGTCGGACCGCTTCTTCGAGCATCCGGCGACCGTGATGGTGCTGACCAATCTCGCCTATGCAGACGCGCCGTGGCTGGCGGTGAAGTCGCTGTCGGCTGCGTCGAGCATGGTCTGGCACGAGGTGCCGCTCGCGGGCAATTCGGCCTATCGTTTCGAGCAACAGATCACCGACCTTGAGCCGTTCCTGGCGCAGAACTGGAAGGCCGGCGTGTCGCCGAAGACCGGCAATCCGGTCTACGAGCGGCCGGTGGTGCTGGTGCTCTATCGCGAGGACCACAAGTTTCTGCTTGACCCGATCATCCCGCGGCCGGGCGGCACGATGGCGAACTACGATCTGGTGATCGCCTCGCAGCCCTACCGGGCGCGCGCCTCGCTCGACTTCAAGGCCAAGCGCGTGATCGCACCGCTCGCCAAGGCGCTCGGGCCGGGCGGGCGCCTGATCGCGATCCATTCGCACGGACACGATCCCGGCATGGAGATCATCCAGAAGGTGTGGCCGGGTGACAATCCCTTCATTCACGACCGCCACCAGATCATGAAGCTGGTGAAGCAGGAACTCGGGCAGGCCGGGCGCGACCTCAATTTCAACGCCTATGCGGATAACCGTTCGCTGTTCCGCTACGACATGCACACGCTGCCGACCGAAATCTCCGAGGCCTCGATCGGCACGTCGACGCTGTTCGCCGCCTGGAACGCAGCGATCTACGTGGCGCAGGTCGAGGACGACCGGCTCGCGGGCGCAGTCTCCGACCGCAGCTATCTGGAAGCCACCCGCGAGGTGCTGCGCGAGCACGGCGCCCTGTGGTTCTACGACGAGTCCTACGTGATCTCGCGGCGCCGCGAGTGACCGGCAGTACTTGATGCAGCGGCCGAACGTGAGGCGAACGCCAAACGCGCGGCTCTTGCGTCCCCTCTGCCGCTGCCTCGGCCGATCAGCTCATGCCGGCCATTTTGCCTTGGTGCGCAGGCCCGCCGCCGCCTCCTGGGCTTCCCGCACGACCTTGGCGTGGTCGAGCGCGGTGAACTTGCCGGACTGGCGCAGAATGCGGCCGTCCACGATCACGGTATCGATATTGGTCGGCTGCGCCCGCGACACCAGCGCCTCGTAGGGATCGCCGGCCGGTGTCATGTTGATGTCGGTGGTGCGCACCAGGATGATGTCGGCCCGCTTGCCGGGCGTCAGCGAGCCGGTCTTGTCCGCGATCCCAAGATCGACCGCGCCGTCGAGCGTGGCGAGCTGAACGAGCCGCTTCACCGTCAGGGGTATCTTGTTGCCAAGGCGGTGCTGATGCAGCGCGAACAGAATGCGCATGGCGACGAAGGGATCGCAATTGGAGTTGGTCGTGTGGTCGGTCGACAGGCTGACCTTGACGCCCGCCTCCAGCAATTCGCCGAGCTGGATGACACCGAGGCGGGACGGACGGCGTGCCTCGCCCGGTGGGTGACGTCGAATAGCTGACGCCGCGCGCCTTCAGGATCGCGCGCTCCTCCGGCGTGGTGAGCAGCGGATGCACGAGTTGCACATCGGGTCCCAGCAGCCCGGCCTCGTCGAGTTGCTTGATCGGGCTTGGGCCTGACGTGTGCACCGTGATCGGCAACCCAAGCGCGCGGGCGCCGCCCCAGTCCTTCTTCGTCATCTCGATCGTCAGCGTTCCGCGCGTGGCGCCGCCGACGCTCATGGCGCCGATGTTGCGCGAAGAGATGCCCAGCGTGAGCATGCCGTCTCCCGGCATCCAGTCACGCTTGACGCGCGCCAGGCCGTCGAGGTCCATCGGCTGGCTGTCCGGCATGCCCTGCGCGGGGCCATAGGCGAACCGGCCGCGGATGCCGGTATCGCGCATGGCGGAAAGCTCCGCATCGGCGTGTTCCGGACTGCGTACGTTGTGCGCCCAGTTGTGCACCGTCGTCACGCCGGCGTTCAATGCTTCGGCGATGCCGAGCCTTACGGCGCGGTAGCTGTCTTCGGGTGTCATGAGCACGCCGAGGCGGTTGGTCACCGGGAAGTAACCGACCTCGTTCACGTCCGACCGGATGAACGGCCGGAAAAGACTGGTCCAGAGATGCCAATGAGTGTCGACGAAGCCCGGCATGCAGATCATGCCGCGGCCCTCGATGACCCGGGCGTTCGCCGCGTCCATCCGTGGTGCGACGTCAACGATCGCGCCGTTGCGCACATGCACATCGCCACTCGCCAAATCCGCGAGTGCCGGGTCCATGGTCAGCACGTTGGCCCCGCGGATGACGAACTCGCCGCGCGGCGGCAGCGGCGCGGCCGCGCTTGAGGCCGACCGCGCCGGGGCAGTCTGGGCGGCGAGGTTTCCCGATGCGGCGACGAACGTGGTGAGCGCGGTCGCTCCCTTGAGCATCGTGCGTCGGTTCATGTCGCTACGTGTCATCATCTCAACTCCTGCCTTGTTTTCTTGCAGACGCCATCAATAATCTGCGGACGACGCGCGGGCACCCCTCGCAGGCCGGTGACGGGAAGCGGGATGACCTTGCCGGCGTCGACCATGCCGCGGGCGACATCTGCGCACGCCGCGCGACGGCTAGCCATCGACCGCGACTTGCGCGCATACATTTTTGAGAACGTCGCCGGACAATGCGGCAGCTAATCGCAAGTGTGCCGACGGTTTCCCGTCGCGTGGGCATTGCGACCTCCCGAAGAATTTTTTTTGGCTCGTTCTACCTTGCGGCGAAAGCATGCTTGATGCCGCGCGAAGGGTCAAAGCCTATTGTGCCATTGGGCACGCTCGCAAGACTGATCAGCCGTTGTGGGCAGCTACCCACAGTCCAACTGGCTGGTGGATCACGCCACGCTCAAGGACACGGTGCGGCGCGTGCGCACGAAGAAGACTGCGGCGCGTCGCCACGCGGTGTCTGGCGCAGGCGCAGGACGGCGCCCGCACGATGCCACGCATCGTGCCGGCCCCATGAGCTACGCAGTGTCAGCAATCATGCGAACCACAACGTCAGGCCAAGGCCCAGAACTTTCGGATTTTGTCGGCCTCGCTCTTGGAACGCTCGTATCCGGCCTTCAATGCCGGCTTGATCTGCTTCGGATCGAGCAGGTTGACGCCTTCAGGCGTGCCCGCAATGATGAGCATGCCCTTGGTGCCGACGGCCTCAAGGTTCTTCATCTCTTTATAGATGTTATGCGGAATGCCGCTGAGCAAGCTGCCTTCGTAACCGTTGGTCAACGTGATGACCAATGCCCGCTTCGAGCCCGCGACCACATCGGTGTGTGCCCAGGTCTTGGAAATTCCACCATCCATGCAGTAGCGCTGTCCAGTCGTGTCGGCCCAATTACGCCCGGGAGAGATGAACTGGCAGCAGCCGCATGCGCTAATGGGATATTGTTTTTTATCGCGGCCTCTTGCCCGACGACAAGACGTTCGCCGGTGTAGCAGTCGTTGGCGGTGGTGTACATTTTCGCAACGGGCCAGCCGGTCTTGCTGTCCCCGGTCAGCAGTCCGACCAGGCGATCGGCGCCATCGCCGTTGAGTTTATTGTCCGCGGCCAGTGCGGCATGGCCGATTGCGCGAATGGACTCCGGGTCGCCGCTCTTGACGCTGAAGTTGATCTCCTGCGCCCGCTTCTGGCTGATATTGGGCGTGGTAACGGGCGCGAGCTTGGCGAATAGCCCCGGAAAATGACCGAAAAACTCGAATGCCGTTCTGAGACGGTGAAACTCTCCCGAGGTCAGCGACGATCCCGCATACGCACCGGCCGAGGTGCCAACCACCATCTCGGCAACATTGAGATCGACTTCTCGTTCCAAGAGACCGTGGAAGAAACCGCAGTACCAGGCGACGTAATACTCGCCGCCGCCACCGAGGACCAAGGTTCGATCGAGCCCTTTTGCCAGATTTGACACCGTAGGCTTCTCCGGTATCGGGCGCGCTAATCCATCGTCCGCGAACAGCTTCTCGGATATAGCTGCAGCCATTGCGGCCGGGTCCGCGCTCACTCCAAAGGCCTGAGCCGGCGTCTGCGCCAGCGCATCAGCGGCGGTGGCGAGACCCGCTGCTCCGATCGTTGCCGACTTGAGAAACATGCGTTTTGAGAGCTGAGCCATGGACGCGAACCTCGCAAAGGCCGATACGATGACGCCTCTCAATAAAAGGTATTTCGATTAATGTTCTGGCGTGTCGCTGCGTTCATATTGTCGCAAATCCGCCGAAATGATCGCGCCGCGTGCGGAAACTTGCGCGAACTCGTAGGGCGAACGAATCCGACCGATCTAATTGATGCTGATGCCCGTCTCCTTGGCGAGTTGCTTCCAGATTTCGTATTGACGCGCGATCAGCGCTTTCATCTCTTCCGGCGTACTGGCCTGCGGGTCGCCACCCATTGCGATCAGGCGCTCCCTCACTTCAGGAACCGCAACGATCCGGTGCATCTCAGCGTTGAGGCGTTTCACGATCGGTTCCGGCAGATGGGCCGGCGCCGCGAGGCCGGTCCATGAAATGAACTCAAAGCCCGGAACGCCGGCTTCATCAGCGGTCGGCACGTCGGGAAAGAGCCCCCAGCGGGCCTTGCTGGTGACCGCGAGCGCGCGGAATTCGCCCGCACGAATGCGCGGGCTGATCGGTCCGGTGGTGACCGCGATGAAATCCACATCGCCCGTGAGCAAGGCGGTCGTCGCCTGTCCTTCGCCGCGGTAGGGAACGTGCAGGAATTTGGACTTGGTCCGATGCGCGATCAATTCAACGACGGTGTGCAGTCCGGTGCCGGGTCCGCTGGACGCGTATTTCAGGCCGCCGGGATCCGCATGCGCCGCGTCGATCAATTGCTTGAGCGTCTGGAAGCGCAAGTCCTTGCGGACACAGATCAGAAATGGATAGAAGCTCGCCGTCGATATCCAGGTGAAATCGTCGACGACGTTGTATTTGACATTTTTCGCCAAACCGCCGTGCATGGGATGGGCGCTCGGCAGGACCAGCAAAGTGTAACCGTCGGGAGTGCTGCGTGCGACGGCTTCGGCGGCGAGCGAACCGGCGGCGCCGGGCTTCGCCTCGACCACGACCGATTGACCGAGCGAGCCTTGCAACTGATGGCCGAGAAGCCGGGCGATGATATCCACGTTGCCGCCAGCGCCGAAGCCTTGCAAAATCTTGATCAGGTGGGTCGGGTACTCTTGCGCGTGGGCCCCCGCTGCAAGTGCCACAACGAAAGCAGCCATCGACAAGAGCTTGCTGACCATGTCAACCTCCGCACTGGTTGGCTCGATTGCCTTGGGGCCAGGCACCCGGCTTCGATGATAGGCATCTAGCGATCCGGTTGAAAAGCCGGAGCCGCGAATAGCTCCTGCTACAAACAAACGCACGCCGATAAACGGAGATGACATGGTTCAGCTTGTCGACAGCGACATCAAGACCCGCGAGGTGCTCAACTGGAAGGGCGTGCACATCCTGCACTTCATGGGCTCGTCGTGCTCGCAGAAGCTGCGCATATTCCTCAATCTCAAAGGCATCCCGTGGGAATCGCATCCGGTCGATCTGCCCGGCAACGAGAACTTCCGGCCATGGTTTCTCGGCATCAATCCGCGCGGACTGGTGCCGGTGCTGGTGCACGATGGTGCGGTGCACATCGAAAGCAACGACATCATCGAATATCTCGAAAGGACGTTTCCGGCGCCGAAGCTCGTTCCGGCAGGCCACGAAGACGAGGTCGCCGCGCTGCTCAAGCACGAGGACGATCTGCATCTCGATCTTCGCACGCTGAGCTTCCAATTCGTGTTCGCGCCGCCCGGGCCGCCAAAGCCGGCGGATGCGCTCAAGAGCTACGCCGCTAACGGCTCCGGCACCGTGCAGGGCGCCGTCGACCGCGACAAACAGATCCAGATCGACTTCTGGGAACGCGCCGCCAAAGAGGGCTTCACCGACGAACGGGCGCGGGCGTCAGCGCAAAAATTTCGCGCCGAGTTCGACGCGATGGACAAGACGCTCGCGCGGCAATCCTATCTTATGGGCGAGACGCTGAGCGTGCTCGACATCGCCTGGCTGATCTACGCGCACCGGCTGGCGCTCGCGGGCTACCCGTTCGAGCGGCTGCATCCGCATGTCTTTGCCTGGAAGGAGAAGCTTTCGGCGCGGCCCGAATTCGCCAAGGAGATTGAGATGCTGCGCCATTCGCGCGAACAACTCGACGCCAATCGCCGTGCGCAGGAGCAGGCCGGCAAGACGCTCGAAGCCGTCGCCGGTTTCTAGACCCGCGCACTGATTGAGAGCCCCCTTCGAGCGCGCGACTACTTCTGCTGCAGTTTGGCGCGCTTGACGATGTCGGCCCACAGGGCAGTCTCGGCCTTGAGCAGTTCCTTCGCCTGGGCTGCCGACGTGCCGAGCGGTGTAATATCCATCGCCAGCCACCTCTCTCTCAGGTCGGGCGACTTCAATGCGGCCTGCGCCGCGCGCTCAAGTTGCGTGAGGACGGTGGGTGGGGTATGCGCGGGCGCCAGCAGAACGAACCAGGTGTTGAGTTTCATCTGCGGAAAGCCGGCCTCCGCCATCGTCGGCACGTTCGGCGCCAAAGGCGAGCGCTTCTCCGACGATATTCCAAGCCCTTTCAGTCGCCCGGCACGGACATGAGGAATTGCACCGGCACTCGCGATGAACCCTGACTGCACCTGACCGGCTGCGAGGTCGTTCATGAGCGGCGCATTGCCACGATAGGGCACCGGCGTGCCGCTGAAGCCGGCGAGCATCTTGAAATAGCCCATCGCAAGGTGGCCGCCGCTGCCCGGTCCGGCATGCGCGTAGGTTATCGGGTTCTTCTTGGCATAGGCAACAAACTCGGCGGCCGTATTGACGGGCACCGACGGGTGCACCACCAGCATCTGGCTGGTAGTGGTCAAAAGCGAAATCGGCTCGAAGTCGCGTTCCGGATTAAACGGCAGTTGGGGAAAAACGGCCGGGTTGGCGACCAGCGTGCCGCTGAGAACGAGCAGCAGCGTGTAACCATCTGGCGGTGCCTTCGCGGCGGCTTCGGTGCCGATATTGCCGCCAGCGCCGACACGGTTCTCGATAATGATCGGCTGTTTGAGGCTCGCCGACAGCTTGTCGCCAATGCTGCGGCCGACCAGATCGAGTGGCCCGCCGGCCGCAAATGGCACGATCAACTTGATCGGGTGATTGGGATAGGGCTGTGCAGCCGCGGTGGCGGCAAAGCCGGGCACAAGCCACGCGGCTGCGACCACGACACTGACCGCATGCCGAACTGCGTGATAAAGGTTGTGCTTCATGATCTGGCCTCGCTTCGCTCCCAGCGACCTGCTCGATCAATTTGTTGGCGCGGGACTCTCCGCGCCGTTCTTGGCAGCATTTGCTGTCAAACAGGTCGCACTCAAATCTATCTCGCGAACGGGTAGATTGTCCGTGAGGCGGAATGTCGCCTCCGGGTCACGACGTCCTAGTCCGTCGCCCGATCGATCGCAGCCTCAATACGCCGCGGCGAGCAATTCCCTTGCGTCGGCGCCCGACACCGTCCGCGGCATGGTGATGGCGAGCTTCGCCATCTCGCTGGCCACGAACTCGATCTTGCCGCGGTCGAAACCGATGTCGCGCAGCCGATGCGGGATCGGGAAGCCGTTGAGCATCTCGGCCAGGCGATCGGCCGGATCGTCCGCACCCAGCGCAGTCGCGAGCCGCGCGCGCGCCTCCGGCGCGGCCGCAAGATTGAACCGCGTGACATGCGGCAGTATGATTGCGTGGCATTCGCCGTGCGGCAGACCGAGCCCGCCGAGCACGTGCGCGAGCTTGTGCTGCAGCGCCGTTCCGGCGGCAAGCACCATACCGGCGAGCCAGGCCGCCACCAGGCATTCAGCCCTCGCCTCGCGATCATTGCCGTCCGCTACCACGCGCGGCAGGCTTTCGGCGAACCGGCGCGCAGCGTCGGTGGCGAGCGCCACCAGCAATGGTGTGCGGTCGGCCACCCAGAGCCCTTCGACACAGTGGGCGAGCGCATTCATCCCGCTCGCAGCGCTCACCGCGGGCGGCAGCGCCAATGTCAGGGTGGGATCGTAGACGATGGTACGCGGCAGGACCCGGACATCCTTGCCGGTGAACTTGCGCTCGCCGTCGCTCATGCCCCAGATCGATGTCGCCTCCGAACCGGAATAGGTCGTCGGCACGGCGATGATCGGCAGCCCGGTTTCGCGCGCAATGAACTTGGCGAGGCCGATGGCGGCGCCGCCACCCGCGGCGACGAGCCCGTCGGCTTTCGCCGCCAGCGCCGCGGCGAGACCGGCCTCCGCAACCGTCTTCGGCACGTGCACGACCGCCTGCGCGTGAAGGCCCGCGGCGCGCGTGCCCAGCAGATCGGCCAGCCGTTGCCCGAGACGCGCACCGCTGCCCGGTGTCGCGACCACCAGCACGCGGCCGAGCCCGAGTCGCTCCGCCTCGTCCGGCACGCGCGAAATCGCGCCGGTGGCGAACACCACCCTTTGCGATGCGACATCATGGACGAAGGACGTCATCATGGACCCTTCTGCCCACCGGTTGACCATGGGGGGCGCGGCGTCATCAACCTCGCATTGTCCGCAACGGCGTGCAAATATTGCAGCACCGGTAACGGTCAGGCGGCCGGCTCGCGTAAGCGAGCGGTCTCCAATGCAAAAGAACACGGAGGAACAGCATGAATACGGTCAAATCGAACCGGCTGACGTCAACGCTGATCGCGGCGCTCTTTCCGCTCGCGTTCTCGGGCCTGACGGCACAGCCGGCATCCGCCCAGACCTACGGCTTCGCAACGCTGCAGCCTGGAACGTTAAATCATACGACCGCCAGCGCGATCGCCAAAGTGCTGAAGGAAAAGGCCGGCATGAACGTGCTGGTCCAGCCGACCGCCGGCGACCAGGTGATCATTCCCATGGTCGCCCGCGGCGAGGCGGAGATCGGCATTTCCAACGCAATGGAGGTGCATGAGGGCTTGACGAAGGGCTTCAAGGATCTGCGCATCATCGCGGCCGCCCATGCGTTGCGCGTCGGCTTCTTCGTGCGCAAGGACTCAGGCATGACCAAGGTCGCCGACCTCAAGGGCAAACGTGTGCCGTACGGATTTTCGGCGATGCGCGGGCTCGAGCCGACAGTGCGCGCAATCCTGGCGACTGCCGGCTTGACCGAGAAGGACATCAAGCCCGTCATGGTGCCGAACGTGATCCGCAGCGCCGACGACTTCACCTCCGGGGCGGCCGACGCATTCTATTTCGCTTTCGGCGCACCGAAAGTCCGCGAGGCCGACGCCACGGTCGGCGGCATTCGCATGACCGAAATAGACGAGGCGGGGATGCCGGCCGCGCGCAAGATCGAGCGCTGGGGCTACCTGACGCAGGTCAATCCCGGTCCGGTCTTCGTCGGCGTCGAGAAGCCGATGAAGGTCTACAGCTTCGATAACCTGATCATCACTGCCGCCAAGACCAGCGACGAGGTGGTCTACAAGATCATCGACACGCTGCTGAAGAACAAGAGCGACCTGATCGCCGTGCAGCCGGTGCTGCGCGAGTTTACACCGGCATTCGCCTACAAGCAGTATGACGTGCCTTATCATCCGGGCGCGCTGAAATACTACAAGGAGCACAATCTCGCGCCGACGAAACTGGATTGACCGCACTGCGTCGCGGCCAAATCGAAAGGCAACGAAAAGCCAGACCACGGAGGAACCGTTATGCCAGCCATGAGACATTTGATTGCGGCCTGCATCGGAGCAGCGGCGCTCGCCTTCGCGGGCGCCGCCGCGCACGCCCAGACGCTCGGCTTCGCCTCGATGCAGCCGGGCACCATCAACCACACCACCAGTTCAGCCATCTCCAAAGTGCTGAAGGAGAAGGGCCACCTCAATACCCTGGTGCAGCCCACCGCCGGCGAATCGGTGATGATCGCGATCGTCGGCCGCGGCGAGGCCGATTTTGCCATGGCGAACGCGCCCGAGCTCGGCACCGCGCTCGCCAAAAACGGGCAACCCAACCTGCGCATGATCGGGGCGGTCTATACGCTCAAGACCGGTTTCTGGGTGCGCAAGGACTCGGGCATGCACACCGTCGCCGACCTCAAAGGCAAACGCGTGACCATGGGGTATTCGGCAATGCGCGCACTCGACCCGCTGTCGCGCGCCATTTTGGCGGCCGGCGGATTGTCCGAGAAGGACATCAAGCCGGTGCTGGTCCCGAACGTCATGCGCTCGGCCGACGATTTCGTCTCCGGCGCGGCCGACATGTTCATGTTCGCCTTCGGCGCGCCCAAGGTTCGCGAAGTCGACGTGCAAGTGGGCGGCACCCGCTATCTGGCAATTCCCGACAGCCCCGGAATGCCGGCGGCCCGCAAGATTTCGCCGTATGGCTATCTGAGCGACATTGCGCCCGGACCGATCTTCATCGGCGTCGAGAAGCCGATGAAGACCTACACCATCGACAATATCCTGTTCACCAATGCCAAGGTGCCGGATGACGTGGTGTACAAGGTGATCGAAACCATGGTGGCCAACAAGGCCGACATGGTGGCGATCGCGCCGAACCTCCGGGAATTCTCCGCCGCGGGGCTCAACAAGAGATATGACTTCCCCTACCACCCGGGCGCTTTGAAATATTTCAAGGACAAGAACGTCCCGGCTTCGGCATTCCAGTGAACGAAGAGCAACTGCCGGCGGAAGCGGCGACGCCCGCCGGGTCCCCATCGCGGGCGACCCTCATCGCGACGGACGTCCTGCAGGCGCTGTTGCTCGCATGCGTCGTCGGCTGGGTGCTCGACATCCCAAGGCGCACGCTCGGGCTCGCGTTCTATACCGAGCAGCTCCTGGCAGTGTGCATGGGACTCTCGCTCGCGATTTGCTTCATCGGCGGCAGCGCGCGCAAACCGTCGCGGATCGACTGGGGCGCCACCATCGCGTCGCTGGGGATCGCGGCCTACATGGGGTACCGCCTCAACACGGCGGCCTCGATACCGCCGATCTTGTTCCTTTGCCTCGCCATCACACTGGTCTGGACGGCTATTGGCGGCAGGGCCTGGGCGATGCGCTGGTTCGACTGGATCGCCGCCGCGCTGTCGCTCATCATCTGCCTTTACATCACGGTGCGCTACGAGCCGCTGACTTACGAGATCGCGATGCTGCCGCCCGAAGGCGTCATCGGCAGCGCCATCCTGGTTCTGCTCGTGCTCGAAGCGACCAGGCGGACCGCCGGTGCCACGCTCGTCGGCATCATTCTGATCCTGATTGTTTACGTCTTCATCGGCCCGCATCTGCCGGGCGATTTCCAAACGAGGCCGGTCACGCCCGAACGGCTGCTCGTCTATTTCGGTCTCGACGTCAACGGCATGATCGGACCGCTGCTCGGCGTTGCGGTGCTGATCGTGGTGCCGTTCACGCTCATGGGCCAGGTGCTCGGCCGCACCGGCGGCGCGGCCTATTTCGCCGACATCGCCATGTCGGGCATGGGCAAATTCCGTGGCGGCGCAGCCAAGATCGCGGTGGTCGGCTCGGCGCTGTTCGGCATGATCTCGGGTGCCGCCGTCAGCAACGTGGTGGCGGTCGGCATCGTCACCATTCCGCTGATGGCGCGATCGGGTTTCTCGCGCACGCGCGCGGCGGCAATCGAGGCGGTCGGCTCGACGGGCGGCCAGCTCATGCCGCCGGTGATGGGGGCCGCCGCCTTCATCATGGCGGAGTTTCTACAGGTGTCCTATGGCGCGGTCTGCATTGCGGCCGCGATTCCGTCGCTGCTCTATTACGCCGCCCTGTTCATGCACGTCGACCTCGAAGCCGCGAAACAGAAGATCGGCGCGGCCCAGGTCGAAGAAGAGATGCCCTCGTTCCTCGAGGTCCTCAAGTCCGGCTGGCACTTTCCGATCCCGATCGCGTTTCTCATCATCACCATCGCCTACCCGGAAGTTTTCCAGATTCCGATCGAACGGGCGGCCATCTACTCGACCGCCATCCTGATCGTGCTGTGCCTGTTCTTCGGCTATCGCGGCAAGAAGAGCTCGGTCGGCGAGATCGTGCGCGCGGTGCTGGATACCGGGCGCGCCGCGCTCGACATCGTGCTGATCGGTGCGGCAGCCGGCATGGTGGTGGGCGCGCTCAACATCTCGGGCATCTCGTTCGGGCTGACGCTCCAGCTCATCGCCATCGCCGGCGAGAACCTGTTCATTCTACTGCTGCTGACGGCCGTCATCAGCATCATCCTCGGTATGGGCATGCCGACGATCAGCGTCTACGTGCTGACCGCGACATTGCTCGCGCCCTCGCTGGTCAAACTCGGCGTCACGCCGATGGCGGCGCACATGTATGTGATGTATTTCGGCATGCTGTCGATGATCACCCCGCCCGTCGCCATCGCCGCCTACGCGGCGGCCAACATCGCGCGGGTGTCGGGCTGGACGACCGGATGGACGGCGGTCGTGGTCGGCTGGAGCACGTTCTTCATTCCGTTCCTGTTCGTGCTGGAGCCGGCACTGTTGGCGGACGGCAGCCTGTCGTCGATCTTCTGGAACCTGGCGCGCAACCTGCTCGGCATCTACGTCGGCACCGCCGCGATCGTCGGCTACGGCTTCGGTCCGTTACCAACGCCATTGCGGCTGGTCTACGGCGCCGCCGCGCTGGCGATTCTCATTCCGCCCAACGCCTTCCCGGGCGCCGGTATGATGGATTGGATCGGACTCGGTGTCGCGGCTGTGGTGGTGGTCGCCGACTTCCTGAGGAGCCGCAGCCGGCCGGCGGCCATCGTGCCGCAGGTCGCAGAACCGTCCTGAGCGCAGCGGCACCGCCGTAAGCAAATCGCCGGACCAAGCCCGGCCGTTTCATCCAACCTTCGTAACGATCGACACTCTTGGAGCTGGCGCGGTCTGCTCCCTCTCCATAGGGAGAGGGGTGGGGTGAGGGGTTAAGTCTATCGAGAGTTGGGTAACCCCCTCACCCCAACCCTCTCCCCAACTGGCGAGAGGGAGCACACCGAGTTCGCGGCGACGCGATCAAGCCGCGGCCTTGTCCTGCCGCCAGATACCGAGCGCCTCCTGTGCCGGGCGGTCGGAGATCGAGAACAGCACCGACTGCTTCGACGCCTGATGCGCGTAGTGCTTCCACGGCGGCACGACGAACACGTCGTTCGGGCCCCATTCGAGCACGTTCGCCGTCAACCGTCGTGGTGCCCTGCCCTTCGACACAGACGAAAATCGTGCCGTCGGTGGCTGCGATATTGCTCGCCCTTGAAGCCCTTCGGGAACATGGCGAGGCTCGCGCCCATGGTCGCCAGCACCGAACCGCCGGTGATCGGGTTGACGTAATGCACCCGCGCGCCGTGCCGCTTGTCGATATCGCCGGCCTTCATCATCCGCTCGACGATCGGGCGCGTGCGTGCATAGGTGTAGTTGATCACCGGGCTGCGCTTCGTCGTTGCCGGCGCATCGTCGGGCAGCACGCCGGAGCCATAGTACGACAGCGAATCGCCGTCCGCGCGATTGGTGGGCTGGGTCGCGTCCTCGAAGTGATTGGCGAACGAAGTCTCGAAGAAATTGACCTGCGGGAAGTCGAGCACGTCGAGCCAGAGCATCGGCTTGTCCGACGTGTTGCCATGATCGTGCGGCGCCCAGTTCGCCGTGATGACGAAATCGCCCGCGCGACATGAAGGACTTCTCGCCCTCGACCGCCGTGTAGGCGCCGTCGCCGTCAAGCACAAAGCGGATCGCCGACGACACATGCTGGTGCGCGGGCGCGACTTCGCCCGGCAGGATCATCTGGACGCCGGCGAATAGCGTGTTGGTCGCCTTCGATTCGCCGCGCATGCCGGGATTTTCCAGGATCAGAACGCGCCGCTCGGCCTCCTCGGCGGTGATCAGGCCACCGGATTCCATCACCAGGCGCTCGATGTCGGCATAGTGCCAGATGACCGGCTGAACGCGGGTCTTCGGCTCCTTGGTGACGACGCTTCTCATCACTTTCCAGAGCGGCGTCATGCCGTGCTTGGCGATGCGCTCGTAGTATTCCTCGCGCATCGCTTCGATGTTGTGCTTGGGACCGGGCTGTTTGGTTGCGGTCGCGGTTGCCATCGCGCTCTCCTTCGGTCGGGACCGTGGACGTTTCCAGCTTAGAATAATGCAAGACTAGAGAATTAGTATATAATGAAACTATCTCCTACGGGAAGCACTGGCAGAGCAACTTTTCACATTCGGCGACCGGAGCCGGGCAGCCTGACTAAAGTCCTTCAGAATCAGCCGAAAAGTCCGGTCAGGTGCTGACATTGCCGCCGTCGACCGCGATGGTCTGGCCGGTGACGAAATCGCTGTCGGCGGAGGCGAGGAACACCAGCGCGCCCAGGAGGTCCTGGGGCTGCTCGTCGCGCCGCAGCGAGCGGGACTGGATGGCGCGGTCGCGGGCAGTCGTCACGTGGCCCGGATTGTCGCGCATCACGGTGTCGCTGAGCGTGAAGCCGGGCGCCAGCGTGTTGACGCGGATGCCGTGCTCGCCAAGTTCGCGCGCCAGCGCCCGCGTCATGCCGGTGATGCCGCCTTTTGACGTCACGTAATGCAGGAACCACGGGATGCCGCGCAGTGCGGTGCCTGAACCGATATTGATGATCTTGCCGTAACCCTGCGCAATCATGTGCGGCGCCGCGTGCTTCACCATCAGAAACGGGCCGCGCAGGTTGACCGCCATCACCTTGTCCCAGGTCTCGACATCGATCTCGGTGCACTTCGCCTCCGGCAGCGGCGCAAACAGCGCGGCATTGTTGACCAGCACGTCGATCTTGCCGAACCGCTCCATGGTCTGGGCGATCAGCGATGTCACCGACGCCTCATCGCTCACGTCGGTGATTGTGCTCATGACCGAGTTGATGCCGTGGCGCGTGGCGATCTCTTCGGCAAGCTCCTTGCCGTCGGCAATGTCGGCGATCACCACCCGCGCGCCCTCGTCGGCGAGCGCGTGCGAATAGTGCCGGCCGATGCCTTTGGCACCGCCGGTGACAATGACGACACGTTCGGCGAGCCTGCCCCCCTCTCCCCGCGAAGCGGTGGGGAGGGGTCGGGGGTTGGGGGTCAAGGTTTCAGACATGAGACATCATCACCGTGAGAATTATCGCTGGGATCGAGTGCTCTCCCTACCCCGGCGCGCGCAGGCAGTTTTACGCAGGCCGCTTAAACTTGCCTGCGATGCGCCGACCCTCCCCACCGCTCGCAAGCGCTCGCGGAAGGGTTAGCTGCGGCTCATCCGACCGTTCGCCTACGCCTGCGCGACCTTCCAGGAGGCGAAACCTGCTCCCACCAAGGTCTCGGGACTGGGAAAATAATCGATCAGTTCGAAACCCTTGCTGCCGGCCGCCGCGTGCGCAACCACCCAGTCGCGGATTTCGTGCGCACCGTTGCCGGTGCGCGGCAGCGCGTCGGTGAGGAAATTGGCGAGCGGCGCTTCGTCGCCATTCTCGAAATGCTTGATGCAGGTGTGATCGAAGCTTTCGTCGATCCATCCCATCGTGGTCTCGCCGATCGAGTGGCTCAAGCCGCCGGTGCCCAGAATGGCGATACGCAGCGGCTCCGGATAGCTCTCGATCGCCTTGCGCAGCACCCGGCCCCAGGCGAGGCAGCGATGGATGCTGGGCATCGGCTCTTCCAGGTCGTTGATGATAATCGGAACGATCGGCAGGTCGAGGTCGACTCCCATCCGCCACAGCGGGATGCAACTGCCGTGATCGAGCTTGAGGTGGTGCGACAGTGCCGGCTCGAAGTCATTGACGAGCGCGACATCGAGCAGATGCCGGCCGAAGGCGGCGTGGCCCTTGAGCCGCGCCACCGGATAGACCTTCTGCATGAAAGGCTCGGGCGGGCCGTCGTGCTCGTCGCCGATGCCGATGCACACCGCCGGCAGGTTGTTGAGGAAGAAGTTGACCCAGTGATCGGGCGAGATCACCACCAGCAGATCGGGCCGGCAGTCCCGCAGCCGCCGGCCGAGTTCGTCGAACGCGCGCGTCAGTTGCGCCCGATGACCGGCCGGCATGGTCTCCCAATCGCGTGCGATGATCGGCCCGTGGCTGGCCGCGAAGACGCCGACGAGGCTAGCCATGGGCGGGCTCCTTCTGCGGCTGCTTGCTCTTGTCGTTGAGCGCATTGAGCCGCGCCATGAATTCCGGCTGTGGCATGCCGCGCACCTGGAAATAGAACCGCAGCAGATAGGCGTTGACGTGCGGCGCGATCGCGCCGACGTCGTCGGCCATCACCGCTGCGCGCATCTCTGGCGAGATGCCGTAGCGGTCGAGAAAACCGGTCATGCCGGCGCGGTACTCCGCCGCGAGCTTCGGATCGTTGTGCAGATCGTAGAACAGCTTGCTGAGCCGGTAATCGGTCATCGCCGCACCTCGGTTGCGGTCATTTCATGTTCCCAAGTTACGGCAACGCGTGGCGTGAAGCCAGTCCCGCATCGTCGCGCTTTCTCAAGCGCCATGTTGAGCTTTGGTGACGCCGCTCGCGAGCGGGGCACGCTCTGCTCCCTCTCCCATAGGGAGAGGGGTGGGGTGATATCGAGAGTCCTGTATCCCCTCACCCCAACCCTCTCCCCAACGGGGAGAGGGAGTGCACCGCCGTCGCGGCGCTGTCATTCCTTCAATGACAAGAGAAAGCATCAAGCCGGTTAGCGTCAAACCTTGCCGCTGAGCTTGCGGGCATATTTCTCGAAGCCGGAGAGTTGCTGCTTGATCAGGTCGAGGGCGGTCGGGTCCTTCAACTCGTGCGTCTTCTCGTCGAACTTCTGCGGGGCGAACGTGATGATCACCTCCGGCCGGCCGAAAATGTGGGCGTCGAGGGCGGTCAGCGTCATGCGCAGATGATACTGCATGCGCGAGCCGCCCAGGATGCCGCCGGCGCAGGACTGCAACGCCACCGGCTTGTCCTTGAACGGCTGGTCCTTCATGCGCGACACCCAATCGATCGCATTCTTCAGGCCGCCCGGGATCGACCAGTTGTATTCCGGCGAGACGATCACGATGGCATCGGCGCTGCGGATGGCGTCCGCCCAGGCGGTCACCTCGGGCGGAAAGCCCGCACCCTGCACATCGAAATTGTAGATCGGAATCTTTTCGAACGACGGCGCGCTGCGGAACGACATTCCGGGCGGCGCCAGCGTCGGGAGATGGCGCGCCAGCGCGGCATTATAGGAGCCCTTGCGCAACGAGCCGCAGATGACGAGCGTATCGAGTTGGTCGGACAAGGATCACCCCCAAAATAGGCGCGGCGCCGACGGGCGCCGGTGCCGCATTGATACCGGATCGGCCATCCGGAGCAAGGGACTCCCGGATGGGCCGACCCCTGACCAAGGCCAGTTCAGGCCTTTGCCTCGACCCTGGCGATAAAGGGCACAAAGGCCGCCAACTGCTGCTTGATGAAGCCGCGTGTGGCCTCGTCTTTGATCTCGCCGGTCTTCTCGTCGATTTTCGAAGCGCAATTGCCGACGAATATCTCGGGCTTGTTGATGACGAAGGCGTCCAGGAACGCCATCGCCTTGCGCATGTCGTATTGCACGCGCGCGCCGCCGACCGGACCGGGCGATGCGGACTGCAATGCCACCGGCTTGCCCGCGAACGGCTGATTCGGCACGCGCGACACCCAGTCGATCGCATTTTTGAGGCCGCCCGGTATCGTGAAATTGTATTCCGGCGTGCAGAAGATGACGCCGTCGGCGGCGCGGATCGCCTCGGCCAGAATGTTGACCGGAGCGGGGAAGCCGGTCGAATTCTGAATGTCGGCATTATAGAGCGGGAATTCCGCGAAGCCCGGTGCAGGCGTGATGGTCATGCCCTCGGGCGCGAGCGACGGCAGCGCACGCTGCACCATCGCGTTGAAGGAACCCTTGCGCAGCGAGCCGCAGATCGAGATCACATTCAGTGCCATGTCGCCCTCTCAGGTCCGCCGACGCATGGTTCTGCGCCCCGGCGATTTCCGTACCGGGATGCGCCGGCCCCGGCAAATCAACTGCACGCCATCGACCGACCTTCTGTTCTGCCTTGTCCGCGCGGCCTCCCCTCCCCCCGCGAGCGAAGCGAGTGGTGGGGAGGGGTCGGGGGTGGGGGGCATCTTCGACAACCGGTAAGGCCCCCCACCCCGCCGCGCTTCGCGCGTCGACCCTCCCCACCGCTTCGCGGGGGGAGGGTGAAACCGGCGCGACCATCGCTTATGACCTGAGGATTCGGAATCACTTCTCGTCTTCGATCGGATTCGACAGCACGCCGATGCCCTCGATGTCGATCTCGCAGGTGTCGCCCGGCTTCATCCAGATCGGCGGCTTGCGCGGATGACCGACGCCCGACGGCGTGCCGGTGAAACAGATGTCGCCCGGCTCGAGCGTGATGCCTTGCGTCAGGTAGACCAGCGTCTCGGCGACCGGGAACATCATGTTGTCGGTGTTGTCCGATTGCAGTGTCGTGCCGTTGAGCCGGGTCTGAATCTTCAGGCCCTTGCCGCCCGCCGGCACTTCGTCGGCCGTCACCATCCACGGGCCGAAGCCGCCGGTGCGGTCGAAGTTCTTGCCCATGTCCCATTGGGTGGTTTTGCGCTGGAATTCACGCACCGAACCTTCGTTGCCGCAGGACCAGCCGGCGATGCACGAATAGGCGTTGTCCATCGTGAGGTGCTTGGCGCGCTTGCCGACCACGAAGATCAACTCGGCTTCGTAGTCGAGCGTCTCCGACGCCTTCGGCCGGATGATCGGCGCCTGATGCGGCACCAGCGAGGTGTTGACCCGGAAAAAGATGGTCGGAAATTTCGGAATGTTGTCGCGCTGCGACCCTTCCTTGACGTGCTCCAGATAGTTCAGGCCGAGGCAGATGACCTTGCCGGGCCGCGCTACCGGAAGCGCGTACTTCAGCCCCTTGAGCGGACGTCGCGCCGAAGCCGGGGCGCGCTTCGCCGCATCCTTGAGCACGGAAAGATCGCCGTCATGCTGGCGCAGTACCTCACCCAGGTCATACGGGATAGACTTGTCGACCGCCTGCAGGTCGATCACCTGATCGCCCTCGACGACACCCAGATGCAAGCCGCCATCCGCTTCGAAACCAACGATCTTCATGCTCACTCCTTCGCTTCTATTCGATCAAGGCGGCTGCGCGCGGCGCGCGCCGCCGGCATCCTGGCCAATTTGCAGCTAAAACCCCCGGGACGCCGGCTGGGCGGGAAGGTGCGACTATAGCGATCTGGCGACGGCGATGCCAATTACGCCGCGTGCGCCAGAAAGAGCCCGTGCAGCCGTTCACGCCCGGCGCGGCCTGCCTCCAAGCTCCAGGCATTCACCACCGCCAGTCGGAAACCACCCGGCGGCATGGCGTGCTGCGAGGACGGCTTGTCTTCATGGAACGTGATCTGCACGCTCGAGACATCCGGCATCCGCGTGACCTCCTCAATCAGCGCCGCCGGCGGATAGCGATAGCGCGGTCCGTGAGGACCGAACAGGACCACGCTCACGCCGTCGCGCCGGTCCGTGTCGGCGAACTGCCATCGGCGCAAATGATAGAGGCCGATCACCGCATCGACCCAGTCCTCACCGTAGAGATCGGGCCACTGGTCGCTCATGCGCAGATGCACCTCGATCATCCGCCCGCCGATCGTCTCGATGTTGACGATGCCGGTGTAACGGTCGAGATGCTTCCTGATCCACGCTCCGCAATACGCTTCGATGACCGGGTCGTGCGCGGCGTGCACGGTCCAGTGGTCGAACGTGCCCTCCCCACTCGGCGCGCCGGTGACATGCCGCCACCAGCGCGGTTCACCCTCGACCACCGCGACGTCGGAACTGACATGGCGGCCTTCCAGCAGCGCCATCCACATATGGCCGGCCGTGAGACTTGTCTGGTAGTCGGCCGCGGTCCGCAGAATGCGGCTGCCGATCCCCATGCCCTTGAGATTAACGATCGGCTTGGAGAACACCGGAAAGCGCGGCGGCACGACGCCATGAGGCGCGGCGTCGAGCCCCTGGCTGCGCGCGATCGCGATCTTGTCATAGACCCAGCGATGATCGGGATACCAAAGCCAGGCGTCGCTGTCCTCCGTCGGAATGTTCACGTCCGGCGGACAGGCGGCATTCTCGAAGTATTGCAGGCGCCAGGGATCGTCTTCACAGATCGGCATGACACGTTCAACGAACGGGCGTCGCGGCCCGCGGCCAAACACTTCTCACTCGATACTTCACTCGTCCTGCGCGACCAGCACCTGAACGGAAAAATACTTGTTCTCGTCGGTCCACACCGCCGAAGACGTCCAGCCCGACCCGCGCGCCAGCGCGCCGAACGATTCGAGCGTGTATTTGTAGCTGTTCTCGGTGTGAATCGTTTCACCGGCGCGGAAGTCGATCAAGCGGCCGGCGACGCGCACCTTCTGACGCTTCTTGCTGGCAAGATGCATCTCGATGCGGTGACGTTCGGAATTGTAGAACGCCTGATGGCAAAAGCCGGTGAGGTCGAAATCGGCGTCCAGCTCGCGATTGATGCGCGTGAGCAGGTTGAGATTGAATTTCGCCGTGATCCCGGCGGCGTCGTTATAGGCCGCATTGAGCACGACCGCGTCCTTGACCAGATCGAGACCGATGATCAGGGTCGAGCCAATACCGAGAATCTGCCGCGCATGACGCAAGAAAGACGACGCCTCGTGCGGCTCGAAGTTGCCGAGGGTCGAGCCCGGAAAAAATCCGATCAGGGGCAGTTCGGCGACCGACGATGGCAGGCGGAACGGCTTGGTGAAGTCGGCCTCGACCGGTAGCACGGTCAATTGCGGAAAGTCGCGCCGGACGTCGTCGGCCTCCTGCGCCAGCATCTCGGACGAGATGTCGACCGGAACATAGGCCGCAATCTTCGGCGCCGCCGACAACAGAATGCGCGCCTTGATGCTGGAGCCGCTGCCGAATTCGACCAGCGCGGCGCCGTCCGGAACCAGACCGGCGATCTCGGCGGCATTGTCGCGCAGGATCGAGAGTTCCGCCCGCGTCGGGTAGTATTCCGGCAGCAGCGTGATGTCCTCGAACAGCCGCGCGCCGGTCTCGTCATAGAAATACTTCGGCGACAGCCGTTTCGGCCGCGCCGTCAGCCCCGCGACGACATCGTGCGCGAACACGCCTTCGGCTTCGCTCGGCTCGTAGCGGCGGGCAGCCCGGGTCTGAGCCATCGTCAGGCTCCGTGGTCCGCAAGCCTGAGCCCGCTGAACTGCCAGCGCGCCGAAGGTGGGAAGAAGTTGCGGTAGCTGACCCGCGAATGCCCGGCCGGCGTCGCCTGCGAGCCGCCACGAAGCACCATCTGGTTGATCATGAATTTTCCGTTGTACTCGCCAAGCGCGCCGTCCGCGGCACGATAACCCGGATAGGGTAGATAGGCGCTTCGCGTCCATTGCCAAGCGAAATCGAAAGCATCGTCCAGAAGATTTGCGCGCGCGGCGACCTCCCATTCGGCCTCGGCCGGCAGGTCCTTACCCGCCCAGCGGGCGAAGGCATCCGCCTCGTAATAGCTGACATGCGTGACGGGCGCGTTGCGCTCGACCGCCCGGAGTCCGCCGAGCGTGAGCGAAAACCACGATCCGTCGATCTCGCGCCAATAGCCGGGAGCATTCCAGCCTTCGGCGGCGACCGCCGCCCAGCCATCGGAGAGCCACAGCGAGGGTGTCGCGTAGCCGCCGTCGGCGATGAACTCGAGCCACTGCGCGTTGCTGACGAGGTTGCGTGCGATACGCACCGGCTCGATGAAGACGCGGTGCGCCGGGCCCTCGTTGTCGAAGCAGTAACCGTCACCCGCGAAACCGATGGTCTGGATGCCCGACGGTATCGGCGCAAAGGAATCTGATGACGGCTGCCAAAGCGTCGCACGCCAGTTGGCGTCGTAGCTTGGCGCGATCGGATTTTGCGCGAACGCATGCAGGATGTCGGTGATGAGCAATTCCTGATGCTGCTGCTCGTGATTGAGACCGATCTCAAGGATGCGGACGACTTCATCCCATTCGGAATCCGGGACGGTCGCAATCAACCGCTCGACCGCCGCATCGACATGCACGCGGTAGGCCGCGACGCGCGCACAATCCGGCTGCGTCACCATCCCGCGTTGCGGACGCGCGTGGCGCGGACCGGCCGCGACATAATACGAGTTGAACAGATAGCCGAACTGTTCGTCGAACACCCGGTAACCGCCAAGATGCGGGACGAGCAGAAACTGTTCGAAGAACCACGTCATGTGCGCGCGATGCCACTTCGTCGGACTTGCGTCCGGCATCGATTGCACGACCTGATCTTCCGGGCCGAGCTGCGCTGCACGGCGCTCGGTCTCCGCGCGCACGCCGCAATAGGCCTGACGCCAAAACGTGCGCGGATCGTTCGCCGCGGCGCGCGTGAGAAAAACAGGTCTGGCACCTTCGTCTCGCAGGAGACGAATGACTGATGACGCGGGCGTCATGCCCAATCCCGGGCTGGAGAAATGACTCGTTCGACCGGAAACGGCCGGTGACCGCCGATTGTTCCGCCGCCATACCTAATCATTTTATCCGGTGCGGCAAAGCCTCGGTATCAGCCCGCGCACAATTTATCTATGGTAAACGGAGGTCCAGGAAGGACCGAAAAACTGATATTTTCTATAGGCTTACGGCGTCAATGCGATTTTGCGGGCGGGTGCCGGAGGCTTTATGCATCGCTCCGTGCTCGCCTCCGTCAAGCCGAGGCGAGCCTGTCAGGGGGCGGCCGCGTGCCCCGTAGTCGACGCCGCCGGCGGTAAATGCACCGGGTGGGCAGGAACGATCCGCGATCACTTCGCGGCGTTGGCGCCCGCCGCGGCCGCGAGGCCATCCTGCTGACCGGTACCCCCGCTCGCGCCGATGGCGCCGATGATCTTGCCCCCGACAACGATCAGGACGCCGCCTTCCGAAGCAACCGGCGCGTCGGGGAACGTCATGAACGTTGTATTGCCTGCGGCATATTGATCCGCGAACGCCTTGCTGGGGCGGCGAAAGAACACCGCGGTGCGTGCCTTGGCGCGGGAGATTTCGACGGAGGCAATCTGCGTGCCGTCCATCTTTTCGAAATAGACCGGCTCGCCGGCGGGCCCGACGATCGTGAAGGCCATGCGCCAGTTATTCTTCTTTGCCTCGGCAAAAGCAGCGCTGGCAACGGCTTTTGCCTGCTCGTTATTGATCGGCATCCCATAATCGGGCGGAGCGATTGGCGCTGGAATCGGGGCCGGCGGAGTGGGCTGCTGCGCAATCGCCGCGCCGCCCCACGCCAGAGCCGACGCGATGCTCACCGCGATCAACACATCAGTTCGCATGATTCCGTCTCCACCTGGATTGCGCGCCCCGTCCAAGGCGTCATGATGTTGTCGAAAATTCGTCGTCTTTGCGCTAAGCGCTGGATGAGCCTTCCATCCCGGCCACGACTGCTTCAGAGGGGCGACCTTTGAACGGCAGCATAGGCCGGTTGCGGTTCGACGGGCAAGACGCGCGGCGTAGCAGGACTTCGGTCACCGGCGCCGGCGGAATTCGGGGAAACCGACGGATATGACGAAGCAAAGAATGCGACGGGCTTCGGCCCTGCTGGCGGTGCTGCTGATCGGCACCCCGACCGCGGCGCTGTCCCAGGCAAATTGTCGCAACACCGGCAGCTTCGACGCATGGCTCACGGCCTTCAAGAAGGAGGCAGTCGCCATGGGTATCTCGCCGGCCGCAATCGCGGCGGCGTCGCCCTATCTGGTGCTCGACCAGCGCATCATCAACATCGACCGCAGCCAGAAGTTCTTCTCGCAAAACTTTCTCGAGATTTCCGACAAGATGCTGGCGGGCGGGCGCTTACCGGGCGGCGCCGCGAAGATCAAACAATACCGGGAGCTGTTCGCGCGCGAAGACAAGGACTTTGGCGTCCCGGCTTCGGTGATTACGGCCTTCTGGGGCCTCGAGAGCGATTTCGGCGCCGGCCAGGGAAAAGATCATTCGATCAAATCGCTTGCCACGCTGGCCTATGATTGCCGCCGCTCCGACATGTTCCGCGGACATCTGTTCGATGCGCTGCGCCTTGTCCAGCATGGCGATCTGCGCGCCGACGAGATGATCGGATCCTGGGCGGGCGAACTGGGCCAGACGCAGATGATGCCGTCCGAGTACATGGCCAATGCCATCGACTATGACGGCGACGGCAAGCGAAACCTGATCAAGAGCGTGCCCGACGTCATCGGCTCCACCGGCAAGTACCTCGTCCACCTCGGCTGGAAGCGCGGCGAGCCCTGGCTGCAGGAAGTGCGCGTGCCGACGAACCTGCCATGGCAGGAAGCGGATCTTTCGGTGCAGCATCCACGCTCCAAATGGGTGAGCCTGGGCGTGACGCGTGCGGATGGACGGCCGCTGCCATCCGACAACCTGCCGGGTTCGGTGGTGCTGCCGGTCGGGCGGTTCGGCCCGGCGTTTCTCGCCTATGACAATTTCCAGGCTTATCTGAAGTGGAACCAGTCGCTGAACTATTCGCTCACGGCGGCCTACTACGCCACGCGGCTCGACGGCGCCCCGGTGATGAGCCGCAGCCGCGGGCCGATTCCAAAAATTACCTTCGAGCAGACCCGTGAGCTCCAGCAGCTTCTGCAAAAGCGCGGATATGACGTCGGCCGGATTGACGGCGTGCTCGGGCTCAAGAGCCGCACCGCGATCAGGGAGATGCAGATCAAGTTCAACATGCCGGCCGATGGCTGGCCGACGTCGGAACTGCTCACTCGCTTGCACAGCGGCAAGTAATTGATTTGTCATCCTGCGTTATCTTGCACTTCGTGAGACCTTCACCGCCGAGAGTCACCTCGTGGCGCTGAACGATTGTTCATCGTTGTCGCGCAGATTTCACAACAAACTCCGGCCGCAATAAGCCACTAATTCGCTCATCATCGCGGCATCATTCGGAGTCACGTGGCTGGGCCGCTTTCAGGGATCAAGATGAATCAAAAAATCTGTTACACATTGCTCGCCGGCACGATGCTGACGATGATTGCAGATGCACCGTCAAGCATGGCCGCAGACAATCGTTCTGCCCAAGGCACGATCATCCTCGCGCAGGCCGCCGTCAATCCGAACGACCCGCAACAGAAGGGCAAGGGACCACCGCCGAAGGGACAACCGCCGGCGGGCGTTCAGCGCCCGGCGGCACCGCCGAAAGGTGCGCAGCAACAGCCCCCACCGGGACAGCAACGCCCGGTCGCCGTGCCGAAAGGCGCCCTGGCGCCACAGCCACCGCAACAGCGCGCGCAGCCACCGGCACCACCGAAGGGCAATCAACCGCGCGCAGGTTCAGCCTCCCGGCCGGCCGAAGGTCAACCAACCCGCGCAGGCGCAACCACCGGGTCCTGCTCCGCGCCAATTCGGGCAGCCGCCCGGTCTGCCGAAAGGACAACCCGGCCAGCGCGCAACAGCCTGGTCTGCCAAAGGGGGCGCCGGTGCAGACCCGTCAAACCCCACCGGCTCCGCCGCCACCCGGCGTGCAGGGCGTGAGGCCCGGTCCTGGCGGAATTGTCCGGCCGCCGCCGTCGCCGCAACATCCGCCGCAAGGCGCCGCCGCGATCACACCGCAACACGGCCGCATCGATCAACTGCGTACGAACCGCGTCGAGCGCAAGGAAGCCGGCGGCAGGATCGTCATTCAGGAGCCGGGCGGGCGCGTCATCGTAAGGGATAACGGACGGGCGTTCATCCGGCACGACGACACCGTTCGCTTCCGCGCCGTAGGCGGTGCACCGCGTTTCGAGCAACGCGGCCGCGAGCGGTTCGCCTATATCGCAAGACCCGGTGGCTATCAGATCATCACGGTGACCGGACCTGATGGCCGGGTGCTGCGCCGCATCCGCCGCGGCCCGGACGGACGCGAGGTGGTACTGTTCAGCAACGCCGTCGTCGGCGCGGCGGTGGCGACCGGCTTCATTCTCGCGCTGGCTGCGCCGCAGATTCTGATCCCGCGCGAGCGCTACATCGTCGACGTGGCCGCGGCTCCTCCGGCGCTGATCTACGAAACGCTCGATGCCCCGCCGGTCGTTCCGATCGAGCGCGCCTACGCGCTCGATGAGATCCGCTACAACGTCAACCTGCGCGATCGCGTGCGCCGGCTCGATCTCGACGCCATCACCTTCGACACCGGATCGTGGGAACTCATGCCCGAGCAGTTTCCGCGGCTCGAAGTGATCGCCAACGGCATACGGCAAGTTCTCGCGCGCAATCCCGACGCGGTGTTCATGATCGAGGGACACACCGACGCCGTCGGTGCCGACGTCGACAATCTCTCGCTGTCCGATCGCCGCGCTGAGTCGGTCGCCGTCGTTCTCACCGAGCAGTTCCAGATCCCGCCGGAGAATCTGGTCAGCCAGGGATACGGCGAGCAGTTCCGCAAAATACCGACCGATGGCCCGAGCCGCGAGAATCGCCGGGTCGCGGTCCGCAACATCTCGCACCTGCTGGCGGGCAAATAGCGGCAGGTCGACGAATGCGAGCGCGCCCAGCCATCGGCCGGGCGCGCTCTTTTTTATTTGCGGTCATCGTGTCTACGATCAGTCCAAGCTGACCGGTGCTTCGGGAACCGACTCGTGGCTCGCGAGATGCGCCCTTGCCGAATTGACCCCACCGGAGCCTCAGGTGCCGGAGTCACACGTCTCGGCCGCGCGCTGGCCGAGCGGCTTGCGTTCCCACATCACGACGCATCAGATCAGAAACCACTAGCCCCAAAGCTGCTTGCTGGCGATGCGCGCGCCCTCGACCAGCGACTGGAATTTCGCCCACACGATGCTGGGATGCACCTCTTTCGAGCCGGCGAAAGTCGCAAAGCCGCAATCGGCGCCCGCGATCACGTTTTGCCGCCCCACCACGCTGGCGTAGCGGCACAGACGCTCAGCCACCAGTTCCGGGTGCTCGACGAGGACGGTGGAGTGACTGATGACACCTGGAATCAGCGATGTGCCCGCCGGCAGCTTCACTGACTCCCACAGTTTCCATTCGTGCTCGTGGCGCGGATTTGCGGCCTCGAACGAATAGGCGCCGGCCTTGATCTTCAGAATGATGTCGATGATGTCCTTAAGCTCCAGGTCGTGGACGCGTGGACCCATATTGATGCCGTAGCAGGTGTGGTGACGGATCTTGTCCGGCGGAATATTGCGCAGCGCGTGATTGAGCGCCTCGACGCGTCCCTCCGCCCACTTGCGATTCTGCTCCATGGTGAGTTCGGGTTTCTTGACCCAGTAGGTCACCAGTTCCGGATCGTCGATCTGCAGCAGAAAGCCGGCATCGACGATCGCCTCGTACTCCTCCCGCATCGCCTCGGCGACGGCAAAGACATATTCCTCGTCGGTCTTGTAATAGGCGTTGCGCTGCCAGTCGGCCGCACTCGACGGCGAGATCGCCGGCATGAACGCTTCGCCGGGCTTCGCCGCCGCGACCGCGGCCTTGAGGTTGTCGATGTCACGCTGCAACTGCGCCTTGCCGCGGTACGTAACGGGCGACGTGCAGACCATGTGATGCTGGCGCGAGCCGACGTGGCCGAGCGCGTAGAATTCGGGGAATGATTTGTCTTCGCGCGAGCCCGCCCATGGGCTCTGCCGCGGCAGGTCCTTGTCGACCTCGAAGCCGCCGAGCCGTTCGTTGACGTAGCTGACGAAGCTCGGCTTACCGTACTCGCCGTCGTCGACGACATCGATACCGAGTTCGACCTGCTTGCGCACGATGTCGGTAACCGCGGCACGCAACCGCGCCGGGTACGCCTTTTCATCGAAGCCCTTGCCCTGCTCTTGCGCCTGCAAGACATCGAGCAGGTCGGCCGGCCGCGGCAGGCTGCCGACATGCGTGGTAAGAATGCGATCAGTGCTGCGTTTCATCGTTTCGTCTCCCGGTCTTCCGATGCGCAAATGAGAGATTTCCAAACGTGCCGCATACTCGGAGTGCTGCCTCTCCCCGTTGGGGAGAGGGTTGGGGTAAGGGGGGACCACACTATCGATAGACCTTAACCCCTCACCCCAGAACCCCTCACCCCAGCCCTCTCCCTATGGGAGAGGGAGCTCACCTGAGCCGGCCGCAAGGTCCGCTCTCATCGCATGACGTGCCCTTTACTGCGGCTTGATGCCGGTCGCCGCGATCACCGACTTCCAGCGTTCCAATTCCGTGCGCACGAAGGCCGCGGCCGCCTGCGGCGTGGTGCCGAGCGGCTCGCTGCCGTTGTCGCGGAAACGCTTGATCACGTCCGGCTCCTTGAGGGCGGCGTTGAGGTCCGTGTTCAATCGGTCGGCGATCCATTGCGGCGTCTTCGGCGGCAGGAAGGCGCCAACCCAGGTCGACGTGGTGAAGCCCGGCAGGGTCTCGGCAACGGTTGGCATATCGGGCAGATCGGGCAGCCGCTGCTCGGTCGTCACCGCCAGCATTTTCAGCCGGCCGTCCTTCACGTGCGGCATCGAGGAGGTGAGATTGTCGAACATGATGTCCACGTCGCCGCCGATCAACGCCGGTAGCGCGAGCGCCGAGCCGCGATAGGGCACCAGCAGGAACTTGGTTCCGGTCTTCATCTGGAACCACTCCGACGACAGATGCGACGTCGTGCCGGTGCCCTGCGTCGCCGCATTGATCTTGCCCGGATGAGCACGCGCGTAGGCGATGAACTCAGCCAGTGAATTGACCGGAATCTTCCGCGGATTGATCATCAGGCCGATCGGGATCACCGTCAGGATCGACACCGGGACGAACTCGGTCGGCTCGAAATTGATCTTGGCATAGAGGCTCTTGTTGACCGTCATCGGCGACGGCGCATTGATCAAGATGGTGTAGCCGTCCGGGTCCGCCTTGAACGCGGCCTCGGTTCCGATGTTGCCGGACGCGCCGGAACGGTTCTCGATGACGATCGGCTGATTCCATTTGCGCAACAGCGCTTCCTGCATGATGCGCGCGACAATGTCGGTCGCGCCGCCGGCCGGATAAGGCACGATGATCCGTACCGTCTTGGTCGGATAATCCTCCGCGTACACGAGCGCGGGCAACAGCAGCGCGAAGCGAGAGGCAAGCGCCGAGCAGCACCTGCCACCCGCGCGCGACGGTCCACCGATGATCGTTGAGATCATGTCATCTCCCTCGGTTCCGTCTTCTGGCGTGCGGAAATTTGTTGTTGGCGCCACCATGCCACCGCCCGCGGCGCAAATGCAATTGCGCATCCGCGAGGAGCCGCATTGCGGCAATGACAACGATTGCCCACGCCGAGTGGGCACGGTTCACCGCGCAGCGTGCTGCTGCCGAAGACCGCACGCTGACTGCCGCCCGTGACGAAGTCCCGACTCGATCCATCCGCCGCTCGCGGCGTCTCGCGCGGCATAGTCACCCCGAAGCTTCCGGCCGCGCCTGCCGCCTGCTATCGTTCTTGGTTTCTGGATCAATCTGAAGAAGGCTGGGTCATGCTCCATTCATCAGATCTAGGATCAACAAACATTAGTCGGTTATCGAGGCCGACAGCCTCAGCGCGCAAAGCGCGCTCTGCTCGCCGGTGTTGGCCGGTGTGCCGGCTGATCGCTGCCGCCACGCTCGCCGTGCTCGCGGACGTCGGCAACGTCGCCGCGGAAACCTATCCGTCGCGGCCGATCACGATCGTGGTGGCGCTGCCGGCCGGCGGCGGCGTGGATGCGCTGGGCCGCCTGCTGGCCGAGCACATGCGGACGACGCTCGGCCAGCCGATCATCGTCGAGAATATGGGCGGCGCCGGCGGCACGCTTTCGATCGGCCGGATCGTGCGCTCCGCACCTGACGGTTACACGATCGGGCTGGGGACGCTCGGTCAGTATGTGATTTCGGGCGCGGTCTATACGTTGCCGTTCGACATGCTCAAGGACCTGGAGCCGGTCGCGCTGCTGCCCAGCGTGCCTTACTGGATGGTGGTGCGAAAGGGCTTGCCGGCAAACAACTTGAAGGAGCTGGCGGCCTGGCTCAAAACCAACAAGGCCTCGGCGTCAACGACCGGCACGGCCAGCCTGGCGCGCTTCTGCGGCCTGGCATTTCAGAAGGCGACCGGGACGAACTACCAGTTCGTGCCCTATCGCGGCGGCGCAGCGTCGCTCGCGGACCTGGTCGGTGGACAGATCGATCTGTCCTGCGATCTGGGAGCGAATTCGCTGGCGCAAGCGCGCGCCGGCAACATCAAGGCGCTGGCGGTCATGACCAAGAACCGCTGGTCGGCCGCTCCGGACGTGCCGACAGCCGAGGAGGCTGGCTTTCCCGGATTGCATTTTGCGACTTGGCAGGGCTTCTGGGCGCCGAAGGGCACGCCTGCCGACATCGTCGCCAAGCTCAACGCCGCCGCCAACGCCGCCATGGCCGATCCGGGCGTGCAGCAGCGGATTGCCGCGATGGGCCTCGATTTGCCGCCGGCCGATCTTCGTACCCCAGCGGCATTCGCGCAGTTCTACAAAGCCGAGATCGAAAAATGGTATCCGGTCGTTAAGGCCTCCGGCATTACGGCGAAGTAGCAGTGTGTCTTCGCCTGCCCGGAAATAAGCCACGCGTGCTTACGCTCAGTTGCCCTTGCTCAGGCCGAACATGGTTTCGGCATTGCGATGGCAGATCTTCTCCATGTCGTCCTGCGGCAATCCGAGCGACTCGATCACCTTGATGGTCGAGCGGATGTAGCCCGTGCCCTTCTCCGGGTCGAACGGACAGTCCGATGCGAACAGCACATGGTCGGCGCCGAAGAATGACAGCCCGCAGATCGTCGGCGCGCGCGCGCCGGCAAGCGCAGTGTCGCCGTAGAAATTCTTGAAATAATCGAACGGGCGTTTTTTCAGCCGCTTGAGGATCAGCGAGTAGTCCTCGTCCGAGGTGCGCGCCCCAAGCTGGTCCCAGCTATGGGCGACGCGACCTTCGAAATACGGAATGATGCCGCCGAGGTGATGCGTGATCACCTTGAGATCGGGGAAGCGGTCCATGATACCGGAGAACACCAGGCGCGCCAGCGCGGCGCCGGTCTCGAATGGCCAGCCGATCACGCTGCAGATCTCGTATTTCGATTTGTCCTCGCTGCGGTAGTCCGCCATCTCGCGGGTGCGGATCGGATGCAGAAGGATCGGCTTGCCGGATTTTTCGATGATTTCGTAGATCGGCAGGAAAGCGTCCTGGTCGATCGGCGCGCCGTCGACGTTGGTGTGAAGCTGGATGGCGTTGGCGCCGTTCTTCAACGCGCGCTCGGCTTCGCGGACGGCCGCCTCGGGCGCGTTCATCGGCAGCGAAGCCGCATAGCCGACGAAATGCTTGGGATGCTTGGCGCAGAGTTCCGCCAAGCCGTCGTTGCCAAGGCGCGCCCATTCCGGCGTGTCTTGCGGTCCCGCAAGCCGGTCGAGCGAGGGCATGCCCAGGCAGAGCACCTGGCTGTAGTCCGGGAAGCTCTCGACCACGCGCAGGCGTTCGTCGACATCATAGAGCGCCGGGATGCCGCGCATCCGCTTGCCGAGGTCCTTCTGGCCCGCGGGCGATTCCAGCAGAAGCTCGTAGATGCGTTTGGGGAAGAAATGATTGAAGGCATCGATGTAGCGCATGGATTACTCTCCCGGTTTCTGCCGCCCGCTTGCCCGCAGCCGACAATTCGCATGCATTCGATCATCGCCGAAACCCATCGATCGGACATGGGCCGCATGACGTTGCGTGCAATTGTCTTGCAAGATCGCTTGTTTGTATACTCAGCCCGCGTAACGGGAAAGAACACACATAAGTCCACCCGTTCGACACCAAGGGAGGTTGTCATGAAACCATGGCTCGCCGGGCTCCTCGTGCTGTTGAGTTCACCGGCATTCGCACAATCGCCGCCCGAAATTCCCGTACAATTCGGTGCCCGATCTCTTGAAGCTGCCGCCCGACCGTCATCTCGGCGAGGTCGCGGGCGTCGCGGTCAACTCCAAGGGCCACATCTTCGTCTATTCGCGCGGTGGTTCGAGTCACGGTCCGGCGTTCGGCAACACCGCGTCGCAACTTCTGGAGTTCGACAACAACGGTACGTTCCTGCGGGAGATCGGCAAAAACCTCTACGCCTGGGCCTTCGCCCATACGGTGCGGATCGACAAGGATGACAACATCTGGGCGACCGACAAGGGCTCGGACATGGTCATCAAGTTCAATCCGCAGGGGCGGGTCGAGATGGTGTTCGGCCGCAAGTCGGAAGCGTCCGACGCGGAAGCGCACGCGCATGAGCGCAACAAGAACCCGCCGCTGCCGCATGTCGATGGCCGCTTCCGCCAGCCGACCGACGTCACCTGGGGTCCGAACGGCGAGATCTACATCAGCGACGGCTACGTGAACTCGCGCGTCGCCAAGATCAGCAAGGACGGCGACTGGATCAAATCCTGGGGCCAGCGTGGCAAGGGGCCGGGCGAATTCAATCTCGTGCATACCATCGCGGCTGACGCGCAGGGCAACATCTATGTCGGCGACCGCAACAACCGGCGCATCCAGGTGTTCGACGGTGACGGCAACTTCCGGCGCGAGATGAAAATCGACGTGCCGTTCGACGAAAACGCCAAGCCGGCGATCGGCAACAAACCCAACCTGACCAATTATCTGCAAACCGGCGGCAGCTTCACACCGGGCGCGCCATGGGCGATCTGCATCACGCCCGGCCCGAACCAGGTGCTGTACGCTTCCGATTCCTATCCGGGACGCGTCTACAAGCTCAGTCTCGACGGCAGGGTGCTGGGCTATCTCGGCAAGTCGGGCAAGCAGCTCAAGCAGTTCGGCTGGATTCACGAGATGGCGTGCCCATCCGAGAACGAGCTCTACGTCGCCGAAATCCTCAATTGGCGGGTGCAGAAGCTGATCCTGCATCCCGAACAGAAGCGGGCGGAAACCCGCTGAAGCCTCCGGCTGCTCGCCCCGGTTTGGTTTGTCACAAGCGCTGCGCTATCCGCTCCCCTCCCCCCGCGCAGCGGTGGGGAGGGTGACACCGCAGCGACGAGCCTGGATTCAAATCAAGCGCGAACAACCTTTCACGACATCGCAGGCATCGCATGAAGATCGTCAAATTCGAAGACTTCCACGCCGATGGCGGCTGGGACACCTATTCGTTCCTGAAGATCACCACCGACGAGGGGCTGGTCGGCTGGTCGGAATATAACGAAAGCCGCCGCCGCGGCATGACCAACATCATCCACGGTCTCGGCGCGTCGCTGATCGGCCGGGACCCGCGCGCCATCGGCCGGATCGACGCATTCCTCTACGCCAACTCGCGCCCGACCGCCGGCGGCCTGCATGCCAATGCCATCGCCACCATCGAGAACGCCTGCCTCGACATCAAGGGCAAGGCGCTCGGCGTGCCGGTCTATGAACTGTTCGGCGGCGCGGTGCGCGACCGCATGCAGGTCTACTGGTCACGCTGCGGGGTGCTGCGCGCGCGCTGCGCCGATATGTTCGACGGCAAGGTGATCGACCGCCCCGCGGTGCGCAAGCTCGACGACCTCAAGGCCGCCGCCCGCGAAGCGCGCGAGCGCGGCTTCAAGGCGGTGAAGACCAATCTCTTGTTGTTCGACGGCAACGGCGGCCGGATGTTCGCGCCGGGCATGACCGGCACCGGGCCGGGCTTCCCCGAGTTGAACGTGGACGACGACATTATCGACGCCATGCTGGCGCAGCTTTCTGCGTTGCGCGAAGGCGGCGGGCCGGGCATGCGGCTCCTGCTCGATCTCAATTTCAACTACAAGCCCGAAGGCCTCAAGCGCATCGCCAAGGCGGTGGAGCCGTTCAACCTGCTGTGGCTCGAAATGGACCTGCACGATCCCAAGGCGCTGAGCCTGATCCGGCAGTCGACCACCACGCCGATCGGGTCGCTCGAAACCATTCTCGGCCGCCGCAATCTCAAGCCATACCTGGAAAACTACGCGGCCGACGTCGCGATCATCGACGCGCAATGGAACGGCGTGTTCGAGTCGGTGCGAATGGCCAGCATGGCGGACGCCTACGACGTCAACGTGGCGTCGCACAACTACAACGGACCGCTCGCCAACGTGATGAGCGCGCATTTCTGCGCGGTCGTGCCCAACTACCGGATCATGGAATTCGACGTCGACGAGGTGCCCTGGAAGTCCTCGCTGCTGACCAACCCCTACGTGATCAAGGACGGCGACTATCTGCTGCCGACCGGCGCGGGCTGGGGGACCGACATCAACGAAGAGGCCGTGCGCGCGCATCCGGCCAAGAGCTGAGCGCGCGCCAGTCGACGTCAAGCAATCGGGCAATTCTCTATGCATCAGACCATCGCACGGCCCGCCGCAATCAGCGTTCCGCCGCTGATCAAACGCAACACCGTGCTGTTCGCGCTGTCGCAGTCGTTCACCGGCGCCGGCATGTCGATGGCCTACGGCATCGGGCCGCTGATGGTCATTGCGCTCACCGGCTCGGCGAGCCTCGCGGGGCTGTCGGTCGGGCTGATCGGGTTCAGCCGGTTCCTGGTGTCCTATCCGGTGGGAAAGATCACCGACACCTACGGCCGCAAGCCCGGCATCCTGCTGGGCCTCGTGCTGGCGCTTGGCGGGTCGATCGTGCTTGGGCTGTCGATGACCCTGCAGAGCATTACGGCACTGGCCATCGGGATGCTGGTCTTCGGCATGGGCATGAACGCGGCTCAGCAACTGCGCGTGGCGGCAACCGACATGTATCCGCCCAGCCTGCGCGCGCAGGCGCTGGGTTATGTTGCGCTCGGCTCGCTGGTGGGCCTGCTGATCACCCCGGTCCTGATCAGCGCCAGCGATCGCCTCGCGCCCAGTTGCGGCCAGGAACCGCTCGGGCTGCCCTGGCTGCTGCTCCCGGTCCTCATCATGCTCGGCATGGTGCTGGTCACGTTCGTGCGGCCGGACCCGAAAGAGATCGGGATGAACCTCGCGAGCTATTATCCGGGCATCACCCCTCCCGCCCGCGCTCCGGGCGTTGGCCATACCACCTTCAGCGTGCTGGGCCTGCTACGCCACACGCCGACCCGGCTGGCGATCGTTGCGAACTGCGCCGGGCAGGGCAACATGGCGATCGTTATGGTGTTGACCTCGCTGGTGCTCGCTCATCATGGCCACTCGCTCTCCGCGATCGCCTTCTCGCACATGTTCCATTCGATGGGGATGTTTGCCTTCACGATCCCGCTCGGCCGGCTCGCCGACCGGATCGGACGCGAGCAGGTGATGTATCCGGGCGTGGCGACGACGCTGGTCGGTGCGTGCCTCGTCACCTTCATGGAAACGTTCTGGTCGGTGACGCTCGGAACCTTCCTGGTCGGCATCGGCTGGGCGGCCGCCAATGTCGCGGCCACCGCCCTGATCGCCGATCAATCCACCACGGTGCACCGCGGCCGGGCGATCGGCGTCGCCGACAGCTTTGCGGGTGCGGTCGCCGTGCTGGCGGCCGTGGTAACCGGCCCGCTGATCGAATGGAGCGGCCTGCCCGCCGCCGGCATCACCGCAATCCTGGTCGCATTCGTGCCCCTGCTGATGTTCATCGCTCACCGCAAGGTGAGATGAATCGCTACAGCGACACTGGCGTTCCCATGAAATCGCGCTTGCCGAGATCGATGCCGCAATGGCGCAGGATGTCGTAGGCGGTGGTGCAGTGGAAATAGAAATTCGGCAGCGAATTGCCGAGCAGCAGCGACTGACCGGTGAATTCGCGCGTCGCGCCCGACGGAAACACGATCTTGATCTCCTTGTCCTCGGTGCCGTCGATCTGCGCCGGCTTGAGACCCTTGATGAAATCGATCGTCTTGGCGATGCGGTCCTTCAACTCCGCGATCGTCGTCTCTTCGTTCGAGAACTTCGGTAGTTCAACGCCGGCGAGCCGCCCGCAGGCATTGACGGCGTGATCGGTCGCGGCCCGCACTTGGCGCAGCAGCGGAAACATGTCAGGCGCCAGGCGCGTGTTCAGAAGGACCGAGGGATCGATCTTCTTCGCCTCCGCAAATGCATTCGCCTTGTCGAGATTGGCCGACAGGCTGGTGAGGAACTGCACGAAGATCGGCACCGACGACTTGTAGAGCGATATGGTCATGACTTGGTCCTTGGGCGGGAAAGAGGAAGTGATCTTAGCGCGCTTCGCGGGTCGCTTGAAGGGCACCGCGCAGGAGCGCCGCATAGCCGCGTTCCGGCATGGTCGCGGGCCGGTCGAGCCCCATGCGGGCGAGACATTCCTGCACGTCCCTCGGCGGCGAGGCTGAAAACAGTCCGCGCGCCGCAAAACCGGCGAGCCGGAGCGGCGATGACATCTTCAGCATGTCCAGCGCGGGTATCAGCCGCTGCTCGACCGCGGTGAAATCGGTGCCGAAGGGGAACGGCGGTATGAGCCCCTGCTCTGCCGCCGGCTTCAATGCGCGCGCGATGCGCGCCCGCGTATTGTCGCGGCACGCTGCCGGCAACGCGTAGGTCTTTTCGAGTTTGCCGGCGTCCTTGGCGCTCCGCATCAGCTCTTCCTGAAAGCGGGAATCCGTCACCGCCAGCATGGCGACGATGACATCCCGATCCGATTTGCCGCGCAGGTCGGCAACGCCGTACTCAGTCACGACGACATCGCGCAGGTGCCGCGGGATGGTGGTGTGGCCGTAGTTCCAGCGGATATTCGAACTGGTCTTGCCGCCGGCCGAGCGGGTTGCAGGCACAATGATGATGGTGCGTGCGTCCTCCAGCGCGAAGCCCTGGGCGACGAAGTTGTATTGCCCGCCGACGCCGCTCACCACCCGGCCGTCCTCCAGCGCGTCTGACACCACGGCGCCGAGCAGCGTCGCCATCATGGCGTTGTTGATGAACCGCGCCTTCACCCGCCCCTGGCGCTTGGCCGCTTCGTCGCCGTAGAGTTCGTTCGTGTAGGACACCGCGGTCATGCGCAGTCGCGCGCGCTCCGCCTCGGGCATCTCCCGCAGCGCGCGATAGAACGCGCGCGAGCCAACGAAGAACGCGGCTTGCAGCACCGTGCCGTCGACCTCGCGCTTGAGGATGCCGGCGCGCACCAGATCGAGAAATCCCTCGACGAACATTTCGCTCAAGCCGTGGAGACCGGTCTCGAACGGCGTCTCCTGCCGCAGTTCAGGCGGCGTCCTCTCGTGCGGATCGAGCCGCGCGATCATCGTTCGAAAATCCGCATTGCGGCGGTGGCGCAGGACCAGCGCCTGCGTGACCGCATCGCCGAGCGAGCCGATGCCGATCTGCAGCGTGCCGCCATCCATCACGGTGCGCGCCGCGTGGAGGCCCGCCGCGTAATCGGCCAGATCGATCGGCTCGCGCGGCGGCGCAAACAGCGCAAAGTCGGTCTGCGGGCTCTCCAGCATCATGTCGAATTCATCGGCCGGCAGGTCGGCGTCGCCCGGCATGAACGGCAGTTCGGAATTGACCTGGCCGACAAACAGAAAATCGCACTGCCCTGCGTGCCGGCGCTTGAGCAGATCCAGCGTCAGGTCGGGATTGCAGCTCAGGCTCACGCGCGCCTCGCCGCCGCGCATCTGCTTCGCGACCAGTTGGCCGACCACATTGACGCCGCGCTGCAGCACATAGCCGAGCGCGTGGGTATAGTTGGCGGAGATGTAGTCGCGCTGCGAGACCGCGACATTCATCCGGCTGCCGGCCTGAAAGAAGAATTCGTCGATCTCGATATTCGGCGGCACTCGCTTCTCATGCAGCGCCACCGCGTAGGCGAGGTCCGGGTAGCCGCCGAACAGCCGCCCGGAGAGCGGCCCGACGAACCGACGCTCCAGATCGCTGCGCGGCCGCGGCCGCTCCAATGTCAGCGCCGTGAAGATGCGCAGGTGGATCGACGGATCGGCAACCGCGCGCGCGAACAGCACGTTGGCGACGTGGTTGGCCTTGCCGAGACCAAGCGGCAGCGCCAGCACGATCTTCTTGCCGACGCGGTTGATGATCGCCTCGGCAATCTGATCGGCATCCTGGAATTGCGCAGGAGGACCGCCGCTGCGGGTCATATCAGCCGGTCCCAGCCCGGATCGGG
>CAVWOV010000023.1:0-119263 GCA_963756715.1 uncultured Alphaproteobacteria bacterium
CCGGAAGCGCTCGCCGTAAAGCTGCGACAGCCGCTCAAGCGTCAGCGGGACGTCGCCGCGCGCCCGGGCGTAATGCATCGGGCCGCCGCGGAACGGCGCGAAGCCGGTGGCGAACACCATCGCGCCGTCGACCGTATCCTCGTCCGCCACCACGCCTTCGCGCAGGCACGCCACGCACACGTTCAGCATGGGAAGGATGAGACGGTCGGTCATCACGTCGGTCGGCGGCGGCGCGTCGCGCTCCTTGACCGCCTCGCCGTTCTTCCACTCGTAGAAACCCTTGCCGGTCTTGCGGCCGAGTTCGCCCTTCTCGACCTTCGCGCGCAGCCACGGCGGCACGTCCGGCATCGGACGATCGGACGACGTCTTCAGCACGTCGGCCACATGCACGCAGATGTCGAGGCCGACCTGGTCGGCGAGTTCGATCGGCCCCATCGGCATGCCGAACTTGATGGCGGCGGCATCGATCGTCTCGCGCTTGGTGCCCTCGTCGAGCATCACGATGGCTTCCATGAGGTACGGCGTGAGCGCGCGGTTCACCAGAAAGCCCGGCGCGCTCTTCACCGGCGCGGGCAGACGATCAATCACGCCAAGGAACGCGCGCGCCTGCTGCAGCACATCCGCCGCCACCTGATCGTGGCTCACGACCTCGACCAATTGCATGCGCGACACCGGATTGAAGAAATGCAGCCCGACCAGCCGCTGCGGGCGTGCCAGCCCGACGCGCAGTTCCTGCAGCGGAATGCTCGACGTGTTGGTCGCAAGAATTGCGTCCGGCCGCATCTTCGGTTCGGTCGCGGCGTAGACCTTGCGCTTGAGCTCCAGCGTTTCCGGCACCGCCTCGATCACCAGATCGGCGGTGCGTACGCCCTCACCGTCGAGATCGGGCGTCAGCCGGTCGAGCGCGTTGCGAATGTCGGTGCTCTTGTGGCCGATCTTGCCGTAGAGGTCGGCCGCGCGCTTGACCGCATTGCCGAGCGGCTCGGCCTTCATGTCGGCGAGCGTGACGTTCAGCCCCTGCCAGGCGCACCATGCGGCGATGTCGCCGCCCATGGCGCCGGCGCCGATCACATGCACGCGCTTGCCGGCCCACTTGCCGCCCGTCGAGACCCTTCAGCTTTTCGCGCAGAAAGAACACCCGCACCAGATTGTGCGACGTGTCGGTGACCATCAGCTTCGCGAACGACGCGATCTCGGCCTTCTGCATCGCGATGCGGTCGCCGCCCTGCAACTCCCACAGGTCGATCAGCGCGTACGGCGCCGGATAGTGCTCGATCGGGGCCTTCTTTGCGGTTTCGGCGCGCATGCGGCTGGAGGCGAGCTTCCGTCCAGGCGAGGTATTGATGATCGTGACCAGCGGCCCGCCGCCGCGGCTCTTGAGCTTGCCGGCCGCCGCATCATTCACCGCCGCCCGCACATGACGCTCCTGCGTCACCGCGTCGACCAGGCCGAGCGACCGGGCGCGGCCCGCGCGCAGCGTACGGCCGGTCAGCATCATGGTCATGGCTTCGATCGGATTGATCAGGTGCGGCGCGCGCACCGTGCCGCCGAGGCCGGGATGCAGGCCAAGCATCACTTCGGGAAATCCGAACCGCGCGTCGTCGACCGCGATCCGGTACTTGCAGGCGAGCGCGACTTCGAGGCCGCCACCCAGGCAATAGCCGTGCACCACCGCCACGGTCGGACATCTTCAGCGTGGCAAGCCGGTCGACCACGGTGTGCGCCCGCGCGAGCCGCGTCTCGATCTCGGCCACGTCGGTCATGCCGCGAAATTCGCCGATATCGGCGCCGGCAATGAAGCCAGCCGGCTTGGCGGAGCGGATCACCAGCCCGGTGGGCGAGGCCTGTTCGAGCGCCGCCAGCACATCGTTGAGTTCGGTCAGCACCTCCTCGGACAACGTGTTGGCGCTCGACCCCTGCTTGTCGAGCACCAGCCAGGCGATGCCGCCCTCGTCACGCGCGAGCTTCCAGTGCCGCCACGCACTCGTCGTGCTCGCGGACACGGGCCCGAGTTCCATATTGTGCCGGCCGATAACGTCCCAGACCTTGGTCATCGGCTGCCCCTACACCGTCTCGATCAGCATGGCACCGCCCTGCCCGCCGCCGATGCATTGCGTCGCGATGCCCTGCTTGATGCCGAGCCGCCGCATCGCATTGACCAGATGCAGCACGATGCGATTGCCGCTGGCGCCGACCGGGTGGCCGAGCCCGATGGCGCCGCCGTCGACGTTGAGCTTGTCGCGCGGAATCAAACCTGCGGCGCCGTCGAGTCCCAGAATGTCGCGGCAGAAGGTGTCGTCCTGCCAGGCGGCCAGACACGAGAGAACTTGCGCCGCGAAGGCTTCGTTGAGCTCCCACAGACCGACATCGCCGAGCGCCATCCCGCGCCGGCGCAGGATCGCGGTCGAGCACAGCACCGGGCCAAGCCCCATCACGGACGGGTCGAGCGCCGACCACTGGCTGTCGACGATCATCGCCCGCGGGGTGAGGCCATGGCGCTTGAGCGCGTCCTCGGATGCGAGGATCACCCATGAAGCGCCGTCGGTGATCTGCGAGCTGTTGCCGGCCGTCACCTTGCCCCACGGCCGCTCGAACGCCGGCTTGAGCTCGGCGAGCTTCTCCACCGTGCCGTCCGGCCGCACGCCATCGTCGAAATCGTAGACCTTGCCGTTGCGCGCGAAGGCGGGCTCAAGTTCGCCCGCGAACCATTTCTCCTTCTGCGCCTTTGCCGACCGATGCTGGCTCTCGACTGCGTATTCGTCGGCGGCGCGGCGCGAGATGTGAAACACGTGCGCGAGAATCTCCGCCGTCTGTCCCATGTTGAGATCGACGATCGGATCGGTCAGGCCGCGTTCGAGGCCGATCACCGGCTTGAAGAACGACGGCCGGAAGCCGGCGATTGCCTTGATCCGCGACCACAGATCGCGCGCGGCAAACATTGCGCCATACCACTCGACCGCGCTCTTGCGGAACACCAGCGGTGCATAGCTCAGCGCTTCCGCGCCGCCCGCCAGGATCAGGTCGGATTTGCCTTCGCGGATGTACTGGTAACCGATGTCGATCAACTCCATCCCGGAGCCGCAGTTGATCTGCACCGTGAACGCGGTCATCGCCTCGCCCATACCCAGCCGCAGCGCCGCGATCCGCGCCGGGTTCATCTCGTCGGCAAGGACGTTGACGCAGCCGAGGATCACCTGGTCGAACGCATCGGCGGCGAACGGCTGGCGCAACAGCAGCGGCCGCCCGCACGCCACCGCAAGATCGACCGGGGTGAACGGGCCGGGTCCGCTGCGCGCCTTGATGAAGGGCGTGCGGCTGCCGTCGACGATGTAGACCGGGCGGCCGTTCATTCCGCCGCGCTCGGTTGGCTCATGCGGGGTGATATCACGTCTCCCAGGCTGGCGCGTTTGGGCGAGATCTCTTCCGGCGCGAAGTCATCGACCGCGACGGCGGCGTCGACGGCCTTGGCGAGTTCTTCCAGTTGCGCGGCTTCCACGTCGTTGATCAATCCCTGCGCGCGCGCCTTGCCGACGTCGCGAACGCGGGCCTTGCGCATCCGCTCGCGCACGTCGTGGCTGGCGATCTTGAGCTTGAAGGCGCGTTCGAGCAGCGCGACTCCATCATGGCCCTCGCCATGGAAGAGATCGACCGTGAGACGGTCGCGCGCCGCGGACGGCTCAAGCAGAATGCTGGCGCATGCTTCCGTCAGGCGGTCGGACGGACCGCGGCAATGCCTGCCCCACGGCAGGATGAGAAAGCGCAGCAGCCACGCCACCGGCCGGTTCGGGAAGTTCGCGAAGATTTCGTCGAAGCGCGCCTCGATGGTGGCGAACGCTGCGTCCGCGCAAAACGCAACCAGCGGCAGATCGGCCGCCTGCCGCCCCTCGTCCTCCCAGCGCTTGAGCACGGCGGAGAGCAGAAACAACTCGGACAGGATGTCGCCGAAGCGAGCCGAGATCATTTCCCGGCGTTTGAGCCCGCCGCCGAGCGTCAGCAGCGCAAAATCGACCGCGAGCGCGAATGCGGATGTGTAGCGGCCGAGCGGCTTGTAGAACTTGCGCACCGCGCCGGCTGAAGGCGCGGGTGCAAAGATGCCGCCCGTCAGCGCGCGTCCCCAGGCGCGGAACGCATTCGCGAAGCTGTGGCCGACATGCGCCCAGAACACCTTGTCGAATTCATCGAGTCCGCGCGCGCGATCCTTGTCCTCGAGTGCCGCCATCTCCTTGAGCAAGTAGGGATGGCTGCGGATCGCGCCCTGGCCGAACTGGATTAGCGCGCGGGTGACGATGTTTGCGCCCTCAACCGTGATACCGATCGGGACGGAGCGATACATGCCGCCGAGATAGTTGAGCGGACCGTCCTGCACGGCCTTGCCGCCATGCACATCCATGGCGTCATTGGCCGAGATGCGCATGCGTTCGGTGGTCTGCGATTTCATGATCGCGGTGACGACGGCGGGTTTGTGGCCCATGTCAATGCCGGCGCAGGTAAAGCGCCGCGCGGCATCCACCAGATAAGCGGTTGCCGCCATGCGGCCGAGACGCTCCTGGATCGCTTCGAAGCGGCCGATTGGCACGTGGAACTGTTCGCGCACGCGCGCATACATTCCGGTCGTATGCGCAGCCGCCGCGCAGGCCGCTGCCGACAGCGACGGCAGCGAAATGCCGCGGCCGGCGGCGAGCGCGCTCATCAGCATCTTCCAGCCCTTGCCGGCCTGCTCGACGCCGCCAATGATGTTGTCGAGCGGGATGAAAACATCGCGGCCGGAATTCGGGCCGTTCTGGAAGGCCTGCAATGCGGGCAAGTGCCGGCGTCCGATCTCGATACCCGGCAGGTTAGTCGGCACCAAAGCGAGCGTGATGCCGATGTCGTCGCGCTCGCCGATCAGGTGATCGGGATCGTAGAGCTTGAAGGCGAGGCCGAGCACCGTCGCGATCGGCCCAAGCGTGATGTAGCGCTTGTGCCAATTGAGCCTGATGCCAAGCACCTCGCGGCCCTGCCATTGGCCGCGGCAGACCACGCCATTGTCGATCATCGAGGCGGCATCGGAGCCCGCCTCCGCGCTGGTGAGCCCGAAGCACGGAATCTCGCGCGCGTCGGCAAGCCGCGGCAGCCAGTAATCCTGCTGCGCCTGCGTGCCGAACTGATGCAGCAACTCTCCTGGGCCGAGCGAGTTCGGCACCATCGCGGTCACGGCGGTCGAGAGCGAGCGGGTCGAGAGCTTGCGGATCACTTCCGAATGGCCGTAGGCGGAGAATTCGAGCCCGCCGTACTTCTTCGGAATGATCATCGCGAAAAATTTATGCGCCTTGAGGAAGTCCCAAACCTCCGGCGGCAGGTCGCGCAGTTCCCAACTGATATACCAGTCGTCAACCATGCGGCACAGTTCCTCGACCGGGCCATCGAGGAAGGCCTGCTCTTCGGGACTGAGCTTGGCGGTCGGAAAGGCCAGGAGCTTGGTCCAGTCGGGATTGCCGGTGAACAGATCCGCGTCCCACCAGACATCGCCAGCCTCGATGGCCTCGCGCTCGGTATCCGACAGAGTCGGCAGCACGTGCTGCGCCCACCGGAAGATCGGCTTGGAAATCCAGTCCCGGCGAAATGTCGACTCGCTCATCGTGGTCCGGCTCCGCGCGGCAGGTCGGCGTGCACGCATCTAATCGAGATCACGATAGATAGCACCCTTGTTGCGAATTTCCGATCAAACCTTAGCGGTAAATCCGGTCAAGTTTCAGGCGGAACCGGGCGTGGCCGCCGGTCGTCACCCACAGCCACATACGTGAATATGCCTTCGGTCACGCTGATTTGTTCCTCGCCGATGCCGCGACGCACCCAACTCTCGACCTTCACGGTGATCGAGGTGGTTCCCACCTTGATGATCTGGGCGTAGCAGGTCACCTCGTCGCCAACGAAGACTGGCCGATGGAACGTCATCGCGGTGATCGCTACCGTCGCGGTCCGGCCTTTCGCCCGCCGCGTGGCGACAGTTCCACCCGCAAGGTCCATCTGCGACAGCAGCCAGCCGCCGAAGATATCGCCATGCGGATTGGCATCGGCCGGCATCGCGATAGCGCGCAGCGTCGGTTCGCAGGGCGGCGGCGCGTCGTTGGTGGCGGTCATGGCCTTTTCCATGATGCGAGGGAACAAGCATTGCCATCGTAGCAGAGTTAGGGAAGAACAGTCGCCGAAACCACCGCGAAGCAGGAGTAAGCCCCTTGTCGAACGAAATCGTTACCAGTCAAAAAGGCCCGATCCTCGAAATCACACTCAACCGCCCGGGCATCGGCAATGCGGCCTCCGACGGGATGGCCATCGAACTGACCAGGCTTCTGCTCGGCGCGGGCGAAAGTGCCGAAATCGTGGTCCTGCGCGGCGCGGGCGAGGATTTCTGCGTCGGCCGCGAGACCATGGGCAAGCGTCCGCCCGGTGCGCAACCGGACGCCCTCGAACTGCGCCGGCGCAACGACGTGGTGTTCAACTGCTACAGCGCGTTCCGGCGCTGCGAGATTCCGGTGATCGGCGTCATCAAGGGCCGCGCGCTCGGCTTCGGCTGCGCGATCGCGGCGGTTTGCGATATCACGCTCGCGGCCGATACGGCGAAATTCCAGGTGCCCGAGATGGCGCACAACATCATGCCCACCATGGTGATGTCAGCATTGGTCGATCGCGTGCCGCGCAAGGCGATGACCTATTTTGTCTGGTCGACCGCGATGTTCACGGCCGCCCGCGCCCGCGAGGCCGGGATCGTCAGCGAGACGTTTCCCGCCGCCGAACTTGACGCCGGGGTCGAAGCGCTGTGCGCACAGATCATGAAGGCGCCCCGGCCGGCCCGCGTCGGCTGCAAGGATTATGCGCGTACCGCGCTCGACATGGACACCACCGGCGCGGTCGACTACGCGCGCAGCATCCATGCGGTGATCAACACCGCAGAGGCGATGGTATCGGCGGCGAAGGCCAAGGCGGGACACTAGCCAGCCAGCCCCGGTCCCGCATGAATTGATCCCGGACGCTCGCGTTGGGCGTCCGGATGCGGTTCAGCATGCGCAGGAGGCCGCATCGAGATGCATCGTTAAGTATGACGGCCGCGACGCCGCGGGCGGTGGCAATAACGCCGCCTAACAGAGGGGGCTCAGCCATTGCACGGTTTTGACATTACGAGCTTCCGGGCGCCCGTTCCTCGGGCTCGTAGCACTCTCAAATGAAACCCGCTGGCCTCTGAATAATTCATCGATGCTTTCGTCGACCTCGTCGACGTGAAAAAAGATGTCGGCGCCGCCCGCATCGCAGGTTATGAATCCGAAACCACGCTCTGAATTAAACGTCTTCACGGTACCTGTTTGCATTTTGATGATGCCCCTGTCGTGCTCTGGGATCTCATTAGGGTCATGGCGCTGTTCTCGGGGCTGGGCACTAGCGTCCCGATTCCGAAGGTCGCATCATTCTGCGGCATTGCGGACTTCTGAACCGCATGCGTGCCTAATGCAATGCCACGCGCCTTAAGAACTTGACCTTGTACTTCCGCCGCGCGTGGGCCATCGGCCTCCCTCTTTAAGAAATGGCGTCAGAGAACACAAGGAAAGCTCTGCACCGGCAACCGGACCTTTAGCCTGCCTCTCGGCCGCCACGCGTGACATTGAACGGCGGGATATAGATGCGCTCCGGATGGTCATGGAGGAGTCCTGAGCGTTGAAATTTTGTTTGTTGAGATGGCCGGCGAAATTATGCGAGGCCCGTTCATATCTCCCCGCTCGTCACCGCGAAAGCAGGGACCAGTGCAAGACGTAAAACCAAATTCCCGCTGACGCGGGAACGGACGGACAGAGTTTGCCCGTGGCGAACGCTAATACGATTTCGGCAGGCCCAGCACCTTCTCGGCGATGAAGTTGAGGATCATGTGGGGCGTAATCGGGGCAATGCGCGGGATCATCACCTCGCGCAGATAGCGCTCGACCTGAAATTCCTTGGAATATCCCATGCCGCCATGGGTCATCACCGCAGTCTCGCAGGCGTGAAACGCGGCCTCACCGGCGAGATACTTGGCGGCATTCGCCTCGACGCCGCAGTCCCGCTTCTGGTCGTAAAGCCACGCCGCCTTCATCACCATCAGGTTCGCGGCCTCGAGGTTCGCCCAGCATTGCGCCAGCGGATGGGCGATCGCCTGGTTCTGGCCGATCGGCCGGCCGAACACCACGCGCTCGCGTGCGTATTTCGCGGCACGTTGCAAGGCCGCGCGGCCGATGCCGACCGCTTCGGCTGCAATCAGAATGCGTTCGGGGTTCATGCCATGCAGGATGGTGCGGAAGCCCTCGCCTTCCGCGCCGATGCGGTCAGCGACCGGCACCGCCATGCCGTCGAAGAACATCTCGTTCGAATCGACGGCGTGGCGTCCCATCTTCTCGATCACGCGGATCGACACCCGGCTGCGGTCGAGGTCGGTGTAGAACAGGCTCAGGCCCTCGGTCCGGCGCTTGACCTGATCGAGCGGCGTGGTGCGGGCGAGGATGAGAATCTTGTTGGCGATCTGCGCGGTCGAGATCCATATTTTCTGGCCTGACAGAAGATAGTGGTCGCCGCGGCGCTCGGCGCGCACCTTAAGTTGTGTGGTGTCGAGCCCGGCATTCGGCTCGGTGACGGCGAAGCAGGCCTTGTCCTTGCCGGCGATCAGCGGCGGCAGCATGCGGCGCCTCTGGTCGTCGGTGCCGAACACCACGACCGGATGCAGCCCAAAGATATTAATGTGAACCGCCGAGGCGCCCGACATCGCGGCGCCCAACTCGGCGACGGCCTGCATCATGATTGCGGCTTCGGTGATGCCGAGGCCGGCGCCGCCGTGTTCTGGCGGCATGGCGATGCCGAGCCATCCGGCTTCGGCCAGCGCCGCATGCAGTTCGTGCGGGAATTCGCCGCTGTTATCCTTCTCCAGCCAGTAGGCGTCGTCGAAGCGCGCGCAGAGTTTCAGGATCGCGTCCCTGATCTGCTGCTGCTCCTGGTTCAGTGCGAAGTCCATGGTCAATGTATCAACTCATGCGCCGGCGAGACGACCTTCTCCATCGCCGCCGCGATTGCCAGCAGCCGACGATCCGCGCCGTGCTCGCCGATCAGCATCAGGCCGACCGGTGCGTCGTCCGCGCGTTGGCAGGGAATCGAGATCGAGCAGCGGTCGAGGAAGTTCGCGACCGAAGGATTGCGCAGCATCGCCGCATTGGCGTGGCGGTAGGCATCGTCGGATTTGAGATCGTCGATGCGCGGCGCCGTGATCGGCGTCGTCGGCATCACCAGCGCATCGTACGGCGCGGTAATTGCCCCGAGGCGGCGGATGAAATCGATGCGTGCCGCAAGGAGCTCGATGTAGTCGGCCGCGTCCTGCTCCCTGCCGCGCAGAATGCGCACCAGCACGCGCGGGTCGTACTGCGTCTCGCCTCTGGCGATCAGGCCGCGATGGATTGCATAGGACTCGGCCGCCGACGGCCCGCCCTTGGCGTTGATTTGTCCAAGCTCGGCCAATTCCCGCAGCGGTAGATCGACGATCTTCGCGCCCGCCTGGCTCAACATCGCGAGCGCAGCTTCGAACGCGCGCGCGACGTCCGGAGCCATGCCGTCGAGCACCATGGTTTGCGGCACCGCGAGCCGCAGCCCGCCAAGCGGGAATTCACCCAGGTCCGCCACCGGCTCGCCGGCCAGCACCGCGTCCAGAACGGCACAGCATTCGACCGTCGGCGCGATCGGGCCGATGGAATCGAGCGAGGTCGACAGCGGAAATGCGCCCTGCGTCGGAACGCGATGCGCGGTCGGCTTGAAGCCGACGATACCGCACAGTGCCGCCGGGATGCGGCACGACCCGCCGGTATCGGTGCCCAGTCCGGCAAACGCCATGCCGTCGGTCACCGAGACCGCCGCGCCCGACGACGAACCACCGGGAATGCGCGCGGCCTTGCGGTCATAGGCATTCGCCGGCGTGCCGTAGTGCGGATTGATGCCAAGTCCGGAAAACGCGAACTCGGTCATGTTGGTGCGGCCGATCGGAATGAAGCCCGCCGCGCGCAACCGCGCGACGCTCGGCGCGTCCTGCGTGGCCGCCGGCGCATCGCGCAATACCACTGAGCCTGCCGTTGTCACGTCGCCCGCGATATCGAACAGGTCCTTGATCGACACCGGGATGCCGGCAAACGGCGACGGCACTTGGCCTTGCGCGCGCAGCCGGTCGTAGAAATCGGCCGCCGCCAACGCCGGTTCGGCATGCACCTTGAGAAAGACGCGACCGCCTTCGCCGCCTGGGTCGTTGATACGCGCCAGACACTCCTCAACCAGCGTGCGGCTTTTCGTGCCGTCCGCAAGCCTTTTTGCGATGTCGCCGATCCTGCGCAGCATGGTGTCCGCCCCGTCCCGAGTGATCAAAATTGTTATCTCCGCCACCGACAAATAGCAGCTTTTCACCGCGGTTGATCGCCTGCTACGTTCGTGCGACATCCAACCATCTCTTGCCAGGAGCGCGCGTGCCTGTCCTCAGTCTTACGTTGCAAAGCGGCGCCGACACACGGCGCTGCGAGGTCGCGATCAAGGAGGCCGTGGTTGCCGGCTGGACCGGACGCGACGCGGCCGCGGTCGAAAAGCACATCCGCGAACTGGAGGAACTGGGCGTCAAGCGTCCGGCCACGACGCCGATCTTCTATCGGGTGTCGGCCGCCCGCATCACCACCGGCGACACGATCGAGGCCGTGGGCGAAAGCTCGGGCGGCGAGGTCGAATTCGTGCTGCTCCAGCATGACGGCCGGCTCTGGGTCGGCACCGGCTCGGACCATACCGACCGCGAGGTCGAGAAATACGGCGTGACGGTTTCCAAGCAGATGTGCGAAAAGCCGATCGCCGCGACGTTTTGGGCGTTCGACGAGGTCGCGCCGCACTGGGACCGGCTGCTGCTGCGCTCGTCCGTGGTCGAGAACGGCAAGCGCGTGCCCTACCAGGACGGCTCGGTCGCCGCGATGATTGATCCGCGCGACCTGATGAAGCGCCGTGCCGCGGATGGCGGCCTCCCCGACGGCACGATCATGTTCTGCGGCACGCTCGCAGCGCACGGCGGCGTGCGTCCGACCCGCGACTTCGCGTTCGAACTCGAAGACCCGGTGCTCGGCCGCAAGATCGGTCACGCCTACACGGTGCGAACGCTGCCAAACCTCGGATAATTGCACATCGAAGGCCGCAGGGCCGGGAGTAAGAACCATGCTCGCGACGGGCGAAAAGCTCAAATACACCACCAAGCCATATCTGTCGGCCACAACCGGCTTCGCAGCCGGCAGCGATACGCCGCGCGATTTCCTCGAACGCTGTCTGGCCGATCTGGACAAGCACGAGCCGCAGATCGGCGCCTTTGTGCACCTCAATCTCAACGCCGCGCGCGTCGCCGCAGATCAGGCGACCAAACGCTGGCGCGACGGCAAGCCGCTGTCGAAGATCGACGGCATGCCGGTCGGCATCAAGGACATTATCGAGACGATCGACATGCCGACCGAGCAGGGCTCGCCGCTGTTCACCGGCTTCCGCTCCGAACGTGACGCCGCAAGCGTGGCGGCGCTGCGCGAAGCCGGCGCCGTCATCGTCGGCAAGACCGTGACCACCGAGTTCGCCGCCACCGAACCGCGCGGCACGCGCAATCCGCACGATCTCAACCGCACACCGGGCGGCTCGTCGAGCGGCTCGGCCGCCGGCGTGGCGTCAGGCATGATCAGCACCGGCCTCGGCACGCAGGTCATCGGCTCGACCATCCGCCCGGCGAGCTATTGCGGCTGCATCGGCTTCAAGTCGACGGTCGGTGCGCTCAACCGCGGCGGCAGCTACGACGGCCTGAGCCAGAGTTCGACCGGCGTGCTCGCCTCCACCCTGGAAGACGCCTGGCAGGTCGCTTACGAGATCGCGCAGCGCGCCGGCGGCGATCCGGGCTATCCGGGACTCTACGGTCCGGCGAGCGTTCCCCCCGCACTGAAGCCCAAGCGCATTGCGTTCATCGAGACCGCCGGCTGGGCCGCGGCGTCGGCCGGGGCGAAGGCCGCGATGGAGGATGCGCTCAAGCGGCTCAAGGCGGCCGGCGTCGAGGTGCTCACGCGCGCGAGTAACGACAAGGTTGCGGCCACCGAGGCTGCCATCGCGCAAGCGCGACCGCTGTCGATGCGCATCAACGGTTGGGAAGGCCGCTGGCCGCTCAACACCTATCGCAACCGCGACCCGAGCAAGCTCAGCCGGGTCATGCTCGAGCGCCTCGCCGAAGCCGAGACCATGACGCTCGACGGTTATCGCGCTGATCTGGTGAAACGCGACGAGGCCCGCGCCGTCTACGCCGCGCTCGCCGGCGAATGTGACATGTGCGTCAGCCTCGCCGCGTCCGGACCCGCGCCGTTGGGACTTGGTTCCACCGGCGATCCGTCCTGCACGGTGCATGTCTCGCTGCTCGGCATTCCGGCGATCTCGCTGCCGGTGCTGCAGGATGAGGGCTTGCCGGTCGGCCTGCAGGTCACCGGCTTTATCAATGGCGACGCCGCGGTGTTCGCGGCGTCGGCCGCGATTGGGCAGATCGTGAGTGCCTGACGCCCTTCAACTGTCGTTCGCTGTTTTACTGTCACGCTACTCGTCACACCGTTGGAATTCGATCGCATGAAGCTTGCCGTCCCCGACATGATCTCGAACTCCTACTTTCCGGCGATCGCCGCGATCGAGCTTGGCTTCTTCAAGGCGGAAGGGCTGGACGTCGAACTGGAAATGATCTTCCCGGTCGATAAATGCTACGTGGCGATGCGCGACGGCGCGGTCGACTTCGTTGGCGGCTCGGCGCATTCGGCTCTTGCCGCGTTCCCGGAATGGCAGGGTGCGAAGCTCATCTGCGCGCAGGCGCAAGGCATGTACTGGTTCCTGGTGATGCACAAGGAGTTCGGCGCGTCGAAGGGCGACATCGGCGTGGTCAAAGGCAAGAGCATCGGCGCCGCGCCCTGGGTCGAGATGGGCCTGCGCGGTCTCCTCACCGAAGCCGGCATCGATCTCGCCCGCGACGGCGTCACGATCGCGCCCGTTCCGGGCTCGCTCGGCGCCGGCGTCAACTTCGGCGTCACCGCCGCGAAGGCGCTGGAGGATCGCAAGATCGACGGCTTCTGGGCGAACGGCATGGGCGCCGAAGTCGCGGTGAAGCGCGGCGTCGGCACCGTCGTGCTCGACGTGCGCCGCGGCGACGGCCCCAAGCCCTGCTTCAACTACACGATGGCGTCGATCGCCACGACCGACACACTGATCGAACGCTCGCCCGAGACCGCCGCCGCCGCGGTGCGCGCGCTGGTGAAGACGCAGGCGGCGCTGAAGGCCGATCCGTCACGCGCCACGCAGGTCGGGCGGAAGCTGTTTCCGCCGTCGGAGGCGGAACTGATCGCCGAGTTGATCCGCCGCGACCTGCCGTATTACGACGCGTCGATCTCGCCTGATTTCGTCGCCGGCATGAACCAGTTCGCGCGCGACATCGGCATTCTCAAGGGCGAGGTGCCATACGAGCGCGTCGTCGCGACGCAGTTTGCGGGTCTGTGGAAATAGGGGCCGTCATCGGCGGCGCGATCCGGCGACGTTGACCGGCGCTGCCGCGTCATCATCACCTCGATCCTTCGGAAGGAGATGGCTCTCGCCGCCCGCAAAGCCCAGCCGCGCGGAGAGTTGTGACGCGACGGTAGCAAGCGCCTGCACGGCGCTGCCGTTCCAGCCGGTGATCCCCGATTCCGACCGGGCAACCACACAGATGACGGCCACCAGATGATTGCGGTAGTCGAACACGGGCGCCGCGATGGCATCGACGCCGGGGATCAGCGCGCTTGGTGCGCGTGACAACCGCCGCGACCGTATCTCGCTCATCAGGCCATCGATCTCTTCGGCGGACGGCACGGCCACTGCGCGCGATTGCGCATTGCGCCGCTCAGCCGCGACCAGCGGCGCTACGACTGATCCCGGGAGATGAGCGAGAAAGATGCGCCCGATCGCGGTCGTCAGAATCGGCAGCCGCGATCCGATGCGGATGTTCATCGTGATCCAATGGTCGCTCTCCTGCATGGCGACCACCACCGGGCCGGTCTCGCTCCAGACTGCGACCGTGACGGTTTGATTGATGAGGTCTCGCAACGCAGGCAACGCGTTGCAGACTTCGGCCACCGGGCTGATGCGCCGCAATCCGGCAAGACCGATCGCCACAGCTTCCGGCCCGATCTGATAGTGACCGGTGTCGAGATTTTGCGACACCAGCCCTGCGCTGCGCAGGCTGGTCAGGTAGCGGTGGGCCTTGGCACGCGCCAGACCTGTCGCCGATGCCAGGTCCTTCAATGGCAGTGCGCCACTTTCGGACGCCAATGCTTTCAGAATCTTGGCCGCGATCCGCACCGACTGAACGCCGCCGCGCTCCGGCTTCTCTCTCGCTTTCAATCGGCGTTTCGCGGTGTTGCTTTTGGCCATCTCGGCATCCTCGTGCGGCCGGGACCGACGAATGTCCAATGCCCTCGCCTTGACGCCGTTTCATTACGTAATACAATACGCGTTACGAAAATAGAAGAATATCCGCCAAGGATGCGAGTCCACAGGAGGAGGCGCCCGATGGCAACCAAAGTAGCCGTCGCCCCGAAAGGCATGGGGCTGAACGATTTCGTCGCGATGCAGGAAGGCTTCTTCGCCGCCGAAGGCCTTGACGTCGAATTCGACATGAAGACGTTCCGCGGCACCCAGGGCAGTTGGAAGGATTTGAAATATTTCGAGCGGCCCCAGGACGCGCCGTTCGCGGAAGGCCGCTCGGTTATCCAGGGCGCCTGCGCCTGGGGCAGCATCTGCAACGCCAGCGCGGGCATGGGAAAGTTCGTTCCCGACTGCTACGGCGTTTCACCTTGGGGCATCTTTGTCCGCTCCGATTCCAAGATCGCGCGGCCCGAGGATTTGAAAGACATTCCGATCGCGGTCGGCATGCGCGCCGGGAGCCATTTCAATGTTCCCTACCGGCTGGAAAAGTATCTGCCGCTTGCGCACATCAAGCCCGTGAATATCGGCGGCTTCGGCGCGCGCCTAATGGCGCTGCTGAACGGCGAGGTGGAGGCGGCAAGCCTGCTGCCGCCACAAATCGACATGGCCAAGCAACTCGGCCTGCGCTCGATCCTGGAAGACACCTTCCATACGATCTGGTGGGTGCCCGACGACATGCCGCCGAACGTATTGACCGCATATCTCAAGGCGCTCGATCGTGCCGAGAAAGCGCTGCAGGCCAACCTGTCAAAGTATCTTCCGCTCTGGAAGCTATCGGTGCCGCCTGAATTCCAGGACCACAACTGGGATTTCGGCAAGTTCTCGCGCGGCGAACGCTTCGTCTACGAGCGCATCCCGAAAGCGGAGTTCGACGAGATTATGCAACAGGTCGAGCGCTGGGGCCTTGACCAGCACCTCAAGGAGCGCGAATTCGCAAACCTCGTTCCGTCCGCGGCAGCCTGACCCGAAAATTCATTCGAACGTTTGCCAGGAGAGCAGAATGGCGCCCCGCATCAGTTACGTCGATCCCGCATCGATCAAGGATGAGGCGATGCTCGCCGAGTTCGAGCGCTGCCGGCGCGAAGGTACGCCGCGGCCGGAAAGCCAGGCGATCCGCGCCCATGTCCCGGCGACCTTCTGGTCATTCGCCAATACCTGGCGGGACGTGTTCCATCACGGCGTGGCGGATCACAACATCAAGGAACTCTGCCGGATTTACGTCTCGCAATCGGTGCTGTGCGAATTTTGCGGCAATCAACGATCGATCAAGGCCGCGAAGACCGGCGTGGTCGAAGAGGATTATCGCGATCTCATCAATTTCGAGTCGTCGACACGCTACGACGACCGGCAGAAGGCGGCGCTGGCCTACGCCGAATGCATCACCTGGGACCTGCCGTCGGAGGACGCGCTGTGGACGCGTCTGCGCCAGCATTTCTCCGAGCCGGAACTCGTTGAGATCGGCTACTTCGTCGCGATTACGATGGGGCAGCAGCGCTGGCTGCGCACGCTGAACATCGAACATCATCAAGTTCTCGCCGGAACGGATGCGTCGATGGCGCCGGGCTTCGAGACACCGGAAGCGCTGGCGCGCTCCAAATCGAGCCCCGCGTACTGGGCCAAGAAGAAGACGCCGCCGAAGACCTCGGCCGCGTGATCATTCCCGTCCGGACGTGCCAGCGTCGCTCGGTGTCTGCAAGGCGGTCGCTGGCTCCGAAATTTGACCTGAAGGCGCTGCCACGAGGCCTCCAACAGGAGGTCCGAACGCAGGCAGCGTCTTCTGATTCGCGCCGAAGCCGTCCCGGTTCCAGGTTCCCTCCAGTGTCATGGCTGATCCACGTTGGCGCGCATTCAAGCGCACGCCTGAAATCCGTCCCAAACGTCCAATTCCAAGCCAATTCCGCAATTCGCGTCGCAATCTTTTTTGCGCGAATTTATGCGCCATACTCCGTCAAAGGTCGGCAAATTGGACCTCAATTTCCGCAGCGCATTATTTCCCCATAAACTCCATGTTATAAATATAACTATCTGTACCATAACGCATTTTCGTGATCTCCGAGTCGCGCAGGCATCAAAGATTTGTGCGTTGCACCGGCGAGACGCCCCACCCAGATTTCGGCGCGGGCGACACGTGGGGCGCTTGAGCTGAAGGAGACAAGAAATGAAAGTCATCACAATCAAGATCGCAGTCGCTCTGGCGCTGCTTGCCACACTCGGCAACGTTGCCATCAGCCTGACCTCAGCGTCGACCGCCGCCGCCGGGGAGGCCTGCATCCCGCAATACGACACCACGGGCGCGCAGACGGCGCCTTATTGCTGACGAGCCCGGAAAGTCAGCGGATGCATCAGCCATGATGCGGCGAGCCCGGCGGTGCCGGGCTCTTTTATTGAGGAGGCAAGCTGCCAACCGATCTTGTAGCAGCATTTTTGCAACACATGATGAGAAATGGCGGCTGACCGTGGCAAAAACAGCCTCTGGTCAATCGACGGCCCAATTCAGTGGGTTATAAAAAGGACTGGATATGAGCTCACTCATACAACTCGGGGGTTGCGATGATTTCGCGTTTCCTCGCTGGCGCGCTGCTCGCAGCCGGCCTTTTCGCTACAGCGACTTCTGCATCTGCGGCGCCGGGCAACCGGCCCGCCGCGCCGAGCAATCGCCAGGCGGCCGTGGCGGTCAATCCGTTCTCGAACTTCCTCGCACTGTTCACCGGCGTGCCGAGGACGGTCGTTCAGTTTCAGGGCCGGCAGCCGCCCGGCACCATCATCGTCAGAACAAGCGAGCGACGCCTCTACCTGGTGCTCGGGAACGGCCAGGCGATGCGCTACGGCGTCGGCGTCGGCAAAGAGGGCTTCACCTGGTCGGGCACGCAGACTGTCACCCGCAAGGCCGAGTGGCCGGATTGGACGCCGCCCCCGGAGATGCTTCAGCGCCGGCCGGATCTGCCGCGCCACATGCGCGGCGGCCCGGACAATCCGATGGGTGCGCGCGCCATGTATCTCGGCGACACCATGTACCGCATTCACGGCTCGAACGAGCCGCACACCATCGGGACCGCGACCTCGTCCGGCTGCATCCGCATGACCAATGACGATGTCATCGACCTCTACAATCGCGTCAGGGTCGGCGCGACCGTGATCGTGCAGCGGTAAGTGGCGCCGCACGGCCGTTGAGGCGATGCCGCCGGGATCGCCTCAACGCGTCAATCCCTTGCCGGCGAGATCGTCGAGATATTCCTGCCAGTAGGCAGCGCGGTTTCGGCCCAGCGCGAGCAGGTAGTCCCAACTGAAGATCCCGGTCGAGTGCAGATCGTCGAACACGAGCCGCACCGCGTAGTTGCCGATCGGGTTCACTTCCAGGATCAGGACATTCTTTTTGCCGCCGACAGTCTTGCGCTCGTCGGGAGAATGCCCCTGCACCTCGGCGCTCGGGCTCTTGACCCGCAGATACTCGGCATCGAGGTCGAACGCCTCGCCGCTGTCGAAGGCGACGCACAGCGCCTTGCGGTCTTTGCGCAACCGCAGTTCCGTCGGCCAAGGATTCGGTGCTTCGCGGTCGCTCATGGGAATTGCCCTGCGGTGCCGTCATAGCTTGCCTGCACCGGTTGCGCTACAGGCAGCGTCGCAGCGGCTCCGGCGATCTTGATGGCGGCACCTTTTGGCGCAAATATCCGGCCATGAGGGCCACCGCCATTGTCGCGCTCGCGCTCGCCGGCTTGATGGCCTGCGACGCCCAGGCCGAAGATCCCGAGATCAGCGGCCGGCGCGCCGCCGAGCGCAGGACTTTCACCGACGCTGAGATCACCGAAGGCTTCTTCAAGACTGCATTCGGCGCCGAACTGCCGATCGGCGACCAGCCCGATCGCATTCGCAAATTCGATGGCCCCGTCCGGGTTTACATCGACAGCCGCGCCCGGCCCGACCGCCGCGCCCAGGTGACGGATGTCGTCGCCAGCATCCGCACGCACGTGCAGCACATCGATATTGCGGTGACCGACAGCCGCTCCGCCGCCAACGTGATGGTCACGCTGGTGCGTGACCGCGACCTGCCGCGGACCATCCGCAAATTCTTCGGCCGCGCGCAGGCCCGCCAGATCCAAAGTTCGCTGACGCCGCAATGCCTGTCCAGCTTCCGCAAGGACGAGGCCTTCCGCATCGTCCACTCCGACGTGATCCTGGTCGCGGACGCGGGAGACTTCGTGTTCTACGATTGCGTCTACGAAGAATTGCTGCAGGCACTGGGGCCGATCAACGACACCGACGCGGTGCCGTGGACGATGTTCAACGACGATGTGCGCATGGGGTTTTTCGATGTCTACGACCAGTACATTCTCAATATCCTCTATGATCCGCGCATCCGCCCCGGGATGACGGCCGGTGACGTGCGCGCGGTGCTGCCGCAAGTGCTTGCCGACGTGAAGGCGTTCGTGGCCAGAACCAACAATCTTGAGTCTGGCCCGCGCGATTGACCGCGTGCCCTTCGAGCCAACGCCGCGATGCCGCAGCCGCCCCATCCCCCGCGCATCCGTCACGGCACCGCCACCGACCTCGCCGCCCTGCCCGCCATCGAACGCTCGGCGGCGGAAGCCTTTCGCGGCGCCGGCGTCGGCTTGAGCCCGGATGCGCCGGCAAGTTCGGCGGAGGTCTGGCGTCCCGCGCTGCGCTCCGGAACGCTGTGGGTCGCCGTCAACGAAGCCGGCCGCGTCGTCGGCTTTCTGGCCGCCCGGAAGATCAATCGCGTGTTGCACATCGATGAGATGGACGTCGACTTCGCGCATCAGCGCCGCGGGATCGGACGCGCGCTCTTGGAGGCGGCGATCGCCTGGGCGCGCAACGCGGGGCTGACGGAAATCACCCTGACGACGTTCCGCGATCTCGCCTTCAACCGGGGCTTCTATGCCGCCTCGGGATTCGTCGAACTCGCACCGGACGAGTTGTCGCCGCGGCTCAAGGCGATCCGGTCGCGTGAAGCCGGTTACGGCCTCGATCCGGAGCAGCGTTGCGCGATGGCGCTGCGGCTGCAGCCACGCCGAGGCGTGCGTGAGGGCGAGATTCGTTTGGGGTTGAGTGCACACTCCTCTCTTCCGTTCGTTCCCGCGAAAGCGGGAACCTAGAGCCGCAGCTCTCGGCGTTTGTCAGCCCTGGGTCCCCGCTTGCGCGGGGACGAACGGAGAAGGGGTCATTCCACGCAAACGGTGATTCGCTCATGCTTTGCCGGCCCGGCGGATTGAGCGGCGCCCGGGCGGCGCCTTGGGATTCCCCTGCGAAAAAACGAGGGGAATGGAGCGCCGAGCGGCGCTGTGGTTTCCAGTCACGCCACGGCCGGGCTTGCTTGCACGACAATCGCTGGCGCGACCGTCGCTGCCACGAACCTGGCCGCCTGAGGCGTGGCGTCCTTTGGCGAAAGGACGCTCGCCCCTCGGCGCTCCATTGGCGGCATTTGCGGCGAAGGCCAAGCCTCCACCTCGACGTCCGGTCCGTGCTTCCGGAACCGGCGCTGCGCCGGTTGCGGTTCTGCGAGCTCCTCGCGGGGCGGCCGTAGTACCGCCCGGACGGAGTCCGGCGCCGCCCGGGTGCCGTGCGTGCGAGGCACGGCGCGCGGGGCCGCATCCAGACCGGAGCCTCGCGGCTTCGGCCATCGGCGGGGGTTGGCGGGCAGAACTTGAGGCCCCAAGGCCGCATCTCCGGCCCCAACCCATCCACCAATCCGCTCCGCCTCAAGACGCCTCTAGAAGCGCCCCTCGTTGAGCGGGGATGGCGGGAGGATGGAGTGAGATAGGAATATTGTCAAGGATTATTTTCTTGAACTACAACATAATAGTCTGGTAAGCAGTCGGCTACAAAGTACGAGCGTGGCCGACACATGAACCGGCGTCGATCTAGATTAGCAAGACCTGTGAAACTGATTGAGGATATTTTCCGCGCCATGTTGCGCGGCAAGGATTCAGGTTTCGAGGGCGACTAACTGTCACGACTAACCCGGCCGCGTTGCACTTCGATGCGAGGCGTCTTGATGCGTTGCGATAATGGTGATCGACTAGTCGTCAACAGTAGCAGATTCGCGTCGTGATCGCGTCATCCCGTCCTCCGCCTTCAGTAAGCGTCGAGGTTGTCGTGCAAACAGAGTTCATCTACACACGGCGGCGACTTCTTTAGTGCTGAATTTCAGCAGAGATGCTACGCTATGAGCGACATGGCATTTTTCGCGTCACCGCGTTTCTCGGATCTCTGATTTTCCATGGATCATCCTGGGATTGATTTCGTTTCTGGGGTCTCAGTAGGATATCGAATGCGCAGGAAGCAATCTCGTATGCGCTGTCTCTGCGGAAAATCGTCGCGAGTGGGTCCGCGATGCATCTGAATTCTGAATAGGAATGCTTCCGTTCAGGTCTTCGCTTATTGGTTTCAGCTGTTTAGAGTAATGCCCTAGTTCAAGAGCCTTCGCGTTCAAATCCCAAGGATAGCCGATCTAAAATGCTCTCGCCGCTAGTCAGCAAATTAGTCTCGTGCAATCCAGACCCGTAAGCCAGCGCCTAACGGTAATCATGTAGCGACCGCTGTAATCTGCTCGGCAGCAAGATGCAGATTGAAATGTTTCCGCCACGCCTGCAGAGCGTTCCGTCTCAATGGGTTCCATCAGCTGAGATACCAGCAACGTAGCCCGGATTGAGCGAAGCGAAATCCGGGGCAATCATCTTTCGCATCTCCCGGATTTCGCTTCGCTCCATCCGGGCTACAGGCTATGATATTAATATGACTGTTGAAGACATTGAGAAAGCGATCGCCAAGCTTGCGCCGGACGAACTGGCGAAATTTCGCGCCTGGTTCGAGGCGTTCGAGGCTCAGCGAATTCGACCGCAAAATTGAGCGCGACGCCAAAGCCGGTCGGCTCGACCGGCTTGCCGATGAAGCATTAGCCCAATTTCGTGCTCACGCGCACTAACAGCAACACGTGGCATCTATCTCCGTCATCCTCAGGTGCGCGCCGCTTGGCGCGCCTCGAAGGATGCACGGCCACAGATCGGGCCGTCGCCCTTCGAGGCTTGCGCCATAGCACGTCGAAGACGCGCGTAAACGCGCTTATGGCGCAAGCGCCTCAGGGTGACGGGGAGAGAGCGGGGTCGCCGCTAGAGTCTGTCGTGTTCGAATTGTCGCACGCTCTATCCCCGTTCGTTCCCGCGCAAGCGGGAACCCAGGGGCCGCACGTTCGGTGATTGTGACTCTGGGTCCCCGCTTCCGCGGGGACGAACGGAGAGAGTATCGATCCAGCAAAACGAGCCTTGCTCCAAGCGCATCAATTCCCGTCTTGCTCAAAGCGTCTCAATCCCCCGTCCGCCCGTCATCAATCCCTCACGTCGCGCGATGGCCGATGCCGTCGGAGCGGTCGGCGGGCGGCTCGACGTGGAAGTCGATCACGCAGACGCCGCCGGATTTCAGCACCGCGACGCCCTTGGAGATCGCCGCCTTGGCGTCGGCCGCGCTGGTGACCGGGCCGATGCCGACCGCGCCCTGCGCCTCGGCGAGCTTGGCGATGTCGGGCGCGGGGTCCTCCATGCGCAGCCCGATCCAGCGGTTCTTCACCTCGCGGCCGCGCGTCTTCGCCACCGTCTCCTGGTGCAGTTCGTCGTTGAAGTAGGAGCGGTTGTTGTTGATCAGGACGAGCAGCGGAATGCGGTGGCGCACCGCGGTCCAGATCGCCGTCACGCCCATGCAGAAGTCGCCGTCGCCCAGCATCGAGATGGCGTAGCGGCCGCGCTCGGCGAGCGCGAGCGCGGAGCCGACCGAGAGGCCGGGGCCGGAGCCGAGCCCGCCGCCGCCGTCCTTGCCGAGATACGACATGCCGCTCTGGAACGGCCAGATGTCGATCGGCCAGCCGCGGCCGAGCGTGCAGAAGCTGACGTTCTCCGGATCGTTGAACTCGGAGCGCAAGGTCGAGGCGATGTGCTCCATGGTGAGCCCGCCGCCGTTGGCGGCGCGCGGCTTTGACGGCACGCGCACCTTCCACGGCTCCTTGCGTCCCGGCCCGAGCGCCTCGATGAGGTCCTCGACCACCACATCGCCGGTCGTCGCCATCAAGCACGTCGACCGCCGGCAGCGACTGGTACTCCATGTTGGCGCCGGTATGCAGGTTCTGGTCGAGCGTCGCGCTGATGATCTTGGCCGGCACCTTGCCGGCGGATTGCGCCTGCCGCAGCGCGCCGCCGAGATCGACCCAGTCGAGCGCCAGGATGACGTCGGCCTCGCACAGCAGTTCGCGCGCCGGCTTGCCGAGCACGTTGAACGGCGGCACGGTAGTGCGCCGGATGGTCGGTCGGGAACACGGCGCCGAGCTTGAGGTCGGTCACCACGCAGGCGCCGAGCCGCTCGGCGAGCTTGACGCGCTGCTGCCAGGCCTGCGCATCGCGCGAGCCGCGGCCGAACATGATCACCGGGCGCTGCGCGCCCTTGAGCAGCGCCGGCAGCCTGATCGACGGCGCTGCGGGCGGGGCGCGACGGCGCGGGCGGCGTGAACCGCGTCATGTCGGGCCACTCCGGCTCCTTGTCGAGCCGCTGCTCCTGCAGGCCGGCATCGAGGCAGATATAGACCGGCGCGGTCGGTGCGGCGCGGGTGGCGATGTTGGCGCGGCACATCGATTCCACCAGCGCCTGCCCGGAGCTCGGCTGGTCGTCCCACTTGATGAACGAGCGCACCAAGCCGCCCTGATCGCGTGACGTATGGATCCAGTCGATCCAGGGGCGGCGCTTCTCGGCGTCGAGCGGGCCGGTGGCGCCGAGCACGATCATCGGCGCGCGGTCGCACCAGGCGTTGTAGAGGCTCATCATGCCGTGCAGCAGCCCGACATTACTGTGCAGCACGCAGGCCATCGGCTCGCCGGTGGCCTTGGCGTAGCCGTGCGCGATCGCCACCGAATGATCCTCGTGCAGGCAGAGCAGGATGCCGGGATCGGTATTGCCGAGATGGTTGACCAGGCTGTCATGAAGCCCGCGATAGCTCGCCCCCGGATTGAGGCTCACGTAAGGGATGCCGGAGCGGCGCAGCATCTGCGCCGCGATATCGCTGCCCCAGGTCACTTTGCCGTCGGGTTGTCCCTCGGGTCGATCGAGCTGCATGTCCTACCTCGCAATAGCATTTCCACACGCAGCCCGACGGCGTCCTGGCGGCTGCGTCAACCGCGCCATCCGGCAGCCGCGCATGACGGCTATCCCGTGGCCCGAACTTCTGCTTACATCAGCGCACGAGGAAGCGAAACAGGCCGGCGAGCCTGGAAGCTGACGGGGCTGAGCGCGCCAGGGCGAGGGACGGGACAATGCGTGTATTCTCTGCGAAACCGCCGGCGTGGCGCGTTACGATCGACGCCCGCAGCCTCCTTCGCCGCCCGGCTCTCGCATGCTTTTCGCATTCATCAACTAACGCCGCATAACGACCCAACGGGCAGACGCACGCGGGTCACATCGGACTTGCTCTGATCGCGCAGGGGCGCGCGCGGCCGGCATCTCGGGGAGACGAGGGAGAGATGGAGAATTTCGCCGGGGAAATCAGTTTCATGGCCACGGCGGCGGGCCAGGCGTTCGTGACCTTGATGGAGCCGCACCGCCTGATGTTCCTGGCGCTCGGCTGCGTCATGGGCCTGGTGCTCGGGATCATTCCGGGCATCGGCGGCCTCACCGGCACCGCGATGCTGCTGCCGTTCACCTTCGGCATGGACCCCTATTCGGCGTTCGCGATGCTGCTCGGACTGGGCGCGACCACCGCGACCGGCGACCCCATCCCGGCGATCCTGTTCGGCGTGCCCGGAGGTGCCGCCTCCGCCGCGACCGTGCTCGACGGCTTTCCGATGGCGAAGAAAGGCGAGGCCGGCCGCGCGCTGAGCGCCGCCTACATGTCGTCGCTGATGGGCGGCGTGTTCGGCGCCTTCCTGCTGGCGATCAGCATTCCGGTGCTGCGCCCGATCATGCTCTATATCGGCTCGCCCGAATTGCTGGCCTTTTCGGTGCTGGGCATATCGATGGTGGCGGTCTTGTCCGGCAACGCGCCGCTGCGCGGCCTCGTGGCCGGCTGCCTCGGCGTGATGATCGCGATGATCGGCACCGATCCGCAGACCGGCACGCTGCGCTGGACCTTCGACAGCCTCTATCTCTGGGACGGCCTGCCGCTGACGCCGCTGCTGCTCGGCATCTTCGCGCTGCCGGAACTCTGCGACCTGCTGATCGCGCGCGTCGCCATCTCGACCGACACCAGCACCAAGAACATCTACAAGGGCCAGTGGCAGGGCGTGAAGGACTGCTTCGAGAACTGGTGGCTGATCATGCGCTGCTCGTGGATCGGCGGCGGCATCGGCTCGATCCCCGGCATCAGCGCCTCCGTCGTCGACTGGCTCGCCTACGGCCACGCGCTCAAGACCGAGAAGGGCGCGTCACTGACCTTCGGCAAGGGCGACGTGCGCGGCGTGATCGCGTCGGAAAGCTCGAACAACGCCAAGGAAGGCGGCGCACTGGTGCCGACCGTCGCATTCGGCGTCCCCGGCAGCGCCACGATGGCGATCCTGCTCGGCGCCTTCCTGATCCACGGCCTGGTGCCCGGCCCCGACATGCTGACCAAGAACCTCAACATCACCTACGCGATGGTGTGGTCGGTGGCGCTCGCCAACATCCTCGGCGCCGGGCTCTGCTACGCGTTCAGTCCGCAATTCGCGCGGCTCGCCACGCTGCGCTACACGCTCATTCTGCCGGCCGTTCTCGGCATCATCTATATCGGCGCATTCGAGGCGACGCGGCAATGGGGCGACCTGTACACGCTGCTGTTCTTCGGCCTGGTCGGCTGGATCATGAAGCAGTTCAAGTGGCCGCGGCCGCCGCTCATCCTGGGCGTCGTGCTGGGCGACACCATCGAGCGTTACCTGTTCATCTCGGTCGAGCGCTACGGCCTGAGCTGGATGCTGCGCCCGCTGGTGATGGTGCTGTTCGCGATGGCGATCCTCGGCCTGATGCGGCCGTTCCTCCAGGACATCCGCAGTCTCGGCGGGACGAAAAAGCTGCTGACCAGCTTCCGGGCGCCGACGTTCCATCCCTCGCAACTGTTCACGATGTTCATGATCGCGCTGATCGGCACGCGCGGTCTTTGTTGCGCTGAAATGGGACTTCAGCGCCAGGATCGTGCCGCTGGTGGTCGGCACCGCCGCGCTGACGGCGGCGGCAATCAGCCTGTTCAACGAGATGTGCCGCAAGCCCGATGTCGCCGCCATCGAGGGGCTGGTCGAGCAGACGCAGCATGAGGTCGGCGAGAAGATCCACATGGATCTCACCTCCGATACCGGCCACCTGCCGGTACGCGACATCATCATTCGCGCGACCTGGTTCTTCGGCTACCTCATCGCCTTCATGGGCGTGATGGCAACGATCGGACTGATCCCGACGGTCGCGGTGTTCGTCGTGTTCTTCATGCGCTACGAAGCGCGCGAACGCTGGTCGCTGGTGATCCCATATGCGGTCACGCTGGTGGTTTTCATCTGGTTCGCCTTCGACTACTTCATGGCCATCCCCTGGCCGCCGACGTTCATCGGGCAATGGTTTCCGGTGTTGAAAGTGATCCCCTCGGTCTAAGATGAAAGGCCGAGGCCACTTCCTTCGTAACTGAAAGGCGGAGGCTTCGACGCACGCCTCCGGCCCGGCGTCCGCCTGGCACGGTGACCGCTCCGCCATTGGCCGACATTATCAAGTCCGGTGTTCCGATCACGATACCGATCGGCGCAGCCTTTCAATGCGCGCGTCAATCCTAAAGAGAATATTAACCGGACCCGAAATATCTTCCGGATCGGGGTTGAGCCAATCCAGACACACGTAGACCGCGTAGGGGAACCTGATGAACGCTCCAACATCTGCGGCGACCGCCGAGTCGCAACCTGTGGACTCGATTGTGGAGACCGAAATCAGCCATCTGGTGAAGGAACTGGCAAAGCAAGAAAGCCCGGCCATCGTCCCCACGCAGGTCGAGAACGTTGCCGAGCGGATCAGATCCTCCGTCGGCCGCCTGACCTCCAGTTCGATCAACGAGCTCAAGGGCCTCACCTCCGAGCTCGAGGAACTGCAGGAGTTCCTGAGATCCGAGGTCGAGCGCGTCGAGCGTGAGATCGAGAGCGCCCTGGCGGGCATCAATATCATCATCGAGACCATCGCGCCGTGGCGAGGCATCACCGACTCGATCGCCACCAGCCGCGCGGCTCGTGGCGGCCCGGCCGCAAACATCCCGGCGGGATCGCGGGCGTCCGAGCAACCTCAATAATCGACCACGCGAGGCTCCGCGCCATAGCGCCGGGGCCGCACGACCATTGTCGAGGCATCGGCACGCGACCGGCCTCATGATCACCGACCGGATGGATGCGCTCGGCCGATCGCCGGGTCGCATCGTTTTGATTCACCCGGCAGTGGCGTCCATTTTCAAAAACAACGGCCTCGACTCCGTTACCAAGACGTCCGCGCGCGACGCACAGCCGTTCGCACACACCTGAACTGCCTGTACCGCATCGGACGGCCTTTGACCGCACGGCGGCGAGGCCCTAATAACGGTTCAGGCGGCGGCCAAAGCCGCGGGTGCCAAGCCATACAGGGCGGGACGGGGACAGGCGTGACCGATAACAATCTATTCCGCTCGGCGGCGAGCACGCTGCAAGCCAAGTCGCTCGCCATCGTCGGCGCGTCCGAGCGTGCCGCCTGGCCCAGCATGATCTACAAAAACCTGCGCGAATTCGGCTATCCGGGCCGCATCACGTTCGTCAATCCGCGCCAGAGCGAGGTATTCGGCCAGCGCTGCTACCCTTCGTTGCGCGACATGCCGGAGCCGGTCGACCATGCGCTGGTGATCGTGCCCGCGACCTTCGTGCCGGACGTGCTCAAGGACGGCGAGGCGGTCGGCGTCAAATCCGCCACCGTTTATTCTGCGATGATGGGCGATGGCGACGAGCCGGAATTCGAAGGCACGCGGCGCGTGGCTGAAAGACTTCGTGGCGAAGAGCCGGTTGCGCGTCGCGGGCCCGAACTGCATGGGAGCGTACTCGTTCCGCGAACGGCTGATGGGCTATCCCAACACCGACCTGTGCTCGCTCGAGCCCGGCTCGGTCGCCTGCCTGTTCCAGTCCGGCGGCACCATCATGTTCTGGATGCGCTCGGCGGCGGATCGCGGCCTGCGTTATTCCTATTGCGTCACCTCGGGTAACGAGCCGGACCTTGGGCTCGAAGACTACCTCAACTTCGTACTCGACGATCCGCACACCAAGATGGTGGTGCTGTTCATCGAGGGCATCCGCCGGCCCGAGGCGTTCATGCACGCCGCCGGCCGCGCACTCGCGATGGGTAAGCCGATCCTTGCCATCAAGACCGGCATCACGGCAAAATCCCAGGCCGCCTCGCAATCGCACACCGGCGCTATCGCCGGCGATTACGCCGCCTATCTCGCAATGTGCGAGCGCTATGGCGTCATCAACTGCCGATCGCTCGACGACATGGTCGAGACCGCGCTGGCGTTCGAAGGCGGCCGGCTGCCGAAAGGCCCGCGCATCGGCTTCATCACCACCTCGGGCGGCACGGTCGATCTGCTCTACGATTACGCCGAGCAGGAAGGCGCGGCCGTTCCGGATTTCAGCGACGCCACCAAGGCGACGATGAAGCCGATGATGCAGGACGGCATCTCGCCCAAGAACCCGCTCGACATCGGCATCCCGCCGCCGATGGACATCGCCGCCAAGGTCTGCGAGGCGGCGGCGCGCGATCCCAGCATCGACATGGTGGCCTGGGCCTCGCCGATGCCGCGCCGTGCCGACGCCTGGGGCGACATGTCGCCGTTTCGCCGGATGCTCGATGCAACGGACAAGCCGTTCCTTGCCTTCGGCCGCATGATCCATCAGGTCAGCGACCAGCACATCGAAACCCAGAAGGCCGCCGGCTTCCCGTTTTTGCAAGGCCAGGAACAGACGCTGCGCGCCCTCAACGCGCTGTGGTTCTACGGTGCCCGGCATGGCCGCGCGCCGGCTGCCGTTCCGCCCGCTCCGCCGAGCGACCTGACGCCGGCCACGCTCGACGCCACATTGGCGCGCTACGGCATCGCGTTGCCGCAGTCTCAGGAGGTCGCGAGTGCAGCCGAAGCGGTCACCGCGGCCGAGCGCATCGGCTTCCCGGTCGTGCTCAAAATCCGTTCGTCCGACATCCTGCACAAGACTGAAGCCGGCGGCGTCGCGCTCAACCTGCGGGACCGTGCCGAGGTGGAACGCGCGGCCGAGCGCCTGGTCGCATCGGCGCGCAAAGCGCAGCCCGACGCCCGCATCGATGGCTTCCTGGTGCAGGAGATGGTGTCCGGCATCGAGGCCATCGTCGGCGCGCGCAGCGATGCGCTTTATGGGCCGATGCTGCTGGTCGGCGCCGGCGGCATCCTGGTCGAGCTCGCCAAGGACGCGGCGCTGCGCATGCTGCCGGTCGATGCGGCGGGCATGACAGCGATGATCGACGGACTCAAACTGTCCAAGCTGCTGGCGGGCTATCGCGGCCGGCCGCCGGCCGATCGCGCGGCGCTGGAAAAGACCGCGCTTGCGCTTGGCCAATTCTTTCTCGATCACCGCGCGAAGATCGCCGACATCGAGATCAATCCGCTGATGGTGCGCGAGAGTGGAGCCGTCGCCGTCGACGTGCGCGTGCTATGGCGCGAGTGAGAGGTTAGCGTCTCAATGAAGCGAGTTCGTGCAGGCGTGTCTTGAGCCAATTCTCTCGACGAAGGCGGTCGGCTCCCTCTCCCATTGGGAGAGGGGTGGGGTGAGGGGTTACGGTCTTATCGATAGGCCCGGCCCCCTCACCCCCGCCCTCTCCCCTCCGGGGAGAGGGAGCGACCGACGATCGTGGCGCTGACATCATTCACCGGATCGAGTGAACGCATATGACCGTTTACAATCAGGTACCAGGAGTGTAGGCGATGGATTTCGAACTGCCCGAAGAGCTGCGGATGCTCAAGGATACGGTGCGCCGTTTCGTCGACAACGAACTGATCCCGGTTGAGAAGGACACCTGTATTCTCGAAGAGATGAAGCCGCACTATCAGGAGCATTTCGAGAAGCGCGCCAAGGAGCTCGGCATCTGGCAATTCGACGTGCCGGTGGAATACGGCGGCGGCGGCATGTCGGTGCTGGCGCGCGCCGTGATGTGGGAGGAATTCTCGCGCACCACGGCGCTGCCGGCGCGTGGCGAAGGCATCACCGGCCCCTCCCCGCGCCGCGCGCTCTACACACTCGAAGGCGAGATGAAAGAAAAATACCTGATGCCGGTGCTGCGCGGCGAGAAGAAGACCTGCTTCGCGCAGACCGAGCCCGACGCCGGCTCCGACCCGGGCGGCATGCGCACCACCGCGGTCAAGGACGGCAACGGCTACGTCATCAACGGCGTCAAACGCTTCATCACCGGCGCCGGCAAGGCCGCGTTCTGCCAGTTGCTGGCGGCGACCGACAAGACCAAGGGCTCGCGCGGCGGCATCTCCATGTTCCTGGTGGACATGGACACGCCGGGCGTGAAGCTCGGTACGCAGTACGAAACCATGATGGGCGACCGGCCCTGGGAGATCGTGTTCGACGACGTGCGGGTGCCGGCCTCGAACCTGATCGGCGCAGAAGGCCAGGGCATGGCGTTCGGCCAGGAGTGGCTCAACATCGGCCGCGTCAAGCACGGCTCGCGTGCCCTCGGCATCGCCGAGCGCTGTCTCGAAATGTCGTCATCCTACGCCAAGCAGCGTTCGACCTTCGGCCAGCCGCTGGCGAGCCGGCAGGGCGTGCAGTGGATGCTCGCCGACATGTATGTGGAACTGCAGTTGGCGCGGCTGATGGTCTACAAGACCGCCTGGCGTCTCGACCAGGGCGAGGAAGCCCGCGAGGACGCCTATATCGCCAAGTACTATGCGGACGAGATGGCGTTCCGCACCGCCGATAGCTGCATGCAGATTCACGGCGGCATCGCGCTCACCACCGATCTGGTGATCGAAAAGCTGTGGCGGCAGCAGCGCAGCTACCGCATCACCGAGGGCGCGACCGAGGTGATGAAGATGGTGATCGCCCGCCACGTCCTGAAAACATATGCGTAATGAGGCGTAGCAACGGCGGGAGCGTCCCGTCGCTTGATCGACCGCTTTCGCCACGTCTTCAGTTGTCATCATCCGCGAAAGCGAATGATGCGGCGCTTTCGAAATTGCCCCCTCCGGGCCGGCATGGCGAGACAGGCTGGATGCCCGCTTGCGCGAGGGCATGACAGTGCGCTCGCTCGCCGAAGCCGCTTTGACACGCGACGGCCATTCGTTTCACACTACCAGCACATGAATGCCGCACGGCCTATCACGTTCTGGATCACGATGCTCGCCGCGGTCCTCGCGGCGGTGGTGCTGTTGCGCGAGATCCTGCTGCCCTTCGTCGCCGGCATGGTGATCGCCTATCTGCTCGACCCGCTGGCGAGCCGGCTGGAACGCCTGGGCTTGAACCGGCTGGTTGCCACGCTGGTAATTGTCGCGGTCTTCATCTTCGGGATCGCGGCGCTGATTTTTTTCACCACGCCCATCATCGTGCGTGAACTGGCATACTTCATCGAGCACTTTCCGGTCTATATCAAGCAATTGCAATCGCTCGCGACCAGTCCGGATCACCCCTGGCTCAGCAAGCTTGTCGGCGAGGGACTGGGCACAGCCGAGAAATCGATCGGCGAACTGACGACGCTGGCGGCGGGCTGGTCCGCCGCATTCCTGCGGTCGGTCTGGTCCGGTGGACGGGCGCTCATTTCGGTGTTCTCACTCGCGGTCGTCACTCCGATCGTCGCCTGCTATCTGGTGTACGATTGGCACCGGATGATTGCGGTGGTGGACAATTGGGTGCCGCCGTCGCGCCGTGAGACGATCCGCGCACTGGCCCGGGAGATCGACGACACGATCGGCGGCTTTGTGCGCGGCCAGAGCGTGATCTGCCTCGTCCTCGGCCTGTTCTATGCGGCGGCGCTGGCGCTGATCGGCCTCAACCATGGCGTTCTGATTGGCGTCTCCGCCGGGCTAATCAGCTTCGTGCCCTACCTCGGCTCGCTCACCGGGCTCCTGGTTTCCACCTGCGTGGCGATCGCGCAATTCTGGCCGAACTGGGCGTTGATCGCAGTGGTGCCGGCGATTTTCTTCGTCGGCCAGTCGCTCTCCGACTATGTGCTCTCGCCCTATCTGGTCGGCCGGCGGGTCAACCTGAATCCGGTCTGGCTGATGTTCGCGTTGTTCGCATTCGGTTATCTGTTTGGATTCGTCGGCCTGCTCATCGCCGTACCACTGGCGGCCGCGCTGGGCGTGCTCACCCGGTATGCGCTGGCGCAGTATTATTCCAGCCCGCTTTATGCGGCCAAGCCGCTTGCGCTCGCCGGCGATCCCGATGCGGGCAGCGGCAACCGAGCCAAGTAAAGCTCGCTGACAGCGGGCGCCCGCGGCGTGAACAGAGAGAGACTGGTGCTCCCGCCAAATCCGGGTACCGCTCAGTAGCTGTCCGCCTCCCGAAAGAGGCTGGACAACAAGCGGCTGACGTCGTTCCACACCCCGTTGGTGGCGAGAATGACGCCCTGATCCTTTACCGGATCAAACCACATTTCGGCGCCGGCGCCGTTGTCGGAGCCATCGTGGCCCCACACCGTCCGGCCACCGATCGACCGCTTGAACCAGACAAAGCCTTGCGATGGATGGCGTGATAAATGGCCTCTCAGCATGTTCCCCACGGTGGTGGGTTTCAGGATCTGCTGATCGTTGTAGAGCCCGTCGTCCATATAGGCGATGAGAAACCGGGCAAGCTCGGTCACGGACGTCCGCAGCATACCGTCCGGATAGTCGGGCTCGCCGTACTGTCCGTAGGGAACGAAGCCGGATGACGTTTTGTTATACGGCATGGCGAGCAGCGACTCGTCGATGCCCGCCAACCGCCATGACGTCTTTTCCATGCCGAGCGGCGTGAAGATGTTTTCCTTGCAGTACTGATCGAACGGAGTGCCGCTGATCAGTTCGACCAAATAGCCGGCAAGGGCGATGCCCATGTTGGAATAGTCGCTGATCGTTCCCGGCGGACGCTGTTCGAAATTGGCGGCTTGATTGTAATAGGCGCCGCCCGGCGTCAGATATCCTCTGACCAGATCCGCCAGCGAAATCGGCGAGTCGGCACCGCGCGTGACCAGGGAGGCGAATGACGAGCCGTAGGCACATGATCCCGGACAGTTGATGTAGGTGGTGTTGTCCCTGATCGACGACGTATGGGTCAGCAATTGCTGGAACGTGATGGGCGCATTCGGCGCAACCGGTATGCGCACCCTGAACGGAAGATATTCGTTGATGTCGTCGCCGAGCTGAAATTTGCCTTCGTCATACAACTGCATGAGGGCGGTCGCGGTGATCGTCTTCGACACCGAGGCGATGAGGAAAAGCGTATCCGGCGTGACGGGCCGTTGCTGTTCGATATTCGCCATACCGGCAACCGCCGTACACACGATCCGCCCGTTCTTGACGATGGCAGCGGCCATTCCGGGCACGTCCATCGTCCGCAACTGGCGCGTCAAATCGGTTTTACAGGTGTCGACAGACGTTACGTCCTGGGTATCCGGCGCCGGGACGGAATCGGCCGGCGGATCCTGTTGAGCCCTTGCGGCTGTGCCCGGATGGACGGCCAGCACGCAACACAGGCCCGCGATGATCGCGGCCAGCGCGCCGGTCGCCGATCTGAATCCGTTCAGCTTCATGCCGAGGACCTGGCGCGCGACTCCCGGGCGGTCGTCGTCTTGCTGCCGCGGTCCGCGCGTAAGTGGACCCGGGCGCGGGAACGTCCCGGCCTCGGAACACATCGTAATGCGTTGAATTGCGGTTCGGCGGGCATCGAGCCTCAACTGTGCCAGCAAACATGCGACGATTTTGTGGAGGCGCAGCGCCATCCAGTGCAAGCGAGACCTGCACCGGATTGGCAGCGGCGGGCGATACGGGATGGGTTGCATCAGCCAGACGAGGAACCGGTGATCACGCGGGCAGCATTTCGGCTTGCTGCACGTGCTCCGAGGCTGCCGCCAATTCGGTCGCCACCACCAGCAGCCTCGCGTCGGACGAGATTGCGAGATGTTGTCGCAGCGGTCCGGCAAACGGGCCCGTCAATGCGGCGAGCAGCCCGGCGGCCCCGGCGGCGCCGCTGAAGCCGGTGCGAACGCCGCATGACAGCAGCTCGTCCGTGGCGGTTTCCGCCCAGGAATCCTCGATGGCAAGGCAGCAACTGACTCCAGCGTTCAGGGTCGCAAATGCGGTCAGGGATATTGTCCCGCACTGCAGGACGCTCATTGCGGAAATTTCGCTGGCGGAGACTGCGACCGGCTCGCCGGCCGCCAGCGCCGCCATCACGCAGGCCGCCGGCTCCGGTTCGACCACGACGACACGCGGCGAGCGGCCGCGCCGGGTGAGCCGCGCCCAGCTCGTGCCCGCCGTCGCCAATCCGCCGACGCCTGCCTGGACCGCGACCACGTCGATGCGTCCGTCTTCGGATTGCGAGAGTTGCTGCTCGATCTCGGCGAAGGCGGTGGTGTAGCCCGCGGTCACAAGTTGCGGGATGACGTCGCTGGCCGAGCGGGCGGTGTCGGAAATGAGCAGCGTCCCGGGCTGCCGCGACGCGTCCACCGCGGCATCGACCGACGCGTCGTAGACGCCCTCGATGACCGCAAGCTCGGCGCCTTCCGCCTCGATCGCCTGCCGCCGGCCGGCTGTCACGAACGTCGGCAGAAAAATCCGCGCTTTCAGGCCGAGCCAGCGCGCCACGCGCGCCACCGCGCGTCCGTGGTTGCCGTCGGTCGCCGCCAGCAGCGTCAGCGGGCGCGCAGGCGCCGCCCAGGATTGCAGGCTTTCATAGCTGAGAGGGCCATCCGGGATCGGCCCGAGCCGCTCGCGCAGCGCCGCATACGTCGCCCAGGACGCCCCCAGCACCTTGAAGGACGGCAGCCCGAAGCGCGAGGTTTCGTCCTTGACGTAGACCTTGGCGACGCCGAATTTTTCGGCGAGCCGCGGCGCCTCCACCAGCGGTGTCTCGCGATAGCCGGGCAGGCGGCGATGAAAGTCGAGCGGCCGGTCCGGGCTGACCGAGGCCGGCGGGTCGGACGTGAGCCTCAAAAGCGCGCGCATGTTCGCACCATTACCGTCTCGAATAACGCAAGCCGCCCGTTGCTAGGCTACCCGGGCCGGCACGAAGGTCTCCGACGTCTGCCGTTCCACCCCGCGCGTCGACCGGCCGACAACGGCCCGCGCGGGATTTCCGCGCCACGTCGTGTCCTCATCCAAGATCTCGCCTTTCATCACGAACGAGTTCGGCTCGATCACCACATAGTCTCCCATCGTCACGCCATAGTGCAGGTTGCACGCCACGCCGAGCGTGCATCCGGTCCCGATCTTCACACGATCGGATTTGAACACGGCTTCTTCCAGCGAGTGCGGCTGAATCACGCACGCCGGCATTCAAGTTCGCGTAATCGCCGATCTCGATCAGCGTGTACTCGTCGAAATAGGCGCCATCGTCGAACACCTTCTTGCCGAGCTGGACGCCCTCAAGCCGCGAGAACAGGTTCTTGAACGGCGTTCCGGAGAACAGTGGCGCAATGAACCACAGTCCGGTCAACTTCCACACCCGCTCGTGAAACCAGAAATATTCGTCCAGCACCGGGACGATCTTCGGAACGAGCTTGCCGAACTTCAGGCTGGCTCTTTTCCACGAACCAGTACCAGAGGATCGTGAATGCGAAGGAGGCGGCGGCGCCAGTGAAGATCGCACTCATGCCATGACGCGGGTAGTACACGATGGCGATCAGCCAGCACAGGCTGACGCCAAAGAACAGGAACCAGTTGCTCAGCAGGTAGAGCGCGCCGGTGATCAGATTGAATTTATTCTTCGCCTGAAGCTGGCGGCGCCGGGTGGCGTCGTCCATCTTGGCCATCTGCTTGTCGCGGTCGGTGGCGCGCGGGATCTCGAAACACGGCGATCCGAGCAATCCGACATTCTCGCGAATGGGGCCGTCGATCGGCGCCAAGGCTTTGGTCGCAACCAGGACGTTCGCTCCGGTTTTGGCATCGGCCGGAAAGTGCAGATAGTTGCCGAGGTAGTTTTGGTCGCCGATCTTCACCATGCCGAGCTTGAACGACGAGCTCGACATCGTCTCGTTCATCATCTTCAGCCCGCCGGAGATCATCGTGCCGCTGCCGATGTCGCAGAGGAACGGATTTTCGTGGCGCTGGCTCATGCCGAAGTTCGAGCCGGTCTGCACGATCTTGTTCAACCGATAGCCGACCCAGCGCGCGTAATAGACGATCGCCGAGCTGTCGCCGAACAGACGATTGTAGAACACCGAATTGCTGAGCAGTTCGATCGTCTGCTGGATGAAGTAGTGGAAGCCATAGAGGGCGTAGGTTTTGTCTTGCCGCAGAAACAGATTCAGGATCCGCGGGACGATGGCGATTCCCAGCAATCCAAAAATCACGCCGCTGAAAAAAGTGGCGAAGGTCAGCAGCAGCGTCTGTCCGGTCAACAGGAGCAGATCCAGCGTCGGGGCGGCATGGCTGAACTGAGCCGCGCCGATCTGCCGATAAAAGTCGGGGAACCACGCATACACCGCGACTGCCGGGATCGGCATCAAGAGGAACGCCGCGGCCAGCAGCACGCTCGCGTAGATCCAGCGCCGCTGCTGCGTGCACTCCATCGGCTCGACCGGACAATAGTTCGCCGTCGTCTCCTGCGCCGGGCATCCGTGGTAGTGCTTGCCTTTCGGAATGCGCTGACCGTTGTGCAACGAGGATGCATGCCCGAGCTGGGTGTCGTCCTCCATGACGGTGTTGATGTCGAGGACGCCCGCTTCGCCGACGAACGCGTTCGAGCCGATCTGGACCGGCCCGGTGTAGATGTGGTTCGACTGCGCCGCGTAACCGAGGACGATCGAGTCTTTCCCCAGGATCGTGTTGTCACCAATCGAAATGAGATCGGTGCACACCGGAATGGCGGTGGAGTGGATGACGGCGTTCTCGCCGATTTTCGCGCCGAGGAGCCGCAGGTAGAGATTGTAGAAGGGATCGCCAAACAGCGCCATCGGCGCGCTGCCGATCAAACTGCGAATCGCCCAGAAGCGGAAGTATCGCAGGCTCCAGACCGGGATGACCTCCGGCTTCCAGGTCCCGATCACCAGCCGCTTCGCCGCGATCGGAATGGCGCTGAAGAGCGCCGAAACCCCGACGGCATAGACCAGGATGCGGAAATAGGTCGCGCGTGGTATTCGGCATCGCCGCATAGGTCCATTCGATCCCCGTCACCAGGATCCAAAGGCCGATCGCGCTCCAGCCGAGATACCAAAGTCCTTGTAGCGCCCCGCAACCGTAGTACGCGAAATTCGACGGAACGTAGAACGGCTCGCGGGGCCCGCCCACGTCCTGCTCCGGCACCTCGGCTGGCAGCGCATCGATATGCTTCGCGAGCTTTTCGATGGTGGGATTGAGATAGATGTCCTGCATCGACACCGCCGAAATCTTCAGCCGCTTGCGGATCTCGGCACCAAAGCGGGCCATCAGCAGCGAGTGCGCGCCAAGGTCCTGGAAGAAATTGTCCTCGATTGAGACGCGCTCGATCTTCATGACCTCGGACAGCGCGCCCGCAAGCACCTTCTCGGTCTCGGTGTTGGGCGCGACGAACTTGCCGGTCGACGCGGCGAAGCGCGACCCCTTGGGCGCCGGCAGGTTCTTGCGATCCGCCTTGTTGTTCGGCGTCATCGGGATCGCGGGCAGCTCTTCGAGATAGCCCGGGACCATGTAGCTCGGCAGATGCTTGCGCAGCATCTCCGATATTTCGCTCGACGATACCTCCGGCGCGCCCTGCTTTCGGGTGTAGTAGCCCACAAGCTCGACCGCGCCGGGCTCCGGCTCGTAAGGATTGACCACGGCCTGCGAAATCTGCGGCACCTGCAACAGCACCGCCTCGATCTCCTCAAGCTCGATCCGATAGCCGCGGATCTTGACCTGGGTATCGATGCGGCCGTGAAACTCGAGTTCACCGTCCTCGCGGATGCGGCCGTAGTCGCCGGTGCGATAGATGCGCTTCGAAGGATTGTTCGGCAGGTTGAGGAAGTCCGGAATGAACTTCTGCCGGGTGAGGTCTTCGCGGTTGAGATAGCCCAGCGCCAGCGCGACGCCGGCGATACCGATCTCGCCGATCGCACCGTCAGGGACGACCTCGTCCTTGTGCTCATCGAGAATCACCACCGTGTAGGTCGGCAGCGGAACGCCGATGGTCACCGGATTTTCCGGCGTGAGCCGCCGCAAGGTGGAACTGACCGAGCATTCGGTCGGTCCATAGGCATTCAGGATGCTGCGATCGGGACGGTGCCAGCGGACCACGAGATTATGCGGAACGGATTCGCCCGACAGCAGGATGATGCGCACATCCGGAAGGTCCTGTTCGAGCGTCGCCCACAAGGTCGGAACGCACGGCAGCACGGTGACCCGGTTCTTGAGCAGGAACGCGTGGAGATCGTTGCCGAACAGGCTGGTGCCCGACTTTCCGGAAATCAGCGTGGCGCCGGCAATCAGCGGCACCCAGAGGTCCTCGACGTGAAAATCGAACGCAAGCGTCATGCCTTGATAGCAGCGGTCGCTCTCGCGAATGCCGTAAACCTCGCCCGCGACCTTGACGAAGTTGCAGATGCCGGCGTGCTCGATCGCCACGCCCTTGGGCTTGCCGGTGGTGCCGGAGGTATAGATGACATAGAAAAGCTGGTCGCTCGACGGCGGGTTTTCCTGGTCGGTCAGGCGCGCCGTCGGCTTCTCGCTGATCTGCTGCTGGACCTCGTCGAAGAAGATTTTGTCGACCGTGAAATCGGCAAGCTTCTCGCGATACCGCGAGACCGAAAGGATCGCCTTGACGCCGGCATCGTCGAGAATGAAGGCGATACGATCGGTCGGAAAGCCGGCGTCGAACGGCACGTAGGCGGCGCCGATCTTCAACACCGCCAGCAGCGCCACGTAGGAATGGACGGATTTGTCGAACAGCAGCCCGATGCGGTCGCCCGCCTTCAGGCCCTGGTCGAGCAGATACCGCGCAGCCTGGTTGGCGCGGTTATCGAGCTCGCGAAACGTGAGAGACACATCCTCGGTGACCACCGCCAGATGGTCTGCCGGGACCTCGTCACAGCGGCGCTCGAACAGGTGGTTGAGCCGTTCGCCCTGCTTCCAACGGATCGTGTTGTCAGCATTTTTGCAAATCAGCATATGACTCTCCGTTCGGCGAGCAAGGTTCGACCGACAAAATCGGTAATGTCTTCCCGGTCGCGGGCCAGCGGGCGAAGGTCGCGTTGACCCGGGTCGGTGATCATTTGCGGTCCGGCGGAACGACAGGCCGGAGCGGAAATCGGCCAACGGGACCACAGTCTGATTCGGAGCTTACCAATCCTCTTCAGCCGATTTCGTGCGATGGGATATCACGAACCATAACGGTTTCAGCCCCGCGCATATGCCGAAATCCTTGGCCAGCGCGCACTCCGTATCTGGGCCTTCGTCCGACTGACCGCAGGAATCGTGTACCGCATCGCGTTTGATGACCTCTTCGACGATCACCACGGCAGACCGCCGACGCAACGGTGTGGATTTTAGAGGATGCACCCACGATAGGCAATGGTTCCTGCGCCTCGCGCCCCCACCGGATGCCGTCATAGACGGCATATCCGCGCACGCCACACCAACGCGGGGAATCACCTCACATCGCGCGGTGACAGTCCGCATTCTTCGCGACCCGGCCCTTGTGGATACGCGTGGGACGCTGAGACGCGGAGCATCCTCAAACCATCGGTTGATGAACCCGCAGGCACTATGCTGAAATACATGTGGCCAAAGGCATTTTACCGCAATTTGAAGTTTGTCGAAATTCAGCGTAGCGAAGGCCGTCAACGCGAATGGGCTTGCCTTGCACCGTGATTCTGTCGAATACCGACGGCATGCCTTGACGATCAATGCTGGGGGCACGCTGTTGGCGGCAGTGAGATGTGCAACCAAGGTCCTCCCGCTCGTCGGAGGCCGGCGGAGTCGAACAGGATCATGAACACCGAAACTCTATCCATCACCGAATCCCAGCATGGGGCGCTGTGCATCCTGGCGGTCGTCGGCAGAATCGACAGCAGCAACGCCGAAAAGCTCATGGCACGTCTGAAGGCCCTCATTGCATCCGGCGTGACGACCGTCCTGGTCGATTTTGGAGCGGTCAAATATCTCACCAGCGCGGCGTTTCGCGTACTGCTCGTCGCGAACGGCAGTCTCAAAGAGAAAAATGGCCAGTTGGCACTGTGTGGGGTGACGGGTCATGTGCGCGAGTTGTTCGAGATGGGCGGCCTGCTGCAATCGTTCACGATCTTCCCGTCGCGTGAAGACGCCTTCGGCAAGCTGGCATAATCCCAGTCATGGCAGCCGATAAGGGCCTTCTTTACGGCGCGGATGATACGCCGCCGCTGCCGATCATCGTTCTCTCCGCCTGCCAGCATATCGGACTTGCGACAACGTCCCTCGCCTACCAGGTCGCGTTGGCACGCGAAGCGGAATTGTCGTTGTCCCAGACGCTGGAATTTATTTCGGTGGGACTTCTGGCGCTCGGCGTCGGCACGGTTCTCATATCGACAAAGAACAAGTTTATCGGCTCAGGGTATCTCTGCCCGGCAGGCTTCATGCCGGTGTATTTCGCCCCCGCCGTATTCGCCCTGCAGCGCGGCGGCATGGCGCTGCTGTTTGGCATGACGATGGTTGCCGGGCTGGTGCAGATGGCGATCGCCCCGATGCTCTACCGGTTGCGGGCGCTGCTTCCAGCCGAGATCGCCGGCCTGGTGATTGCCGCCATCGGCCTTGCGGTCGCCTCGCTGGGCCTGCGCTACGGACTGGGCATATCCAAGGAGCACGGCATCCAGCCCTCCTATCTGATCGTCTCGGCCGCGACCCTGTTCACCATGGTTGCCCTGAACATCTGGACGACCGGTTATCTCAAGGCGTTCTGCGTCATGATCGGATCGGGCGTCGGATTCGCGGTCGGCTATTGGGTTGGCATTCCGAACCCGGGCGCTGCCCTGGCATCCGAGCACCTCGATATCATCCGCTTGCCGTTCTTTGCCCATCCGGGATGGAAGTTCGACATCACGCTGCTGGCTCCCTTTGTGGTGGCCGCGGTCGCCGGAACGCTGCACCTCCTGGGTGCGATCAGTACTGCGCAGAAAATCAATGACGCCAATTGGGTGCGTCCGAACATCCGTTCGCTGTCCGGCGGCCTGTCCGGCAACGGCGCCTCAACGGTGTTCGCGGGCTTCATCGGCAGCGTCGGAGTTGACGTTTATTCGCCGTGCATTGGACTGGCAGCCGCAACGGGCGTGACCAGCCGCGTGGTCGCCTATGCGATCGGCATTATTCTCGTGATCGGTTCGTTCTTTCCGATCGCGGCGGTGAAATTCGTCACCGTCCCCGATCCCATCGTCGGCGCGATCCTGTTCTTCACGGCGGTCTTTATCTTCATCAACGGGCTGCAGATGATCACGGCCCGGATGCTGGATACCAGAAAGACCATCGTGATCGGTTTCTCCTTTGCGATGCTGGTCCTGGCCGATGCCTACAAGGAGGTGTTCGCCACCTTGCCAATCCTGCTGCAGCCGATATTCGGCAGCTCGCTGATGCTCGGCACCACCTGCGCGGTGGTGCTTAACGCGATCATGCGGATTGGCGTGCGGCAAAAGGAGAAAATTCGCCTTGAAATGAAGCCCGATTACCGGGACACGGTCGAACAATTTCTGATCGTCCAGGGCGGGCATTGGGGCGCGCGGCGGGAAATCATCAATCGCGCGATCTTCGCCATCGTTCAGTCTCTGGAGGTGATCGGCAGCCCACCCGACGGGGTCGAGATCGAGGCCAGCTTCGACGAATATAATCTCGACATCCGGATGTATTACGTCGGCATCAAGATCGTCATACCGGATCGCCGCCCCGACTTGCGGGAGATCGAGGATTCCGAGGAGGGCGAGCGCCTCTTCGCCGGATATCTCCTGTCGCAGTCGGCCGACCGGATTGCCTGCCGCACGGACGGCGACCGCGTCGAACTGCATCTGCACTTCGATCACTGACGGCCGCGCGCCAAGTTTACGCCTTGGCGACCAATCGCTTGATGCGGCTGCGTGTCGTGCGGGATCGACGCGCCTGCCGCACGCAACTCAACGACCCTCGTCCACCTCGGGCGTCAATCGTTTCGTAATTTTCACGACGTTGCGATCCCCTACCCGCGCGTAGGCGATTTCGTCCATCAATGTCCTGACGAAATGCACGCCCAGCCCGCCGATCGTACCATCGAATGACGGCGGCGCCGCTTCGCGCGGATCGAACGGCATCGCGTCGTCGCTGATCTCGGCGCTGAGCAGCGTATTGCCTGCGAGCGAGAGCTCGACGGTGATATCGTGGGCGTTCTGGTCCGTATAACCGTAAGAAATTGTATTGTTAAGGAGTTCGTCGAGGCAGACGTTCATGTTGATCACGGCACGCTGCGGAATGGTGTGCTCGGCGCCAAAGCGATCGACAAGGTCGGCAACCTTTGCCATGTCTGCAATCGAGTTGCCGATGACGATTCGCGCTTTCCTGACCGTATCCGCAGTCATGTGCCAATGTGACAGCCGTGGTGGGACATCTAAGATTCGCGCGAAAGTTGGAAAAGATTATCATGCTTTACGGGATCCGGAAGCCGTCGTTGCTCCCCGGCCGCCTGTTGTCACAGGGCACAGCCCCACGGCGACATCCGGTCGCATCGCTCGGCGCCGGCCCCGTCGGCCCCCGGCCTGTCGCCGCGTCCCGCCGCCAGAATTTCGCTGGTATTTCCGGGGCATTATTGATGAAATGCAGGAATCGGCCAACGCCGCCGGATAACCCCAGCATCCGTCCGAAACGTCCAGGACAATTGTCCCCAATGAGTTTCCCTGTCGCAAACAGGTTGCCGATTATAGGCAAGGCGACGTGGTCGAGCGATGCGGCCGGCGTCAGAACCGGCGGCGCCGCGCGCTGCCCAGCGATTGCAGCGACCGTATGACTCCATCGAGCGCCAAGGTTCTGGTGGTCGACGACGTTGCGGACAATCGCGACCTTCTTATCCGGCGCCTGAACCGGCTCGACATCAAGCAGATCGACCAGGCCGAGAACGGCATCGAGGCGCTGGCCGCCATCGCCGCCAACAGCTACGACCTTGTGCTGCTCGACATCATGATGCCCGAGCTCGACGGCTTTGGCGTGCTCGCCGCATTGCGCGAAAATGGCAAAAGCAACGACCTGCCGATCATCGTCATTTCGGCCATGAGCGAGATCGACGCGGTAGTGCGGTGCGTGGAGCTTGGCGCCGAGGATTATCTGTTCAAGCCGTTCAACCCGACGCTGCTCCGCGCGCGCGTGCTCGCAACGCTTGAGAAGAAAGGCCTGCGGGACAGCACGCGCGAGGAGCTCCGGCGCAAGCAGGCGGAATTGAACGAGGCCCGCACGCTGCAGCTCGCGCTCGCACCGCCCGGTTTCAACGGCGCCATCGGGGGGCAGACCTTGTCGATCGAGATTGTGCTCGAGCCGGCGAAGGAGGTCGGTGGCGACCTGGTCGATCACTTCACGATTGGCGAGAACTTGCTGGTTCTTCTGCTCGGCGACGTGTCGGACAAGGGCGCCGGAGCGGCACTGATGATGGCGCGGACTCATTCGATGTTCCGCAGCCTTGCAGCGCGGCCGGATGCTTACGAGCTGTTTTCCGAGCCCAGCAAGGCTGCCGGCATCGTGAGCAACGCCCTCGCGGTCGGCAACGAAAGCTGCATGTTCGTCACGTTTCTGCTGGCCACGCTCGACCTGAGGACGCGCCAGTTCACCTACGTGCGGGCCGGTCATGTTCCGCCATTTCATCGCGGCAGCGGTGACGGGATCGCCCGGCTGACCAGCGCCGGTGGCCCGCCATTCGGCATCGTGCGAGACCACGTCTACCGGCAGGAAACCATCAGTCTGTCGCCGGACGACAGCCTCCTGATCGTGACCGATGGATTCACCGAGGCGAATGACCCCGACGGTCAGCTCTTCGGCGAAGAGCGTATCGAGGGATTTCTTGCCGAAGCCGATCCGCGGAGCGGCCAGTCCCTGCGTAAGCTGGTCGATCAAGTGCGTGAGTTCGAAGCCGGCCGCCCGGCCTTCGACGATATGGCCGCCATCCTTCTCGCGATGAACGCAACCCCATCATGACCCAGATGCCGAGCGACATTTCGAACGCCAGTGCCGGACGGCATTGGTACCATAGCGTCGCCGGACGGCTGCTTGCTGCGTTCTTGCTGATCGCCACGCTGACGGTGGCGGGAACCGCGATCTCGATCTACCGATTCGCCAATCTCGGCGATGTGCTGCACCGCCTGATCGATGTCAGTCTGCCGGCGGTCAAGCTGTCGCTCGGGATCGAGACCGACGCCACGCAGGTGGCGATCACGGCCGGTCAGCTCGGTGAGGCCGACGACGCGGTCGCACTGTTCGAGCAAAACGAAAAGCTGACGGACCAGATCGCACACTTGTGGGCGGGATTGAATGCCTTGCGCGCAACCGTCGGCGATGCAGCGCCAACGATGCGGCTGCAGGAGCAGGTCGCGGTCATCGACGGCAAGGTCGGCGAACTCAACCGGGCGGCGACCGACAAGATCGCGCTCTCCGACCGTCGCCGGCGGGTCGCGAATGGCCTCACGACGGCAGCCGCCGACTTGTTTGCCAAAGTTGATGAATTGCGCGCCGTCGCGCCGTCCACGCCATCCGGTAACGAACGCTTCAACGAAATCGTGAAGCAGACGTTCCTTCTCGGCACGCTGGTGACGCAAAGCGCCATTATCAACAAGCCGCAACAGTTTGGTGCCCTGCGCGAGCACCTTGATTCCGCCAAGCGACGCCTGACCGAGGAAGCTGGTGCGTTGGCACAGGTGCTACCGGCCGGCGACGCGCGGCTCGCCGCGCTGTCGGCAGCGCTAAACCTCATTTTCGAACAGATCAGCGGCGGCCGGGGGCTTCTCGCCACCCGCGAGGCCGAGATGGCCGCGGTGCAATCGATCGATGCACTGCAGCGCTCGCTGCAGCAGTCGGGCGACGAGTTGCGCAATCAGGTGCAGGCGCTGGTGCGGCAAGCCGAGACCGAGTCGGCTCAAACCGCCGACCGCTCCATGACTGAAATCGCGCACAGCCGCTGGTGGCTCATTGCGCTCGCCGTTGCCAGCCTCCTGCTGGCCATTCTGGTTGTCTGGCAGTTCGTGCTTCGCTACGTCGTGACACGGCTGACCGAGCTTTGCCGCAGCATGCTCGCGATCGCGCAGGGCAACCTGTCGGCGCCGATCCCGGCCGCAGGCCCCGACGAACTTGGCGACATGAGCCGGGCCCTGGTGGTGTTTCGCGAGAATGCGCGCGACATCCGCAGCGCGCGCGAGCAGGCCGAGAAAAGCCAGGCCGAAGCCGAGGCGGCGTCACGGACCAAATCGGCCTTCCTCGCCAACATGAGCCACGAGTTGCGCACCCCGCTGAATGCCATCATCGGCTACAGCGAAATCCTGGTCGAAGACGCGACCGACCGCGGCGACAAAGCAAGCATTGCCGATCTTGAGAAGATACAGGGAGCCGGCAAGCACCTGCTCGGCTTGATCAACGACATTCTGGATTTGTCCAAGATCGAAGCCGGACGGATGGACGTCTATCTCGAGCAGGTCTTCCTCAGCAGGCTGGTGGACGAGGTGAAGACCATCATCGAACCGATGGTGAAAAAGAACGACAACAAACTGGTGATCGATTGCCCGGCCGACATCGGCTCCTTGCGCACCGACGTTACCAAGCTCAAGCAGAGCCTGCTCAACCTCCTGAGCAATGCCGCCAAGTTCACCAAACAAGGAAACGTCACGCTTCGAATCTGGCGCGAGCAAGCGGACGATGGCCAGCCGTGGGTGAAATTCGCGGTCTCCGACAGCGGCATCGGCATGACCGAGGAGCAGATCGGCCGGCTGTTTCAGTCCTTCACGCAGGCCGACTCCTCGACAACCCGGCACTTTGGCGGGACCGGTCTCGGACTGACCATCACCAAGCATTTTTGCGCCATGCTGGGCGGCGCGATCGATGTGGCGAGCAAGCCGGGCGAGGGTTCGACCTTCACGATCGGCCTGCCCGACAAGGGCTCTACGCAATCCGCTGCGGAACAGGACGACATCGATTTACCGGTTTCGGAGGGGTCGGCACACTCGATCAGCGTGCTCGTGGTGGACGACGATCCGGTGGTCCACGACATGCTCTCCTCCACCCTCGGTAAGGAGGGATACCGGCTGATGCACGCGCGCGACGGCAGCCAGGCGCTCGATATCATGCGCAAGACGCCGCCGGATATCGTCACCCTCGATGTGATGATGCCGAAAGTCGACGGCTGGTCGGTTCTTGGGATCATGAAATCGGAGCCTGCGCTCGAACACATCCCAGTCATCATGCTGACGATCGTTGACGACCGGAATCTCGGATTTTCGCTCGGCGCCTCGGAGTTCATGACCAAGCCGATCGACCGAAACAAACTGATCGGGTTGCTCCGCAAATTCGCGCCGTCCGGCGAAGGCACCGTCGTGCTGATCGTCGACGACGACGCCGACGTTCGCGGCGTGGTGAAGAGCGCAATCGAGGGCGTCGGGCTGAAGGCCGCGGAGGTCAACAATGGCCGAACCGCACTGCACTGGCTGAACGACCATCCGCCGCCCGCGCTGGTGCTGCTCGACCTCATGATGCCGGAAGTCGACGGCTTTGAATTCCTCGAACGTATCAGTTCGGACGAAAAGCTCGCGGGCCTGCCGGTCGTCGTGTTGACCGCCAAGGACCTCACCGAAAGCGAGCGCAATTTCCTCGCCGAGCGGACGATGCTGGTGTTGAGCAAGAACGCGCAGCCCATCGCCAGTCTCGGCAAGGCGCTGGGGGCGATTGCCAGTCGCCGGCACACTCCGCAAAGCGCGCACGTCGAACATTGAAAATGCCGCCATGAAGATCTTGCTGGTCGAAGACAACGAGATGAATCGCGACATGCTCTCGCGCCGCCTGACGCGGAACGGATTCGAGATCATCATGGCCGTCAACGGTCAGGAGGGCGTGGACCTGGCGATGTCGGCCCAGCCGGATTTGATCCTGATGGACCTCAGCCTGCCGGTGATCGACGGCTGGGAGGCAACCCGTCGCGTCAAAGCCAATCCGGCCACCGCCAAGATTCCAATCATCGCCCTGACGGCCCACGCGATGGCCCAGGATAAGGAAAAGGCCATGGCAGCCGGCTGCGACGACTTCGACACCAAGCCGGTCGAACTTCAGCGTCTGCTCGAAAAGATCAAGGCATTGCTGGACAGCAAGTGAAACACCCATTCGGCCGTCCCCGCGAAAATGCGCGAAAGTGGGGACCCGACGCAATTCCTTCTCGTATTCGATTGCAGGCCTGATTTCCGTTTGCGCGGGAATGACCGGAAATGTGGACCGCCCCGAGCGAAACCGGCCTACAAAGCCGCGCGCCGGTCCGTGACCTCCATGACCACCGCCATTCCTGTGTCACCCGCGGCGCATCCCTGGAACAGCCCACGCCCGCCGCCGCGTTGCACCAGTTCCTCGATCAATTCGATGATCGCGCGCAACCCGGTCGGCCCCTGCGGATGCCCCCACACCAGCGACGAGCCGAAATTGTTGAGTTTCATGACGTCGATGTTGAACGAGCGGGCGAACACGATATCGTTCACGGCGAACGGATTGTGCGACTTGATGGCATCGATGTCATTGATCGACAATTCGGCGCGCGACAAGGCCTGCCGCGAGGCCGGCACCGGCGCCTCCGGCATGAAGGCCTTCTCGACCCTGGCCTGCCCCGACGCCAGAATCCGGATGTCGATCGCCCAATCGCTGGACAATTCTTTTGCCCGTTCTGGCGTGGTGACAATCACCGCGGCCGTACCGTCCGCAGGGTGCGTCTGCCCCCCGTAGGTGACCGTGCCATCCTCGGCGAGCGGCTTGAGCCGGCGCAGTCCGTCTCGGGTGGTTGGATGGATGCCTTCGTCGCCCTCCAGCACACTCTGCGTCTTCGACAGCGCCGCATCGGGAACGTGGAAGGGCAAATCCATGTATCGCCGCTGGAAAGCGCGATCGTCCGCGACTGCATCTTGGTATTGCTCGTAGCGCCGCAAGGTGACGTCGTGCTGCTCCGACGTCGAGATCCCGTGCCGTCCGGCAACATTTTCAGCCGTGCGTAACATCCCCTGACCGGTCGCCGGATCGCGGCCGAAATTGTCCAGCACCCAGTCCTCGTGCGTGCCGGTACCACCCGGCCCCTTCGGGTTGGGAAAGTAGAGGTGCGGCCCGTTCGACACGCGGTCACCACTGATCGCGAGCGCTACGCTGCACTGCCCTTCGCGCACTGCGTCCGCCGCCATCGCCAAAATGCGGGCGCCGGTCGCGCATGCCTGGTTGACGGTCGGGCCACCAACGCTGGGAGCGCCCAGTTCTGACATCAGCCAGGGCAGCCCGTAAAACGTCGCCGATTGCGGAACGGTCTGGCCGAACACGCCGAAGTCGAAGACTTCGGCCGGGATGCCTCGCTTCTGCAGCGCATGCCGTCCGCAGTGAGCGGCAAATCGCAAACTGTGCAAATGCGACAGGCTCCCCTGCCACCGTGCAAAGGGGCTTGACCAATATCCACCATACGGAATGGCGGCTTGAGACACCGGATTCACTCGGTTGTTGGGCGATCACACTCAACTTGCGGTCAAATGTCAATTCACAGACATCACATGACATACGTCTCGCAAGACTTCTCGCGCGGCCGGTCGCAGCAGGTCGCGGCTGGCGTCGGCAAAAACGCAAAATGGCTCAGCCGCCAACTGCGACCGTTAGCCCCGATTTGCCAGGCGTTTGTTCGGCCTAGATCATCATGCGGTGATGAAGGTCGAACATGATCCACAGGCTGCCGCCGACCATGAGGAAGATAAGAATTGCCGCGAACGCAAGCGCCAGAAGATTTTCGCGTGGCGTGTCGGTCAGGTCGAGGTGCAGGAAATACTTCAGATGCACCAGGATCTGGATGATTGCCGCCGCGGCGATCACCAGGATTGCCGCCGGCCCGGCCACAATCTGAAAATAGACCAGACCGAACGGAATCGCCGTCAGCACCAGCGCCAGGATCAAACCAATGACATAGCTGCGCGCGTGTGGCGGTTTTCCGAAAGTCGCGGCTTGCATCTCACAAAACTCCGGGAAGATAGACGATGGAGAAGATGCCGACCCAGACGATATCGAGAAAATGCCAGAACAGGCCGAGGCGAAAGAGCCGCGAACCGACCGGTTCGGTCAGGCCCTTGAACAGGATCTGCCCGACGATAACGAGAATGCAGAGCAGCCCGATGCTGACGTGAAGCCCATGCGTGCCGACGAGCGTGAAGAATGCCGACAGGAAGCCGCTGCGATCCGGGCCGGCGCCGACCGCAATCATGCCGTGGAATTCCTGCATCTCCAGCGCGACGAAGCCGGCACCGAGAATGAACGTCAGCAGCAGCAGGAGGACAGCTACCTTCGCGTTACGCGCCCAAGCCGCCAGCGTGGCGAAGCCGAATGTCGCGCTGCTGAACAGCAGCAGCATGGTTTCGCCAAAGGTGCGCGGCAGATTGAACAAGTCACGGCCGACCGGACCATCGGCCGTTCCCCGCAACATGACCACGTAAGTCGCAAACAGCAGGGCGAAGATGATCGCGTCGGTCATCAGGTAGATCCAGAAGCCGAACGCCTTCTCCTCGTAACGATCGACGGAGGATTGCGCTTCCGGGCTCGCGGCCGGCATCGCCAATGCTTCGCTCATGATACCTGCCCCGGCAGCGCTACTCCTGGGATTCCGAAGGCACCCCGGTCCGCATCAGTTCGCGGGGCCTTGGCCATCTCCTCCAGCCGCTGGCGCTCGATCTTCTCGACCGCGCCGGCGGGCAGCAGATATTCGGTGTCGTCGCTGCTGCTGCGGACCATGATCGTGAGCGCGATCAACGCCATCCCCAGGGCCGCGAGCCACCAGATGTGCCACACCATGGCAAAGCCAAAGACGAAGGAAAGGGCGCCGATGACAACGCCGAAGGCGCTATACTTCGGCATCATGATGTCCTCGTAGCGCGCCGGCGGCTGATAGGGAGTGCCGCGCACCTTCATATCCAGAAAGGCGTCACGGCCGCGGACGTCGGGAACGACAGCGAAGTTATACGGCGCGGGCGGCGAGGCCGTCAGCCATTCCAGCGTGAGGCCATCCCAGGGATCGCCGGTCCAATCCCGATATTCGGCCCGCCGCCGGATGCTGACGGTGATCTGCACGAACAGGAAGACGAGGCCGAGGAGGATGAACACCGCACCAGCGGCGGCGATGATCAGATAAGGCTGCCATTCGGGGTTGTCGTAATGCTCCATCCGGCGCGGCATGCCCATGAAGCCGAGCAGATAGAGCGGCATGAAGGCGAGATAGAAGCCGATCGCCCAGCACCAGAACGAGCGAGCGCCCCATCGCTCGTCGAGACGAAAGCCGAATGCTTTCGGGAACCACAGGTTGAGCCCGGCGAAATAGCCGAACAGCGCGCCGGGAATCAGCATGTTGTGGAAATGCGCAACCAGAAACGTCGAGTTGTGCATGAGATAGTCGGCCGGCGGCAGCGCGAGCAGAACGCCGGTGACCCCGCCGATGACGAACGTCACGATGAATGCCAGCGTGTACATCATCGAGGTGTGAAAGCGGATGCGGCCGCGATACATCGTGAACAGCCAGTCGAACAGCTTCACGCCGGTCGGCACCGCGATGATCATGGTGGCGATGCCGAACACGGAATTGACGTTGGCGCTCGATCCCATCGTGAAGAAATGATGCAGCCAGACCGTGAACGAAAGAATCGCGATCGCACAGGTGGCGTAGACGAGCGACGTATAGCCGAACAGCCGCCGGCTCGAAAACGTCGTTACGACGCTGGAGTAGATGCCGAAAGCCGGAAGGATCAGGATGTAGACTTCCGGATGCCCCCATATCCAGAGCAGATTGGCGTAATTCATCATGTTGCCGCCGGCACCATTGGTGAAGAAATGCATGCCGAAGATACGGTCGAGCTCAAGCAGCGAGGCCACCACGGTGACCCCGGGGAAGGCGAACGCCATGAGCACGCTGGTGCAGAGCGCCGTCCAGGTGAACAGCGGCATCCGCATCAGCGTCATGCCGGGTGCGCGTTTCTTGAGAATGGTGACCAGGAAATTGATGCCGGTCAGGGTCGAGCCAATTCCGCTGATCAGCACCGCCCAGATCCAGTAGTCCACTCCGACATAGGGATTGTACTCCGCCCCCGAATAGGGCGGATAGCCCGTCCATCCCGCGGTCGAGAACTTGCCGACCACGAGTGAGATCATGACCAGCGCGGCTCCGGATGCGGTGAGCCAGAGGCTCACCGAATTCAAATAGGGGAAGGCGACGTCCCGCGCGCCGATCTGCTGGGGCACAACGATGTTGATCAGTCCGGTCAGGAACGGCATCGCCATGAAGAAGATCATGATGGTGCCGTGCGAGCTGAATATCTGGTCGAAATGCCCGGGCGGCAGGTAGCCGTCGGATTGCACCGCGATGGCCTGCTGCGCCCGCATCATCAGCGCATCGATGAAGCCGCGCACCAGCATGATCAGCGCGAGAATGATGTACATGATGCCGATCCGCTTGTGATCGACGCTCGTCAGCCATTCCGTCCAAAGGTACTGCCAGGCTCTCAGCCAGGTAATCACCGCCAAAACGGCGAGGCCGCCGCCGACCACGACCATGGCGCCACCAAAGGCGATCGCGCTGTACAGCGGCAGCGCGTCGATGGTCAGCCTTCCCAGCATCCGACGATTCTCCCTGACGGCCGGCTATTTCGCCGCCATCGTCCCGTGACTTTTCACCGACTTGCTGAATTTCCGGATGATCCCGTCGAACAGCCCCGCCTCGACTGTCGCGTAATGAACGACCGGATGGGCGGCGCTCGGTTTGGCGAGTTCCGCATAGCTGGCCGCGTCGAGCTTTTGTGGCGATGCTTTCACCCGCGTCAGCCAGGCGTCGAAGTCCGCAGGCGTCATGGCGATGGCGGCGAAATGCTGGTCGGGAAAGCCGCGGCCGCTGTATTGCGTGTTCTTGCCAATAAAGCGGCCTGGTTCGCTGGCCAGCAGGTTGAGCTGCGTCTGCATGCCGGCCATCGCATAAATCTGCCCCCCGAGCGTCGGGATGAAGAACGAGTTCATCACGGTATCCGAGGTAATCCTGAGCGTGATCGGAACCTCGCTGGGGAACGCCAGCTCATTGACCGTTGCAACCCCCTGCTGCGGATAGATGAAGAGCCACTTCCAGTCCTGAGCAACGACTTGAACCTCGATCGGCTTTGTCGCCGACCGCAGCGGCTTGTAGGGATCGAGCGCGTGCGAATAGATCCAAACGTGCACGCCGAGCGAGGCGACGATCAAGGCTGGAACGATCCAGGTGATCGCATCGATCTTGGCGGATTGCCACTCCAGGTCGTACCGCGCCTTCGCGTTGGAGGCGCGATAGCGCCAGGCGAACCAGAAGGTCATCACAATGACCGGAATCACGACGATCATCATGATCGCAAAGGCACGGAACAGAATGTCACGCTCGGCGAGTGCAATCGGGCCCTTGGGACTCAGGATCGGCGCGTCGGTGAGGTTGCAGCCAGTCGTGAGCAGGGTGAGCACAACCGCGATGCCGGCTACCAGCGTTCTTACCAGCGCTGCCTGTTTCGCGGCCCTCGGGGGCGCCATCGGTGGTATCCTTTTCAGGCCGAATCTTGCGGCCAGCATCGAACGCACCGATACCATAAGATCGGCCGGGACCGGCAGCGCTAATTGCCAACCGCCCACCGGCAGAAGGCCGCAGCGCCAGATGATCGGGCTTTAACCGGCCGCGCCACGCCATGACGGCGGAGATTCGATGCGGCTATTTCTGGAATGCGTTGTCCCGAATGTACAGCCAGAGCAGGTCAATCTGCTCGTCGGTCAGTGCCCCCTTCCACGGCGGCATCTGATTCTTGCCGTTGAGCACGGAATTCTGAAAGCGCGCGCGGTCGTTTGCGGTCAATCGCCGCAAATCGAATGTCTGGCCGGTATTCTCAAGTCCGTCACCATGACAGGGCGAGCAATAGGTGCTGTAAACTTCCTCACCCGCCTCGATCTTCTTGCGGTCCTGCGCCCACGCCATCCCCGAGAACGGCGCCAGAAAAATGCCGGTCATGATCGCGGCACACGCGATCCGGATACGCACACCACACATCGCGTGAGTTCTTTCGATCATCAATGAAACGGAGGAAATCCGCGCTTGGTCAGATACTCGCCGGTCTCGAATCGGCAGATGTCGATCTTTTCGCTCATCTCCGGCGACACCAGCAATTCAACCACCGTAATCGAGTCCGCTCCGGAGGACACCTCGCGGCGGAACTTGGCAGCCTTGTCCGCATCGCGGTCGAGAACGAGATCGATCTGCTGTTTCACGACTGCGAATTCACACCCGGCACGTGCCGGCGAGAACGAAAGCGCCACGGCAACCATTGCGGGCCATAGCACCAGCACGCGTCCGGGCACGCTCATTTTCAAAGATTTCATACGATGTCACGTCGAGGGGAAGGCCGAGCAGGCGCCGGGGGGCCCGCCTGTCTTGGTGAGAGGAGGCCGCCGCGTGCGGCCTCCTTTTTCGTCAGTTACTTGTCGAACAGGGCGAACGTCCACACCGACGCGCCGGCCGGCACGTTCGCCAGATTCGGATCGCCGGCACGCAGCGCATAGACGCCGCCGATACCGCTCATCACGGTGACATATTGCTTGCCGTTTCGTTCCCACGTCACCGGCTGGGCGACGATGCCCGACGGAGTCTGGAAGCTCCACAGCACCTTGCCGGTGTCGGCGTCGAGGGCCTGGAATTCACCGGTCATCACGCCCGTGAACACAAGGTTGCTTGCCGTGACCAGCGTCGACGAGTAGTTCGGGCTCTTGTAAGCCGTTTCCCATTTCGACTTGCCGGTCATCGGATCGACGGCCTTGAGGAAGCCGCGGACGTTCGGGTCGTCGGTGACCGTCGTGCGTTTGACGCTGCCGGGTCCCGACGGCTTGCCGGGCACCAGCTTCGGCGGCTCGCCGGCCTCGTAGGTCATGCCGACATGCAGTGTGTTGATGTACAGCATGCCGGTGCGCGGGCTGAACGCCATATGCTGCCAGTTGGTGACGCCCGATACCGACGGCCACACCGTGACCTTCTTGCCTTCCAGCGCGCCCTTGTACACGTCGGTGAATATCGGGCGTCCGGTCTTCATGTCGACGCCGTCGGCCCAGTTGACCTTGCCGAACTTGTTCGCTGCCAGCAACTTGCCGTCCTTCGCATCGAGGACATAGAGGAAGCCGCTGCGGTTGGCCTGCATCACCACCTTACGCTGCTGCCCGCCGACATTGATCGTCCCCAGCACCGGCGTCTGCACCGCATCGAAGTCGAACGGATCGTGCGGCGAAGCCTGATACACCCAGACCCGCTCGCCGGTCTTCGGCCGTATGGCGAAAATCGAATTGGTGTAGAGATTGTCGCCCTTGCGCGCGCGCGGGTTCCACGGCGACGGATTGCCGGTCCCCCAATAGACCAGGTCGAGCTCCGGATCGTAGGTGCCGGTCACCCAACTGCTGCCGCCGCCGGTCAGACTGGAATCGGCTTCCCAGGTCTCGGAGCCCTTCTCGCCTTTGGCCGGAATCGTATAAAGCCGCCAGAGATGCTTGCCGGTTTCCGGATCGTAGCCTTCGAGAAAGCCGCGATGGCTGTATTCAGCGCCGGCCACGCCGACGACCACCACGCCATTGGCGATGAGCGGCGCGCCCGTCATCGCATAGCCGTTCTTGACCTCGACGGGCTCGGGCGACTTCGACCGCCAGATCTCCTTGCCGGTCTTGGCGTCCAGCGCGATGATGTGATTGTCCATCAGCGCACGAATGATCTTGCCGTTGTAGATCGCGGCGCCGCGATTGACGATGCCGCAGCAGACGACACGCAGGGTCTCTGGCGGATATTCGTGGGCGGTGCGCCATATCCGCTTTCCGGTCAGCGCATCGATGGCGACGGTCGAATCATGCGTCGTGACGTAGACGACGCCGTCCTTGATGACAGGAAACCCTTCCGCGCCGCGATTGTCCGACAAGGCGTAGCCCCAAACCGGGACCATCTTCGTCACGTTTTCCTTGTTGATCTGGGTCAGCGGACTGAAGCGCTGTCCGGAATAACCCATGCCGTACACCAGAACGTCGCCCGGCGTCTTCTCGTCGTTCTTCAGGTCATCTGCGGACTGCGCCAAAGCACTGACGGCAAACACCGCCGTGAGCGCGACAGCGGATGCCAGCAAAGCAGCGTGCTGTTTCAGGTTCATCGATCGTTTCCTCCAATACGGCGGCTGATATCGCGGGCTCCGGGCCTGCAACTGACCGCTCTGTTTTCACGAGGCTTCTTACATTCTTGCGCCGGAGCCTCCAATGCGAACGCGACGGGATGATCACGCCTAGTTTGGACTGTTGTAAAGAGGCTTGTGTGCTTAGGTCGCATCGCCAGATGGAATACCTGCGGCCCTGCCATAATCGGTTGCCGGTCTGCGAGGGCTGCAACCATACAATTGATTGCGCAACAGCCCGGAGAGGGTCCCGGCCGCAACGGCCCCGTCGGATGCAGCACTTTTCTCCCGGCATCAATATCATCGGCACCGAAATATCGGCATCGGCGGACCACTGACGCCTCAGAGGGTTTGACGTTCAAGAGGCCTGCATTGTACCGTTTCTCACTGCAATTTCCGGTGCCGTATGTCGTGTGATGCGGACGGCAGGGCGCAGCATCACGGAGGGCACCATGGCCGAAGCAAAGGGCCTCAAGGTCGTTGGGTATTTCGATTGTCCGGGCGGCGGACAGGTGGTCGTCCGCAACAACGTCGCCTATGTGGGCCACGTCATGCCGCCGGACGGCACGACGATCATTGACGTCGCCGATCCGTCCAAACCGCGCTGGCTCGCCAACATCCAGGTGCCGAAGGGGACCCTCTCGCACAAGGTCCGCGTCGAAAACGGCGTGATGCTCGTCAATCGAGAGATTTTTCCGATTGGGCGAAAGGATCCAGAGTTTCGCGGCGGCCTCGAAGTTTTCGACGTCAGCACGCCGTCGAATCCGAAACGCATCGCCACCTGGCCGGCACGCGGGATGCACCGGTTCACCTTCGACGGCCGCTATGTCTACGGCTCGCCTGAACTGGACGGATACCTCGGCAACGTCGTCGGGATCATCGATTTCAAGAATCCGGAACGCCCGGAAGAAGTTGGCCGCTGGTGGATGCCGGGCCAATGGACCGCCGGTGGCGAGACAGCAACCTGGCAGGGTACCGACCATCGCTGTCACCATCCCATCCGCGCTGGCAATCGCCTTTATGTCAGCTACTGGCACGGGGGGTTCGTCATTCTCGACATCGACGACATGACCAAGCCAAAGTTCGTTTCCGGCCTCGACTGGAGCCCGCCATTTCCATGGCCGACCCATACCGCGCTGCCGGTGCCGTTTCCGGTTGCCGGGCGCCGCATCATGCTGGTCGCGGATGAGGACGTCGTCCGGCTTGGCCCCGGTTCGCCATCATTCCTCTGGGTCGTGGACATCACCGACGAGACGCGCCCGATCCCGTTCGCGAGTTTCCAGGTCACCGGGGAAGACGGGAGCCTGAAGCCGGATTACACCGGCCTGCATCAACCCTGCGAGGAAATCCGCGGCACGGAAATTCCCATCGCCTGGTTCGCGCACGGTCTGCGCATCGTCGACATCGCGAACCCGCATGCGCCGCGCGAAGTCGCATCCTTCATGCCGGATGTGCCGCAGGGCGCCACGCGGGTGCAGAGCAACGACGTCTGCTTCGATGACCGGGACCTGATCTATCTGGTCGATCGCACCCGCGGGCTTCATATTCTCGAACGCACGTAGCCCCACAGCGGGTGACAGGAAAAGCACAACGATGAGCCTAATCATCCGCAATGCCCGGGTCCGCGGGCATTCTCCCCTCGTCGATATCGCCATCGAGGGCGAACGCATCTCGGCAGTTGGTTCGAATCTGCCGAACAAGGCTGAGCGGGAAATCGACGCATCAGGCAGTCTGGTTCTTCCCGGGCTGTTCAACCTGCATTTCCACGCCGACAAATGCCTGCTCGGCGAAATCATGCGGCCCAACCAGTCGGGCACGCTGCCCGAAGCAATCGAGATTACCAACGACTTCAAGCGCAACTACGATCCCGAGGAGGTCGCGGCGCGCGCTGTTCGGGCCATCGAAATCGGCGTCATGAACGGGACGACGTTCTTTCGCCTGTTCGCCGACGTGGGAACGATCGGCGGGCTGCGCGCGGCACGCGGCCTGCTGCTCGCCCGCGAGAAGATGAAGCCATTCTGCCAGATTCAGGTCGTGGCCTTTCCTCAAGAGGGGATCGAGCGCGACCCTGGCGCCGCCGAACTCATGGAAGAAGCCGTCAAGGAAGGCTGTGAGATCGTCGGCGGGCTGCCCTGGTACGAGTACACCGACGAGGATGCCCGCCGCCACATCGACACCTGCTTCGAGATTGCGCAGCGGCACGATCGCGACATCCATATGCTGGTGGACGATACCGACGATGCAAACTCGCGCAGCCTCGAATATCTCGCCTACAAGACCATGCGCGAGGGTTATCAGGGCCGCGTCGCCGCAAGCCACTGCGGGGCGATGGCCGGGTACAATGACGTCTATGCCGCCAAGATCGTCGATATGGTTGCGACCGCCGGAGTCACCTTATCGGTGAATGCGCACATCAATCTTGTCTGCTCCGCGCGGATCGACCGCGAGCCGAAACGCCGCGGCATCGCCCGCGTGAAGGAACTGCTGGCGCGCGGCGCCAACGTCGTCACCTCGCAGGATGATGTCAACGACCCATATTATCCATTCGGCAAGCCCGATCCACTGGAATGCGCCGCGATGATGGCGCATGTGGCGCAACTGACCTTGCCGCACGAACTCGAGCAGGTCATGGACATGATCACCGTCAACAGCGCCAAGGCCGCACGCATACCGGATTACGGCATCGCGTCCGGATGCCGCGCCGATCTCGTTATCGTCGACGCGCCATCCGTGCACGAGGCACTGCGTCAGCAGCCGGTACGCCGTCACGTGTTCAAGGACGGCCGCGAGGTCGCACGGTCGACGCTGACGCGGCAACTGCTGCCCTGATGCGGCGTGAACCCGCCCAACGCCGGCACGGCCGGCGCGCGAGGCAAGGAGTACAGCCATGAACGAAAATACCGGTCGTTCGGAGATGCTTGATCTGCTGGTCCGCGGCGGCACCCTCGTCATTCCCGGTGTCGGGCAGATCAAGGCTGATGTCGGTATTGCGCACGGCAAGATTGTCGCGCTGGGTGAAAACCTCACCCAGCCAGCCGCCGAGACCTACGACGCCACGGGGCGAACGGTTCTGCCAGGCATCTTCGACCCCCACACCCATATCGGCAATGAGCAGTCCTACGAAAGCGAGGCGGAGACCGAGACGAGGGCCGCGATCCTCGGCGGCGTCACGACGATCGGCATTTTTCTGCGCAGCCTGGAGGATTCCTATTTCGACCATCTGCCGGCGTTCCAGAAGGCGATGGACGAGCGTAGCTATGTCGACTCGGTCTTTCATCCGCAGATCTTCACCGAGCAGCAGATCGAGGAAATTCCCGGCTATGCCGAGCAATTCGGCATCCGCTCGTTCAAGTTCTACATGTCCGGCATGCCGGGAATCGTAAAGTCCGTGACGGATGACGTCCTGCTCAACGGCTTCAAAAAGGTTGCGTCCCTCGGGCCCGACGCAGTGGTGTGCGTACATTGCGAAACCGGCGCACTGATCGATCGAGCGCGACAGGAGCTTGCCAAAAAGCCCGAAGGGACGCTGGCCGACTGGGAAGACGCCCATCCGGCGGTGGCGGAGGCGCTCGCGATCCAGACTGCGGTTTATCTGGCGAAACTCGCGAACGCGCACCTTTACGTGGTCCATCTCTCCAGCCACCAGGGGCTGGAGGTTGTTCGCGCTGCACGGCGCCAAGGCGCGCGCTTTACGGTCGAGACCACGACGCCCTATCTGGGCATCAACAGCCTGGACCCGAATGGCTTCCTGGTGAAGATGGTTCCGCCGGTGCGCACGCCCGAACATCAGACGGCGCTGTGGGAAGGCTTTTTAGAGGGCTCGATCAACACCGTCGGCACCGACAACACCTCTCGCGGACGCGCCTCCAAGCGGCCGGAGGCCGGACTGCACGGCGCGCGTCCCGGGCTGCCAGCGCTGGGCACGCATCTGCCGGCGCTGCTTCATTACGGCCGGCTGCGCGGCATTCCGTTGGATGTCCTGGTCGAGCGCGCCACGCGCAGCCCGGCACGCGTCTACGGCATCTATCCGCAGAAGGGCACCATCGCGATCGGCTCCGACGCCGATCTGGTCGTCGTCGACCTCGATCTCGAACGCGTCGTGCGCGCCGAAGACCTGCAAGGCATGTCGGACTTCTCGCCATTCGAGGGAAAGAAGCTGCGGGGCTGGCCGGTCGCGACCATCAAGGGCGGCAAGATCATCGCGCGCGACGGCAAGATCGTCGCGGAGGCCAATGGCCGTTACCTGCATCGCAAGCCCGCACCCGGCCGGCATTTCGAATGGTTCGGCCGGGCCGCGTCGTAGACGGCACCCGCTGTTGCAATCGTCGAACGGGCAGGCCTCTGGTCTGTATTGCGATCTAATCTAATGCGCGTCGCGCTCGTCCACATACCAAGACGGCTTCTCCGGATAGTGCGGGCCGTCATAGATCTCGACCACGATTGTCTCCTCATGGGCGATCGCAGGCCCGTGCACGTGCCCCTTCGGGTTGCAGTAGAACGATCCGGCGGTGAGTTCGACCCCGGTCGGGACGTATTCATAGCGGCCTTGCAGACAGAACATGAACTGGTTTGATGAGTGGTAGTGCGGCTGCGGAATGCCGGCGCCCTTCTCGAACTTGATCAGCGCGATCGAAGCGCCGGTTTCTTCGTTCCGCCACAGCATCTTTTCCGAAATGCCCTTGAGCGACTTTTCCCGCCAGGGCACGGAATCCGTCTTGATGAGAATCTCGGCAAGCGACGGCATGTTGTCGGGGAGCTTTGTCATATCAGGGGTCCTTCAATCCGCCGGCCAGCGGACACTCTTGAGTTCGATGAGACGGGAGAGGTAACGCACCTTGGCGCGGTTTGTCAGCTTATGGACCGGACGCATTTCGTTGATGAAGACAGTCGAACCAAGTTGCTCCTCGACCATCACCTTGTTGCCGAAGATCGTCTCGATTTCGTTTTCACCGCCGCCCAAGGAGATGACGACATAGGGATGGAAGTGAATGTGAAAATCGATGGTCTCGCCAGGATCGAGATTGATTTCCCACACCCGTACGTGCTCGTTCTCAAGCACGATCCGCTGGCCGATCTCGCCCAGCTTGATGCCCTTTTCGGCGGCGGTCTTGATTCCGGTCTTGTCAGACATGACGATTGCTCCCCACGGTATGCTGCGCGCGTGCGCCGCGTCGTCCGAGATGATCCGAGTCGATTTCACGCTGGGGCATGTCCCGGCTCCTCAATCGATCGTTCGTCCTGCGCAAGCGGCGATGCCGATACGCCCCACTCTCTCGCCATCCGTGTCAGCATTTCGACAACCGCCGGCGTCAGATGCACCTGACCAGCCGCACTCTGGTGCCGGCGCCATTCCGGCTCGCCGGGTGTAAAGAGTTGCGAAACGCCCGCGGCGCGCTTGCCTGAGCGAATGCGTTCGGCGGCGGCGGCAGCCACCGCTCGCACCACCGCAGGATCGCCGAAATGCGCAATATCGATCGCGATGAACAGTTGCGAGGAATCGTACGGGATGGCGGCGTCGCCATATAGCGGTTGAACGGCCGCGCCGTGCGCGCCTGCGGAAAGCAGGCCGCACAGCAGATCGATGAGGAATGCCAGCCCGAAGCCTTTCGGCCCGCCGGACGGCAGCAGCATCCCGGCAATCGCCTCGGACGGATCGGAGGTCGCGCTGCCGTCGGACTTCGCGGCCCAGGTCGTCGGGATCGTTTGCCCGGCCTTTTCGGCCATCCGGATCTTGCCCATGGCCGCTTCGCTGGTCGCCATGTCGAGCACGATCGGGGTTGGTCCATCCGTTGGTACCGCGATTGCAATCGGATTGTTTCCCACCACGCGTTCGGCGCCGCCAGGCGCCGGCATCAGCGGACGCGTATTGCACATGACAATGCCGACGCAATCGGCTTTCGCGGCCTGGAGCGCGTAGCGACGCGCGGTACCGAAATGAAACCCATGACGCACCGCGACGATGCCCACGCCGAAATGCTTAGCGCGTTCGATCGCAATCTTGGTCGCTTGATCGCCGGTCAGTTGCCCAAGCGCGTGACGGGCATCGAGCACGACCGTCGCGTCCTTGTCCGAAACAACGACCGCCTCCTCCTCGGTTGAAACCGAGCCGTGGCGGATGCGGTCGAGATACATGTCCACGAGCATGACGCCGTGCGACGCAACGCCGTCGAGGTCGGCATCAACAAGCGCATCGGCGGCGGTCCGGGCGGCACGCCCTGAAATTCCTGCCGCAACGAAAAGGCGCGTCACAAGCGCGCTCAACTGATCGGCGGGAACGATCACGTCGTTGCTCGTTGTCATCATAAGCGTATCGACCTATTCCGCGCGCCGGCGACTGGCGACAAGACGTTCGTCATTTCGCCGCTTTGCCGTTGGCGACCCGCAACCTGACCGCGGGTGCGGTCTCTGCAAGCGACTTTGCCACGCGTTCGGCGGTGCGTTCGATGTGAGTACTGTGCAATTGCGTTGCGCGGGCAATGTTGCGCGACAACGCGGCGCGCATGATCTGTTCGTGCTCGCCGATATCGTTGCGCGTCGGAAATCTCGACATGATCGAAAGCGCCACATAGCGCTCCGCCTGATCGAACAGCCCCTCGCGAATGCCCAGCAGCAGGGGCGAACCGCAGGCGGCAACCAGCGCGGAATGAAAATTTCGGTGTTCGCTGAACCATGTCGTATTCGTACCGGCGCCGGGCTCCATTTTCTTCAGGCGCGACAGCCGGTGAAATGCGGCCAGCAGATCGGCCTCCCACTTGACGTCGCCCTTCTCGATCGACCAGCGCAATGCGAGTCCTTCGATCTCGATGCGCGTGGCCGTGAGATCGTGAAGTTGCGCGCGCGAGACCGAGGAAACCCGAAATCCTTTGTTCTGCTCAAGCGTCACCAAGCCTTCGGCTTCCAGCCGCATCAGTGCCTCGCGGATCGGGCTTCCGCCAAAGCCATAGCGCTCCCGCAACGTCTCGACACGCAACCGCTCGTTCGGCGCCAGTCGGCAGGCGACGATGTCCGCACGGATATGACGAAATACTGCCGCGTTCAGCGTCGGCTCGACCGTATCGTCGTGCTGATAAATCGAGGTCATGAGGGCGCCATTGCCGGTGGACGAGCCGTCGCACGGGAGAACGTCGACCTGGTCACCTTGTTCAAACCGAGTTGTCATGTGCGAACCGACCCCACGTGGGCTGACAGGAAGTCCAGCGAGCGCCGGAGTGCCAAGGCAGCGCTGGGCTGATGGAAACCGGATATCTCATCGCAGTTGAAGCCATGGCTTGCCGGGTAAACCTGGATCTCGACCTGCGCGCCCTGAGCGGCGCGCAACTGTCCGGCATGTTCGAGTGTCGCGATCGGATCGCTCTCGCCGAAATGCATGAGTACCGGGCAGCGCGGCTGTTCGGCGACATAGGGGCCGATCTGGGTGGCGTAGTAGCACACCGCCGCGGCAAGTCCTGCCACATGCACGGCGGAACGCCAGGAAATCGTGCCGCCCCAGCAATATCCGATCGTCGCGATGTTGCCGGCTGCGCTTCAGATGTTCCTTTGCCGCCAGCACGTCGGCAAATACCTGATCCCAGGAAATCCGACTGCGCAAATCACGGCCGGTGGCGGCGTCCTCCTTGCCATAGCCCAACTCGATCCCAGGCCGGACCCGGTCGAACAGCGCCGGCGCGACGACATGATAACCTTGCGCCGCGAAGCCATCGCACACCCGCCGGATATGCGCGGTGACCCCGAAAATCTCCTGCAGCAGCACGATCCCGCCACGCGGCGCATCGTCCGGCTGCGACTCGTAGGCGGACAGCACGTGGCCATCGTGCGCCCGCAGCGATACCACTTCCCTCATCACCGGCATCCGACTGCGCAAGATGACGGCATCATATCATGCCGCACCGGAAATCTTCAATATTTTCGAAAATATATTGACATATGGAAACTGCTGATGCGATGATTTTTCTCCGATAAGGCTTGATGACCCGGGAATTGCTGGCGCGGTTACGCGCAGTCTGACTGCGTATCTCGCGAGCAGTGTAACTGCGCATCTCGCGAAACGTTGAGGTCGTCGCATGCGTCGTGATCGGTTTGGCGGATAACGATGGAGAACGGTACGTTCCCATTGATCAACAGTCGTCCGGTTGCAATCGTCGGCGCTGGCCCGGTCGGCCTCACGACCGCACTCGCTCTCGCCTACTACAAGATTCCCTTCGTCATTTTCGAAGCCCACGCCGGCCTTTCCACTGAGACCAAGGCCGGCACCACCCTGACACGAACCCTTGAGATCTGGCAGCGCTTCGGCGCCGCGAGCCACATCCTCAAGCGAGCGATGCGGGTCGATGAAATCGGCGACATCGAACGTGAGACGAACCGCAGCCGGGATTCGGTCAAGCTTCACCTGCTGAAGGACGAGACCCGGTTTCCCTTCGTCATCAACCTGCCGCAGCACCTGATGGAGCCCGCGCTGCGCGATTGCCTGGCAGGTTTGGACGGCGAAAGCATTCGCTACCAGCACAACTTGACGAATTTCACCCAGCATCCCGACAGGGTCGAGCTTGAATTCGATACTCCGGACGGGGTGAAGACATTTGACGCAAGCTATCTTCTGGCATGCGACGGCGGCCGCAGCACGGTGCGCGACCGGCTTGGCGTCACGGTCGAGGGGCGCTCGCTTCCCGAGCGTTACTCTCTGGTCGATCTGAAGATCGACCTCGATGTGGAGAATCCGCGGGATTATCCCTATCTCGCCTACTTCAGCGATGCCAAGGAATGGATGATCCTCGTCCGGCAGCCGAACTGCTGGCGCTTTCTTTATCCGGTGGACGAGGGGCAACGGGAATATTCGATCGATGAATTGCGCGAGAAGGCGGTTCATTTCATCGGCGATGTCTCGAATGTTGAGGTCCTCGGCACCAACCTGTTCAAGATCTATCATCGTGTCGCGGAGAAATGGCGGCATGGCAGGGTCATTCTGGCCGGCGATGCCGCCCATCTCATCACGCCGATGTGGGCGCTCGGACTCAATACCGGAATTCTCGACGCCAACAGCCTCGCATGGCGCGTCGCCTGGGTGCTGCGGGGATGGGCGGGCGATGGGTTGTTTGACAGCTACGAGCGCGAACAGAAGCCGGTCGCCGAACAAGGCTCCGGCGAGATGGCGGAAGCCGCCAGATCGTACATGCTGCGGCGCTCGAACGACGTAAAGGCGATGTCGGAGCACGCCTGGGGCAATGCCTATACGCGCTCGTTACTCGGCGTGCGGCTTGGCCTCGCCGATAGCGGCAATTGGTCGATGGTGAAGGCATTCGCCGCCCCACCGCCGGTCCAGCTTGGAGACCGGGCTCCGGACGGGATCGTTCACGACAGCGCGGGACGCCAAACCAGATTGCACGATCTGTTTGGCCACTCGTTCGTTGCGCTCTACTTCACGGACGCGCGGCGTCGCCCCGACGTCCCGGAAAACGATGCGCCGTGGATCACGCACTATGTCGTGTCGCGCTGGGATGCGCCGCACGATTCGCCGATCCGCGACCGTTCACTACTCGACGTCGGGAACCAGCTCGCCCACCGCTACGGCTGTCCGCCTGACACCATGGTCCTGGTCCGCCCCGACGATCATGTCGTCGCGATCCAGCCGATGTCGCCGGGCGTCGCGCAGTCTTCCTACCGCGCGGCCCTCGGCATCTCGCAACGGGAGGCGGTCCCGGCGTGACGATCACGGTCTCCTACCGCTTCGATGACGCGGTCATTCTGATCACTGGCGCCGGCAGCGGCATTGGCGCGGCGCTGGCGCGGTACTGCGCACGCGAAGGTGCCATCGTCGTTGCGGTCGACCGGCGGCACGATGCCCTGCTCGATAAGCTGGATGCGGGCGCGCGCAACCGGATCGATGTGCGCAAGGTCGATGTCTCGGACGAATTGGCCGTTACGGCACTGATCGACGATGTGAGGGCGAATTATCCCCGGCTCGACGCCGCTGTGCTTGGCGCCGCGATCCAATATCGCACCGACCTCGACCAGATGAGCCCGGCGCAGTGGCGCGAGGTCATCGACATCAATCTCAATGGCGTGTTCTACTGCCTGCGAGCAATCATCCCACTGATGAAGTCGCAGAAGGCCGGGGCGATCGTTGCGTTCACATCCGGCCTCGCGAACACCGGCTGGCCCGGAGCCAGCGCCTATGCGGCAAGCAAAGCCGCACTCATCGGATTGATCAAATCAGCAGCGTACGAACTCAAGGACTACAACGTGCGCGCTAATGTCCTCTCGCCGGGCCTGCGCGCAACGCCGATATTTATCGATGTAAGCACCGAGGCGGAACGCGAATACTATCGACGGTCAATCGGCATCGGTGAGCCGGAAGGCGTCGTACCGACATTGCTCTATCTGATATCGGATGCCTCGGTGAACTTGACGGGGGTGGTCATCGAACACCGGATCTCACCCGCACAGCAAGCGACAACGCTCTCTTGATCTCGGCCCGACGTAACGGGACACTATCGGCAAAGCAGCCATTGAATAAAGCGCCACTGAATGGAGACTGACATGCGGAAGATGATCACGAGCATCCTCTTGCTGACAGGGCTGTTGCTCTGGGGTGTTGCCGGCCGTCCGGGCGCGGCGAATGCTCAAGTGCCGAAGATGACGGACGTGACGTTCTCGCTCGATTTCATCGTACTGGGACGGCATGCGCCATTCTACGTCGCGGTCGAGAAGGGCTTCTTCAAAGAGGAGAATCTCAACGTCAATATTATCGCCGCCAAGGGCACCGCGCAGGCCATCCAGAACGTCGAAAGCGGACTGGCGCAGATCGCATTCACCGACGTGGCGAGCCTTGTGGTCGCACGAGCCTCGGGCTCGACCGTCAAAGTCGTCTCCGTGATCTACCAGAAGGCTCCCTTCTGCTTCTTCTCGCTTAATCCCGGCGCCGATGTCACAAAGCTGAGCCAGTTCGAAGGTCTTCGCGTCGGGTCAAACTCCGGCAGCTACATTTCGAACATCGCCAAGGCGATGATGCGCAAGGAAGGCCTCGATCCGAACAAGCTAATTGTCGAAAGTATCGAGCCTTCGGCCCGCATCGCGATGCTCGCCACCCGCAAGATCCCGGCAATCGACTTCTTCATCATGACGAAGCCGGCGATGGAACGCGCCGTGAAGGACGCCAAGGTCACGACCTTCCTGTTCGCGGATCATGGCCTCGACCTCTATTCCAACGGCATCGGGGCGAAAGAGTCCTACCTGAAGGAGAACCCCGAAGTCGTGAAGGCGTTCGTCCGGGCAACGCTGCGCGGCTACCAGTATGCCTTCAAGCATCCGGCCGAGGCCGCCGAACTCATCCAGAAGCACGCAAAGGCGCTGAACAACCAAATCACGGTCGAGGAATTGAAGATCGTCGAGGACCTGACCGTGACGCCAGAGGTGAAGAAGAACGGCATCGGCTCGTTCACGGCGGCACGGATGGAATCGTCCGTAGCCTGGATGGTGGAAAACGGCGGCTTCCCGAAAGAAAAAGCTCCGAAACCGCAGGACGTCTACGCCACGGGTTTCATGCCGGCAACACCCGTTCTGCCCTGATCGGGCGGATATAGAAGGATCGACACCGGTCGTGGACGCTCGTGGTGGACGCAATCCGGACGGAGGCCAAAGCGGCGCCAAGCCTCCGTTCGGGCGCCTGGTCAACGTCACCAAGACTTTCGAGACCGGCGGCGAGCCGGTGCCGGCGGTGCGGGACGTTTCCCTTCAGTTCGGCAAAGGCGATCTGATTTCTTTGCTGGGCCCCAGTGGCTGCGGCAAGACCACCGTCCTCAAGATGATGGGGGGCTTGATCCCATCAAGCTCCGGATTGATCGAGCTTGGCGGCAAGGCGATCAGCGGCCCCTTCCCTGGCGTGGGCGTGGTGTTCCAGGCGCCGACGCTCATGCCGTGGCGCAGCGTTCTGGGCAATGTTCTGTTCCCGATGGAGGTCCTCGGCAAGAACGACCGCAACGCCAAGAAGCGGGCCGAGGAGATTCTCGACCTGACCGGACTGGCGGGCTTCGCAAAGGCCTATCCGAGGCAACTGTCCGGAGGCATGCAGCAACGCGTCGCGCTCTGCCGCGCCATCATTCACGAGCCGTCAATTCTGCTGATGGACGAGCCATTCGGCGCGCTCGACGAACTGACCCGGCTGGAGATGAACGACCTCCTGCTGGATATCCGGCGCGTCACCGGCGCCACCGTCATATTCGTCACCCACAGCATCTCGGAGGCCATCTATCTGTCGGATCGGGTGTTCGTGTTTTCCAAGCGTCCGGCGGTGATCGCATTGGAGCTCGAGATCGACATCGCGTATCCGCGCTCGCAGCAAACACGCTTCCTCACGCGCTTTACCGAGTTGGAGAAGCAAGCAAGCATCGCGCTGGGCGTGGTGAAATAATGAAACGGAATTTTTTCAGGCTGTTCTATCCGCTCGCCGGCATTGTGATCATTTTGGTTGCCTGGCACCTGTACGTCGTTCTTCTGCGCGTTCCGCTTGTGGTCTTACCCGGGCCACTGGAGGTCGGCGCCTCGCTCGTGGAGAATGCCAAAATCCTGCTGGAAGAATCCTGGGTGACGGCGCTGGAGTGCGTCTACGGCTTTGCGTTGGCGCTGGGGATCGGCATCCCGATCGCCGTCGTGATGACCTATTCGAAGATCGCCAACCAGATGTTCTATCCGCTGCTGGTCGCGAGCCAGTCGATTCCAAAAGTTGCGGTGGCGCCGATCCTGCTGATCTGGTTCGGCACCGGGATCGAATCCAAACTCGCCATGGCGTTCGTGATTGCGTTCTTTCCCATCGTCGTCGACACGGCGACAGGGCTTCGTTCGACCTCGCCGGATCTTCTCGAACTGGCGCGTTCGCTGCAGTGCTCGCGGTTTCAAACCTTCTTCAAGATTCAGATCCCATCCGCATCTGCCGTCGATCTTCTCGGGCGCCAAGATCGCCGTCACGCTGGCGGTCATCGGCGCGGTCATCGGCGAATTCATCGGATCGAACGAAGGTCTCGGCAACCTCTTGTTGACGGCCAATTCGCAACTCAACACGCCACTGGCGTGGGCGTCGCTGGTGGTGCTGAGCGTCCTCGGCATGATCCTGTACGGTGCCGTCGTCCTCGCGGAGAAAATCTTGATGCCGTGGGGACCTGACAGCGCGCATTAAGTTCGCGGCGATCGACATCAGCGCGACATCATGCATCCGTGTGTTCACATTGAGATCACGCCCGGCGCCGTCATGGCGCCGCCGCGTATTCCTCCCGCACCGGCGTGAAGATATCGAGATTGAGCACCGGCTCGTCGCCCACGACTTCGCCCCAATGCATGACGTCCGGCGGAATTTGCAGCAAACCGCCGGGACCGAGCACGACGCTCTCATCGCCGACGTGAAAGCGGATGTGGCCCGCGAGGATATAGACGATCTGCTCGTAGGTGTGTTTGTGCGGCTTCGGCTCGTGCTTCGGCATGAGCTTGTGCAGCGCCAGCGTCGCGCCGTTGCCGGAAAACGCCTTGCGCACGATGCCGTCGCGCACCGGCTCCCACGGGATGTTCTCCCAATCGATCTTGTGCAGGTCCATGACGTCCTCCGTTACTTGGTTTCCCCGAGAATGCCGCCCGGGCGGATGAAAAGGAAGATCAGCAGCACCGAGAGTGCGGCGACGTTCTTCAGCCCCGCGCCAAACGCCACAATAGCGATCGACTGCGCCAGCCCCAGCATGATGCCGCCCATGAATGCGCCGAGCGGATGGCCGAAGCCACCGACGATGGCGGCGATGAAGCCGGAAATCGCGAACGGCACGCCGACATTGAAGGCGGTGTACTGCGTCGGGGTGATCAGCACGCCGGCGATGGCGCCGAGCGCCGCCGACAGCGCAAACGACAGTGACAACATCCGCGAGACATTGATGCCCTGGAGCGACGCCGCTTCGCGGTTGAAGGCGCAAGCCCGCATCGCCTTGCCGACCTTGGTCCGTTTGAAGAACTGGTCGAGCATGACGATCAACAGCAATGATACGCCGACGATCCAGAGGAACTGATAGCTGATGACGACGACGCCGAGCCTGATCGGTGGCAAATCGGAGAACTGCGGCAGCGTCTTCGGCTGGTCGCCCGCAACGATCAGCGCCAGGCGCTCGATCACGATCTGCGTCGCGAGCGTCGCGAGGATCATCACGAACATCGTCGCCTTGCGGTCCCACAGCGGCCGCACCACCACGCGTTCGATGACAACACCGGCTGCCGCCACCGCCACGATGGCGACCGCCGCGGCAACCGGCAGCGGCAAGCCAAGCGTCTTCAAGGCGCTGTAGGCGATCATGCCGCCCATCATCACGAACGCGCCCTGGGCGAAGTTCACGATGCCGCTGGCGTTGTAGATGACGCAGAAGCCGATGCCGATCAGGCCGTAGATGCAGCCCACGGCGACGCCGGACAGCGCGATCTGAGGGAGATAAGAAAGATCAGGCATCGCTCACCCCGAGATAGGCAGCAATGACGGCGGGACTTTCGCGGACCGTCGCGGGCGGTCCTTCGGCGATCTTCCGGCCGAAATCCAGCACCGCAATGTGGTCCGCGGTGTTCATCACGAGCTTCATGTCATGCTCGATCAACAGCACCGTGGTGCCGCGCTCGGCGATGGCGCGGATCGCGGCCGACAGGCGTTTGGTCTCATCCGCCGATAACCCGGCCGCGGGCTCGTCGAGCAGCAAAAGCCTGGGCCGCGCCGCGAGCGCGCGGGCGATTTCGAGCAGTCGCTGTTGACCGTAAGCCAGCGCGCTCGCTTCGACTTCCGCGGCGCCGTCGAGTCCGACGAAGTCGAGCAGTTCGCGGGCTCGCGTCTTGATCTCCTGCTCGGCCTGCCGGGTCCGGCGGGTCCGCAGAAGGGCTGATATCACGCCGCCCTTGGTGTGGAGATGACAGCCGACCTGGATATTCTCCAGCACCGAGAGATTCTGGAAAAGCTGCACAAGCTGGAAGGTGCGCACCAGGCCCGCGGCCGCGATGGCCTCGGGCGGCCGTGCGGTGATGTCGTTGCCGTCAAACACGATACGGCCCGCGTCGGGCGTCCGGAACCCGGAGATCAGGTTGAACAGCGTGGTCTTGCCGGCACCGTTCGGACCGATCACCGCGGTGACGCCACCGTCGGCGACCTCAAGATCGATGGCATCGACGGCAACGAGCCCGCCGAACCGCCGTGTCACCTGCTGCAGCGACAGCAGCGTCATGCCTTCCCCCTGCGCGGCATGAGATTACCGAGCGATGCAAGACCCTTCGGCGCGTAAATCAGCAGCAGGATGAGCCCCGCGCCGTAGAACAGGTCCTGATAATCCTTGAGACCGCGAAATATCTCCGGCAGCAGGCTGACGATCACAGCGCCGAGAACGGGCCCGCCCAAGGTGCCGATACCGCCGACATAGAGCATGGTGAAAGCCAGCACGACCATGTTGAGGCCGAACACTTCAGGGCTGACGAACTCCACCACATGCACGAACAGCGAGCCCGCCAACGCCGCATAAGCGGCGGAGACCAGGAACGCGCCGAGCTTGTAGCGCGCGACGTCGATGCCGAGGGAGCGCGCCGCGTCCTCGCTGCCGGCGATGGCGGCGAGCGCCCGGCCGAAGCGAGACCAGCGCAGGCGCGCAGCCGCGACGCTCGCGAGTATGACGATGACGACCAGCACAAAGAGCTTGCCGCGATCGGACACGACCTCATAGCCGGCGATACCGAGCGGCGAAATGCCCGAGATCCCCATGTAGCCTTGCGTCACCGACTGCCACTGTACCGCGATCTCGTAGACGATGAGCCCGATCGCCAGCGTCGCCATCGCCAGATAGTGGCCCTTGAGCCGCAGCGTCGGCCAGCCGACCACGAGCGCCACCAGCAGCGCGAGGCCGAGGCCCACGGCAAACGCCGGCAGCGGATCCCAATAGTACGTCGCGGTCAAAACGGCGGAGGCATAACCGGACAGCGCCGCGAAGGCGTTGTGTCCGAACGATACCTGCCCGGCGAATCCCATGAACACGTTCAGCCCAATGACGAAGACCGCGTAGATCATCGCGAACGACATGATGGTGACGAAGTAGCCGCCGGCGATGAAAGCATAGGCCAGCATTCCGCCGGCGATCGCCCACGGCAACGCCGCGATGCCGCGCGGCAGCAGCTCACGAAAGATAATAGCGGGCGATTTCATCATGAGACGTGATGGTGCGCGGATCGATTTCGGCAATCAGCCGGCCGACCGACAGCAGGTAGGCGCGGCTGGTCAGTCGCAGCGCCAGCGGCGCCTTCTGCTCGACCAGGACGATCGGCAGGCCCTCCTTGTTGAGCAGAGCGAGCGTCCCAAGGATTTCGTCGATGACCTTCGGTGCCAAGCCGAGCGACGGCTCGTCCAGCAGGAGGATTTTCGGGTCCGCCATCAGCGCGCGGCCGACCGCCAGCATCTGCTGCTCACCGCCGGACAACGAGCCCGCGACCTGCGCCAGCCGTTCGCGCAATCGCGGAAACAGTTTGAAGACCCGCGCGCGGCGGCGTTCGAGCTCGGTGGCGTCATTGAGCAGATAGGCACCGAGATCGAGGTTCTCGGCGACGGTCATGGGAGCAAAGATGCCGCGGCCTTCCGGCACCAGGACGACGCCGCGCGCGACGCAGGCGTCCGGCGCCTGGCGTGGCAATGCCGCGCCACGAAACGTCACCTCGCCGGAGTTGGCGATGAGCCCCATGATGGCGCGCATCAACGTGCTCTTGCCGGCGCCGTTGGGGCCCAGCACGGCCACGAACTCGCCGTCCGACACCGACAGGCTGATGTCGTGCAGCGCCTCGACGCGCCCGTAGCGCGCCGAGAGCTGCCGGACCTCGAGAACCGAGGTCACTTCACGACAATGACGCGCCCGCCGATGATGCTCGCGAGCAGGAACGGGTTGACGGTGATGCCCTGATGCTGCGCCGGCGACATGTTGTAGACGCCGGTGGTGCCCTGGAAACCGGAGATCGTTTCAAGCGCATCGCGCACTTTTGCGCCCTCGAAGCTCTTGGCTTTATTGATCGCCGACGCGGTGATCTGCACGGCATCCCAGCCGCGCGCGCCCCAGTTCGGATCGCGATCCTTGTACTTGGCCTTCCACGGTCCGAGGAACTTGGTGATTTCGGCCTTCATCGGGCTATCGGGCAGCGCGTCGTAAACCTGCGACGGCGACGCGACGAAGAAGAATTTGTCGCCAAGCACCTCCGCGACCGGGCGGAACACCGCCAGGTCCTCGATGCTCGTGAGCATCAGCATGTTGAGGCCGAGCTGCTTGATGTTCTTGGCAGCGGTGAGCGTGGTGCCGCCGAGGCCGATCTTGAGGATCGCGCCGGCGCCGGCAGCATGCATCTTGCTGATCTGCACGCTGAGATCGGCGTCGTCCTGTTTGTACTGCTCGATGCCGACCAGTTCGAGGCCGTAGCTGCTCGCGGTCTTCTGCGCGATGTCCTTCTGCAAGACGGCATACGGCGAAGGATCGTGCAGCACGCCGAATTTTTTGATCTGGGTCTTGTTCTTGAGATAGTCGAGGCGCGTCGAGACCTCGAATCCGGCCGGCGGCAAGGTGGTGAACGCCCATTTCACGTGATCAGGGTTCCGCGGCAGGATCGAACACAGCACCATCGGGATTTGCGCCCGCACCGTAAGCGGCGCCCCGGCGAAATTTCCGGCCGATACGCAGCCCGACAGGAAGACCTCGACTTTGTCAGACGAGATCATCTTGCGATAGACCGTCACCGCCTCCTGCGGCTCCGACTTGTTGTCTTCAGTGATGACCTCGATCTTGCGGCCCATGATGCCACCCTTGGCGTTCATCGCCGCGGCCGCGACGTCGACGCCGTCGCGCCAGCCGCGGTCCACGGTCGCGGCATAGCCGGTCAAGCCTGCGGATATTCCGATCTTGTAGACCTGTTGCGCGCCCGCGGGTGCGGCCGACAGCGATACCGCCGCAGCGGCCAGCGCCATGAGTAACCTGGTTGTCATACTTTCCTCCGTTTCGGTTCTTGTTTGCGTTCAGCGACGTCCGTAGCCGCCGCCCCCAGGCGTTTCGAACAAGACCACATCGTCCGGCTGCAGGGTGAGCTTCTTGAGATCGCGCACCGGCACGCCGTTGATGTGGAATTTGCCGGCGGTGCCCGGCTCACCCCCGCCCAGGCCTTCGGGCCCTTCCTCGACGCGGCTCGCCACCGCGTTGAGCAGCCATTCGTCCTTGGTCAGTAGCCGGAATTGGATGATCTGGCCGTCGCCGCCGCGTGTTGCGCCATCGCCACCGGAACCAGGACGCAACTCCTTGCGGTCGAACAGCACGGGCGTTACGGCTTCGACGATCTCCACCGGAACGGCGGCAACTCCGGTCGGATAGCAGGTTGCGCTCGGGCCGGGCTTGGTGGCGCGCGCCCCCATGCCGCCCGAATAGTTGAACATCGACGAGGTGAAGGGCCGGCCGTCGGCGCGCTTGCCCTGAATTTGCATCGTCCACACCGCGCCCGAGCCCTCGGCCAGAACGCGGTCGGGCATCACATGATAGAGCGCCTTGAGGATCGGCATCGGCACATACATGCCGACCACGTGGCGGGCATTGACCGGCGCCGGATATTGGCAGTTGAGAATCGAACCTTCCGGCGCATGAACCTTGATCGGCGCGAGGCTGCCGGTGTTATTGGGCAGGTCGGGATTGAGGCAGGAGCGGATCGCGAACGTCGAATAGGCGTGCGTGTAGTTGAGCACGACGTTGATGCCGCTTGTGGTCTGCGGCGTCGAGCCGGTGAAATCGACCAGGATCTCGCCCGCCTCCGGATCGATCGTCACCGCGGATTTCAGCGTGATCACCTGTCCGCCCGGCACATCGAACGAGCTTTCGCCGTGGAAGGTGCCGGGCTTGAGCTTGGAAATTTCCGCTCGGGTCGCGGCCTCCGAGCGCTCGATGATCTCATCGGACAGTTGCTCGATATCGACCAGGTCGTAGCGCTGGCACATCGCGATCAGCCGCTCGCTCGCCGCCTGCCCGCTCGAGACCTGCGCCGCCAGATCGCCGAACACCGCGTCGGGCGTCCGCACGTTCGACTTGATCATGCGCATGCAGCACCGGGCATGGCTCGCCGGCGTTGTAGAGTTTCAGCGGCGGAATCCAGAGCCCTTCTTCGTGCACGTCGCGGGCTCCGGCGCCGATGCCGTATCCGCCGATGTCGGTGTGATGAATGGTCGATCCGATATAGGCGAGGATGCGATCGCCGTCGAAGATCGGCGTCAGCACCGTGATGTCGAAGAAATGCCCGGCCGACAGCCAGGGATCGTTGGTGGTGACCACATCACCCGGCTTCAGGTTGTTGGCGAAAATGCGCACCAGATGCGCGCCGGCGATCGCCAGCGAATTGATGTGACCGGGCGTGCCGGTGTTGGCCTGCGCGACCATGCGGCCGCGCCGGTCGAACAGCGCGCATGCGAGATCGCCGGCCTCGCGCACCACCGGGCTGAAGGCGATGCGCTGCAACGCCTTGGCGCGCTCGGTGACGATGCCGATCAGGTTGGACCAGAGGATTTCGAGTTCGACGCCGTCCATCGCCTCATCCCTTGCGCGCAAAGATACAGCCGATCTTGTCGACCGTCGCCGTCCAGTCCGGCGGAATCACCATCGTGGTCTCGCGCTCCTCGATAATGGCCGGCCCTTTGACGCTCTGGCCCGCAGCAAGCGTGTTGCGATCATAGACGGGCACGCGAAGCCCGTCGCTCCAGGCATGCACCTCCCGCGTGCCTTTCGGCTGACCGGAGCGTCGTGGGCAGAGTCCATCGCCCGGCTGAACGGAATGATGGGCCCGCGCGCGGTGACCCGCCAAGTGACCAGTTCGATGGGGACATGAGACGGATTGACGCCGTAGAGCTTCTTGTAGGCCGGCGCGAACACATCGACGATCCGGCTCGCGTCATGATGCGTGCGCGGATCGACGTCGAGCGCAACGGTCAGTTCGCTCTGCTGTCCGACGTAGCGCAAATCGGCCGCGAAGATCAAAGTGACGGAGTCTTCGGCGCAGCCCGCCTCCTGCAAGGCCGCCGTGGCTTCGCTCGCAAGCTCACCGAGAATGCGATCGACCCGCGTCCAGTCCAACTCATTGACGCGCACCAGATCGCTGCGCACCAGGTCGAGCCGCACCGACGTGACCAGCGTGCCGAAGGCCGACAGCACGCTCGGCTGCGGCGGCACGATCACCTCCGAGCTTTGCAGCAATGCCGCCACCTCGCAGGCGTGGACCGGGCCTGCCCCGCCGAAAGCAAACAGCGGCATGCCGCGCCAGTCGATCCCGCGGTCGGTGGCGTGGGTGCGCACCGCGGCTGCCATCGATTCGGTGACGACGCGGAAAATCCCGCGTGCCGCCTGAATGCCGGACAGATTGAGGTCTTCGCCGAGCTTGCCGACCGCCGCTTCGGCAGCGTTGCGATCGAGCTTCATGTCACCGCCGAGGAAATTGTCGGCGTCGAGCAGGCCAAGCACAAGATCGGCGTCGGTGACGGTCGGCGATGTGCCGCCGCGGCCATAGCAGGCCGGACCCGGTGCGGAGCCGGCGCTGTCGGGGCCGACCTTGAGCAGGCCGAGACTGTCGACGCGGGCAATACTGCCACCGCCCGCGCCGATCTCGATCATGTCGATCGACGGGATGGTGACGGGCAGGCCACTGCCTTCCTTGAAGCGCCAGCGGCGGTCGACCTCGAACAGGCCGGTGATCAGCGGCTCGCCATCTTCGATCAGGCAGGCCTTGGCGGTCGTGCCACCCATGTCGAACGACATCAGCCGCTTGATGCCGAGCACTTCGGCATAGTGACAGCCGGCCAGCGCGCCAGCGGCGGGGCCGCTTTCGATCATCCGCGCAGGATTGCGCCCGGCGGTCTCGGCGCCGACGACGCCGCCGGACGAGAGCATGATGAGCGGCGAATTCGGGAAGCCCTCGCGCTTGAGCCGGTCGCTCAGCCCCCGCAGGTATGGCAGCGAGATCGGCATCGTGTAGGCGTTGACGGCAGCGGTCGAGGCGCGCGGGTATTCGCGGATCTGTGGCGCAACCTCCGATGACAGCGTCAGGAAGACATCCGGCAGCAGCGTGGCAAGCTGCCTGCCGACCGCGCGTTCGTTGTCCGGATTGGCATAGCTGTTGAGAAAGCAGATCGCGAGCGAGGCCACACCTTTGGCCTTGAGCACTTCGGCCAGCGTCTCGACTTCTCTATCGTTTGGCCTGCGCAATATCGTACCGTCGGCCCGTACCCGTTCGGAGACGCCGAACGTCAGTTCGGACGGCACCAGCGGATCGGGAAATTCGATCTGCGGATCGTACATCTCATAGCGATGCTCGTTACGGATATGCAGGATGTCGCGGAAGCCTTCCGTGACCAGCAACGCGGTCGGCTGGCCTTTGCGCTCGATCAGCGCGTTGGTGACGATGGTCGTGGCATGCACCACGACGCCGTCGACATCGCGCGGCGCGATATTCGCCGCCTTCATCACGTTGGACACGCCGGCGAAGAACCCTTCCAGCAAGTCGTGGTGTGTGGTCAGGACCTTGTCGACGGTCAGCACGCCCGACGAGTGACGCAGCACCACATCGGTGAAAGTTCCGCCAATATCGACCGCGAGCGAGTACGCCAATGTCATCCCTTCCAGCCGAGGTCGCGGGACACGCCGCGGGCCGCATCGAGCACCGCACTGAGTTGCGCGGGCGCGGGCTTCGGCGCGATCACCTGCGTCGAGCCGACAAACGCGATCGATCCGACCAGCAAGCCGCGATGATCGAATACCGGAGCGGCCAGCGTATTGACGCCCATGACGGTTTGGTTCGGCGCCGTGGACCAGCCACGTTTGCGCACCGCCTGCACCTCGTTGAGGAGAACCTTCGCATCGGTGATGGTGTGCGATGTCCACGCCGGCCGCGGTGCGCTCAGGGCCTTCTTGATCAAGCCGTGCGGACCGAATGCCAGCCAGATCTTGCCGTGTGCGCTGGCGTGCAAAGCAAGCCGGGCGCCGGGACGGGTGGCGAATTCAACGACCGAGTGGCCATGCATGAGATCAATCACCACCAGATCGTCGTCAAGCAGCGCACAGAGCGAAACGGCCTGCCCTGTGGCATCCCGCAGCTTGAGCAACGCATCACGGGCGACGGTTACGATCTCGAAGTTGCCGCGCGATGTTTCGCCGAGGACCATGAGCTTGACGCCGATCGCGTATCGGCCCGTGCTGATATCGCGCCGCACGAAGCCGTGACGGGCCAGCGCGCTGAGATGGCGGTACACCGTCGATTTCGACGCCGCGAATGTCTGCGCAATGGCCGTGAGCGCAATGGGCGCGCCCTGTCCGGCAAGGAATTCGAGGATACGCAACGCGAGGTCGAGCGTGCCGGTATCTTTCCGTGCGGCACCCGGGCGTATCGACGAAACGACGCGTCTCGCGGTCTGCCCAGCGCCGCGGGCGGGCGGCTTTTTCGCCCTCATCTTTTGTTCCAACATACAAAACTCTGTTTCGAATAATGAAACACGGCGAGAGATTTTTTACACCAAACCCGGCGCCGAGTCTCGCGTCTTCTCAGCGTTAGTTTGCCGCCGCAGCGTTCTTCGCAGATGCAGCAATGAGGCGAGGGCGACGCGGGGCAGACCTTGAGGAGAATGAACGGCGCGGCATAAGCGCCCAAAGCGTCCCGCCGCGGGCAACTCGCCCGTGACACAACTGGCTCATACGGTGACGATTTCAGGTGTGGAGTTGGCATCCTGTGAGCTGAGGAAACCGACTGCTCTCAACCGCGTGGACCGTGCGCGCGACACTCGGAGCCGTGGCCGTCGCCGCGGGATGAGCCCGCCTCGTTCGGCCCAAGGTCTGAACAGGCCCGTATCTTGCTTGCCGCGTGTTGGGTTCGAACATCGAACTTGGTGAATCTCACGGTCACATGGTCAACTACAGCCAGATGGGAAAACAAACATGGTGAAATTCATATCGGCTATGATCGGTTCCGCCTGCCTCCTGCTCGGCGGAGCCGTGATCTCTCCGGTCCCTGCCCAGGCGCAGCAGCAGAAGATGACCGACATCGTCTTCGCACTCGACTTCATTATCCTCGGCCGTCACGCCCCGATCTTCGCTGCACTCGAAAAAGGCTACTACAAGGAAGAAGGGCTGAACGTCAAAATCGTCCCGACCAAAGGAACCGCCGAGGCGATCCAGAGCGTCGAGAGCGGCGTTTCGCAACTGGGCTTCATTGATGTGCCTAGCCTGGTCATCGCCCGCGCCAACGGTTCGACCGTGAAGGTCGTATCGGTGATTTATCAGAAGGCGCCGTTTACGATCTTTTCGCTCAACCCCGGCGCCAATGCGACTACGCTGAAGTCGCTGGAGGGTCTCAAGGTCGGAACGGGGTCGGGAAGTTTCGTTTCGAATATTACCAGAGCCATGATGCGGAAGAACGGCCTCGACCCCAACAAGCTCGAGACCGTCAACGTCGAACCCTCCGCGCGCGTCGCGATGCTCGCCTCGCGCAACATCCCCGCCGTCGACTTCTACATCATGTCGAAGCCGGGCATCGAGCGCGCCGTCAAGGATGCAAAGGTCAGCGCGCTGCTCCTGGCGGACTTGGGTCTCGACCTATACTCCAACGGGATCGGCGCGAAGGAATCCTATTTGAAGGAACATCCGGACATCGTGAAGAAGTTCGTTCGCGCCACGCTGCGCGGCTACCAGTTCGCCTTCAAGAACCCCAAGGAAGCTGCCGTCCTTGAACGCAATACCGCCAAGGCATTGAATGACGACATCACCGTTGAGGAACTGAAGATCGTTGAAGACCTGACAGTAACTCCTGACGTCAAGAAGAATGGCATTGGATCGTTTACGCCCGAAAAGATGAAATCCTCGGTGCAATGGATGACCGAGAATGGCGGGTTCCCGAAAGAAAAAGCGCCAAAGCCGGAAGACGTCTACGCAACCGGCTTCCTGCCCGACAAGCCGATCATGCCGTAAAGGCTCCGGCAAGGCCGTGGATTAATGCGCAATCGCCGAAGGGTAGCTCCGCGAAATCCACAGCGCCCTTCGGCGCGTATATCGCTTGGATCAGCCGATGACGAACGGCTGGTCGGTCGAGAACTTGTCGGACAGCATTCTGGGCTTGCCCTGCTCGATCACGACCAGGTCCTGAATGTGCCAGTGCAGACGCTGCGGCTCGATTGCGAGGATCATGCCGTCCTCGATTACAATATCGCTGCCGCTGCGCAGAACGGGCTCCTGCTGGTGAAACCAGGGACCCATGCCGTGTCCGACAAGCGAGGCGGTGTAGTCGATGCCACGTTTTCTGAATTCGTCGAATACGAAGCCGTAAATTTCACCCGCTGTGACGCCGGCGCGGCATCGCTCGATCGTCCTGCGATGGATATCCAAGGTTAGATCGTAGCCACGCTGCTGTTCGGCTGTTGGCGGCCCGAGGATGGCAAGGCGTGATTGATGTCCGGCATAGCCTTGCAAATACGCCACGTAGTCGTTGCGGACGAAATCGCCCGTCTGAAACCGGACGTCGCCTTCGCCGCCATACATCACGGTGTTCGAGCTTGAATTCAAAATGCCGTGGGCCCACCCGAAGCCTTGCCGGATGCAGCTTTCGACAATGCGGGCATGCACGTCCCGCTCGCTTTCACCGGGACGTATCGTCGGAAAGATCTCAAGGTAGACATCGTCCAGCAGGTCGGCGAGGACCTTTTGCAGAGCGACTTCGTCGGGCGTCTTGATCCAGCGCACCTCATCCATCATCCGGGAGCAGTCGATCATCTGCAACCGCGGCAGCACTTGCTGGATTTCCTCCCAGTGCTTGGCGCTTAATCCATCCCGTTCGAAGCCGACGCGTCCATTCGCCAGGCCGATATCCCGGAGCACTTGCGCGACGCGCGTATAGAGCGATTCGACGTAGGCCTTGTAGACCACCGTCTTGCCGACCCACGAATCGCGCAGGACCACTTTCTCGGCAAATGAATCCAGAACGACGATGGGCTCGCCCTTGCGCGGCCACAGCAGCATGAAGCCGCGGATGGTGTTGGCCAGGTCGAGATGACGCGCGAGCGTGCCGGGCAACGCGATACCGGCGAGATAGGTAAAATTGACGCCGGTGCGGACCGCAACGGCGTCGAGACCATTCGCATCCATCAATTGATGGAGTCGCGTCACGTTGGCGATGATCTTCTTCTTCGGCGGCGTCATTGATGACAAGCTTTCGTTCTCAACGGCTCACAGCCGCTAACGCATGTACCGCACTTCGAGGGTCATCACGCCATCGTCGGTCCGATACGGCCCATGCTTCATCCCAGGCGGCCGGCAGGCATACATGCCCTTCTGGAAGAACTGATCGCCATCCCATTGCGTGCCTTCAAGGATATAGACCTCTTCCCAGAAATCATGGACGAAGGTCTCGGTGCTGCGGCACCCTGGATCGACCTTGAGCAGCCGCGTGACGAACATCTTGTCCGGGTCTTCGGTCAAAATTTTCTCGTAATGGCCGGGGGGCGCGCCGGGCACGGGGACCCACGGCAGATTGTCGACGGGGAAAAATTCAAGCTCAGGTTTCGGCATCGCACTCTCCAGGTTTCATACCGGTTTCAGTCTACGCGATTTCACAGCTCAAGCTGCATGGGTTTCATCAGTGCGGCCGATGGACGCCGCACAGCATCGACAATTCCATCACCGCTTGATTTGCACCGCGAGGTAATCGCCCGCACGCGTGGCTTGCACTCTCCCCGCCGGGGCGCACACTCACCGGCGCGAGCCACGCATCTGACGGCTTCAGTATTGCCCTTTGGGTTCGAGCGCGAGCGCGTACTGGCCATACATCGTGCTCACCGCATCCCAGTTCATGCTGACGTGAACGCCGGCAGCATGGGCGTCGCGCCACGCGCGCTGGATCGGCTTGCCGGTGAAGATTCCCTGCCCCCCGGAAGCCAGAAAAAGTACGTCGATCGCCTGCACCAGCAGACGCACGCTGAATGCTTGGGTAAGACGATTGCGCAGACGGATATCCCGGTCGGCTTGCTGTCCTGCTCGCGCAGCAGCCAAAGCCTTCTCGAGCGCGTCCAGGATCATCAACCGGGCGGCCTCGATTGAGGCGGTTGCCTCCGCGACACGGGATTGAACCGTCGCGAACTCCGCCATGCGATTGTTGCCGCCGGCCACCGCACCGCGCGTTGTGCGCCCTTTCGCCATTTCCAGGAAATCGGCGAGCGCGCCTTCGGCCATGCCGAGGACAGGCGCAACAAGGGCGAACGGCAGGGCCGACAGCATCGATTGGCGGTAGAGCGGATTTTGATGCAGCTCTGCGCCGGGTGTGGTTCCGGACAACAGATCGGAAATCGGCAACACCCGATGGGCCGGCACGAAGACATCTGTTGCGATGGTGTTCTTGCTGCCGGTGCCCGCGAGACCCATGGTGAACCAGTTGTCGTCGAGTTCGAAGTCACTGCGCGGCAGCAGAAAGAATGCCGGCGTGGGCTTTGCCCCTTCCGTTGCCGGAGGAATCATTCCCCCCAGGAAAAGCCACTGCACATGATCGCAGCCACTGGTGAAACTCCACACGCCCGACAGGCGATAGCCGCCAGTGGCGGGAACAGCCCTGCCGACCGGCGGGTATGAACCGGCAGAGATTGCGTCCGGGTCGGACCAATACTCATCCTGCGCTTGCTTCGGAAAAGCAGCCATGAGCCATTGGTGAACGATGCCGAGACTGAACACCCATCCGGTAGACCCGCAGCCCGCCGCCACGGGCGCTACGACGGAGACAAGCGCATCGAATCCGTATTCGTAACCGCCATAGGCTGCCGGCTGCAGAATCCGGAACAGGCCTGCGTCCTTTAGCTGCGCAATGACGTCAGACGATGCCTGCCGATCGGCTTCGGTCTTCTCCGCAGCCCGTCGTGCCAGCGCTCCGATGCGGGTTGCCCGGGACACCAGTTGCGCAACAGGCGGCCTTGGCATGTCCGCTGCTTGATCGACGATCGACATATCGGTGCCCAGCCGCCTCGCGAGTCACTTCGAAGCTTTGATCCTAGAGTACCCGGGGGGAGCTTCACAACAAAACGCTGGCTTGAACATGCACGGCTCCGCAAATGAATATCAAAGACCCGCACAGCCACTGGGAGGCACGCAAAAGACCGCCATTGCGGCGTTTGCCATGGATTTCAATTGTGGCCACGACCGCCTTGCGTCGTTCGCCGGATAAGGCGAACGTCCAGGTGGCCAAACCAACACGATCGACGCCGAGGTGGACGCATGAACAGCCGGAATCTCAATGTGGTCAGTCGTGATTCCAGAACTGCGTTGACTGGAGCGTGCTCGCGCACTCATTCCGGTGCTCGCTTCGCGCTCGGCCGACACCGAGAAAAACCGCCGTGTGCCGAACGACACCATCGCTGATTTTCACCGCGCCGGTCTCTTTCGCGTGATGCAGCCAGCCCGTTTCGGTGGCCTCGAACTCGATTTCGGCACCTTCGCTTGGATCACCAGGGAATTGGCGCGTGGGTGCGCATCGAGCGCTTGGGTTTATGCCGTCATTGAAGAGCTTTTCTGGGTGCTCGCCACCTTTCCAGAAGAGGCGCAAAGGGAAATCTGGGAGGAAGACCCCGCCGCGCTCGCTTGCGCTTCCATCGTGCCGACCGGCTCCGCTGTGAAAGACGGCGACGGCTATCGCCTGAGCGGAGATTGGCATTACCTCAGCGGATCGGATCATGCCTCCTGGGTATTCCTGACGGCCGCTTTCGACGATGGCGATGGCCGCCGCGAACTTCGTAATTTCTTCGTCCGCCGCTCAGAGGTCCAGGTCGTGGACGACTGGCACGTGATGGGTCTGGTCGGGACCGGAAGCAAGAGCGTCAAGGTGGACGGCGTGTTCGTCCCGGCGCACCGCTCGGTCCGCTACGATGACATCCTGAACGGTACGGCGCCGGGTGTGCGTGTGCATCCCGGCTACCCGTTATGCCGCGCGCCGCGGCGCTACCTGACCGCGTTCTCCATCTCGCCGGTCATTCTGGGCCTGGCCAACCGCGCGCTCGATGTCACTACCGACACGCTGCGAAGCCGGATCAAATCCGGTGCCGTCCCCGATGATCTTGAAATTCTCCAGCAGAGGATTGCGGAAAGTGCGGCCGAGGTGAGGACGGCCAACATGATCTTCGAAACGCATCTGCGTCAAAGCGACGACCTGGTCAATTCGCGCGAACCGATCCGCGACGCCGACATTGCCCAAAACCGGCTCATGGCATCGTACATGATCCGCCTGTCAAAGCAGGCGGTCGAACGTCTTTGCGCGATCAGCGGATCGCGCTGGGCATTCAACACGCATCCCATGCAGGTGATTCTGCGCGACGCTTTGGTCGGCGCGACTCATCGTAGTTATAACTGGGACTCGATTGCTCGCGATTTCAGTCAAAGCATCGGGATCGTGCGCGGCGTCACCCCGTCCATCGGGCCATAGCGACGAAGAGCGACTGCCGAGGAGCTTGAATGCGTATTGCCGTGCTAGGGGGAGGTAACGGTTCGTTTGCGGCCGCCGCCGATTTCACGCTTGCCGGCCACGAGACCCGGCTTTGGCGGCGCGACATGGACGCCGTGACGGCACATCGGGCGGCCGGCGGCAAGATTCTCGTCAAGGATTTCGAGGGCCGACGTGAGGCCGCTGTCGCCCTGATCACCACCGACATCAGGGCCGCGGTGCGCGACGCCGAGCTTATCCTTTGTCCAACCCCGGCTACCGCGCAGGCCGATATCGCACTCCGGCTGGCGCCGCATTTATCCGAAGGACAGGTTGTGTTTCTCCCCCCGGGGACGTTCGGCTCCGTCCTGCTTGCCAAGGCGGCGCGTGATTCAGGAAATCGGGCAAGCGTTGCGTTCGCCGAGACCGGAACCCTGCCCTGGCTCACGCGCAAGCATGGGCCATTCGAATCCGCCATTACGATCCGCGCGAAACGGCTTCCGACCGGCGTCTTTCCGCTGACGATGAAGGATCACGCGATCGCCGTTATCGCCAAGGCATTCCCGGGCGTCATCGAGGATTGCGGCGATGCACTATCTGCGGCGTTGATAAATGCAGGACCGGTGATCCATCCGCCATTGATCATCATGAACGCCGCTCCACTGGAGCACTTCGATCGTTGGGACATTCACAAGGAAGGCACGCAGCCGGCGACGCGGCGCGTGACCGACGCGCTCGACGGCGAACGTATCGCACTTCGTGAGGCGCTCGGCTACGGCCCGCCGCATTTTCCATTGGCCCACCACTACGCGAAAACGGGCGAGGAGTGGATGTACGGCCGCGGGTCTCATGACCGTCTCACCGACTCTGGCGACTGGCGCGAACACATCGTACTCACGCAGCATCGCTATATGCTGGAAGACACCCGGATGGGACTTTCGTTCTGGCTGTCGGTCGCCGCTCTGGCCGGCGTTGCGATGCCGCTAGCGGGTGCCTTTCTATCCATTGGCGGGGCAATCTGCGGGGAGGATTTCATGCGAACCGGGCGCACGCTCCAGGGCATGGGGCTTGGTCAATACGACCGGACTGAATTGCAACAGCTTCTGCGCGACGGCTTTGCATGAGCGGTCGCGAACGGATCGTTTGCCTCGGCGCAGGCCGGATGGGGCGCGGTATAGCAGTCGTATTCGCCTATGCCGGCTACGACGTCATCGTTGTCGATTTCAAGCCGCGCGAAACTCCGGATTTCGAACGGCTCGCCAATGCGGTACGTGAGGAGGTTCGCACCACGCTCGCCAGCCTGGCGCGATTTGGCTTGTTCGACGAACGCGCGGTTGCTCAAATTTCGGGACGTGTCTCCGTCGTACCCGAATGCGAGGCGCAGCGCGCATTGTCGTCCGCCGCTGTCATCTTCGAGGGCGTGCCTGAGGTGCTCGATCTCAAACGCGCGGCGCTCGCGCGCGCGGCTGCGTTTGCCGGACCTGCGCCGATCATCGCCTCGACGACATCGACCATTTTGGTCGACGATCTTTCGGAGTCAGTGGCGTATCCGGAACGCTTTCTCAACGCCCACTGGCTCAATCCCGCCTATCTTGTACCGCTGGTGGAGTTGTCGCCCGGTGCGAAGACCGACGTCGCCGTAACGCAACGCCTGAAGGACCTGCTCGAAGACATCGGCAAGATTCCCGTCGTCTGCGCTGCACGGCCGGGCTACATCGTACCGCGGATTCAGGCGATCGCGATGAACGAAGCCGCGCGGATGGTCGAAGAGGGCGTCGCAACTGCCGCTGAAATCGATAAAGCGATCCAGTACGGATTTGGCTTCCGATTTGCTGTCCTGGGTATGATCGAGTTCATCGACTGGGGCGGCGGCGATATTCTGTATTACGCCAGTCGCTATCTTACCAAGGCGCTCGACAGTCCGCGTTACGCCGCGCCGGACATCATCGAACGCAATATGCGCGAGGGAAAAATCGGGCTGACGACCGGCAAAGGATTCCTCGATTACGAAGGCCTCGATGTTGAGGCCTATCGCGCCGAGCGACTAAAGGCCTTCGTCGGCATGCTTCGCTTTATGGGCCTTGCTCGCCCGCCGGTATTGCCGGACTAGCTGAGAATATTGCACCGCGACAAATTCGGATTTGTCATTGTCATCTGGAAATCGCGGCAATCACGTTCGCCATCGTTTGCGCATCGCATCGTAAGCTAATGGCCACCATCGATCCCATGCGAAAGCATGTCAGTCTCCATTTAACGGTGCGGTCTCCACTTTACGGTAGTGTGCTTGCACAGAACAGAAATTGTCCGAACGATCACCCATACGTTGCGTATCGCTCGCCGATGCCGCAGCATGGTCGTTCAGGTGCACTAGGAGGGGCGTGTGGCGGCGGCTATCGAAGAATACGACTATATCGTCGTCGGCGGGGGCTCTGCGGGCTGCCCGCTGGCGGCGCGTCTTTCCGAACGCAATTCCGTCCGCGTACTGTTGATTGAGGCTGGCACCGACTATCCGCCTGGGCAGGAGCCGCCGGAGATTCTCGACATCTTCGCCGCGACCGCCTACGCGGACCCGCGGTTCGTGTGGAGTGGCCTCAAGGCCGCGTACGGGCCGAAACCGGGCAATGCGCCAGACGAACGGCGTCGCGTGCGCTATCCGGCGGGCCGAGTCATCGGCGGCGGCTCCTCCATAAACGGCATGGCCGCCAATCGCGGGCTGCCGTCCGACTATGACGGCTGGGCAGAGGCCGGCGCCACCGGTTGGGATTGGGAGGGCGTGCTTCCGTTTTTCAAGAAGCTCGAGACCGACACGGATTTCGACGGACCGCTGCACGGCAAGGACGGCCCGATCCGTCTGCAGCGATACGCGCCCGAGCGCTGGCCGGGCTTCACCCGCGGCGTGATGAAGGCCATCGAAGACGAGGGCTGGTCCAATATCGCGCGACCAGAACGCGCGGTTCGACGATGGCTTCTTCCCCGTCGCCTATAGCCACACCGACACCATGCGTATGGGCGCCGCGTGGCGCTATCTCACCGCGGAGGTACGGCGCCGACCCAATCTGACGGTGCTGGGCGACACGCAGGTGGAGAGACTGCTGTTTGACGGCGGCCGCTGCACCGGCGTTCGCGTGCGCGGCGCGGATGGCGAGCGCGAGATCGGCGCCCGCGAGGTCATCGTCTCAAGCGGCGCCCTGCAGTCGCCGGTGCTACTGATGCGCAGCGGCATCGGCGCCGAACACGAGCTTCGCGCGCACGGCATCAAGGTGGTCGCGGATCGTCGCGGCGTCGGCAAACACCTGATGGAGCACCCAGGTGTCAACTTCGGCTGCTTCCTGAAGCGTCCCGCCCGGCTGCCCACCGACCTGCGGCGTCAGATGTTTGCGGGACTGCGCTGGTCGTCAGGCCTCGACGGCTGTCCGCCCGGCGACATGTACGTGATACCGACCAACAAGGCGCAATGGCACGCTATCGGTCATCGCCTCGGCATCATCATGATGTGGGCCAACCGCTCGTACTCAACGGGCGAAGTCAGGCTGTCATCGGCAGCCGCCGGCGCGCCGCCCGACATCGATTTCAACATGTGCTCGGACGAGCGCGACATGGTCCGCATCGTGAAGGGCGTAAAATTGCTGGCAAAGCTCAGGGCTCACCCGGCCGTGCAGGAGAACGTCGAGGAGGTATTTCCCATCAGTTTCTCGGACTATGCGCAAAAGCTCGCGATGTATAGCCGCTGGAATGCGGTGCAGACCTGGATCGGCGCACAGGCGATGGACGCCTCGGCCATCGTACGGCGCGCGGTAATCCGCGCGATCATTTCCGACGCACCCTCGGTCGACGACCTCGTCAACGACGAAGAGACCTGCCGGTCCTGGATCCGCTCTGCCGCGCTCGGCCACTGGCACGCGTCCTGTACCTGCCGGATGGGCCGGAGCGACGATCCGCTCGCCGTCACCGATGCGTCGGGTCGCGTGATCGGCGTCCAAGGTCTCCGCGTCGCCGACGCCTCGATCATGCCGAACGTGCCGTGCGCTAACACCAACTTGCCAACCATCATGATCGGGGAGAAGATAGCGGCCACCATCCTTAACGAACAATAATTCTTGGGAGGACTTCATGACGAGATTGCTCGGGAGATTCGTGCGCCTGCCCCAATGGCTGGCGGGTATCGCCATGGCGGGCGCAATAGCGCTTCTACAGTCCGGCGCTCCGGCTCTTGCTCAAACAGACGCTGCGGCAGGCTATCCGAAGCAGCCGATCAGGCTGATCGTCGGCCTCTCGCCGGGCGGGTCCAACGACATCATCGCGCGTCTCGTCGCCCAGAAGCTCCAGGAACGTCTTGGCCAGCCGGTCATCGTGGAAAACAAACCGGGCGCTGGCGGTACGATCGCCGCCGACATGGTCGCGCGCGCGGCGCCCGACGGTTACACCTTACTCGTCGCCCCGTCCGGCTCGATGGTCATCAATCCCGCCGTCTATTCAAAACTGCCCTACGATCCGCTGAAGAGCTATGAGCTGATTTCAAATCTCGCGCTCTATCATCTCGTCCTTTCAGTCAGCGCGTCGCTGCCGATCAAGTCGGTCAAGGAGCTTGTCGCGTGGGGCAAGGCCAATCCGGACAAGGCCAATTACGCCAGCACGTCCGCGATCTTTCAGCTCACCACGGAGCTGTTCAAGCAGAAGACCGGCACGCCGTTCCAGCACATTCCGTTCAAGAGCGGCGCAGAACTCGTCACCGCCGTGTTGTCCGGACAGGCGACGATGACATTTGCCGATGCCGGTCCGGCGATGGCCCACTTCCAGTCCGGCAAGTTGCGGCCGCTTGCCTCCACGGGCGCGACGCGCCTGCCGGAGCTTCCCGACGTTCCGACGTTGGCGGAGGTCGGAATCGACGGCGTCGTGGTGGAAGGCTTCATCGGTCTCGCCGCGCCCAAGGGCACGCCGCAGCCGATCGTGAAGAAGCTTGAGTCCGAGGTCATGGCGATCCTGAAGCTTCCCGAGGTCGCAGGGCGCATCAAGCAAATCGGTCTCATCCCGGACGGCAGTACCGGAGCCGCATTCCACGACCGGATCGCCAAGGACATTCCGAAGTATACCGCCGTCGCCAAGGCGGCCCACATCAAGTTCGATTGACGGCGACCGTGGGACGCAGAAACCTGGCTCAGCGATCTGCTATCGCGCTTTGCTGGAACGATGAGCTGTGAATGCCGAGGTTCTCGTCAAGCAAGAGGATATCTTCGATAGCGGACGCTGTGTGACCAACGGACGCATGGCATCAAATGCCGCGTGAACGCGTGCAGCACGGCCATCGATCTTGGACTGGCTGCACGAGCGTTCTGTGATAAGAAGCGGGCAACGAGTTCACTCAATCATCGGTGCGGATGCCGCTGACGCTCGGGTGCCACATAAGGCGAGGAATAGCCATGCAAGGATGGTCGCTCACACGGACCCTGGGTTTGGCGACGCTCGCCGTGCTCATCACCTCAGTCATGGCAAGGGCGGATGATTGGCCGACCAAACAGCCGATCAAAGTCGTTGTGCCGTTTTCCGCCGGAAGCGCGACCGACATCGTGGCGCGCACGGTCTTCGATCAGGTCGGTAGACAGGTCGGGCAGAGCTTCGTGATCGAGAACCGCGGCGGCGCCGGTACGACGATCGGCTCGAACATGGTCGCCAAAGCTGAGCCGGACGGTTACACGCTGCTGGTAAATTCGACCTCTCACGTGGTCGTGGCATCGACCTACGCCAAGTTGCCGTACAGCGTGAAGGACGATCTTGCGGCGATCTCGGCGCTCGCGAGCATTCCCTTCGTCATCGCAACTGCCGCGAAGTACAAGACGATGAAGGATCTGGTGGACGCGGGCAAGAAGTCAGGCAGCAGAATCCTCTATGGCACCGCTGGCGTCGGCACCTCCGGACAATTGTTCATGGAACGCTTCCGGCTGACCGCCGGATTCCCGGCGACCCACGTGCCGTTCCGGGGCACACCCGAGGGCATGAACGAGATGGTTGCCGGCCGCCTCGACATCTATCCAGCGCCGGCGCTGAATGCGATCGCGCTGCGGAAGGACGGCAAGATCAGCGTACTGGCGATCAGTTCGCCCAAGCGGCTCGCCCTGATGCCGGACGTACCGACGCTTGAGGAGGCCGGGCTGAAGGCGGCGCTCTATAACTTCTGGATCGGCGCCTTCGCTCCCGTCAAGACGCCGAAGCCGATCGTCGATCGGCTGAACCGGGAGATTGTCGCGGCGCTGAAGGTCAAGCAGGTGGCCGACAAGATCGTCGCGCTTGGCGGCGAACCGGAACCGATGACGTCCGAGGCGTTCAGCGCCTTCGTCAACAAGGAAATCGCGATCAACGCCGAGATCGCCAAGGCTGCGGGATTGAAGCCGCAATAGTTCGTGCGTGTTCGTGTAGCTTCGCACATCTATTCGAAGCAAAGCGCGTCTTGCGCTTAATCTCGTGTTTATACCGGGGAGGCCGGCGACGTCTTGGCGGAAGGCATCATCGGTCTCGCCGCGCCCAATGGCACGCCAGCAGCCGATCGTGAAGAAGCTTGAGTCGGGGTCATGGCGATCTTGAAGTTTCCCGAGGTGGTGGGGCGTATCAAGCAGATCGGTCTCATCCCCGACGGCAGCACCGGAGCCACGTTCCACGACCGGATCGCCAAAGACATTTCGAAGTATACCGCGGTCGCCAAGGCTGCCGAGGATCAAATTCGATTGACGGCAATTGCGAAACGCAAGACCCTGCATCGTTGCTGGCCGGTCCTTCCGGAAACCGCGCACCTGGAGTTCAGAGGAGATTGTCATGCAAGGCTTGAAAGCCGTAATTGCATCGTTTGCGATCGCGATGGCCGCAACCGGCACTGCCACCGCCGAGCCGCTGCTGATCCGCAATTCCTACGTGGTGCCGATTGACTGGCAGCCGTTGCTGGTCGCCAAGAAGGACCTGGCCCAGCACTGGGGCAAATCCTACGTCATGGAGGCGGTGCGCTATCAGGGAACGCCGCCGATGATCACGGCGCTTGCCACCGGCGACCTGGAAATCGCCGCCCTCGCCTATTCGACGCTCGGCACCGCCATCGAGAATGCCGGCATGAGCGATCTGCGCGTCATCTCCGACCAATTCCGCGACGGCGTGTCCGGCTACTTCTCGAACCAGTTTTTCGTCCGCAAGGATTCCGGCATCAAGAAGATCGAAGACCTCAAGGGCAAGGTGCTCGCCACCAACTCGGTTGGCGCCGGCGTCGACATCGCCATGAAGGCGGGACTGAAGAAACACGGCCTGATCGACAAGCGCGACTACACCGTCATCGAGGCGCCGTTTCCGACCATGCCGGCAATGCTCAACGACAAGAAGGCCGACTTGGTCACGGCGGTGATGCCATTTGCGATCAACCCGCTGCTCAACCAGATCGGCGTTCCTCTCTACGACCAGACCGAGGGCATGGGCCCGACACAGTTCCTGGTCTGGGCCGCGCGGCGACCCTGGCTCGAGAAGAACCGTGCCGCATTGGTCGACTACATGGAAGACATGATGCGAATCGAACGCTGGTACCTCGACCCGAAGAACCACGACGAAGTGACAAAGATCGTCGGCGGCATGGTCAAGGCCCCGCCGGAGCGGTTCACCTGGCTGTTCACCAAGAAAGACTACTATCGCGACCCGAGCATGATGCCCGACCTCGCTGCCTTGCAGCGCAATGTCGATACCACCTTCGAGATGGGCTTCATCAAGTCAAAGCTCGACGTCAAGGCGCACTCCGATCTCAGCCTGATCCAGGAGGCTGCAAAACGGCTCAAGTGACCGCCCTCCGTGGCGAATTCGCAAATCGCCGCCCAAATGAACTGCAGCGTCACGCACGGCGACGGCACCTGATCTGAATTCGTCGATCGCCTCGGCTGGGCCTTGGATCCCTGTTCGTGCTGTCAAGCGCACCGCTCGCCGACCCGAGCGCTCCACGACCTTGTCCATATCGTTCACTGCTAAACATCGTCAGGTCTCGGGCTTATTACTTTACCCCTTGCTGTGCGCGTCGGCGGCTGTCGATCATGTTGATGGCCCGCCGGGCGGACAGGATCGCGCCTTCCTGCCAGGCGCCGATCTGACTGAGATGCTCGCCGGCGAAATAGAACGGACCGTCCGGCGCATTCAGGAGCGTATATTCACGCTCCTGATCCGCCCGATAGCGAGCCGCGATGCCGAGACTGTAGGGCACCTTTGACCACGCAACCAGCAAGGGCTTTTCCAGCTCCTGGCCACGGCCCGGATGCAGCCCTTCAACCGCCACGCGGCTCATTTCGAACTGCGCATCGATTGGTTTTCTTGTCAGTTCGTCCGCGTGCTCGCGATTGGCATAGGTACCGAGCAAAATTCCCTTGGCCGAAAATAGCTCAGCGCTCGGATACCACACCAAAGTCGTCGGACCCTTGACCCAGGAAATGCCGCCGTAGATCTGATGGTCGGTTTCCCAAAACCGCGGAGACTGCCACGCGATCTTGACCGCGTTGCCGTAAGTGATGCTGCGGATTGCCGCCCGATAGTCGGGAGAGAAATCGGTCTCGATCCCCTGCAGGACAGGAAGCGGAATTGTCACGATGCAAAACGCGGCCTCCAGCGTGCGAATTTCGTCGGTACGCTTGTCGGTGAAGGATACACTCACGCCGCTGCTCGTGCGGCGGATCGCCTTTACTTCGCTGCCGAGCCGAATAACGTCGCCAAGCTTTTTCGCGAATGCCGTTGCGATGTGATCCATGCCGCCGACAGGCTGGAACATCGTCGCCTGCTGCGTGAAGCTCTCCTCGAACAGCATGGCAGTCCACATGTCAGCATCGAGCAAAACCCCAAGCGGCATCGGATCCCGCTTCACGCCGGCCTGCCCGGCCGCACCTGGCAGCGTCTTATATCCCGCTCGCGTCGAGCCCTTGTAAATCAGGTCCGGCGAGAGATCGCCGTATTGCTGGAGAAACGCGAGCATGCGCTTCTTGTCATCAGCGGACAGTTCCTGATCGAGCGCGCCGCGGTTGATTGCCTTGCCGAGCAACCCGGAGATTTCGCCACGCATATCGTTGATCGCCTGGCGCAGCTCGATCGGCTTGCCCTCGTTGGCCGCTCGGATTGTGCAGTAGCGCACCGCGGTTGGTGTTGATCTCGACCTCGAGCGTGACGCCGAGTTCCCGGCAATAACCAAGCACGGCCTGATGATGACTGGGCAGCCGAGCCGCACCCGCGTTCAAATAGAGCCCGCGATCGAATTCGCAGACCTGTCGCGAACCGTCCGTCATCTCGATCGCCGTCCCGCGCCGGACGGTCCAGTTGCGGCCGCCGACGCGGTCGCGGGCCTCAAGCACCGTACAATCGTAGCCGGCTTTGCCGAGTTCGTAGGCGGCGGACAGGCCGGCAACGCCGGCCCCGAGCACAATCACCTTGGTCCCGTGCGCGGCACCTTTTTGCAACGTGATCGGCTCGGCAACAGCGCCGACAGTGCCCAGGACGCCCATCGCCTGCATGGTGAGGTAGGTCGCCTGATAGCCGCCGACGCGCGCAACCTGCCGGAGAAAATCCCGACGCGTACCCCCCATGGCTAACCTCGCTCGTTACCTGCTACTCGACCTCGACGATCATCTCTACCTCCACGGCGGCGTTACCGGGAAGTCCCGCCATGCCGACAGCCGAGCGGGCATGCTTGCCAATCTCTTCGCCGAAGACCTCGACCATGAGATCGGAGAAGCCGTTCACCACCTTGGGCTGGTCGACGAAGCCGTCGGCGGTGTTGACCATGCCTAGCACCTTAACGACGCGCTTGACCCGGTCGAGGCTGCCCAGCGCGGCCCGCACTTTGGCAAGCATGATGACCCCGGCTTGCCGCGCCGCCTGGTAGCCCTGCTCGACCGTCAGATCTTTGCCGACCTTTCCTTTGTGCGGCCACGCCCCCGGCGTATTTCCGGCGAGAAACAGCAGCTTTCCAGTCTGGACGAAATTGACGAAATTCGCGCTCGGCGTGGAAACCGGCGGCAGCGCGATGTTCAATTGTTTGAGGCGCGCTTCGGCGCTCGCGGCATTTTGAGCTTGCGCATGACCGGCAAGGAGAAGCAAAGCCAGAATTGGTCCGCCGGTCCTGGCCAACATTGTCTTCATAACTCATTGCTCCTCATCTGGCTGTCGTCTCGCTCTGTCTGCCGCCCGCCAGCATTTTGACGAGGCGATACAGGTATTCCTGTCCATCAAAAAATGATTTCACCAGGACGCGCTCGTCCTTGCCGTGCGCGCGCGCATCGTCAATGTCGCTGGCGAGACCCGAATGGCCGTAGGTCGGTATTCCGGCATTGCGCAGATAGCTGCCGTCGGTTGCGCCGGCACTCATGGTGGGGACAATCGGCGCGCCCGGCCAGAATTCCCCAGAGAGCTTTGCGATTGTACCTACAATCTCCTCATGCAGCGCGGACGGAAGACTCACGACTGGCTCACCGACTTGCGTGACGGAAATCCGATCGTCGGCGAGAACGCGTACCAACGTTTTCTCGACTTCATCCGTCGGATCGCCCGGCATGATGCGGCAGTTGACGGTGGCACGCGCGAACCGCGGCAGTGCATTGTACGCATGACCGCCCTCCAGCATGGTGGCGACGCAGGTGGTGCGTAACTGCGCGTTATAGGCAGGATTGGCGGATAGTCGGACAAGCGAGAGAGAAGTTGGATCGGAACGCCCAGATATGACCGAACGAATATCAGCAGCCGTTTGATTCCCTTCGATCTCGGCCATGCGCTCGAAATAGGCGCGGGTCGTCTCATTCAGTTTGAATGGAAAGTTGAATTTCGAAAGGCGCGCAAGGCCTTCAGCCAAACGATAAATGGCATTGTCTCGCGTCGGCCGCGAACTGTGGCCGCCACGACTCTTCACCTCCAGCGTATAGGTCAGCGATACTTTCTCGCTGGTCTGGACGGTGTTGCGTATTGGCTTGCCATTCTTTAGGCCTACGCCGCCGCCCTCGTTCAGCGCAAATTCGGCGTCGATCAACTCGCGATGGTTTTTCAGCAGCCACTGAATTCCCAACGCGTCGCGGTCGAGAATCTCCTCGTCGGTTTCCAACGCCACGATGATGTCCCGATCGGGTGTGAAGCCCTCCTGCTTGTAGCGAATGAGGTTCGCGATAAAGGCGCTCGCCATGTACTTGTCGTCGCTCGTCCCGCGCCCGTAGTAGTAGCCGTCTTTCTCGGTCAACTTGAACGGAGCGATCGACCAGTCCGCTGCCGCCGCCGGAACCACGTCGAGATGCGCGAGCAGCAAGATCGGTTTGCGCGCGCCCGTGCCGCGCAGTCGCGCCACCAGGTTACCCTTGCGCGGGGCGGGCTTGAACACCCGAACATCCGCGCTGTCGAAGCCGGCGGCGGTAAGCCGCGCGGCCATTGCATCGGCGGCGCGCCCGGTGTCTCCGGTTCCCGTTACAGTGTTGATTTCGACTAATTCCTTATAGACGTCAAAAGCTAGCTGCTGTTGCGAGGTCAATGGTTGGGCGAGCACAACCTGCCCGGAGCAAACCAGGCATCCCAGCGCAATCCCCATCAGAGGGAGCGTAAAATGTCGTGTCATTTGTCAGTCCTGCGGGCTCTTAATCATGGCGCATAACCGGGCGAGATCTGCGGCTTTGCGTAACAGTGCTCCCCACCGACGGTAAGCTACCAATCAACTCACGGAGATGAGCGTCTAGAAAGCACAAGTTCGCCGCATCAGAGTGATTACAATTCATGCAGTCGCGCAAAGGATCGGCATTGGAAGGAAATCCTGCTCGCATATCCGCGATTCAACGGTAAAATCCCTTGGATTTGATGAATTTGCACCGCCAGGAAACATGAGCCCGAAGGATCGTTGAGACATGACCCTCACTCGCCGTACTGTACTGTCTTTCGTCGCAGGTGCCGGATCGCTTCTTTGTGTGCCGATCGCTGCCGACGCACAGAACGTTCCCGCCGGGTTTCCGCTCCAGCCCATGACTTTGATCGTTCCGTTCACTCCCGGCGGTCCCGTGGACATCCTCGGACGCATGCTGGCGAACGAGTATCAGACAAGGTCAGGTCAACCGGCGACCGTCGACAACCGGACCGGCGGTGCGGGCAACATCGGCATTGAAGCCGTTCGCAAGTCGAAGCCCGACGGCGCGACGCTGCTGCTGATTCCGGCCGGCAATCTGACGATCAATCCGACCTTTCTGAAGAACCTGTCCTTTGTCGTGGAGCGCGACTTCGCGCCGGTCGCGCTGCTGGCGACCGCGCCGAACGTCATCGTGGCGTCGCGCAAGTTCGGGGTTTCGACGATAGCGGAGGCAATCGCCAAGGCCAAAGCCGGCCGTGTGACTTACGGCTCGCCGGGAGTGGGAAGCCAACTCCACCTGACGATGGAACTGCTGAATGGCCTTGCCGGGGTCTCCTTTATCCATGTTCCATACCGCGGCTCGTCGCAGGCGCTCAACGATCTGATCGGCGGCCATGTCGATTTGCTTGCGACCAACCTGACGGCCGCTCTCGGCGCCATCAAGGCTGGAACGGTTACGCCATTGGCGATGACAACCGCGAACCGCAGTTCACTTGTGCCGAACATTCCAACCCTGGCAGAATCCGGGTTCCCCAGCATCGACGTCGCATCCTGGTATGGACTTCTGGCGCCGCGGAACGTCCCTGACGCCACGCGGGACGCGCTCTTTGCTGTCACGCGCGATGTGATGAACGCTCCTGAAATCAAGGGCAAGCTCGAAGCGCAAGGGCTGAGCGTGCAGATTGAGGGGCCCGCGGCCTTCGCCGAGCGCATTCGGCGCGAGACTGCCTTGTGGGCCGAGGTGATGAAGAAGAACAACATTGCACCCCAATAGGGCGCAGCATGGCGTCATGTTGCAGGCTTGCAAGGAGGGAGCCGCGGCCGATCACGACCGCGCCGCTTCCGCCGCAACGGGGCGGCGGAAACCTTCCTTGGGCTCGCATCGCACTGGGCGCCGGATGCTGACGTGGCGCAAATTCTGGGACGTGCTGCTAAGACCGGCGGCGTTCATCGCGCGCTGCTGCTCCTGATCGTAATCTCGACGAGTGGCGCGACTGGAAACCGCATCGACGACAGGCTTAGCGCAGGCCCGCCTGCTGCACGAGGGGATAGACCCTGTCCCTGAACCAGCGCTGGTCTTCGATATATCGCGGCCAGTTGAGCAACGTGCCGTCGAGCCCCATCTTCGACATGGTGAGGAGCCCATCGACAATCTGCTCCGGCGTGCCGACAATCGGATAGCCGCCCCAGCCGGCGATGAAATGCTTCCTCATCTCCGCCAGCACCTCGGACGGCAGCGTCTTGGCATTGGCGATCATGGTATTGACCAGATTGTCGGCCGCCTCCCAGTCGCCCTTTTGGTTCACGTATTCATCAAAGTAATCCATCGCCTCCGCTTCGGTCTCGCCCTGCACCACGTAGGCGTAGCTCCAGACTTGGATGTCACGGCCGTACTCCGTGCGAGCGAGTCGGCGATAGCTGTCGATTTTGGCCTTGCAGTCATCGAAATTGTGGGAGCCGAACACGACATAGACCATGTCGCAGTGCTTGGCCGCAAAGTGCTGACCGCGCTCGGAGCCGCCGGCATTCATCACCGCCGGGAACGGATGCTGGATGGGCTTTGGTGCCAGATAGCCCTTTTTGATATTGTAAAAGCGGCCTTCAAAGTCGAATGGCTCATCGCGCATCCACAACTGCTTGAGGATATGCAGCCATTCGACTGCGCAATCATAGCGTTCGTCGTGCTCCATCAGCGGGGAGCCAAACATCTCGATTTCGGGACGATTCCAGCCGGTAACGATGTTGAGGGCGAAACGGCCACCCGTGACGTGATCAATGGTGGCGGCCTGCTTCGCCGCCATCACCGGATGGATCGTCGGCACATGCGAGGTGGCAAAGATCCCGGAGTACCGGGTCGAAGCCCCGATTGCCGAGGCCCAGGAGAAGCACTCGAAGCCAGGTCCGTTGAAATTGGTTTGGCCGCCGAAGCCGTGCCAGCGCCCGATTGGCACCAGCGCCTCAAACTCCATTTCCTCGGAGGTCTTGGCCAACTCCAGGGTATTCGGCCAGTTGATCTCCAGTACGCCATCGATGGTCGAAATCGCGCAACCGCGATCCAAGTTCGTACCGAACGTGCCAAGCTTGAGCTTGCGATCGTTGAAGATCGGATTGGTCGTTCGGCGTTCGTCCTGCGCTGTCGCCATCGATACCATGCTGCTTTCCTTCCGCGGTAAAAAAATGCTTACGGGCAAGACGGCACCCTGACAATCGTCGCACAGCTTACCGGATGTTTCGCTCGCAGACGGAGCCGGTGATATCGTCTTCAGAACATCGGATAGGCGGGATTGAGGCCGAGCCCGAACTCGCTACGCCCAAAATTTTCTGCCGGCACATCCCAGTTCATGACAACATGCGAGGAGATAGCGTGGACGTCGCGCCAGCAGCGTTGCACTGGATTGCCGTCCATCAACCCGCTTGAGCCGCTGATCTTCACCAGCCCATCCATTGCCTCGCGCAGCAGCCGCATGGCATAGGTGAAATCGCGCCGCAGCAACGTGCGCGTTTCCAAGGTCATGCCGGTGTAGTTCTTGCGAGCGGTTTCGAGCGCCCGCCGCGCCAACAGCTCTGCCGCGTCGATCTGGGCTGCGATTTCGGCAATGCGTATCTGCACCGGCACATGTTGGGCGATGTTGAGTTGCGTATAGGTAAGGTAACGCTGCTGCGTCCATTGCACGAAATCCGCGTAGCCGCCACGCGCCAGGCCGAGCGCAGGACCGACCAGCGCATAGGAGTGCACCGCGATGAACGGCGCGCGATAGATCGGGTTGGTATTGACCTCGGAGCCCGGAGAATGCGCATCGCGTAGCGTGGAGAACGACACGCTGCGGTGCTCCGGCACGAATACGTCGTGCAGCACCGACGTGTTCGAGCCGCTCGCGCGCAGTCCGGCGCAATACCACGTGTCGTCCTGCTTCACCTGTGAAACCGGCACGAGGTAAAGTCGCATGTCAGGATGATCCTCACCCTCACGCTGAACCAACCCGCCAATCATGATCCATTGCGAATGGCGCAAGCCGCTGCACCAGGACCAGCGGCCGTCAAGACGATAACCGCCTGGCGCCACCGATACTTTTCCGGTTGGCGCCGCCGAGGTAGCGACGCAGGCGGCTTTGTCCCTGCTCCAGACATCGTGCTGCGCCTCTTCGGGAAAATGCGACAGGATGCAGGCGTGATCGCTGAGATAGTTCAGACACCACGCGGAGGACCCGCAAGTCGAGCGGCCAAGTTCGACAGCGATATTGAACGCCACCTCGTGGTCATGCTCATAACCTCCCCAACGCTTGGGCTGAAGCGTGTGGATCAGGCCCGACGCAATGTATTCCTCAACTGACTCGCGCGGGATATTGCGATCGCGTTCGGCCTGGACTGCCCGCTCACGCAGTTTGGGCGCAAGACGCCGAGCGCGCGCGACGAGTTCGTCAGCGCCGGGAACGTCAACAGGCGCGCCAGACGGCCGAATTTCCGCAAGGCTCATGGGCTATTCCTCCGAATGCCGGCTATGGGCCAGCGGCTGGCACTGTCCGCCCTAGCCATTGTCCGCTTTAGGAAAATACTAGTCTGGAATTCCGCTAGCCGCTAGCGCGGGGGCGCGCCGATATTTCGAGAACCCGGAGGTCGATGCCGGATTTCGAGCGACTTTTGTCGGCGTCTTATCGCACCTCAGTCTCAAGCTCCCGTTATTCTCAAAGCCGCGTCGCTCCTGACGCCGGCTCTCCCCTTGCGGCGTTCTTGCCGAGACAACTCCCAGGGTCCGGCGTTCCGTCACCGCATTCGTGCGATGAGCATCACGGTAGCTGTCACCTATCTATATCGACGAGGAATATTTTTTATTGACTAGTGCGACGGCTCGCCCGATACGATTTCCGCAGGCGGTGCTTTTTTGCCAACGCAAGAAACGCTGCAGAAATTGCGGGAGATTTTTTTGCCTGATCGGCCGGTGATCGTTGTCGAAGATGACCCCTTCACGCGACTCATACCCGTAATCCTCGATCCAAATTCGAGCGACGATCGGCGGAATGCGTTTGCGGATTTCATGGCGCACGACGAGCCGGACTTTGACGGCTGGCTTTCGCGATTGCGGCGGCGCGTCCACACGCTGCATCCCGCTGACGTAAGGTTAGTGAAGTCTCGCGACGAGATGCGAGCGAATCTAAAAGAGTGTTGCGTTCTGGTAGTCGAGTCGTTCGAAATCTCCAGTGTCGACATTGGCGCTGCTCCCAGGCTTGAAATCATCCAGAAGTTCGGCGCAACGGTGCGCAACATCGACGTGGATGCCTGCGTCGCGCGCGGCATCAAACTGTTGACCCTTAGACGGCGAGCAAACATCGCATGTGCTGAGCACGTTTTCGGTCTCATGCTCGCGCTGGCTCGCAGGCTGCACCAACTAAGCGGCGTCGTAAGCATCGAACATCTGGAAGCCGCGGGGAAGCCTTACCGCCCGTTCGATAGGCGGCACACACCTGGTGGCAACTATGGACGCTTCTCAGGTCTTCGTATGCTCAACGAGACGACTCTCGGAATCATTGGACTGGGTGAGATCGGACGAGAGATAGCAATACGCGCCCATGCGTTTGGTATGCGCGTTCTATATCATCAGCGAAGTCGTCTGCCTCCCGCAGAGGAGCACGAACTCTCCGCAACTTATGTTTCGTTGCAAACGTTACTCGCTCAAAGTGATTGGGTAGTACCGCAGTTGCCAGGAGGGGCAGCAACGAGAAATCTCCTGGACTACGACGAACTGGCTCAAATGAAGCCAGGCGCGTTTATCATCAATGTTTCCAACCCTGATGTCGTTAGTCGGGCGGCCCTCGTTCAAGGATTGCGGACGGGAAATGTCGGCGGCTTCGCGCTAGATCCTCTCTATGCAGAGCCTGCGGATCACAATGACGAGCTTTTACGGTTCAGCAACACAGTGCTCACACCCCACCTAGCGGGATCGCCTCAATTCAATGCCCTCAGGGACTTCGAGGAACTCATCGAAGGGCTCGATCGAGAGATGTCGAAACGAAAGCTCAACTGATCTTCTCGTTCAGCATGGCCCTTGTCACGATCGGTTCCTATCCCTATTCAAAAATTCAAAACGCCGGCAAAACCTGGAGAATTTCCTGGGCGACCCTGCCGTTGTTGGTATGATCGCGATCTTATCAATTTTCGTTTTCCGCGCTTTCCTCCGCCTTCGCAGCCGAGCCTCCCTGATCCCCAAATGAGCACGGCCAATCCGGCGCGGGGTGCGCCCCGCATCCGCCGCGAACTGCTCAAACTCCGCATCGCGGCCTGCCAGGCGACCGTCGGGAGATACATGCCGCGACGGCCCAAAGTTCCCTTCGCGGCCATTTGTAATGAAACGCCTGGTGCACCATCCATTCGTCTGTAGGGTCCATCGAGATGTCGATGCCCGTATTCAATCGCAGGCGAACCGCCCGCCATTTTGAGCCGCTTCAATCGAAGAAAGGATTGGTCGAAGCCGCGCGAGGGCAAATTCAAGCTCTTCGTGACTTCCGGCTGCCGAATGGTCGCCTTCCGCAATCGCATCAATGAGCTTTGGCAGGCTGTATCGGTCATCGCCGCGGCGAGCCGCAGCACTAAGGAAAGATTCGAAGGTTGTGAGACCTGCCTTGCGAGCGTCGCTGATGAGAAACTCTATAATGTCGAGCTCGAAATCAGATGCCTGCAGGACCACACCGCCAGCGCAGCAGGAGCAGCCGAGACCGGCGGAAAGGTAATGGCCGGAAATGCGGTTCCACATTTCCGCCAGATCCCTTGCCAGCCTGCGTCGGTCTTTCAAGTCCGGCTTCCGCATCCCAAAAATCTCGATCCTCAAGCATCGACAACCTGACTGCGACCATACGGGAGGTCGTCTCTGCGTAAAAGACGGTCATGTACCAAGGTTGAAGTTACCGGCACCGAGCCCCCTCCAGCATATCACTGCGACCATGATAACAGTTCACCGCCGCACCGGGACCGTGTTAGCCTCACTGGAATATAAGGGGCGAGAAGCCCGTTAGCACCCGGAGGGAACCGCATGCAGCCGAGTTTCACAACAGTGTTCTGCGCCTTGGCGATAGGCTGCCTGCTCGCAGCGCCGTCTGCACGAGCCCAGACTGCTCCGGCCAATCCCGAGCTCGCCAAGGTGATCGAGGGGGCCAAGAAGGAAGGCAAGCTGCTGCTGCGTTCGACCACAAGCGTCAATGGCGCCGCTGACGGCGCCAAGGTCGCGCAGGCGGGTATCAAGAAGATGTTCGGCGTCGATCTCGACGTGCAGTGGGTGCCGGGGCCGGCTTTCGCCCCCCTTGCTGCGGCGCTCTATCAAGAGAAGCAGGCTGGGCAACCGGCCTCGGGCGACGTCTATGTGGCGACGCCGGTTCAGATCACGCCCTATCTCGCTCGCGGCCTGTACCGGAAGGTCGATTGGCTTAAGCTGATGCCGGACCGCATTAAGCCGGAGCTGGTTGAGGGCGACGGCACCTCGTTGCGCTTCATGACCTTTTTGCCGGGCATCAACTACAACGTGAAGGTCGCGACGTGGGTGCCGCAGATCAATGTGATCAGCGATGTGCTCAAGCCCGAATACAAGGGCAAGTTCGTGACCACACCATTTCTGGCCGGCTTCGACGTGATGCTCGCCGACTCGAAGTGGGGCTTCGAAAAGACCAAGGAGTTCATCAGCAAAATGTCGGCCCAGATCGCCGGCCTGATCGGCTGCGAGGCTGAGGATCGCATCGCCTCCGGCGAAACCCCCGCGCTGGTCCTCGACTGCAGCGGCGGTTCACAGAACCGCCTGCGCTATCGCGGCAAGGGCATTCTCGATACGCACATCGTCAGCGACATGGCGCAAAGGCGATACGCCTATATGACGATCCCGGCGCACACCACGCACCCCAACGCGGCAATCCTTTACACGCTCTATATCTCTTCGGCCGAGGGCCAGGAGAAGGTCGTATGGGATCTTTACGGACAGGACCTCGACAATTATCCAGGCTCCCACTCTGGTCAGAAGATCGCGGCATTGCGCGCCAAAGGCGTGAAGTTTACCGATGTCGACATCAGTTGGTGGAAAACCAATCAGGGAATTGCCAAGGAACACGGCGAGCTTATCAAGATCATCCGCAATCGGTGAATTCGGCTGATGCCCGGGGGCGAGCGAAGCGACAAATCGAACCCGGCCCCCTGGGCGCGTTTCGAATCACGCAATGATGCGGACCTAATGGGTTGGATCGCGCCTTCGGGCGCGTCCTGAACGACAGCCGAGAGGCCTTCAAGCGTGACGGCTGCCACCTTTGAGAACCGCTCCACACCTCTCGCCTCATACGTGCGCCAGCGCGATGTCACGCGTGCCGTACTCATTGCGCTGGTCCTGCTCGCGTGCGCGGCCATTGCGATGCTGCTCGTCACCATCTTTTGGCTCTCTTTCGTCGAGGGCGCGCCGGGGGATGCCAAGCTAAGCTACACGCTCGCCAATTACGCCGCGATATTCGGCGATCCTTTCACCTATCGGGTGATCCGCAACACTTTCGCTTTCCTGGCCGTCACGCTGATCGTCTCCTTCTCGCTCGGGCTCCCGATAGCCTGGCTGATCGAGCGCACCGACTTTCCCGGCAAGCCGGTCGTGTTCACCCTGATGACGGTCGCGCTGCTGATTCCCGGCTTCGCCGTCGCGCTCGGCTGGGTATTCCTGCTGCATCCGCGCATCGGTCTTATCAATCTGGCGTTGATGTCGCTGTTCGGGCTCAGTCAGGCGCCATTCAACATCGGCAATATCGTCTGGATGGGCGTGGTCGAGGGGCTGAGCTTGACACCGCTCGCCTTCATCATGACGTCGATCGTCATGCGCTCGATGGACCCGGCGCTCGAAGAAGCCGCCGCCATGAGCGGCGCCAAGCCATGGCAGGCGGTGATGCGCGTGACCGCACGCGTGCTGTGGCCGGGACTCCTGGCGGCGGGCATCTACGTCTCGGCCGTTTGCTTTGCCTCCTTCGACGTGCCGGCGATCCTCGGCATGACACAGCGCATCTTCACGTTCTCGACCTATGTTTTCTTTTCGCTCACGCCGACCGAAGGCCTGCCGGAATACGGCAACGTCGCCGCACTCGGTATGATCATGGTGGTGTTCGCTATCATCCTGAGCTGGTGCTATCGGCTGGTGCAACGCCAAGCGCCGCGCTACGCCGTCATCACCGGCAAAGGTTACCGGCCGCGCATCTTGCCGCTCGGGCGCGGCAAGAGCTGGGCGGTCGCGTTCGTGGCCGCCTACTTCCTCGTAAGCCAAGCCCTCCCACTTGTGATGCTGGTCTGGGCGGCCGGTCTGCCCTACCTGCAGACGCCGTCGGTTGCAGCCTTGGCGCAATTATCTTGGAAGAACTTCCACGACATCCCGACCGAGTTGCTGACCAGCAGCATCATCAATACCGTCATCCTGATGTTGGTCGTCCCAACCCTCACGGTCGCGCTCAGCGTCGCGGTATCCTGGGTTGTGCTGCGCTCGAAGATCCGCGGGCGCGGCGTGATCGACTTCTTCGCCTTCCTCCCCGTCACGGTGCCTCCGATCGTCTTCTCGATCGCCGCGCTGCTGCTGGCTCTGTTCGTACTCAACCGCATTGTGCCGATCTACGGCACGATCTGGATCCTGGTGCTGGTCTACGTCATCGCCCGTCTCAGCTACGGCACCCGCATGACCAACAGCGCGATGATCCAGATCCATCGCGAACTCGACGAGGCCGCTCAAGTGAGCGGCGCAGGCACCGGCGGGGTATTGCGCTCGGTGCTGGCGCCCCTGCTCGCTCCGACCATGCTGTATGCCTGGATCTGGATTGCGCTGCTGACCTATCGCGAGCTGTCGTTGCCGGTCGTGCTGTCGGTGCCGAACAACCTGCCATTCTCGGTGCTGGTCTGGGGCTATGTGCAGTCCTCGTCCTACGGCAAGGCATCGGCCGCCACGCTGATCATGCTGGTACTGATGGTGCCGTTTCTGTTCGCCTATTGGCTGGTCGCGCGGCGCGTCGGGCTGGTGGCTTCGCCCGCCGCGATGGTGCGGACGGGCGCCGCGTCATGATCCGCATCCGCGACCTGTGGCTCACCTATCGCAGCGCGGCAGCCGAGCACGTGGCCGTGCGCGGGGTCTCGCTCGATGTGCCGGAAGGCCAGTTTTACACACTGCTCGGTCCCTCCGGCTGCGGCAAGACCACGACCCTGCGCTGCGTTGCCGGGCTCGAGCAGCCCGATCGCGGCGAGATCGCGGTCGGCGGAGAGGTCGTCTACTCCTCGGAGCGCAATATCTTTGCGCCGCCACATGCGCGGAACATCGGCATGGTGTTCCAGTCCTATGCCATCTGGCCGCACATGACGGTGTTCGATAACGTCGCCTTCCCGCTGCGCCATAAGAGCCCGCGCCCCTCGCGCGAGACGATGCGCGACAAAGTGCGGGCGGCTCTGGCACTGGTCCATCTGGAAGGCCTGGAGGAGCGCCCGGCGCCGTATCTCTCCGGCGGGCAGCAACAGCGGCTGGCGCTCGCCCGTGCGCTGGTTGCCGAGCCGCGCGTGCTGCTGCTCGACGAACCGCTTTCCAATCTCGATGCCAAGCTGCGCGAGGAGATGCGCCAGGAACTGCGCGACGTGGTCGAGCGCCTTGGGGTCACCACGCTGTTCGTGACGCATGAGCAGATCGAAGCGCTGACAATGTCAGACATGATTGGCGTCATGCAGGACGGAGTGATCGCACAGGAAGGTCCGCCCACGGACATCTACCAGCGGCCCGCCGGCTCCTTCGTCGCCGATTTCGTCGGCAAGACCAATATGCTGCGCGGCAGGATCGTCAGCCACGACGGCGTGGAGACCGCGGTCGGCACTCTGACCTGTCAGCCTCGACCAGGGCGAGCCCGGCGACAGCGTCACGCTGACGATCCGGCCGGAAAATATCCGCATCGCGGAGGCGGCGGCTGCGGCGGGGCCGAATATCGTCGCAGGCCGGGTTGAGACCGTGATCTATCTCGGCAATCTGGTCGAATGCGCCGTAGCCGTTGGCGCGCAGCGCATCCGTGTGCAATTGCATCCCTCCACGACCCTGAAGCGCGGCCAGGAGGTCTGTCTTCACCTCCCGGCGGAGCATTGCCTGACGATGCGCGCGTGAGGCATAGGATGTTTGAGAATGCGTCGTCCTTGCGCCCGGCAGGGCGCGGGGCACAGCGGGGACCGTTCCATCACTGCCAGAGAGCCTGCCGGTCCAAAGCCTTCCGCTGCGCCCGAATGACAGCAGAGATGATGCGCAAAACAATACGACTGAAGAGCCATAGATGAAACAAACACGATCCACACCCGCCAGGCTGCGCCTCGCCGCCGATATCGGCGGCACCTTCACCGACATCACGGTGTTTGACGAGAAGACAGGCGCCCTCACCTTCGGCAAGGCGCTGTCGACGCCGGAGCATCTGGTGGAAGGCATCAGCGCCGGAGTCCGGAAGGCAGGCAGCGACTATGCCTCCGCGGGGCTGTTCCTGCATGGCTCGACCATCGCCATCAATACGATCCTGGAACGCACCGGCGCGAAGACCGCATTGCTCATCACCGCCGGCTTCCGGGACATTTACGAGATTGGGCGTATCAACCGGCCGGATGCCTACAACCTGTTCTTCAGGAAGCATGTGCCGCTGGTCGAGCGCGCGCTGCGCTTCGAAGTGCATGAGCGCATGCTTGCCGACGCGGAGGTTGACAAGCCGCTCGACGAAGAGGAAGTCGCCGCGCTCGGACGGCGCATCGAGGCAATGGGCGTCGAGGCGGCCGCGATCCTGTTCCTCAACTGTTACGCCGATCCGCAGCACGAAGCCCGCGCCAAGGCAATTCTGGAGCGTAACCATCCTGACATGTTCGTGTCGGCATCACACGAACTCAGCCAGGAATACCGCGAGTTCGAACGCTGCTCGACGGTGGTCGCCAACGCGTATGTCGGGCCAAAGGTCCGGCGCTATATCGGCGAGATCGATGCGCATATGCGCGGCGCCGGCTTCGCCGGCTCTTTCCTGGTCGTACAGTCGACTGGCGGCCTCTACGAAGCAGAGCAGGCGCAGAACCAATGCATCCGCATGCTCGAATCCGGGCCGGCGGCGGGGGTCATCGGCACAAAGGCGCTTTGCCATACGCTCAAAATCGACAATGCCATTGCCTTCGACATGGGTGGCACGACCGCGAAGGCCGGCGTCATCTACAAAGGCGAAGCGCTCACCAATACGCAGGCCCTGATCGGCGGCTACGACAAAGCGCTGCCGGTACAACTGGCGATGATGGATATCTTCGAGGTCGGGACCGGCGGTGGTTCGATAGCCCGGATCGAGGACGGCGCGCTGCGCGTCGGCCCCCAGAGTGCCGGCGCGATGCCCGGCCCAGCCTGCTACGGACGCGGAGGCTCTGAGCCGACCGTGACGGACGCCAACCTCGTGCTCGGGCGCCTGGGGGCCGACCGCTTTCTCGGCGGCGAGATGGCGCTCGATGTCGATGCGGCGGAGCGTGCCCTCAAGACCCACATTGCCGATCCATTCAAGATGGATGTCACCGCCGCCGCGGACGGCATTCTGCGGATTGCCGTCACCGCCATGTCGTATGCGGTCAAGGGGGTCACCACCCAGCGCGGGCTCGATGCCGGCGATTTCGTGCTCGTCGCCTACGGCGGCGCCGGCCCGTTGCATGCCGTGCAGGTCGCGCGCGAGATCGGCATCCGGAAGGTGATCATTCCGTATGCGCCCGGCGTGTTCTCGGCCTTCGGCATGTTGTTCTCCGACCTGCGCTACGACTATGTGCGCACCTGGTACACCAGGCTCGAAGATGCCGACTTCAACGACATGGAGGCGGTGTATCGGTCGCTCGAGGATCAGGGCCGCGCCGCCATCGCGTCGACCTCCGTCAAGCCGAGCCGCATCCTCATCAAACGAGCCATGGACATGCGGTATGTCGGACAGGAGCACGCCGTCACCGTCGACCTGCCGATGACGGTGTTCACCAAAAAGGATCGCAAGGCGATCAAGCGGCACTTCGACGAAATGCATCTCTTGCGCTACGGCACTTCGGCGCCGGACGAACGCGCCGAGATCGTCAGCCTGCGCTCGACCGTCACCGGGCTGATGCGCAAACCGCCGCAAGAAAAGATCGCCCGCGGCACGAGAGTTCCCGCCAAGGCCGCGTCCACGGGCAAACGCAAGGTGTACTTCGCCGAGGATGGCAAGCGTGGCGCTTTCGTCGATACGCCCACGTATCGCCGCGAAGACCTGCGCGCCGGCAATCGCATCTCCGGTCCGGCCCTGATCGAGGAGCACGTCTCCACCACCGTGCTGCTGGCCGGCGACACAGCGACGGTGGACGAGTACGGAAATCTGAGGATCGCTGTGGGGGGCGACCGGTGATGATGACATCTGAGAGGGATTCGCATCGATGACAAAGAAAAGAAAAACGGTCGCGCCACGCCCGCGCACTCCCGCCATCGATCCCGTCGTCACGGAGATCATCCGCAATGGCGTGATCGCGGTGACGGAAGAGATGAAGACCAATCTCATGCGCACCGCCTATAACATCATCATCTACGAAGCGCTGGATTTCACCACCGGCCTTTTCACGCCCGAAGGCGAGACCGTATCGATCGGTATCGGCCTGCCGATGTTTATTCGCGGCATGGCCGAAACCGTGAAGGCGAAGATCAAGCATTTCGGCATCGAGAACATGAAGCCGGGCGACATCTACGTCACCAACGACGCATACATCACCGGCAGTCATCTCAACCACATGACCTTCACGCTGCCGATCTTTCACAAAGGAAAGCTCGCTGGATTTTCCTGCTGCATGGGCCATTGGCTCGACATCGGCGGCCCGATCGGAGGCATGACCACCGACATCTACGCGGAGGGACTGCAGGTTCCGATCGTCAAGTATCAGGATCAGGGCCGCGTCAATCAGACCCTGGTCGACATCATCCAACAAAATGTCCGCATCCCGAGCCGCGCGATGGGTGATCTGCGTGCGCAGATCACCGCGGTAACGACCGGCGAACGGCGCTATCTGCAATTGCTCGACCGCTATGGCCGGGACGCCGTCGATAAGGCCATCCGCGCCATCATGGACCGTGCCGAAGTCAATGCACGCGCGCACACGAAGACCATCCCCGACGGCACCTACGAGGCCGAGTCATTCATGGATGACGACGGCCTCGATATCGGCACGCGCGTGCCGATCCGGGTGCGCGTGACCGTCAAGGGCGAGGAGATGACGGTCGACCTGACCGAGGTGTCCAAGCAAGTGCGCGGATTTTACAATTCCGGCATCACCACCGGCTATGCCTGTGCGCAGGTCGCGTATAAATGCCTCACCTCTCCGACCGACTATCCGATCAACGACGGCTCGTTCCGCAGCCTGAAAGTGATCGTTCCGCCCGGCCGCGTCGTGAGCGCGACGCGTCCCGCCCCAATGCGATGGTGGATGACGTATCCGATGACCATCGTCGATACGATCTTCAAGGCGCTGCAGCCGGCGATCGCCGACCGGGTGATCGCCGGGCATCACGCCGACCTGCTGGCGCCAACCTTCCACGGTATCAATCCGAAGCGGATGGAGTTCTTCATCGGATCGTTCGGTCCGCTCGGCGGCGGCTGGGGCGCCAAGCACAACGAAGACGGCATGTCGGGCACCGTCTGCATCAACGACGGCGATACGCACAATTCTCCCAACGAGCAGGCGGAGGCGAAATTCCCGATCGTGGTGGAGCGATATGCGCTGGTGGAGAATTCCGGCGGTGCGGGCCAGCATCGCGGCGGCCTCGGCGTGGTCCGCGACGTCCGCGCGCGATCGTACATCACGGTCAACACGCAGATCGACCGGGCGCATTGCCGACCCTGGGGCCTGGACGGCGGCCTTGAGGGCATGGGCAACAGGGTCGAGTTGCGCCTTGGCGGCAACTGGAAGACCGATTTCCCCAACGCCAAGGTCCTCGTGGCGCATCTCAAAGAGGGCGACGCCTTCCGCATCCAGTCGGGCGGCGGCGGCGGGTACGGATCACCGTTCGAGCGAGCGATCGACGAGGTCGTCAACGATGTGCGCCAAGGCTATGTCGGCGTGGCCGAGGCGCGCGAACTGTATGGCGTGGCGGTCGATCCCGAGACGTTCGAACTCGACGAAGCGGAGACCCGAAGCCTCCGCAACGTTTGACGGTTCGAACTCCGATGCATTGAGGTTGTCCCGGCTCAATGTCAATCCGCTTCCAATTCTGGGGCAAGGGCAATCTCAACGATGGGCCGCCGTCCTCGTGGCTCGCCGAGCAGTCTGGGCTCAGGTTGCGCGCCATAACTCTCTTGAAGACCTGTTCGATCGGGTTCAGGTCGGGCGAGTATTTCGGCAGGAAGAGCAGCTTGGCGCCGGCCGAGCGGATGAGTGTGCGCACCGCCTTGCTTTTGTGGCTGCCGAGATTGTCCAGAATGACGATGTCGCCTTGGCGCAGCGTCGGCAGGAGGACCTTCTCGACATAGGTTCGGAAGCTCTCGCCGTCGATCGGCCCCTCAAGCAGCCACGGTGCATCGATGCGGTCATGGCGCAAGGCGGCCAGGAAGGTCGTGGTCGTCCAGCGGCGATGCGGGACCTTGGCGATGAGACGCTCGCCGCACGGCGCCCATCCCCGCAGCGGCGCCATGTTGGTCTTGGTCCAGGTCTCGTCAATGAAGACCAGGCGCTCGGGTTCGACGCGATCTTGATACTTGGTCCACTGCGCTCGCCGCCGCGCGACGTCGGGCCGATCGCGCTCGCCAGCCACCACGGTTTTTTTTGAAGCTCAGCTTCTCGGCATGGACGAACTCCCAGACCGACCGATAATCGACCTTGAGGCCGCGCGCGCCGAGTTCGGCCACCAGCCCCCGCAAGGTGAAGTCGCCGTCCTGGATCCGCCGCAACAGCCAGACGCGATGCTCACCCGAAATCGCCTTCGGCTTGTGACCGCCCATCTTGCCGGGCGCAACGCTGCCGGTCTCCCGCACACGAGCGACCCAGTTTATCGCCGTGCTGATACCCACCCCGAATTGCTTGGCCGCCCGGTTACAGGACAGCCCGCGAGCCAGAACAGCCGCAACCACACGCTCGCGAAGATCGATAGAATACGGTTTGCCCATCCGTGCTGGCCTCCTTCCCAGCCAGCACGGTAAATCAGAACCAGCCTGATTTGGGAATCCAGAATCGATTCAAGCTAAGATCATCCCGCTCTAGTGCCATCCAGTTGCGAGCTGGGTGGCCTCGAATCCGACCCCGTTGCTCAGGCCCGAGCTCAGTGGTCGCCCCGATCGAAGTCACAAGGCGAACGCCGGCGCCAGCCGATCGCAGGGTGGCCCGGCATGCGCAGGAAGTCCGTGCGCGCTGCGATCCCGCAGACCAGCCCGCTCGCCAAGTGCGAGTTCGCGACAATCCGGCAGCGCCTCATCGAGAAGACGATCCGAGGCAGCGGCGTGCCGTACTCTGACATGGCCTTTGAGCCGCCCAGAAGATTGGAGCCGCCGCCCGGAACTTCGCCGCCGATGCGCATTACTGCATCATGGTCCGGGTCTCATCGACCCACCGAATACAAGTATGCGGGATGATCCGTGCCGAACGGCGAATTCCCCTCGGAACATCCGGGACTGTATTTCTTCTGTCAAATGTGAGAGAAAGAGAAGGAGTAGATCCGAAAAGAGATTGACATCGAAAGCCCCATACAGGTCAGAGTTCGACGGTTCCTTGACTGCATAGATATAGAGTCCCTGCACAACCCAATTGCCGACGCGTAGACGTCCTTTTGGAATCGGACTCAAGCTCAAGCAAGGGCGACTGATCAGCAGTCGCCTTGTTTCCCTTTATTGTCTGCGCCGCCCCGGCCCTCGCGCGCGCGAGGGTGCGCCATTGAGGTTAACGCCGATAGTGCCGTCCAGTTGCGATCGGGGTGGAATCAAAGCCGACCCCGTAGCTCGCGACCCAACGCGGCCGCAGCAGCCGGCGCCGCCGCAGCGGGGCGGCAGCTGCCAACGCCCGAACCCCAGCCCTCACCCCAGCAGCGAAATCAAAAAAAACCGGCGCCAGCCGCAGCGATCCCAGAGCGCGGCGGTCTGCGCCGCCCCGGCCCTCGCGCGCGCGAGGGTGCGCCATTGAGGTTAACGCCGCATAGTGCCGTCCAGTTGCGATCGGGGTGGAATCAAAGCCGACCCCGTAGCTCGCGACCCAACGCGGCCGCAGCAGCCGGCGCCGCCGCAGCGGGGCGGCAGCTGCCAACGCCCGAACCCCAGCCCTCACCCCAGCAGCGAAATCAAAAGCCCGGCGCCAGCCGCAGCGATCCCAGAGCGCGGCGGTCTGCGCCGCCCCGGCCCTCGCGCGCGCGAGGCGTGTCGCGCCAAGCTATTGAGCCGTTAACGCCGCATAGTGCCGTCCAGTTGCGATCGGGGTGGAATCAAAGCCGACCCCGTAGCTCGCGACCCAACGCGGCCGCAGCAGCCGGCGCCGCCGCAGCGGGGCGGCAGCTGCCAACGCCCGAACCCCAGCCCTCACCCCAGCAGCGAAATCAAAAAAGAAAACGCCGGCGCCAGCCGCAGCGATCCCAGAGCGCGGCGGTCTGCGCCGCCCCGGCCCTCGCGCGCGCGAGGGGCGCATTGAGGTTAACGCCGCAAAACGCGGTCGTGCAGCAGTTGGGTCCCGCGCGCGAGAGGCACATAGTGCCGTCCAGTTGCGATCGGGGTGGAATCAAAGCCGACCCCGTAGCTCGCGACCCAACGCGGCCGCAGCAGCCGGCGCCGCCGCAGCGGGGCGGCAGCTGCCAACGCCCGAACCCCAGCCCTCACCCCAGCAGCGAAATCAAAAAGAAAACGCCGGCGCCAGCCGCAGCGATCCCAGAGCGCGGCGGTCTGCGCCGCCCCGGCCCTCGCGCGCGCGAGGGTGCGCCATTGAGGTTAACGCCGCCCAAAACGCGTGTCGTGCCGGCCAGTTGGGTCCCGTCGCGCAGGAGGCACCTAGTGCCGTCCAGTTGCGATCGGGGTGGAATCAAAGCCGACCCCGTAGCTCGCGACCCAACGCGGCCGCAGCAGCCGGCGCCGCCGCAGCGGGGCGGCAGCTGCCAACGCCCGAACCCCAGCCCTCACCCCAGCAGCGAAATCAAAAAAGAACCCGGCGCCAGCCGCAGCGATCCCAGAGCGCGGCGGTCTGCGCCGCCCCGGCCCTCGCGCGCGCGAGGGTGCGCCATTGAGGTTAACGCCGCCCAAAACGCGTGTCGTGCCAGCCAGTTGGGGCGCGCGCAGGAGGCACCTAGTGCCGTCCAGTTGCGATCGGGGTGGAATCAAAGCCGACCCCGTAGCTCGCGACCCAACGCGGCCGCAGCAGCCGGCGCCGCCGCAGCGGGGCGGCAGCTGCCAACGCCCGAACCCCAGCCCTCACCCCAGCAGCGAAATCAAAAAAGAAACGCCGGCGCCAGCCGCAGCGATCCCAGAGCGCGGCGGTCTGCGCCGCCCCGGCCCTCGCGCGCGCGAGCGTGCGCCATTGAGGTTAACGCCGCCAAAACGCGTGTCGTGCCAGCCAGTTGGGGTCCCGTCGCGCAGAGAGGCACCTAGTGCCGTCCAGTTGCGATCGGGGTGGAATCAAAGCCGACCCCGTAGCTCGCGACCCAACGCGGCCGCAGCAGCCGGCGCCGCCGCAGCGGGGCGGCAGCTGCCAACGCCCGAACCCCAGCCCTCACCCCAGCAGCGAAATCAAAAAAGAACGCCGGCGCCAGCCGCAGCGATCCCAGAGCGCGGCGGTCTGCGCCGCCCCGGCCCTCGCGCGCGCGAGGCGGTGCGCCAATTGAGGTTCAACGCGCGAGAGGCACCTAGTGCCGTCCAGTTGCGATCGGGGTGGAATCAAAGCCGACCCCGTAGCTCGCGACCCAACGCGGCCGCAGCAGCCGGCGCCGCCGCAGCGGGGCGGCAGCTGCCAACGCCCGAACCCCAGCCCTCACCCCAGCAGCGAAATCAAAAAAGAAACGCCGGCGCCAGCCGCAGCGATCCCAGAGCGCGGCGGTCTGCGCCGCCCCGGCCCTCGCGCGCGCGAGGGCGCATTAGTAACGCCGCCCAAAACGCGTGTCGTGCCAGCCAGTTGGGGTCCCGCGCGCAGGAGGCACCTAGTGCCGTCCAGTTGCGATCGGGGTGGAATCAAAGCCGACCCCGTAGCTCGCGACCCAACGCGGCCGCAGCAGCCGGCGCCGCCGCAGCGGGGCGGCAGCTGCCAACGCCCGAACCCCAGCCCTCACCCCAGCAGCGAAATCAAAAAGAAACCGGCGCCAGCCGCAGCGATCCCAGAGCGCGGCGGTCTGCGCCGCCCCGGCCCTCGCGCGCGCGAGCGGTGCGCCATTAAGGTCAACGCCGCCCAAAGCGGCGCAGACTAGTGCCGTCCAGTTGCGATCGGGGTGGAATCAAAGCCGACCCGGTAGCTCGCGACCCAACGCGGCCGCAGCAGCCGGCGCCGCCGCAGCGGGGCGGCAGCTGCCAACGCCCGAACCCCAGCCCTCACCCCAGCAGCGAAATCAAAAAAGAAAACGCCGGCGCCAGCCGCAGCGATCCCAGAGCGCGGCGGTCTGCGCCGCCCCGGCCCTCGCGCGCGCGAGGGGTCGCTATTAAGGTCAACGCCGCCCAAAACGCGTGTCGTGCCAGCCAGTTGGGGGTCCCGTCGCGCAGAGAGGCACCTAGTGCCGTCCAGTTGCGATCGGGGTGGAATCAAAGCCGACCCGGTAGCTCGCGACCCAACGCGGCCGCAGCAGCCGGCGCCGCCGCAGCGGGGCGGCAGCTGCCAACGCCCGAACCCCAGCCCTCACCCCAGCAGCGAAATCAAAAAAGAAAACGCCGGCGCCAGCCGCAGCGATCCCAGAGCGCGGCGGTCTGCGCCGCCCCGGCCCTCGCGCGCGCGAGGGCAGTCGCGCCAACTATGAGCGTTCAACGCGCGAGCCTAGTGCCGTCCAGTTGCGATCGGGGTGGAATCAAAGCCGACCCCGTAGCTCGCGACCCAACGCGGCCGCAGCAGCCGGCGCCGCCGCAGCGGGGCGGCAGCTGCCAACGCCCGAACCCCAGCCCTCACCCCAGCAGCGAAATCAAAAAAGAACGCCGGCGCCAGCCGCAGCGATCCCAGAGCGCGGCGGTCTGCGCCGCCCCGGCCCTCGCGCGCGCGAGGGTGCGCCATTAAGGTCAACGCCGATAGTGCCGTCCAGTTGCGATCGGGGTGGAATCAAAGCCGACCCGGTAGCTCGCGACCCAACGCGGCCGCAGCAGCCGGCGCCGCCGCAGCGGGGCGGCAGCTGCCAACGCCCGAACCCCAGCCCTCACCCCAGCAGCGAAATCAAAAGCCGGCGCCAGCCGCAGCGATCCCAGAGCGCGGCGGTCTGCGCCGCCCCGGCCCTCGCGCGCGCGAGGGTGCGCCATTAAGGTTAACGCCGATAGTGCCGTCCAGTTGCGATCGGGGTGGAATCAAAGCCGACCCCGTAGCTCGCGACCCAACGCGGCCGCAGCAGCCGGCGCCGCCTGTCGCCGATCATTGACAACGAACCCCATCGCGCAGAGCGTTTTTAGCAGGCGCACAACCGTGGGCTTCGGCAAGCCGGTTGCGTGATGCAGCGCATGTAGCGATGCAACACGGTGTCTATTGAGCTCTTCCAAGAGCTCAAAGGCCCGGGTCACGGACTGTACCTGGCCCACGCTCATTGTTCTGTCCTATTCGGCCGGTCCGTCCAGACAATCCAGAGCGCCTGAGCCACGCAAAAGCCGCTCAGCGATTGCGCGAGCCCAACCGCTTAGATCACTGGCTTGCAACGGCCCGTCTCCTCCGCATAAACGCCTGGAATTATTTATTGTTATGGCGCCGCTCATATTGAGAGCTTGGCCAAAGGTTATCCTCATCAGGACAAGTACATCAATTGCTAATTCGCCGAATTTCGCATCGTGGAACGATGCGGAACAAGGATGTTCAGCCCGATGCTTTCGTTGCACGCTGTCGTGTGAACGTCGGTAAAGGCACAGAAATCCCTTCCATGCTTGTCCAAACTCGCGGCTTCCCGATTTACGTCCAGATCGATGGACCGGCGGCGGCACCTGTGTTGATGCTGTCGAACTCGCTGTGCACTGACTTGCGCATGTGGGATGACCAGGTGCCGGTCTGGTCGGAACAATACCGGGTGGTTCGCTACGATCGGCGCGGGCACGGCCGATCGGGTGTCCCCGCCGGCCCTTACACCGTGGATGACTTCGGCCACGATGCGCTGGCGATCATGGACGCGTTGGAGATCGAACGCGTCAACTGGTGCGGCCTGTCCATGGGAGGAATGGTCGGGCAATGGCTCGGAGCCCACGCTTCGAACCGAATATGCGCTCTGATCATGTCGAACACGCATTCTTACTACGTCGATAAGACTGTTTGGGACGAGCGGATGGCGCTCGCGCAAAGGGCGGGCATGGCACACGCAGCTGCGGCTGCGATGAACCGCTGGTTTACTTCGGAGGTGATGGCTCAACGACCAGACAAGGTTTCGCTTATTCAAAATATGTTCGCCACCACGGATCTAGGCGGTTATCTCGCGTGCTGTGCCGCAATACGAAACATGGACATGCGACCCACACATTCGCGGATCACGGCGCCCACTTTAGTGATTGTCGGCCTGCGAGATCCCGCGACACCACCTGCCGCAGGAAAAGCCGTGCAGAAAGCAATCAAAGGCGCGCAGCTCGCTTCAATCGACTCGTCACATCTGTCCAACATCGGACAGCCTAAAGTCTATGCGGACCTGGTGCTCGATTTCCTAAAAACTTCGTAAGCTCTCACTGATGCGCCGGATAGAAGCACGCGCGACCAAGCCAAAAACTGGAGATTCTGATGAGACTGGGTTATTTCACCATGCCGGTGCATCCGATGCAGCGGGACTGGGCCGAAACGCTGGAGGAAGACCGGCAGGCAATCATACTAGCCGACAAACTTGGCTATTACGATGCATTCGTCGGCGAGCATGTGACCGACAAGTGCGAGACCATCACCAACTCTATGATGTTCCACGCCACGCTCATCCAGGCCACGAGATCGATCAAGCTTGCAACCGGGACGACCAACCTCTCTCATATGAATCCGGTGCTGGTGGCAGCACACGCGGCGATGTTTGACCACTTGGCTAAGGGCCGATTTATTTTCGGCGTGAGCCCTGGTGCGTTAGCCTCAGATGCCGAGGCGCTCGGTATCTTGGAGCAGGATCGCAACAAGATATTTGCTGAGGCAATCGACGTCATCTTGGCCACGTGGGAGCGCAATCCGCCTTATGACATCAATTTCCCGGGTAACCGGTTTAAGGTTTCTACGACGCGCACCAAAGACCTGCCTCTCGGTCTGGGCTATCTAGCCAAGCCCTACCAGCGGCCCCGGCCGGAAATCGTCGGCACCGTTGTGGCGCCATTTTCACCCGGCGTGGTGCACATGGGCCGGCGCGATTTCCATCCGCTTTCGGCGAACTTCCTGCTGGCGCAACACCTGAAGTCGCATTGGACCAACTACTGCAAGGGCAAGGCGGAAGCGGGCGTCGAGCCCGACGTCCACGATTGGCGGGTGGCTCGCACCATGTTTGTGGCTGATGACGACAAGACCGCGGATCGCTATGGCCGCGATGACGAGAACAGCCCGTATCGATTTACTGGAGCCAGATCTATTCCAAGATGAAGCGCGGCAAGCGGCTCTTCGTCTTCAAAAGCCACAAGGACCAGCCTGAGGACGAAATCACCTTCGATTATGTGCTAAAGCACTGCATGATCACAGGCTCACCGAACAAGATCGTAGACCGCATCCTCGCGCTGCGCGAAGAGATTGGCGATTTCGGCGAGATCGTCTACGCCGGCGTCGATTGGGCCGACAAGGCGCTGGAGTCGCGCTCGATGACCCTGATGGCCGAGCAGGTCCTGCCACGCGTCAACGCAGCTATCGGCAAGTCAGTCGCCGCCTAACCTCGGCAAGTCCAGCGGATCAGCTTCACCAAGCATAGGCCCGACAGCAGATCAGGAAATTCGCATCGAACGATGGGGATCGAACGAGCGATAACTTCGATCGCCAACGCAATCGTATCCGTGCAATCAATCGCGATGGAGCTCTAGGTCGGCGGTCCAATATTCTCGCAATTCGACCGAGATTGAGATCGCTTTAGAGGTATCGCGTCCACACAAAACCAGGATTGCATCCGCAGCCGGTATTGGCCTCACACATACTGGACCGAAATGGAGCCTAGCGTGCCGAAATCGGCATGCAGCGAATCTCCCTTCTTGGGAAACACAACGCGCGTAAACGATAGGACCAGGTTCCACGGAAGTGCCCAGGGATCCGAGTTTGTTGGCAAGCCAAGCCACACCCATCGCAGGATGGTCGAGCACGCCAGCAGCAAGGACAGTCCGAAGCGAAATTGCCAACATTTCACGACCGCAGCAAGAGATGGAAGCGGGTCGAGTGCTCTGCGGCGCATGCGGCGAATGCAGAGGCCGGATGCAGCGGCTTCACGGGCGTCACGCTGATCGAGTTCTTATCGAAATGGATCGAGGAGCATGCGAGGAGGATGTGACTTGAGGAAGCGCCGCCAGCATAGGATATTCAGCCGCGCGAATTGGACCGGCCGATCGAAGATAGGAAGGCTGGCGATATCTCATGAATGGAGCTGAAAGTCTTGTTCATACCCTTCTGCAGAGCGGTGTGGATTGCTGTTTCGCCAATCCCGGCACGAGCGAAATGCACTTCGTCGCGGCGCTCGACCGTATCCCGGGAATGCGCTGCGTGTTGTGCCTTCAGGAAAACGTCGTGACCGGCGCGGCGGACGGATACTATCGGATCACAGGCAAGCCCGCGGCAACGCTGCTGCATTGCGGACCGGGCCTCGCAAACGGACTGGCAAACCTTCACAACGCGCGCCGGGCACGCTCCGGCATCGTCAACATTGTCGGCGATCAGGCCACCTACCACCGTCCGCTCGATGCGCCACTGACGGCGGATGTCGAAAACTGGGCAAGACCGGTCTCAAACTGGGTCAGGACCGCACCCGAAGCGAACATTCCCCCCAACGTTGCTGTCAGTGAGGGCGATAACGCTGGATCGCTTACTTAAAAACCTGAGATTGCCACGCGGTCACCTTTCGAACCGCACCAGACCCTGCTAAGCTGTTGGGTTGATCCTCGCGAGTGAGGTTTGCGCCGTGAATAAGCCCGTCGAAAGCTTCCAAGGTCGCCCCATCGTGGCGCAGCACGCCGGCGTCACTGTCTCGCGGGTCGGCGCCCACATCGGTGCCGAGATCTCCGATGTCGATCTTCGTAAGCCGATGTCCGACGCGGTGCGCGATGCCATTGAACACGCACTGGCCGAGAACGAGTTACTGATCTTCCGCAACCAAGACATTAGCTCGCAGAATCTGATCGACTTCGGCAGCCGGTTTGGCGAACTCACCGTGCATCCGTTCGCGCCGAAGGACAAAGACGTCCCGGTGCTGATCAAGTTTCGCAACGACGAGACAAATCCGCCGTTCCGCACGGACGTCTGGCATTCGGACGAAACGTTCCGCAGGAGCCGCCAAAAGCCACGATCCTGGTCGCAAAAGAGGTGCCGGCGATCGGCGGCGATACCATGTTTGCCAGCATGTCGGCGGCCTTCGAC
>CAVWOV010000024.1:0-33230 GCA_963756715.1 uncultured Alphaproteobacteria bacterium
CCCTTGGTAAGGGAGAGGTCGTGAGTTCAATCCTCCCCGGCAGCACCATTCCTCGCCAGGCCTCAACCACGTGCGAAGCCTGAATGTGCGGCCGGAGCCGCTCGGTCCTAGTTGCAGTAGGGACCGGTGGGCACGCCTCTCTCGTCGTAACGGAAGAAGTCGCTACCGCAGGTACGAGGGTTGCCGGTCCGGTATCCATCATATGAATTCGGGTCGCGGCGGCCATTCACACGTGGGCCGTAGCCGTAATTGTATTGCTGCGGCACGACGCGGTCATAACGGGCGCGATATCTGTCATCATTGTAGTACCGGTCGCGGGCGCCGGCGGACGACGCGAAAAGCATGGTCGCGGCGATGGCCGTGACGGCAAGAACGGTGAGATTTGTCCGGGGCATGGCTCCCTCCTGAGGGCAAGCTTTATCAACAACACATAGGTGGCATTTCCGGCGCGGCAACTACCATTCAACGGATTGCGCCAAGGATTATCTTCAAATCGATGCAGGCCTCGCGACTCAGACGGTCGCCAGGATCAGGGGACGACCAGGCGCAAATCCTGCTCGTTGCTTTGCAAAGTGGCCTGAATTGCCTCGCGCAAGACCACATAATCGCGTTTGTCCCAGCGCTCGACATGGATGTCGGCGAGCAGCTTCGCGGCCTTGCCCAGTACGATGATACGGTCACCGACGCCAATCGCCTCTTCGAGCTGGTGGGTAATCAGGACAGCGGTGCTGCCACATTCACGCGCGAGCGACAGGAATGTCTCGCGCAGTTCCGCCGCCGTCACCTCGTCGAGATGCCCGAACGCTTCGTCGGCGAGCAGGATCGAGGGCTGCAGCACGAAAGCGCGTGCGATCGCAACACGCTGGCGCATGCCGCCGGACAGTTCGTGTGGATAGGCGTTGGTGAAATTGCCGAGACCGAGACGTTCGAGCCAGGACAGCGAGCGTTTGCGGCGCTCGTCATCGGCGACGCCGAGAAGTTCGAGCGGCAACTGTACATTATCGAGCGCTGAGCGCCATGGCAGCAGCCGATCCTGCTGGAAGACCGTGGCAATCTGACCGCGGAAGTGGTCGAAGTCGCCATACGGCGTCTTGTCGCCGATCGTGATCGAGCCGGAGGTGGGCTGTTCGAGGCCGATCATCAGATCAAAGAAGGTGGACTTGCCGCAGCCGGTCTGCCCGACGATTGCGACGACCTCGCGCGCGGCGATGTGGAGATCGAGCCCCTCAATCGCCACGACCGATTGGCCGGACGTGGCTTGCCGGAAGACCTTGCGCAATTGCCTAACCTCGATCGGCGGTGGAGCGTTCATGCCCGCCATCGCAGCACGCGATGCTCGACCCGTGCAATCACCGCCTCCAATAAGAACAGCAGCGCCACCAGGATCAGCGTCCAGGCGAACACATCGGCGACCGAGAACAATTCCTGCGCGACGGCAAGCTGATGGCCGATTCCGGTGACGGCGCCGACCAACTCCGCAATGGTCACGACCCGGATTGCCAGGCTGAGGTTGATCTTCCAGCTCGTGATCAGGTTGGGCAGGATCGCCGGAAACATCAGCTTGGTGAAGTATTGCAGGGTCGTCGGCCGGAACGACTGCATCATGCGGCGCAGATCGCGCGAAACGCTTCGCATGGCGTCGAGCGCGTCCACGAGAAACACCGGTCCGCAGACCGCGATGAGCACGAACGCGATGCGGAACTCCACGCCGCGAAACCACAGCACTGCGAACAGTATCCAGGACACGACCGGAACCGCCATGAACAGGCGGATTATCGGGTGCAGATAGCTCTCCAGTGTTTCCGACCGATACATCGCCATCGCCAGGACAACGCCGATCACGAATGACAGGATGAGCGCGCCGATGACGCGCGCCACCGTGACAACGATGTCGATGGGCGTGATCGTCAGCATGCTTTGCCCGATCTTGACAAAGCTTGGAACCGCGAATGCGGGGATTCCCAGCGCCGGCGCAAAATACGACAGCACTTCCCAGGCGACGACGAAGATCAGCAAAGAGAAGACGGTCTGGCGGGATAATTTCCCGTCCAGACCGGCCTCGCGATATTCGTTAAGGCGCATAGATGATCTTGTCGTCCGGCATCTTCTTATAGAAGCCGGCCTTCACCGCACGCTCCATCATGTCCACGATCGATTTGCGGGTGGCAGGCTCCCACGCCGGCTGTACGATCATGCTGAGCCGCTTGCTGTCGACCGCCGCGGTCAGAATGCCGGGCGGCAGCTTGACGGTCTCGACCGCAATCTTGTCAGCCGCGGCGGTTTCCTTGTGCATGACATCCGCCACGTCCTTGAGGGCGGCAAGCAGCATCTTGGGGCCGTTGGGGACACGCTGGATCGCATCCGCACGCATCGCGGGCACGATCTCCCAGCCGTCCTCGCCGGTGATTTCCTTCCACCCCTGCGCGCCGTTGAAGATCATCTTCCAGGTCGGATTCTGCTTCAGGATGATGCTCGCGAGCGGCTCGATCACCAGGGCGGCGTCGACGCGGCCAGCTTCGAGCTGCGCGCGAGCGACGGCGAAGTTGGCGTTGATGATGGTGATGTCCTTCCCAAGCTCGATACCCTTGGCGATGGCGTACATCTTGATGACCTGGAACTGCGAACCGCCCATGTCGGCGGCAAGCTGCTTGCCTTTGAGATCAGCGAATGTCTTGATCTTGTCATCCTTGGTGAAAATCACGAGATCGGCGAGCGTGAAAGCGGTGCCGATCATGCGCAGCGGCACGCCTTCCTGATAGAATTTTTGCAGGATGGTCGGCCCGCCGATCAGCGCATCGGTTTCGCCGGTGGCGAAGCCCGCGTAAAAAGCGGAGATTGACGGATACGGCTTGGCATCCAGCTCGAAACCGTGCTTGGCGTCGAGCCCGCGTGCCTTCATGATGTTCCAGACCAGCGGATTGAAAACCGGCAGCGTGAGGCTCGATGCTGTGATCTTCGGACGCTGCTGGGCGACCGATGGGGCCGTCGCGATACACGCAATGGCGCCGGCGACACCGAGCGCCGCAAGGCCGCGCCGCGAGAACATGAACATGAGGTCGCTCCCGTTCTTTGCAACTTGAAGTTTGGTCGTAGCGGCCGCAGCTTCAAGCCTATCGGGCTTTACCGCAATCCCGCCGTCTGCGGCCTTTTCTCTCATGTACCATATAACTCTACCCGTATCTCGCCGTTCTGCAAACAGATGGATGCCTCAATGATCGACAGCCGCCGCCCGGATTGTTGGCGCAGAGCGGCATTGCCATCACCTATAAGGGGGCGCACGTCTCGTCAGCCGCCTTGACTATTGTCTGCCGACCACTCCCACGCCATACACACGCCACGTCGGCTGCGGCTGCATGATCCATGGAGGTCTGATTTGAGCGAATATCAGCGCTGGGAAGACCGCTTTGGCGCGCCGGAATATATCTTCGGCAAAGCGCCCAACTACTTCCTCGCCTCCTGCAGATCGCTGCTGCCGAGTAGCGGGAAAGCGCTCGCTGTCGCCGACGGCGAAGGCCGCAACGGCGTGTGGCTTGCCGAACAGGGCCTTGAGGTCACGTCGATCGACTTTTCACCCACCGCTCAGGAGAAGGCCGTCGCCCTGGCGCGCGAGCGCGGCGTCAAGGTGACGTTCATCCGCGCGGACGTCCATGGCTGGGAGTATCCGCCAGCGGCTTTCGACGTCGTCGTCGAAATCTTCACACAGTTCAGCACACCCGCCGAACGCGCGCGCAAATGGGCAGGCATGCGGAAGGCGCTCAAGCCGGGCGGGCTTCTGATCGTGCAAGGCTATACGCCCAAGCAATTGGAATACGGCACGGGCGGTCCCAAGCAGATCGAAAATCTTTACACGCGGAATATTCTGATCGAAGCATTCGGGGACTTCAACGACGTGAAGATCGTGGAGGAAGAACTCGAGATGCACGAAGGCACGTCGCACGGCGGCATGTCCGCGGTGATCAGTCTCACGGCGAGGAAACGACCCACCTGATGACTTGCGGCTCAGTCCGGTCGGCGCGCCGGCTTTACCGGCCGGCACTTGGCTAGATCATGAAATCCTTGGTCTCGAGCCCGAACATCACGCCGCCCCAGTTGGCGCCGACATATTCGAATTGATTGGAGATGTGCTGCCGCCCGGCCATCAGGTCGGCAAGAATTCCGCCGAACGGCAGTTCGTCGGACAGCCCGGCCGCGCCGGCCGCCTTGAAGATGCGCGCGGCATAGAGCGTGCAGCGTTCGGTCACCGAGGTCGACTGGAACTTGAACTGCAAGCGCTCGTTCAGCGACGGTGTCTCGCCACGCTGCGCATAGCCGTGCAGTTTCTCGAACGTCCGATGCAGCGTGGTCCGCATCTCGTCGATCGCTCCCGCGGTCTCGGCACATAACAACTGCACCATCGGATTTTCCGCCGAGCGGCCGCCGGCGCGGGTCACGCGCGCCTTGCCATACTCCAGGAACGCCGTGAGCATGCCCTGCAGGGCGCCGAGCGCGCTGGTCGAAATGCCGCGCACGAAGATCTGGCCGAATGGCAGCCGGTAGAGGCTCGACGTGTTCACCGCCTGCCCCGCTCCCACGAGCTTGAAGTTGTCCGACATGGCCTGGGTACGATGTGCCGGTACGAAAACATCGTCGAGGATCACATCGATGCTGCCGGTGCCTTGCAGGCCGGCAACTTGCCAGGTGTCGACGGTGCGGTAGTCCTTGCGTGGCACGAGGAAGATGCGCCCCTCGGGCGGTCCGCCGGTGTTCGTTTGGACGAGCGCGCCGAGCAACGCCCAGCCGCAGTGTTCGCAGCCGCTGGCGTAGCGCCAATGTCCGCTGAGCCGGAAACCGCCACCGGCCGCAACGGACGCTTTGCCCGCCGGCATGAGCGATGAGCAGATCAGCGTCGAGGTGCCGGCGCCCCACACCTCCTGCGCGGCGCGATCGTCCAGGAGCGCCATGAACCAGGGATGCACGCCCAGCACGCCGAAGATCCACGCCGTCGACATGTCGCCCTCGGCCAGCGCGAGCTGAATGTCATAGAAGGTGTGGAAGGTCCATCTCATAGCCGCCCCAGCGCCGGGGCTGCAGCACGCGGAAGAACCCCGCCTGCTGCATCTCGGCCACTGTTTCGGGCAGGACCTGACGCTTCTTTCTTTGCTCGGGCGAACGCTTCGCGAGGACTGGCGTCATCGCCCGCGCGCGGGCGATGAGTTCGGCGCCGGAAGGCATCTGGGTGTCCGTTGTGATCTGTCTTACGGCTTCCATTGCGCTCTCCCGGCCTCATGCTGAGGAGCGTCGCGCAGCGACGCGTCTCGAAGCATGGCCGCAGTCTGCCGCCATCCTTCGAGACGCTCGGCCTTCGGCCTCGCTCCTCGGGATGAGGGCGGGTGGAAGTGTCATTCCGCCGCGGCAAGGTCTTTTTGAGCGTTGCGCTTGAGCAAGTCGATCAGGCGGTCGGTCGACATGATGTCGCCGAAGTTGAGATAAAACGAAGCGAGCGAGGCGTTATGGTCCTCATCGGTCACCGCGGCATTGCCGTCGGTCACCATGATGGTGCGGAAATTGAGCATCATGGCGTCGCGCGCCGTCGACTCGCAGCACACATTGGTAACCGTGCCGGTGATCAGGAGTGTGTCGAGTCCGCGCGCACGCAAGTCCTCGCCAAGATTTGACGAGCCCTGAATGAAGGCGCTGAAGCGCTTCTTTTCGACGATTAGGTCGTCGCTTCGCACGTCGAGCGAGGACCACAGCTCGTGTCCCTTACTGTCGGCGGTAAGCGCCTCGATGCGCTTGGCGCCGCTTTCCGGCGTGACCATCTCACAATAGACCGACCAGCTCTTGAGCACGTCGGGCGTGAACGTGGTCTTGATCCAGACCACAGTGCCGCCGGTCGCGCGCACCGTCTCGGCGAGTCGGTTGATGTTGGGCACGATGTGTTCGGCCATCGGACACAGCGCGTGCGCCACGCCCTCGAGCATGAAGGCATTCTGCATGTCGACCACAACCAGCGCAGTTTTGGCCGGATCGATATCCTCATAGACCAATTCCCGACCACGCTTGGCGATGACGCGATCGGTGACCGATTGCGGGATGGAGAGCTTGTGCATGGGAGCCTCCGCTTGTGCCTTGTATGACAATTATCGGTTCCGGCGTGGTCAAGCGCAATTGTAAATCCGCCGTCTGCTCACAGTTTGCCGGCAAACGCATCCGCAATGAACGCATGCGCCATGGCGTAGCCATGCCGCGTGACCGCCTCATCGTACACCGCCACCCCCGGCACGTTGACGCCGACATCGGTGAATGCGTGTACCACGCCGCCCCAGGTCATCAGCGCCCACCGCACGCCGGCAGCCTCCATCTCCGCCTCGAAGGCGTCGCGCTCGGCTTTCGGCGCGATCGGATCGGCGGCACCGTGGATCGCCAATACCTTGGCTTTGATGTCGCCAGGCTTGGCGGGCTGCGGCGTCGAAAGCGAGCCGTGCATCGAGACGACCGCGGCCACATCGGCGCCCGAACGCGCAAGATCGAGAACATTGAGGCCGCCGAAGCAAAATCCGATGGCCGCACGGCGCGTAACGTCGCCGATGGCGCGCCGGTCGGCCTCCCGGGTCAGGGTATCGAGCGCCGCCGCGATGCGCCGCCGCATAGTCGGCGGGTCCGACATGATCGGGCGCAGAAACTCCATCGGATCCTCGGTTCCGACCGGACCGTTGCCCTCCCCGAACATGTCGGCGACGAAAACCACATAGCCGTTGGCCGCGAGCATCTGGCCAGTCTCGATCGCCGGCTTGATGACGCCGCGCCAGTTCGGCGCCATCAGCAGCAGCGGCCGCGGCTGTTTGACGTTTTCCTCCCAGATCAGCGCACCGCGGCAACTCAGGCCCGCGACCGAATAGAAGATACTTTCCACCGCCATCGGCATTCTCCCCTGTGAATCGGCTCCACCCTGCAATCCAAGCAAAGCACGCAAGATGATGCAATTTAAGGCACTTCGCACGCCGCCAAATGTCCCCCGCATGACAAGGTTGCGATCACCGCGTCAGTTCGGGGCGGGCCGCAGGAATCCGAAATCGCAGCCCTCGTCGGCTCCGAGGATTTCCTGCGCATAGAGTCTGGCGTAACCGCGCGGCGGCGATGCGGGCGCGGGCTCAGCCGCCGCGGCGCGTCGCTTCAACTCGACATCCTCGATCATCGCCTCGATGCGCCGCTCCTTGACCGAAAGGCGGATGCGGTCGCCGTTGCGGATCAGACCGAGCGGGCCGCCGGAGGCAGAATCTGGCGTAATGTGCAACACGATGGTGCCGAAGGCGGTGCCGCTCATGCGCGCATCAGAGATACGGATCATGTCCTTCACGCCGGCCTTCGCGAGCTTCTTCGGAATCGGCAGGTAGCCGGCCTCCGGCATGCATTCCGGCGCGTGCGGGCCGGCATTCTGCAGCACCAGGACATCCTGAGGCGTGACGTCGAGCGCAGGATCGTCGATCCGCGCCGCCAAATCGGCGAGCGAGGAAAACACCACCGCCCTGCCCTCGTGCTCGAACAACCGCGCATCCGCCGCCGATCGCTTGAGGATCGCGCCCTTGGGCGCGATATTGCCGAAGAGCGAGATCAGGCCCCCCTGCGGCTCGAACGGCTCGCCAAGCGCCGCGATGATGGAGCGGTCGATCCATGGGCTCCCCTCATGGGAGAGACGCTCGCCCAAGGTCTCGCCGGTCACCGTCATGCAATCGAGATGAAGCAGCGGCTGCAGTTCGCGCAGCAGCACGCCCATGCCGCCGGAGGCGGCGAAGTCCTCCATGTAGCCGTTACCGACCGGCTTCAGGTTGACCAGGACCGGCGTCGTGTCGGAAAGCTTGTTGAGCTGGTCGAGCGTCACCGTGACTCCCGCGCGTCCGGCGATCGCGGTGAGATGGATGATGGCGTTCGTGGAGCCGCCCAGCGCCAGCAACACCCGCAGGCCATTCTCCACCGACTTCGCGTTGATGATGCGGTCCGGCGTGCGCCCCGAACCGATGAGCTTGACGGCGGCCGTCCCGGTCGCCTCGGCGGCGCGCAGGCGGTCGGCGTGCACGGCCGGGATGGCTGCCGTACCGGGAATAATCATGCCTAGCGCTTCCGCGATGCAGGCCATCGTGGAGGCGGTGCCCATGACCGCGCAGGTGCCGGCGGTTACTGCGAGTTGGCCTTCCACCTGCGAGATTTCGTCGGCGTCCACATCGCCGGCGCGATAGCGCGCCCAGAAACGCCGGCAGTCCGTGCAGGCGCCGAGCCGCTCGCCGCGATGGCGCCCGGTCATCATGGGGCCCGCCACCAGCATGATGGCCGGCCGGCCGGCAGAGACTGCGCCCATCAATTGCGCCGGCACGGTCTTGTCGCAGCCGCCCATCAGCACCACGGCATCCATGGGTTGCGCGCGAATCATCTCCTCGGTGTCGATTGACATCAGGTTGCGATATTTCAGGCTGGTCGGGCTCAGGAACACTTCACCAAGCGAAATGGTCGGAAATTCAACCGGCAGCGCGCCGGCCGCCAGCACGCCGCGCTTCACCGCTTCCAGCAGTTCAGGAAAGTGACGGTGGCAGTTGTTGTAGCCCGAGCCGGTGTTGGCGATGCCGACCACGGGCTTCTCGAGCATGGCGCGCGAATAGCCCATCGACTGCAAGAACGAACGGCGCAGGTACAGCGAAAAATCACGATCGCCGTAATTGGTGAGGCCGTGCTGAAATCCTTGAACGCCGTCAGCCATTGTGTGCCGTTAGACCCCGTATTCCGCGTCGACTTCCGCCTTAGCGCCGAATCCGCACCAGCGGCACCGGATGGTAGTTCACCGGCTTCGCAGGTGCCACCCGCCCGCACGGTGTCCATCGCTTCTGGACCGTATTCCGCCGGTCAAGAAAGCGGACTATGATGCCAACGAGCGACCGACCTGACCAGCGACCGACCTGCGCCGCGCCTCCGCCGGACCGTGGTCGGCACGCTTCCGGCGCCATGCCTTCCGGGCTGGCTGTGCCCGCGCTCGGCCTTTGATCCATGTCAATTACGCCGCATGGAATTGCGCCATGACCGGCTCGACAAAGGGCCTGGAACGCCTCTAAAACTACTTTGGGAGCGCTCCAATGATACCGCCGCGCCGGTCGGGAGACGATAAGCAATGAACTACGACGCGTATTTTTCGGGTGCCCTCGCCCGGCTACGGGAAGAACGACGCTACCGGGTCTTCGCCGACCTTGAACGGCAGGCCGGGCGTTTCCCGCGGGCGGTCTGGCACTCGCCGGCCGGGCCGCGCGACGTCATCGTGTGGTGCTCCAACGACTACCTCGGCATGGGTCAGCACCCCAAGGTGATCGGCGCCATGGTCGAGACCGCGACCCGCATGGGCACCGGCGCGGGCGGCACCCGCAACATCGCGGGCACCAATCATCCGCTGGTCAACCTGGAGCAAGAACTCGCCGATCTGCATCGCAAGGAGGCGGCGCTGGTCTTCACCTCGGGCTACGTGTCCAACGAGACCGGCATTTCGACCATGGCTAAGCTCCTGCCGAACTGCCTGATCCTGTCGGATGCCCTGAACCACAATTCCATGATCGAAGGCGTGCGCCAGTCGAACTGCGAGAAGCAGATTTTCGGCCACAACGACATGGCCGACCTAGAAGCGAAACTCGCCGCGGCCGATCCGAAGCGGCCGAAGCTGATCGTGTTTGAGACTCTTTACTCGATGGATGGCGATGTCGCGCCGATCAATCAGATCTGCGACCTTGCGAAACGCTATGGCGCGATGACCTACGCGGACGAGGTGCACGCGGTCGGAATGTATGGCCCGCGCGGCGGCGGCCAGGGCGAATTGCAAGGCGCAATGTCGCGCATCGACGTGATCGAAGGCACACTGGCGAAGGCCTTCGGCTGTCTCGGCGGCTATATCGCTGGGACGTCGTCGCTGATTGACGCGGTGCGCAGTTATGCGCCGGGCTTCATCTTCACCACCGCACTACCGCCCGCAATCTGCGCGGCGGCGGCGGCCGCGATCCGGCATCTCAAGACCTCGAACTTCGAGCGCGAGCGTCATCAGGAGCGCGCCGCCCGCGTCAAGGCGGTGCTCAACGCCGCCGGCCTGCCGGTAATGACGAACGACACGCATATCGTGCCGGTGTTTGTCGGTGATCCGGAGAAGTGCAAGGAGGCGACCGACCTGCTGCTCGAAGAGCACGGCATCTACATCCAGCCGATCAACTATCCAACCGTGCCGAAAGGCGCCGAGCGGCTGCGCATCACGCCGTCGCCGTATCACGATGATGCGCTGATCGATGCGCTTGCCGAGGCGCTGGTGGAGGTCTGGGAGCGGCTTGAACTTCCGCTCAAGGGCCACGCGCTCGCCGCGGAGTAAGCTTCGACTGACGGCCTGCCGAGCACGGCTCCAGCTCGGGGGCCATAGCCGTTTTTGATGTCGTCCCGACGGCGCCGCAATTGTCGCGATTTACGTGCGGTTGACTACGTCCGGGAAACGGCCGCCAAATCGTCACGCGCCGGGCCAATTGAGTTGTACCAACCGACGTCCGCCTTTAGCCTTTGCCGCGCACACGGGCAACACCGCACGACATGGTTGATCCTCTAATCGGGCCTCTGAACTCATGACGGACGCGCGGCCGGACGGGCCTCATGGCGATACCTCGCGCTTCAATCTGCGCGCATTTTTGCTGCGGGAATGGCCCTATCTGCTGGTCCTGATTCTTGCGCTCTTTGGCGTCGCCTACACGAGCTTCTCGCGCGCACCGATGACGATCTACTGGATCGTTTTGGCCCCTATCATCGGCCTCATCTGCGTCGTCTCGCGCTGGCACGAGGCGGGAACAAAGGACCAGCGGACGCGCCTGATCGTGACGCAAGCCCTGCATTGGGTCGCCGTACTCCTTGCGATGCGGCTCATGTTCGTGGCCGACGTCCGGCAAATGATGAACTCCGACGCCAGCGCGCTGGCGTCACTCACGCTGCTCGCGCTCGGTACCTTTACAGCCGGCGTGCACATTGCATCGTGGCGCATCTGCCTGGTCGGCGTCGTTTTGGCCGTCGGAGTTCCGGCGATCGCGTGGCTTGAGCAGTCGACGCTGCTTCTGCTGTTGGCGTTCATCATTCTCGTCGCTGTCATCGCGCCTTTCTTTCTGCGCGACCGCTGGCGAAAACAAAACCCGGGCGCATGACGGAGCGCGGCGCCCCCCGGACTTGCGGCAAAGCAGCGCTTAATCGTCGAATGTCCCCTGCCCGGGACGCCGCCAGCGCTTGCGGCGCGCATCAGGTGGACGTCGGACCGTGCGCCTCGCAGCAAACGCCACCGTGAAGGTGACGACCAGAAACCGCGCGAGGTGGTGGGCGCCGACATAGACCGGGTCAAGGTGCAACGCGAGCGCCAGTACCATCATGGTGTCGAGTGCTCCGGGCGCGAAGGCGACCGCCACATCGGCAGCGCGTACCGGCAGCAGCGTGACAACGAGCAGCGCGAAACTTACCGCGACCGATACGGCAACCGCGAACGAGCCGAAGGCCGCACCGAGATAGCTCAGAAGCAGCCGAGGGCTGGTGTTCGCAAAGCGTGAGCCTGCGATCGCACCGAGCAGGATCATCCCGGCGCTGGCGGCCCACCAGGGCAGCGTAGCGTGGATCAGCCCGCTGCCGTGCAGAATGGCCGAACTCATCATCGCGCCGAACATCAGCCCGCCCGGAAACCGCAGCCGCAACAGCACGAGCGCGGCAACCACGCAAGCGCTCACGAGAATTGCCAGTTCCAGGATCGAGTTGCCGCCCGGCGGGACCGCGCGCACCGCCGGCCCCATGGTCAGCCCGGCGAGCGCCAGGCCGGAGGGCAGGCCGAGCACAATCAACAACACCCGCATGACCTGCACGACCGCGATGCCGCGCACGTCGGCCCCGAACTCCGCCGACAGCACCATGACCTGCCCCATCGAGCCGGGACTCGCGCCAAGCAGTGCCGAGAGTGCATCCCATCCATGCACGAAACGCAAATACGATGCGGTCGCGGCGATGATGCAGACAGCCGATACTGCCAGGATCGCCACGCTTGCCGGCCAGGTCGCGATACCTTTCAGCGTTTCAGGCGTAACGACCGCGCCCAGCAGCATTCCGATCATGATGAAGCAGACGCGCGCGAGCGGCATCGGCACCTTCATGGGCCGACCGATCAGGGCGGCGGTGGCCACCGCCAACATCGAACCGGAGACAAGGCCGGCCGGAAGGCCGATCAAGGCGAAGCCGATGCCGCCCGTCGCTCCGATCGTTAGCGTCTCGCCGATCTGGATCAGGTCGCGGCGCGGAGATGTGGGCGGCGGCATCGATCGGTCCCGAACAGCCGGGCGCCTGCGCGAGAGCAGACCCGCGCCGCGTATTCTGAAAGCGCTGTGGTGAAACGATCAATGCCGCGCGAAATCAACGGCGTCAAATCACCGCTGACAAATCATGCCTCACGTGCATTGAGGGACGCGCGCGCGCCGTTCAGCGACACCAGGTAAGCACCGAGCGTCGACGGTGATCAGGAGAGGACCTCGCGCACACCTGCGTCATCGTCATCACGAACGATTCATTTGCCACTGGTCGCGGCATTGCGCAGGTCCACGCGAGGCATGGCCGTGGCTGACGCTTCGATCGAAAACCCAATGCCGACAAGAACCTTCAAGAACAACATCTTCGTCGGGCTACATCGCCGACCTTGAAACCGACGATATTTCAATAGCTTGCGGCGACGGGAGAAGGCGATATCCGGTTTAATCAGATCTCGCAGGACCAGCTTAAGCTGAGATAGACTTTATTTACCACCGGGCCATGGGCCCGGAGCAACGCGGAAGCGAAGGATGCTGCAAGGCTGGGTCGTCATCGCTTGTGCGCTCGGCTACATCGGACTGCTGTTCGTGGTTGCGAGTTATGGTGACAAGACACGCCAGCTCGGCCGCGAGGGCCGCCTGCGAAACCTGATCTATCCGCTCTCACTGGCGATCTACTGTACGTCGTGGACGTTTTTCGGCTCGGTCGGGCTCGCCTCTCGTAGCGGTTTCGAATTTCTGACGATCTACGTTGGTCCGATTATCATGATCGGGCTCTGTTCGCCGCTGATAACGCGGATCGTGCGCCTCGCCAAAGCCCAAAACATCACTTCGATCGCCGACTTCATCGCGTCACGCTACGGCAAGGCGCAGACCGTCGCGGCCATGGTCGCGCTGATCGCCATCATCGGAACCATCCCCTATATCGCGCTTCAGCTTAAAGCGGTGTCGTTCTCGCTGACGACGATCCTGGTGCATATCGGACCGGCCAGCGGCGCGATGCAACCCGTGCTTGGCGACATCGCCTTCTACGTTGCGGTCGCGATGGCGCTGTTCGCGGTGTTGTTCGGCACGCGCCACATCGACGCCACCGAACATCAGGACGGCCTGATGCTAGCGATCGCAACCGAGTTGATCGTCAAGCTGGTCGCCTTCGTGGGCGTCGGCGTATTCGTGACGTTTTGGATGTTCGACGGGCCGGTCGAATTGTTCAAGCGCGCGCTGGAGCAACCGAATACGGCCGCCGTACTCACGCGCGAACCCATGCTCGGCACGATGGCGGCGATGACGATGCTGTCGTTGTTCGCCATCGTCCTTCTGCCCCGGCAGTTTCATGTCACAGTCGTCGAAAACAACAACGAGGCGGAGATCAGGCGCGCCGCCTGGCTGTTCCCGCTCTATCTCGTGCTGATCAATCTTTTCGTCGTGCCGATCGCAATGGCCGGCATGCTGACATTCACCGGTGGCCAATTCGACAGCGACATGTTCGTGCTCGCGCTGCCGCTGTCGGCGGGCTCCGATCTGTTCACGATTGCGGCTTTCGTCGGCGGTCTGTCGGCGGCGACCGCGATGGTGATCGTCGAGTCGGTCGCCCTTGCCATCATGGTGTCGAACGATATCGTCATGCCGCTCGTCCTGCAGCGGCGCGAGGGACTGATCAGCGGCCGCGACGACGTTGGACGCTTCCTGCTGACGGTGCGGCGGATGGCGATCTTCGTCATCCTGTTCCTGGCGTATTTGTACTACCGCCTGGCGGGTGACGCGCAGCTCGCGTCGATCGGCCTCCTGTCGTTCGCGGCGATCGCGCAGCTTGCGCCGGCCTTCTTCGGTGGCCTGATCTGGCGACGGGCGACGGCCCGCGGCGCTATGGCCGGCATGACGGCCGGCATCCTGGTCTGGGCGTACACGCTACTGCTGCCGAGCTTCGCCGACGCCGGCATCGTCGAGCAAGGCATGCTGAGCCACGGGCCGTGGAGCCTCGGCCTGCTACGGCCGCAGGGGCTGTTCGGGCTTGATCTGCCACCGCTCGTCCATGGCGTCGTCTGGAGCCTGTCGCTCAATGTCCTTGCTTATGTGGTGTTCTCGTTCGGGCGTGCGCCGGCGTCGATCGAACGCCTTCAGTCCGATTTGTTCGCGCCCTCCGATCTCGCGCCGATCGCGCCGAGCTTCCGGCTCTGGCGGTCCTCGGTCACGATTGAAGAGCTGACTACGACGATCGCCCGCTATCTCGGCGAGGAACGCACCCGAACCTCCTTCGACAGCTACGCGTTGACCCGCGGCGTTGCGCTCGATCCCAAGGGAGATGCCGACTTTCAGTTGCTGCGTTACGCCGAACACCTGCTCGCCTCGGCGATTGGCGCGGCCTCGTCGCGCCTCGCCTTGTCGCTTCTCTTGCGCAAGCGCACCGTGTCCACCAAGGCAGCGCTTCGGCTGCTCGACGATGCCAACGCGGCGATTCACTACAACCGCGAGATTCTGCAGACCGCGCTCGATCACGTGCGACAGGGCATCGCGGTGTTCGACAAGGATCTCCACCTCGTTTGCTGGAACCGGCAGTTTGGGGAGATTCTGGCACTGCCGCCGCAACTCACCCGTGTCGGCACCGGCCTGCACGAGATCTTGCGGTTGAGCGCGGAACACGCCGCCGCGAACGGGCCGGCGGCCGAAGTGCTCATGCAGGATCGGCTGGCACGTTACGCGTCGAGCAGCGAACCGTTCCTCGAACGCTTCGCGGAGCGCGATCTGGTGATGGAGGTACGGGCCAATCCGATGCCGGACGGCGGCATCGTCACGACCTTCACCGATATCACGCCCAGCGTAAAGGCGGCAGAAGAGCTTGAACGCGCCAATGAATCGCTGGAGCGCCGCGTGCAGGAGCGCACCGAGCAATTGACAAGGCTCAACAGCGAGCTCGGACGCGCCAAAGCGGAGGCCGACGAGGCCAACATCTCCAAGACGAAATTTCTCGCCGCAGCGAGCCACGACATCCTGCAACCGCTCAATGCCGCCCGGCTTTACGTCACCAGCCTGGTCGAACGCCAGCGCGGCGGCTCCGATGCGCAACTCATCGGCAATGTCGATGCTTCGCTCGATGCCGTCGAGGAGATATTTGGCGCCCTTCTCGACATTTCGCGCCTCGACACCGGCGCCATGAAGACCGAAATCGTCAGCTTCCGTATCGACGAGCTCTTGCGCCAGCTCGAGGTCGAGTTCACGCCATTGGCACAAGAGAAAGGCTTGCGTCTCAAGTTTGTGCCGTCTTCCGTCGCGGTGCAGTCCGACCGGCGGCTGTTACGGCGGCTGCTGCAGAACCTCGTGTCCAACGCCATCAAATACACGCCCAAGGGCCGGGTCCTGGTCGGCTGCCGGCGCCGGCGCGGCCGGCTGCGGATCTCGGTCTACGACACCGGGCTCGGCGTGCCGCACTCAAAGAAGCAAGCCATCTTCAAGGAATTCCACCGCCTCGATCAAGGCGCCAAGGTGGCGCGTGGGCTCGGTCTCGGGCTCTCGATCGTCGAACGTATCGCGCGCGTGCTCGACCACAAGATCGTCGTCGCCTCGACAGTCGGGAAAGGCTCGCAATTTTCGGTCGACGTGCCGCTCGCAACCGCGGTCCCAATGACCCATCCGCCGCGCACGCCGCGTGACGTCGATCGCGTGCAACTGTCCGGCATCGTCGTCCTGTGCATCGACAACGACCTCGCCATCCTCGACGGCATGGAGACATTGCTCGGCGGCTGGGGATGCCGCGTGCTCAAGTCGTCCGATCTCGCGTCGGCGATCGCTACTGTTGTAGAATCCAATGTGACGCCCGACGGCCTGCTGGTCGACTACCATCTCGACCAAGGCAACGGCGTCGAGGCAATCGCCCAACTCCGTCGTCGTTTCGGGGCCGATCTAACCGCCATTCTCATCACGGCCGACCGCAGCCCGCATGTCCGTGCGGAAGCGCGGGCCCTTGGCGTGCAGGTGCTCAACAAACCCGTCAAGCCGGCCGCCCTGCGCGCCCTGCTGACGCAATGGCGGGTGCAGCGGGTGGCGGCAGCGGAATGAATCCGCGTTTATTTTCGATCCGGCTCGAACAAATCACAACGTCGAGTGGCCGGAGGTCGCGGGTTGCGGCCACTGGCCAAGTTCGATCTTCGCCGCTGCGATCACCGCCTGGGTACGGCTCTCGACGCCAAGCTTCTGCAGGATCGCCGAGACGTGTGCCTTGATGGTCGCCTCCGACACGCTGAGCTCGTAGGCGATCTGCTTGTTGAGCAGCCCCTCCGAGAGCATCATCAGCACGCGCACCTGCTGCGGCGTCAGCGACGACAGCCGCGCCATAAGATCCGCGGTCTCGGCGTCCGACCCGGCACCAAGGTCGATGTCCGGCGGCGTCCATACGCCGCCTTCGAACACGCGCGCAATCCCGGCGCGGATCGCCTCGATGCCGAGCGTCTTGGGAATGAAGCCGGAGGCGCCGAAATCCATGCAGCGCCGGATCACCGCGGGATCGTCATTGGCCGAAACGACGATGACCGGCACGCTTGGATATTGCGCGCGCAGATACATCAGCCCTGAAAAGCCCCGCACGCCCGGCATGGTGAGATCGAGCAGGATCAGATCGACCTCGCCGCCATGCTCCAGCAGGTTCGTCACATCGTCGAACGATCCGGCCTCGGCGATGTCGACGTCTTCAAAGAGGCCGGAAACCGCCTCGCGCAACGCCCCGCGAAACAGCGGGTGATCGTCGGCAATAACCAAACGATAGCGTGTCGAGTCGCCCACCCCGTTCTCTCCCGGTCACGGCAGTCTCGCAATCGGCAGTTCAGCATAATACAGCTTACCGCAGCCTGCGTCTCCAGTGGCGCTGATCCGCTGCTGCACACGCCGTTCGGCCGGCTGGCCGGATCGGCCGCGGCAGTGCGTCCGATCACCGCGAACTGCCGATGAATTGCAGCACGATCTCGCGCCGGTGCGGCCGGGTCCGGTGCTCGGCCACGTAGATGCCCTGCCAGGTGCCGAGCGCGAGGAGGCCGTCGATCACCGGGACATGGAGTGAGACGCCGGTGAGCATTGTCTTGACATGGGCGGGCATGTCGTCTGGGCCCTCGACGTCGTGCACCCAGCCGGCCTCGGCGGGAGCAAGCCGTGCGAGCGCGGTCACCAGATCGGTCTGCACATCAGGATCGGCGTTCTCCTGGATCACCAGCGACGCCGAGGTATGACGCAGGAAGAGGAGCAGCGTGCCGTTCCAGCCGCCAGCATCGGTCAGGAAACGCGCGGCGTCTTGCGTGATGTCGGTGAAGCCAGCCCCGCGCGTCTCAACGATCAATGTCGCGGTCGCAACAAGATCAGGCGCAATCCGTGCGACGGCCGAGCGGTGGCGGCTGGCTGTGGTCCCGGACGCCGCGGTCATGATTTCTTCAGCACGTCCTTTTGCAGGCCCACAATCATTTCGACCATCCGCCGCCAGACCTTTTCCACGAATACCAGGACCTTGCTGGCCTCGGCATCGGGGGGCTTCAGGCGCGGTTCTTCGGTCTTGGCTACCGGCGGCTCGGGCTTGAGGACGCCCGGCAGCGACAGGTTGTGTGCCAGCAATTCCTTCTTAAGGGCCACGTTCTCGCCCTGCAGGCGGGAAATCTCGGACTCGAGCGCCGCGCGCTCGTCCGGCACGGTCTGGCAGGCCCAACCAACCGTCCGCCGGGTACAAATCGATACGCGGCCGGTGCGGCCGTCGAGCCGCAAATAACCATCATCGGCCCGGTTGAAGGTGTATCGACTGTCTTCGTTCTCGGGCGAGCCGCTCTGCGCTTGTGCAGCCGGCGCAGCATAGACAAGGCCCGCCACGATGAGGGCGAGGTGCGCCATACGGGTCATGTCCCGTCTCCATTGAGTCTAAAACCGGCAGGCCTGACCGGCGCCGCCACCGGGTCGCCGGGAGGTCGAATCTCAACACGCACGGCTACCGCGGCTCCCTCTGGCGCAGAACCCTGGCAATGTCACGAACGTGGACTCGAAGATATCTCCAAAGACCCGTCGCCCGCGAGCAAAATCGCGCCGGCCGCCCGTCGGGCCAGATGGATTTTTTTAATGTATTTCAATCTGTTAACAGATATAGCGCAATTCTTGACTCACCCAAACGCAGTGCGTATGTTCCGCGCGGCCTTGGGGCGGCGGAACTGCCGCGGAAACCGTCGCGGGTGTCGAGATTATGGCCGGCGACGCGCGCAAAAACGGTGACCGCGGAAAACCATCCCCCGAAGAGGCTGCGCTGTCCGCGCGGTTCCGGCGTCTCGGCGAACGGCTCGGCCATATCCATTCCGACCGTCACTCCGACAGTAGTCCGAATCAACGTCCGGCCGCCGATCCGTCGGCGATCGCCCGTGGATTTCGATTGTCGACCGAACTTGTCGCGGGCGTTCTGGTCGGTGCGGCCATCGGATGGCTGATCGATCGTTTGCTGGGAATCTCACCGTGGGGAATGATCGTATTCTTGCTCCTGGGATTTGCGGCCGGCGTTCTCAATGTGATGCGAGTGGCGGGTGTGGTTCCAAATCAAGACCTGCCCGATTCGAAAGAGTGAATGGTGCCGCGCGCACATGAGTGCGCTACGCTTGTTACGAGGGACCCGATCCGCTCATGGATCCTATCCACCAATTCCAGATCATCAATCTCTTCACGATCGCAAAGATCGGTAAGACGGAGATCGCGTTCACCAATTCGGCGCTCTACATGCTGATCGCGCTCGGCGTCATCGCACTCCTGATGATCGGCGCGACCGGACCGCGCTCGCTGGTGCCAGGCCGTCTGCAGTCGATCGCCGAGATGTCCTACGAGTTTGTCGCGAACATGCTGCGCAGCAGTGCCGGCAGCGAAGGGATGCGGTTCTTTCCGCTGGTGTTTTCGCTGTTCATGTTCATCCTGGTGCTGAACGTCGTAGGCATCATTCCCTACACCTTCACGGTGACGAGTCACATCATCATCACGGTAGCGTTCGCGCTGCTCGTCTTCCTGACGGTGGTGATCTACGGTTTCTGGCGTAACGGCACCAAGTTCTTCAAGCTGTTCGTGCCGAGTGGAATTCCCATCTACATTCTGCCGCTGGTTACGTTCATCGAGATCATGTCGTTCCTGTCGCGCCCGGTTTCGCACAGCGTGCGACTGTTCGCCAACATGCTGGCGGGGCACATTACGCTCAAAGTGTTCGGCGGCTTCGTGACCATGCTGGGCGCGCTCGGCGTCGCGGGCTGGTTCGGCGCCGTCCTACCGCTCGGACTGACGGTCGCGCTCACCGGGCTCGAACTGCTGGTGGCGTTCCTGCAGGCCTATGTGTTTGCGATTCTTACTTGCATCTATCTCAATGATGCGATCCACCCGGGCCACTAGGTCGCCCACACATCACACTGGAAGGAGTTCTCTGATGGATCCTCAAGCCGCAAAGATGATCGGTGCCGGCATCGCCTGCATCGGCATGGGTGGCGCCGGCGTCGGCGTCGGCACGATTTTCGGCCACTATCTCGCGGCCGCGCTGCGCAATCCCTCGGCCGCGCAGGGCCAGTTCGGCAACCTGATCTTCGGCTTCGCTGTGACCGAAGCGCTCGGCATCTTCTCGCTGCTGATTGCGCTGCTGCTGCTGTTCGCACTCTGAGATCAACGAAAGATTGCGCGGCTCGTCCGCCGCGCGATCCTTGGAGCTGACGATGGCGCAAAAGAACGCGCAGCCGGTCGCGACGACCGAGCACATCCCGCCTGGCGAGCACGGGAAGGGCTTTCCGCCGTTCGACAGCAGCACGTTTGCCTCGCAGCTGTTGTGGCTGGCGATCACGTTCGTCGCGCTCTACCTGCTAATGTCGCGGGTGGCGTTGCCGCGATTGGCTAAGATCATCGAGGACCGGCAGAAGCACGTCGCCGGTGACCTCGCCGATGCCCAGGGGCTGAAGGACCAATCGGACGCCGCCATCGCGGCCTACGAGAAGGCCCTGGCGGAAGCCCGCGGGCGGGCGCAAGCGCTCGCCAACGAGACGCGTGAAAAACAAGCTGCAGAGGCCGAAGCCCACCGCAAGACGCTCGACACTAAGCTCAATGCGCATATCGCCGATGCCGAGAAGACTATCGCGGCGAGCCGGTCCGCCGCCATGGCGAATGTTCGCAGCATCGCGGCGGACGCCGCCTCCGCGATCGTCGAGCGATTGACCGGTGCGGCTCCCACGAGTGGAGATGTTTCTGCCGCGGTCGGCGATGTGTTGAAGCGCTGAGGAAAGCGATGTTGGAAGCCGAATTCTGGGTCGCCGTCTCTTTCGTCATTTTCCTGGGCGTGCTCGCCTATTTCGGCGTGCACAAACTGATGGTGAAAGGCATCGACGACCGTCGCGATCGCATCAAGGCCGAACTCGACGAAGCGCGCCGCCTCAAGGAGGAGGCGCAAGCCCTGCTGGCGCAATACGAGCGCAAGAAGCAGGAGGCCGAGCGCGAGGCGCAGGCGATCATCGCCAGCGCAACTGCCGAGGCCGAACGCATTGCCGTCGAGGCCAAGGCCAAAATGGAGGACTTTGTCGCCCGGCGGACGAAGATGGCAGAAGGCAAGATCGCTCAGGCCGAGGCCCAGGCACTCGCCGATGTACGCTCATCAGCCGCGGAGGCGGCGGTGGCGGCCGCCGGCAAGCTCCTGAGCGGACTGGTCAAGGGCAAGGTCGCGGACGACTTGATCGCCAAAAGCATCGAAGACATCCGGCAAAAGCTTCATTAGACCGGCTCCCGGCGCGCCTCGGTCGTTCATTTCCGGTCGACTTCGGCATAATAATTCGCGGGCGTCGCGATCGACCCATCGGGCGCATGTTATTGGGTGCGGGCGGGACGCTTGGCTCTTCTTGCCGGCGGCTTCGCAGGCTTGTCGCCGATCTCGTCGAATCCGACATAGACCACATACGCCTCGAGCTCCGAACTCGACGGCATCGGAAAGGTCATGCTGTCGTCGACGTCCGTGAAGGCTACATTGGTCTCACTAGGGTGAAACCGTCACCGGCACTTCTCTTGAATTTGGTCGCGATCGTCTTGGGCTCCGGCCCTTCCTTCACGACCGCGTAGCGCAGAGGCACGTCAACATTGCCCGGACCGCCCTGCGGGCCGATGATCACGCGACCCTGCACGCCGACTTTGATCGTCAGGTTTCCCTCCGCGACGATGCACTCGCGGGCCAACTGACCGAAGGACACCTGGTAACGCAAATCGGCGGCCGTCGCCTCCGTCGTCTTCGACGCAACATTCAGGGTGGCTGCGCCCCGGCGGATTTCAACGCCCGGGCAGTCAATCGATGCCGCGACCGGTTTGGCGGCAGCGGCGGGCGCAGCCTCTTTTGACGCGGAAAAATAGCTCGACAGCCGGCTCGTCAATGAGGGGCTTGCGTCAGGCGATCCAACGTTCTGGGCAGACGAACATGCCCCGAGCGCCAGCACCCCAACCAGCAATGCGGCGCCTCGAACTGGGTTTCCGATTCGTCTTTCACTGAATGCGCCCATTGAAATTACTCGACTTTTTGGGAAACGGCCCCCTACCCCTTATCTTTTATAGCGGAACCGTGGCGACCCCAAGGCCCGGGGCGCCTACCACACTAGGGCTGCGGATCGTCTTTGAGACGGGCAAAGAGCAAATGATCCTGCCACACCCCGTCGATGCACAGATACTGGCGGGCGATACCCTCACGGATGAACCCAGTCTTTTGCAGCAGACCGGACCGACGCGAGGTTGGACGGAATACACGCCGCCTCCACTCGATGCAGCCGCAGCGTCCCGAACGCGAATGGCAGGACGGCGCCGACGGCTGCCGTCATATGCCCCTGGCGCGCATGGACCGCGCCCATCCAATAGCCGAGGCTGGCGGCTTGCGCACAACCTCGCCGAATGTTGGCGAGCGTCAAGCCGCCGACCAGGACGTTATCGCTCTTGCGAAAAACAAAGAATGCATAAGCCAGGTCGGCGCGCTGGTCCTCCGAATACCGCTTGATGCGGCGCCGAAATGACGTACGTGCAAGATCATCAGCCGGCCAGGTCGGCTCCCATGGCGTCAGAAAATCACGGCTTGCCCCGCGCAGCGCTGCCCATTCGGCATGATCGGAGAACTGCGGCGCGCGTAACATCACCGTCTCGCCCACGATCGCCGGCATGGTCTCGGACAAGCTGACGGTTCGGAAGAACGCCATGGACGTCAGCCTTGAGACAGCAAAGGACCGGTGATGCTGGAATGTCCGTCCTCTGCCATCTGCCGTCCATCGCCCGATTCATGCTGCTCGGCGAGCGAGACTTTCGGCGATCGTGGCGGCACTTTCAAGCCCGGCGCCAGGTCCGATGGCCGCGATTGCGGGCCGTCCACGGCTAACCAGCGCGCGTCCCGCGGCGCGCGCGCTTTCCGCGCTGACGGCATCGATCTTCGCGACGATCTCCTCGAGCGGAATGGGACGGCCCCAGTTGATCATCTGTCGCGCAAGCTGACCCGCGCGCGCGCCCGAACTCTCCAGCGCCATCAATAGTCCGGCCTTCATCTGCGCCTTCGCGCGTGCGACCTCCGCCTCCGTAATGGTCTCGGCCGCTCCGGCGATCTCGTCGACCACGACCTGCATGAGTTCGGGAAGGTCGGCAGCGTCGGTCCCGGCGTACAGCCCAAACATTCCGGTGTCGAAATACGGCATATGGAACGAGTAAATCGTGTAACAGAGCCCGCGCTGCTCGCGCACCTCCTGGAACAGCCGCGACGACATCCCGCCGCCGAGCACATTCGCAAAGACGTCGAGGCTCATCAGGTTTGGATCGCGATGCGGCAGGCCCGGCATCGCCAGCGCGACATGAACCTGTTCGAGATCGCGCGATTCGATGTGCGAACCGCCGACGAATCGGGCGACTTCGGGCGCAGGCCGCGCGGGATTCTGGAAGGCCGCAAACCGCTGCTCGACCTCACCGACCACGGCGCGATGGTCAACCGCCCCTGCCGCCGCCACGACCATATCGGGCGCCCGATAGTTGCGCGTCAGATAGCCCGCGATACGCTTGCGATCAAACGACCGCACCGTCGTGGGCGTGCCGAGGATGGAACGTCCGACCGGCTGGTCGGGAAATGCCGTGGTCTGCAAGCGGTCCCAGATCAGATCGTCTGGCGTATCTTCGGCAGCGCCGATTTCCTGGACGATGACGTTCTGCTCGCGCTGCAACTCCTCCGGATCGAACGCCGGGTCCGACAGAATGTCCGAGAGCACGTCGAGCGCAAGCGGCACGTCGGCCTTGAGCACACGAGCATAGTAGGCGGTGGTCTCGACCGAAGTTCCGGCATTGAGATCGCCGCCGACCGCCTCGATATCCTCGGCGATCTGACGCGCCGTCCGCCGCGTGGTGCCCTTGAACGCCATATGTTCGAGCAGGTGCGAAATGCCGTGCTCGTCCGGCCGCTCGTCGCGGCTGCCGGAGCCGACCCAGACGCCGAGCGCGGCAGTCTGGAGATGCGGCATGGCGTCAGTCACAACCGTGAGACCGCTGGGCAGACGCGTGACTTCAACGCTCATACAACAACTCCTTCGCGCGCGGCGCGGCTCGTCGACAGGATATGGCGTTCGACCGCCATCTGATCAACCGGCAGCGCGGTGATGCGCTCCGGCCGCCGTTCGAGATCGGAAAGCCATTCGGGCAAGCCCGGCCGCTGACCACAAGCCGCCTCGACCGCGTCGGGAAACTTGGCGGCGTGCGCGGTACCAAGCACGATCATCGGGATCGACGGGTCGCGAGTTTCTTTCTCGGCGACCGCTACGCCGACCGCGGTATGTGGATCGATGAAGTGACCGGTTTCGCGCAGCATAGTGCGCATGGCCGCCGCCGTTTCGTCCGCGTCGGCACGATCGGCCGAAAAGGTCGCCCGCATGCTTGCGAGTGCCGGCGCCGACAGCACGAACCGGCGAGACTGAGCGAGCGAGGCCATCAGCGCGCGCACCGCCTGACCGTCGCGGCCATAGACCTCGAACAAGAGGCGCTCGAAGTTCGACGCCACCTGGATATCCATCGAGGGCGAGGACGTCGGCACGACCGCTTGCAGGTCGTATGTGCCGGTCGCGATCGTGCGCGCCAGGATGTCGTTGACGTTGGTGGCAATCACCAGCCGGTCGACCGGCAGACCCATGCGCAGCGCGACGTATCCGGCATAGACGTCGCCGAAATTGCCGGTCGGCACCGTGAAGGCGATCTTCCGGTGCGGCGAACCGAGCACAACGGCCGCGGTGAAGTAGTAGACGACCTGCGCGACAATGCGCGCCCAGTTGATCGAATTGACGCCCGAGAGCCTCGTCCGATCGCGAAAGGCGTGGTGATTGAACATGCCTTTCACGATCGCCTGGCAGTCGTCGAAGGTCCCCACGATCGCCAGCGCATGCACATTGTCATCATTGGCCGTCGTCATCATCCGCCGCTGTACGTCGGAGATGCGGCCCTGCGGAAACAGCACGAAGAGATCCGTCCGCGAGCGTCCGCGGAAGGCCTCAACGGCGGCTCCGCCGGTGTCGCCCGACGTCGCCACCACGATGGTGGTGCGTTCGCCACGCGCCGTCAGCACATGGTCCATCAGCCGGCCAAGGAGCTGCATCGCCAGATCTTTGAATGCCAGCGTCGGACCGTGAAACAGCTCGAGCACGAAATCGTTCGTCCCGTATTGCATCAAGGGGGCAACCGCTGGATGGCGGAATTTGTCATAGGCCTCGCGCGCCATACGGGCGAGATCGCGATCGAGTATCTCCTCGCCGACAAAGGGCCGGAGCACCTCGACGGCGACTTCCGCGTAGGGCCGGCCGGCGAAGTCTGAAATCGTCTGCGCGTCGAATTGCGGCCAGTTCGCCGGCACATAGAGGCCGCCGTCGCGGGCAAGCCCGGCGAGCGTCACGTCCACGAATCCGAGCGAGGGCGCCTCGCCCCTGGTGGAAACATAGCGCACGACTGGTTCGCGCTCCGGCTGCGGCTTCACGACAGTCACGCCCGGCAATTTTTGCCGAGCATCCCCGCCATCTAACCTATTGAAATCAATCATCTTTACCAGCTCGGCTTGAGCGACCGAGCCGGTGACCGGAGGACCATAGTTGGAACGTACGTCCGGCACAAGAAAGCTCACCGTCAGCTCCCCGGCACCGGACCCAGTCCGCCGGCCGTACAGCCAGAACGCAAACATCACCACCACGACCACCGCGAGGGCGTACCAGGTCAGCGCATATTGCAGGTGCTCGTTGCGCAAGCTGACTTTAAGGACACCGGCCTGTGGCAATCCGCCCGGCGGTTGCGGGCTCTCCAGTTCGACGAAAAATGGCGCCACGCTGGGCCATCCCTTGGCGGCGGCAATCACCAAGGGATCGCGTACGAACCAGAGATTGTGCGCGGGGTCAGCTTTCGGCGCGAACCACGCCGCCGGCTCCGGCCACCGCAGCACGCCGATCATCTGCAACCGGCCGCCCATCGCGCCATCTGCACGACTCGCACGGGCCTGCCGCCCCTCCGGCACAAAACCACGATTGACGACGACGACCCCACCGCTCTCCAGGCGCACGGGTGCGAACACCCAATAGCCTGGGCCGGACACATCGGGGCGGAACGCAGAGCCGCTGGTGTAAACGAGCGCCTCCTCATCGGGGACGAATGCGGCCGAGAATTTGACCCGCAGGAATTCGTCGGTCGCTGGATTGAGCTCGGGCCAGCGATCCCGTGACGGAAGATCAACCGGCGGCGCCGCAAGACGCAATTCGAGCGTGCTGATCAGCGCTTCCTTCCAGGCCTTGCGTTGAATTTGCCAGGTGCCGAGCCCGATAAACGTCATCAAAGCCGCGGCCGCAAACAGAGCCGGCAATGCGAGAGAGGCTCGCAGGCGCGAGCGCGCAATGCTCACGGCTTATCGCCACCGGAGAACCGTACTTCTTCGGCCTTGTGGTGATACTGCAAAGCGACCAGGACGCCTTTCATCGGACGCAGCGGAGCAAGCGTCGTCAGCAGGATCAGCGGAATCCACAGAACAGCATGCACCCAGTATGGCGGCGCGTAGGCCATCTCGACCGCCAAGGCGGAGCCCGCGACAATGAAACCGGCAATGAACATGACGAAAAATGCCGGACCGTCCGCGGTATCGATGAACGCGTAATCCAGCCCGCAGGCCTCGCAGCGCGGAGCGAGCGTGAGAAAGCCCTGAAACAACTTGCCCTTGCCGCAGCGCGGGCAGCGGCAACGCAGGCCCTTCAAGATCGTAGGAGTTAACGACGGGTCGTCCGTCATGACATCATTCTTCAATGGCAGCCTCGATATAAGGTGCCGCGCCGAAAAGCAGAAGGGGCGGCAGCAGCCGCCCCTGACGCAAAGTATCCGGCGATCAGTGCACGTATTCGTGCGGATGAGGACCGGCACCCCAGACGTAGATGCAGGCGAACAGGAACAGCCACACCACGTCGACGAAGTGCCAGTACCAAGCCGCGAACTCGAAACCGAGATGCTGGGTCGGCGTAAAGTGACCCAGATAGGCGCGGATCAGACAGACGATGAGGAAGGTCGTCCCGATCAGAACATGGAAGCCGTGGAAACCGGTCGCCATGAAGAAGGTCGCGCCGTAGATGTTGCCGCTGAAGTGAAAGGCCGCATGCATGTACTCGAATGCCTGCACGCAGGTGAAGGTCGCGCCCAGCACGATGGTCAGGATCAGGCCCCACTTCAGCCCTTGGCGGTCGTTCTCCAGAAGCGCGTGATGGGCCCACGTCACCGTCGTGCCGGAGGTCAGCAGGATCAGCGTATTGAGCAATGGCAGATGCCAGGGATCGAATGTCTCGATGCCCTTTGGCGGCCAGACGCCCCCGACGAACTCGTCGCGCATCACCTGATGCACATCGGCCGGAAACAGCGCGACGTTGAAATACGCCCAGAACCAGGCGACGAAGAACATCACCTCGGAGGCGATGAACAGGATCATCCCGTAACGGTGCGAAATCTGCACGACAAGGGAGTGGTGACCTTGATGTGTCGCCTCCTTGGCAACGTCGTACCACCAGCCGAACATGGTGTAGAGCAGGCCCAGCACACCGACGCCGAAGACGAATGGCGCGGCCGCGAACATGTGATGCATCCAGGCGATGAGACCAATCGCCATGATGAATGCCGAGGCCGAGCCGACCGCCGGCCACGGGCTCGGTTCGACGAGGTGGTAGTCATGATGCGGCTTGGCGTGGGCGTCGGCCATCTTGCGTCTCTCCGTAATTCCGTCAGGTGTCGGCGCGTCCGCCGCCTTTGTATCGATTGTCTCAGCCGCGTCCCGGCGCACGAGTGCCTTCCGCGCGCGGTGGTTCCGGCTGCCGTACCGGGAACATGGTGTAGGACAGCGTGATCGTGTTGAGGCCGTCTTGCTCAGAGTCCTTCACCAGTTCGGGATCCACAAAGAAAACGACAGGCATTTCCCGCGTCTCGCCCGCCTTGAGACGCTGCTCGGTGAAGCAGAAGCAGTTGATCTTCGTAAAATACGCCCCCACCGTCGGCGGCGAAACATTATAGGACGCCTGACCGACCGTCTCTCGCGCAGATAGATTCGTCGCGAGATAGTTCACCGTAATGGTATCGCCTATGCGAACCTCAATGGAGTTCGTCTCCGGCTCGAACCGCCAGGGCAATCCGCCCGACACGTTGGCATCGAATCGCACCACGACCTTGCGCGCCAATGCCTGCGCGGGTCCACTCGATGCGACTTGCGGCGTCCCGGCAAATCCGGTGGTGCGGCAGAACCAGTTATAGAACGGCACCGCGGCATAGGCCGCGCCAACCATCCCGCCGACCAGTACGCCGCAAACCGCCGCAACAATCAGGTTGCGGCCATCGCGTAAGGGGCTCAGGGCGTTCTTCGGCATCTGTCACAATGGGCGGTTGAGCACCGCCGGTCCCTTCACCAGCGTCACGATGTAGAACAGTAAGACCAGCGCACCCAACGCCAGCGCGATCGCGATCGATCGGGCGCGCCGGCTGCGTTTCTGCGCTTCCGTAAGGACGACGCCGGTTGGTTCGGGTTTCTCCGCCATGGCCTCACCTCACGCCCCCACCCCCAGGCCTGCCTCAGCCAGAAGCACGGCGAACAGGATGAAGAGATAGAGGATCGAAAACGCGAAGAGCCGCTTAGCGGCGACGCCGGCACCATCGCCCTCGCGTTCCGTCCAGACGCGCCGCGCTAGTGCGACCATGACAGCACCCGCGATCAGCGCCGTCACGCCATAGACCGCTCCAGCATAGCCCAGGAACCACGGCGCCACACCCGTGACCATGAGCAAAACCGAATAGATCATGATTTGCCGCCGCGTCTCACGCAGACCGGCCACCACCGGCAGCATCGGGATCCGGGCACGCGCATAATCGTCGACCCGCAGCAGCGACAGCGCCCAGAAATGCGGCGGCGTCCACACGAAGATGATGAGAAAGAGAATGAACGGCTCGAGCGAAAGGCCGCCCGTTACGGCGGCCCAGCCGATCATAGGCGGAAACGCCCCCGCCGCGCCGCCGATGACGATATTCTGCGGCGTCGAGCGCTTCAGCCACATCGTGTAGACGGCAACGTAGAAAAAAATGGTGAAGGCGAGCATCGCCGCCGCGAGCCAACCGACCAGAAGCCCCATCACGGTCACGGAACCGACCGCAAGCACGATACCGAAAGCAAACGCCTCGCCAGGCGCTATACGCCGGCGCGGGATCGGGCGGTCCGCCGTGCGCGACATGACGGCGTCGATATCGGCGTCGTACCACATGTTGAGCGCGCCCGCCGCACCAGCTCCGATCGCGATGCAGAGCAGCGCGGTGAAGCCGATGACCGGATGGACGTGATCCGGAGCCACCACCATGCCGACAAGCGCAGTGAACACGACGAGCGACATCACACGCGGCTTGAGCAACGCCAGATAATCACCGACGTCCGCTTCGCTCACGACCGCAGCGGAAAGCGGGCCGGCCGTCGGACGTTCAACTGCGGAAATATCGGTCACGGTGACGCGCCTAACCCTTGATGAGCGGTAACTCGTTGTACTGATGGAAGGGCGGTGGCGAGGGCAGCGTCCATTCCAGCGTGGTTGCACCCGGGCCCCACGGATTGGCGCCAGCCGGCACCTTCCGCATGAACGCCTGCACCACGCCGTAGAAAAATACGAGCGCGCCGAGGGCCGAAACATACGACCCCATGGATGACACGAAATTCCATCCGGCGAAGGCATCCGGATAGTCAGCGACACGGCGCGGCATGCCGGCGAGCCCGAGGAAGTGCTGCGGGAAAAACAGGATATTGACGCCGACGAAGGTCAGCCAGAAATGCACCTTGCCGATTGTCTCGTTGTACATGTAGCCCGACATCTTCGGGAACCAGTAGTACCAGCCGGCGAAGATGGTGAATACCGCACCGAGGGACAGCACGTAGTGAAAGTGCGCCACGACGTAGTAGGTGTCCTGCAGCGAGCGATCGACGCCGGCATTCGCCAGCACCACGCCAGTGACGCCGCCGACCGTAAACAGGAAGATGAATCCGATCGCCCATAACATTGGGACCTTGAACTCGATCGAGCCGCCCCACATGGTGGCGATCCAGGAGAATATCTTCACGCCGGTGGGCACCGCGATCACCATCGTGGCAACGACGAAATAGGCCTGTGCCGCGGTCGACATGCCGACCGTGTACATGTGGTGAGCCCACACGACGAAGCCGATGCCGCCGATCGCCACCATCGCGTACGCCATACCGAGATAGCCGAACACCGGCTTCTTCGAGAATGTGGCCACGATCTGGCTGACGATGCCGAAGCCCGGCACGATCAGGATGTAGACTTCCGGGTGGCCAAAGAACCAGAACAGATGCTGAAACAGCACCGGATCGCCGCCACCGTCGGGCGAGAAGAACGTTGTGCCGAAATTGCGGTCGGTCAGCAGCATCGTGATGGCGCCGGCGAGCACCGGAAGCGACAGCAGGAGCAGGAACACCGTCACCAACTGCGACCACACGAACAGCGGCATTTTGTGCATCGTCATGCCGGGCGCGCGCATGTTGAAGATGGTGGTGATGAAGTTGATCGCGCCAAGAATTGACGAGGCGCCGGCGAGATGCAGCGACAGGATGGCGAAATCGACCGCGGGCCCGGGTTGGCCCGTCGTCGACAGCGGCGCATACATGGTCCAACCGCCGGCGACGCCGGGCGCGCCCCGCTCACCTTCGACAAACAGCGAAATAATCAGCAAGGTGAGCGACGCCGGCAGGAGCCAGAAGGAAATGTTGTTCATGCGTGGAAACGCCATGTCTGGCGCTCCGATCATCAGCGGAACCATCCAGTTGCCGAAGCCGCCGATCATCGCCGGCATCACCATGAAAAAGATCATGATCAAGCCATGCGCGGTCGTGAATACGTTGAATAAGTGCGCATCGTGGAAGAACTGCAGGCCGGGCTGCATCAGCTCGAGGCGCATGCCGATTGAGAGCACGCCGCCGAAGAGCCCACCAAACAGCGCGAACGCCAAGTACATCGTACCGATGTCCTTGTGATTCGTTGAATAGACGAAACGGCGCCAGCCGGTCGGATGGGCATGGCCATTGTCGTCGTGAGCGTGTTCCGCGCCGTGCGCTGTCACTGTCGTTGCCATCGCTTTACGTCCTTCGAACCATTCGTTGCCGTCCGCCCACCGTCACGGCATCCTTACGGCCTTATCGATCTGCCACCTTTGATCGATCGCCACCCTTGATCGATCTGCCACCTTTGCCGGCCCCTCGGCCGTCGCCACATTGGTTGGCGGAACCCCGTCGTCTTGGGCAAACTTCTTCTTCGCTTCCTCAACCCAGGCGGCGAAGGCCTGCTCGCTCACCACCCGCACCGCGATCGGCATGAAGGCGTGATCCTTCCCGCAAAGCTCGGAGCACTGCCCATAATAGACGCCTTCGCGTGATGCCTTAAACCAAGTCTCGTTGAGGCGACCCGGAATAGCATCGATCTTGATGCCGAACGAGGGGACGGCGAACGAGTGGATCACGTCGGCCCCGGTGACCTGCACACGGACAATCTTGTTGACCGGCACTACCATCTCGTTATCGACGCCGAGCAGTCGGGGCGGCTCCGGCTGGACCTTCTTGCGGTCGGCCTCCTTCAGCATAAGCGAGTCGAATTCGAACTTGCCGCTGTCGGGATAGTTGAACGTCCAATACCACTGCTTTCCAGTGGCTTTGACTGTCAAATCGGCGGCCGGAACATTGAGTTGCAGGAACAAAAGCTTGAAAGACGGAACCGCGATCCCCGCCAGAATGGCGATCGGGATGATCGTCCACAGGATTTCGACCAGGGTATTGTGGGTGGTGCGAGAGGGCGTCGGGTTGGCGCTGGCATTGAAGCGAACGATGACGGTGACGAGCAGGATCAGCACAAACAACGTGATAGCGCTGATTATCCACAGCAGGAATTCGTGAAATCCGATAATGTTTTCCATCACCGGAGTGGCGGATTGCTGGAGACCCAACTGCCATTCGGAGGGTTGACCGAGGCCGGCCAGCGCCACGCCCCCGCCTGCCAGGACTTCCCCGCCCACCAGGATGGCGAGGCCCGTGACCGCCAATACGGTCAATCTCTTCAACACCAGCATTGCCGGCTCCTTCAACGAGATTGAGGCTCAGATGCACTTGCCACGCTCGCGCGCCTGCCGACCTTGACAAACCGCAAACCCGGCCGCCGCCCCGCAGTTAGCTCAGCTTCGACCCTGGGCGGGTTGCTGACGGGCGCATGGCGGAACCTCAAGGGGGAATCCCAGCTTCTCAAACCATAATTCCAGCCCGCTCGCAATGCACCATCGCATCTTCGGTGTGGCCAAAATCGCCTGACGGATCAGGGGAAAAGCGGGGGCATGGTTCCCTTATTCAGCCATAATGCCACGATTTAACTTATTCTTGATATGTCGGCTCGACCATCAGCCCCGACCGGGGAACAGTTGCGGCCGAAAGTCTCCAGGACATGGACCTGGGACTTGAATTTGGGGACCTGGATTTCGGGGACCTGATTTTGGGGACTTGGATTTCGGGACCTGGATTTGGTCGCACGGACGGTGCGGGGCGAGGGACTTTTAGACGGGGGATCGGGGATGGGTTCATTCTGCCCAGCAATTCGTTTATCCGTGCTGCGTCCACTGCTCGCGGCCGCAATCTTCGCGTTTTTGGCGATTTCCGGCTCGGTCAGCCCGGCCGCCGCCCAGGGCACCGTCAAGTCGGTGCATAGCGACTGGCAGGTCCGCTGCGACACGCCGGCCGGCGCTCAGGGCGAGCAATGCGCGCTGATCCAGAGCGTCACCGCCGAGGACCGCGCCAATGTCGGCCTCACCGTCATCATCCTGAAGACCGCGGACCATAAGTCCCGGCTGCTGCGCGTGGTCGCGCCGATGGGCGTGCTGCTGCCGTCCGGCCTCGGGCTCAAGATCGACAATGCCGATGTCGGCCGCGCCGGATTCGTGCGCTGCCTGCCGAACGGCTGCGTCGCCGAGGTGGTCATGGACGACAACCTGGTCAAGCAGATGCGCACCGGCCAGACCGCGACCTTCATCATCTTCCAGACGCCCGAGGAAGGCATCGGCTTCCCGATGAGCCTCAAGGGCTTCGGCGACGGCTTCGACAAGCTGTCCTGAGACGGCGGACCGGCAGGTCCGACCCAACTCGACGGCCGGGGCATGCCCCGGCCTTTTGTTTTTTCGAAACATCACCGCTCTCGGACTCCCCTCCCCCCGCGAAGCGGTGGGGAGGGGTCGGGGGTGGGGGTCGTTTTGCACGACCGGCTTACACAACAACGACCCCTCCCCACCCCTCCCCCACAAGGGGGGAGGGAGCAGACCGCCGATGCCCTGAATGCGATCCGCGACGGGGCCGCTTGTCCCCTCTCCCGCTTGCGGGAGAGGGTGGCGAGC
>CAVWOV010000025.1:0-37297 GCA_963756715.1 uncultured Alphaproteobacteria bacterium
ACCGACACCGTGATTTTCAGTCACGTGCTCTACCAACTGAGCTACCTGGGCGCCGCCTCCGCCCGATGCTGGGCGACTGCAGAGCGCGGCGGTTATAGAGGCTCGATTCCGCACTGTCCAGACAACCGGACCAGCCAGACGGACCGGTATCGGCGCCGTTGCCGTCCCGGTGGCCTCGATCCTGCACGGGCTGGCTGAACCTTCAGCAGCTATCAAAGCTCTGGACTTTTCTTCGGCGTGTCCTCGGCGTCCTCCACCTCGGCGCCGGGAATTGCATAAAGGCCGCTGAGCCAGCGATTGAGGTCGATGTCTGCACAGCGCTTGCCGCAGAACGGTCGGAACTTCTCCTCCGCGGGCTTACCGCAGATCGGACACAGCTTGGTTCCGGGCTTGTCGGCTTGGTTGGGCATGGTGGGTAAAGTGGGCATTCGGCAAGAACAGCGCCAGCGCGCCAGTCATACCGCGTTGATCCAGCCAAAGCGGATCGGATATCCCTCGCCCGACAGCAGCGTCGTCGTCTCGTAAAGCGGCAACCCGACCACATTGCTGTAGGATCCGACGATCTTCACGATGAAGCTGCCGGCGATGCCCTGTGCGGCGTAGCCGCCGGCCTTGCCGCGCCATTCGCCGGAGGCGAGATAGGCCTCGATGTCCTCCTCCGACAACCGCTTGAACCGCACACGTGTTTCCACCAGGCGCTGGCGAAACGCGCCAGTCGGCGTCACCAGGCAGATCGCGGTATGCACCCGATGATTTCGCCCGGACAGAAGCCGCAGGCACTGGCCGGCTTCGTCGAGCAGCTCGGCTTTCGGCAAAATGCGGCGGCCGACCGCAACCACGGTGTCGGCGGCGAGAACGTAGGCGCCATCGAGTTCGTCGTCGACCCGCACGAGTTCGAGCGCCGCCTCCGCCTTCGCACGCGCCAGCCGGTTGGCGCACGCGCGCGGCAGTTCACCCCGCTGCGGGGTCTCATCAATATTGGCCGGGCGCAATGCATCGGGCTCGATGCCGGCCTGATTGATGAGCGTGACCCGCCGGGGGGAGCCGGAGGCAAGAACGAGTTTTGGTCGGCCAATCATTTTTGTACGCCGCACAGCATGTCGCGGGCCGGCGGCCCGAACGACGAGAATGGATGGAGCTTACTTGAAGCGATAGGTGATACGGCCCTTGGCCAGATCGTAAGGGGTCATCTCGACCAGCACCTTGTCGCCCGCAAGCACGCGAATTCGGTTCTTGCGCATCCGGCCGGCGGTGTGAGCGATGATCTCATGTTCGTTTTCGAGTTTTACGCGGAAGGTGGCATTCGGGAGCAGTTCCGTCACGACACCGGGAAATTCCAGAAGCTCTTCCTTTGCCATTCGCGATCCAGCGCTGCGAACCGGGCGGCCGATCATGGCGCCCTAAAATTTCGGGCGAAACCTAGCGGAATCGCCGTCACTCGACAACTACTCAAGGAGCCTTGCCGGCACGCCGGTACTGCATCATTCATTGCCGCCGCCAGCCGAGGCAAATCGATTGCGGATGCGCGCTGTCAGTTGATCGCGGACGGCGCGATACGCGTCGAGCCGCTGTTCGCGGCTGCCCTCCTGGTGGGTTGGATCAGGGGTTGGCCAGTACTCGACCTCGACGGCGGCAGTTCGGGTGAGTTCGAGGGCCCGATGATGCGCCTCGGGCGCGAGCGTGATGATCAAGTCGAAATTCAGCCCCTCCCAATCATCGAGTTCCTCGAATGTCATCGGCCTGTGCGACGCGATATCGATGCCGAGTTCGTCCATCACGGCGACCGAGAATGGGTCGAGTTCGCCCTTGCGTACGCCGGCCGAGGCAACGTAGAGCCCGGCTCCGAACAGTTGCTTGAGGAGGCCGGCGGCCATCGGCGAGCGCACCGAATTGAGCCCGCAGGCAAACAGCACCGCCTGCGGCCGTCCCGGTGGCGCCCCCTCGCCCATGCACGCCTCACCCCTTCCAGTGCAGCACGCAGATCAGCGTGAACAACCGGCGTGCGGTGTCGAAATCGAGCGTGACCTTGCGCTCGAGCCGCTCCATCAAAATCGTGGATCCCTCGTCGTGCAGTGCACGCCGGCCCACATCGAGCGCCTCGATGCGGTCGGGCGTCGCGGTCCGGATCGCCTCGTAGTAGCTGTCGCAGACCATGTAGTAGTCTTTGACGATGCGCCGCAGCGGTGTGAGTGAAAGCAGGTGCGCCATCACCGCCGAGCCGTCGGCCCGCCGAATGTCGAACACCAGGCGGCTGCCGTTGATGCTCAGATGCAGCGCGAACGGTCCTTCCCCCTCCACCTGCGGCGCGAAGCTATTGTTTTCCAGGAGGTCATAGATGGCGACCGCACGCTCGTGCTCGACATCCGGATTGGAGCGGCCGATCGAGCCCTCGTCGAGCGTCACCGCCACGAGGCGGTTTGAGGTTTGCTGGTCGGCGGAGTTCATCTCTGATTGAGCCGCATCGCCACCGAGCGGGCGTGGGCATCGAGACCTTCCGCCTCGCCAAGCGCGATCGCGGCAGCACCGAGCGCACGCAACTGCTCGGGGCCGCACTTGAGGATCGACGTCCGTTTCATGAAATCGAGGACGCCGAGCCCGGACGAAAATCGCGCCGAGCGCGCGGTCGGCAGGACGTGGTTCGAGCCGCCGACATAGTCGCCGATCGCCTCCGGCGTGTGGGCACCGAGGAAGATTGCTCCCGCATTGCGAATGCGGGCGGCCAGGCGCTCGGCATCTTCGCTCTCGATCTCCAGGTGCTCGGGCGCTATCGCATCCACCAGCGGCACTGCGTCATCCAGGCTCCCGACAAGAATGATGGCGCCAAAATCGCGCCAGGAGGCGCCCGCCACCCCGGCCCGCGGCAAGGTCGAGAGCTGGGCCTCGACGGCTCGCTCGACCGCATCGGCGAGCCCCGCATCGTCCGTGATCAGGATGGATTGCGCGCTGGCGTCATGTTCGGCCTGCGCCAAGAGATCGCCGGCGATCCAGTCGGGGTGACCGGTGTGGTCGGCGAGGATGAGCACCTCGGATGGCCCGGCAATCATGTCGATGCCGACTTTGCCGAACACGAGGCGCTTGGCGGCCGCCACGTAGGCATTGCCGGGTCCGACAATCTTGGCCACCGGCTCGATCGTCTCCGTGCCGTAGGCCAATGCCGCCACCGCCTGCGCGCCGCCGACACGGTAGATCTCATCGACACCCGCGAGTTTTGCCGCTGCCAGCACCAGCGGAACGAGCTTGCCGTCCGGCGTGGGCACCACCATGACGAGGCGCGGGACGCCCGCGACCTTGGCCGGCACGGCGTTCATCAGCACTGAGGATGGATAGGCGGCGGTACCGCCGGGCACGTAGAGGCCGACCGCCTCGATGGCCGTCCAGCGATGGCCGAGTTCGACACCGAGCGCATCAGTGAAACGGTCATCCGACGGCTTCTGGCGGCGGTGATAGGCCTCGATCCGGTCGCGCGCCAGGGCAAGCGCTTCGAGCGAGCGGCGGTCGCATTGCCCGTAGGCGGCATCGATTTCGCCTGCCGTCACCTTGAGACCGGACGGAGCGAGGTCCACGCGGTCGAATTTCCTGGTCAATTCCAACAGCGCAAGATCGCCGCGCTCGGCCACGTCGGCGATAATGGCGCGCACGGCCGTTTCGACGTCGGCCGAAGCCTCGCGCTTCGTCGCCAGGAAGGCACGAAAATGCTTGGAAAAATCAGCAGCGCGGGCGTCGAGGCGGATCGGCATACGTCTGGTCCCGCCGGGGCGACTGCGCCCGGACCCCGCGCTCAATGGCGCGCATGGGACGGGTCGTCAACCCCGGGCGCCAGCCCGATCATCGACGTGCACCGGGCGTATGTCGGTTGGCCACGCCGGCCCCAGATCGGCCAGCTCGACCTCCAGGCACTCGACCTCGAGGCGCAACATCCCGCCGCCCGAGAAGAACAGCGTCACCGCGCCGCCCGGGGCATCGTCCTCGGAAAACTCCACGGCCAGGAGGTTGAGGACCGCGTTCTTGCCGGCCGGATCGACGTTGCGGCACTTGCAGCAGGTCACCCGGTCGAACCGCAGCGCCGAGCGGCACCGCCGCAGTTCCGGCCGGGTCCCATCCGCGGCCAGCCAATCGAAGCGATTGAGGCCGACGACGAGGCGCTTTTCCTGCGGACGCCAGACCACGTCGGCAACCTTGATGGTGGCATCCTGCAAATGAGCCGACACGACCTCAAGATCGTCCCGGTCGAGCGCGACGAACTTCACCGGCTCCATGGCGCACGCTCCCTGGCTCTTACGCTATCGCTGTTACCGGCGAAGTTAGGAAGCCGATCGCAGGACCGCAAGTCGCCAGTGGCGATTGAAAAATGGCGGGCAAACGGGGCGGAGCCAACCGCTCGCGACGGTACAGCGCATCCCAATGTCATTACTCGCAACTCAACGATCCGCGAAAAACTACCGCTGCGTAATCCTTAACAGCACGTCCTTTACCGGGTGCTCGGCCCACGCGGACGTGACGAAATCGCGGTGCCGCACGGTCGACCCCATCGACAGGAACGCAACTGTGCCGGGCTTCAAGGGACCGTCGAGCTCGTCTTTGACCGGTATGCCCTTGCCGCGGAGCGTCTGTGCGAGATCATCGTCACGGCGCTTGTTATGCGTCGTATAGGAACTGACGAAGAAAGCGTGACGGTTCTTGACGATCCACGACGCGAATTTGTCCAAGTGGCCGTAGAGCGCGTCCAACAGCACCACGCCGATCACACGCTTGCCGACCCCACCAATGCTCAGGCTCGATGCGGCGGTCTCAAACCCTCCGCTATAGGCAACGACGACCACGGGCATGTTCGCAAAGGTCTCGGCGGCGCGGGGATCGCCGTAGACACTGGCGAGGCGGTCGGCCGCTTCGGCCAGGAACCGCTTGAACCCGTCGCGCTCCCAGAACTTCCCGGCGCTGGAATCGGCGGCATCGTAGGCGAGTTGCGGAGCGACCAGCACAGCATTGGCGCCGGATTCGGTGATCTGTTTCGGCAGCAACTGACGGTCGCGGACATCACGCGCCAGCGTGGCGCCGTGACCATGGAAGAACACCACGATAACCCCCGGCTTGCGCGCATCGAATCCCGGCGGCACGTGGACGAGGACCCGATTGTCGGAGTACCGGCTGCCCCGCGAACTCTTGCCGGAATAAGGAAAGGCCGAGTTATCGAAGCCGATCAGACGGGTGTTCGCCTGTTTGACGACCGAAAGACTGGGCGGCGTCGGCGTCAGCGCCGCCACCCTGTAAGAGTTCAACTGGATCTTCGCGGGGCGATCGGCCGCTGGTTCGCGCGTGGCAATCGCTTCACGCGCAGGCCGAGCCACCACCTCACGGGCGGGCAAAGCCGCAAAGGCGGTGTGGCGCACGGACGGGGGAGCAAAAACAACCTCACGCGCGGTCTGAGGCGCATAGCCCAGCGCGGAATAACGGTCCGCAAATGAGTCCAGAAACCGGTCCGCGAAGGTATCCCGGGCGGCCACCTGCTGCCGGGCGTTTGCTGCGCGGCTCCCACGCGGAATAACGGTCTCGCCTCCAATTGCGGCGCGATGCAGCGTCGCCGGCTCGGTTTCGGCAACGCCCTTGTTCTCAGAGGTGCCACAACCCTGCAGCAGCAGGCATGCCAACAGGACAAGCACCATCGGTGCGGCAGGCGGCAGACGCCGCCAGCCCGTCCCGTGCGTTCCCGCAACACCACACGTGCCGCTAATATTCGGGACTTTGGATCCCGCTGATACCATCCCCCACACAGTTCCGAGCCAAACGGGCTAAATGGGTGTGGCTTCCCCGCCAACACCGCCGCCTCGTCCTGCTTTGGAACTCCCCGATCTTCCCAAGGATATTGAAAACATTAGATTATGTCGGCAATGTGAGCCGGTTGGCGGCGGCTTAGGGGCAAATCTCGCGGATTTCGGCGCTTGCCGGACCGGTACTTCGACCACGCAAATCCTTGCCGATCGACGTTAAGGATCGACTCGCGAATTTGCAGGCCGGGACCCGGGATCGATATCTTCCGGCGCAGTAATGCCTTGTTCGCTGTATCTAGTAGATTCGAAATGCGGGTGGGATGTGGTGGGCGACGGGCCGATGACCCCTGTTGACGTTGGAAGTCCGGCTCGACCGGCGAGTGTTCCGCAGAGACACTTGACCGTGTCCATGCTGACGGCCGCCGCTATCGTGGTGGCCGACATGATCGGCGTCGGCGTATTTACCAGCCTCGGATTCCAGGTTCAGGGAATTCCGTCCGGCTTCTCTCTCCTGCTCCTCTGGTTGGTCGGCGGCGGCGTCGCGCTGTGCGGGGTATTCTCGTATGGGGAACTGTCCGCCATGTTCCCGCGGTCGAGCGGCGAATACAATTTTCTGCGCGAGACCTACCATCCCGCCGTTGGTTTCATGGCGGGTTGGCTATCGGCCACGGTCGGCTTCTCGGCGCCGGTGGCGCTTGCCGCCATGGCGTTCGGCCAATATGGCAAGGCGATCGTGCCGAACGCACCGCCCCTCGTGCTCGGCCTCGGTGTCGTATGGATCGTAACGCTGGTGGGGCTCCGCGGCATTCAACACGGCGGCAAGTTCCAGATGGTCTGGACCGGTCTGAAGGTCACATTGATCCTTGCGTTTCTGATCGCGGGATTTGCTCTCGCGACCCCGCAACCGATCTCGTTCGCGCCGTCTGCGGGTGATGCGGCCCATGTGATCAGCGCATCCTTCGCGATCAGCCTCGTCTTCGTGATGTATTCGTATTCGGGCTGGAACGCCGCAACCTATATCGTGGGCGAAGTAGACGACCCACAGCGCAGCGTGCCGAGGTCCCTCCTGGTCGGCACGTCTATCGTCGTCGTCCTGTATGTCGCGCTGAACGCGCTCTTTCTTTACAGCACGCCGATCGCTCAACTCGCCGGTCAAATCGACGTTGCCGTTATTGCCGGCAAGCACATCTTCGGCGATTTCGGCGGCCGTATCGTCGGCGCACTGATCTGCATCGGCCTCGTCTCATCGGTCAGCGCCATGATGTGGATCGGCCCACGCGTCACGACAACGATGGGCGAGGATATCTCGATGCTGCGGGTATTCGCCCGCCGGTCGGCGAACGGAGTGCCGACCATCGCGATCCTGTTTCAGGCGACGGTCGCGACGCTGATGCTCCTCACCCAAAGCTTTGAGGCCGTGCTCGAATTCATCCAATTTGCCTTGCTGTCCTGCTCGTTTCTCGCCGTGCTCGGTGTCGTCAAGCTGCGGATGACCCGGCCGGATTTACCGCGTCCCTACCGGGCCTGGGGATATCCCGTGACGCCTCTCGTCTTCCTATCGGTGACGGGCTTCATGATGTACTACCTCATCAACGAGCGTCCCCTGCAGTCGCTCATCGGCATGGTGATGATGGCGTCCGGCCTCGCACTCTACTTCCTGTCACGAGCCCGGGTGTTCCGGGTTGCAACACCAACTTGAGCCGCACAAACATGCTTCACCGCCGAAAAATCATCACCGCCGTCGCCGGTCTGTTGCTTGTCGCTGCGGCCCCTGCTTTTGGCGCGGAAACCGCGTCTCCAGACGACACCGCGCGCTTTCTCGCCGGCTTGCCGCCCGCCGCCGAGTCGCCGCTCGCGGCGTTGACCCAGGATCGCGGGTGGCAACAGCATTCCACTACATTCAATTCCACCTTCGAGCGTGTCGATCACAGCCAGCTAGGGCCGATCCGCGCGTGGTCGGGCAGCAATCTCAGCGCGGCACGCCCTACCTTGTTCTATATGTTCAGCGGCCCGGACTTCCTCTACGCGAACGCGTTTTATCCCAAGGCCAAGACCTATGTGCTGGCTGGCCTCGAACCGGTCGGCGCGGTGCCCGATCTCACCAAGCTCCGCGGCTCACTTGGATCGGACCTTTCTCAGCTCCGCACCTCGCTCCGGTGGATCCTGCAATACAGCTATTTCATCACCGCCCAGATGTCGTCGGATCTGCGCCGTGGACGGCTCACCGGCACGCTGCCGGTTCTGTATGTATTCCTGGCGCGCTCGGGCAAGACCATCCGTGAGGTCACCCCTGTCAGCCTCGACGAGAACGGTGCGCTGCAGCCGGACGTTGACACCGCGCGGCGCCTCCCGGCACGCGGCGTGAAGATCGTGTTCGCGGGCAGCGACGGCGAGGAGCGGACGCTGTACTACTTCAGCACCGATCTTTCCAACGGCGGCGTCGACAAGAGCAAGTTCCTGGATTTCCTCGATACGCTGGCGCCCGGCGACGGCCTCGTGAAGAGCGCATCTTATCTGCTGCACAATCCCGGATTCTCGAAGGTCCGCGATTTCCTCCTCGCCCATAGCGCCGCGATGGTGCAGGACGATACCGGCATCCCTCTGGCGCGTTACGACGCCCAGAAATGGGAATTACAGCCGTTTGGTAAATATGTCGGGCCGATCCCGGTGTTCCGCGGCATGTACAATAAGAAATATGCCGCACTCTTCAAGAACGCTCCGCCGATCGATTTCGGCATCGGCTACCGATGGAAGCCGAACCAGTCGAACCTGCTGCTTGCGATCAAGAAGCCGGGAGTTTCTAAGTCCGAAGCGCCGGTCGGCCCGGCGCCCGGTCAATAGGCTCGATCAAATCTGACACCGGACCCGGGTGTTCCGGGTGCAACACCGCACGTGAGCGATACAATGCTTCAGCGTAGAACGATGATCACCGCCATCGTCGGCCTGTTGCTCGTTGCGACAGCCCCTGCACGTGGCGCCGACGCCGTATCCCCAAACGATACGGCACGCTTCCTCGCAGGCATGGCGCCCGCCGCCGACTCTCCGCTCGCAGCACTGAGCAGAGACGGGAACTGGCAGCAGCACGCGAAAGCCTTCGACGGCGCGTTCCAGCGCGTCGATCACAATCAACTCGCGCGCATCCGCGCCTGGTCGAGCAAAAATATCACCGAGTCGCGACCGACCGTGTTCTACTTCTTCAGCGGTCCGGATTTCCTCTACGCGAATGCCTTCTATCCCAAGGCCAAGACTTACGTGATGGCCGGTCTTGAACCGGTCGGTACGGTGCCCGACCTCACCACGATGCGCGGATCGGTTGGGCACGAGCTTGCGGCGTTGCGGGGCTCGTTGAGCACGATCCTCTCAGTCAGTTTCTTCATCACGAAGAACATGAAGTCGCAGCTTCGCGCCGGCCGCGTCAACGGCACGCTGCCGATCCTGTACGTGTTCCTGGTGCGATCGGGCTACACCATCCGGGAAGCCACACCGGTCCACGTCGATGCCGAAGGTGCGCTGCAGACCGGCACCGACAACAGCCGCGGCGGTGGCACAGCGAATGGCATCAAGATTGTGTTCGCCGGCAGCGACGGCGAGGCGCGCACGCTTTACTATTTCAGCACCAATCTTGGCGACGATGGCGTCAAGAACAGCGGTTTCCTGAAGTTCTGCCAGACGCTCGCGCCCGGCGACAGCTTCATCAAGAGCGCCTCCTACCTGCTGCATTCGGGCAGCTTCGCGAAAGTGCGCGACTTTCTGCTCACCAACAGCGCCGCAATGGTGCAGGACGACTCTGGTATTCCGCTGCAATACTATGATCCGCAGAAGTGGGACCTGCAGCCGTTTGGCCGGTATCTCGGTCCAATCGGTGTATTCCCCGGCCGGTATCAGCAGAAATACGCGGAGCTCTTCAGGAAGAGCAAACCCATCGATTTCGGCATCGGATACCGGCACCGGCCGGCGGAGTCCAATCTGTTGCTTGCTATCAAGAAGGCATCCGTCACCGGGGATCGAACCGACGAGAAGAGTGCGGATTCGACATCGTCGACCGCACCCGCCGAAGCGGCAAAACCTGAGCAAGAGCCAAAGCCTAAGAAGAAACCACGACGCTCGTCCCGAAATTCTACTCACAATTGGCAGTGGTTTCCGGGCTTCTCTTCGTCTCGCGGACGATAACACTAATCGCGGAGAGAGAGAGACGGTCAGAACGAAACGCACGCCGGCCGCAGGATCATGCCGACCGACTGTTGCCGAAAGCTGCGCTTGTAGGCAGCCACGACCTCGTTGAGACGGGCGAGATCGTCGACAGTGCCGGGCAGCACGATCAGTACGATCTTGCTCAACTCGCGAGTGATCTTCTTGCTGGTCTTGTCTCGCCACTGGCCGGCGGCGTCGAAGACAGTCAGTCCGTCGGGGAACCGCGGCGTGATCTCCTCGTCGACGAACAGCATCCATTGCTCGTCGTTCACCTCGATACGTCCACCGATGCTGCGGCCGAAGATCAGTTCAGCGACCTGTTGCGATTTCTGGACGCCGCGGCATTCGATAACCTGGCCGTGCGCGGCGCCCGCCGTATAGGCGAGCACAAAGAAGGACATCATCAATGCAGGGACGCCGCGCATTCTGAGGTCTGTTCCTGCCACGCCTCAGTGTCATGCCCGTGAAGCGAGCACCTATTTAACACCAATTTCGTCTTGAATTCAGCCTGGATCGCCCAGTCTCGCGGACGATGACGTAGCCGCCGGACGATCACCCGCTGATACGCTCGATCGCGGCGCCGCAGGCCGAGAGCTTATCCTCCAGACGCTCGAAACCGCGGTCGAGGTGATAGACCCGATTCACCATGGTCTCGCCTTCCGCCGCCAGCGCGGCGATGACAAGCGAGACCGAGGCACGCAGATCGGTCGCCATCACGGGCGCGCCCTTGAGCTGGGCCACGCCTTCAATGGTGGCCTGCTCGCCGTCGAGGCGGATATGCGCGCCGAGCCGGGCCAGTTCCTGCACGTGCATGAAGCGGTTTTCGAAGATCGTCTCCGTGATGCGCGAGGTGCCTTCGGCACGCGTCATCAGGGCCATTAGCTGGGCCTGCAGATCGGTCGGGAAGCCCGGAAACGGCTCGGTCGTCACCTCGACCGGCGCCAGCCGCCTGCCGTTGCGCGCAACGCGCAAGCCGCGGTTGGTCTCGTTGTATTCCAGGCCGGCCTTGGCGAGCACGTCGAGCCCATTCTGCAGCAGGTCCGCACGCGCATTCTCGAGCATCACGTCGCCACCCGTCATGGCGACCGCCATGGCGTAGGTGCCGGTTTCGATCCGGTCCGGCAGCACCCGGTGGCGCGCGCCATGCAGCTTCGGCACGCCTTCGACGACGATCTGCGACGTACCGGCGCCGTTGATCTTGGCGCCCATCTTGTTCAGACAATCGGCCACGTCCTTGATCTCCGGCTCGCGCGCGGCATTCTCGATGACGGTGGTTCCCTCGGAGAGCGACGCCGCCATCAGCGCAGTATGCGTCCCGCCCACCGTCACCTTCGGAAAGACGATCTCACCGCCCCGCAGGCCTTTCCGGGTGCGGGCGATGACGTAGCCGCGATCGATTTCGATCTCGGCGCCCAGGCGCGCAAGCGCCATGATGAGCAGATCGACCGGCCGTGTGCCGATCGCGCAGCCGCCCGGCAGCGAGACCTTGGCCTCACCGAAGCGCGCGAGCAACGGTGCAATCACCCAGAAGCTCGCCCGCATACGCGAAACCAACTCATAGGGCGCGGTGGTGTCGATGATGTTGGCGGCCGAGATGTGCAACGTCTGGCCGTCGTATTGCGTCTCGCCCGGGCGCTTGCCGCCAACCATGACGTCGACGCCGTGGTTGTTGAGGATGCGCTGCAGGAGGCCGACGTCGGCGAGACGCGGCACGTTATCGAGGATCAGCGTCTGATCGGTCAGCAGGCTCGCGATCATTAACGGCAGCGTGGCGTTCTTGGCGCCGGAGATCGGAATCGTGCCGTTGAGCTTCTGCCCGCCCTGGATGCGAATGCGATCCATGCCCCCCTCCCCGATTGCGGCAAAGACCGCCTAAAACCCCGGACTTCAACCAGCGGACCCCGCAGCCTGCGGCTCCTGCCTCGTGAGCGAAGTACCGGGACAGCGAAGCCCGCTATTGCCACGGATCCGCGGCAGCGCCGCTGGTCTACCCAGCCTGCTTATCGTCGTTAATTCCGGCGGAATCGTGGGGCTTTCGGGCCGTATCTCCAGCCTCAATGGTGGACCGCGCTTTGGCCTGCGCCTTGCGGCGCTTAAGGTTTTCTCGCAGCGCCGCGGCAAGACGTGCCCGCTCCCTGGCCCGGTGATCGTCCGGCTTCTGCCTGCGTTCGTCGTCGTCAATCATGCGAAACGGTTGCGCCACTTCCGGCCATGTGGCAAGGATCGCGCCATTCGCGGCTATGTCCTGGGCAAGAGTTCAGTCTTGGGCAAAGAGTTCATCACTCGCCGCGCGGCGCTGCCGTAGCTCAGTGGTAGAGCACTCCCTTGGTAAGGGAGAGGTCGTGAGTTCAATCCTCCCCGGCAGCACCATTCTAAGCTCGATGAAGTAGGCATTTTTCGCATTTCTTGACTGCCTGTAAAGGTTCCACTAAAATGGCGCCAGAAAACGGTGCCTGTTTTGTGGAGTGTCCCCCGATGTCTCGCTACCTGTTCAAGCGGAAGAGCAGCGACAATTGGTATGTCCGACTGCAACCGCCCGGTCAGAAGCTTGTCGAGCGCTCGCTCGGCACACCTGACAAGGCGGCCGCAGAGATCGCGGCGGCCGACCTGATCAAGCAGCACAAGTCGTTCATGTACCAGCGTCGGCAAGCGCAAGTCGCCCGCGTAGTCCACGGACCATGGACACACGAATACACACCTGGACTGCATACGTTGCCCGATGGTAGCGGTCATGTGCTGGCGAACGAAACGACGCTGACCTTCACGGACGCGGCTGGCAAGATCACTGGCACGAAGCCGAACGGCGGGCCGATGATTTACTTGACCGGCACTCCGCTGTCCGCGGCGGATGAGTTCAAGGCACTTGACGATGCATGGGAAGGCAAGATCGGCGAAGGTCCAGTGCCGACCAACCGGCCCAGGTTTGTTGCGTCCAAAAGCACCGACGACGACAAGCTGCTCGAAACCTACATCACGCATGCCGCGCTCTCATCGACTAGCGAAGCGCAAGCGCGCGAGATGTGGCGCGTCTTCCGTACGGCGGTCGATAAGCCGCTCGCCAAATGCACGCGCGATGATGGCCGTGCCGTCGTGAAGTATCTCGAAAAGGAAAACCCGCTCAAGAGCACCACGTTGCGAAGGTACATGGTCCCGCTGATCGCGTTGACGAACCTTGCCATTGATGAAGGCAAGCACGCTGGCATCAACCCCTTCGTCAACTGTGTACCGGATCGCGATGACGAGGAAGAACGCGACGCATTCAGCGACGATGACATGAATCTCATTCGTGCGAACCTGCACAAGCTATCCTCTCAAGATCAGTTATTGGTGCGCGTACTCGCCACCACCGGGATGGATCGCGGCGAAGCCTTTTCGATTGCCAGCGAAAAGATCGAGGGTGGCATCCGCTATTGCGAAGTCGGGACCAAAACCGCCCACCGTCCACGCCGTATTCCGTTTCCCAAGGACTTGCTCCCATATCTGCCCAAAAAGATCACGGGGCCGTTGATTACCGGCCGGATGGACAACGCTGGCAAGCGCCTGCAAGCATGGCTGACTGACATCGGCGTCATCACGGATGACGGGCGTCTTATTGCTCCGATGCACTCATTCCGCCATCGTGCAAAGAACCGCTTACGTCTAGCCACCAAGGACAATGAATTGCGCGACGCTATCGGCGGATGGACGACAGGCAAGAAAAATAGCGGTCGCAAGTACGGCAACAAGCACGGTGCGGGCTACCCGATTGCCGTGCTGCGGAAGACAATCGACAAGATCGGATTTTGACCGCCTTCAACCACCTCAGCCTTTCGGTCGAGCAACGCATCGGCACTTGCGCTTCCAGAGTGTCACATACGAAATCCACGCTGCGCATTGCAGTCTACTGCTACAGACTGGACGATGGAGACACGGCATCCACCTCGGCCCGGATTTAGTCAAGCGAGGGGATGCTAGTCTAATCTGCTAAATCGGCTCAAAACCCTTCAGCCGCACATTTCTTGTACGCGCTTTTCACTGACCCCGGTTGCTAAGGAACCTCTGATCACGGCCCGAAGATGGCACGCTGGCGCAATTGATTCGGAATTGGCGCCGATGGACGGACAACTGAGCTTTTCGTCGCTGGACTTTGCAGGGAAGAAGCACGAAGCGCGACGTGTTTCTTGTGGCGCCCGTTTTAACATCTGACCCTACTCGTCGATGTAATAATGCGTTTCAAGCAGAAGGCAGCCCCCTTCCGACTTGAACGGGCCGTGGTCGACGCCGGGCGGACGCACCGCGTAGGTGTAGCCCTGGAATTTTTCTCCGCCCTTACCGCGCTCGTCGTTACCCACGATGAGATCGCCTGAGACGAGGAAAACCTCTTCCCAATAATTGTGCATGAACGGCTTTGTCGTGTAGGTACCAGGTGCGAAACGCAGCAACCGGCTACGATTGCCGCGCATTCCCTTCTCGTCGAGCTCGCCGGCAATGATTTTTTCCTGGATGCCGGCGGGATAACCCGGCAGCGTATGCCAACCGTTATCCATGTCGATGCTATGGAATTCCTTGTGACCTTTGTCGTAACCCATTGCGTCCTCCTGGATCTCTCGGAGCAGCATGTTGATGCGCTGGCTATGGGCGAGCTTACGCCAGCACACATTTTTTAAGCCCACCTGTCACGGCGCAACGCTTCCGATCCTAATAGTCACTTGGGGGCCGGGTAGCTCGCCAACAGCGACCATTTGCTGTCCTTCATCTCGATGATATAGACCGGTTTGAGTGCGTCGCCATTCGTACCGAAGGAGATTGGGCCTTCCAGCGCAGGAAAGTCCTTCATCTTCCGCACCTCGTCGCGTAGAGCCGTGCGTTCCGCAGCGAGCTTGGACTGATCGCCGGTGACCTTGGCCTTCTTCATTGCCTCGGCATAAATCAAAACTATGTCGTAGGTCGAGGCATCGAATTGCGCCGCCGCGGTTCGATCGACGCCCGCGGCTTTCGCTTGCTTAATAAACTCGGCTTCAAACTTTTTGGTGCGATCGTCGAGATCGCCATAGAAGGTCGTCGGGATCGTTGTTCCATCACCGGCTTTTCCCATTAGCTTGGGCAGCTCCGGATCCGCGATCGTTGAGCCAGCAATCAGGCGGCCCTTGTGGCCTTGCCGGCGCATCTCTTGGGCGAGCCGCGTCGCGGCCTCAGGTCCGGCACCGACACCGACGAGATCGGTTGGCTGTGCAACGAGCTGGGAGACCTGAGCGGCGAGATCGAACGCCTGAGTCTGGAAGGTCACGCTCAGCTTGATGTCGGTGCCGGCCTTTTTCATCAGGTTAGGCAGCACGATCTCACCCATCGTCTTAGAGATCACATCATCCGTCGCGTAGGCGATTGCACCAGTCGCGATCGGGTATTTTTTGTCCGTGAGCGCCTGCATGACGTGACTGAACATGTAGCCTTCGTCGGAGGTATTGCGAAACGCGAAAGTGAAAGGCGCGGCGAGCTTTGGCGCCGACGAGGCCATCGACATCACTGTGACACCAGCCCGATCCGCCGCCGGAAAGGCAACACGGCATTCGCTGGAGCTGAAAGGGCCGATAATGGCCATGACCTTATCGTCCTCGGCAAGCTTGCGTAGGCCAACCACGGCTTGGTCTGGCTTCCCAGCGGTATCGAACGAAACGATGCGAAGCTTCTTGCCAGCAATTCCACCGGCCGCGTTGATCTCGGTGACCGCCATTTGCGCGGCAACGAAATTGGTCTTGGAGAAGGTCGCGAACGGTCCACCTGCCGCGGGCAGATAGCCAAGTAAGATCTCTTGAGCACCGGCGCTCCCGGCTGTTACGATCGTCAATGCGGCGACTGTCGCCGCTATGCTCAATTTGGTTGTCATTTCGGTATCCTTTCTGTGCGGGCTCCTCATCCTTCGGTCCGGCACCAATTTATGATGCAGCCGGTTGTTGCTCAGCCTTTTGGGGCCTTGCGCTACTTTGGCCGAGATAGGCATTGAGTAGGGTACGGTCAGCGAGGAGGGTTGCGGGCGCGCCCTCGCTAACAACTCGCCCGAGTTCCAATACGTAGGCCCTGTTCGCCAACCCCAGCGCGCGTCTAGTATTCTGCTCCACAAGGATCATGGAGACGCCTCGCTCGCGACTGAGCGACATGATGTAAGCGAAAACCTCATCGCAAAGGCGTGGGCTCAAGCCCAACGAGGGCTCATCCAGCATCATGAGTTTCGGTGCTGCCAAGAGCGCCCTGCCGATGGCCAGCATTTGCTGCTCCCCGCCAGAGAGAACCGATGCTGGGCTATTCCTTCGTGCAGCGAGATTCGGGAAACGTTGGTATATCTCCTCGATCTCGACCCTGACATCGCCTGCCACCCGACGATTGAATGCGCCCATCAGGAGGTTCTCGTGCACACTCAAAGTTGTTACGATGCATCGCCCTTCAGGTACGAGGACGAGACCCCCACGGACCCGCCGGCTTGCCGGCCAATCAGTGATGTCGTTCCGGTCGAAGAGAACCTGTCCCCGGCTAGCCCGCTGTAGCCCAAGCAAAGCGCGCAGTGTGGACGTCTTGCCCGCCCCGTTGGCGCCGAGGACGGCTACGATTTCGCCGCGGGCGACTTGGAGCGAAACCCCCTGAACCGCGCGGACGCGGCCGTAGCGCACTTCGAGATCACGCAAGTCGAGCAGCATACCCATGCTCCCGGGGTGAAGGGTCTGATCCTGAGCGCTCTGCGGGTTCCGAATGCTCGCTCGGCGCACCGAGATAGACCTCCTGGACCAGCGTATTGTGCCGGATCGATTCCAGCGATCCCTCGGCGATTTTTCTGCCGAAGCTCAAGACGACGATCTCCTCGCAAAGTGCGCTGATAAATTGCATGTCGTGCTCCACCACTAACAGCGTTACACCGCTGCGCCGGCAAATCTTATCGAGCTGGACATGCAACGCCTCGGTCTCCGCCGGATTCAGTCCAGCGGCGGGCTCATCGAGAAGCAAAAGCTGAGGTTCAGACATGATGGCACGGACCAGCTCAATTCTCTTCTGCACTCCATAGGGAAGGCTCCCGACGGTCGCGTACTCATGTTCGCCAAGACTCGCATCCGAGAGAGCCGCCCGGGCAGCCTCACGCCAGCGGTTGCGCGGCAAAAGATTGACCGGTTGTAAATTGCCTAGCCAGTTTGCGTTTAGCGCATGCTGACCGACCATGACGTTCTCAATCGTCGAAAGGTGGGGCATCAAACGCACGTTCTGAAAGGTCCTAGCAATCCCGTGGCGAATGCGCAGTCGCGAAGGGACGCTCGTGACGTCGATCTCGTTGGTATAAATATGACCGCCATCGACTTGGAAAACACCGGTAATTAGATTGAAGACAGTCGTCTTGCCCGCTCCATTCGGGCCGATTAGGGCGGTGCAGGATCCCCGCCGGACCGAAAGATCGAGTTCGTCGATCACGTTCAATCCGCCAAAATGTTTGCGGACTTTTGCCAGACGAAGGATGGGAGCCACGTCATTCATGTCACGCCCCTCCCCGGCAGACGCACGTCCGGTTCAGGTACCGCACGCCAGTCGAACAGGCGCCGGAATTGCAAGCGGGGAACCAGCCCCCGCGGCCGCATCGCCATGAGAACGATTACCGCCGCCGCAAACGCAACGTAGCGCCAGTTGGCGCTTCCGCGCAGCAGTTCAGGAAGAATCGCGAAAACCGCCGCACCGATCAATGGGCCGGCCACGCTTTCGGTGCCGCCCAGCAGGACATACAGCACAATGCTTATGCTTAGCCCGATATTGAAATACTGCGCTTCTATATAGCTAAAATGATGGGCGTATAGACCGCCACCGATGCCTGCAATCGCTGCGCCGAGCGAAAATGCGGCGACTTGTATTCCGCGAACTCCGATGCCCATGATATCGGCGACGGGCTCGTCATCATGTACGGCGCGCACCGCGAGACCGAAGCGAGTTGAAAAGAGAAGCCACACCAGCAAAACAATGCTGATGGCAAACGCCAAAACCGTCGGCAAGCGAATGAACGCTGCGACGGGATAGCCGGCGGCGCCTCCGATGAATTCAAGATTGAGAATTGTCGCCTTGACGATCTGTCCGACCGCGAACGTAGCGAGAGCCAAATAAATGCCGCGCGTGCGGAGCACTGGCACGGCCACGATTAGCCCGATGAGACCAGCAACTATTGCGCCGATTGGAATCGCAAGGACAGGCTCGATCTTGTACAGATTACTCAGATAAGCCGACGTATAAGCACCGATAGCGGCAAAACCCGCTACACCGAGATTGAGCTGCCCCGCCGCAAGCGGTAAAAAGGCTCCGTACGCAAAGACAACATTGATCGCCAACAGAACCAGGACACCCTCAAGATAGCCACTCATATCCCGCCCCGCGCTGGCTGCATTCCGCGGAGCAGTCCGGTCGGTCGAAGAACGAGGATCAGTAGCAGCAGCCCGAAAACGGCGATATCGACAAAATCAGCGCCAAAATACCCGATGGCGAAAACTTCGCTGATACCGATGATCAGCCCGCCGATGATGGAGCCCCAGATATTTCCCATACCTCCAACTATCATAGCCGAGATGCCCTTGAGACCTACGACCTCGCCCATAAAGGGGTGCACCTGGCGATAATTGAGTGCGAACAAAATGCCGGCAAAAGCCGCGAACAATCCGGCTACAATGAAGACGATCGGGACGATGCGATTTATATCGACACCAAGCAGCAGCGCCGTGTCAGAGTTCTCCGCGATTGTGCGCAAAGCACGCCCGAGGCGCGTGTGTTTGAGCAGAAGGGACAGCCCCCAGATCAAAACGACCGAGCAGATGAGCCCGATCAATTGCGTCACCCCGATTACGAGCCCACCGATCCTCCAGTCGCCGCCGGAAAAGCGCTCCGGGAGGATTCGCATATCCGAGCCCCAATATGCGATTGCCAAATGCTCGAATAGCAGGAGAAAGGCCATCGAGCTAACCAGCGGAACAAAATGCTCGGCCCCGCGCATCCAACGCCATGTAAATCGCTCAACCAAAAGCGACGCCAGGGTAACCAGGACGAGCGCGCCGAGAACCGCAACCAGCCACGGCATGCCGGCATGTATGAGCGCCCAGGTCGTCATTCCGCCGATCATGAACAGACCCGGAATGCTGAAATTGAGAAAGTTCAACACTCCAATGCCCAGCGTCAGCGCCACCGCCACCATGGCGTAGACTGAGCCCAGCATCACCCCATTGACGATTTGTTGACTGAGCACACCTGATCCTTGCCGTAGGCACCACTTCAAAAGATGTTCGCTCGCTCATATTGCACCGGCCAGGGCACCGTCTTGGCCTTGAGCGTATTGGCTGCATGCAGCGGCCAATACGGATCGAACAGAAGCATGCGTCCGAGGACGACGAGATCGGCACGGTCATTGCCGATAATTTCTTCAGCCGCCTCGGGCGACGAAATTAGCCCGACCGTTGCGGCCATCAATCCGGTCTCACGGCGCACGCGCTCGGCAAATGGAATTTGGTAGCCCGAATGTATGGGGATCTGCTGGCGGGGATCGTTGCCACCGCTCGTACAATCGATCAGATCAACATTCCCTTCCAGCTTCAATCGGCGGCAAAGCTCAATCGCTTCATCCACATCCCATCCGCCGGCCACCCAATCTGTGAGCGAGAGGCGCACGAATAACGGCAGCGCAGCAGGCCACTCTTCCCGCAAGGCGGCGATCGTTTCTATTAGCAGCCGACCGCGGTTCTCCAGCGACCCACCGTAGCGGTCCGTACGGCGGTTGCTGAGAGGCGAGAGAAACTGCTGGAATAGATATCCGTGGCCGGCGTGTAGTTCGAGGATCTTAAACCCGGCTTCGCGCGCACGTCTAGCGGACTGGCGAAAAGCCTCGATAATTACCGCGATGGTGGCTTCGCCCATCGCACGCGGGATTGCAGAGCCGCTGGCGTACGGTTCAGCCGACGGCCCAATCACCTCCCAGCCGCCCTCGTCGCTGGCTAACGGTTTAGTTCCTTCCCAAGGAGATGAAACCGACGCTTTGCGTCCAGCATGACCAATCTGAATCGCTGGCACCGCGCCCTGTGCCTCGATAAATACAGCGATCCGCGCCAGCCGGTCGCGTTGCTCATCGTTCCATAAGCCGAGGCAATGTTTGGTAATGCGGCCACGCGGTTCAACATGCGTCGCTTCAACGCAAACAATCCCGGCTCCGCCGACCGCGCGCGCCGCGAGGTGCGCGAAATGCCAGTCATCGGTCAGTCCGTCGGAGGCGGAATACTGGCACATTGGCGACATCATGATGCGATTGCGCACGCGAACCGTCCGCAAGGTGATCGATCGAAACAGATGCGGTTGCGGGTCGCGTTGCAGAATGCGGCGCGCGTTCTCGATAGACATTAGAAAACAACCTTGGCTATCAGGGCCTCGTGGGTGACTGCACCATCGAAAGCCGGAAAATGCTTGAAATCCTCTCGTGCTTCGCGGCGTGCGTTCGATTGCAGCGCGGCCTCTAGCGCCACAGCTGAGTCGAACACCATCTGCGCAAGCAGCATCGACCCGCCCGAACGGACAGGATATGGATCCTGAACGTTTACGGGTGTGTGTAAAATCAGCGATCTAATTTCGGGAAAGCGTTTGAGGATAGTGGAATGGGCGTCCCGATAATAGGCGCGAAATCCTGCAGGATCGCTCGCTGCTCCGAGATAGCGCACCATATAAGACACCATTCGCGTTACTCGCTGCTGTGCCTGAAAACGAGTGTCCTTCCGCCTGTGAGCCTGGCACTCTTGTGCAATTTCACAAGCATCTTTAATTGGCGTCAAATTGCCGCCTGTGCGGGCACGACCAATCGAGCACGGTCGCAATCCAACTTACTCGGCGGCTTCTCCCAACGCGTCCGTAACCTCCTGCAGATCGCGCTGCCGCGCCATCGCACGTCGTGAGCCCTGCACGACCGAAGCGATTGCCGACGTCATCGCAATGAACTCCTTCCGACTAAGATTGCAGAAAAAGGCATCATTGGTGGCACGGATTTCATCTCTATTGCGTTCGATCAAAGCCTGAGCTGAACGCGTCAAGCTGAGAAGCACGCCGCGACGGTCCCGAGGGTTGGGGCGTTTCGTCACAAGGTTGATCTGCGAAAGCTTTCCTGTTTCGGTCGCGATGAAAGCGCTCGAGACGTGCAGCCGTTTCGCAATCGCCCCAACGCCGACGCCGACCCGTCCTTGCAGTTGTGCAATCGCCATCAAGACGCTGTACTGCGGACCTGAAAGGCCCATCCTCCGCCCCAGATGCTCACGCACAAAGTTCATCCGCGTCGCAATCGTTAGCAAATCATAGACAAGCTTTCGGAAGCGCTCATCAGACCCGCCCTCGAGCAGAGCTGATCGCGTTGCGGTGGCGGGAAGCCGGAAGACTTCGGCCTGCCGCACACGTTTCGTGGCGGCGCGAACGCGCCGCACCTTAGAGATCGACATATCCTGTATCTTGCAGAAGCTGACTTTCCACCGGAATATGCAAGCTGTCATGTACCGTGTTGTAGAATTTCCAGAAGCCAACAACGCAAGCGAGCTCGATGATCTGGGCAGGCGACAAATGTTTCTTGAGCCGTTGCAGGACCTCGTCCGGGACTGATGATGGCGCTTCGGAAGCCGCGCGCACGTAGTCGAAACACACGCGTTCAAATTCGTCTTTTGGAACAAATTGGTTTGTGATCAGTCCCTGCAATTCCTCTTCGCTGACGCCCCACCCCTCGAACGTGGCGTCTCGAGGCCGCTTCAGCATATGGCAACTATGAGCGGTGCAATAGGCACAGCCATTGATGGCGCAGGCGACAACCCCGAGTTTTCGCTTGAGCAGTTGATCGAGCGTCGATGACGGATCCCGCATAATATTGGCGTTGAGCTTCCACAACGTCTCAGCGATCTCAGGACGATAAGCGTAGAGCTTAAGTGCATTCGGTATAAAGCCCATCCGCTTCTTATAAGGGCCCAACGTGGGTTGAAGGCTAGGGGCAAAGTCCTCTTCCCGTACGTAAGGAATAAAGGGCTCTGCCTCAACCAGAACGTGAGGCTTGGGTGGCGCGACCGGTTTGTTCATTTCGCAACTCCTCTCAAAGATAATCCTCCAGCCGCACTTTGCCCCAGTTGATTGGCCAAGCGCGCTCGAAATCCGCAGGGTCGTGACGTGACTTTCTGGTCGCGTCGATGCCCATCTTTCCAACCGTCCGGAATGGCGACTTGCCTTCAATCGGCTGCGCCGCAGGATCGTATGGCGATCCCCGAGTGTGCGGCACGATGATGACGTCGCGGGCTGGATCGACCCGTGTCGCAATTGCATGATAGACCGAAGCGGCATCGTCAAGATCGGTGTCCGGACTGACGGCCACCACGATCTTGGTGTTGAGCCAGGGGGCCCCCATCGCCGCCATGAGCGCGTCATTGACGAAGCCATCGCGCGGATGGTCGAACTGTAAGATGCAGGACAGCGCGCCACCCCATGTCGGAAAGCGAACATCCGCAACCTTCAGTCCGATCTCAGTTAGTCGGTTGTAAAGCACTGCCTCGTGGCACAGGCGCGGCAACGGCTGGTGGTCGGTGTCCGGGCAGGTCTGATGATTACGGTAGATCGGTCGATCGCCTCGCATCGTAATGGCGGTAATTTCGACCTCCGGCACCTGCTCGGAATGAGGCAAATGATACATTGAGGGCGACGTCACCTCTCCGACATCAAATGTCTTTCGCAGGTTGACATTACCCTCTACCACGATCTCGGCTTGCGCCGGCACCGTGAGTTCAATCGTCTCGCATGGCACCATATCGATATCTTGATCCATGATGGTGCCAACCATCTCCATCTCGCCCCACATGTCCATGTGCAACCCGGAAAAATTTGCCATGATTTCGTAGGCAGGTGGTACGCCGAAGACGAAGACGATCGGCATCTTGTCTTTGCCCATCGCGCGATATTTGTTCATGATCACGTGCGAATGCGGCGTGGCGAAACTGATCAAACCGCGGCGCGGACCGACCGCGTACGTGCCGGCATGACATGAATTATAAAAGCCGGTTTCGGGATCGCGAATGATGTTCATCGCCGTCACATAAGGCGCTTCGTCCTTGTGCTTGTGACGGGTGATAGGCAGAAGCCGCCAATCGACCTGCTGATCCGTCTGAATCACTTCTTTTACGGGACCGCTTTTGACGCTTCTGAAGCCTCGCGGCGGTTGACGCAGCCGAAACGCTAGGGTCTTCAGATAATCCTCCGCTGTGACGCCGAGCGCGCGGGCCTGGGAGCGGCGGTTCTTCACCAGAATGTCGCATAGGCGAAAGTTTGGCTTCTCGATGATATTCTCGAATAGGATCGGCTGATTGCTCTGCGCAGAAAGCGCCCCGATATCATCGATTTTAACTGGTTTTATGATGCGGGTGACGATGTCCGAATTGGTTGCCAAGTAATCGCGTAGATTTCTATCGAGCGGCTGCTCGTTCGGTCGCGGCGCTGGGCTCTCCGCTCGCATGAGCTTGCTCCATTGCTTAAGCAAGTTTATTATGCTGATTAAGCAAGTCAATGGTGGTGTGTTGGGGGCATAGTGTCTAATGCTTTGCGGTGGGCAGCGCCGCGCAACGCGCCCCCCCCGTCAACCAAGGGGCGTAATAGTGCGCGCAGCTAGGAACTCGATAGGGATGGGACTCAGCTGGGTTCGCTAAGTGATGCTGCCCAAGGTGGCATATCAGGGCGGCGGTCGTTGGTCGGCAATTCGCCTACGTAGCTCGCGGTGCAATGTTCAACCTCCGAGTAATATTCTGATCTGAAATTCGCGCGGATCTAATGAAGATGGGACCACTCCAAACGCTCTTTTCGGTTCACTGGAGAGTAATGTCATGGGCATGATCGCGGAACCGCCTTCGGGCTTGCATCGGAACACTTCGATTGATGATGACCTGCGCGGCTATCTCGATCGCAACGCAGACATTCTGACCCGCATTACCAAACCCGTTGCCATTGATGATATCGGCGCCCTGTCCGCACAATCGAATTATCCGATCCTGTTCGAGAATATTACGGAGCGCCCTGGCTATCGGATCTGCGACATCCTGGTGAAAAATCGAGAGTCTCAAGCGCGCTCACTCGGTGTAAGCAAAAAGGACTATCTCAAAACGCTGGCCTTTCGCCTGCGTCAGCCGCCGCGCGGTCTCAAGAAAGTGCGTACAGGCCCGGTAAAAGAAGTGATCAAGCTGGGCGCAGATGTTGATCTGCGATCTCTTCCGCTGCCACCTCATACTGAAGCTGGCAGACCGATGATCACCGCCATGAACATCATTAAGGATCCGGAGACAGGATACTACAATTCTTGTCACGCCGCGACGCAAGTGATCGGCGCGCGAGAGGCGCTTTCCGTGTTCGCTACGCCGCACAGCGTGGCGATCATGAACAAGTATCGTGCACTGGGCTTTACCCGGATGCCGATAGCATTCGTATTCGGGGTTCACCCAGCCTACGAGGTCATGGCTAACTATTCGGGCTTGCACATGGATTGCTGGGGCGAGTTGGAGATGGTTGGCACGATTATGGATCGGGACGTCGAGGTGACGCCGTGTGAAACCATCGATATTTCAGTTCCCGCACATGCGGAAATCGTTGCGGAAGGTTGGGTCAGTTTGGACGATTGGCGCGACGTGGGCTCCGCGACGGCCCCAACCATGTATGCGCTACCACAGCGCGACCGACTACCAATGGTAGAGATCACCGCGATTACGATGCGTGCCGATCGACCGATCTACCGCAATCATCAGACCGTTCCCGACACCGACCACCAAACGTTGCCGCGTCTGTGCCATGAAGCGGTTCTTTACAATCGGCTCTCTGAATTGGGAGTTGAAGTACACGATGTCCGCTTTCCCCCATGGGGAGGTGCGTTATCCTGCCTGATCCAGTTCTCATACCCGCGTGATGGGTTTGTCAACGACGCCTTGATGCTTGCGATGGGCGCACCATGGCTTAACACCAAAATGGTGGTAGCCCTGAGCCCCGATACAAATCTCGACGATCCCGGCGACGTCTATCACGCGATTGCCACACGTTGCGATCCCGCGCAGGACATCATCATCGTCCCGGGTACCCGCGGCTCACCATATGATCCGGCAGCGACTCCGATAGCGGGCCAAGAATTCTGGCGGACTGTCGGGAAAACGGGAATAGACGCTACGAGGAAGTCGCGTCACGATTTGAAGGATTTTGAGCGCACTTGGCCCAAGAACTGGGGCAAGGTGCGCTTGTCAGACTATCTAAACTAAGCGTGCGTTGCGACGGACACTCCCCATTGCGGGGAAGAAAGGGAAGGAGTGGCAAGGCCCACTGAATGAACAAGCGATCGACAGACTAACAGACTAAAGGTATCACGGGATCCGCCGGCTCTGTTAGGCGAGACGTTCGAGATAGGCCAAGTTCAATGACACGCTGCGCGAAATTCTGCGGTCAATGAAAACTTTCACCGGCCAGTAGTCGCGAGGCCACTTCAAAGCGGTCGCGTAGCGGAACAGCCTCATCGTCGAGCCAGTGCAGCCCGCGTGCCAGGGCAACGTCGTGACAGAGGCAACGCATTTTCCACCTGATGAAGTCGTTCATGGCCACAACCTTAGCACATGTCGCGTCTGGCGGCCAGCAGTTGCTGGAGCCGTGCTCATATTCGCTGCGACATCTGGCGCAGTATCGTTTGCGGACCTCATTGGGCGTTGGGAACGAACATCGCCGCACGCTACATCACGGGCTTTTCAGCGCGGTCACTTAAGCAATGGATTGCAAGATTGAATTTTGACAACACCGCCCGCATTCATCATACCCAGCCTGGGATGGATTCGACGGCTGCGTGAACGCAGAAAGCCCAGTTCAAATGTCCTCCCGGTCGGGGAGAACCGATTATCAACTGCTCTTTGCCTTCGCTATCAAATCCTACGCCTTCGGCGCGCCGCTATGCGGCTTCAAGGCTTTACCGATCGATGCGGCCAAGCACCCTGACTGATCATGCCGCTGACACATCCTTCCTGCTGTACCGAAATCAAAATCCATCTCCACAGAGATCTCTTGCACAAAACTCCGACCCTCTCGATCCATTTGAATCCGCCAAATCGCACTTCTTCGATACGAGCGAATGGGGCCCATTTTGCGACGTTACCCTCACCTTGAAGCAATGCTGCCGGTCCGACAGCGGTGCGTGGATAAAGATCAACGACTACCGGTGCAGACAAGCTTTTCGGCACTTCATGAACCTCCTCAACAGAACAATATATGGAGCTGCATTTCGTCGGCACCGCAAACGTCTTCGGGTCTTGCCTATACTTGAGAGAGGCGAGGTCCGTACCCGCACATTACGTTCCTGGGAGTGTGGCAAGTCCGGCCGATGGCACGTCCATTGTGCCATCGAGTTGCCCTCGCACTTCGATGCTGTCGCCCTTGAAAGCGCCGTCCACCACTGTTGGGAGAAGGTCGAATGGGGCTACAGCCGAATTCTTGTCCGCGACGGTGCAAACGCGGGTTGGATTCACTACATGTTGAAAGGACACCAGAAGTCAGAGTTCGACGATTTTCTTGACTGCATCGATATAGAGTCTCTGCACAATCCAATTGCTGACGCGTAGTCGTTCTTTGGAGTGGACTCTAGTCAGGGCTCGAGCAAGGGCGATTGATCAGCAGTCGCCTTGTTTCCCTTTATTGTCTGCGCCGCCCCGGCCCTCGCGCGCGCGAGGGGGCGCAATTAACGTCAACGCCGCCCAAAACGCATGTCGTGCCAGCCAGTTGAGGTCCCGCGCGCGCAGTGAGGCACCTAGTGCCATCCCGTTGCGAGCCGGGTGCACTCGAATCCGAACCCCGTACCTCGCGACCCAACGCAGCAGCAGCCGGCGCCGCAGCAGCGGCAGCTGCCAACGCCCGAGCGCCATCCCTCGCCTCACCAGCGACAACAGAAAAAACAAATCGGCGACGTAAGCGCGGCGGTCTGCGCCGCCCCGGCCCTCGCGCGCGCGAGGGGGCGCAATTAACGTCAACGCCGCCCAAAACGCATGTCGTGCCAGCCAGTTGAGGTCCCGCGCGCGCAGTGAGGCACCTAGTGCCATCCCGTTGCGAGCCGGGTGCACGCGAATCCGAACCCCGTACCTCGCGACCCAACGCAGCAGCAGCCGGCGCCGCAGCAGCGGCAGCTGCCAACGCCCGAGCGCCATCCCTCGCCTCACCAGCGACAACAGAAAAAACAAATCGGCGACGTAAGCGCGGCGGTCTGCGCCGCCCCGGCCCTCGCGCGCGCGAGGGGGCGCAATTAACGTCAACGCCGCCCAAAACGCATGTCGTTCCGGCCAGTTGAGGTCCCGCGCGCGCAGTGAGGCACCTAGTGCCATCCCGTTGCGAGCCGGGTGCACGCGAATCCGAACCCCGTAGCTCGCGACCCAACGCAGCGCAGCAGCCGGCGCCGCAGCAGCTGCCAACGCCCGAGCGCCATCCCTCGCCTCACCAGCGACAGACAGAAAAAACAAATCGGCGACGTAAGCGCGGCGTGTCTGCGCCGCTCCGGCCCTCGCGCGCGCGAGGGGGCGCAATTAACGTCAACGCCGCCCAAAACGCATGTCGTGCCGGCCAGTTGGGAGTCCCGCGCGCGCAGAGAGGCACCTAGTGCCATCCCGTTGCGAGCCGGGTGCACTCGAATCCGAACCCCGTAGCTCGCGACCCAACGCAGCGCAGCAGCCGGCGCCGCAGCAGCTGCCAACGCCCGAGCGCCATCCCTCGCCTCACCAGCGACAGACAGAAAAAACAAATCGGCGACGTAAGCGCGGCGGTCTGCGCCGCTCCGGCCCTCGCGCGCGCGAGGGGGCGCAATTAACGTCAACGCCGCCCAAAACGCGTGTCGTGCCAGCCAGTTGGGAGTCCCGGCGCGCAGTGAGGCACCTAGTGCCATCCCGTTGCGAGCCGGGTGCACTCGAATCCGAACCCCGTAGCTCGCGACCCAACGCAGCGCAGCAGCCGGCGCCGCAGCAGCTGCCAACGCCCGAGCGCCATCCCTCGCCTCACCGGCGACAACAGACGAAACAAGTCGGCCGACGTAAGCGCGGCGGTCTGCGCCGCTCCGGCCCTCGCGCGCGCGAGGGGGCGCTATTAACGTCAACGCCGCCCAAAACGCGTGTCGTTCCGGCCAGTTGGGAGTCCCGCGCGCGCAGAGAGGCACCTAGTCCATCCCGTTGCGAGCCGGGTGCACGCGAATCCGAACCCCGTAGCTCGCGACCCAACGCGGCAGCAGCCGGCGCCGCAGCAGCTGCCAACGCCCGAGCGCCATCCCTCGCCTCACCAGCGACGACAGAACAAACAAGTCGGCCGACGAAGCGCGGCGTGTCTGCGCCGCTCCGGCCCTCGCGCGCGCGAGGGGGCGCTATTAAGGTCAACGCCGCCCAAAACGCGTGTCGTTCCGGCCAGTTGGGAGTCCCGTCGCGCAGAGAGGCACCTAGTCCATCCCGTTGCGAGCCGGGTGGACTCGAATCCGAACCCCGTAGCTCGCGACCCAACGCGGCCGCAGCAGCCGGCGCCGCAGCAGCGGCAGCCGCCATCCTCTGCCGGCGACAACGCAAGCGGCCGCGAGCGCGGCTGTCTGCGCCGCTCCGGCCCTCGCGCGCGCGAGGGGGCGCTATTAAGGTCAACGCCGCCCAAAACGCGTGTCGTTCCGGCCAGTTGGGAGTCCCGTCGCGCAGAGAGGCACCTAGTCCATCCCAGTTGCGAGCTGGGTGGACTCGAATCCGAACCCCGTAGCTCGCGACCCAACGCGGCCGCAGCAGCCGGCGCCGCAGCAGCGGCAGCTGCCATTGGGTGGAAATCAAGGCCGAGAGCGAAGCACTAAAACAGGCGTCCGCCATCGTCATCGCCGAACAAGGTCGATGGTACATCGCCATCATCCGCCCGCTGCTGGCGTTCCTGATCGTCATCTATTTCTGGAAAGTGCTCGTCTGTGACAAGGTTCTGGGCCTTGGCAGCACCGTACCGCTCACGGCATGGTCGCAGATCGGGCCGGATGATCATCGCGGGTACGTCGGCGGGCGGTCGATCGAAAAGGTCGAACACATCTTCGCGAGGCGGTCATGACGCATGAGGAGATATTGCGTGAACGCGTCGCGAAGCTCGAGGTCGGATTGGCGCATCTGTCCGAAAAGCTCGACGACACCGACAGGAAGGTCGACGAAACGCACGTCATCCTGCTGCAGGCCAAGGGCGCACGGTGGATGATCGTCGGGCTTGCCGGAGTGCTGGGTTGACGTCAGGATTGCTCTCCAAGCTTATGCCATAATGCAAAAACCGGTAGGCGTGCACAGGCGGCGGATGCAGCGCAATAAAGGCTAAGCGACAGTTGTTATTCACTAATTCGAGATCCAACAATTGTTCCGGTATGGCCGGATTCGACACGAAGAGAGCCGTGATCTTTCAGCTTTCATACCGCCGCCGCCGGCTCCTTTACGCGAAACCAAGTGATATAGAGAGCAGGCAGAAAGATGAGCGTGAGAACGGTTGCGACCAACAAGCCGCCCATGATGGCGTAAGCCATCGGTCCCCAGAATATCGTGGGCGCGATTGGTATCATGCCGAGCACCGTCGAGATCGCCGTCAGCATGATCGGACGGAAGCGCGACATTGCCGCGTCAATCACCGCATCCCATATCGCCTTGCCCTCCGCCCGCTCGGCCTCGATCTGATCGATGAGGATCACGGCATTTCGCGCGATCATTCCAAGCAGCGCCAGGATGCCCAGGATGGCAACGAAGCCAAGCGGTTTGCGGAACATGAGCAGCGCAGCGACGATTCCGATCAACCCCATCGGAACGACGCTCAGGACCAGGAAAAGTCGGCTGAAGCTCTGCAGCTGCATCATCAGAAAGGTGATCATGATGAACAACATGAATGGGACAACCGCATAAACGGAGGCTTGCGACTGTGCGCTCTCCTCGACCGTACCGCCCAAGGCGATGTGATAGGCCTTAGGCAAGCTCGCGGACAACGTCGCGACCGACGGAGCCAACGAGGCGATCACCCCTTCGGGCGACACGCCTTGAGCCACATCGGCCTGAATGGTCAGGGTTGGGACACCGTCGCGGCGCCAGATCAACGGAAACTCGCGTTCGAAGTCGAGCGTCGCAAACTGGCCGAGCGGAACCGTGCGGCCATTCGGCAGCGCGAACTGCAGGTTACGCAGCGTTGTCAGCGATACGCGCTGTTCGTCGGTGGCGCGCAGCAGGACATCGATCAGATACATGTCGTCGCGAACCTGCGTCACGGCCGCGCCGGAGACCACGGTATTGAGTTTTGCCGCGATCGCCGCCGAGCTCAAACCCAGCAGCCTTGCCTGGTCCTGATCGATGCGTATGCGCACCTGCCGCGCAGGTTCGATCCAGTCGAAGTTGACCCGTCTGGTGCGGTGATCCTCCGCCACGACCTGAGCGAGCCGAAACGCTATATCCCGTACTTCGCCGATGTCGGGGCCGCTCACGCGATACTGCACCGGCCATCCCACCGGCGGCCCGAGTTCCAACGGAGCAATTCGTGACACCGCGCCGGGAAAGTCCCCCTGCAACACGCGCTCCAGCTTCGCGCGAAGCCGTTCGCGCGATTTGAGATCCTTGGCGATGACGACGAACTGGGTGAAGAAGTCGTTCGCCAGTTCGACATTGAGCGGCAAATAGAACCTGATTGCGCCACGTCCGACATTGGTGCTCCAACGCGCGACGTCGGGATCGGTGTTCAGGATTGCATCGAGCTTGGCCGACAACTCGCTGCTCGCATGGATTGAAGCGCTTTGCGGCAAGCGCAGATCAACGAGAAGCTCCGGCCGATCCGACGACGGGAAGAACTGTCGCGGCACATACGGCATGGCAAGCAGCGACAGGACAAAGCAGGCCACCGTCACCAGGATGGTGATCCATCGCATCCGCATGGCGGACAACAGAATTCCGCGGAAGGTGCGGGCAACAAGGCCGGGCTCGGTCGGTTGCGTCGATTTTGGCTTCGCCAGCAGCGTTACACCCAACAGCGGAATAAAGACAACGGCAACCAGCCAGGAGGCAAGGACCGCGATGCTCACCACCGCGAAAATCGAAAATGTGTATTCGCCAGCAGAGCTCTTCGCAAATCCGATTGGTACAAATCCCGCCATCGTGACGAGCGAACCGGTCAGCATCGGGAACGCGAGGGTCTTGTAAGCGAATGTAGCGGCCTGTTCCTTTTCGTCGCCCTGCGCCAGGCGCATCGTCATTGCGTCGATCGTGCTCATCGCATCGTCGACGAGCAAGGTGAGTGCAATGATGAGCGCACCGAGCGAAATTCGTTGCAGATCGATGCTGACGAATTCCATCACTGGAAACACGATCGCCAGCGTCAGCGGAATCGAAAGCGCGACGATGGCCCCGGCCCTGACGCCGAGACTGATGATGCTCACCGCCATGATGATCACGATCGCCTGCCACAACGATGTCGTGAATTCGCCGATCGCGCTGCCGACGACGGACGACTGATCGGCCACGAGCGTCGGCTCGATACCGAGCGGCAAGTCGGCGGTGATCTCCTCCATGGTCCGCTGCACGTTCCGGCCGAGGGTGAGGATGTCGCCGCCTTCGCGCATCGCGATCGCCAGCCCGATGGCGGGTTTGCCGTTCACCCGGAATATCGGCTGCGGCGGATCGACAAAAGTTCGTCTGACTTCCGCGATGTCACCCAGCCGGACCAGGCGGCCGTTGGCGGCGATGTTGACAGCAAGAATATCTAGTTCGGACCCGAACGCTCCCGAAACCCTGAGCGTAAGTTTCTCATCGCCGGTCTGCACGACACCGGCGGGACTGACTTCGTTCTGCGCCTGCAGGGCGGCGATCAGGGCGGCGCGGTCGATACCCAGTCCGGCGAGCTTCTCGGTGGAAAATTCGATGATGATCTTTTCGTCCTGGGCGCCGAGCACCTCGATCTTGGACACATCAGGCACACGCAGGAGCCTGGCCCGAATATCCTCGACATAGTCGCGAAGCTCGCGAAACGTGAACCCATCGCTGGTAAAGCCGTAGATGATCCCGAAGGTGTCGCCGAACTCGTCGTTGAAGCCCGGTCCGATCACGCCGGTCGGCAAAGTGTGGCGCATATCGCCGACGCTCTTGCGGACGCGATACCAGATGTCGGGGACCTGCTTGGGGGGCGTGCTGCCCTTCAGGTTGACGAAGATGGTCGTCACGCCCGCGCTGGTGAAGCTCCGCAGAAAGTCGATGTTTGGGGTTTCCTTGAGGGTGCGCTCGATCCGCTCCGTCACCTGCTTCAGCGTTTCGTCGAGCGTCGCTCCTGGCCAGCGCGCCCGCACGACCATCGTTCTGAAGGTGAAGGCCGGATCCTCGTTGCGGCCGAGACTGAAATACGACATTGCGCCCGCGATCGTGACCGCAATCATGCAATACACGACGAAGGAACGATGCTTAAGCGCCCATTCCGATAGATTGAACTGGGTCACCGCGAGGATTCCAGAAGGCGGGTCTTTTGACCGGGATGCAGCGCATGAGCACCCGCGGTCACCACGATCTCGCCCGGCTTGAGTCCCTCGGAAATTGCCACCGTCGCGGGGTTATTGCGCAGCACCTCCACGTTTCGTGGCGACACCGTCAGACTGGACGGGTCGACGACCCAGACCGCGGGCCGGCTACTGAACTCAGTGAGGGCGGTTGCTGGAACCTCGATGACCGGGGTGGCGTCGAGTTGCATGCGCCCGAGGACGGTCGACCCCAGCCGCATCGCGGCAGGCGCGTCGGTCAATCCGACCTTCACCTCGAAAGTCCTGGTGACGGGGTCCGCCTGCGGAGCCACCTCGCGGACGCGTCCGACCGCTGTCACCGACGGATCGTCCGTGGAACTCACGGTGATCAGCGGATCGCTCGGCGCCGACCGCAACACCTGCCCCGGCACATCGAACACCGCATCCCGTCCATCCTGCCGGGCAACCCGAACGATCGCTTGTCCCGCCTGCACGATCTCGCCGGGCTCCGCGCCGGTGGCGATCACGATGCCGCCGGAGTCGGCCTTCAGCTCGGTATCGCTCACCCGATCTTTGGCGGTCTTCAACTGGGCTTCCGCGGTATCGAGCTGGGCGCGGGCAGTCTCCATCGCCTGATCGGCACGCTCGAACTGGGCGCGTGACGCGACGTCTCTCGACAACAGAAACTTCTGGCGCTCGTATTCGCTATGGGCCTCGGCGAATTGCGCCCTGGCGGCCGCGACGCTGGCCTGCGCGGCGCGCAACGCATTGAGCTGGTCCTGCGGATCGATCTTGGCCACCACTTTTCCGGGCTCAATACGATCGCCGACGTTGGCGGTCCGCTCGATTATCCGGCCGGAGATGCGAAACGCCAGACGTGTCTCGTTCTCGGATTCGATGCGCCCGGTAAACGTGACCGTCTCGCCGACGTCCCGCTTCACGACCTTCACGGTGCGGACGGGGCGAATTTCCGGAGCGGGGGTTTTGGCTTCCTCGCTACAGGCGGACAGCAAAACAGCGGCTGCCGACAGCAGGCATCGCAACCCCATCTTATATAAGCGGCCTGCTGATACGCGGCAAGTCCTACGTTGCTCTTGTGTCATCAACGTAACATCCTCGCCGTGGCGAACCATCCGGTAAGTTATAACTCTAGCCGTTCAATCACGTAGGCCGTCAAGTGTGATTTCCGCAAACCTGCGTTGGAGCGGTGCAGATCCGTCGAAGGTCCTTAAGCATAAGCACGCTTCATCGCCCCGCGAAGAGCATTGCACCGAGCACGATCGCCACGATCAGCAGCGATAGGGTTGCGGCCGGCCATTGCTGGAGCGTGCCGTCGATCCGCTCGAACCACCGGCCGAGCGTTGCGCATCGGGATGCGTCGCCGATCGCGACGATAGCTTTGCCGAAGGACGCACGCGCCGGAAGCCCCCATCGTCCCAGTAGCACCGCCAGTACGCCGCCGGCGAGGATCGGCCAGAGTGCTCGCGAAAGCCCGAGCAGGGAAAATGAGGCAGACCGCGCGCCCGCCGATGCCGAAAGCAGCGCTTCCCACGGCACCAGTCCAAGCAACACCGAGCACAGCGCGAGTATCAGCGCGGACGCTTCCGCAAGGCGCGATGCCGGGGCACGCAAGATGACCGTTTGATCCGCGGGTGCGAGCGCATGGACGAGCACCAGCAGCACGTAGCTGCTGGTGAAGATTCCTCCCGCCTGGACCGTAATCGCCCACCACCATTGTTCGGTCTGCGTCGCCGCCTGGAGCATCAGTTCCTTTGCCAAGTAGGCCCCGCTCGGCGGCACGCCGATCAGGGCCACACCCGCGAGCGCGAACGCAAGAACGCTGATGGGAAGCGCGCGTGCGACGCCAGCCAATCCGGCGATGCGATCGCTCCCGATCGAGGCGTATATCAATCCCGCCGCCATGAACATGGCGGCTTTCGCGGTTGCGTGCGACATGACCTGCAGCATCCCGGCCGCCAGGGCGACGCCGATGCGCATTTGCGACGCACCGGCGTCGAATGCGAGAGGAAACATCAGAAAGAGGTAACCGATCTGCGCCACTGTCGAGTAGGCGACCAGCAGCTTAAGCCGTTCTTGTCGTAGCGCGACGACGCTGCCGAAGACGATTGCGGCGGCGCCGAGCGCGGCGAGCAGATCCATGCTGGCGATCCCGGGTAGCTTTGGCATCGCGTCGAACCAGAGTCGCACGATGAGGAAAAAGACCCCTTCACCACCAATGCGGAAAGCACGGCGCTGGCGGCCGCTGGCGCGCCGGCATGGGCAGGCGGCAGCCACATTTGCAGGGGAAAGAGCGCAGTCTTGGCGAGGAGCCCCGCCGTCATCAGCGCGCCTGCGATCAGGATCGCCGGCTCCGCCTGGACGCGTTGGGATAACAGCGCGATATCGAGCGTGCCGTAGACACCGTAGAGCAGTACCGTCCCGGCCAGATAGAAGGCTGAGCCCAACAGCGCGAACAGCAAATAGCGCAACGCCGCCCGCAGCGTTTCGGCGCGGCCGTCGAGACTGACCATCGGCACGGCCGCGAATGTCAGCAGTTCCAGCGCGACGTAGAGCGTGAAGAAATCGCCGCCGAGAAAGATGACGTTAAGCGCCGCCCAGATTGCTAGCAGCAGGATCCAGAAACTGAACGGCGCGCGGGACTCGATCACGCCCGCCGGCGTGGTGAAGTCCGCGCGCGCGAATACGCCGATCGCGGTGATTACGACCGCAGTGATCGCCATCATGGCGGCCGAACGTCCGTCCGCCCGCAGCGCCACACCGAGTGGTGGCGCCCAGCCACCAAGCAGATAGACAAGCGGAGCGCCGGCCTGCCGCATGGCGATGACGATCGCGACCGCAATCGCGAGGCCGAGCGGCATGGTCCCCAGCGCAATTCGTTCGACCTGGCGTCCGCCAAATAGGAACGCCAGCAGCACACCGGCCAGCGGGACGACGAGCGATAACACCAACAGGAATCCGCCGGCCGTCGTTGCGGCGCCTTGGGCCGGGTCGGGTATCATGCGTCGGTTAAATCGTTGCCTGCAATCGACGGTTCACTCAACGTCGCCGAGCCGCTCTCTTGAAATAGCCGCTGCACCAGCGCGACGGCGAGCGCCGTGGCCGAGAAGGCTACGACAATTCCTGTAATAACCAGGGCCTGGGGAACCGGATCGGCGCCAAAGCCGGCCGCCGCACCTCGCCGTGCGATGACGCCGAAAATCAAGAACACGCCCGAGCCGAGCAGGTTGAAGGCAACGACCTTTCGCAACAGGTCGGGATTCGTAATCATGCCGTACAGGCCAAGACCTGCCGCCACGGCACCGCATAATCCGAATACTACCGCTGGACTCATTCGAGGGCATCCCGTTCAGGTGGTCCGGCCATCAACAGGCCAAGTGTGACGGCGATCGTCAGCGTCATGGCGAACTCGATGGCCAGGATCAGCGGCTTGGCATACGCCACCGGGTAAGAGAGGAACGCGTCGCCCAGCCAGAGTCCGCCGAGGCCGACGATGAAAAAGACCACCGGCCCGGCAATCAATACCAGCCGCAGCCATCGGCGGCTTACAGGCGGCGCATCCCGGAGCCCCGCCATCATGACCAGCAGCCACATCGCGGCGAGATCGTACCGCCCTGGAAGGCGCCGCCCGGTTGATTGGCGCCAGTCCAGAGCATGTAGATGCCGACGACGATCCCAATCGGTGGCAGCAGACGCGCGAGGAAGACAAGCGGATCGTCTGGATTGCCCTCGCGGCGTTGACCGGGGCGCCCGCCCCAGAGGTAATCGGGTGCCAATGACCATACGCCGACCAAGGCCAGCAGAAGGACGACCTTTTCCAGCAACGTGTCCATTGCGCGGAAGGCCATTAAAACATTTGTGACCGGGTTGGCGAGGCTGGTTGCCGCAGCGTTCGCCGCTGCGGCTTCCGCAAGCGTGGGCGCGGGCACAGGCAGGAACAGCACCGCGGCGGCGAGTGCCGCCGCGAATATCGCCGAAAGTACCATTGCCACGGGGCGTAGGACGGTAGCGGAGTTCTCCGCCGCCGGCACTTCGCCGGTTCGCAATCGATGCACCGCGCCGATCAACAAAGCGCCCGTCAGGCCACTGCCGATCGCTGCCTCGGTCAACGCGACATCCACCGCGTCGAGACGCACCCAAACGAGCGTCAACAGCAGACCATACGTGATAAATCCCGCGACCGCGGCAAAGGACGCGCGCGCGATAATGGTCCAACCAGCCACCGCCAGTACCAGCACCGCCAGACCACAATCGAATGCCAGATCGACGGTCATTCTTGCGATTCGCTAAGCCTCGCCGCACGTGCGATGAGTTGGGCAACGGTCACGCCAGCCAGCTGGACCAGGAGCCAGACGCAAATGAGTTTCAGCGCGCCGAGCGGTCCGTCGGCTTGCGGCATCAAGCCGATGACCACAAGGCCGAGGCCAAGATTGTCCGCTTTGGTCAGCGCATGCAGACGGGTCAGCGGATCTGGAAATCGCAGTAGGCCGACCGTGCCCGCCATAAAGAAGAAGGCGCCGCTAGTCACGGCAAGAACGGTGAAGATGTCGCGTATCAGGTTCATCGGCTGCGGTCCGTCGCCCCTGGCTCCCTGGCCCCGGAGCGAGAGCCTGCGATAACAAACGCCACAGAGGCGAAGGCGGCAAGCAGCCCCAACGTCAACGCGACATCGACCGCCGCAGTCATCCCAGTCGCGGCTGACCACAGCAACAGCGCCACGATGCTGCCGGAGCCAAGAAGTTGGGCTGCCATCATGCGGTCCGCCTTGGCGGGACCGCGCAAGATGCGGACAGACCCAGCGCCACCATCGCCAGCACAAAGC
>CAVWOV010000026.1:0-256441 GCA_963756715.1 uncultured Alphaproteobacteria bacterium
CAATTTGGCACGTTTTGACTGACGCTAAGAAACGTCCGCTAATAAAGCCTTGGCCGTTAGGTTTGCCGCCACCTACTCAAACGTGGTTTCCGACCGTTTTTCTCGAAGGGAATGCCGCAGCCAAACCCACCCAGTGCTCCTCCTGGACCGACAGGGCTTACGCGCGCAGGTAACGTCGCCTGGAAACCAGGAACAGTTACTCCGAGTTTTCGCTGGTGGGACAATTCGACGACCAATCTAAGGCTGGCAGTTAGGTGGTATCCAGTCGGTTCATTAAACATTTTGGTTGATGCCTATCCGGAGCGCATCAATCTACCGATATCTTCCCAATTGGTCTCGCCAGATAGCGGCTCGTATCACATGTTTTGGGCAGGTAAGCAGGGAGACTTATTGGTTAGTTCTTGGGACGTTTTCGGGCAGCGTAATTGGACGGCGCCAGCGCCTCTGACATCGCGAGGAACCGTATTACGACGCACCGAGCCAACGGCTTTAGCTAGGGCGAACGGACAGGTAGATGTTTTTTGGGTGGGATCCGATCAAGCAATTTGGTGGATGACCCAACCGAGCGATCGAGAAAGGTCGGCACCACAACAGATCACGCCTCCTGCAGTTGCCGACGAATTATCCCGCATTCGCGTTGTGTCAAGAAATGTCGATCACCTCGATGTCTTCTGGGCAAACGCTAGTGGAACGCTTTATTCTACGTGGATGGACAAGAACGCAGACGGAGGTGCCTGGACGAACCATTTATTCGAAGTGGCTCCAAGTGGGTCAGTTAAATCGCCCTGGAGCGTGTTTGCGCTAGCCCCGGGTCCGGAATGGCTCAGTGTGTTCTGGCTTGGCAGTAGCGCTACCATGCAGCAAAGGGAGTGGCGACCTGATCGGAGTGGTCGAAATAGCTCGTGGCAGCCGAGCATATCTCTCAATGTTGCGGCAACAGCCATTCGGCGCGATACAGCCATCGTGGGCTTCTGCCAAGACTTCAATACATTTGATGTGTTTTGGGTAGATCAAGCACGAAATTTGCGCCATGGCGCTCAAACACCTGCATCGGCTTGGTCTGAACAGGACTTCGCTTTATCGGCTAACGTTGGTGCGGGTAGTGACTTAGCGGTGTGTTACGCCTCTCAACGTGAGTTGGCGTTGTGCTACGTGCTCGATCTCGGCGCGTTACAGTCAGCAGTCTACACTAACAGCGGAAGCGGTTGGACCTTCAATCGTTTCGAAGCATTACCGCAAACAAACGGGCTAAAAGCACTCCCCGGATATCAGCTAGCTGCAGCGACCCAAGAGTTTGGACATGCAGATCTCGCGTTTGTCGAGGAGGATCTATCTTTGCAACACGATTTCCGCGACCAAACGTCATTTCAACGACCGTCTCAGACTGTTTCGCGATCAAATAGTCAAAATTGGGAGATTACCGCCATAGCAGCTAGCGGATGGGTCCGATCTAAGCCTTGAGCAGATTTGGCGCGATTGAAGAACGATCGCCGTCAAATGGGTTCACTTTCCAATAGCAGACATTTGCAGCGCACTTGCCCATTGTACTGCACTTGCCTATGTCCCCTTTGGGTCTTGGTCGCGTGAAAACGTTTCAACACCGGGTCAGACCGCTGTGAACCGTCTTGCGCGAGGCGGTTTGTCGGGAAAGTAGCATTTTTTGCGGTCTCAGCGGCGAATCTCGCCCGCAAGCGTCCCTGGGGGCAATCTCACGCCGCGCGAACGCTCGCATGCCTCACGCGCTTATCGCCGTGATGAGAGGCTTCACGCCCATGATGTTGATCACCCGTGTCAGATTGTAGGCGAGCACATGCAGCGCCATCTCGGTGGCGACCTTCGGCAAGCGCTTCATCAGGAAGTGGGTTGCGCCCATGCGCATCTTCAGCGTCCCGAACGGATGCTCGACCGTCTCACGGCGCTGTCGCATTGCATGCGGATTCTCATCAGCCGCTTCTGCGCGGCCTCCATTACGTGCTCGTGCTCCCAACGGGAGATGACGCGGTACTTGGCCTTCGTGCAACGTGCTTTGAGCGGGCATGTCACGCAAGCGTGTGTCCAATATCTACGTATGGCGCGACCATCCGTCGACGGTGGCTGAGTGATAACTCAGCACTCTCGCCAGCCGGACAACGATAGGCATCATTGTCTGCCAGGTAGACAAAGTCGTGCTTGCCGAACTGTCCCTTCGCTTCCATGCCGGACGTCGTCGGGCTTCGGCAGCGTCACCGCGATGTCGGCATCCTCACAAGCCTTGATCTCCTCGCCGCTGAAGTAGCCGCGATCGGCGACGGCCTCGAGCTTGTCGACGCCGAGAACCGCTTTGGCTTCGGCGCCATATTGGCAAGTTGTGCGCGATCCGAGCCGACATTCGTTACCTCGTGCGCGACGATCAGATGGTGCTCGGTATCGACCGCGACCTGCACGTTGTAGCCGACGACGCCAGAGCCGCGCCCGCTCGTCGCCATCGAGCGGCTATCGGGATCGGTCAGCGAGATCTGCTGGTCGGGCGAGGCCAGCATCTGCTTCTCGATTGCCTCGAGCTTCGGCATCTCGCTTTCCAACTTCTCGAGCTTCTCCTTGAGATGCGCCGTCTTCGCCGTGAGCGCCTCCGACGGCTCCTGCAGATCGGCGGTGTCGAGCTGGGCCAGATAGCGCGCAACGCTCTCCTCCAATTGCTGGCGCCGCCGCTCGACCTTGCCCTTGGTGAAGTTCTTGTCGCGGTTATTGACGGCCTTGAACTTGCTGCCGTCGATGGCGACGCTGGCCTTCGTGAGCAGCCCCATCTCGCCGGCAGAGCTCGACAAAATGGGCGCATACCTTCTTGATCGCCGGTCCGTTGTCCTTGCGGAAATCGGCGATCGTCTTGTCGTCAGGCGCGAGCCGCTGGAGCAGCCAGATCACCTCCAAATTGCGGCCGGCTTCGCGCTCCAGACGGCGGCTCGACTGCACGCGATTGAGATAGCCATAGATGTAGAGCTTCAGCAGCGCCGAGGGGTGATAGCCGGGCCGGCCGGTCGCCGCCGGATCGACGCCTTCGAACCCCAGATCGGACAGATCGAGCGCGCCGACGAATGCATCGACTACGCGAACAGGATTGCTCTCGTCGACCCAGTCTTCGAGGCATTCCGGCAATAGCGTTGACTGAGACCGATCCTCGCCTTCAATGAACCGCTTCATCGATCGCCCCGCAAATCGCAAGGTGATTCATACCCGACTCGACGTTTTTACGCAGCCAGGGTCATCAGCGCCGTTATGGTTGCCCCGGACAACCATTTGCATGTCCAGTTTGCTCCGATAGCGACCGTGGGTATGATGCCGACTGGGATCAGCGCACTCGCCACCGAGGGCGGCGTTTGGGCCACATCCCGCCAAGATGCAATCGTAAGACCAAGGCCCCTTCAGCCCGTATCTTTACCCTGCCCGAAATTTGGGTGAGCGCTTCTTAAACAAGATCAAACAGTGGCACCGGGTCGCTACACGCTACGACAAGCTCGCGGCGAGACCTCATGCGACCCTCCGAATAACGCTTCGGCGATCTGTCGAAGCTTCGGTGACGATCTGGGCAATATGAGCTCCCCAGCGTTCTAATGCGCTGTTGCGCTCCGTCAGAAAATCATGGCGCTGGTAGACTGCCGCAACCCCCGAGATCGTACCGGCCTGATGATTCAAAATCTTGTCGGCCACATGTGGCGCAACCCCAAGCCGCGCCATCCCCGACACGCAAGTCCGGCGTAAGTCATGAAGCCTCCATCCGGTCACACCCGAGAGCGCATCCAGCTTCCGCTTAGCCTTGCTGAACTTCTGAAATGACTTGGTGCCGAGAAACGAAAATACGAATGGCTCCCTTTCCTCCACTCGCCTGAGAACAGCAATGGACTGCTCGGACAGGTGTACGATATGCTCCTTGTCATTCTTGGTCCGCGACTTGGGGAGCGTCCAGAGCGTCCGCGAAAAATCTACCTCGTCCCATGTCATCCGGGCGACTTCTTCGCGGCGCTGCCCTGTGAGAGCCAGGAGTTCGACGATCCCTCCATAGGGACCGCCCGTGTTCCTAGCCGCGAGGATCACTTGCGCGAGCTCCTGGTCGGTGAGAACCCTGTCTCGAGCAACCTCCTTCGCGGGCAGCGGAACACCTTCAGCTGGAGATTGATCCAGCACCGCTCTGCCGACGCACCAGCGCAGAAATGTCTTGATCGATTTCAAGGTTTTGTTGGCCGCGATTGGGGCCCCCCGCTGCTCGATCGCGGAGATCAACTCAACGACGTCGCGCTTGTTGATCTCGTGGATGCTCCGCGGACCCCAGGTCTTCCCAATCTCACGTCGGAGAAGTCGAGACATCTCACCCGCAGAGCGATTTTGCGACACATGTTGGGAAATGAAGGTCTCCAACAGGTCTCCGACCTGATCTGTCACGATCCGTCTCTTCGCTTCCCGCTTCTCACCCGCAAGATCCCGCCCTTCAAGTTTGGCCGTAAACACCTTCTGCGCCGCCACCCGAGCCTGGTGAAGCGTAACGCGCCCGTAGGGTCCGATCGTATACTTGCGCAACTGCGAGCCGGCGCCACCAGTGCGGTAAAGAACGACGAATACCTTACGGCCCTTCGGCGTCACCTTCACGCCGAAGCCCGGGCAGCCGGCATCCCAGTAGACCACGTCGGTTTGAAGCGTCGGCAGTGCGTCGATGGTGCTCTTGGTAAGTTTAATGCGCGGCATGTACGAGGGCTCCTGCCAAGTGCTACCTTCACTTCGAATAGGTAGCGCCACGAATGAAATGACAGGAATGAACGTGGTATCTAGTCCGCATCGACACAAGCGAATTCAACGCGTTATGAACCGCCAGCTATCAACTTCCATCTCGGGGAAACAAGAGTCCGAGAACTATGGGAGAGGGAGCCGACCAACTTCGCCGCGCATCCGGCAACCGGTTCTCGGAACGTCGAGATGACTGACGAAGAGCGAAGAGGGCCGGATTTTCTTTTCGTCGACCGGGCGGTCGCTGGTCGATGAGGACGAGATCGTCGTTCTGAGCGTCGGCGTCGACATTGGCTCGTCCACGTCACACTTGGTGTTCTCGCGCATCGTGCTGGAGCGCCTCGACAGCCGCTACGTGGTGTCGAGCCGCGAGGCGTTCTACCAGTCCGACATTCTGCTCACGCCCTATTCGGCCGGCGAGGACATCGACGCCGATGCGCTCGGCGCCTTCATCCAGCGTCAATACCAGAATGCCGACATCGATCCTGACGAGATCGACACCGGCGCGCTGATCCTGACCGGCGTCGCGGTGCGACGGCGCAATGCCCGCAAGATCGGCGACCTGTTTGCGCGCCAGGCCGGCAAGATGGTGGCAGTGTCGGCCGGCGACAGCCTTGAAACCGTAATGGCGGCGCACGGCTCGGGTGCGGCGGCGCGTTCGATCCGCGACAAGGCGAGCGTCATGAACGTCGATGTCGGCGGCGGCACCTCGAAGATCGCGGTCTGCGTCGAAGGCCGGGTTGTCGCGCTCACGGCGCTCGACGTCGGCGCGCGGCTGATCTGCCTCGATGCCGAAGGCCGGATTGTGCGGATCGAAGAAGCCGGACGCCGCTTTGCCGCTGAACTCGGCCTCGCGCTCGACATCGGCGCTCAATTGCCGGCGGATGCCGCCCGTGCGCTCGCGGCCGGCATGGCGGACAGATTGTTCGAGGCGATGCGCGGCGCGTCGCCGACAGTGGGCGGCGGGGGCCTGTTGCGGCTCGATGCGCTGGCGGCCCGCCCGCCGATCGACCAGGTGACGTTCTCCGGCGGGGTCGCCGAATACATCTATGACCGGGAGGCGCAATCGTTTGGCGATCTCGGCGCGCTGCTGGCGCAAGAGATCAGGGCGCGGGTCGAGCGCTGGGGTCCGGCGCTCGAACGCGCCAACGAAGGCATCCGCGCCACCGTGATCGGCGCCTCACAATACACCACGCAGGTGAGCGGCTCGACCATCTATGTCTCGCCCATGGAGACGCTGCCGCTGCGCAACGTGCCGGTGATCGCACCCGCGCTCTCGCTTGGCGACGACGCGATCGATCCGGTTGCGGTTGCGGCAGCGATCAGGTCGCTGACCCGCCGTCTTGATCTCGACACCGGCGAGACACCGGTCGCGGTGTTTGTGCCCTGGCGCGGTTCGGCGACCTTCCAGCGGCTCGATGCGTTCTGCCGCGGTGTGGTCGCGGGCCTTCAGGATGTGCTGGCGCGCGGCCATCCTGTGGTGCTGGCTGGGGACGGCGACGTCGGCGGGCTGATCGGCATCCACCTGCGCGAGGAGATGAAGCTCGACAACGCCATCGTGTCGATCGACGGGCTCGAACTCAAAGAGTTCGACTATATCGACATCGGGGCCATGCTGCCGGCATCGGGTGCCGTGCCGGTGGTAATCAAATCGCTGATCTTTCCGGCAAGTGCTGCCACCGGCATGGAGTGGCAGCCGGCGCCGCGCGCGTTGGGAAACGTGCCGGCGAACTAGCGAAAGCTGCTCGCGGCCGTCACCGGCTACGATTTTGACTCCTGTCGATGATGCGGGGAGTTCGTTCGGCTCTGCGCCCAAGCCAGAGCGGCGGCGAAGATCGCAAACGGCACCACGATCGCGAACAGAGTGACGACGGTTTCCAGCGGCATTGTCTTGCTCCTTTTTTGAGAGCATGCCGTAGAACCGCCGCCGGGGATTTGCGCTGGATCAAATCCTTCCGACGGCGCCTTATGGCTGCATCGATATGCCGGAGCCCGAAGGCGCTCGGGTGCGATTTACATGCCTCGACGTTCTCTCTAGCTTCTCGCTCCGCCTGCATTTCCCGATACGGGGCCTCTTCACATGCCAATGCCAGCCGCCTTGCGCCGCAATTCGCACATTCTGTGCGCATCGGGTGCCGTTGCGGGCACGTTGCTGCTCGCAGCGTTTTCCGACAGCACATCGCTGCGCGCCGCCGAGCACACGCTGATGCCCAGCCCGCAGACCGTGCATATCGGTTACTTTCTCGCCACGGTGAAGCCGGTGCTGAGCATCGATTCCGGCGATATCGTCACGATCGAGACCGTCGCTCCGATCGTGCCCGATGTGGTGGACAAGTCGGGCGTCGTGCCACCCAGCGCCGTGCCGCAGTATCAGCGTGACATCTACGGAAAGGTGAAAGACCGCGGCCCGGGGCCGCACGTTCTGACCGGGCCGATCGAGATCAGGGGTGCGCAGCCCGGCGACGTGCTGGAGGTCCGTATCCTCGATATCGAGCTTGCGCTTGACTGGGGATATAACCGCCAGGGCCCTTATGCCGGTGCGCTACCAGACGAGTTTACCGCTCCATGGATTCGGATCATCCCGATCGACCGGCAGAAAAAAGCCGCTGAAGTCGTGAAGGGCGTGATCGTCCCGGTCGACAAGCCGTTCTTTGGCACGATGGGTGTTGCGCCCGATCGTCTGATGGGGCGCATCAGCAGCGTTCCGCCTGGCGTTCACACCGGCAATCTCGACAACAAGGATTTGACCGCTGGCACGACGCTGTTCATGCCGGTGCTCACGCCGGGCGCGATGTTTTCGGTCGGCGATGCACATGCGGCGCAAGGACACGGCGAGGTCGACCTGACCGCGATCGAGACCGGCCTGCGCGGCAAATTCCAGTTCATCGTGCGCAAGGACATGAAACTCACCTGGCCGCGCGCCGAGACGCCGACGCACTGGATCGTCATGGGCCTGCATCCGAACCTGGAAGAGGGCATGAAGATCGCGGTGCGCGAGACCATCGACTTCCTCACCAAGCAATTCCCGCACTTGACGCGGGAAGAGGCCTACATGATCGCCAGCGTTGCGGTCGATTATCACGTCACCCAGGTGGTGGATGGCACCAAGGGCATCCACGGGATGATTCCGAAGTCGATCTTCACCGCGGCGGCGAAGTGAACTGGCCAAATTCGAAACTTCGTAGGGTGGGCATAGCCGCGCATAGCGCTGCGTGGCCCGCGCGTTTTCTCTGACGGCAGAAGCATCCTTCCGCAGGCGAAGGTCGTGGGCAAGCTTCGCTTTGCCCGTCCTACAGCTTAGATCAATTCAAAGCCCGTACACCCGCTCGGCGGTGGCGCCGAGCACTTCGCGCTGCTCGTTGGCGGAGAGATCCGAGACCAGCGCGATGATGCCGTTCCAACATTCTTCGAAGCTCGCGCCAAGGAGGATCACCGGCCAGTTACTTGCCGCCATCACCCGGTGCGGCCCGAACAGGTCGAGCACGTGGTCGGAATAGCGCCGCACGTCGTCGGTCTTCCAGCGCCAGCGCAAGATGATGTCGAGCCCGATCGAGAGCTTCATCGTGATGTTGCGGTATTCGGCGGCGCGGGCGATCTGCGTCGCCCACGGTTCCCACCCGCGGTCCGGGATCGGCGGCCGGCCGAGATGGTTCATCACGATCTTCAGGTCCGGCAGCTTCTGTGCGACGGACAGCACCGACTCCAACTGCTCAGCATTGATCGGAATGGCGTCGAAAACCAGCCCGGCCGCCGCCAGGAGCTTAAGGGATTCGAGCACGCGGTCCTGCAATAGCCACTTCGGATCGGGCTCGTTGCTGATGAGATGGCGCGCGCCGACGAGCTTTCCGCCGCGCGCGCGCAGCCGCTCGATCGTGCTCGCGGTAGCGGCCGGATCGGCGAGCGGCAGCCAGCCCACCACGCCACGGACGAAGTCGGCATCGCGGCAAATGTCGAGAAACTCCTCGGTTTCGGCCTCCTGCAGCACCTGGATCAGCACCGTGCCGTCGATGCCGCAGCGTTCGAGATCCGGCCACAAGTCGTCCGGCGTATAGTCGCGATCGAAACGGCCGCCGACGGCCGGCGGCCAAGCGTAGGCGTGGCGCTTGTGCCACCAGAAGTGATGATGCGAATCGATCATGGTCGTGCCGCCTATGGTCTTGCCGCCTATGGTCTTGGCGTCACGAAGGCGTCGTGCTCCTTGGTGAGCCAGACATTGCCGGACGCCTCGACGTTCGGCACCCCGATATAGCAGAACACCAGCGACGCTTCTTCGGTCTCCGAGGCGTTGGCGATGACGTGGATGGCGCCACTCGGCACATAGACGAAGTCGCCGGCCTCCAGGATGATCTCCTTGCGGTCGCTGGTGTCGCTCTTCGCCGTGATGCACCTGATCTTGCCCGACATGATGTACCAGCAGACATCGTTGTTGGCGTGATAGTGCGTCGGGTTCGGACCGGCGCCAGGGACCAGCACGGTGCGGCCCATCACGGCATTGGCGATGTCGATGGTCTTGTCGTTGATGCCGAAACCGACGCGCAACGGCGGCTCGTAGGTCGTGTCGATGCCGATCCTGTTCTGCCGAACCACCGTGACGGTCTGCTTGTCGAAGGGAACCATGCGTTTCTGCTCCTGGTTGTCTTATCTTGCGGCGCGGGTGCCATGCGCCAGCAGATCATGTCCAGCGCGTTTCGTCAGGTTGCCACAAACATGACCCGCTTGTATGTGACCGATGATTCTGGTCTGAGAGAAGGAATGCGGTTCATGCGAGCGATGCTCGACAAGTATTTTCTCGCGCACCCTCGTTCTGTGGATGAAAGCTATTTGCAGCACGCCGGCGTCGCGCTGCGAATTTCGATGCTTTTGTTAGGCGCGGCCATGGCGGCGTTTGTTCATGCGCTCGTTCCCTGCCTGTTCAAGACGACTGCGTCATCGACGATCAAGGCATTGCACGGTCAGGTTGCGTCGCGCTCGAACCTGGTTTAGCCGGTTCGCACCACGATATTGCCCGTCGCCTTGCCGGATTCGACCGCCTCGTGCGCGGCGACGATGTCGTCGAGATTGAAAGTCTGCGCGACGTTGTGGATGAGCGCACCCTGTTCCAGCATGCGGGTGATGTCGGCGGTGGCGCGTTCGCGCAATTGCTCCGGCATTAGGTAGACCAGGAAGAACCGCAGCGTGATGCTGTTCTGCAGCAGGAACGGAAATGGGATCGCCGGCTCCGGTGCGCTGCCGCCATAGATCGCCACGATGCCGTCCGGCCGGAGCACGCCCGGCAGCAGCTTGGCGTTGACGGCGAGGTCCATCTCGATCACCGCATCGACACCGCGCTTGGCGGTGATCGCCATAACGCGTTCGCCGACATCCTCGCGCTTGTAGTCGATGACGTGGTCGGCGCCCGCCTGCCGGGCCAGATCGGCCTTGGCGGGCGAACTGACGGTGGCGAGCACTGTCGCCTTCCTCTTTTTGGCAAGCTGGATCGCATAATGCCCGACCGCGCCAGCGCCGGCCGCGATGAGGACGGTCGCGCCCTCGCCGATGCCGGCATATTCGACCGCCTGCCAGGCGGTGTAGACCGGGATGCCGAGGCAGGCGCCCGCCTCCAGGCTGGTGCCGACGGGAAGCCGCACCACCTGCTCCGACGGCAGCACAATGTACTCGGCCGCGGTGCCGAAGGCGCGCCGCCATTGGCCGTTCCAAACCCAGACCCGTTCGCCGATGCGCGACGCGGAAATACCGTCGCCGATGCGATCGATCTCGCCAGCGCCGTCGCTCTGCGGGATCACGCGTGGGAACGCGATCTTGCGGCTGAGACCAGCGCGGCTCTTGACGTCGGAGGGATTGACCCCGGAAGTCAGAAGCCGCACCCGCACCTCGCCGGGCCCAGGTTCGCCCGGCTCCATGTCGCCGACCTGCAGCACCTCGCGGGCGGGTCCATTCTTTTCGTAAAAGGCGGCGCGCATGGGCGATCCTCATGGTCGTTTTTCGATCTGGCCGGGCCGGACCTCGAACACCGCGGCCTTGCCGGCGATCTCCGCGAAGGCGGCGGCATCGGCACCGGTGATCCAGACCTGCGCGCCGAGGCTCGTCCAGTTCGGCATAGAGCGCGGCCCGGCGCAACGGGTCGAGGTGCGCCACCACCTCGTCGAGCAGCAGCACCGGCGCGAAGCCCGACATCTCGGCGATCAGCCCGGAATGCGCCAGCACCAGCCCGATCAGCAGGGCCTTCTGCTCGCCCGTCGAGGCGTCGGCGGCGGCGATGCCCTTGCTTGCGTATGTCACCGCTAGATCGGTGAGGTGGGGACCGTCGAGCGTGCGGCCGGCGGCGGCGTCGCGCGGACGGTTGTCCTTCAACACGGCGCGGTAGCGGTCCTCGACCTCGACCGCCGGGTGCAGTGCGACGAGGTTCTCCATCCAGCCGTCGAGCGCAATCTCGGCCGCCGGGAACGGTGAGGCTGCCGCGCGTCTAGCCAGCAGGCTCGCGGCGAGCCGACGCACCGTCTCGGCCCGCAGCGCCGTCACCGCCACCGCCAGTTCGGCCGTCTCGTGCTCGATGGCATCGAGCCAGTGCGGATCGGCGCGCGGGTCCTCCAGCAGCCGGTTGCGCGAGCGCAGCGCCCGTTCGAGCGCATTGACCCGCGTCATGTGGTCGGCATCGACCGCCAGCACGAGGCGATCGAGAAAGCGGCGGCGCTCGGAGGCCGGGCCGTTGAATAACTGGTCCATCGCCGGGACGAGCCAGACCACGCGCAGATGATCGGCGAACGCGGCGGCGGACGACACCGGCTCGCGATCGATTCGGCACTTGCGCGACGTCTGGACGATGTCGCCGGCCGGCGGCTCGATGCCGGTCCCCAAGGTTGCGAGCCCGAGCGCGCCCTCGACATCTGCCGACACCGCCCAGGAGCCGTTGCCTTCCGCGAAGGCAACATCGTCGAGCGTGGCGCGCCGCAGTCCGCGTCCCGGCGCCAGGAACGAGATCGCCTCGATCAGGTTGGTCTTGCCGGCTCCATTCGGTCCGACCAGCACCACCATAGGCGCGCCAATCTCGATCTGCGCGGCGTGGTAGCTGCGGAAGTTCGTCAGCGTCAGGCGGCGGATGCGGGCAGGGGATGTCGGCACACAGAGGGGTTAAAAGCTATGGTCGAGCTTATCAAGCTTGACCCGAATTCGCTGCCCCGGGTGACGCTCATCACAGAAATCGGCTTATCCCTCAGCCAACATCAAAACCAACCTGCCTGACGACCTGGAGGGGACCGTGAGCTTGCTTTCGGATTGTGGCCGCCGCGCGAATTCCGGCTTGATGTGGAGCGCCCTGCTGACAGGGGCGCTGCTGATGTCATGCCCTGCACGCGGAGAAACCATCACGGCACGCGAAATGCTGCGCGGCACCGACACGACGGCCGAGGCGTGTGCCCAAGTTCGCACCGCCGTCTGGGTCACCGTCTACGGGCAGGGCTTCTGCATGCGCTATTACATCTCGACCGCCGGTGGCGAGGGCGACGTGCCGGTCATCTTCCTCAGCGGTGACAGGCCTACCTTCGATACGCTGCACGAGAATGTCCGGCACGGAAAGGTTCGCAGCCGCGCTCGCAAAAACAAGTCCCAGGCGCGCAAGGCGGAAGACATTGACACCGACGACCTGGCGGAAAAGACCGATAAACTCTCGCGGCAGACGGGGACAACGGCAATCCGGCTGGCGCGAATGGGACTCGATGGATCATCCGGCCATCACGGATTGCGGCGGACGATGCTGGAACTGCATGTGACGAATGCGGCGCTGGATGCGATTAAACAGCGTCATCGCTTCAAGGGATTTCATATTTTCGGCCAGTCCGGCGGTTCAACCCTGGTCGGCGGGCTGCTCGCACTGCGTGACGATATCGGATGCGCCATTCCGGGTTCGGGACGGCTGGCGTTGATCGTTGAGCCAAAACACGTCAAGACGCCCGCCTTGAAACGGTTTGATCCGGTGAAAATGATCCCGGCGATCCTTCAGAGAAGTTCAGCGCGAATCATCGTGCTGACCGATCCGCAGGACAAAGTGGTGCCGCGCAAGAACCAGAGCACGTTCGTCAAGAAGTTCAGGGAGGCGGGCGGCAGAATCGAGCAATTCTACATCGAGTTCGACGAACAAGAAGCATCACAGCCTCACGTCATACTCGAGGTTCGTTATGGGAAAATGCATCCGCGACGAAAGCCATCAGGACATCCGCCGCAAACTGAAGCGGTTCGTCGAAAATCGACTCGAAAAGGCGGACGAAGAATAAGCGCGGCGAAGAAATTCACGTGTGATGCTGCGAGGCTGGATGCTCAGACGATGGAGCAATTAGGCCGGAATTCGCTCCGAACTGAAGTTGCCGCAACGTCGATCCGGTCTATACCCGCATCGGCATCAGCACGTAGAGCGCGCCCCTGGCGTCGCGGTCCTGGATCAGTGTCGGTGAGCCCGGATCGGCGAGCTTGAGCACCGCGGCTTCGCCCTCAAGCTGGCCGGCAATGTCGAGCAGGTACCGGGAGTTGAATCCGATATCGAGCGGATCGGAGGCGTATTCGACTTCGACCTCTTCGGTGGCACTGCCGGAATCCGGGTTCGTGACCGATAGCATCAGTTTGCCGTTGGCGAGCGACAGTTTGACGGCGCGGCCGCGCTCGCTCGAAACCGTCGATACCCGGTCGACCGCCTGCTCGAACTCCTTCTTGTCGACCATCAGCTCCTTGTCGTTGCCGGTCGGGATGACGCGCCCGTAGTCCGGGAACGTGCCGTCGATCAGCTTCGAGGTCAGCACCACGTTGCCGAGGGTAAAGCGGATCTTGCCCTGCGACAGCTCAATGGTGACTTCCGCATCATTGTCCGCGATCAGGCGCTGGACCTCGCCTACGGTCTTGCGCGGAACGATGACGCCCGGCATCCCGCTTGCGCCCGCCGGCAGAGGTAGCTCGAACTGCGCCAGGCGGTGACCGTCGGTCGCGACGGCACGAAGCAGTGGCGGCCTTCGCGGCGCCCGCGGTATGCAGGTAGATACCGTTGAGATAATAGCGTGTTTCCTCGGTCGAGATCGCAAACTGGGTCTTGTCGATCAGGCGCTTGAGGTCGGCTGCCGCGAGCTTGAAGGTATGTGTCATGTCGCCGGCCGCGAGGTCGGGGAAATCGCTCTCCGGCAGCGTCTGCAAGGTGAAGCGCGAGCGGCCGGCGCGGATCGTCAGCATGGCGCGATCGCCGGAAGCTTCGAGCACGATCTGCGCTCCCTCCGGCAGCTTGCGCACGATCTCGTAGAACATGTGAGCCGGCACGGTGGTCGAGCCGGCCGGCCCGACCTCGGCGGCGATGGTCTCGGTAATCTCAAGATCGAGATCGGTGGCCTTGAAGGCGAGGTGCGATTTATCCGCCCGGATCAGCACGTTGGCTAGAATCGGAATGGTGTTGCGCCGCTCGACCACGCGATGCACGTGGCCCAGCGATTTCAACAGCTCTGCGCGCTCGACGGTGACCTTCATGGTGGGCCTGGGCTGCGAGGGGCAACAAAAGTGACGTGAACGAAGGCATTTCGCAAGGGCGGCCGCGGTCGCACTTTGGCTTTATCCAACGGCCAATCGGTCGCCGCCCCACGGAGCCACAATTCACGGTCAACCGGGACGCTTCCCGCAACAGCAGTGATGCGCCAGTCTCCACGTCGCCCGGCGGCCGGGAGACCCAGAAGGATCACTCCTGCAATTGCCGCTTCAGGATATCGATCTCCTCCGCCAGCGCGTTGTCGGTGTGAACCAGATTTTCGATCTTGCGCACGGCATGCAGCACCGTGGTGTGGTCGCGGCCGCCGAATCGCCGGCCGATCTCAGGGAGCGAGCGCAGCGTCAGGGTCTTGGCGAGGTACATCGCCACCTGCCGGGGGCGCACGACGTTCGCGGTACGCCGCGATGACAAGAGGTCGGCGCGGCTCACGTTATACTGGCGCGCCACGATGCGCTGGATGTCTTCGATCTTGACCCGCTTGGGCTCCTGCGGGCGAACCAGATCACGGACCTCGCGTTCTGCCATTTCGAGCGTGACCGGCTGCCCGGTCAGCTTGCTGTGGGCGAGCAGCCGGTTCAGCGCGCCCTCGAGGTCGCGGCCGTTGTGGGTCACCGTTTTGGCAACGAAGGCGAGGACCTGCGGCGAGACGTCGAAACCGGGATGGATCTGACGGGCGACCGTTGCGCGATGCTTCAGGATCTCCAGCCGCAATTCCTCGCCCAGCGTTCCCATTTCGACCGAGAGTCCACCAGCGAGCCGCGAACGCACGCGTTCGTCGAGGCTTTCGAGATCGGACGGCGGACGGTCCGCGGCGATCACGACCTGCCGGCCGGCGTCGATCAGCGCGTTGAGGGTGTGGCAGAATTCGGCCTGGGTCGATTTGCCCTGCAGAAACTGCAGGTCGTCGATCACCAGCACGTCGATCGTCCGCAAGGCTTCCTTGAACGCCAGCGCATTTTGCGCGCGCAACGCCGCGACGAAGCCGTACATGAACTTTTCGGCGGTCAGATAAAGGACCTTGCGGTCAGAAGTGGCGTTGCCGGCCCAGGCGAGGGATTGCAGCAGGTGGGTCTTGCCCAAGCCGACGCCGGCATGAATGTAGAGCGGGTTGAACATCACTACGTCGCCGCGCCGCCCCTGCGCCACCTGCTTAGCGGCGGCATGCGCCAGCGTGTTGGAGCGGCCGACCAGAAAAGTCTCGAACGTCAGGCGCGGATCGAGCGGAGAGCCGCCGAGCGCCTCGTGCACCGCCGAGACCGGCGCGGCGGCGTAACGCATGTCGCCGCCGCCGTTCGGCTTGTAGTCGCGCAACTCGCGCGGCGCGGCCGGCGCTTCCACGGGCACGGCCTTCGTCGGCAACGGGCGAATGACCGCCGACCGCACGGTGATCTCGACCCGGGAAATCGCCGGCTGTTCGGCCTGCCAGCACGACATGACCTTCTCGGTGTAGTGCGAGCCGATCCAGCTTTTGAGAAAGCGCGTCGGGACCGAAAGTTTCACGGTCTCGCCCTCGATGGTTTCGAGGTCCATGCGCGCAAACCAGCTCGTGTAGATTTCGTCGCCGACCTCGGCGCGAAGGCGTGTTCGTACCCGCGCCCAGTGTTCCTGCTCGGTGCCCGCCATGACGGTCGTCTCTGTTTGATCGAAAAACGGACTGGTGGAAACGCAACCAGAGAACGCGGACGCTTACAGGCGCCCTGCAGGCGATTGTGACGGTTCGAATGCAGGACAGAACTTGAACGCAGGAACTCGCGACCTAAGAGGTCGAAGGGGGGGCATACGCCGGCAAGGCAGCCGCCTGCAGGCGTCGGGTGGCGTAAGCCATCGGCATCCAGGCTGGCCTCAGTATCGGCATGACTCTCCCCTTGTCCATCGCCCGCCCTTATTGGGAGGCTATGAACACCTTCTGATCTAACGAAGTATTTCAGGATCGCTTCGTGTCGCTGTGTACTACAAACTTAGCGCCACGAAGCAAAGTCTTATGTCCGTACACCCCGAGCCTCGCGCACGGACAAATCGAAGTGGGGGAGAACTAGACATAAATCACCCGTCCCCATCTACGCTGGGCTCGAATACGAACCATTTACTGAGAGCCGCCGGTGGCCCAACGGGCAGTGCCAAAATAGCACGCCCGGGGGTGCCTGCAACGGCCTCGCAAGCACACTTGGCTCGCGGCGTTGCCGATTTTTCCGGTTGTGGCCGTTGGCCGATCCGGGGGGCGTCGGCTAAGAATTTGATCTATCTATCTTATCCTGATCAACATGGATGTGTCTCAGGATAAAATGGCCGGCGGAAATCCGCTGCATCTTGTCACAATTGGAACACGATGGAGCGCCCGAAAATTTGGGTCCTTCGCGGTTCTTGTGCCTTAAGCCATTATGAAAAAAGGCAATTTTTTGAGCGGAAAGACAGGGTAACCCCGGCGAAAATCGCGGGCTCATACGCCGATGTGGCGACTGAGCCATAAATCCCCTTTACCGCAGGTAGTATCACTCGATTAGTGACGCATTTGCAACGGGGAGATGGGGAAAAACGAGAACAATCTCCGTTGACCACACAAATTCGGCGATTTCCACTGCTTTGAACGCGTGCCGATAACAAAAAGCCCGGCTTGAACCGGGCTGGACCGTCTGGCGAGACCAACAGGAACGCTATTTGCCGAGCTGGGCCACGCGCTTGGTCAGGCGCGACACTTTGCGGTCTGCGGCGTTGCGATGCACGATGCCCTTCTGTGCCGAGCGCTGGATCAGTGGCTCGGCCACTTTGAGCGCTTCGATCGCCTTTTCACGGTCTCCGCTCGCGATCGCCTCTTCGACGGTGCGCACAGTGTTGCGCAATCGAGAGCGGCGCGCCTTGTTGATCGCGGTCCGTCGCGCAATGACGCGCGTCGCCTTTTGAGCGGAAGAGGTATTGGCCATGCGTATTCTCGTTCTGGGGCGGCCGGCAGCCCGCAATTGCGATCCCGGCACGGTTCTAAAAGCATGCGGCGGCGAAACCTCGCCGCCAGCGCGGCCAGCTTATAGTCGCGGCGTCCGGGCAAGTCAAAGCCCGGATGGCCTGCCCGGAATCCGACGATTTTGCCAGATCGGCGCTAACCGGCGCGGGCCTGCCGCCGGGGCGCCCGCACGGCGTCGTAGCCGGCCGTCACCGCCGCGCGGTCGGCAGCGGCAAACACGCTGAGCGGCGGGGCGACACGCGCCCAGCCCGGATCGCCGTGGATGTGCGCGAGCAGAGCCTTCACGCCCGACACAAGCTGTTTGCCATCGAACAGCTTGCGGATGGTCACGGCGTCGGCGAGGGCAGCGGCGTCGCCGCCAGCCCAGGCCCGCGCACACAGATCGGCGTTGAGATTGGCGGTCGCCGAAATGCAGCCGGCGAAAGCACCTGCACGCGCCTCCAGCAAAACCGCTTCGGTCGATGGAAAGACCTTGAAGTCGGGCGAGATGGCGGCCGCCTCGCGCGCATACGCCATGTCGCCCGAGGAATCCTTCAAGCCCACAATCCGTCCGCTATGGGCGTCGAGCAGCCGCTTCACCAGCTTCACATGCCAGGGCAGGCCCGACTGGGCCGGGTAGTGATAGAGATAGATCGGGATCGGCTTGCCCGCAGTGGCCGCGATGATGGTGTCGATGTACGCGACGAGCCCATCGTCCGGCACGCCTTTGTAGTAGAAGGGCGGCAGCACCAGTGCGCCGGCAAAGCCCAGCTCGGCGGCGTGGCGCGCGAGTGCGACCGCGTCCGCGACCGAGGCCGCGCCGGTGCCGACCATCAGGCGGTCGAGCGGCACGCCGGCATCGCGGTAGGCGGTCATCACGCGCTTGCGCTGCTCGAGCGAGAACGAGGTCGCCTCGCCGGTGGTGCCGAGCACGTTCAGGCCGTCGCAGCCGTTGGCCAGCAGGAACTTCGCCAGTGCGGTCGCGCGCGCGGTGTCCGGCTCATTCTCGTCGTCGACCGCGGTCGCGACGGCGGCGATCACGCCGCGGAGTTTACTCTCGGTCATGTTGATCCTCGGTCTTTCCGCGCGGTTGAAATCACCCACTCACATTGAACGCCGCCACCGCCGCCATGTTGACGAGTTGCGTGTCGTTGGCCGATAGCGGCACGATCTGCACCGGCCTATCGAGCCCGACCAGCAGCGGTCCGATCACGGTCGCGCCGCCCAATTCCTGCAGCATCTTGGTTGAAATCGCGGCCGAATGGAACGCCGGCATGATCAGCACATTGGCCGGTCCGGACAGCCGGCAGAACGGATAGGCATCGCGCAGCTCCATGTTGAGCGCGACGTCGGCGGCGAGATCGCCGTCGTATTCGAAATCGACCCGGCGCTGGTCGAGGATTTTCACCGCGCCCTGCACATGGACGGCGCGCTCGCCGGGCGGCTGGCCGAAGGTCGAGAACGCCAGCAGCGCGAGCCGCGGCTCGTAGCCGAAGCGGCGCGCAACGCCTGCCGCCTCGACCGCGATGTCGGCAAGGCTCTCGGCGTTCGGCATCTCGCTCACCGCGGTGTCGGCGACCAGGACGGTGCGCCCGCGCGCCAGCACCAGCGACACGCCCATGACGCGATGGCCGGGTTTCGGATCGATGCATCGGCGCACGTCCTCAAGCGCGACCGAGAAATTGCGTGTCACGCCCGTGACCATGGCGTCGGCGTCGCCGAGCGCCACCATGCAGGCGGCGAAATGGTTGCGGTCCTGGTTGACCAGGCGCTGGCAGTCGCGCTGCAGGAAGCCCTTGCGCTGCAGCCGTTCATAGAGATAGGCGGCGTAAGAGGCGTTGCGGTGCGACAGCCGCGCATTAATGATCTCGATGCCGCCGCCCAACTCGATACCGAGCCCACGTGCGGTCTCATGCACGCGGTCCTCGCGGCCGACCAGCAGGGCGGTGCCGAGACCCTGGCCGACGAAGCTCGCGGCCGCGCGGATCACCTGCTCCTCTTCGCCCTCCGCGAACACGACACGCTGCGGCCGCCGCCGCAGGCGCTCGTAGACGCGCTGCAGGACGCTCGCAGCCGGGTCGCGGCGCGACCGCAGTTGTACCTTATAGGCCTCCATGTCGACGATCGGCTTGCGGGCGACGCCGCTATCCATGGCGGCCTTGGCGATGGCTGGCGGCACGTAGGAAATCAGCCGGGGATCGAACGGCACCGGAATGATGTAGTCGCGCCCGTATTTTGGGCGTGCACCATAAGCGGCAGCGACCTCGTCCGGCACGTCCTCGCGGGCGAGCGCGGCGAGCGCGTGCGCGCCGGCGATCTTCATCTCCATGTTGATGGCGCTGGCACGCACGTCGAGCGCGCCGCGGAACAGGTACGGAAAGCCAAGCACGTTATTGATCTGGTTCGGATAGTCCGAGCGGCCGGTCGCCATAATGGCGTCTGAGCGTACCGCGGCGACCTCCTCTACGGTGATCTCCGGGTCGGGATTGGCCATGGCGAAGATGATCGGTTTGTCCGCCATCGACTTCACCATGTCGGGCGTCATCGCGCCCTTGACCGACAGGCCGAAGAACACGTCGGCGCCTGTGACCGCCTCCGCCAGCGTGCGCGCGGAGGTCTTGGCCGCATGGGCCGACTTCCACTGGTTCATGCCGTCGGTGCGGCCCTGATAGATCACCCCCTTGGTGTCGCAAAGGATGATGTTGTTGGGCGTGAATCCGATCGCCTTGAGGAGATCGAGGCATGCAATGCCGGCGGAGCCGGCGCCGTTGCAGACGAGGCGGGTGGTCTTGATGTCGCGCCCGGTGAGGTCCAGCGCGTTGATCAGGCCGGCCGCCGCGATGATCGCGGTGCCGTGCTGATCGTCGTGGAATACCGGGATGTCGAGCAGTTCGCGCAGCCGCTGCTCGATGATGAAGCACTCCGGCGCCTTGATGTCTTCGAGGTTGATGCCGCCCCAGCCCTTGCCCAGGAATTTGACGCAATTGATGAACTCGTCGGGATCCTCGGTGTTGACCTCCAGATCGATGGAATCGATGTCGGCGAAGCGCTTGAACAGCACCGCCTTGCCTTCCATCACCGGTTTGGCGGCGAGTGCGCCGCGGTTGCCCAGCCCCAGGATAGCGGTGCCATTGGTGATGACGGCGACGAAATTGCCTTTGACGGTGTAGTCGTAGGCCTTGCTCTCATCCTCGGCGATTGCCAGCACCGGAATCGCGACACCCGGCGAATAGGCCAGCGACAGGTCGCGCTGGGTCGCCATCGGCTTGGTGGCGACGACTTCGAGCTTGCCCGGCCGCCCCTGACTGTGAAACAGCAGCGCTTCCTGGTCGGTGAACGTCGGCCGCGTGCCGCGGCCGGTCGTTTTCTCAGACATTTCAACTCCTTGGGGACGCCGGGACCGCCGGATGATGGCCGGCGCCGGCGAAACTACCGGATTGTGAGGCGGTCACTCAAGTGAAGGGGGGCTCCGAAGCCTTTGGCGCATTGAGGTGCATCAATGCGGCAGCGCGGCGTGCGGTGATGTTCCAGTCCGTCCACAGCGCCGAGGCTTCCAATTGAACCAACCCGCCGAGAAGAGTAATCGAGGGTCCGACATTAGCTTCTCAGGCGTGTGACGGCCAGACCATGATCCGTTTTGTGTTCCGCTTTGTCGGGCTCTTGTGTCTCGCACTGGGATTTATTTTCCTGGTCTACGACGGCACCAAGTGGATCGCCGATCAGAAGTTCTTTGTCAGCAGCGTGGGCACCATCTGGTCGAACGTACACCAGAATTCGCTCATAGCGCTGCAACCCCTCGTGGAGCGCTATGCGGGGACCTGGTTCTGGCAGAGCGTGGTGCAGCCCTATTTCCTTGATCAGCCGATGTGGCTGGTGCTCGGGATTATCGGCGCCGTCCTGATCCTGCTCGGCCGCAAGAAGCGCAAGCTGATCGGTTACGCGCGGGATTGATGAAGCCGGTACGATCCGAATCACGCTGTCGGCGGATTTGCCTGGATGTGCGCCGTCTCCCGCTTGCGGGAGGGGCGGGGAGCGGGAAGCCGGCGCGGAATAGGGCGATAACCCGCGCCTCTCGCCGCCGTGATGATCTTCGCGTGACGGCCTGAGCGAGAAGTGAAGCTGCGGTCAGGTGCGGAACGGCCCGAGCGGCGCTATATTCCCGCTATCACGAAAATCAGGAGATTGCCGCCATGTTCGGATTTAAGAAGAAGCTTGAACTGCCGTCGGCCGCCGACGCGCTGCCCGGCCGCCCGGCGCCGATCCCGACCGCGCGCGAGCATTTCATCTTCCACCGCCCGCTCAAGGGGCCCTATCCGGAGGGTCTGGAGAGCGCGATGTTCGGCATGGGCTGCTTCTGGGGCGCCGAGCGCAAGTTCTGGGAGTTGGGCGACGGCATCCATATCACTGCCGTCGGCTACGCGGCGGGCCAGACCCCGAACCCGACCTATCAGGAGGTCTGTTCCGGCCGCACTGGCCACAACGAGGTGGTGTTCGTGGTCTACGACCCGAAGAAGATCTCCTACGAGACGCTCCTGAAGACCTTCTGGGAGAACCACGATCCGACCCAGGGCATGGCGCAGGGCAACGACATCGGAACGCAGTACCGCTCCGGCATCTACGCGTTCACCCCGGCGCAGCGCAAAGCCGCCGAGGCCTCGAAGGCGATGTACGAGGCGGCGCTCAAGGCCAAGCGGTTCGACGCCATCACCACCGAGGTGATCGACGCGCCGCCGTTCTACTTCGCGGAGGACTATCACCAGCAGTACCTGGCGAAGAACCCGATGGGGTATTGCGGGCTCGGCGGCACCGGCGTGAGTTGCCCGATCGGCACCGGCGTCGCGGCGGCGGTGGGATAAGGACGCGACCAGACGCAGCGCCGGCGTTGGCCGGCGCCGCGTCCGACCAAGACAGTCATCGTGAAAGAGGAACGAGCAGCAAGGAAGGAAGCAGCCGATGACAAGCCTCAAGCTGCGCGCCCTTGGCGCACTCGACGATTTCACTGCCAGCGGGCTCGCCCGTCCGGCCGCTGAAAAGCTCGCCGGGGCCTGGCTCGCCTGCAGCCTCGTGATGGCGCGCGGTAACATCCTCGCCGCATTCAGCATCGAGCACATGCTGATCGCCTCGGTCTGCGGCATCGTCGGCGCTCTGGTGACGCTCGCACTGCTGGTGCAGATGGATCGCACCACCGACAGCGTCTACCGGTCGGCGACCATCGCGGCGGTTGCGACCTTTATCGGCGATACGTTCGCGCACAGCTCGCACTTTCCGCCGCAATGGGCGGAGCCACTGGTCACCGCGGCCGTATCGGCGAGCATTGCGGTCGCGGTCTGGCATGCCAAGCGGTTCGTGAAGAGTGCCCGTGCGCGACAGGGAGCCGGGCTATAGGCGTCTCCGGTTGCGCTGCGTGCAAAAATGGTGGCCGGGTCAGTTCGGATTGATGCGGCGGATTACGCCTAGGAATCGCCGCGTGAGCCGGGCATATTGTTCACATGGCTGATTCCGAAGAAAAACCCGTGATGCTGCCGTTCCAGGACAAGTCCGGGACCGGCTGGCATGTGGTCATCAGATATCCCGAGGGCCACGAAAGGCTGATCGAAGGCTTTTCCAGCGAAAAGGATGCCCTGGCGTGGATTCTTGCCAACGCCGATGAGGTCGATCCGTAACGGCCGAGGCCGCGGGCCGTAGCGCCGTGCCCGGTCTCCAACAGGATCGTTACGATCGCTGTCTCGCTGGTGATAGTCACAGCCGGGATTGAGCGTCTCACATAAAGCCCGGGTTGCGCGGTAAGTACCGCGTCCAGTCGCCGAAATCACGTTCCGATAACAGCACCATCGGAAACGATATCCGCATGCCGTGCCTTGCGGCAGCGCCGAGCGCTGCGCCGCTCGCGCCGGGGAGGAACGCCGAAACCTGGTGAGCCCCACTCTCTGCCGCCAGATGCAGAGCCCTGGTGAACGCCGCGTTCATGGCGTGGCGCTCCATCACTGCGAGTGGGCCGATGTGACCGTTCGCTGAGACGTATGCGTAACCCAGGCAAGCGCTACCGTCGTAAAGAAGGACGCCCGTCATCGCCTTGTCGTTGAGCAGATAACGGTGATGTTTAGCACGTGAGATGCCCAGAGCGCTCGCGTCGATCTGAGCAAGGATGTTGAGATTTGAGCTTGTCTCTTCAATGGGCGTGCAGAGCAGCTTGTCCCCGAGATTAAGGTTCGTCAACGCGTCACATGCGCCGCTGAAAAGATAGATCGGAAGTCGTGGGAAGAGCCCATGACGGATGTAAAGCCCTTGCGATACGACATTAAAGGTGAAGGTGATGAGCGCCTTGTTGCTGGCGCCGGCCTTCCTGGCGTGCTCGAACGTTCGGGCGAGAAGTTCGTTGCCAATTCCGCGACCTTGCTGACCGGGGGCGACAAACAATTCCGCGAGGAACCACAAGTCGCCGCACACCCAACTGAGAGCGAAACCCAAGATTTCTCCATCGGCTTCGGCCACCCACAACCCGTCGGGATCGTCCCGCAAAGAAAACAATTGAAATTCGGGCGGTCGTAAGGTCGCCATCGGCCCAAAACCGTGACGTTCGGTGAGGTCATTGATGCTGTGAACGACGAGTGCTTCCGCGCTTTGTAATTCTTCGGCGCGGGCAGGTCGGAATATGACGGGCACTACGACGACTCCTTGACCAAGCCTATCGCGTACTTTGGTGCGATGCCACAACAGCTGCAGTCGCCGTATGGCGGCGAAGTCTCGGTGGTTGGACGCGGGGAAACAGCGTTCAGTAAGGCCGGCCGTCCTTGTGGCTGAACTGCCATTTGCCATCGGCGCCAAGAACGGCCTGTAAGTCGTCAACCGGATAACGGCCTTCGTCGCCGGCCGTACGGTCGCCGATCTCGAGATACACAACGACACTGCCGGTGCGATTCACCAGTTGATGCGCGATGCCCTGCGCGGGAAATCCGGCGCACATCCCGGGTGACAGCGTCATTTCGCCTTGGTCGGTCACCAGCGTCGGCTCGCCCTGCAAGATGTACACGAACTCATCCTGCTTGCTGTGGCGATGGAGCAAAGCCGATTCCCCGCCGGGATGAATCGTCGTCAGGTTGACGCCAAAATTCTTGAGTCCGAACAAATCCCCCAGCGGCCGCTTTTCGCGCCGTCCCATCCGGCTGAAAAACGGCTCGGGATAATTGGATGGTTTGATCCGCATCGGCGCCGACGGCGGCGTCGATGGCGATTGCCGGTGCTGATCGTTTCGAGTGCATGCCCGTCTCTCGTAATCTCGTTGTCGACATGTCAGCACGAACGGCGGGTGGTGGAGATTTTGCGACGACCGTGCCGGAGGCGAATCTCACCTCCGGCTGCCGCGAAAGCCGACTGCGCGCCGCGCCGCTCCAAGACGTCAGTTTTGTTTTGGCTTCGCCTTGACGCGTGCGAGAACCTTCTGTTTCGCCGCGGTGTCGCGGGCCAGCCGGTTGCGAAAGCCTGCCGCATCGTCATAGAAGTCGGGCGGCTGGGCGGCGCGCGCGGCGACGCTGCGATAGGTCTCGTCCTTGGCGGCGCTGGCGCAGGCGCCCGAAAGCTTGGCGATCAACGGCGCCGGTGTCGCCGCCGGCGCGAGCAAGCCGCCGAAGCTTGCCGGACTGACGTCGTAGCCCTGCTCCTTCACGGTCGGAACGTCGGCGAAAGCGGGATGCCGCGTCTCGGCGAAAATGCCGATCACCCGCACGTTGTGGCCTTTTGCCGTGCCAAGCACGATCGACGCCACATCGATGCGGCCGCCGAGCAGATCCGTCATCACCAGCGGCTCACCACGGAACGGGATGTCCTTGATGTCGATTTTTGCGGCCAGCAGAAATTCCTCCATCGCCAGATGCGGAATCGTGAGCGGGCCTTGATGGCCGTAGTTCAACGCACCCGGTTTGCTCTTTGCGGCCGCCACCAGGTCGGCGATGGACTTGATCGGGGAATCCGGCCGCACCGCCAGTGCCATGGCGTTGACGAAGGTCTGGCAGACCGGAGCAAGCGCGTCGGGCTTGTAGCCGGTGTCGTCGCGCGCTTGCGGATGAACCGACAGAACGAGCGCGGGCGCAAACAACAGCGTGTAGCCATCGGGGTCGGCGCGCGCCACCGCGGCGGTTCCGAGCGCACCACCTGCGCCGGCCCGATTTTCGACGATGAATTGCTGGCCGAGATGGCTTGAGAGGCCCATCGACAGGGCACGGGCGAGAATGTCGGTGGTGCTGCCGGCGACGTAGGGATTGACGACCTTTACGACGCGGTTTGGATAGTTGTCCTGCGATAGCGCCGGGGCCGAAACCAGCGTGGCAGTCAGGACGCAGGCGGACGCGAGAAGGCTTCGCATTAAGGTCGTCTCCCGGGCTGGACAGAGCGTCCGGTCATCATGCGGTGATACGTCCCTCGGCGCAAACGAGGTCGGCGGCGCTACACCCGCAAAGGTGTTGTGCCGGTGCACCTCGGCGCAGGCTTTTTGCAGCCCGGTCGTGTCGCCACCGGCCACTGGTGAAGCTTTCTTAACCATATCGGGCGTTAATCCATTAACCTTATCGTTGCGTCCGGAATCACCACATGCGGCCGTGCCGCCTCCTCGCCGTGCTGATGATTGCCGCTGCCGTCGCCGGCTGCGCGCACGCCGTTGGTCCACCGGCTCCGCCGGATGCGGCGGCCGGGCCGGGCGATCTCGACAGTATGGTCTATGGTCGGCTCGGGCCGGGACCAGCGCCCGTGCCGGTGCCGGTAGCATTGCCGGCGCCGATGCCTGAGCCCGCACTTGCGCCAATCCCGATGATCCCGGCGCCGATCCCGGCAGCATTCGCCCCGGTGCCGGTGGTCGCGCCCGCGCCGATGCCCGAGGTATTGCCGGTGCTGCTGCCGACCAACGAGCCTTACACGCTGGATTCGGGCGATAAGCTGCGTATCACCGTGTACGGGCAGGATGGCCTGAGCAACACCTACATCGTCGATGCCAGCGGGCGGATCACCATGCCGTTCATCGGGCCGGTGCCGGCGCGCGGGTGCACCACCGCTCAGCTTGCGCGGGTGATCGCCGACCGCCTGCGCAACGGCTTCATCCGCGAGCCGCATGTGGCGATCGAGGTCGAGACCTACCGGCCGTTCTTCATTCTCGGCGAGGTGCTGGCGCCCGGACAGTACCCTTACGTTCCCAACATGACGGTGGAGACCGCGGTCGCCATCGCGGGCGGCTACACGCCGCGCGCCTACCGTTCGAATGCAGAGGTCAGCCGGTCGTCCGGCGGCCTTACGGCGCGCCAGACGGTGCCGACAATCGCGCCCATCCGCCCCGGCGACACCATCACGGTGACCGAGCGCTGGTTCTGACGTTGAGGTGACGCTCTGAAAGTTGAGATGACGCTCCGAAAGCGTCGTGCCCGGGCTTGACCCGGGCACTCATCGAAAAAAGTCTTGGCGAAGGTGATGGATTGCCGGGCTAACCCACGGCAGTGACCGTGGATTGGTCGCGAACCCGACGCCTTTACTTCTTCATGTACTTGGTGAGGAAGTCCGTCGAGCGCTGCCAGGCGAGCTTGGCGCTCGCCTCATGGAAGCTGCCGCGCTCGTCGCAATGGAAGCCATGGCCGGCGACCGGGTAGGTGAAGATTTCGCTCTCCGGATGCTTCTTCTTGATCATCTCGACGTCGGTCATCGGGATCGCCGCATCGGTCTCGCCGAAATGCATCATGGTCGGGCACTTCGGCTTCTCGTCGGCGAACTTGGCGATGGCGCCGCCGTAGTAGCAGACCGCGGCCGACAGCCCGGTCAGCCGGCAGGCGGCGAGGAACGCGATGCTGCCGCCCATGCAGAAGCCCATGATGCCGACCGGGCCGGCCGACTTGAGCTCATCGATCGCCGCCTGGGTGTCGCGCAGCATCGCGTCCCAGTCCGGATTGGCGATGAACTTGCGCGCGTTGGCGATCTCGTCGGGCGTATAGCCGCACTCGAAACCTTTCGCCTGGCGGTCGAACAGCGCCGGCGCGACGGACGCATAGCCTTCCTGCGCGAGTTTGTCGGTGACGGCGCGGATGTGCTGGTTGACGCCGAAAATCTCCTGGATGACCACCATGCCGCCCTTCGGCGTGCCGGCGGGATCGGCGCGATAGGCGCCCAATTGGAACTTGTCGGTGGACGTGAGCGAGAAATGCTTACCCAATTTGACCTCCCGTGAACGAAACGAGCCGGTGAACGCGGCCATCCGGCGGCCGGGAATGTCTCGCGTCCGCCGCCACAAAGCAACCACCCGGCATTGCGCCGCGGGGGTGCAAATGACGCACGGTTCCCTAAATATGAAAGCGGTTGTCCGACGGTTTGCCGCCGGGCTGTTGGGCGGGCGCCAGAGACCAAAGCGGCGGCTGCATATGGGCAACACCTCACGGCGGGCATTCCTGCGACACCTCGCGGGTGTTGCGGCGCTGGCTCGCTTCTCCGGCGTGCAAAACGCGGTCGCGCGCGCCCTCGATGCCGAGATCAGTGCCGATGAACGCGAGGCGATGGCGGCGCTCGCAAACGGCTACCTCGCCGAATTCGGTTCGCCCGGCCTTTCCGTCGCGGTCGCACAGCGCGGCCGGCTCGCCTATGCGGAAGGTTTCGGCCTCGCCAATCCGGCAACCGGTGCGAAGGTCACGCCCGCAAACCTGTTCCGCATCGCCAGCATCAGCAAGCCCGTGACGTCGGTGGCGGTGTTCTCGCTGGTGGAGCAGGGCCGGCTCAAGCTCACCGACAAGGTGTTCGGCCGTGCCGGCATCCTGGGCAACGACTACGGGACGCCGAAGGACAAGCGCATCCTGGAGATCACCGTCGAGCATCTGCTGACCCACACCTGCGGCGGGTGGCCGAACAAAGGCCGCGACCCGATGTTCATGAACCCGCAGATGGACCAGCGCCGTCTGATCGCCTGGACGCTCGCCAATATGCCGCTCAATCATCCGCCGGGCACCGCCTATGCGTATTCGAATTTCGGCTACTGCCTGCTCGGCCGCGTCATCGAGAAGCTGACGCGCCAGCCCTATGGGGCCTACGTCCGCCAGTCGGTACTGGCGCGCTGCGGCGTGACGCAGATGCGGATCGGCTTCGGACCCGCGAACGGGCGGGCGCCGAACGAGGTCGCGTATGCGGGGCAGGGCGGCGACCCCTACCGGGTAAAGGTGGCGCGGGCGGATTCCTGCGGCGGCTGGATCGCAACGCCCTCCGATCTCGTGCGTTTCGTGACGCATGTCGACGGACTCGCCGATACGCCGAACATCCTGCGGCCGGAGACCATCAAGGTCATGACGACGCCCTCGGCGCTCAATCCAAAATACGCCAAAGGCTGGATCGTCAACGGCCAAGGCTGGTGGCACAACGGCAGCCTGCCGGGCACGTCGGCCGTGATGGTGCGCGGGCAGAACGGATTGTGCTGGGCCGCGCTGGCCAATACGCGCCGTCGCGATCCGTCGAGCGTCGCCGGCCTCAACCGCGCGGCCGCGCAGATGGTGGGCGTGGTGAAGAGTTGGAATGCCTGATGTAAACGTGATGCCGATCACGTAATTGCAGTTCAGGGAGTGGTGAACACCGCTACTCCGTGCCCCCGAAATGAACGAGTGATGAACAAGCCGATGCGGTGACGCATTGGAAGCGGCGGATTGCGACTTCTCGCCTGAGACTTCGCCGCGTGCGCTGTGCGCGACGCTGACTCCAATCCGCTGTCGAGATTCAAATCGCCGGTTTCGTGCCGGCGGTCACATCCGGATTTTGCCTCGCCCGGTATCAAGGACAGGACATCGCCAACCAGGAGTTAAAGGCGAAACACGAATGTCAGATGAGCCATTTCGAACGCGCTTCGGACGGCCGTCTTAACCCGAGCACCAGGAGAACGACCATGTTGAACCGCAAAATCCTCTTCACTCTCGCCGCCTCGGTCGCAGCCGTTGGCATCGCGCTCTCTCCCGTCGCCGCGTCCGCCAAGGGCGATCACCACGGCAGCCATCACAGCGGCAGCAAGCACGCCGCGGCAAGCACGGCAAGCATACGAGCTTGCACCACAAGAAGCATCATCCCAAGAAACATCACCCCAAGAAGCATCATCCCAAGCACGAGAAGTTCGCGCATCATCACCACAAGCACCACAAGCACCACCACTGGCACCACAAGAAGTACTACTACGACACCGAGACCGCGTACGAGTCGTCGCCGACTTATACCTACTCGAAGCCGAGCTACTCGACGCCGAGCTACACCTACACGAAGGCGGCCGACCCCTGCACGTGCCTGACCAAGGAGTACACCGACGACGGCCGCGTGCTGTTCAAGGACGTCTGCACCAAGGAATCGGCGATCAGTCCGTCCGGCGGCAAGACGGCCGAAGCCGAAGACTGATCGGAGCGATTAAATCGGAATAACGAAAGGAGGTGGGAAACCCCGGGCTTGCCCGGGGTTTCTTCTTTATGACTTATGACGCGCGAAGCTCGAACGCCTCGGCCAGCAGCTCATAGGAGTGCCGGCGCGCCGCATGATCGTAGATCATCGTCGTAACCATGATCTCGTCGGCGCGCGTCGTTTCAATCAGCGCCATAAATCGTTCGCGCACCGTCGCCTTCGATCCGACAATGACGCGCCCGCGGTTGCGTGCGATCAGTCCGCGATCCGCCGGCGTATAGGGATAGGCCAGCGCTTCCTCGGGGCTTGCCAGTTCGACGTACTCGCCGCGTCGCCGCCGCACGAAATTGAGATCGATGGTCGAGGCGAGCCGGTCGGCCTCGGCGTCGCTGTCGGCGCACACCGCCGCGCAGCCGAGGATCGCGTAAGGCGTCTCCAGCATGGCGGACGGCTTGAACTGTTCGCGATAGGCGAGCATCGGCCCGGCCGGGTCGAGATCGGAAAAATGGTGTGCGAACGAATATCCGGCGCCCACCATGGCGGCGAGCTGGGCACTGTAGTCGCTCGAGCCCAGCAGCCAGATCGGCGGCAGCGGGATGTCGGCCGGCATGGCGCGCACGTTGCGGAACGGATGGCCTTCGGGGAAGCCCCGGTTTTCGAACAGCAATAGTTCCTGGAACCGCTCAAGGAAATCGTCCGCCATGTCCTGGCGGCGCCGCAGCGCGTAGGACGTAACCGGATCGGTGCCGGGTGCGCGGCCGAGGCCGAGATCGATGCGGCCGGGAAACAACGCCTCCAGCACCTTGAATCGCTCGGCGACCACCAGCGGCGCGTGGTTCGGCAGCATGACGCCGCCCGATCCGATCCGCATCCGGCTGGTCACGGCGGCGATCTGGCCGATCATGATGTCGGGCGCGGAACTTGCGATCGAGGGCAGATTGTGATGCTCGGCGACCCAGTAGCGGGTGTAGCCGAGACGATCGGCGAGCTTTGCGAGGTCGAGCGAATTGCGCAGCGAGACGGCGCCGGAAATTCCAGCGCTGACCGGCGAAAGATCGAGGACGGAAAGCGGGAGTCACGGAGGCTTCGGATGCTGGCGTGTCGCCATCAAAATGGGAATGGCCGTCCGACTTGCCAGTCCTTTTTCCACCCGGTCAAGTGACCTTTGCGGAATTGCAGTGCTACGGCCGACTCGATCGGCAGAATCTGCGGCATCGCGCCGGCTTTGCCGTAGGCGACGAAGACCTCCGCGTTCTTCGGACCGGACACATAGACCAGCGGCACGCCCAGGACATCGGCCGCTTGTTGCACCGTCATGCCGAAGGCGAGCGGCGCAGTATTGGACTGCATTCCGCAATACGCCCCGAAGCACATCCAGAGTGATGCGACGATCCGCTTCATGCCACGTTTCATGTCGCCATTTTCGTTTCATTCGCGCAGACCGGCAAGCCGCGAAATCACGGTCGGCGCGATAAAATCTGCCAATGTTGCCGGCCGGCCTCAGCCTAGGCCCCACGGCCGGAAAACCGTCGTGCCGCCGGCGCTATTCGGCCGCAATCGTCCGCGGCGACGGCTTTGCGGCCTGTGCGCGCCGCGTTTCGGTTCACTCGGCCGTTCGATCGGTCCGCAGCAATGCGCGTCCCGCCGGTTCGGTGGCGGCGGAAAATTCAGTCGCCTGCACCACCAGGTTTCCGAGCAGGTGGAAGACAGCCAAGCGGATTGGCGCGAGCATGTGCGTACCGGTGACCGGCGCCAGTGCTACCTCGATGTCGCGGCCGTCCGAAAGAAATTTCACCAGCGTACTGCTGGCGCGATGCCCGGCGATGGGCTGCAAGGCGATCGTGCACACCACGACCGGTCCCTGATAGCTCTTGTCGATCTTCACCTGGTCCATGCGCCTGAACGTGAGCTTGAGATCGTAGCGACGCTGGCCGTCGAAGACCGGCAGCGTGCGCTCGCAGGCTGCGCGCGTGAGGCCATCGCCTTCGCCGGTGGGAATGAGCCAGGCGGTCAGGGGGTCGACGATGTTCCGGCGATGAGCCTCGGTGACCGCGATCCTGTCATCGCCCGGCGCCGGCCGTTCGACCTTGATCTCCGTGACGATGCCGTGGTCCAGCATCATCGTCAGGTCGGACCTCTCGTCGCCTTGCGTGAGGTCCGCGCTGAAGGCCGTCGTGTTGAGCCGGCCATGCTTGACGGTGCCGCTCGCCGCTACGGTACCCGTGCCGCTCATCGCCAGGCTGGCGAGACCAGTTGCCTCGCCTTGGCCCTTGGTCTTGAAGGTTTCCTTGCCGATGTCAGCCGTCCAGGTGACTTTGCCAACCGGAATGCGCGCTATCGAGATCGTGTAGCTGGCGTTGAGTTTGCCTTGGGCTTGTGCGGGGCCGAACGCAGCGCCCGCGACCGCAAAGGCGAATGCCGAGGCTCCCGCGAGGATGGCAGCGCGGATGGCAGACGTACGAACGGACATGCTGATCATCCTTGTCACAATGCGCCCAAGCGAAGCCCGTTCCATTCTCCTGGGCGTGCCACAGACATCGGCCCCAAAGGTGTCACGCGCAAGACGTCGCGCGAGCCTGTCGGCGTTAACGTTGACACCCGCGCCGGAAAGCGCGACACGGGCAAGCTTCGTCAAGGCAGGGGGATTGTATGCACTGGACCGATCGACGTGAACGCATGCGCGCCATCGTCAACGGCGGGCGATGCATCTATCCGGGTTCGGTTTATGACCCGATCTCCGCTCGTATTGCCGAGGACCTGGGCTTCGAAGCCGGAATGTTTGCGGGCTCGGTCTGCTCGCTCGCGGTGCTCGGCGCGCCCGACATTGTCGTGCTGACGTTGAGCGAATTCGCGGGCCTTGCGCTGCGGATCAATCGCGCCACCCGGATGCCGCTCTTGGTCGACGCCGACCACGGCTACGGCAACGCGCTCAACGTCAAGCGCACGGTCGAGGAACTCGAGATCGCCGGTGTCTCGGCGCTGACGATCGAGGACACTCAACTGCCGATGGCCTACGGCGAGAGCGGGCCGCGCCTTATCTCCATCGCGGAGGGGGTCGGCAAGATGAGGGCCGCCATCGCGGGCCGGCAGGATCCACGCCTCATCATCGTCGGCCGCACCAGCGCGCTGCGGATCAGCAGCATGGAGGATACGATCGCACGTCTGCAGGCCTACGAGGCCGCGGGCGTCGACATGCTGTTCCTCGCCGGCATGCGGACGCGCGCCGAACTCGACACGATTTCGGCGGCCGTGAAGCTGCCGCTGTTTCTCGGCGGCCCCGGCACAGAACTCCACGATCTCGATTACCTCAGCGCCCGCAACGTCCGCATCTGCCTGCAGACGCACGCCCCGTTCATGGCAGCCGTGCAGGCAACGTATCAGACGCTGAAGGCGCTGCGCGACGGCGTTCGCGCCTCACGATCTGAAGAACCTGCCGTCGCCGGATCTGATGAAGCGGGTCACGCGCCACGATGACTATGCGACGTGGACCAAGGACTTCCTCGGCGGCGCCAAATAGCCATTTTGATTTTCGCGAAAATTTACCGTCCGGTCATCCCCGCCTTTCGCGGCGACGAGCGGAGAGCGGCGGGCTTGCCGGACTGCGGAGAATTCACCGCCGGCCGAACAGCCGCTCGAAATCGGTGAGCTTGAGCTCCACGTAGGTCGGCCGGCCGTGATTGCACTGGCCGGAATTCGGCGTCGCTTCCATTTCGCGCAAGAGCGCGTTCATCTCCTCCGGCTTGAGGCGGCGTCCGGCGCGCACCGAACCGTGGCACGCCATGGTGGCGGCGACATGCATCAGTCGACGCTCCAGCGGCAGCGCCTCGTCCCATTCGGCCATGTGCTCGGCGAGATTGCGCACCATCGCCTGCGCGTCGATCTCGCCCAGCATCGACGGTGTCTCGCGCACCGCCACCGCACCGGGACCGAACGGCTCTATCGCGAGCCCGAAGCGCGCCAGATCATCGGCGCGGGCGGTGAGCCGTTCGACGTCCGCCTCGTCGAGCTCGACGATCTCCGGGATGAGCAGGATCTGCCGCGCCACGCCATCCTTCGTTAGCGAGGCCTTGAGCCGCTCGTAGACGATGCGCTCGTGCGCGGCATGCTGGTCGACGATCACGATGCCCTCGCGGGTCTGCGCTACGATATAGGTCTCGTGCACCTGTGCGCGGGCAGCACCGAGCGGGCGGTCGAGCAGGTCGGGCGCGGGTTCCGCAACGTCGACGCGCGCATCGGCGGCTGGATCGCCGACATCGAAAGCCGCCTGGGCGGCCTCGGCAAAGCCGAATGCCGCAGCCCCGCGCATTGGCGTTGGAAATGCGCGCAGAGTCGGGCCGCGCCGGGGAGCGCCGCCAGTCCCAGCCGCGCTGCGGTGTCGCCGCCGGGCGGAACGCCGCGATGGTGGCGCTGCCGCCGGTCGTTGCGGCCCGCTGGCCGTCGCGCGTCAGTGCGTCCTGCAACGCGCGGATCAGGATCGAACGTACCAAGCCGGGATCACGAAAGCGCACCTCGGCCTTGGCGGGATGCACGTTGACGTCGACCTCGCGCGGATCGAGCGAGACGAACAGCGCGACGATCGGATGGCGGTCGCGCGGCAGGTAGTCGGCGTAGGCGGCGCGCACCACGCCGATCAGCAGCTTGTCGCGCACCGGGCGGCCATTGACGAAGAGATACTGGCCAAGCGAATTGGCGCGGGTCAGCGTCGGCAGCGCGGCAAAGCCCGCGACGCCCAAGCCTTCGCGCCCGCCCATCACCTCGACGGCGTTGGCCTGGAACTCCGCACCCAGAATGTCGGCGAGCCGCGCCAAACGTCCGGGCGGGCCGGGCAAGGCGGCCGCCCAGGTCACAGGCATGCGCTCCTCGCCCGCCAGCGTGAAGGCGACATCCGGCCGGCTCATCCCCAGCCGGCGAACCACATCGCGGATCGCCTCGCCTTCGGTGCGGTCGGTCTTAAGAAACTTAAGGCGGGCCGGCGTGGCGTAGAACAGGTCGCGCACCTCGACCCGCGTGCCGTCGCCGAGCGCCGCGGGCTTCACATCGGACTTCTCGCCGCCGTCGACCTCGATGGTCCAGGCATGCGGCTCGCCGGCGTGCCGGGTGGTGATCGCAAGCCGCGCCACCGAGCCGATCGACGGCAGCGCCTCGCCGCGAAAGCCCAGCGTGCGGATGTCGTTGAGATCGTCGTCCGGCAGCTTCGAGGTGGCGTGGCGCTCGACCGCGAGCGCGAGATCGTCGCGCGGCATGCCGGCGCCATCGTCGGTGACGCGAATGAGCCGGCGGCCGCCGCCGTCGGTCACGACCTCGATCTTGCGCGCGCCGGCGTCCAGCGCATTCTCGACCAGCTCCTTCACGACGCTCGCCGGGCGCTCGACCACTTCGCCCGCGGCGATGCGGTTGACGATGCCTTCGGACAGTTGGCGGACGGGCATCCGGTGTTCCAGGACGAATCGGGCGCGGCGAACTGATTATAGCAGCACTCGACAGGCAACATGCGTCGTGCCGAAGCTGATTGGATCGGATTGGCTGTCGGCCTCAATCCACCGGCGGCTTCGCCTGCCGCAATCCCTTGATCGTGCCGCGGCGTTTCTTCGTGTCCAGCCGGCGCTTCCGTGACGCCTTGGTCGGTTTGGTCGGGCGGCGTGGCACCGGTGCGACGGCCGCGTGCTGAATCAATTCGACAAGCCGGTCCAGCGCGTCCTGGCGATTGCGTTCCTGGGTGCGATGCTGTTGCGCGATCAGCACCAGCACGCCGTCCTTGGTCAGCCGCCGTCCGGCGAGCCGCTCCAGCCGGACGCGCACCTCGTCCGGTAGTGACGGTGAATGCCGCACATCGAAGCGCAACTGCACGGCGGTGTTGAGCTTGTTGACGTTCTGACCGCCCGGCCCGGACGAGCGAACGAAATCCTCCTCGATCTCGCGCTCGTCGATCGAGATATGATTGGTGATCCGGAGCATGGCGACCTCCGGACGAGATGTACGGCCGATTCGCGCGTGCGGCTAGCGTGCCGGCGCCGCGCTGGCGTTACGGGTCTTGCCGCGGGGCGCCACCGCGACCGCGACGAGCGATTGAACCGCCCGGTAGGCATCGATAAGGCCCGCGCCGAACTGGCTGTCGCGCCCCTTAGGGCCGAGGTCGGTGGCGGTCGACGCGAGAATCTTGCGCAGCGCATCGGGCCGCAGATCCGGTTTGCGCTCCAGCAACAGCGCGGCGACGCCGCTGACATGGGCGGCGGCAACCGATGTTCCGGTTGATAACTGGTAACTCCCTTTGGTGGACGGCCCAAGAATTTCAACGCCGGGCGCCGCAACCGTAATGTACTTGCCGCGGTTCGCCAGCTTGAACAGCTTGTCCTCCGCATCGGTCGCCGTCACGGCGATGACGTTGGCATCGGCCGCTGGATAGAGCGGCGGTGACTTTGCGCCCGCGTTGCCGGCGGCGGCCACCAGCACGACGCCCTTCTTATGCGCGGCGGCGAGTGCGCGCGCGATTTCCGGATCGGAGGGCCCGGCAAAGCTCATGTTGATGATGCGCGCCTTGTGCGCGACCGCCCAGTCGATGGCGCGCAGCAACGTCAGGGTGGTGCCTTCGGCGCCGCTGCCGTTCGCACCGAAAGCGCGAATCGCCAGGATGCGGGCCGCCGGCGCGACGCCCATCAGCCGGGCATGCGCAACGATCGCGCCCGCCATGGCGGTTCCGTGCGAATGGGGCGGTTCCTTGGAGTTGAGCGCATCGAAACTCCCGGCGATAAAGCCGGCGATTTCCGGGTGCGCGGTTTCAATGCCCGAATCAATCACCGCGATCAGAACGCGGTCGCCGGTGGCGAAGCGGTGCGCCTGCGGCAGATGGAGCTTGGCGAGCGCATATTGCGCGTCGCTGATATCTGCCGACATGCTACGCGCCTGGGGTTGCTGTGCCAGCGTGTAGCGATAATTCGGCTGCGCGGCGCTCACGCCGGTCTCGGCTTCCAACGCGCGGATGATCGTCGGGTACCGGACGGCCGCCGTTGATACGCCAGCGATGGAAGGTGGTGCCGGTCAGCGTCACCCGCTGCGATTCAAGACGGGTCAGACCATGCCGGCGCGCCAGGGCATCGAGCGCCTGCTCGGTCAAGCTTGATGGCAGACGCAGCATGACCTCGCCGCCGACGAAGCGCGTTTCGCCCGCGGGTGGCACGCCGCTGCGGCGCCGTGGACTGGCCGCCGCCTGGGTCCGACGGACGGCCTGATTGACGGTGTTGCCGAGCCGGTTGGTGACCTGGCCCGGAAGCGCGAGTGCATTGCCGGTGGTGCCGTTGAGAGTGTTGGCGACCGAACCCGTATTCGGCAGCGACGGTGTCGCCGGACCGCCGAGCGGGATATTGAGCTTCGGCCCGATAATGGAATTGCTGGGTGCGTCGGGTATGCCGTTGGATCCGGGGACCCCGATGGTGTTGCCAAGGCCGACGTTGCCGCCAATTCCACCGATCCCGCCAACGCCGCCGACGCCACCAATGCCGCCGAGCGGGCCGCCTCCACCGAGTCCGCCCAATTGCGCGACGGCATCGGCCGGCGCCATGGCCAGAAGGACGAGCGGCAGGACAAGCCAGTGCAACATCATCGCGCGGGGTTTCGGTCGCGCGATCGCGGCGCTCATATATGCCGTTTGCTTGCTGGCGGACTGCATCGCACGCCTCCCCGACGCGGCGATCGAAGTGCTGCGGTCTGAGTGCTGGCGATCTGAAGTGCTAACGCGACTTACTGATCGGCGCCCCCACGCGGCATTGTGCCTTGTCCGGGTCGCGACCACAAGCCCCAAGTCATTGTTCCACAATGAAAATCTTGCCAGATTATCGCCGCAATCTTGCCGCGGCGACCGGGCCTCGCCCGCTTGCACGGGCGAAGCCTTCTCGTGACACAAGAGGTTTCGCGACTCGCGAGGCGCTAGTTTGAGGTCAAGCCTTGCGGGCGGCCGACCACCGTGACGAGCAGACCGGAACCCAGCAGGCGGTTGGCGATCCGCTTGGTGTCGGCGAGCGTCACCGCGTCGATCATCGCGGAGCGCCGCTCGATGTAGTCGATGCCGAGGTCGTCGATCTGCATCTGCACGAGTTGCGCGGCAATCTTCGAGGAGGTGTCGAGGCCGAGCGCGAACGATCCCTTCAGGAAGGTCTTGGTCTTTGCCACCTCGGCTTCGGTCGGGCCGCCCGCGCCCATTCGGCGAAACTCCGTCTGTATGATCGAGAGCGTCTGGGCGGTCGCGTCGGCACGGGTGGCGGTGCCGCCGAGCAGGATCGCCGAATGCTCCAGCCACACCAGACTGGTGGATACGCCATAGGCCAGGCCGCGCTTCTCGCGCACTTCGCCATAGAGCCGCGAGGAGAACGAGCCGCCGCCCAGGATGTGGTTGACGATATAGGCGGCCATGAAGTCCGGATCGTTGCGGGCGATGCCGGGGCCGCCGAAGGTGACGACCGCCTGCGGCACGTCCAACTCGACGACGATGCGACGGCCCAGGCCCTGAGGAACCACGTTCGCCACCGGCGTGAGGTCGCCCTTCGCCGGCAGCTTGCCGAAGGTGCTGTCGAGCAACCGCCCAGCCGCTGCCGCATCGATGTCGCCGACGATCGCGATCTTGAGCGAATCGCGCGTCAGCACACGCCGCGTGTAGGTGCGCACGTCGTCCGCGGTGATGCCGGTCACCAATTCGATCGTGCCCATCGGGGGTTGGCCGTAGGGATGATTCGGAAAGGCGGCCGCCCACCAGGTCCGGCTGGCGATGTCGTTCGGGTTCGTGGAGTTGCGCCGCAGTTGCGACAGCGTCTGCGCCCGCATCCGCTCGACCGCCTCGTCGGCAAAGCGGGGCTCGTTCAGCGCGAGCCGCAAATACTCGAAGGCTTCGTCGCGGTTTTCCTTGAGCGTTCGCATCGTGCCGCGGAAGTTGTCGCGGGTGACGTGGAAGCCGAGCTCGATTGCCTTCCGTTCGAGCCGCTCATGATAGACCTTGGCGTCATAGGGGCCGGCGCCTTCGTCGAGCAGGCTCGCCGCCAGACTGCCGACACCCGGTTTGCCCTTGGGGTCCTGCTCGGAGCCACCCGCAAACGCGAAGTCGACCGCGATCAGCGGCACGGCCGGGTCACGTACCAGCCAGGCCTCGATGCCGCCCGGGCTCGTCACCCGTTCGATCTGCATGGCCTGCGCCGAAGGGGCCACAGTCCACAGTGTCACCGCGGCGATGAATGTCAGGGCCGAGCGGCGTAACGCGACGCTGAAGCCCGCGGGGGACAGCACGTTCATGAGCGCTTCTCCTCGGGCTTCGTTTCCTTGACGAGATAGCCGGTGACCGAGCGGCGCATGTCGAGCCATTTCTTCGCCGCATCGCGGACCGCATCTGCCGTCACAGCGCGGATGCGGTCGGGCCAGGTGCGGACCTGATCGACGGTGGAGCCGGTGGTCAGCGCTTCGCCATACCACTGCGCCAGCGTGCGCTGGTTGTCGCTCGCATAGATCGCATCCGCGATCATCCGATTGCGGGCGCGATCGAGTTCCTCGTTGCTGACGCCCTTCTCGACCATTTCGGCAAGAACGGCGTCCATCGCGGTTTCGAGTTGCGGCAGCGTCGTGCCGGGCTTCGGCGACGCATAAACCGTAAAGCGCGTCGGATCGAGCGCGGTGCTGTCGTAGCTGGCGCCAGCGCCCACCGCGATTCCCTTGTCGGCCACCAAGGTCTGGTAGAGGCGGCTGTTCGAGCCGCGGCCGAGAATGTGCGCGAGCACTTCAAGGGCCTCGCTCTCACCCGGCTTGGCGGTGGTGCTGGAGGGAGCAAGGTAGGAGCGCTGCAGACTTGGCTGAGTGACCCGCGGATCGGCCAGCGTCACAGTGCGCGGCGCGACCTGGTCGGGTTCCTGCGGCCGGACCCGCGGCGCGATTTCGGCGACGCGCGGGACTTTGCCGTAGGTCTCCTCCGCGAGTTTCTTCACTTCGTTCGGCGTCACGTCGCCGGCGATGACCAGGACGGCGTTGTTGGGCGTGTAGAAGCGCCGGTAGAATGCCAGCGCGTCTTCGCGATTGAGCTTCTCGATTTCCTGGTGCCATCCGATGACCGGCCGGCCGTACGGATGATTGAGGTATTGCGCGGCACCGATCTGCTCGCCGAGCCGGGCAGCAGGATTGTTGGCGACCCGCATGTTGTACTCTTCGAGCACGACCTTGAGCTCGGGTACGACCTGATCCTCGCGGAGCACGAGTCCGGTCATGCGGTCAGCCTCCAACTCCATCATGGACTTGAGCTGGTCGCGCGGCACGCGCTGGAAATAGCCGGTGTAATCGCTCGACGTGAAGGCGTTCTCCTGGCCGCCGATGGTTGCGACCAGCTGTGAGAATCCTTTTGGGTTCTTGGTCGTTCCCTTGAACATCAGATGTTCGAGGAAATGCGCAAGACCGGACTTGCCCGGTGTCTCGTCGGCCGAGCCGACCTTGTACCAGACCATGTGGGTGACGACCGGCGCGCGGTGGTCGGGGATCACCACGACTTCGAGCCCGTTGGACAGGACGAACTGGGTAACGGGTGGTCCCGCTTCGGCGCGGGCGAGCGACGCAAAAGCCGCAGCCGTGACGACTGCGGCGAGAATTCCAATCAGATTTTTTGGCACGTATGTCTCTCGTGGAGTTAGAGGTCACCCCCCACGGTGAAGTTTCCGGCTTGGTTGGGCGGGGCTCGGACCCCAACCGGTGGCGATCATGCCCGAGCGCGTAGCGTTAGCACATCGAAGCCTATTGGCTCTGTCCTGCTGCGCGATCCCAAAGGTTTGTCGGCTTGGCCGGTTCGCTCCGGGCCGGTCCCATCCCATAGGGCTGGGCTGCCGACGGCGTCTGGTAGCCGACAGGTGGGGCCGTCAGGCTCGATCGCGGGGGCTCGCTGGTGAATTCCGCAGTTTCCTGACTTGATGACTTGTTCTTGAAGAAGTCGAGAAAGCCATTGCTGCCGAGCTTGGACGGCAGCATCGGCCGGGCCGAATTCTTCCGGAGTTTGCACACTGCCGGTGCTGGTCGGACCAGTGCCGACGTTGAGTTCGTTGGGCCGCAGTGCCCGGCCTTCTTCCACCATGGCCTCGGCCGCGCCACGAAGCTTGGCCCGCTGGGCGGGCGTCGAAACCTCCACATTGCGCTTCTCGGCGTCTGGATCTTTCGGCCAGGCCGGATTCCGGGTGACGGCATCCGCAGTTTGCGGCGGCGGCAGATCGCGATTGGGCGGAACCACGAGCGGCGCCCGCTCACGGAACTCCACGCCCGGACCTTCGCGCTGCAGGCCGAATTCCTTGAAAAGCTTACGCAAAAACTTGGTGTCTGCCGGCAGGTCCTCGTCGTCGGCGTCCTGCGCCCACGTGGTTGCGCTGCTGCAGATCATCGCCAAGGCGAGCGTACCGGCCAGAAAGAATCCAAAGCGCCGCATGCTCGAAAATCTCTCCCGCATGACCCTATCCCCTTCAAGCCGCAGCAAAATGTGCCCCATCCCCGCGGCTATGTTGGTCAGGATCAGGGCGCTTTTGCGGCGCCCCCCCAGAGCGTCTCGTAGAGCAGGAAAATGACTCCAAACACGATCGCGGCATCGGCGAGATTGAACACCGCCCAGTTGAAGTCGAAAGTCTGGGTGGTGATGTGGAACCGGACGAAATCCACCACCGCCCCATAGGCGAACCGGTCGATAGCATTGCCGATCGCACCACCGATGATGAGGCCCAGGGCGACGGCGGTCAGTTTGGAGGCTGCCCGCGCCAGCCACAGCCACAGCAGCAGCAGCGCAATCAGCGTCAGCAGCAGCAGCACCCACTGACCGACAAAGCCGTCCTGTGGAAAAAGGCTGAAGCTGATGCCGGTGTTCCAGGCCAGCACCAGGTCGAGAAACGGCGTAAGGGTGACGACGCCACGCTCGCCCAGCCCGAAGCCGAACAGCAGCCAGAGCTTGCTCGCCTGGTCGAGCGCGGCCGTCACCACGGCAACGGTGAGACCAAGGCGGGTGAGGGGACCCCAAAGCATCTTGGTCATTCGGCGGCCCTGCGCATGGCGTCCCACTCCCGCAGTGCCCGGGCGTCGCGCGGCGATACGTCGGGATAGTGCGGATCCTCGCCGACCGTCGGCAGTATCTTCCACGACCGCGCGCATTTGCGGCCTTCGGCGAGCCGCACCTCGACCGCGACGCCCTTGACGTCGGGGAGGCGGAAGGCGTCCGGCGGACCCTCGCCCTCGACCAATTGGGCGTCCGAAGTGATCGCGATTTCGGCGAGGTCGACGTCCACCATCGCGGCGAAAAGCTCCATGTCGGAGACATAGACGATGGGCGCGGCTTCCAGCGACGAGCCGATGCGCTTTCCCGCCCGCTCGATCTCCAGCGCGCCCGTGACCACGCTGCGCACCGTGCGCACCTTGCGCCACTGTTCGGCCAACGCATCATTGCGCCATTCGGCGGGCACCGGCGGGAACTGTTCGAGATGCACCGAGCCGTCCTCCGACGGATACCGCGTCAGCCACGCTTCTTCGGCGGTGAATGGCAGCATCGGCGCGAGCCACGTGACCGTGCAGCGGAACAGGTGGTCGATCACCGTCAGGCAGGCGCGGCGCGTCAGCGACGAAATCGGATCGCAATAGAGCGCGTCCTTGCGGATATCGAAATAGAACGCCGACAGATCGACCGTCATGAAGGTATTGAGCGCGGCGACGATCCGCTTGTAGTCGAAATCCCCATAGTCCCGTGCGCACTAACGCATCGAGTTCGGCGAGACGGTGCAGCATCAGCCGCTCAAGCTCGGGCATCCTGGCCGGCGCGACCCGATCGTCGTCGTGGAAATGCGCCAGCGAACCCAGCATCCAGCGCAGCGTGTTGCGCAGCTTGCGGTAGGCTTCGATGGTGTTCTTGAGGATTTCGGGCCCGATGCGCTGGTCGTCCCAATAGTCAGTCTGGCAGACCCATAGCCGCAGAATGTCGGCGCCGGACTGTTTGATGATGTCCTGCGGCTCGACGCCGTTCTTCAGCGACTTCGACATCTTGCGGCCGTGCGCGTCGAGCGTGAAGCCGTGGGTCAGCACCACATCGAACGGCGCATCGCCGCGCGTGCCGCAGGATTCCAGCAGCGAGGACTGAAACCAGCCGCGATGCTGGTCGGAGCCTTCGAGATACATCACGGTATCGGAGCCGCCGTCGCGCTTGCGCCGGATGCCGGCGAGGCCGGGAAAATGCTCCGGGTCTTCCAGCACGAACGCATGGGTCGAGCCGGAATCGAACCAGACGTCGAGAATGTCGTCGACCTTCTGCCATTCGTTGGCGTTGTACTCGGGCTCAAGGAAGCGCCGCGCCGCACCGGTGGCGTACCAGGCGTCAGCGCCTTCCTGCTCGAAGGCATCGGCGATGCGCTTGTTGACGCGCTCGTCGTTGAGGATTTCGGCCGAACCGTCGTCGCGCTCGCGCACGAACACGGTGATCGGCACGCCCCATGCGCGCTGGCGCGAGATCACCCAGTCGGGCTTGCTCAGCACCATGCCGTTGATGCGGTTCTCGCCGGCCGCCGGCACCCAGCGGGTGATGTCGATGGCGTCGAGCGCGCGCTGGCGCAGCGTATCGCCTGGCGCGGCAAACTCGGTCTGCTCTCTCCCCCCTTGAGGGGGAGGGGTGGGGAGGGGGGTGCCCCCCGCCAAGATCGGCTTGTCCATGGCGATGAACCACTGCGGCGTGTTGCGGAAGATCAGTGGCTTCTTCGAGCGCCAGGAGTGCGGGTACTGGTGCTTGAGCCGGCCGCGGGCTAGCAGCATCCCGGCGTCGATCAACGCCTTGATGACGGCCTCGTTGGCGTCGCCCTTGTCGCCTTTGTCGGTGAGCACACGCTTGCCGGTGAAACCCGGCGCTGCGGCGGTGAACGCACCGTGCTCGTCCACCATGTAGGGGATCATGGTGTCGATGCCGCGCGTCGCGAGCTTGGCGGCGTTTGTGGTCCAGATATCGAAGTCGTCGCGGCCATGGCCCGGCGCGGTGTGCACGAAGCCGGTGCCGGCGTCGTCAGTGACGTGGTCGCCGGCAAGCAGCGGGACCGCGAAATCATAGCCGCCTTTGGCCTTCAGCGGATGATTGGCGGTGATTCCGGCCAACACTTCGGCGGGAACGTCACACACGAGGTCGTAAGCCGTCACGCGCGCCTGCTTGAACACCTCGCCTGCGAGGTTCTTGGACAGGATGTAGAGATCGCCGAACTTTGCCCAGTTTTCCGGGGCGGAATCCGTCACCTTGTAAAGCCCATAGGCGATCTTCGGCGAATAACTGATCGCGCGGTTACCCGGGAGGGTCCAGGGTGTCGTGGTCCAGATCACGAGGCTCGCGTTGTTGGCAACGAGATCGTAGGCGAGCGCCGTCGCATCTTCGTTTGAAGACGGCGCTAGTTCCGCGCGCGCGATCGGAAACTTCACCCACACCTGGTCGCTGGTGTAGTCCTCGTACTCCACCTCCGCCTCGGCGAGCGCGGTCTTCTCCACCACCGACCACATCACCGGCTTGCTGCCGCGGTAGAGCAGGCCGTTCTGCACGAACTTCATCAGCTCGCGCGCGATCTGCGCCTCGGCGGCAAAATCCATCGTGGTGTAGGGGTGGTCCCAGTCGCCTTCGACGCCGAGGCGCTTGAACTCCTCGCGCTGCACGCCGATCCAGTGCGCGGCGAACTCGCGGCACTGCTGGCGGAATTCGTTGATCGGCACCGCGTCCTTGTTCTTGCCCTTGGCGCGGTACTCCTCCTCGATCTTCCATTCGATCGGCAGGCCGTGGCAGTCCCAGCCCGGCACGTAGTTCGAGTCGTAGCCCAGCATCTGCTGGCTGCGCGTCACCACGTCCTTGAGGATTTTGTTGAGCGCGTGCCCGATATGGATGTTGGCGTTGGCGTAGGGCGGGCCATCATGTAGCACGAATTTGGCGCGCCCTTTCGCCTCCTCCCGCAGCCGGCGGTAGAGCCCGATCCGCTCCCAGCGCTTGAGGATTTCGGGCTCCTTCTGCGGCAAGCCGGCGCGCATCGGGAAATCGGTCTTGGGCAGAAATAGAGTCTCGCTGTAGTCGCGGGCGGCGTCTGTCATAACGGCTTACCAGGGATGAAATGGCGATGAGGGCTCGGCAATCCCGGTCCTCCGCCGACAGCGAGTGTCAGGCGGAAGCCGGGCCGCTAATTTGCCGAACGGCCCTGCTGGCCACTTGAGAAATTGCAACGCGCGCCATCATGGCGCCGCTTCTAACAGATCGGCGGAACGACGAAAAGGCCTGCGTTTGGCTGCAAATCTTGCGAACCGGCCGGTGTTTGCGCCTGTAGGGCTTCGGAAGGCTGCTGGAACCTTGGCGGCCAATAAGGCGTTGAAGCACTAAGCGGGCGACTGGGTCGCCGGCCGGAAGCCCCGAAGAATCGAGAGCGGCTGCGGCATCCCCTTGCTTGTTCTGACCCCCCTGGAGGTGAAAGTGGAGTTTCTCCGCGCCCGCCGCGAAAAGCACTACGCGCTGGTGATCAACGATCCCAAGCCGGTGGACGATGTCAATGACATCTGGGCCTCTGCCGCGCAGGTGGCGACGATCGGCATCTTTATCCTTCTGCTGGGTGCGGGTCTCTATTTCTGCCGCCCGATCCTGCTGCCGATCCTGGCCGCGCTGGTGGTCGGCACCACGCTCGCTCCATTGGTCAAGACCCTGGCCAAGCGCGGCATATCACCCTGGGTGACGTCGATCGCTCTGGTCCTGGCGCTGGTGGTAGCGGTCGGGATCGCCGCGACGCTGCTCGCCGGGCCTTTGAGCGAGTGGATCGGGCGCGCGCCGGAAATCGGCGTCGCCATCAAAGAGAAGCTCTATGTGCTCGACCGGCCGCTCGAGGCGCTGCGCGAACTGCACGACATCCTGATGCCGTCCGGCGCCACCGTGGCGGTCGAGCCATCGCAACTCGCGATGGTCACGCCGGTGCTGGCGGTCGTCACGCCCGCGGTCGCACAGGTTTTGCTGTTCTTCGTGATGCTGGGATTTTATCTGCCGGCCCAGATCAATCTGCGGGGCTACGTCGTTTCATTCTTTACCAACCGCGAAGCCAAGCTGCGCTATATCCGCATCGCCAACGACATCGAGCACAACCTCGCATCGTATCTGGCGGTCGTGACCGTCATTAATTTTGCTCTTGGCGTGGTGGTCGGCTTCGGGGCGTGGCTCTACGGCTTCCCGAGCCCTTACATCCTCGGCATCCTCGCGATGGTGCTGAACTATATCCCCTATGTCGGGCCGGCCTGCATGACGTTGATCCTGTTCGTCATTGGCATGATGACCTTCTCCTCGCTCGGCTACGCGCTGGTGCCGCCCGCGTCATTCGTCGCGCTCACCGCGATCGAGGGCCATATCATCACGCCGACTGTTCTGGGTCGCCGGTTGACGCTCAATCCGTTCGCCGTGCTGCTGGCGCTGGCGTTCTGGACCTGGCTGTGGGGACCGATGGGCGCGTTCCTCGCCATACCGCTGTCGATCGTGGCGCTGGTGACGATTAATCACCTTTTCCCTCCCGAGGAGAGCAAGTTGCCTGGGTAACGCGGCGCCTCCAGGGCGGCAGCATGGAACTTTTTCCCTTGCGCCCGGTTAGCCGCACAGCGAATAATTCATAAACAGAGCGGAGTAGCATCATGTCGACCCCTTCCGGCACGGTACGGGATACGATCAGGGACACAGTCAAAGACGCCAAGGACGCGGCGACCGAGACCCGCAAGGCCGCGGCGGCAGCGAGCGGAGACATCAACGCCGATCTCGAGGCGCTGCGGGCGGACGTGTCGCGCTTGACCAACCAGATCGGCGACATTCTGTCCAACAAGGGCAACGCGGCGTGGGGCCGCGCGAAGTCGAACGTCGAAGGCGTGATGTCGGAAGCCACCGCCAAGGGCCAGGAAGCGGTCGACGCAGTGCGCGAAGTTTCCGACAACATGGTCGGTGCGATCGATGAGTCGCTCAAGAAGCGTCCCTACACGACGCTCGCCCTCGCGGTCGGCATTGGCTTCCTGCTTGGCATCACCCGGCGTTAGCGCTTGAGGATTGCGGGCCCGGACGCGTCTCGTTTCTGGGCATTCGGTCCGAGGCTACGTGAGAATTTCAATAGGCCGGTGCCCCGGCTCCGAATCCGCCGAGAGGTATCCGGCGGAATGCAAGCGAATTTCGGATCTGGGACATTGGCCGTCGACCGAGCGAATTAAATGGGCGACTGGCTGGGTTATTTGAAGCAGACCGCGAAGGCGAAAACCGGCATCAACGGCACTGTCGTGGTCGCCGCCGTCCTCGTCGTGCTCGCCGGCCTGGCGACGCTGCTGTGGCTCAGCATCACGCTGTTTCTCTGGCTCGGCGAGAAGCTCGACAATGCGGCACTTGCCGGTCTTGTTGTCACCGCGATTTTCCTGGCGATCGCGCTGATCGCCGCCGCCGTCGTGATCACGAGCCGTCGCAATGCGCAGCAGCGTGCGCAGGCGGCATTGGACGCCCGCAAGGCCGCCGCGCTGTTCGATCCATCCTACTTGACGGTTGGGCTGGAGATCGGCCGGACAATCGGCTGGCGGCGGGTGGTTGCGCTGGCCGGCGTCGCCCTTCTGGCGTCGGGATTGGTGAAGGAGTGGACCGCCCGCGCCGCGCCGGAGCATCAGGACGAAGACGAAGAGGAAGAATAGACGGACGAGGATGATCCGCAGGTCCGCCATCTCGACCTGTTCTATACGCTCAATCACCCGGCCGCCGGCACCGTGCGGTCGGTGCATCGGGCCGTCCGCCTTGATGGCACCGCGACATCGATTTTCGCCGCCGATGCTGGCGAGCACACGTACAAGGTGCTCTCGAAATTGCAAGGTGCTCTCGAAATTGGGGATCGCCGGCGATACACTGAATTCGCTGGCGGCCAGCGGAGTCATTCACAAGGTGGCTTGAGCGCCCGCCCTCCGCCTGCGTCTTGCCCGCCCTTGGATGAGGAATGCCCCATTGAATTCGATGTTCACGACCGAGCAGAAGCTCTTGCGCGAGAGCGTGCAGAAGCTCATGCGCACGCATGCGAACCGGGACTACGTCCGGGATAAGGATTCCAAGAAGGCTTATCCCTACGAACTCTACGACAAGTGGGTTGAAGCCGGCCTTCTGGGAGTCGCCTTTCCGGAGAAATACGGCGGCTCCGGCGGAAGCGTGATCGACCTCGCCATTTGCGCGGAGGAAATCGCCTACGTCAGCTCCGATTTTCAGATGTGTTTCGGCGGATCGGTGTTCTGTGGGCTGACCTTGCTGCACAAGGGCAGCGAGGAGCAGAAGAGCCACTGGCTGCCGAAAATCATCAACGGGCAGCGCCGCTTCTCGATCTCGATGTCGGAGCCGGATGCGGGGTCCGACGTCGGGGCCATTCGCACGCGCGCGGAGAGGAGCGGTTCGGGCTGGGTGATCAATGGACAGAAGCTTTGGAATACCGCCGCGGGCGCCCGCGACAATACCCTGAACGTCTATCTGAAGACGGATACGTCGGTGCACTACCGCAAAGGCATGTCGCTGGTCCTGATCGACAACGACATGCCCGGCGTCAAGCTGAACAAGCTCAACATGCTCGGCCGTCACTGCGCCGGCACCTACGAGGTGTTCCTCACGGACGTGAAGGTCGACGACGACCGGATCGTCGGTGGTGAGAACAAGGGCTGGGACTGCGTGCTCGCAGGACTGCAGGCGGAGCGCATCGTATCGTCCGCCGCCAATGGCGGCAGTGCGCAGGCCGTCGTCGACATGGCGGCGGAGTTCGCGCGCGAGCGCAAACAGTTCGGCCGCCCGATCGGGACCAACCAGGCGATCGCCCACATGCTGGCCGACATGCAGACCGAGGTCTCCGCCGCCAAGGCGCTGATATGGCAGGCCGCCGCCAAGGTTGCCGCGGGCGAGGACGCGCTCCGGGAGATCACCATGGCCAAGCTGTTCTCGTCGGAGACCTACGCCAAGGTCGCCAATATGGGTATGCAGATCATGGGCGGTTACGGCTACTCGATGGAGTACGACATGCAGCGGCATTATCGCGACTGCCGGTCGTCCACGATCGCCGCAGGTTCGTCCCAGATTCAACGCAACCTGATCGCAGGCCTGATGGGCCTGAAGGTTGGGTGACTGCGCTGTCTGCGTCCGAAGTTCGAAGCTAGAGCGAAAAGGACGGAAATGACGTCTGTAGCCGCGCTTTCCGGCTGCGGACGCCTTGACCGGTGGGCTGTCCGATCACGCCCGCTGTCTGGCTGCCCGGCTCATTCATTACCGATAGGGGGCACTATATCGAAACCTCTCCCAGGCGCGGAAATGCGTCGGGCGCTCGCCCCAATGCCTCGCGCGCCAGCGCCGAATCCTCTTTCATCCGGCTGATCAGCGCGTCGAGACCATCGAACTTGAGCTCGGGCCGGATCCAGCCGATGAACGCGACGTCGATCGTCGCGCCATAGATGTCGCCGGTGAAATCGAACAAAAAGACTTCGAGCAGTGCGTAGCCGGCGTCGAACATCGGACGCCGCCCGAAACTGGCGACGCCGTCATAGCGCCGGCCGCCGACGCCGACGCGAACCGCATAGATGCCGTGCTTGAGCCCGCAGGCCGGATCGAGCCGCAGGTTGGCGGTCGGAAATCCAAGTTCCCGCCCGCGCTTGTCGCCGTGCACGACCTCGGCGCTGACGAACCACGGGTAGCCCAGAAGCTCGGCCGCCTCGACCACCTGGCCGGCGGCGAGCGCGGCGCGAATGGGTCCGGAGCGCACCGGGCGGCCCTCGTCCTCGAAGCGCGGCACGATATCGACCGTGAAGCCATGCTTGGCGCCTTGCGCGGCGAGAAAATCGGGCGATCCTCTACGGTTTTTGCCGAAGTGGAAATCGAATCCAATCACCACACCGCTGACCGCGAGGCGGTCGAGCAGAATGCGGGTGATGAAGTCCTCGGCCGAGACGGCGGCCAGTGCCGCATCGAAGCGAAGCACGATAGCGCCGTCGAGGCCGGTCGCCGCCAGCAGGCGAAGCTTCGCGCGCTCGTCGGTGAGGCGGAACAGCGGCTCGTCCGGTTGGAAAAATCGCCGGGGATGCGGCTCGAAGGTGAGCACAGCGGCGGGCCGGCCAAGCTTCCCGGCGCGCGCGCGCGCGACTGCGATTACGGCGCGATGGCCGCCATGGACGCCGTCGAAGTTGCCGATCGCGGCGACCGCGCCCTTGAGCGCGCCCGGCGGGCCATCGCGCACGACGGCAAAGGGCATTGTCGGTTCCTGGGTCATGGAATGCGGCTTGCGGAGCATCGGGATGGACGCGACGAGTGACGCCGACGGTGGGCTCGTTCGAACGGCGGCATATCTGTCATCGCAAGAATCCGTGCGTAACCCATGACTTCTCGCCGTCTCAACAGCCGATTTTATGTGGCGGTACCTGCAGTTATCCGAATATTCAACCGCAAAATGCGGCGCACCGCGCGGCGCGGGCGGCCTGACGCTACCAGGAAAGCCGGCGCATCACCGCCTTCGGATGAACGCCGGCTTGCACGAAGATGTCGCGCAGCGCGCCCGCATCCGGGTTGTCGCGCGTGCCCAGTTCCTCGGCGTGGATGCCGGCGGTGACGAACAGGCAGTCGATCCCGAACGCCGCCGCTCCCTTGAGGTCGGTGCGCACCGAATCCCCGATCGCCAGTATGCGCCCATGCTCCGCCGTCCGTCCCCGCTTCGCCTCGGCGATCGCGAGTGCCTGGTCGTAGATCGGGCGATAGGGCTTGCCGGCGAAAATCACTTCGCCGCCCGCCTCGGCGTAGCGGTCGGCGATCGCGCCCGCGCAGTAGATCAGATCATCGCCGCGCTCGACCACGATGTCGGGATTGGCGCAGATCATGGTGAGATTGCGCGCGCGCATCTGCGCGATGAGGCCCGCATAGTCGTCCGGCGTTTCCACCGTGTCGTCGGTGAGGCCGGAACAGACCGCGTAATCGGCGGCGTCAAGCGGCGCCACCGGAGCGTCGAGCTCGTCGAAGATCGGCAGATCGCGCTCCGGCCCGATATGGAATACGCGCTGCCCGGCCCGCGCGGCGATCAGCGCTTGCGTGACGTCGCCGGAACTGACGATGCCGTCATAGGCGGCGTGCGGCACGTTGAGCCGGTCGAGCATGGTGCGCACCACGACCTCGCCCGGGCGCGGCGCATTGGTGATCAGCACGACCGTACCGCCCTGCTGGCGAAAGCGCGCCAGCGCGTCGCAGGCTTCCGCCGTCGCGACGACGCCGTTGTGAACCACGCCCCAGACGTCGCTGAGCACGACATCGTAGCCGGCCGCGAGCGGCGCAAAATGACTGATGATCGGGGGAGGTGCGACAGACATGAGGACGTGGCGAGACAAGCCCGGTATCGGCGTAATGTCAATCCGGCCTCATCCGCGGCTGACGACGTCGCGAGCCACGACGTCGCTGCGGTCTGGGATGCCCTGCAGGGCCTCGGCGCGCACCGGGCGTGGCGGCGAGAACAGGATGCCCTGGCCGAACCGCACGTCACAGTCGAGCAGGTCGACGACCGATCCTTCGCTCTCGATCCTTTCGGCGATCAGGTCGATGCCGAAGCGGCCGAGGAGGTCGGAGAGATCGGCCGGGCGGATGTCGGTCTTGGCGACGCTGCGGTTGAGCAGGAAGCTCGCGGGGATCTTGATGAAGCGGAAGTTGCGGTTGGCGAGTTCGCGCGGCTCGATACGCAAGTCGACGACGCTGTTGAGCGAGAAGCGGAAGCCGCGTTCGGCGAGCGCCGCAAGGCTTTCGAATTCGATCGGGCCCATCGCGCGGACCGCGCTTTGCGTGAACTCGAGCACGAGCGAGGCCGCAATGGCGCGGTTCGCGTCGAGGAATTCGAGAAATTGCGGGAAGCTACGGTCGGTGAGGGTCGAGCCGGAGACGTTGCAGAACAAGCCGATGTCGTGGTTCTTGAGCAGCAGGCGGCGGACCACCTGCACGCAGCGGAACACCACCAGATTGTCGATCCTCGGCATCAGGGCGCCGCTTTCCGCTGCGGCGACAAAGTCGCCGGCGTGCAGCAGATCGCCCTGCTCGGTGCGCAGTCGCGATATTGCCTCGTAGTAGCGGACCTTGCGCTGTGGCAGTGTCACGATCGGCTGCAGATAAAGCTCGATGCGGTTGGCCTCGATCGCGCGCCGGATGCCGGCGAGCATGGTTCCGTTCGCCTTATCTTCACCCATCCGTTCGTTCGTTGCTGCGGGCGGCTCAATCTTAGCCCCGACGTCGGCCTCGGACGTAACGTCTGCTGCCGACGGCGCGTCCGGACTGGCGGCGGCGCTCGCAGTAAATGGCGGTTCGGCAAGGTCACTAATGGGCGCGAGGGCGCGTTCGGCAAGTTCGATGAGCTTAGCCTGCTGGGCCGTGACCGTCTCGGCAAGCCGATTGACCAAAGTGCCGAGTTCGCCGATCTCAAGCGTGATCGGGTCAGTCACCGCGCGGGTCCGGTCGAGCGATGCTTCGACCCGGCCTTCCATCGCCGCCAGGCGCCGCCCGATCTCGGCGACCTGGCGCGCGAGGTCCGCATCGCCGCGGGCGAGATCGGCAACCTGATGACTCACCACGGCCTGGATGCCGGTGCGGGTCGCGAAGAAATTGTAGAGGCTGAGTGCGGCCAATGTTGCAAGTGCGACGATCGTGGCCTCCGAACCTTTGAAGCCGAAGGCCAGATAGACCGTCACGCCGGCAGCGCCAGCAACAATCATCATGCCGATGAGGATGAAGATGGCGCCCACACGCATCAGGCAGGTCCGGTCTCGTGGGCGCAGCATCCACGCTTCGATCAGCCGCACCCAGTACAACCTCAATGACACGACGCCTCGCGCCGGCGCAAGCAACCATGCGCCCGCCGCAGGAGCGTAATGAATAGAATAAGGACATAGTTAAGACCGGGAATTTCGGCATCTCCACGGCGAGCCGCGTGCCTGCCCCGCGGCACATTTTATCCCCACGATGCGGTTTGCCGATATAAGCCCGCAGCGGAGAGGCAACACGCGTGACAGTTCGATGACAGGCCTGATCACCATGATCGATCGCCGCCCGCAGGCGGCCTTTGCGGGATTTCTCGCTCTCCATCTGGTCGTTTGGACGGCGCTGCCGTCGCTGCTCTATCCCAACCTGCCGCTCGACCTGATCGAGGCCCTGACCTATGGCCGCGAATGGCAACTCGGCTACGACAAGTTGCCGCCGCTGCCCTGGTGGCTGATCGAGGTGGTCTATCGCACGATCGGGATCGATGCCGCCTACTATGCCTTCGCGCAGGTGGCGGTGATTGCGGCCTTCGCGCTGGTCTGGGTGACCGCGTGTCCGCTGGCCGGCCCGCGCCGCGCGCTGGTCGCCATCCTCATCGTCGATGGCCTGCACTACTTCAATTACACCGCGGCGAAGTTCAATCACGACGTCATTCAGTTGCCGTTCTGGGCGCTCGCCGGCTACGCCTTTCATGCCGCGCTCAAGCGCGGGCGCCTGCTTGACTGGATCCTGCTCGGTATCGGCATCGGGTTTGCGCTGTGGGCGAAGTATTTCGTCGTCGTGCTGGCGGCGCCGCTGGCGCTGTTCCTGCTGTTCGACCGCGACGCCCGCAAGACGCTGGCTACACCGGGGCCGTGGATTGCGCTCGCGATCGCACTCATCATCATGGCGCCGCATCTCGTTTGGCTGGTGCGCAACGATTTCCTGCCGTTCGCTTATGCCAGCGCGCGCGCTGCGCCCTCGCGCGGGCTGATCGATCACGTCCTGCACCCGCTGGCTTTTTCGCTCGGGCAGTTGGCATTTCTGGTGCCCGCATTGGTGATTGCCGCCGTGCTCGTTTGGCCGCGGCCGAAGGCGCCATTGCCTGTGCCCGCGACTGCCGATGCGCTTGACCGCCGCATCGTCACGCTGCTCGCGTTCGGGCCGATGGTGGCGGTGATCGCGCTCACGATGGTCAGCGGCCGCGGCACCATCGCGATGTGGGGCTATCCGCTGTGGTTGTTTCTCGGACTGTGGATCGTGCTCAGCGTGCCGAGCGTGATCGAGTCGGACCGGATGACGCGGATCGTGGCGACATGGGCCACGGTGTTCGCGATCTTCGCCATCGCGTTCATCATCAACTACGAGGTGCTGCCGCGCTACGACCACCGTTACCGCGCGGTGCTCTATCCCGGCAGCCGGTTGGCCGACGAACTCGCGCTAAGGTTTCGCGCCGCGACCGGCCGGCCGCTGGTCTACGTGATCGGTACGATGTGGGACGGCGGCAACGTGGCCCATTATGCGCCGCCGCGGCCGCGCGTGCTGATCGACGGCAATCCGCGCCGCGCGCCCTGGATCGACCCGGGCGATCTGCGCTCGAAGGGCGCCGTGGTGGTGTGGACCGACGGTGACCCTGCGGTCATGCCGATAGCCTATCGCTCGATCGCGGGCGACGCTCAGGTGCAGCCGCCGTTCAAGCTGCCGTTCCGGCGCGGCGACGCCGTGCTCAACGTCGGCTGGGCCATTCTACGGCCGCAGGCGGCGTTTGCGATGGGGTTACTTGCTCCGCCCTCATCCTGAGGAGCGTCGCGCGCGACGCGTCTCGAAGGATGGCGGTTGGCGCCGGTAATGCGGCGATGCTTCGAGACGCCGCACTTCGTGCGGCTCCTCAGCATGAGGGATGTGTAAGCGGCCGGCTCTAAGCGACCGCGCGGATGAGCTTGCCGACCTTGTCGAAGATCTCGCCGATCTGCGTCTCGGTGACGATCAGTGGCGGCGTGAGCGCGATCGTGTCGCCGACCGCCCGCAGCGTGATGTTCTCCTGATTGAACGCCCGGTCCATGATCTCGAAGCCGCGTTTGCCAACCCCGTCTGGCCGCGAGGCGAGGTCGATGCCGGCGACCAGCCCGACCACACGGATATCGAGCACGCCCGGCAGGCCCTTGAGCCCCATCGCGGCATCGGCCCAGGCGGGCTCAAGCGACTTGGCGCGCTCGAACAGCTTCTCGTCGCGATAGAGATCGAGCGTCGCCAGCCCCGCCGCGCAGGCGAGCGGATGCGCCGAGTAGGTGTAGCCGTGAAACAGTTCGACGACGTGCTCGGGGCCGCGCATGAACGCATCGTAGATGCCCTTGCGCACGATCACGCCGCCCATCGGCACGCTGCCGGACGTGATGCCCTTGGCGAAGGTGATCATGTCGGGCACGACGCCGTAGCGTTCGGCCGCGAAGGCATAGCCCATGCGGCCGAAGCCGGTAATGACTTCGTCGAAGATCAGCAGAATGCCGTGCTTGTCGCAGATCGCGCGCAGCCGCGGCAGATAGCCCTTGGGCGAGGGAATGACGCCGGTCGAGCCCGCCATCGGCTCGACGATGACGGCCGCGATGGTCGATGCGTCATGCAGCGCGACGATGCGTTCGAGTTCGTCGGCGAGATGCGCGCCCCACTCCGGCTCGCCCTTGCTGAACGCCTGCTGCTCGCGATTGTAGGTCGTCGGCAGGTGATCGACGCCCGCCAGCAGCGTGCCGAACAGCTTGCGGTTGTTGACGATGCCGCCGACCGCGACGCCGCCGAAACCGACACCATGATAGCCGCGCTCGCGTCCGATCAGCCGGGTGCGTGACGCCTCGCCGCGCACGTTGTGATAGGCGAGCGCGATCTTGAGCGCGGTGTCGACCGCCTCCGAACCGGAATTACAGAAGAACACATGATCGAGATCGGCCGGCGCCAGCGCGGCGACCCGGCTCGCCAGCTCGAACGCTTTCGGATGCGAAAACTGGAAGGCCGGCGCGTAGTCGAGCTCGGCGGCCTGCTGCTGGATCGCCGCGACGATCGGATCGCGATTGTGGCCCGCGTTGGTGCACCACATGCCGGCCGCGGCGTCGATCACGGCGCGGCCATCGGCGGTGTAATAGTGCATGTCCTTGGCGCCGACGATCAGTCGCGGTGATTTCTTGAACGCGCGATTGGCGGTGAACGGCAGCCAGAACGATTCAAGGTCGTTGGGAACCGCCGCTGCGGTTGTGCGTTGAGCTGATTGCAACATGGCAGATCCTTTGCGGTCTTGCAGCGAGCGTTGCCGCGAATGCTTTAATTCGGAATCCTGGACCGGACGATCGTCGCCAAGACGATAACGCCCTCCGCTACGTCCGCAAAATAGCATGTCCGCAACCGGCCGTTTGAAATGTTTCGGTCGCGGTCGCGGAATCTTTACCTTCTAGAAAATCCCCAGCAGGTAAAGAAATCGAACCAGCCGCCCCCGGTTGATTGCGCCGTCACCACGCATCAAAACTCCTCATGCGTGACCGGCCAATCGCGACGCCGAAAAAATCAGAAAGTCTCAATGGCAGCCAAGAGAAGAAGCGCGTCCTTTGATCCGAAAACATTTCTCGTGAAGGTCGGCGAGGGCCGGACGATTACCAATCAGGCAGCGAACAAAGTCATATTTTCGCAGGGCGATCCCGCCGACTCGGCATTCTATGTGCAGAACGGCAAGGTGAAGGTCACCGTGCTGTCGAAGCGCGGAAAGGAAGCCGTGCTTGCGATTCTCGGCGCGGGAGATTTTTTCGGCGAAGGATGCCTGAGCGGCCAGACGCGGCGCGTCACCAACGCCACGACGATGTCGGAATGCACGATCGTGCGGTTGAAGAAGCCCGCGATGCTCCGCGTGCTGCGCAGCGAGCCGAAATTCTCCGAGCTGTTCATCGCGCATCTGCTGCGCCGGAATATTCGCGTCGAAGCCGACCTGGTTGATCATTTGTTCAACTCGAGCGAGCGGCGCCTCGCCCGGCTGCTGCTGTTGCTCGCGGATTTTGGCGAGAGGGGAACGGCCGAGGCCGTCATTGCGCCCATCCGCCAGGAAACGCTGGCCGAGATGGTCGGTACCACGCGGTCCCGCGTCAGCTCGTTCATGAACAAATTCCGCCGGCAGGGCTTCATCGACTACAACGGCACATTGCGCATCCGTCGCTCGCTGGCGAAGGCCGTTCTCCGGGACTAGGGTCCTGTCCGAAGTTCGCATCCCATGTCGAATCGCAGCAACAAATGATGCGGATATCGCGGAAGTCCGGATCGCCGGATCGCGCGGGGCCGCCGAAGTTGTGCACAGGCTGCGGGCGTGTTCTAATTTGAACAGCGCAATGCCCGGTTGCGTGACATGTTGCAAACCAGATTGATTCAAGGTGAGTGAATCCAACCTGAGGCGATCGCGTCCACGACGGACGGCGGCACAACGGACGTGCATTTAGGACTGCGTACCCGCCGTCAGTCACAAGGCGGGTTTGCAGGGGGCTGGTGGCATGCGGAATGAAGCCAACCACAGCAGTCCGGACGATCAAAGCGAACCGTTCAGCGAACCCGAGATACGCGCCGCACTCGATCGCATCCTTGCGGGTGCCCAGCTACGCGCCGCGCCGCAGCTCACGGCTTTCCTGCGCTTCGTCGTCGATCGCGCGCTCGCCCACGACGAAGCACATATCAAGGGCTACACGATCGCGACCGAAGCGCTCGGCCGTGACGCGAGTTTCGATCCGGCGAACGATCCGATCGTGCGTGTGGAAGCGGGCCGCCTGCGGCGTGCCCTCGATCGCTATTACGCGGAGGCGGGGGCCGGCGATCCCGTGCACATCGAACTGCCGCGCGGCAGCTATGTGCCGGTATTCCGCCGCCGCGAACCAGATGCCGAGCCGCGGGCACCTCTCCCGCGCGATGATCTCTGGCGCCGCAAATCGATCTTGCGAGCCTGCACGATAATTGGCGCATTTCTCCTCCTCGGAGCGGTGGTCCATGCGGCATTCGACTACTTGCTGTGGGACGGCGTGTTCGGTGCCAAACCGGCGCTGGTCTCACATGATGCGCGACCGGCGCACTCCGGCAGGAATCGATTGAATGCCCGCAGCGTATTGCCGGTGGTCGCCGTCGATGCGTTCGAGATCGTTGGTACGCCCGCGCCGCCCGATGCTGCGTTGGTTCACCTGGACGACAGGCTGCGGGACGCGCTCGCGCTCTTCGACGAGATCGAGGTGCTGGCAAAGGCACCTCGATTGGCGGACGCGCGGCCACCAGGCTCGTCGCTCAATGATGCCGCTTCACCGGAGAGCGATTATCGCATCGGTGCGACCATCGAATTTCACCGCGACGGATCGGCAAGTCTGACGTTTCGATTGCTCGACACCCAGGAGCATTCGCTGATCTGGTCGCGGATGTTCGATCATGTGTCCTTGATCGAGAATTCCGCCGCCACCCGGTCGACGATCATCCGCGATGTCGTCAGAAATGTCGCGTCGGTCAACGGGGTGATTTTTGCCCACGAGAGGGTCAAGCGGGCCGCCTCGGGCAGCATTGATCCTCGCTATGCCTGTCTGCTGGATGCGATCGACTACTGGCACCGGTACAGCCCGGTGACGCACCTGAGTGTCCGCAAGTGCCTGGAAGATTTGGTCGCGGCCGATCCGAGCTTCTCACTCGGATACGCCTATCTGGCGAAGGTCTATGCCCGCGAGCACTATTTCGACACCGGCTCGACAGCGGAGGCGCCGGCGGCCGATCGGGCGCTGCAGGCGGCGCAGCGCGCGGTCGAGCTCAAGCCCGGAAGCGCACGCGCCTGCCAGGCTTTGATGGCGGCGCACGCGATCCGGCGTGAAGTCGAACCCGCCCTCGCGGCCGGCCGGATGGCGATGCGGCTCAATCCGTATTCGAATTTCGTCCAGGCCGATCTCGGGCTTCGTCTTGTCGTCTTTGGCCGGGTCGATGAGGGATTGCAGATGCTGCGCGAGGCGAGCGCGAACTGGATGGTGCGGCCGGTGTGGCTCGACATCGCCATGGCGCTCAGCCTCTATCTGGTCGACGATCTGCCGGCCGCACGTATGTATATCGAGTCGGTGACGTCCGAAGCCCCGCCCTGGGCGCTGCTGGTGCACGCCGTCATCGCGATGCGCGCCGGCGACCTCGAGCAGGCGCGCGGGTTCGCCCGGCGGCTGATTGCCGTACAGCCGGGGTGGCGCGACGATCCGCGCGGCAAGCTGCAGAAGATGCTGGTGGCGCCCGAGATCGTCGACCGCGATGGCGCGCGATTTCGAGGCGATCGGCGTCACCGCGCCGAACTGACCGGCGACGCGACGAGGGGCGGGCGGCGCTTGCCGCTCCTTGCCGCCGCTGCTACCACCCGCGCGGTTTCAACCGAAGCGGCGAGGCCGGCCGATGGCCGACAAATCCGGAAAATCCAACAAGCTCAAGGCGCGGCTGCCGCGCGGGCTCGCCGATCGCGGGCCGGCCGAGATCGCCGCGACGCGCAAGATGACGGACGCGATCCGCGCGGTCTACGAGCGCTACGGCTTCGATCCGGTCGAGACGCCGGCGATCGAGTACACCGACGCGCTCGGCAAGTTCCTGCCCGACCAGGACCGGCCGAACGAGGGCGTGTTCTCGTTCCAGGACGACGACGAGCAGTGGCTCTCGCTGCGCTACGACCTGACCGCGCCGCTTGCACGTCACGTCGCGGAGAATTTCCAGAACATCGCGCTGCCCTATCGTTCAGCTATCGCTTCGGCTGGGTGTTTCGCAACGAGAAGCCGGGGCCTGGACGCTTCCGCCAGTTCATGCAGTTCGACGCCGACACGGTGGGCTCTGCGAGCATGGCGGCGGATGCCGAGATTTGCATGATGGCCGCCGACACCATGGAGGCGCTCGGGATCGAGCGCGGCAGCTACATGGTGAAGGTGAACAACCGAAAGGTCCTTGATGGCGTGATGGAAGTCGATTGGCCTTGGCGGCGAAGACAACGCGGGCTAGACGACTTACCGTGCTGCGAGCAATCGACAAGTATGATCGCCTCGGCATTGATGGAGTGCGAGAGCTGCTTGGGTGACGGCCGGAAGGATGAAAGTGGTGATTTTACGAAAGGCGCCGGGCTTACTGAAGAGCAAGTTACACCGCTGTTGCGATTTGTGAGGTTTGGCGAAATCTACAACGCATCCAATTGGGTGAGCTTGAAGAGGTAGACACAAATTTTCCGAATCCGTTTTTCACGCCACCAGAAAATTGGGATGTCAATTCGTACAGCGACCGTGAGAGGATGGCGAAAAAGGCAGCGAGCTCAGTAAGGTCAATCCTCTTCAAAGAAAGTATGAAAATAGCTTTAACTTAGACATCCTAGGTGAAGTCGCACTTCTCTTCGAAATGAATGACACTTTGGCTCAGGGGTTATTTGAGCTTGCAGATAGACGCAATCATTCAGGCCGCCGGGTATGGGGATCCTCGGCCGATTTCTCTCAATTGAGAAAAGCCTTGATGGTCCGAGGATAGTGATTGATCCCTCCGTCGTCCGCGGCCTCGAATATTACACCGGTCCGGTGTACGAGGTTGAACTGCTGCTGGAGACGAAAGACGAAAAGGGCCGCCCGGTGCGGTTCGGCTCGGTCGGCGGCGGCGGGCGCTACGACGGTCTGGTGTCGCGCTTTCGCGGCGAGCCGGTGCCGGCGACCGGCTTCTCGATCGGTGTCTCGCGCTTGCAGGCGGCGCTGACGCTGATCGGCAAGCTCGATTCACAAGCCCGCGCCCGGCCCGGTGGTGGTCACGGTGTTCGGCGGCGACATCGCGCACTACCAGAAGCTCGTCGCCACGCTGCGCAATGCCGGCATCCGCGCCGAGCTTTATCTCGGCAATCCGAAGCACAATCTCGGCCAGCAGATGAAATATGCCGACCGCCGCCATTCGCCGTGCGCGATCATCCAGGGCTCGAACGAGCGCGACAAGGGCGAGGTGCAGATCAAGGACCTGATCCTCGGCGCCACGCTCACGGCGATCAAGGACCGCGACGAGTACCTGCGGAAGCAGGCCGAGGTGCAGTTCGCCTGCCGCGAAGACGAGATGGTTGCGAAGGTGCGCGAACTGCTGGTGCGTCACAGCGTGAGCTGGGATTAGCGCGCGTCCCATTTGCGTGGAACCGCTCACTCTCCGTTCGTCCCCGCGAAGGCGGGGACCCAGAATCGTAAGCGTTGAATGTGCAGTTCTGGGTTCCCGCTTTCGCGGGAACGAACGGAGGCGGGATCTGCGTCGCTCAAACGGGATCCACGTTTGCTCAAGATTTTGCGACGAACAGCAGTGGCCTAAGCAAAGTCCGCTCTGGCTGCGTTACGGACTGGCCGTCAATGAAAGCACGCCAACAGCAAGAAGGGGCCCACGATGGGCCCCTTCTGATCTGGCACGAGTGCCAACCGCTCAATCCTCTTCGTCGTCCTCCTCGTCGTCGGCGGCCGGCGCCTGCTGGTCGGCAGGAGGGGCAGCTTCAGGGGCGGCTTCGTCCGGAGCCGAGGTGGCTGCCTGCTGTGCAGGGGGGTTGATCGCCCATTCCTTGGTGCAGACGTCCTTGAACAACACCTTCTCGCCGTCGACGTATTCCTTGCGCAGGCAGGCCGCGACCACAGCGTGGGTCGGCGCCGCGGTGCCCATGGCCCATTCGTTGGTGCAGGTATCCTTGAACACCACCGAGCCGTTCGCGGGATATTCCTTGGTCAGGCAGGCGGCCTTCGGAACCGGGAGAGCCGCCGGAACCGCGACAACCGGATTGGGCGCGTAGGTCGGGTAGCTCGGCTGCGGGCGGTACTGGTATTGAGCGTACTCGGTGCCGTAGCGGTACTCCGGGCGGTGGTGATGGTGATGATGGTGCTGCCAGTGCGGCGGGATGTGGTGGACGACCTTGCCCGGATGGTGGTTGGGCTTGCTGCCCTTGCATGCGATCGGATCGCAATGCTTGATCACGACCTTCTTCGAGCCCGATGACGACGTCGTCCCGTGGTTGGGCGGCGTATGATGCTTGAGGGGGCGGACGAAGGCGTGGCGCGGAGCCGAAGTGCCGCTCTTGGCCGAGGCCTGGCGCTGGCCGTGGTTCGATGCGGCTTCGGCGATCGAGCCGGCTGCGACAAGGGCGAAAGCGGTCAAGGCCGCGACTTTCAGAGAATTGGACATTGGTGGCTCCCACGGGGTTGGATCAGGCTGGTGAGGGGAGAAGACCCTTTTCCGGCCTGTGCCGCCGTGATGGCCATCACGCCAAGTTCGAATGTCGGGAAGCGCCGCGAAGGGCCGCCGGGAAACCGTCCCGTGACCTCGACCCGTCATCCTTCGAGGCCGTCGCTTCGCGACGGCACCTCCGGCCGACGGCGGGAGTACGAAGCGATCAGGCGGCCGGAAACCCGCGGCCTAGTGGCGCGAAAATCAGCGCTTCTGCTGCAGGGCTTTCGGCAGGTTCTGCATCATGTTCTGCATATCGCGGATGTTCACCTTGCGGCCGCCCGCCATGATCATATCGCCTGGCTTCTGGTCGGCCGCGCAGGCGCCCATCCACTTGGCGTCGATGGTCATGTTGGTGGTGCCGCCCTCCGGCATCCCCGGAATGGCCCGCCCGCCCTCGCGCTTCGACGTCACCTTGACGCTGTAGGCGCTGTTGAAGTCGCCGCTGACGACACCATGCGAGGTTGAGGTCATCGGCCCGAACGTGCAGACCGAATCGACCACGATGGTCGAGCCGACCTTCTGTCACGTCCTGCTTCGCGCACTGGCTCATGCTGCCGCCGATCGAGTTCATCAGCTTGTCGGTCTCGGCGTCGATGCAGTGCAGTGTCGTCTGCGGCGGCAGGCTGCGGCCCTCCATCGTCATCTTGATCTCCCACAGCCCGGGCTTTCGCGCCGGCAGATCGAGCGCGGCGGCCGGCGTGGCGCAGCAGATGGCGGCGGCGAGCAGCAGATGACGGGTCATGCGGGGGCTCCCTCGGACGTTGGGCTCAACGCCAAGCTTCTCGCCCGCACTGTGAGGGAATCAAGGCAGGCTGGCGCGATCGCGCGGTTCAAGCGCCGGCGGAGCCGTTCACTTGGTCCAGATCCGTTGCGGCAGACAGGTGTTGCGGGTGGCGACCGCGGGGAGCGAGTAGCGGTCGACATACGGCGACCACAGGCACCGGAACGCGATGTAATCGCCATACTGCCGGTGCACGCTGGTGATGCGGGGATATTTGTCCCAGCGGGCGCAGTAGTCGGCGGCGATCATCGGTGCGAGCGCCTCGGCCTCGCAGGACCACGAAATGATCCCGCCGGTGTCGTTACCGGAATAGACCTGCGCCTGCGCGCGTGCGCCCATCAATGCCAGCGCAACACCGATTACGCACATCGACCATGCGATACGCATCACCACGCCTCCGCCACCGATTGGAAACTCTAATCGGCTGGCGGATCGAATTCAAAGGCAAGCCGTGCCGGCGACAGCGGAGAATCCCCGCCCGATGCAAACCGGCCACACCCGTAGGGCTCACATCATCGCGTAGGCGCTGGCCACCATGCCGACCGGCCGTTTGTCGACCGCGCTGTAGAGCATCACCCGCCCGAAGCTGGTGGTCCGCCCGATCCGCACGACGCGTGCGTCGGCCACGACGTCGAACGTCACCGGCCGCAGGAAATGCATGGTCTGGTCGATCGGGCTCATCGGCTTGTAGCCGTTCCAGGCCGCCGAACAGGCCACCATCATGGCGGAATCGGCGAGTGCGGTAAGGGCCTGCGCGCAGACCACGCCACCTTCGCGGCAGACTTTGCGCGAGAACGGCAGCCGCAGCACGGCGCCCGGCTGCCAATCGGGCGGGGCGCCGGGGGGCCGCCCGGCCTCGACGGATTCGATCAGCAGGCCGAGATTCTGCACCCACGGTGCGAATACGTCGGTCAGCAGGCGCCCAGCCGCCTGCAGACCGAACAATGGCTCGATGATTTCGAGCCGGCGGGCTTCCGCCATCACATCCCCCTCGGCGCCCGACGCGATACCAGACGAGCTCCAGCGAATCATCCTCGACAAACGTAGGCACAATCGAATGCACGCGGTAGCTCCGTCGCGCGGCCGCCTGTGGTCAAATTGTGATCAATCGCCGCGCGCCGTGGAAACGTTGTGAGCCTGCGATCGTTGATCGCGTGAAAGCTGCGGGTGCATCTGCATTATCCGACCAGCGGTTGACCGCGTGGCCGGCGCGCCACAGTCGGCGCTTTCTTGCTTTCCGTCGCGTTGCAAATCTTGATTCCGCCCGGCTGGCGGGTCACCGTCACGCGCATTGGCGTGCGAAGGAGTAGTGTCATGTCCCGCCGCGGCTGGTTGCTGGGTTGCGCGCTTGCGGTGACGCTTGCCGCTTTGTCGGTCGAGCGTGCCGTCGCGGCGAACTGGCTGGAGCAGAATTTCTATCTCTCCGGTCCGCGCTACGACGGAGTGCTGCCGCCCTGCGATGCGGAAGCCGCGCTCTATAAGATCTCGTCGCGCTTCAACATGCGGGAAAACGATTTCTGGAATACCGATCTGCAGATCCTCGGCTTTGAGAAAATCCGCGAGACTGCGTTCCGGCCTTGGGCGGGCAATTCGATTCCGCGCCGTTACTGCAGCGCGCTGGTCCAGATCTCGGATGGCCGCCGCACGGCGGTCCATTACTCGATCGGCGAGGACACCGGCATGATCGGCATGACCTGGGGCGTCGAGTGGTGCATCGTCGGCCTCGACCGCAACTGGGCCTTCAACCCGGCCTGCAAGATGGCGCGGCCCTGATCCAGCCGGCGAGTTCTTCATGACAGCCTTTTGAGGCCGGATTGGCCCGTGAGGCGTTTGTTGGCCGTCACTCGTTCGGGTGGCGTCGTACCGCCGTCAAAAAAAGTTCCCTTGCTTTCGTTCTTGGAATGTTCCCTCCGGTGTGGTAGCATGAAAGCCGTCGGGAATGTTCGGTCGAGGCAGTCGATGGTCCAGCTTTTTGCGCGTTCGGCGTTCGCGGCGGTTGCGCTTCTGCTCACGGTCGTCACGGCGCCCGCCCAGGACCGGCGGCAGAACCAGCCGGGCCAATTCGACTTCTACGTGCTGGCGCTGTCCTGGTCGCCGTCGTTCTGCGAGGCGGCGGGCGAGCGCGGTACGCCTCCGCAGCAGCAGTGCGGCGCCGCGCGGCGCTATTCGTTCGTCGTGCATGGCCTGTGGCCGCAATACAGCCGGGGCTTTCCCGAATTCTGCCAGGTGCCGGCGCCGCGGCTCAACCGCAACATCGTCTCGTCGATGCTCGACCTGATGCCGGCGCCACGCCTGATCTTTCACAACTGGGACAAGCACGGGACCTGTTCGGGGCTTTCGCAGCAGGCCTATTTTGAAATGGTACGCAAGGCGCGCGCGGTGGTGAAGATTCCCGAAGCCTATATCGATCCCAATGAGCAACTCACCGTGACACCCGACGAGGTCGAGGAGGCATTCGTGAAGGTGAATGCCGGCCTGACCCGCGACGCCATTGCGGTGACCTGCGACCGCCGGCGGTTGGGCGAGGTACGGATCTGCTTCAACAAGGACTTGCAGTTCCAATCCTGTCCGGAGATCGATGCGCGCGCCTGCCGCCGGGACAAACTGGTGATGCCGCCGGTGCGCCGTGGCCGGGCCGCAGAGCTTGAGCGCTGAGCCGGCACTCTCGCGGCGTGCAGTTGGCCGGGATCAGGGCTCGAGCCCGCTCTCGGTGACCCGTCCAACGCACCGCGCGCGATCATGAACTATCGGCACGCCTTTCACGCGGGCAATTTTGCCGACGTCCTCAAGCACGCTGTGCTGGTGCGCAGTCTGGTTCATCTGCGCGCGAAGCCTGCCGCCTTTCGCGTACTCGACACCCATGCGGGCGCGGGCCTTTACGATCTCGCCGGGCCGGAAGCCGGCCGCAGCCCGGAATGGCGCGGCGGCATTGCCCGGCTGCTGACCGCGCCGCTCGGCGAAGCGGCGCGCCGTCTGCTTGCGCCCTATCTCGAAGCCGTCGCCGGCTTCAACAAGGCCGGCGAGCTTACGCGCTATCCGGGTTCGCCCATGCTGGTGCGCGCGTTTCTGCGCGCGCAGGACCGCCTCATTGCCTGTGAGACAGAGCCGAACGCCGCAGGTGCGCTGGCGCGCAATCTCGAAGGCGACCGGCGCTGCAAGGCGGTGACACTCGACGGTTGGACGGCGCTCAACGCCTTCGTGCCGCCGAAAGAGCGGCGCGGCCTCGTCCTTATCGATCCGCCGTTCGAAGATGCCGGCGATTTCGCCCGGCTCGCCGCGGCGCTCGAAGGCGCGCACCGCAAGTGGGCGGGTGGCACGTACTTGATGTGGTATCCGATCAAGGATCGGCGCGAGCCCGACGCACTGGCGCGGCGTTTGCGGCGGACCGGCATTGCCAAAATTCTGCGGGCCGAACTGACGGCCGACACCTCGCGCGATCCGGGGCGCCTCGCGGCCTGCGGCCTGATCGTGGTCAATCCGCCGTGGACGCTTGCGGCTGAGCTTGCGGAGTTGATGCCGGAATTGGCGAACGTGCTGTCGGACGCCGGCCGCGGCGGAAGCCGCCTCGATTGGCTCTCGGGCGAAAGCTAGCAGCGCCGCACAACGAAATCACTGCTCGCCACTTTTCCACCAGCCAGGATTGGTCTAGTTTTCATGACGCTGGCTTTGACGTTCCGTCTCCTGTGGGGGCCGGCGGAGTGACGCAGGCCGTATTGCGGCCGCTGCCTTCCCCGATTGCGAATGTCCAGCCGAGCCGCCGCCGTTGGGGCCAGCGGCGTGGCAATGACCGGGGAAGGAGTTTCCCGATGGCCATGGCAGGTGTCGTCAAGTTCTTCAACGCTGAGCGCGGCTACGGCTTCATCAAACCGGACGATGGCGGGCGCGATGTTTTCGTGCACATCACCGCCGTCGAGCAGGCCGGGCTCAAGTCGTTGAACGAGAATCAACGCATCTCGTTCGATGTCGAGCCCGACAAGAAGGGCAAGGGCCCGAAGGCGGTCAACCTCGTCGTCACCGGCTGACCCGGCGACGGCGCGGCCGGGACGGTCGCGCGAACCGAAGCGCCACGCTCTCGACCTGCCGCGCGTTTGCGGCTACTTCGGAGGCACGCCGGCAGCCCTGCCGGAGCCGGAATGAATCCCATGATGATCCTGCGTTCGTCGCCGTCCTCGCCGTTTGTCCGCAAGGTTCGCATCGCCGCCGGCGTGCTCGGCCTTGATGGCGACCTCTCGATCGAGAATGCCGACACCAATGATCCGGACGACACGGTTCGCCAGCAGAACCCGTTGGGCAAGATCCCCGCGCTGGTCGTCGAAGACGGCATGGTGCTGTTCGATTCCCGCGTCATCCTCGACTATCTCGATCACCGCGCTGGCGGCGGCCGGATCGTCCCCCATGACGCGGCGGCGCGCTTTGCCGCCCTGCGCCTGGAGGCCCTTGCCGACGGCATGATGGATGCGTCGATCCTGGCGATCTACGAGATACGCTGGCGGCCGGCGGAGAAGCACGAGCAGAAGTGGCTGGACCACCACGCCGGCAAGGTTACGCGCGCCTTGGCTGCTCTTGAAGCGGCGCCGCCGAAACTTGAAGCGCTTCCGAACGTCGGTCAGATTGCGCTCGCCTGCGCGCTCGGCTATCGCGATTTCCGCTTCAACGGGACCTGGCGGAAGGATCACCCGCGGCTCGCCGCCTGGCTCGACGATTTCGCCGCGCGGGTGCCGGCATTCGACGCCACCAAGCCGCCAGCTGCCTGAAAATGCAAAGCCCCGGACTTTCGTCCGAGGCTTCGCCGCACACAGAGGTCCGGAGGGGAATCAGAACCGGACGTTTATGCCCCCGCGCACGAGATTAGCGTTGAACGACACGTTGGCGCTCGGCAGCAGGCCGCAATTGAGCCCGCAATTGAAGTCGCCGAGACTGACATAGAGATATTCGGCCTTTGCGGTGATGTTGGCGATGAGGGCGACTTCAAAGCCCGCGCCCACGGTCCAGCCCAGGTTGGTGATGCTCCCGCCCGGAAAGAACGGAGTGGCCGCCCGGATGTCACCGACCGCGGCGCCGGCCGTAAAGTAGGGCATGAAACGGTCGAAGGCATATCCGAACCGGCCGCGCAGCGTGCCGAGCCAGGCGTTTCGTGTCTCGCAGCCTAAGAAGCAGACATTCGAACTGCCCTTCAAGCCGGACCAGTCGATGTCGGTTTCGGCGCCGATCACGAAACGGTTGATCTGGAAATTGTAGCCGGCGGTCAGGCCGATCACGCCGCCCGACACATCGAAGCCCTCGACGCCGTCCCAGGTCGAACCGCCCCAGCCGCCGCCGCCGTTGAAGCCGACATAGAACCCGGTCCAGTTGTAGATGGGATTGTAGATCGGCGCCCGGGCAGCAACGGGCGCACCTCGGTACGGCAGATCGGCGGCCATTGCCGAACCGACCAGAGCCGCCATGCCGACGCTAGCGAGAAGTAAGCGCTTCATTCCCCTGACCCTCCAATCGCGTATCGTGGGTCGAACAGTATTCAATATCAAAAACCAGTCTAGTGCAAAAATACAACAATTGAATTCAAAATATTCAGCCATTTTAAAGCATCATTTTTACCGTCTTATTGCCGAATATATAGTTGATTGGACGTTAATTACTATGAGATAGGTAAATGACTAGTTTAATATTTTTGGTTAATACTTAGATTTGGCGTCGCCATCCGGGATCCGTGGCCTGCTGATGCGTCCGGAGAGGGCAGGCGCAGAGGCGCTCGCCTCAGTAGCCCAAACAGCCCCCACGCCTTACCTTCGTGAGCATGAACGGCCGGAGCAATAAAGACGTCGATCCATCGACCGCACTCGTCGACGAGGACGACGAGCAGACGCTGCCCGAGGCGGACGCGGCGGCCGAGAGCGCGGCCATCGACCTGGCGGCGCCCGCCGGGCCGCTCGCGGCCGGCCGCGCCGCGATCATGCGGTACGCCAAGCACGCGCCATCGTCACCGGGCGTCTACCGCATGAGCGACGCCAACGGCGATGTGCTCTACGTCGGCAAGGCGAAGAACATCCGGAAGCGCATCGTCGCCTACACGCGGCCGACCGGCTACGACCCGCGCATCGAGCGCATGATTGCCGCAACCGCGGCGCTGGAATTCGTCTCCACCGCGACCGAGACCGAGGCGCTGCTGCTGGAAGCCAACCTGATCAAGCGGCTGCGGCCGCGCTTCAACGTGCTGCTGCGCGACGACAAGTCGTTTCCCTATATCCTGATTACCGCCGACCACTGGGCGCCGCAGATCCTCAAGCATCGCGGCGCGCGCACCCGCGCGGGCAAGTATTATGGCCCGTTCGCGTCGGTGTGGGCGGTCAACCGCACCATCACGGCGTTGCAGCGCGCGTTCCTGCTGCGCTCCTGTTCGGACGGTTTCTTCGAGAGCCGCACCCGGCCGTGCCTGCTCTACCAGATCAAGCGCTGCTCCGGCCCCTGCACCCGCGAGATCGATTTTGCCGAGTACACCGAGCTGGTGCGCGAGGCGAACGCGTTTCTGTCGGGGAAAAGCCGTGTGGTGAAGGAGGAACTTGCCGCCGAAATGGAAAAGGCATCGGGGGACCTGGAGTTCGAGCGCGCCGCGATCTATCGCGACCGGCTGGCAGCGCTGTCCGCCGTTCAGGGCCATCAGGGCATCAATCCGCGCAACGTCGAGGAGGCCGACGTCTTCGCCGTTCACCAGGAGGGCGGCTTCAGTTGTGTCGAGGTGTTCTTCTTCCGCACCGGCCAGAACTGGGGCAATCGCGCCTATTTTCCCAAGGCCGACCGCTCGCTCGCACCCGGCGAGGTGCTCGGTGCGTTCCTGGCGCAATTCTACGACGACAAGCCTTGCCCGCGCTGCATCCTGCTGTCGCACGAGATCGAGGAGCGCGCACTGCTGGCGGAGGCCCTGAGCACGAAAGGCGGCATCAAGATCGAGATCAGCGTGCCGCAGCGCGGCGAGCGCAAGGAACTGGTCGATCACGCGCTCGCCAATGCGCGCGAGGCGCTCGGACGCAAGCTCGCCGACACGTCCTCGCAGCGCCGGCTGCTGGAGGCGTTGGCCGAGACGTTTGGGCTCAAGCGCATCCCGCAGCGGATCGAGGTCTACGACAACAGCCACATCCAGGGCTCGAACGCGGTGGGGGCGATGATCGTCGCCGGCCGGGAGGGGTTTCAGAAAAATCAGTACCGCAAGTTCAACATCCGCTCCGCCGATCTCACGCCAGGCGACGACTTCGGCATGATGCGCGAGGTCCTGACCCGGCGCTTCAAGCGGCTGATCGACGAGGCGCCCCGCGCGAACGGGACGCGGCAAGCTGTCGCAACGACTCAAATCGAAGCGGACGGCGATACCGCGACTGTCGCTGAAGTTGCCGCGGCCGAACCGCAAGAGGAGAGAGCGGCGGAACAATTGGAGCGTGTGAGCGAGCCAGACCAGAGCGAGGATGACGATGCGCAGTCCCCCTGGCCTGATCTAGTGCTGATCGATGGCGGTCGCGGGCAACTCAGCGCCGCGCAGGAGACACTGGTCGCGCTGGGCCTCACCGATGTGCCGCTGGTCGGGATCGCCAAGGGGCCCGACCGTGACGCCGGCATGGAGACCTTTTTTGTTCCCGGACGGGAGCCATTCAAGCTCAAGCCACGGGATCCGGTGCTCTATTTTGTGCAGCGGCTGCGCGATGAGGCACATCGCTTTGCGGTCGGTTCGCACCGCGCCCGGCGGCGACGCGATATCCGCGAGGGGGGGCTTCAAGAAATCCCCGGGGTCGGCCCCACGCGCAAGCGCGCGCTGCTTCATCATTTCGGGACCCTCAAGGCGATCGAGCGCGCCGCGCCCGCCGATCTTGCCAAAGTTCCGGGCATCAGCGCCGAGACGGCGCGTAAAATCTACGATTTCTTCCATGAACGCGCCCGATGATCCCGCGAACGCGGCATTGCGCGCGTCCGGTTTCATCCCCACCTTCGCGGTGACCTGAAGCAGTCACAAATACGTGTGACGATTGAATTAGCGTCGGTTGTCAGGTTTGTCGTTTGCGCCGGGCTGCCGCTCGATGGGGCGAAATGACTGGGGACGGGCCGCGGGCTTTCCCTTTTGACGTTTGAGCAGGAAGGGTATTGTCTCTCGTCATGAAAGCCGTCGCAACAAGGCCAGTACTGGCGCGGCCGCTCGCGCTGCCGAACCTGCTGACCTATTCGCGTATCGTTGCGGTCCCGTTGGTGGTCGGCTGCCTTTACTGGCAAGACATCCTGCATGGCGGATTGTGGTTGCGCTGGGTGGCGCTGTTCATTTTCGTTTCCGCCGGCATAACCGACATCCTGGACGGATATTTTGCCCGCAAGTGGGGTGAGCAGTCGACCTTCGGCCGCATGCTCGATCCGATCGCCGACAAGCTGTTGGTGGCGTCGTGCCTGCTGATGCTCGCTGCCGACGGCACGATTCGCGGCTGGTCGCTGTGGGCGGCAATCGTGATCCTGTGCCGCGAGATTTTGGTCTCGGGTTTACGCGAATATCTCGCCGAACTGCGTGTGAGTGTGCCGGTGACGCAACTCGCCAAATGGAAGACGACGCTGCAACTGATCGCGGTCGGTTTCCTGGTGGCAGGCAGGGCAGGCGATGTTGTCGTGCCGGTGGTGACGCCGGTCGGATTGACGCTGCTCTGGCTCTCGGCGCTGCTGACGCTGTACACTGGCTGGGACTATTTCCGCGCCGGTGCGCGCCATCTGATCGAGGATTGAGAGCGTGAAAGTGCGTTATTTCGCCTGGGTGCGCGAGCGCGTGGGCAAGCCCGAAGAAGAGATCGAGCTTCCCGCCTCCGTTACCACCGTTTCGGACCTCATGGATTTTCTCGCCCAGCAGGGCGAGGAATATGCCTATGCGTTCGAGAATCCGAAGGTGATCCGCGCCGCTATCGACCGCGCGCATGTTCGCGCCACAACGTCGATTGCGGGAGCGCGCGAGATCGCCTTCTTCCCGCCGATGACCGGAGGGTAAGCTCCGCGCGCGGGACGCGTGAAGCCGGAACCCGATGATGACTGCCACAATACGCCTGCAGTGCGAGCCGTTTGATACCGCGAGCGAAACCGCCAAGCTTACGCATGGGCGCATCGATATCGGGGCGGTCGTCACCTTCACGGGCATTTGCCGGGGTGACGAAGCCGGCCGGCCGCTGGTGGCGATGACGCTCGAACACTATCCCGACATGGCCGAGGCAGAGATCGCCCGCCACGTCGAAACCGCGCAACAGCGCTGGCCACTGCTCGGCGTTACGGTGATCCACCGTCATGGCCGGCTCACGCCCGGTGAGGAAATCGTGCTGGTCGTCACCGCCGCGTCACACCGGCACGATGCGTTCACGGCGGCCGAGTTCCTGATGGATTATCTCAAGACCCGCGCACCGTTCTGGAAGCAGGTTGAATATGCCGACGGCGCGAACTGGGTCGAGGCCAAGACGTCCGACGATACCCTGGCGGATCGTTGGGCCGGGCGGCCCGGCCGGCACGAAGCTGCCGAGTAACGGCGCATCGGACCAACGCGACGGCGACACGCGGTAACGCAAGATTTATGCGAACCCGGCTTTCGCCAGATATGTCTGCGAGTAAGATTTGGCCAGAGCGCATCGCTCTTGCATAGGATCGCTCATTTTCCGCTCGCCGCAACCGCTGGACCCAACGCGCCGGGTGTGCGGCCGTTCGAGTGGATAGGCGAACGGGGGATCGCAATGAGCTTTCTGGTCGAACTGCCGGCGTCGGCCTACGACGATGCGGCGTTCGACGACTTCACAGCCGCCGCAGACTTCCGCATTGGAACGGCCCGGGCCATGATGTGGCTGTCGCAGCTTGCTTATGAAGCGCGTGATCAGGCGCACAAGATCAATCCGATCCTGAAGACCTGGGGATTGCGGCAGCGCGCGCTGTTTCAGAACATGAAGGTCGACGAACTTCCGCTCACCGCGACGAACGGTCTGGTTGTTGCGGGCCGTGGCGCGACCGTCATCGCCTTCACCGGAACCGATCCGCTGGAGCTTGCGAACTGGCTGACGAATTTCAATCTCGGGCCTCGCGCGCGAGAATTGCACGCAGGCTTCGAGGCCGGTGTTGACGCGGTGTGGACGGAAATTTCCGACGTGATCCAGGACCGTGCAGCCGATGAGCAGGCCGTGTTCCTCACCGGGCATAGTCTCGGCGGCGCACTCGCGGTCATCGCTGCGGAGCGCATGGCGCGCAAGTTCGCCGTCTTGCCGGCAGGCGTCTATACGTTCGGGATGCCGCGCGTCGGATCGGCCGATTTCGCCGCTTCGTATAACGAGTGTGGCTTGGGAGAGCGGACCTATCGTTTCGTGTACGGTGTTGACGTGGTTCCGACCGTGCCGCCAGCGGCCTTCGCCTTTCGTCACGTCGGCCGAATGGCGAGGTGCGAGCGCGGCGGCTCTTTCACGCGCGCTGCACTCTCGCCGATGGATTCGGATGATCCGCCATTCCACGGAAACGTCGAAGGCGTCAAACAGGCGATGGCCAACCTGCTTGGACGAAACGTCTTGCCGTCGTTTCGCACCGACTGGCTCGGCTCGGTCTACAAATGGCTGACGCCGGCGATCGGCGACCATCTTCCGGACCGTTATTGCCACGCGCTCGGCCGCGCGAGCTGACGGCTCGGCACGAGCGCGTGGCCGGTTGGGCTCAGTGCGCGCAGGCGAATTGAGCGGGCGATTGCTGCGGCGAACGCCGCAACGTCGTGGCAATTCCGGCCAGCATGGCGGCGAACTCCTGCGGGTCGACGTGATCGGCGTCCATAGCGAGCCGGACCATCGGATCGGCCAGCACGTTCTTCAGCGTCAGCTCTTGATATATCGGTTTCATCTCAATGCTCCTTTGCGATTGCAAACCTTTGGTGATCACGCGCTGCCTCACGACAGTGCCGGATAGTCGAGGTAGCCCTTCTCCTCGCCGGCATAGAAGGTCGCCTGATCGGGTGAGTTGAGTGGCGCCTTTTGGCGGTAGCGCGCCGGTAGATCCGGATTGGCGAGGAACGGAACGCCGAATGCGATCAGGTCAGCTTCGCCGCGGGCGATTGTGGCGTTGCCGGAATTCGCGTCGAAGCCGCCGTTGACGATCACCGTGCCGCCGAAGATGTCGCGCAGTATCGGCGTGACGCGCACCGTGCCGTCCGGCGCCGCCATCGGACCGGCAACCGCCTCGCCGACGTGGATGTAGCCGACCTGCAGGCGGTTCAGTTGCTCTACGAGATACGAGAACGTCGCGACCGGATCGGAGTCCGACATCGAATAGCCGGCGAAGTACGGCGAGAGCTTGTAGCCGACGCGCTGCGGACCCCACACGTCGATCACCGCCTGGGTGACTTCGAGCGGGAAGCGCGCGCGGTTCTCGATGCTGCCGCCGTAGGCATCGGTGCGGCGGTTGGAGCCATCGCGCAGAAACTGGTCGAGCAGATAGCCGTTGGCGCCATGCAACTCGACGCCGTCAAACCCGGCCGCCTTGGCGTTTTCCGCCGCGGCGCGGAATTGCGCGACAATGCCGGGTAGTTCGTGCAGTTCGAGCGCGCGCGGAGTCGGGATCTTGACCTTGCCGTTCTGCGTGAAGGCTTCGCCCTCGACCGGCAGCGCCGATGGCGCGACCGGCAATTTGCCATTGTGAAAATCCGGATGCGACACGCGCCCGACATGCCAGAGCTGGGCGAAGATGACGCCGCCAGCCTTGTGGACCGCGTCGGTGATCGTCTTCCAGCCGGCGACCTGCGCCGGCGAGTACATACCGGGGGTGCGGATGTAGCCAACACCCTGCGGGCTGACCTGGCTGGCCTCGGTGATCAGAAGACCGGCGGAGGCGCGCTGGGCGTAATATTCCGGCGCCAGCGGGCTTGGCACATTGCCGTCGATCGCCCGGCTGCGGGTCATCGGCGAAAGCACCAGCCGGTTCTTCAGTTCGAGGCCGTCGAGCCGATACGGCGCGAAGAGGTCCTTGGTGTCGGAGGAGGGCTGCGGGTGGGCCTGGACGCGGGCTGTGGGGGCTTCGACGATGGACATGATGTGGGCTCCTGACTGGCGGTAACGACAAACTGCGTGACTGCTGCTCGATCTTGTGGTACTGACCGGTAACATTACATGATAGGTACTGACCGGTAACACCCGTGTCAAGAGGAAATCCGTCATGATCGCCAAATCGGCCCTGATGCACGAAAAGGACGAGAAAATTCGCCCGCGAGAGCGCCTGCTCGAAGCGGCCGCGGACTTGTTCTACCGGCACGGCATCCGCGCCGTCGGGGTCGACGCGATCGCCGAGGCCGCTGGCACCAACAAGATGACGCTCTATCGGCACTTCACATCGAAGGACGAACTGGTTGCCGAGTATCTGCGACAGTCAGCCAAGGGCGCGGATGCCTGCTGGGATAGATTTGAGAAAGCGCACCCCGGAGACGCGCGGGCGCAGCTTCGCGCCTGGCTCAGGGAAATGGCCGCGCATGTGGCCAACGCCGACGAACGCGGCTGCCCCCTCGTCAATGCGGCGGTCGAACTGCCGGAGAAGGATCACCCGGCGCGGCGGGTGATCGAGGAGGCCAAGGCGGCGCTGCGATCCCGACTGATCCGGCTCTGCGGTGAGGCAGGGCTGAGCGAGCCGGAGATGCTCGCGGACGAACTGCACCTTTTGCTGGAGGGGGCGCGGGTTACCGCCCAAAGCGTCGGATCGAACGGTCTCGATGCCCGCCTCATCCGCATGGGCGAGGCGATGATCGCGTCACACGCGACGCGCTAACTCCGATCCGGAAAATTGGGTCTTTCCATTCGTGCCTGCGAAAGCATCCGCTCTAGCTATGCCGCCGCGGCTTTGCCCTTGGGCTGCACCTCGGCGGTGTAGTCGTCCGCCAACTGGTGCGTGATCGCGCTCGGCGTGAATTTCCACTGCGCGATCTCCGACACCGCGGTGATTTCCGCCGCCGTGCCGGTGATGAAGCATTCCGAAAAGCTCGAAAGCTCGTCCGGCATGATCCGCCGCTCGATGACCTCGATGCCGCGGCGCTTCGCAAGCTCGATCGCGGTGCGACGCGTGATGCCGGCGAGGAAGCAGTCGGCAATCGGTGTGTGGATCTTGCCGTCCTTGATGAAGAAGGTATTGGCGCCGGTGCATTCGGCGACGCGGCCCTCCCAGTCCAGCATCATGGCGTCCGCATAGCCTTTGCGCTCGGCCTTGTGCTTGGAGATCGTGCAGATCGCGTAAAGGCACGACGCCTTGGCGAGCGCAGGTGCGGTTTTCGGATCGGGGCGGCGGTAATCGGCAAGATCGAGCCGGATGCCCTTGAGCCGCTGCGCCGGGTCGAAGTAGCTCGGCCATTCCCAGTTGGCAATCGCAACGTGGATTGTGTTGTTCATCGCGGTCACGCCGAGCTGCTCGGACCCGCGCCAGGAGATGGCGCGGATGTAGCAGTTCTTCATGCCGTTTTTCTCCACCACCAGACGCTTGGCCGCGTCGATCTCGGCGACCGTATAGGGGATTTCGAAATCCATGATGTTGGCGGAACGCTTGAGGCGGTCGGAATGGTCGGTGCACTGGAAGATTTCACCGTCGTAGGCCCGCTCACCCTCGAACACCGCGCTGGCATAATGCAGCCCGTGGGTCAGCACGTTGATCGTCGCATCCGCGGTGGGCACGAGCTTGCCGTCGAACCAGATCAGGTCCGCACGTTGGTCGAAGGGCACAGCCATCACATTTCCTCCTCAAGCCTCGGACCGCCGGGTTCTTGTGGGGCGTGAACGCTTTTGCGTCCTCGTCCAACTCCCGGTATGTTTCACCGCCTATGAGAGCGCGCTTGCGCCGCCGGTGCAATCCGTTCGGGCGGGCCGCTTACGCACGTTCCTTTCGCTGCGATGGTCATTAGGATAACAATCTGACCGAAATATGTCAATATGGCTGACCTAACTGTTCCCGTCGCGTCTGATCGGCTGCCTGCGGGCGGTGACCGCGCTGTGCGCGGCAGCGAGCCGGCGTGGGACGTCATCGAACTGCTGTTTTTCGCCTATCGCGATTTTATCGGCGATCCCGACGACGTGCTGGCGAAATTTGGTTTCGGGCGGGCGCACCACCGGGTGCTGCACTTCGTCAATCGTAATCCTGGGATGAAGGTCGCCGAACTCCTCGACATCCTGAAGATTACCAAGCAGTCGCTTGGTCGCGTGCTGAAACAACTCATCGACCAAGGCTATGTTCTGCAACGTGAGGGCGCGAATGACCGCCGCCAGCGGCTGTTGTTCGTCACCCCGAAGGGCGAGGCGTTGGCCATGAAGCTGGCCGGCCTGCAGACCGCGCGCATCACGCGGGCGCTGTCCGAACTGGGGCCGAATGCCCACGAGGTGGCCTGCCAGTTTCTCACCGCGATGATCAACGCCGAGCAGCGCGACGGCCTCCTGCGGTTCATTGCGCGCGCCGATCGGGCCCGGCGTTCGCGCAGCTAGGCGAGGTGTGTCCATGCGCACCGGCAAGCTGGAAACAAGCGCACTTCCCGACGACGCGCCGCACCTTCTTCTGGTCGACGACGACCGCCGCATCCGCGACCTGCTGTCGCGATTTCTGCTCAGCGAGGGCTACCGCGTCACCACGGCGGAGACCGCCGCCGATGCGCGCGCTAAACTCGAGGGGCTGAGCTTCGATCTGCTGATTCTGGACGTCATGATGCCGGGCGAGACCGGTTTCGACCTGGCGCGTTTCCTGCGCACATCATCAAACGTGCCGATCATCATGCTGACGGCGCGCGCCGAAGCGCTGAGCCGCATCGAGGGCCTGTCGATCGGCGCCGATGATTACGTCGGCAAGCCGTTCGAGCCGCGTGAACTGTCGTTGCGCATCGCCAGCATCCTCAGGCGGACACGGACAGTCGCCGCAGCGGCGGTCGAAACGGTGCGGTTCGGCGAATTCCTGTTCCATATCGCCCGGGGTGAACTTAAACGCGGCGAGGACATCGTCCATTTGACCGACCGCGAACGCGACATGCTGCGCCTGCTGGCGGCGACGCCGGGCGAAACGGTGCCGCGGCTCGCGTTGACCGGCAACAGCGGCGGAACCGGCGAGCGCGCCGTCGACGTGCAGGTCAATCGCCTGCGCCGGAAGATCGAGCGCGATCCGGCTAATCCACTGCTGGTGCAAACGGTGCGCGGCATCGGCTACCGCCTGGTGGCGGCGCCATGACCACGCTCGATGTCGGCATCGCGGCGCTGCGCACGGCAGCCGGCCGCATCTACAGTATTTATGACCGGCTGAGTCTTCTGATCAAAGGCCTTCTGCCGAAGGGACTTTATCAGCGTGCGTTGCTGATCATCATCCTTCCAATGGTCGTGCTGCAATCGGTCGTCGCCTACGTGTTCCTGGAGCGGCACTACAACCTGGTGACGCAGCGGCTTTCCGCCGGCGTCGTGCAGGACATCGCGACCCTGATCGACGTCTACAAGACCTACCCGCAGGGGCCCGACAATGCGCAGTTGCGGCGGATCGCGCAGGAGAGGCTCGGGCTCGTGGTCGATTTTCTGCCGGTGAACGATCTGCCGCCGCCGGGGCCGAAGCCGTTTTTCTCGCTGGTCGATCAGGCGCTGTCGGAGGAAATCCGCAAGCGCATCGGGAAGCCGTTCTGGATCGACACGGTCGGGCGCTCAGCGCTGGTCGAGATCCGCATCAGGCTCGACAACGCCATCATCCGGGTGTTCGCGCCGCGCAGCGCTGCCTATGCGTCGAACTCCCACATCTTCCTCGGCTGGATGGTGGGCACTTCGCTGGTGCTCATCATCGTCGCGGTGATGTTCCTGCGTAACCAGATACGCCCGATCCTGCGGCTTGCCGACGCCGCCGAAAGCTTCGGCAAGGGCCGCGAGGTGCCGAACTTCCGCCCCCGCGGTGCGCGCGAAGTGCGCCGGGCAGCGCTGGCCTTCATCGAGATGAAGAGCCGCATCGAGCGCGCCATCGAGCAGCGCACCGCCATGCTGGCCGGCGTCTCGCATGATCTGCGCACCATCCTAACGCGCTTCAAGCTGGAGCTGGCCTTTCTCGGCGACGCGCCCGAAGTCGAGGCGATGAAAAAAGACGTCGACGAGATGGCCCGCATGCTGGAGGCCTATCTGGCGTTCGCCCGCGGCGACTCCGGCGAGCCATCCGCTCCGACCGACATGGCGGCCTTCCTCGACGAACTCAAGACCGACGCCGAACGCAACGGGCACGCCTCGCGCGTCGTGTTCCACGGCCATCCGGTCGTGACCGTGCGGCCGAACGCCTTCAAGCGCTGCCTCGACAACCTCGTTTCCAACGCGGCGCGCCACGCGCCCTCAATCTCGATCACCGGACACCGCGACCACCGCTGGCTCACCGTCACGGTCGATGACGACGGACCCGGCATACCGCCGAAGATGCGCGAGGAGGTGTTCAAGCCGTTTCTGCGCCTCGACGACGCGCGCAATCAGGATGAAGGCGGCACCGGCCTGGGGCTTGCCATCGCGCGCGACATCGCGCGCTCGCACGGCGGCGACATCAGCCTGTCGGATTCACCGCTCGGCGGATTGCGCGCGACGGTGCGGGTCCCGGTGTAGTTGGATCGTCGTCGGAATCCGATCGGGTAGCACCCTCAGAGACTCAGCGAGCGAAGAGTAGAAATCCAGGTGTGTCGCCCACGACAGTAATATGTCCTCTGCAAGGTGTGATGTCTTCCAGCAGGACCAAGTCACCGCCATGTAACTGCCTCGTCTCGCCATCTGTCACGGTGATCGAGAATGTCCCCCGGAGCACCGTGAATAGTTGAACTGCGGGTGTTGGGTGGTTGAGATGGTTCTGCAGATCAGCAGCGCCCCAGTGCGCCCCGAATCCTGCTATGAACGCCCTTGAAGTCGGCTTGTTGCCTCCAATGGCGATCGGGGCTGCGGGAGGTGCGAAATTTTCCTTGGCGAGTTCGATTGTCACGTCTGTGAAGTGCGACTGATCGTCCGGAGTGCAATGCAGCCGCACGTAAGTGAACCGCGAAGCATCATCTTCCGCTCTTGCGGTTGAGCTTATGACACTCACACCAAGAGCCACCACTGATGATATGATGAGCGCACCGACTTGGTGCCTCATACTTTTTCCTGCCGCCATGAGTGTTATCCTTCCGAACCGGTACAGTTATCCAGTCAGCACCGGCTTTACACATTGCCGAGCTCGCGCGGCGAGCGGCTTCTGAACCACCAAACTAGGCCGCCATCGTCTCGTCGTCATCCTCGTAGCGCCGGCGGCGGCGCGGACGCAGGCGGCCCACGCAGGCCGGAATCCGGCACACACCATTGAGAACGCCTGACCACCACTGTCCGCGCGCCAGCGCGCGATCAAGCGTCGCCATGGTGCGGGCCAGCCCCTCGTCATCGTCATTGATCCAGGTCCGCAGCACCTGCGCGAACAGCACTGCGAGACCCTGCGCCCGCATCATGCCCTTCGGGCCGGACGCATTGATGTCGGCGGCGGTCAACATCCATTGCTGCGATCGCACGGCGAGCCCGTTCAAGGCGAACGCGAGCCCTGGATTGCGCATGGCGGAGCGGCTCAGCGAGCGGATCGCCACCTTGTGCGGTCCGAGCGCCTCCAACCGGCGCATCAGCACATCGAACAATCGCTCGCGTGGCGGCTCGTCCACCATGTCGGCGGAACCACCCGCGAGCACCGTCCGGTCGATTTCCTTCATGTGCGCCGCCAGGATCGAGATGGTCGAGCCGAACATGTTGCGCAGTTCGGCCAACGACACGTCGGCCCGCGTCGCGATCTCGGCAAATCCGATCTGCTCGATCGGCTTTTCCTCGAGCAGCGCCAGCAGCGCGTCCACCACCCGCTCACGGTCGGAGCGGTCGCGGCCGGGCTTCTTTTGATCCGATTTTGTTACGCTCGCAGTCGGGCGGGAGGCCGACTTGCGTGCAGTTTTGCGGGCCATGGCGCGCCTCCTCGGCAGAGTTGCTGATCACAAAATAAATCTAGGCCGGCAAAGCGGGCCGTACCAGGGCGAATTAGACGCGGGGCAGACCTTCACTTCGACATGGCAAGGGCGTAGCGCCATGTCGCGCCAAACGGGCAAGATGGCCCGGGGGCGGCCATGATCGATCGGGCGGGTTCCCGCCGTCTTGACTTCACGCGCGCACTACCCGCATCACGCACCGGAACCTTGCGGAATCAGCCATGCCGTTCCTCGCCATCCCGTTTCCCGCCTTTGACCCGGTGCTCATCAGCTTCGGGCCGATCGCGATTCGCTGGTATGCGCTGGCCTATATCGTCGGCATCCTGCTGGGCTGGCTCTACGCGCGCACACTGCTCAAGATGGACAGGTTGTGGGCCGGGTCTACGCCGCCGATGAAGGTCGAGGACTTCGACGACTTCGTCCTGTGGGTGACGCTCGGCATCATCCTCGGTGGGCGGACCGGCTATGTGCTGTTTTACAACCTCCCCTATTTCGTCGAAAATCCGCTGGAGATTTTCCAGTTGTGGAAGGGCGGCATGTCCTTTCATGGCGGCTTTCTCGGCTGCCTGCTCGTGGTCGTGCTGTTTGCTCGGTTTCGCAACATCTCTATCCTGTCGTTGGGCGATCTCACCTGCGCGGCCGGAACCATCGGATTGTTCCTCGGCCGCATCGCCAATTTCATCAACGGCGAGCTATGGGGGCGGCCGAGCGACGTGCCTTGGGCGATGGTATTCCCCAACGGCGGGCCTGAGCCGCGTCATCCCAGCCAGCTCTACGAGGCGACGCTCGAAGGGCTGGTGCTGTTCACTATTCTCGCCTTGCTCATTCGCGCCGGCGCGCTCAAGCGGCCTGGTCTCATCATCGGTGTCTTCGCGGTCGGTTATGCGATCGCGCGCTCGGTCTGCGAGCTCTTTCGCGAGCCCGATGCGCAACTCGGCTTCCTGTGGGGCGGCCTGACGATGGGAATTCTGTTGTCGGTGCCGCTGATGCTCATCGGCATCGGCTTTATTGTGGCGGCGTTGCGAAACCAGCGGACACGGCAGCCCTGATGGCCGAGGAGAGGTCACCGCTCGAGGCGGAGATTCGCCAGCGCATTGCTCAGGCGGGCCCGATGCCTGTTGCGCAATATATGGAGCTGTGCCTCACGCATCCCGCGTACGGCTATTACGTCACCCGCGATCCGCTCGGCGCCTCCGGCGACTTCACCACCGCGCCCGAGATCAGCCAGATGTTCGGCGAGTTGATCGGCATCTGGGCCGCGGCGGCGTGGCGGGCAATGGGCTCGCCCGAAAATGTCCGGCTGGTCGAGCTTGGGCCGGGCCGCGGCACAATGATGCTCGACGCCTTGCGCGCCGCCAAGGTCCTGCCGGAATTCCGCTCAGCCGTCGTCGCTCATCTGGTCGAAGTCAGCCCGGCGCTTGAGACAGTGCAGCGGCTCGCACTCGGCGCCGGCGACGTGCCGGTACACTGGCACAAGTCGCTGGGCGAGGTGCCGGACGGCCCGCTGATTGTCCTCGCCAACGAGTTCTTCGATGCCCTGCCGGTGCACCAGGCGGTGATGTGCGCGGACGGCTGGCATGAGCGAGTCGTCAAGATCGACGAGGACGATCATCTGCGTTTCAGCATCGCGCGCGATCCGATTCCGCTGTTCGATGAATTCCTGCCGAGCGACATGCGCCCCGCGAGGATCGGCGAAATCTTCGAATGGCGAGCCGATCAGTTGGTGCTGGAACTGGGCTCACGGGTGGTGCGATCGGAAGGCGTCGCGCTGATCATTGACTACGGCCATGTCGTGAGTGGGATTGGCGACACGCTCCAGGCAGTCAGCGGGCATGAGTTCGTCAGCCCGCTGATAACGCCCGGCCGGGTCGACCTCACCGCGCATGTGGATTTTCAGGCGATCGAGCGCGCGGCGGACAGCCTGCAGGTGACGTTGCATGGACCGATCGAGCAGGGCGAGTTCCTGCTCCGGCTTGGCATCGAACAGCGGGCGGCGACGCTCAAGGCCGGGGCGACGCATGAGCAGTCTCTTGCCATCCAGTCGGGGCTGGTCCGGCTGACCAGCACCGAGCGCACCGGCATGGGGCAGATGATCAAGGTTCTCGGTTTGTCGGCACCGAAGCTCGGCGCACTGCCTGGTTTCGAAACATAGGCTCGCCGAAATGCTCCAATCCGCCGCGCTCTCGGTCCTACCTGGTATCCGCCACGCCTTCTTTACCCGCGAAGGTGGCGTCTCCGGCGGCCCCTATACGAGCCTCAACGGCGGCACCGGCTCTCAGGACGTGCCCGCCAGAGTGGTCGAGAACCGCGCCCGCATGGCGGAGGCGCTTGGCGTCGTGCCGGACCATCTTCTCACCGCCTATCAGATCCACTCGCCCGACGTGGTGACGATCGAGCGGCCGTGGCCGCCGCAGGACCGCCCGCGCGCCGACGCGATCGTGACGCGGGCTCCCGGCATCGCGATCGGCGTAACTACCGCCGACTGCGGCCCGGTACTGTTCGCGGACGGTACGGCCGGCGTGATCGGTGCCGCCCATGCCGGCTGGCGCGGTGCCTTCACGGGGGTACTGGAAGCGACGATCGCCGCGATGGAGCAGTGCGGCGCCGACCGCGCACGCATTGTTGCGGTGCTCGGGCCCACCATTCGCCAGTCGAATTACGAAGTTGGGCCGGAATTCGTCGAGCGGTTCGCGGTGGCTGACGCGCACAATGCGCGTTTCTTCAAAGCGTCGGTCACCCCGGGGCACGCCATGTTCGATTTGCCGGGCTACATCGTTGCGCGGCTGACGAGTGCCGGCATCAATCAAATCGAGGATGTTGCCTGCTGCACTTACGCCGATCCGGCGCGGTTCTTCAGCTACCGCCGCTCGACGCATTCGAAGGAGCCGGACTACGGGCGGCACATCAACGCGATCGCACTCGGCGGGTAATCGGATGCATCCTGTGGCTTTTGCGCCATAGGCGGGGCTCGGATTCGACGATACAAATTCCATCGGGAAGCTCGGCGGCCAGCGTCCGGGGGGACGCTGGAACTTAAAAATCCGTCGAGTGCGGGGAAGTCGATGCAGAGCGGACTGGACCGGCTTGTCGCGGGCGCGCGGCAGGCGGGCATATATCGCTGCTGTGGACGCGTGTGCGTCCTGGTGCTGGGCCTGATGGTCTCGGCCTGCGCCAATATTGGCCAGATCGGCAACCTCGGCATTGGCAATCTCCTGAACCCCGATGACAGCCCAAAACCAATGTCGGTCGTCGTCGAGTCGATCGACGGGCCGCCGCCTGCCGTTCACGAGAAGTTCCTGCGGGCGCTCAAGGAGGAGGCCGGTGGCCGCCGGATCACCGTGGTGACCTCGGGCGAGGCCGACTACCACCTGCGGGGTTACCTGGCGTCGCACGCCGAGAGCGACGCAACATCGATTACCTGGGCCTGGGATGTCTACGATGCCGGGCAGCAGCGGGCTTTCCGGCTCAGAGGCACGGACAAGGCAGGCACGGCCGGGACCGGCTGGGCCACGGCCGACGATGGGGTGCTCCGCCGCATCGCCGGCAGCGGGCTCGATCAACTGGCCGCCATGGCGGCGTCGCCCCGCAAGCAGTCGTCCGCCGCCGCCACACCGGCGCCGGCAACGGTCGAGCCGGAGAAAAAAAGCGGTTCGACCCTGACCTGGCTCGACGACTGGGCGCCGGAGGCGGCGGGCATCTATCGCATTATCCGCGGTGAAGAAGCCCGCGCCGAGCCGCCTGCGGCGGCCGACCAGGCGCAGGACGCCGCGATTCCGCTGCCCCGCGGCCGGCCCTCGCCGGAGGATGGACCGGCCCGTACTTTCGCTTTTCTGGAAGCCAGGTGAGGCGCCGCCCAGGCGCCGCGGCGGCGTCTGAAAATCCGGGACAACATGCGGCTCATATTGCCAGCCGCGCCGCCTCCTTGTTATCAGAACGGCGCGCGCAGGCCTGCGCGCCGGACGGCCTGCGCGCCGCAAGTTTCGCAAGCCGCTCCAGACCCTGGATTTGACGTGTTTGGCGACGAAGCAGTGACGCTCTGGAGGCAGTGATGGCGGCCAAGAACGGAGCGATCAAGCTCGTTGCCGGCAACTCCAATCCGGCGCTCGCCGAGGCGATTGCCGCCTACCTCAAGACCCCGATGACCAAGGCGGTGGTCCGGCGCTTTGCCGATATGGAGATTTTCGTCGAGATCCAGGAAAACGTCCGCGGCAGCGATGTGTTCGTGATCCAGTCGACGTCGTTTCCCACCAACGACCATTTGATGGAACTGCTGATCATCATCGACGCGCTGCGCCGTGCATCGGGGCGGCGTGTGACCGCGGTGATCCCGTATTTCGGCTATGCCCGGCAGGATCGCAAACCCGGTCCGCGCACGCCGATTTCGGCCAAGCTGGTCGCCAACCTGATTACGCACGCGGGCGCCGACCGGGTCATGACGCTCGACCTCCATGCCGGTCAAATTCAGGGGTTCTTCGATATTCCGACCGACAATCTCTACGCCTCGCCGATGATGGTGCGCGACATCAAGGAGCATTTCGACCTCGGCAAGGTGGCGATCGTGTCACCCGATGTCGGCGGCGTGGCGCGAGCGCGCGGGCTCGCCAAGCGCATCAACGCGCCGCTCGCCATCGTCGACAAGCGCCGCGAGCGCGCGGGCGAATCCGAAGTGATGAACGTGATCGGCGAAGTCGAAGGCCACACCTGCATCCTGGTGGACGACATCATCGACTCCGGCGGCACCGTGGTGAACGCGGCCGACGCGCTGCTTGAGAAGGGCGCGACCGCGGTCTACGCCTACATCACCCATGGCGTGCTCTCGGGCGGTGCGGTCGCGCGCATCACCGCCTCGCGGCTGAAGGAACTCGTCATCACCAATTCGATCCAGCCGACCGAAGCCGTCAAGGCCGCACACAATATCCGCGTGATGTCGGTTGCAGCGCTGATCGGTGAGGCGATCGGACGAACCGCCGCCGAGGAGTCGGTGTCCAGCCTGTTCGATTGAAGCGGTCGCTTGCGACGTTTGATTCGTGATGCCCGCGCTGGTCGCGGGCATCACTTTTTGGAATTCCGAATCAAGTCAAAAACGTGAATGCGATTCGGCGAGCGAGCAATGCTGTCATCGGAGGTGCGCGCGATCGTGACAGGGATGGCGTTGCAGACGGCGTGACTCCAATACCGTCACACGTGTTCTGGAATCATGTTGCGCGCCATGCGAGTCATCAAGCTGTGGACAAGCGACTCCGCCCCACGGATATCCACCAATCGTTAACCGGGCCCCGGCCTAATTGCACTTTGGCCGTCAGAATCAAGGCCTTATATTCGTCGAGCAAGTGATTCGCCCCGGAGCGGTCGATCAGCTCCACCGGGGACCGCGTCAAGAACGGCGTGGGTGCGCGCAGTGTGGTGCGCATTCCATTCCCAGCGGCAGGGTGGAGACGGCATGTCCCTCATCGATGTCAATCAGCAGTCTCGCGCTAACCCGCTCGAAGTGGTCGAGCGCGTTGCGTCAACCAACGACTGGTCGTTCGAGCGCGCGGGCGAAGACGAGATCACCATCCTGGTGCGCGGAAAGTGGAGCGACTACCAGGTGTCTTTCACCTGGATGTTCGACATCGAGGCGCTGCACCTCGCCTGCGCGTTCGAGCTCAAGGTGCCGGAGCGGCTGCGCACCGAGGTGCAACTGCTCATTTCGATGATCAACGAGCAGATGTGGGTCGGACATTTCGATCTCTGGACCCAGGAAGGCATCGTGATGTACCGCCATGCGCTGGTGCTGGCAGGCGGCGTGGAGGCGTCGGGCCGGCAATGCGAGACGCTGCTCGGAACCGCGCTCGACGCCTGCGAGCGCTACTTTCCGGCCTTCCAGTTCGTGGTCTGGGCGGGCAAGAGCGCGCGCGAGGCGCTCGATGCCTCGATGTTCGAAACCCAGGGCGAAGCGTAGCTAACGGTGTCATGCCCGCGAAAGCGGACATCCAGCCAGCCGCGGCGGTTTGCCAAACTCTCACCGCAGTGATTACTGGATCATTCGCTCGCGCGGATGATGACAGCAAACATATGGCGTGAGACGACAGCGAACATGTGGCGTGAGGCTTGTAGCGTGTAGCGTCAGACTTGTGGCAAGAGACTTGTGACATGACGACATCCAACGCGAAGGCGAACGCGTCACTCGCCAATTTCCCCGGAACGCTCGTGCTGGTCGGTGCGGGCAAGATGGGCGGCGCGATGCTCGAAGGCTGGCTCGGGCTCGGCATGCCGCCGGCGCAGATCGTCGTGATCGAGCCGCAACCCGCCAAGGAAATCGCCACGCTTGCGGCGCGGGGGCTACGCCTTAATCCATCGGCCGCAACTGTCGGCGAGGTATCGGCGATTGTTGTCGCGATCAAGCCGCAGTCCGCGCCCGACGCGATGCCAGCGCTGGCGCCCTATGTCGGGGCGTCGACCGTCGTGGTCTCGATCATGGCGGGCCGGACGCTGCGCTTTCTCGAGCAGGCATTGCCGCCCGCCGCGATCGTTCGCGCCATGCCGAACACGCCGGCCGCGATCGGCCGCGGCATTACGGTCGCGGTGGGGAATTCGCGCGTGTCCGCGTCACAGCGAGAATTGGTCCACGCCCTGCTGTCTGCAGTCGGCATGGTGGAGTGGATCAGCGACGAAGCATTGATGGATGCGGTGACGGCGCTGTCGGGTTCGGGGCCGGCTTATGTGTTCCTGCTCGCCGAGACGATGGCGCGGGCCGGCGTGGCGGCAGGATTGCCGGCCGAGCTTGCCGAGAAGCTCGCGCGTGCGACCGTTGCGGGCTCGGGCGAGCTGTTGCATCGCTCACCGCTCGACGCTGCGATCCTGCGCCAGAACGTCACCTCGCCGGGCGGCACGACCGCCGCCGCTCTGGAGGTGCTGATGGGCAAGGACGGATTCGATGCTCTGCTGGCGAGCGCGATTGCGGCCGCGACGGCGCGCTCACGCGAACTGGCCGGTTGAGACGAAGCCCTCGGTAGCGAGCTACCCGCGCGTTCCGCAAAGGCGATGATGCGCCGTTGAAAATGCAATTTAATTTGAGAAGAACCGACACATGTTTTGCGGCGAAGCCTGATAGAGATGAACTGTATGATCTGAGAGCATCATTTGGCGGCATAACCTTTAACGATGTCGGGAGGTTGTTATGGAACGGAGAGCATTCTTGGTCGGCGGCACGGCCGCGGTCGCTGGTATCGCAGCCGAGCCGGCTGCTTCTCAATCTCCTCCTGCCGCCGGTCAACCGTTAGCGCCCAGCGATATCAAGTCCGCCGTCGCGCGCCTGCGCAAGCAATTCCGTGCGGAATTCGACCCCGCCTACGTCGAGAACGTGATCGTTCCGCATTTCCTGGTGAGCACCTACGGAGGCGAACGGTTGTGGCTTCCCATGATCGATGTGAAGTTCACCAAGGAGAACGCCCTGCCATTTGATCTATGGGGCCTCCTGAGCGAAAGCTGGCGGCCGGCTCCGGAAGATGGCGTCACGGTTTTTCTTCAAGGTCTGGAGAAACGCGGACCGCATAACCGCCGAAAACGGATTTACATGTCCGCGGTGACGCCCGACCTGTACCGCCCGATGTACGGCGACAAGGTCGTGCGGTTTTTCGACGATCTGCTGGATGATCGCCATTCCGGCAAGCCGCTGATGCGGCCTTATCTTGAAAGCTATTTCGACCTCTATTGGGATCTTCACCTCGGCGTCAAAGGTGATGCGGTTCCGGCAAGCGTTCGTCAGATTGGGGAGAGCTTCAACACGGTTCTCGCATACAGGGACCCGACCCAGAAGATCGTCTATGACAACTATATGATCGTGCGCGCGCGCCTCGCCTTTCTAAAGCAGTGGATCAACGACAAGATCGGCGATCTCATGAACGGGAAAACGCCGAATCCGGAGAAGACATTCGCCTACTACTGGATCAAGAACGCTGGCGACGGAGAATATTTCGCCCACAAGGATGTGGTGTTTGAGGTCTTCCACAATTTCGTCGCGTTGAGCCAGTGGGGCAACACGATGTACAACATCATGTTGAAACTTGCGCGCGATACCGGCGATCCCGACGCCCGCGCCTGGTTCAAGAAGACGATGGAATCCAATCACGACGACGCGGGCGGCAATGCGTTCACGCCGCTCGAACGCTTCGTGATGGAACTGTTCCGCACGATTTCACCGAACGGTGGCAGCATATCAGCTTTGGACGAAGTCAGGCCGCCGCCCTACCAAAGGCACGGTTACGTCGTCAGCCCGCACGCGGCAACAAGCTTCGACCCGGTCCAGTGGAAACAGCCGGAAAAATTCGATCCGGACCGCTACAACTCGGCTCCAACGAGTCATCAGATTGACGAAGCCAAATGCGAGCAAATCGGCTTTGCCAAATGCCCGTTCGACCGAGTTTCGTTCGACGTCAAGGACGGTCGCAAGGCCGCGATTCATAACAGTGGATTTGGCACCACCTATGGAATCGTCAACGGCACGCCGCTGCCCGTATGTGACTATGCGGGATTTGCGCCCTTCGGCTTTGGATATCGTCGCTGCCCGGGTGAGCAGCTCACGATCCAGGTCTTCGAAGATTTTCTTCGGAAGGTGTGGACGAGCAAGATTGAATTCCGCAAGCTCGATATCGTCAGTCCGGAGCCGCTTCCCATCGGGCCCACGACGGTCATCGGCGATAATGTCGGCTTCACCAGGATGACATAGAAGGAAGGACGGCCAGCGCTTTGGTGCAAGCGCCGTGAGAGGGATAGCGCCGCGGGTTGCATCGCGAGCAATCGTCATCGGATCGCGGCGAGCCCAACGGCCCGCCAGCAGATTGACGGACCAGGGCCTGCCATTTCCGGCGCCGACCTTGAATATGTTGGGGTCTGCCACCATTCTTGCACTTAAGCCTCGTTATTCTTGTACTTAAGCCTCGTTCATTTCGGAGCAGAGCATGACCCAGACCAGCAACCGCCTGTTCGACGAGTTCGCGCGGCTGATGAACGATGCCGCTGGCGTCGCCTCGGGCGTGCGGCGCGAGGTCGACACCATGGTCCGCAATCAGGCGGAGAAATGGCTGCGTGATCTCGATCTGGTCAAGCGCGAGGAATTCGAAGCCGTCAAGGAGATGGCCCGGCTCGCCCGCGAGGAAAACGAGGCGCTGAAGGCCCGCCTCGCCGCGCTGGAGACCCGGCTTCCGCCAGTAAACCCCGTTTAACCGATTGTCCCAAGACCGCTTTCTGCCGCCTCGCGCGCGCCACCACATTTCTTGTCATCGTTCCATCCGGCCGCTATAAGCCCGCATCCCGCGGCTCCGACACCCCTGGAGGCATGCCGCGGCAACGCGAGAGGATTCACCATGGCAAACGTCAGGCAAATGAAGGCCGTGGCGCGCCCGAAGGCCGGCAAGGGGGCCGCCCGGGCAGAGCGTCGCGCCGGTCGTGTCCCGGGAGTGATTTACGGCGACGGCAAGCCGCCGGTCACGGTTTCGGTCGATCACAAGGAACTCAAGGAGCGCATCTATGCGGGGCGCTTCCTCACCACGATTTACGAACTCGACGTGGATGGCACCACGCACCGCGTCATCCCGCGCGATTTTCAGCTCGATGCGGTGAAGGACCTGCCGGTGCATGTCGATTTCCTGCGGCTCGGCGTCGGCGCCATGATTCGGGTGCGCATTCCGGTCCACGTCAGGAACGCCGATCAGGCGCCTGGTGTGAAGCGCGGCGGCACGGTCAATATCGTGACGCACGCGATCGAGATGGAGGTAGCGGCGGACGACATTCCGGATTCGATCGACATCGATATCGGGGAGCTCGAGATCAACCATTCGAAGCACCTGAGCGATCTCACGCTGCCGCCGAACGTGCGGCTGATCTCGCGGGCCGACACCACGCTGGTCACGATCGTGCCGCCGTCGGGCTACGCCGAAGAAATGAAGGCGGCCGCGGAGGCCGCCACCGCAGCCGCCACAGCGGCCGCCACTGCCGCCGAAGCCGGCACTGCGCCGGGAGCTGAAGGCGCGGCTGCGACACCCGCCGGTGCTCCGGCCGCTGGCGCTACGGCACCGAAGAAGTAATCGGTGCCGGAAATCTAGCTGCCGCCTCCGGGCGTCGCGCAAGCGTGAAACGCATACGGGGCTGGCGGTTATTCGTCCGCGCATTCGCGCGGACGACCATGACGGCGAATCGATCCTCCCATGCTGCTCTTCGTCGGGCTCGGCAATCCCGGTTCCAACTACGTTGGCAACCGGCACAACATTGGATTCATGGCGGTGCAGGCGATTGCCAAGCGCCATAACATCGGCCCATGGCGGCGCCGGTTTCAGGGCGTGGCGACGGAGGGGCCGGTCGGCTCTGAGCGCGTGCTGCTGCTGCTGCCCGGCACCTACATGAACAAATCGGGGCGCGCGGTCGCTGACGCCGCGCATTTCTACAAGCTCGGCCTGGAGCACATCGTGGTGTTTCACGACGAGATCGATCTTGCGCCCGCCAAGGTGCGGGTGAAGACCGGCGGCGGCGTCGCCGGGCATAACGGGCTGCGCTCGATCACCGCGCATGTCGGCAACGATTACCGCCGCGTGCGCATCGGTGTCGGCCATCCGGGCGACAAGGAGCGCGTGCACGCGCACGTGCTCTCCGACTTCGCCAAGAGCGAACGCGGCTGGGTCGATGCACTGTGCGACATCATCGCCGACAACGCCGAACTGCTGGCAAAGGGCCAGGACGCGAGCTTTCAGAACAAGGTCCACCTTGCCATGCAGGCGAAGGGCTTTGGCGAGGCAAAAGGGGCGGACCAGCCGGGCGACTGACGTTTCGTCCATGGTCGAACCGTCCCGTTTTGGATGAGAGAGAACGAGATGGGCTTCAAATGCGGGATCGTCGGCCTGCCCAATGTCGGCAAGTCGACGCTGTTCAATGCACTGACCGAAACCGCCGCCGCGCAGGCGGCGAATTATCCGTTCTGCACCATCGAGCCGAATGTCGGCGAGGTCGCGGTGCCGGATCCGCGGCTCGATAAGCTCGCCGCGCTGGCGAAGTCCGCCGAAATCGTGCCCACCCGGCTGATCTTCGTCGACATCGCCGGGCTGGTGCGCGGTGCGTCGAAAGGCGAGGGGCTGGGCAATCAGTTTCTCGGCAACATCCGCGAGGTCGACGCCATCGCCCATGTGGTGCGCTGCTTCGAAGATCCGGACGTTACCCATGTCGAGAACCGCATCGATCCGATCGCCGACATCGATACCGTCGAGACCGAGTTGATGCTGGCCGACCTCGACAGCCTGGAGAAGCGCGTCGACAGCCTCGGCAAGAAGGCGAAGGCCACCGACAAGGATGGACAGGAAGCGAAGGAGACGCTCGATCTCGTCAACCGCGCGCTCGCATTATTGCGTGACGGCAAGCCGGCGCGTCTGGTTGTGCGCAAGCCGGAAGAAGAAAAGACGTTCCACGCGCTCGGCCTCCTGACCTCGATGCCGGTGCTCTATGTCTGCAACGTCGAGGAGTCGTCGGCGGCCACCGGCAACGACTTTTCGCGTCGGGTCGAGGCGCGCGCGAAAGCGGAGGGCGCCGGCTGCGTGGTCATTTCAGCCAAGATCGAGGCCGAGATCGCGGTGCTGTCGCGCGCGGAACGAGCCGAGTACCTGGCCGCGGTCGAACTGACCGAGCCGGGGCTCGATCGCCTGATCCGCGCCGGCTACGAATTGCTCGCGCTCGTCACCTATTTCACCGTCGGGCCAAAAGAGACGCGCGCCTGGACGGTGACGCAAGGCACCAAGGCGCCCCAGGCCGCGGGCGTCATCCACACCGATTTCGAGCGTGGCTTCATCCGCGCCGAGACCATCGCTTATGACGACTATGTCAGGCTTGGCGGCGAAGCCGGCGCGCGCGACGGCGGCAAGCTGCGGCTGGAGGGCAAGGACTACGTCGTCGCCGACGGCGACGTGCTGCACTTCCGGTTCGCGACGTGATCTATCTGTCTAGGAGCAATGCTCTTGCGGCGCTGTCGGTCGGCTCCCTCTCCCCAAATGGGGAGAGGGAGCGCGCCGCGATCGCGGCGCAAGCCATCGCCCACAAGACGCTCACATCTGTCCGCGATTGCGGATGGCGCCGAGGTGCTCGTTGATGCGGAACATGATCAGCACGAATTCGGCAACGATGCGGGCGAAGATAACCCCGATCAGAACGCCGACCAGGCTGGCGAGAATCCAGAAAATGCCGCCGAGCGGATGCACCGCCATGAGGGTAAAGCCGGTGAGAATCCCGGAGAGCCCGAACAACGCCGAAATGCCGATCGCCAGCCAGTAGAAAATCTTGATGATCGACGGCGTGATGAAGCGTTCCCACTGAAACAAATCGCGGTAGTCGAGCATCGGTCCTCCAATCAACGGAAAGCCAAGCGAACCGTCATTACCAGCGCGCAGACATCGCGCTTGTTCCACGGTTCGTGGTGAATGAACAGGAATCGCCCGGCGGTCTGCGCGAGCCCGGCTGAACCTCTCGCATGAGGGTCCCCGTAGCCGGCGGGCGGACACTGCACCGGCCATACCGGCGGGTCAATCGACGTTGGGTGCCTTTTCGATGGCGCCGATTCTGCGCCCGCCGGACCGTGCCGGTACCGGGCCCCGTTGACCACGCCGGAGGCCGCGTCTAGGGAACTTCGGTCGCAACGCCGCATAGGATTGCCGTGCCCCGCCTCCATTGGGAAGATTTCGCGCCCGGCCAGACGACCGAATTCGGGCCGCGGCTGATTACCCGCGAGGAGATCATCGCGTTTGCCGCCGAGTTCGATCCGCAGCCCATGCACCTCGACGAGGAGGCGGGAAGCGCCAGCCCGCTCGGCGGACTCGCGGCTTCGGGCTGGCATAGCTGCTGTCTGCTGATGCGCATGATCAGCGACTGGCAACTCAAGGATTCGAGCTTCATGGGCGCGCCCGGCATCGAGGAGGTCAAGTGGCTGGCGCCGGTCCGGCCCGGCGAGCGGCTGACGGTGCGCTCGACCGTGCTGGAGACCCGGCCCTCGCGCAGCCGCGCCGACATGGGCTTCGTCAAGTTCCGCTACGAACTCTTCGGCCAGGCCGAGCGCAGACTGATGACGCTGACGGTCATTCCGATGTTCGGCCGCCGCGACGCGGCGGCCGCCACAACCGACGCGCCGAGCCGGTCATGAAGTTTTTCGAAGACATCGAGGTCGGCGAGACCAGCGGCGTCGGGCAGCACACCTTCACGGCCGAGGACATCAAGTCGTTCGCGGCGCGCTACGATCCGCAACCCTTCCATCTCGACGAGGCCGCCGCCGCGCGCTCGCACTTCAAGGGACTCTGCGCGTCGGGCTGGCATACCGTCTGCGTCCGGATGCGGTTGCTGATCGAGAGCCGGCGGCGCGAGGACGACGAAAGTCGCTCCCGCGGCGAACGGGTCGCGACGCTCGGTCCGTCGCCCGGGTTCCGGGAATTGAAATGGCACAAGCCGGTCTTTGCCGGCGACACCGTTGCCTATCGGACCGAGGTGCTCGAGAAGCGGAATTTGCGCGGCTGGCCGAAATGGGGGCTGGTGACTTCGCTCAATACCGGCAAGAATCAGAATGGCGAACCGGTGATCTCTTTCGTCAGCACGGCGTTCGTCGAGCGCCGGTCGCCGGCGGTGCCGTCTTCAGAGCCATGAGTAGAGCCGTCGTCAGAGCCATGACATGAGTCTCGCGGCCGGAGAACTTACCCCGCGGGCGGCGGCAGATCCCGCCGTCAGGCGCGACGAGCGCCGCGCCGCCGGTGTCGCCTGCGGCGCACACGCGTTGCACGACGGCTACACGGATCTCATCTACGTCATGCTGCCGATCTGGCAGCGCGACTTCGGCATCGGCTATGCGGAGCTCGGCCTGCTGCGCGGCCTGTTTGCGGGAACCATGGCGGGCTTCCAGATTCCCTCCAGCTATCTTGCCGAACGATTGGGCACCGCCGCGGTCCTGGCGCTCGGCACCGCGCTCGCCGGTTTCGGCTACTGCGTGGCCGGCGTGAGCGCCGGCTTCGGCCTGCTGCTGGTTGCGCTGTTCATCAGCGGGCTTGGCGCCAGCACGCAGCATCCGCTGGCCTCGTCGCTGATGGCGCGGGCCTTCGAAGGCCCGCGTTCGATGAAGGCGCTCGGCACCTACAATTTTGCCGGCGACATCGGCAAGATGACCCTGCCGGCGACGGTGTCGTTGCTACTGGTGGTGATGGAGTGGCGGCCGACGCTGGCGCTGCTCGGCGCCTGCGGACTGGTTGCGGCGGTGGCCGTCTATATCCTGACGCCGCGCTATGATGCCGAGCCGGTCACCGGCCTGGCAAAAGACCGGAAGGTTGAGACTGCAGCACGCCCCGTCGCGCCGCGCTTTGCATTCCCGGTGCTGCTGTCGATCGGCATGTTCGACAGCGCGACCCGCATGGGCTTCCTGCTCTTCCTGCCGTTCCTGCTTACCGCCAAGGGCGCGAGCCTGCCGGCGATCGGGCTGGCGCTGACGCTGGTGTTCGCGGGCGGTGCGGCTGGCAAGCTGGTCTGCGCCTTCATCGGGGCGCGCATCGGCGCTATCGCCACGGTCTGGCTCACCGAAGGCCTGACCGCGATCCTGATCGTCGCGCTGCTGCCGCTGCCGCTGGAGGCGGCCTTCGTGCTGCTGCCGTTCATCGGCGTGGCGCTCAATGGCACCTCGTCGGTGCTCTACGGTTCGGTGCCCGATCTGGTTGCCGCGGACCGCCGCGCTCGCGCCTTCAGCATCTTCTACACCGGCACCATCGGCGCCGGTGCCCTGGCGCCCGCGCTCTACGGCATGGTCGGCGATGTGGTCGGTGTGACCACCGCGCTCATGGTGGTCGCGGGGGTCGTCCTGGTGACGCTGCCGCTGTCGCTTGTCCTCAAGCCGGCGCTCGCGCTGCGCGCCGTGTAGTCCGCTCCCGGCCCGCCGGGGCCGGGAAAGCGGTCCCCTCTATGCAACCAAATCCGTGCGCCGGTTGTTGTGGTGTTGGATTGATTTGCGACGGGCGAAGGAACACGCCCGCGCGAAACGAGGGATAAAAGACAACTGCCCATGACAAACCTCTTGCGTACGACAGCCATTGTCGTGGGGCTTGCCGCCGGTACGACCTTGGCGCACGCCCAGGTGCAGGCCCAGCCGACTCCGTTGCCGCCGCCGACCCAACCATTGCCGCAAGCGCAGCCGGCTCCGCAATCACAGTCGCAGCGCGCGCAGGACGCACCGACCTCGCAGCCTGCGCAGCATCCCAATCGGGAAGCCGAGGCCGAGAGGGCGCAACACAGCACCTCCGGCAAGGCCGGAAAAGAGGAGCCGGGTTCGCATGCTCCGACCGATCCGCCCGACAAGACGCCCGTGCTGGTCGACGGCCGGCTGACGGCTCCCGGTTCGCCACAACAGAGCGACACGGTACCCTCCACGGTCTCGCCGCAGAATGCGGCGGACGACAAGCTCATCACCACGGCCTACACCTTCAAGACCATGCCCAATGACCAGCGGCAGGCGATCTATCAGGCGTTGAAGGACGGTCCGTCCGTTGGCAGCGTCAAGGCGGATGTGGGGACGGAACTGCCGGTCAAGGTCACGCTGCAAGCCATTCCCGAACAGCTTGTGCGGCAAGTGCCGCGGACGAAAGGCTATCACTACGCCGTGTCCGGCAATCGGGTGTTGCTGGTGGCGCCCGCCAACCGCATCGTCGTGGCGGTGTTCCACAACGACGCTGGCGTAACCAACGGCAAGGGCGATCGCGTGCGCTGAGCAGCGGCGCGGCTCGCCGCAGCGTGTCACCAGTTCTGCTTGAAGCCGGCCTTGAGGCTCTTCGACGTTTCGCCGCCGGTCTCGCTCACCGAGCCGGTGAGGCTCACAGGCCCGCCAAAAAGCTTCTGTTCGGCGCTTAAGGTCGGACGCCATTTGTCGTCGCTGCTGGAAAGCTGCGCGCCAAGCGACAGCGTCGTGTCCGTCGGCAGCAAGTTGAAGCGTAGCGCCTGCTCACTGGACCAGCCGTGCGCCGAGCTGTTCGCCTGACTAGACACCGACGAGTTGGCGAACGTCCGTGAGACCGAGAGCCCATTCTGCAGCGTGAGGGAAAGCTCGTCGCCCATCGGGATCGAACGGCTCAGCGTGGTACCGAACTTGCCTTGCTCGTCCAGGGGATCGACCTGGGTTTCGATCGTTGCCTTGTCCCAGCCGAGCGGGACGCTGGACGCCGTCAGGTTGGCCCAGCCGACGCCGGTTGATTGGTCGGGCAGCGAGCTGTCGGGCAATTGGCTCGGCCGAAACTCAGCGTTCGGTACGGGCGCGCTGCGGTAATTGACGCCGGCCTTTGCGCTCCACGGATTGATCAGCCCGGGCATCGCCGCCTTCAACTTTGGCGCATGCTTGGTCTCGGGCAGTGGGGTCGACAGATCGAGCGGCTCGTCCCCCGCCAGACCGAGTTCGTCATCGGGCGCTTCCGCAGGTTCGCCACGCGCGGCGCCCGCCAACAGGACGCTCGCCAGCAGCAGCAGGCAGCCGCGCCGCACGAAGGAGCGATTAAAATAACGAGGTAGTTGCATCGGTCTCGCCAGCGTTCAGTCTTCGGCCGCGGAATCAGCATGCAGCCTCGGCAATTTGTTGGCCGAAATGCGGGCGTTCGCTTTTTTGCGGCGGTGTGACGCCTGTTGGTTAATCCGCGCATGTCTGCCGGGCGCGCACGTCGGCCCAGCGCTGCAAACGATTCGGTAAGCAAGAGCGCCGCGTTCTGAGGCTTTGCCGCAACAGTCAAAGATGAAACATCGTGCGGCGCTTGCGCGTTAATGAAGCGGGAGGAACCGCGCCGATAGCCTTGGCGGCAGGCAGGGAGATAAGAAATGCGGCCCTTCATTCGCCACGGCTCCATCGCGTTGGCGCTGTTCGCCCTGGCGGGCGTGGTGGCCGGCGTCGCCTTCGGCCGTTCCGGCACCGGCCGGGACATTGACGTGTCGCGGGAGGAAGCGATCGAGGCGGCGCAAGCGCGAGCGGCGGCTTCTCCGAATGAATGGGTGTTGCCGCTGACCGACGAGGAGCGCGCACAAGTGTTCGACGGCGTGATGCAGCTTCCGGGTGTCCCGGTGGCCGACGTCGAGCCGCCCGATGCCACATCGGCGCTGCCGGTCTGGGTGGCGTTGCAGGATCTGCCGTCCGGCGTATCGCAGCAGATTCCGATGGTGGAGGGCTACAAGTTCGTCAAGCTCGACGACCGGGTTCTGCTTGTGAATCCGGGCAACCGGCGGATCGCGGCTGAGATGCCGCGCTACAAGCTCGTGCTGAATTGAACAGATGGCGTCAGACAATCAAGCAGGACAACAAAAAGAGGCGGCGTCAGCGCTAACAAAAATCGAGCCGCGTCAAAAATCGCGGCCGCTGAAATTCCGGATCGCGCACCGGCCAGTGCCGGTGCGCGAACCGGTCCCCCCGTCAGCCCCTGCAATCAGTCGCGGATGCTGGGTGCGTCAGGCACCTTCTTCCAGCTCGAGATGCTCTCGGCGATGATCTTGGTCGACTGCATCGCGGCTTGGCTCAAAGTCGCATATTCGACGATCTCACGCTGCACACGGGCAGCCTCGGAGCTCAGCCGGTCGCGCAAGGTCTGCAACTCGGTGATGAGCTTGTCGATCTCCTGGATCGAAGTCCCGGCGACGCGCTGCAATAGCGTGTTGATGTTGCCGGCTACGATTTCGCTGTCATTTTCCGGATGGCGCCGCAGCGTGGCCACGTCGCGCCGCACGAATTCGCGGATTTCACCTTCCACTTCCGACTCCACCGATTTTTCAAGGTCCGAGGTCGCGTCGCGCGATTTGAACATGGTCATGATGTCCCCCGTTCAGCGCCCAGCGGCGCAGATCCACGCGCCCATTTGCCGCACGGGAATGTGACGACTTCACGGCCTCCGGGAACTTCGCAGCGGTTCGTCCCCAGGGATAGTGGTACGTTCTTGCTGTTTTGTTGGACTTTTTTTCGGTCCCGCGGAATTTCTCTCGTCCTCAGACCACGCAGGCCGATTTCCGACGACGATCAGATCGCGGCGGGTGGCACCCCGCACGGCGCGCAAGGCTCGCATGCTGAAAGAGCAAGCCGTCAGCGATCAGGCCCTGTCAGGGCATCGGCCCGGCACGCCGGCTTGACTGCGACCTGTCATGAATCGCCGCCATAGTTGAGAACTGTGTTCACAACGGTTCGTGCTTCCATCAGGATACGGTTCGCCGTTGCCGTCGCTAATTGTCGCGCTCTGCGCCAGGGACGTGATCGTGTTCGCCCGCAAGCCCACCACTCGGACCTGACGGATGTCATCACCCATCACATTCGCGATCGGCGATGTTCACGGTTGCCTCGACAAGCTCAAGCGCCTCGCCGGGGTCTGCGCGGCCTATGCGGGCGAGCGGCCAGCGTATTACGTCATGCTCGGCGACTACATCGACCGCGGCCCCGACAGCCGCGGGGTGATCGAATTCCTCATGCGCCGGCAGGCCGAAACGCCCGGCCGGGTGATCTGTCTGCGCGGCAATCACGAGCAGTTGGCGATCGACGCCCACAGGAGCGCCGACGCGATGCCGAACTGGCTGCGCAACAGCGGAGAGGCCACCCAGCGCAATTATCCGGAGACCAACGGGCGGATGCTGCCGGCGCATCTCGACTGGCTCGAAGCGCTGCCGTTCTGCCACGATGATGGCTTGCGCTTCTTCGTCCACGCCGGTGTCGATCTGAAGCGCCCGCTGCACGACCAGTCCGAGGACGTGATGATCTGGATGCGCGAGCCGTTTCTGAGCGACAGCGACACCGTGGACTGCGGCCGCTTTGTCGTGCACGGCCACACCCCGCTCAAGAACGGCCGGCCGGAGTTGCGCCGCCACCGGCTCGATCTCGACACCGCCGCCGTGCTGGGCGGGCCGCTGACCGCGGCGGCTTTCGACGATACCCGCGCCGAACCGCTTGGATTCCTGACCGACGAACTGCCGCTCCCGGCCCGGGCAACGGAGAGCCGCGGCGCGTGATAAACGCGCCCGGTGCGTGCAGGTCCGGTCTGGACCGGCCGCAACCTTCGGGCCGGCGCCAGCGCCGGAAACAGACGTTACTTCGGCCGGCGCTATTTCTTGCCGCCCGGCTGGGCTTGTCCCGCCGCGAACGGCGAGGGGGCGGCGGCGCCCTTCTGCTTCTTGTCCTTGTCCTGCTTGGGTTTCTTCTTTTCCTTGTTGCTTCGCATCTGGCCTTTGGCCATGGCGGTTCTCCTGCGCTGTGTGATCCGGCCGACGGTTCATCGACGGCCAGCTTGCTAACCTACACCAGTGACGGCCGGATTAAAGCGGGCGCCACGTGGTCAGTCGCGGTCGGGCTTGTTTTGCACAACGCGATGATCGCTGAGCTTCTTGACGGTCCCGGCCGCAAGCCCGGTCTGGACCGCATCCGCGACCGTCGCGACATGCCCGCACTTGTGACAGGTGACGCTGGTGTCCGGCGCGATGGTGATCGGGCCGGAGAAGCGGTGGTCGCCGCAGTCCGGACAGGTGCCGATCGCGCCGAAGATGAAGTAGCTGGCCATGGGGCTCCCTTGCGTTACGGGTGCCCCTTGTGCCCGGGTTTGGGGAGGGTTGGGAAAGGAATTCGAGGGCCAGCCCTGCGGACGAATATTTTTCCCTTTGATGGGAATAATATCTTACGTTACCGTTTGTGAATTTAATTTGCAGAAGGTGCGACACCGCGAGTTCACAATGTCATCTGCCGCCTCCGATCTACGCAAGTTTGTCGGTCCGTCACGTTTCGCGACGGTCTTGGCTGATCCTCCGTGGCAGTTTGTCAATCGGACTGGAAAAATCGCGCCCGAGCATCGGCGACTATCCCGCTACGGCACCATGACGCTTCAAGAAATTACGGCGTTGCCGGTCGCCGATACGGTCGCTCCAACCGCGCATCTCTATTTGTGGGTACCGAACGCCCTTTTGCCGGACGGTCTCGCGGTGATGAAGGCTTGGGGCTTCACATACAAAGGCAATCTCGTTTGGCACAAAGTTCGCAAGGACGGTGGTTCAGACGGCCGCGGCGTCGGTTTCTATTTTCGCAACGTGACCGAACTGATCCTGTTCGGTGTGCGTGGCAAAAACGCCCGCACACTTGCGCCCGGACGGCGGCAGGTGAATTTCCTCGCGACGCGCAAGCGTGAACACTCGCGCAAACCTGACGAACAATACGAGATCATCGAGGCGTGCAGTCCCGGGCCTTACCTTGAGCTGTTTGCGCGTGGCACGCGCAAAGGCTGGGCGACGTGGGGTAATCAGGCGGAGGATGGCTATCAGCCAACCTGGAAGACATACGCGCATCATTCGCGCGCAGGATTGATCGCGGCGGAGTAGGCGTGTCTCCGGCGTTTGCCGCGTCTATTTCTTGCCTTCCGCTTCTCCCCGCCCGCTTCCCCGCCGGCTTGTACACCATGCCCTCCAGCTTCATGCCGTCCGGATCGGTGAAGAACACCGCGTAGTAGTTCGGGTCGCCGTTATATTCGCCCGGCGGGTCGAGCACCGTCATGCGGTTGGCCGCCAGGAAGGCGCCGAGCGCGTCCACGTCCTTGCGGCTCGCCAATTCGAACGCGTAGTGGTGAAAGCCGATGTCGCCCTTGCGATACCGGCGCTTGCGGCCCTGCGCGTCGGCGGCGGCGATCCAGAACAGCGTCTTGCCGTTGCTCCAGCCGGCCATGTCGCCGTCGTCGTATGTCAGTTTGAAGCCGAGAAAGCCCAGCACCTTGCCGTAGAAGTCCCGCGAGCGGGTAAACCCGCCGACGCTCAGGACCAGGTGATCGATGCCGACCACACGGGGCATAATCGGGCTCCTTCGACCGCCCGGCGGCCCGGCTGGCACAGGCCGCGGGCTGGCACAACCCCCGTTGCAGCGCAAAAAAGCCCCGCGAACCCCTCGATTCGGGGCCATTCATCCCCATATAATGGGCACGGTTGAAATCACGACCGTTCAATTTTGGTTCCTAGCGTTATTTGGAGCAACGCCATGGTGAAATTCGATTACAGCGCGCCCGCCGAGCTGTTTCCCTCCCGCAACCGCAAGATCAAGCAGATGGTGAAATACCGTCGCTTCGACCGCGCGTCGGACGCCATCCAGTACGCCATGGAAGAGCTGCCGCAGGCGCTGCTGCTCGGCGCCTTCATCGAGATCGGCGAGACCCGGCTCGGCCACCAGGACATCCGCGCGCTCTACGACAGCGCCGACTATCCGCTGAAGAAGAAGCAAGCCGAAGCGGCCTGAGCGCACCCGCTCCGGCCCGGAGCGGCCTGTTCCGCGTTGATTTGATCTGACGCGGCCGTGGAGAGGGCTCCGCGGCTGCGTTCGTGCGCGCTACCGCCCCCGCGGCTTCCAGCCGCCGCGCATGCCGGCGCGCCCGGTGGTCGAGCGCGGGCCCGGCCGGTAGGGCTTCGACTCGCGGCCCGGACCCATCTCGTCGAGCGCCGGTTTGCGCGGACCTTCGCGCTGGTCGCCGGGGCGGTGCGGCAGGCTCTCGTGGTAGAGCGCGATCCCCATTTCGTCGAGGTCCGGCTTGTGGACCTTGCTTGCTTGCTCGCCCTCCCCGCGTGCGGCGTTACCGCGCGACCCTCTCCCCTCCGGGGGAGGGAGGAACTTCGCGGTCGGGTCGTCCACCACCGCCAGCTCGGTCGCGCGCAGCCGCTTGAGTTCGTCGCGCAGCCGGGCCGCTTCCTCGAAATCGAGATCGGCGGCGGCCTCGCGCATGCGCGTCTCCAGGTCGGCGATGACCGCCTCGAAATTGTGCCCGATGGTGGCGGTGTCCTCCTCACCAATGCCGGTGAGCCCGCCGCCGGTCGAGACCAGCACGTGGTCGCGCTCGTAGACGCTGGACAGAATATCGCCGATCGATTTCTTGATGCTCTCCGGCGTGATGCCGTTTTCGGTGTTGAACGCCTTCTGCTTCTCGCGGCGGCGGCTGGTTTCCGCCATCGCGCGTTCCATCGAGCCGGTGATGTGGTCGGCATAGAGGATGACGCGGCCATCGACGTTGCGGGCCGCGCGGCCGATGGTCTGGATCAAGCTCGTTTCCGACCGCAGGAAGCCTTCCTTGTCGGCGTCGAGGATCGCGACCAGCGCACATTCCGGAATGTCGAGGCCCTCGCGCAGCAGATTGATGCCGATCAGCGCATCGAATGCGCCGAGCCGCAGGTCGCGGATGATCTCGATCCTTTCCAGCGTGTCGATGTCCGAGTGCATGTAACGGACCCGGATGCCCTGCTCGTGCAGGTACTCGGTCAAGTCCTCCGCCATGCGCTTGGTCAGCACGGTGACCAGCGAGCGGTAACCCGCCGCCGCCACCTGCCGCACTTCGCCAACCAGATCGTCGACCTGGGTGCGCGCGGGGCGGACATCGACCGGCGGATCGATCAGCCCGGTGGGACGGATCACCTGCTCGGCGAACACGCCGCCCGACTGATCGATCTCCCAGTGGCTCGGCGTCGCCGACACCGCCATGGTCTGCGGGCGCATCGCGTCCCATTCCTCGAACCGCAGCGGCCGGTTGTCCATGCAGGACGGCAGCCGGAAGCCGTATTCGGCGAGCGTCGCCTTGCGGCGGAAGTCACCCCGGAACATGCCGCCAAGCTGCGGAATGGTGACGTGGGACTCGTCGACGAACACCAGCGCGTTGTCGGGGACATATTCGAACAAGGTCGGCGGCGGCTCGCCGGGCTTGCGTCCCGTGAGATAGCGCGAATAGTTCTCGATGCCGGCGCAGCTTCCGGTCGCCTCCATCATTTCGAGATCGTAGATGGTGCGTTGCTCAAGCCTTTGCGCTTCGAGCAGCCGGCCGGCGGCATTGAGCTGGTCGAGCCGGTGGCGCAACTCAACCTTGATGCCCTGGATCGCCTGGATCAGCGTCGGGCGCGGCGTCACATAGTGCGAGTTGGCGTAAACCTTGACGAACTCGAACGCGTCGGTCTTGTGACCGGTGAGCGGATCGAATTCGTGGATCGATTCGATCTCGTCGCCGAACAGCGACACCCGCCAGGCGCGGTCCTCGTAGTGCGCGGGAAAGACTTCGATCACGTCGCCGCGCACCCGGAACGAGCCGCGGAAGAAATCGCCGCCCGAGCGCTTGTATTGCAGCGCCACCAGGTCGGCGATCAACTGGCGCTGGTTGATGCGCTCGCCTTGCTTCAGCGTGAACGTCATCGCCGAATAGGTTTCGACCGAGCCGATACCGTAGATGCACGACACCGACGCCACGATGATGACGTCGTCGCGTTCGAGCAGCGCGCGCGTCGCCGAGTGGCGCATGCGGTCGATCTGCTCGTTGATCGAGGATTCCTTCTCGATATAGGTGTCGGTGCGCGGCACGTAGGCTTCCGGCTGGTAGTAGTCGTAATACGAGACGAAATACTCCACCGCGTTGTCGGGAAAGAACGACTTGAACTCGCCATAGAGCTGCGCCGCCAGCGTCTTGTTGGGCGCGAGCACCAGCGCGGGCCGCTGCGTCTCCTCGATCACCTTCGCCATCGTGAAGGTCTTGCCCGAGCCGGTGACGCCGAGCAGCACCTGCATGCGGTCGTGGCGCTTCACGCCCTCGACCAGGTCGCGGATTGCCTGCGGCTGGTCGCCCTTCGGCTCGAACTCCGACTTGATCACCAGACGCTGGCCGCCCTCGGACTTCTCCGGCCGCGGCGGCCGGTGCGGCGTCCAGGGCTGGGCGTCGAATTCCGGCCGGCCCTCGCGCAGCAGCGATTCCAATGCCTGCGCGGTTGCGGTGACGCCGGACGCGCGCTCGCCGGATACCTCGTCTTCCCGGTAACCCAGCGCTTCAGCCAATCCCTTGTGGATGTCAGGCGGTGCGACGCCCTTGGCGGCATAGCCCGACTGCGGCGCCTCCTCGAACCCTTCAGCCGTGGATTTGCGCGCGCGGTGCGCGTCGGAGAAATCGCGGCGGCGGTCGAATGAATTATCCGGCGGCGGCTGCAGTCCGGTCTGTGAGCCAAGGCCCGCCGTGCCCTGGCCGATGCCGGGATTGAGCAGTTGCGCCAGTGCGGGCTCGATCGGCGCCAAGTCCGGCCGCGCCGCCTTGGCGCGGGTCGGCTTCGCCGGGTCCTTCTTCGAGTGCTTCGCCGGATTGCGCTCAGGCTTGCGCGGCGGCCGGCCGGATGATTTTGCCATTCTGGCAATATGGTCAGAGTCGCAGCACGTGGGAAGGGCCGGGATCGAGCGCCGCGACCCGGAACTTATTCCGATCTGTTCATCCTTGCCCGAGCGCCCGCGCCCGCTACAGCGCGCGTAGCAGACGAAGCCCCAAATACGTGATCGCCCCCGACGCGATGGCGATCAGCGCGGCATACCAACTGCCGCCAACGATGTTATGCAGCGGCAGGTCGGCAGTATTCATTCCAAAGAAGCCGCCGCTCACCAGCGTCGGCGGCAGCAGACAGGCATTCAAGACCGCAAGGGTGAACAGCCGCCGGTTGGTGATCGCCGAAGTCTTGGCGCCGAGCTCATCGTGCAGCAGATGAGCGCGCTCGTAGACCGCGGCCATCTCGTGTTCCACGCTGTTGAGTTTCAGCGTCAGGGAGCGAACCGCCGTCGCCACGTCGTTGGCATCGGAAGGCAGGCGCGGCTCCAGGCGGTGGAACAGCGATCGGACGTGGTTGAGTTGGCGCTGGACGCGCGCAGTCCGCAGGCGCACGCGCCCGAGCGCGCGGCCCTCGTCGTTGAAGGTGTCCTGGGTCAGGCGGTTTTCGACCTCGTCCAGCTCGTCGCCCAGTCGCTGCGCCAGGTTGCTGCTGGCATCGGCGAATTGATCCATGATGGCATCGACCAGCGTGATCGCGGCCGCGAACCGCTGGCCGGATTCGATGGCGCGCCGTGTCAGTTCGACGGCGTGCAGCGGTTTGCGACGCGCACTGATCAGCAAACGGTCGGTCATCACCAGGCGCAACCGCCCGATACCCTCACCCTCATGTCCGAGTTCGCGCTGCAGATCGGGGAGATTGCCGATGATTTCCCGGCCCACGACATCAAGGTGCAGGTGCTCGTCCTGGCCGAGCAGAGCCTCGCGGGCCGCAGCCGATACCGGCGCGCGCGTGGCGATCCAGTTTCGGGCGCGCGCGTCGGCGAGGGCGAAATGCAGCCAGACCCAGCCGGCAGGCGACGCCAGAGCCGCATCGATCGCGTCATCGCCAAGCGGTGTGGCCACGCCATCCTGCTCGAACCGGAAGGCCCAGACAATTCCGTTGCCCGGATCATGGCTTGGGGCTCCGGGAGCGATAGCACTGTCATCCATGACCGATCTCCTCTGCCGGATGCAGCGGCGGAGTGTAGGCGGTCAGGCTGCAGGCTTTACGACAGGCCGTCGTGCGGGCGCTCAGAAGCCTTTCACCACGCTGCGCACGTGTTCCACCTCGGGCGGCGACGCGAAACAATGGCCCACGAGCTTGCGCCACTCCTGGAAATCGGCGGAACTGCGGAAATCGACGGTGTGGTTCTCGACCGTCTCCCACTGCACGAACAACCGGTAGCGCGACGGCTGTTCGACCGAGCGCTGCAACTCCATGCCGTGACAGCCTTTCGCGCGCCTGAACAGCGGCGCGGCCTTGGCGACTCCGGCTTCGAACTCGGCTTCCATTCCGGGCTTCACGTCGATCTGTGCGATTTCGAGGATCATGCGTGCTCCTGTCCGGGTTGACTCCCGCCATTTAGGTCAGGTTGATGGCGGCCCGCAACGCGCATCCGCACACCTGCGGACGTCCTTGCTGGACTTGCACCGCGACACTCAAAGCAGCAAGCGGCAAGCTTTGCCGCACGGACATCTCCACACGACATGGCAATTTCCGGCGAGAGAATCGGTATGGCGCTCGGTTGCGCCGGTGTGCTGCTGTTTGCCGGGACCCTGCCGGCGACGCGGCTGGCGGTCGGCTCGATCGATCCATTGTTCCTGACGGCGGCGCGCACCACAATCGCGGGCTGCGCCGGCCTCACGCTGTTGCTGTTGTTTCGCCGGCCGCTGCCGCCGCGCGCGCTGTGGGGCCGCCTCGCCGCCGCTGCGCTGTGCTCGGTGATCGGCTTTCCAGTACTGATGGCGCTGGCGATGACCACCGTTCCGGCGGCGCATGGCGGCGTCGTACTCGGCATCATTCCGCTTGCCACGACCGCGGCGGCTTGCGTCGTCGCAGACGAGCGGCCGAGCGCAGGCTTCTGGCTCGTCAGTCTTGCGGGCGCCGCGATCGTGATCGTCTTCGTGCTAAGCCAGGGCGATCGCTGGACGATTGCGCCCGGGGACCTGTTTCTGCTCGGTACCGTAGCGGCGGGCGCCTTTGCCTACGCATTGTCGGGCCGGATGAGCATGACCATCGCGGGATGGGAAGTGATCTCATGGCAGGTCACGGCATTGTTGCCGCTCTCGGTCGTTGCGATGCTCGCGCTTTGGCCGAACGGTCTTGAGAGTGTGCCGATGTCAGCCTGGGCCGGGCTGGCTTATGTCAGTTTCGTCAGCCAGTTCTTCGCGTTCTTTGTGTTCAATGCCGCGATGGCGATGGCGGGTGTCGCGCGTGTCGGACAACTGATGTTGTTGCAGCCGTTCGTGATCGTGGCGCTTGCGGCGCCGGTCAATGGCGAAGCGATCCGGCTGACGACCTTGGCCTATGCGGCGGCGGTCGTCGTAACGGTCATCATCGGACAGCGGATGCGGGTCCGCCGCGGTTAGGTCGGACGTCGATCTGTCGCCTCATCCTCGGGGCCGGGACGGAAACGGAAGCGAACCATGCAGCACCATGCCGGCACGACTCGAAACCTCGCCCGATTTGTCGCCGCGACCCGGTGGGATGACATTCCCGAACCCGCGCGTCACGCCGCCAAGCGGGCGCTGCTGAATTTCTTCGCGGTCGCGCTCGCCGGATGCCGCGCCGGGCCTGTCGAGATCGCGCTGAAGTCGCTCGCCGAATTCTCCGATCGCCGGCAGGCCACCATCATCGGCCGTAGCGAGCGCATGGACGCCCTGAGTGCCGCGTTCCTCAATGCGGCGGGCGCCAATGTGCTTGATTTCTGCGATACGCATCCGCGCACCGTCATTCATCCGACCGCACCGGTCGCGCCGGCCCTGTTCGCGCTCGGCGATCTTCGGCGCGTCACCGGAGCGGAGCTGCTGCTCGCCTTCATCCTCGGCGTCGAGATCGAATGCCGGATCGGCAATGTCATTTCTCCCGGTCACTACCGCGAGGGCTGGCACATCACCGCGACCTGCGGCGTGTTCGGCGCCGCGGCCGGCGCCGGCAAGCTGCTCGGACTCGACGAGCAGCACATGATCTGGGCGCTCGGCAACGCATCGACGCAGTCGTCCGGCCTGTGCGAATGCCTCGGCACGCCGGCGAAAAGCATCGGCGTCGGTAACGCCGCGCGTAACGGGCTGTGGTCGGCGCTGCTGGCGGAGAAGGGTTTCGCCGGCCCGCCCGAGCCGATCGCCGGCGTGCAGGGGTTTCTCAATGCGATGGGCCAGCCGGTCGACTGGGCAGTGCTCACCGGCGGTCTGGGCGAAACCTGGGAGGTGATGCAGAATTCGCTCAAGCCGTATCCGTGCGGTTTCGTGATTCATCCCGTGCTCGACTGCGTGCTGGATTGGCGCCGTGCGCATCCGGGGGACAGCGTCGAGCGGGTGGTGGTGCGTGGCAACCCGCTGCTCAGCGACCGCACCGACCGGCCGAACATATCGACCGGCAGCGAGTCCCAGGTCAGCGTGCAGCATGCGGTGGCCGCCGCGCTCGTCTTCGGCAAGGCCGGGCTTGAGCAGTTCACCGACGCCTGCGTGCGCGATCCATCCGTGCTGGCGCTGCGCGGCAAGGTCGAGGTGCTGCGCGATCCGGCAATTCCGACCGTCGCGGCGGAGGTCGATCTGTGGACTACGGACGGCCGCCAGCATCGCCTGTCGCAGACCGCGGCGCGTGGCAGCGAGACAAATCCGCTGAGCGATCGCGATCTGGAAGACAAGCTTCGCATCATCGCGTCGGATTGGCGCGCGGGTTACGACCCGCAGCCGCTGATCGACGCGGTCTGGTCGCTCGACCGCTGCGACGACGTCTCCACGCTCCCGACGTTGACCGTGCCGCGCGGGTAAAATCGCATGTGGGAATGCGCCTTGAAGCCGGCGGGTCAGCGCTTGGGTGCGCGGAACTGCCGGCGATAGGTGCCGGGCTCGCGCGCCACCAGACCGGCGGTCTCGTGCAGGCGCCGCGATGCTTCACCCGTAATCGTGCCGAACTGTGCGCTCCAGCTCTCCCGCTTGATCGGCAGGCACTGTGCGACCGGCGTGCCCTTCGGCAGCACGCCGGTGAAATCCGGATCGCGCCAGCGCGCCGGGAAGTGGATGAAGTTGTCGCGATAGCGGTCGGCATCGACCATCCCGGTGATCGTCACGAACGGCAGGTCGTGCCGGTTCACCGGATGGGTGATGAACAGCGAGTGGCCCTCCGGCAGTTCGATGGTCCAGAAATTGTTGAACTTGATGATGAAGCGGTCGTCGTCATGGAGCGGCGTTCCGGCCACCTGGGTAGCGTCGTGAAAATCGATCGGCGAACGCGAATAGTTCGAGAATGCGCCGCCCGGCACGTCGCGGTCCCACGATATCGCGCCGCGCTCCACCTTGAGGTCGGCAACCAGCGGAATCAGAAATCCGTACGTCATGGCGTCGATGAAGGGCGGGCATTTCTTGACCGTGAGCTGTTCTTCCTGGAGCAGCGCGCTGAACGCCTTCTGCGGCATCTCCTTGAACCAGTCCGGCAGCCCGAGCACGGCCGGCACCGGCCGGGGCAGCACCGGCTCGAGTTCCGGCGGACAGCGGAACGTCACAGTCATGCCTTCGGCGTGGTCCATGCTGCTCCTTCCCGGTTGCCGCGGTCGGCACCTAAAGCGTTGAATATGCGTCGCATAATTCGCGCGAACACTGTACCCTCGGGGCGCCGGGAACAAGTGTTATATGATGTCACAGCGCGGCGTTGACGGCGCTGGCATCGTCTGGCACGTCAGACGCAACGCGAGAGGAAGAACGCCATGTCCAGCGCGGCCGAGCCGCTTCCGCGACGTCGATCGGTTCCTGTCGATGTCGGCCGCGTGACGGTCGGCGGCGGCGCGCCGGTGGTCGTGCAGTCGATGACCAACACCGACACCGCCGATGTCGAGGGCACGACCCGGCAGGTCGCGGCGCTGGCACGCGCGGGCTCCGAGATCGTGCGCATCACGGTCGACCGCGACGAGGCCGCGGCCGCGGTGCCGCACATCAAGGAGCGGCTGCTCAAGATGGGCGTCGACGTGCCGATCGTCGGCGACTTCCATTACATCGGCCACAAGCTCCTGGCCGACCACCCTGGTTGCGCGGAAGCACTTGATAAGTACCGCATCAATCCGGGCAATGTCGGCTTCAAGGACAAGAAGGACCGCCAGTTCTCCGCCATCGTCGAGATGGCGATCAAGCACGACAAGCCGGTGCGCATCGGCGCCAACTGGGGCTCGCTCGACCAGGAACTGCTGACGCACCTGATGGACGAGAATTCGCGCTCGCCCAATCCGATGGAGGCGCGCGCGGTGACGCGCGAGGCGATGGTGCAGTCGGCGCTGCTGTCGGCGCAGCGCGCCGAGGAGATCGGCCTGCCGCGCTCCAAGATCATCCTGTCCGCCAAGGTGTCCGCGGTGCAGGACCTGATCGCCGTCTACATGGATCTCGCGGAGCGCTCCGACTACGCGATCCATCTCGGCCTCACCGAAGCCGGCATGGGATCGAAGGGCATCGTGGCGTCGTCGGCCGCGCTGTCCGTGCTGCTGCAGCAGGGCATCGGCGACACCATCCGCATCTCGCTCACGCCGGAGCCGGGCGGCGACCGCACGCTCGAGGTGAAGGTCGCGCAGGAACTGCTGCAGACCATGGGCTTCCGGGTGTTCGTTCCGCTGGTGGCCGCCTGTCCGGGCTGCGGCCGCACCACCTCGACCACGTTCCAGGAACTGGCGCGCGACATCCAGGGCTTTATCCACGAGTCGATGCCGGCCTGGAAGAAGCAGTATCCCGGCGTCGAGACGCTCAATGTCGCCGTCATGGGCTGCATCGTGAACGGGCCGGGCGAGAGCAAGCACGCCGACATCGGTATCTCGCTGCCCGGCACCGGCGAGACGCCGGCTGCGCCGGTCTTCATCGACGGCAAGAAGTCGGTGACCTTGCGCGGCCCGACCGTCGCGGCCGATTTCAAGCAGATGGTGATCGACTATATCGAGCGACGGTTTGGTGCCGGCGGGGCAGGGCGGACGGCGGCGGAGTAGCGGACGTCAGCACGGCGGCACATTGACGGTGCCGGCCGTCGCTATATGTTGAGCAGGTTGCGCGGTCGCGCGTACATGAGCGTTGCAGCCCGTAGTATCAGGCAAGCAGTAATGACTAACGATCGGTTAGGTTCCACGCAATGGGGTCGTCCGCGTTGCGCGTAAATCTGATTACAAAACCGGGCGTCCCGGGTTTCACGTGGAAACTGTCTCACACTAACGACGAGGAGATGGCCGATCGTAGGGATGCTCGGCCAGAGGCTTTCATTGCCGGTACAGTTTGGGCAGACAGTCCGAAGCCAGCAATTTGGCCGCTGATCAGCACTTCAAACGAGCACGTTGGCGTGATTAGCGCAGCGTAATCCGCCATCCACGTGAAAGTGGCGGATTACGCCTTCGGCTAATCCGCCGACGTACTGACGCCGCATTGAGCTTTAGCCCCAACGCGCGGATCACTTTCAGCACTGTGGCGAATTCCGGATTGCCTTGCGCCGAAAGCGCCTTGTACAGGCTTTCGCGCCCGAGGCCGGCGGCTTTCGCGACTTCAGTCATGCCCTTGGCGCGGGCAATGTCGCCAAGAGCGTGCCGGATCAATTCCGGATCGCCGTCCTCGAACACCGCGTCGAGATATTCGGCAATGTCTTCATCGGTCTTCAGGTATTGTGCGGCGTCCCACGGGAGGGTCTTGAGTTTGGCATTTTTTTTGCTCATGCAACCTCCTAATCCTCGCGCGCGAGTTCGCGTGCCCGTGCGATGTCCCGGCCCTGTGTGCGCTTGTCGCCGCCAGCAAGCAGAATGACCAGCGTTTCGCCCCGCTGGACGAAATAGACGCGATAGCCGGGGCCATAGTCGACCCGCATCTCGGAAATGCCGCCGCCAACCGGCTTCACGTCGCCAAAGTTGCCAAGCGACAACCGACGGATACGGGCGGCGATCCGCAACCGCGCACGTCGATCGCGCAGGCCAACAAGCCAGCGGGCGAAGAGTTCGGTCTGGCGAATTTCCATCGCGGCAGATCGTATCCTGAAGGATACCTTGACCTTATGTATCCTGAAGGATACATAAGGTCAAGGCGCATCTGCGATCACCGCGCACTGTCCGCCATGCTTCGCTCGGCTTAGCCGGAATGCACCGCCCGTCCGCCTCAAATCGCGCTGGCCGCGATGTTGACCATCAGCGCCAGCAGCGCCGCGTTGAAGAAGAACGACACGATGCCGTGACCGTTGACGACGCGACGGATCGGCCGCGAGGCGACCGCGACGTCTGAGACTTGCGCGGTCGTGCCGATGACGAAGGAGAAATAGACGAAGTCCCAATAATCCGGTTCCTCGTCGCCGGGAAAATCGAGGCCGCTGCTTTTGCCGCCCGAGCCGTAGAATTCGTGCGCGTAATGCAGCGCGAAAATCGTATGGATGAAGAACCACGATAGCACGATGGTGAGGGTCGCGAGCGCGAGCTGTCCCGGCGTGCGGGTGGCGCCCTGGCTGGTGCTGAGTTCGGCGACGATGGCGCCAAGGCTCGCGAGCGAGGCCGTTACGGTGAGCACGAGGATCGCCATTCTTCCTTCGTCCTCGCGCGCGGCGTGCGAGCGGATCGCCCCGACGTGGGTGTGCGCGATCAGCCAATAGACCAGCACCAGGTAGAACACGATGCCGGCGTTCCAGCCGGTCAGCAGAATGCGGGCGGTGCCGATGCCGGTCGGCAGCAGCAATACGATCACCACAAGCCCCAGCGCGACCGAGATCAGCAGGCGCGGACGGGCGCGGGCAACGCGGACCGGATAGGGCAGGCGGCGCGGGCGGGGGATGTTATCCGGGCTCATGGTTCTGTTTCTGGCGCGGGGCAAAGCGTGCGGTTCCGCTTGCTGTCCGTGGCGCGAGTCGCGGCCAAGCGAGTGTGCGGCACGGACGGTCCTGAATAAACGGAAATCTGCCTCCGAGCCGATGCCGATCTGTGACGGCGGGTGCGCGAGGCCTGCCTTCGCCTACACATCCCCGCGAGGCGGACCCGTCCCGGCTACGGTCTTACAATTTTTCAGTTGGATCATCGCGCCTGTCATGGAATTGCCGCGTGACGCAGGCATGTCCGGCTTATGCCGGTCGACCTCGACGTCATTCTCGACATGTTTCTCACCGTGGCGGACACGATCCTGACGCTGCTGATGAACGTGTTTTGATCGTTGGTCGCGGTTTCGGCGATCATCCACGCTCTTGCCCAAGCCTTGACAGAACCGTACTAGGAATATATGTCTAGTGCGCCCTGTCCCAACGAAGGGCGCGCGCTCGAGGGCGCTCGAACGCGGGGACAGCCGGAGGGGCGGTGGCGGAGATGCGCCAACGCAGCCTTCGGGACCAAGCTGGAGACATCCGGCAAGGTCGGTGCGGTGGCCGTGAAGGGCGCAACGCAGCGTCCGTCATGGCGGCCCAAGCCGTTCGACGACCCGACGCACCGGCCGTGCGTCACCAGCGGTGGGTACAAGGTCTGCCCGCCGGGGGTCGAACGGAGCAAGCCTCAAACACCGCGCGCGGGACGCCGGAGGTACCGGCGGACTTGCGGCTCTAACGACTACTCGGCAAGCCTCGGTGTCGCGAGGCGCCGAGGCCCGCGGGTCCAATGCGACCCCGGCGTTCCGCGCGCCCTCATTATTCGGGAGCAACGTAATTGAACTTCAGACTACGGGCGAACCCGGCGCCCGCCAAACAATACGGGCGGCGGAGCGTTGGCTTGCTCTACGTTCGAGCCCTTGACGCAGGAGCAAGCGGCGCGGGCGGCGAACATGTGAGAGAGTGCAAGCGCAAATCACGCCAAAGGTTCGCGTCATAACCAACTGGACGTTCATGCCCGCAGCCGCACAGCGCACGTCGGAGGCATCGCAGCGGCGGCGCCCGCCCGCGCCGCGCCCGCGCCGGTGGGTGGTTCGGCTCATCTGGATATTGGTCATCGTCGTGCTGGTCGTCCTCCTGCTGCCCTACCTGCTCACGGTGGTTTACCGCGTCGTCAATCCGGTCTCGACGCTGATGCTGGCGCGCTGGGCCAAAGGCCTACGGGTCGAGCGCACCTATGTGCCGCTCGACCGCATGGCGCCGGTCCTGCCGGTCACGGTGATTGCATCGGAGGACGGCCGCTTCTGTTTCCATCACGGCGTCGACCTCAAGGAGCTGCGTCAACGGATCGACGAGGCCGACGACATCAGCGAAGCGCGCGGGGTGTCGACCATCACCCAGCAGGTGGCGAAGAACCTGTTTCTCTGGCCGGGCCGCAGCTTTGTGCGCAAGGCCTTGGAACTGCCGCTGGCGCTCTGGATCAATCTGGTGCTGCCGAAGCGGCGGGTGCTGGAGATCTATCTCAACATCGCCGAATGGGGGCCGCGGGGCCAATTCGGCGCCGAGGCCGCAAGCCGATACGCCTTCAACAAGCCGGTGCGCTCGCTCACGCCCCACGAGGCGGCGCTGCTCGCGGCGGTGCTGCCCAATCCGCATCGCCGCAGCGCTCGGCAGCCGGGGCCGGCCGTGCGCCGGCTCGCCGGCATCTACCAGGTCCGCGCCGCCGCCCAGGCATCGCTCGCCGGCTGTGCCAAACCGCGGCGCTGACAGGGTCCGTCCAGCCGGGCGGGGCCCCTAGCCTTGGGGAAAAGCTTCCTCTATAAGCCCGGCTTCCATGACATCCGGAATTGCGGCGCCCGGCGCCAAAGGATCAGGAGTTTCAAATGGCTGTCCCGAAACGAAAAACCTCGCCGTCGCGACGCGGGATGCGCCGCTCCGCCGATGCGCTGAAGAAGCCGGCCTATGTCGAGGACAAGGATTCGGGCGAATTGCGCCGTCCGCACCACGTCGACCTCAAAAGCGGCATGTATCGCGGCCGGCAGATTCTCAAGCCGCGAAAAGAGGCCTGACGGCTAAAGGGGCGTTCGAAGCTCTCAGGTTCGGGGAGAAGCGACAGCCATGTTCCTGATCGCCTTTCCGCTCCTGCTCATTCCGTTCGCGCTCTACAACATGATGGCGTTCCTGCTGGATACGCCGGTCGCGACCGAGCTCTATGCAATTCCGCTCCCGGCGGATCGTCACATGGCGGTGAGTTTCGGCGACGCGCTGGTCGTCCTCGCCATGCTGCTGCTCTATCTCGAAGTGCTCAAAGCGGCGCGCGCCAGGAAGGCGGTGATGGATCACCTGCTGGCGCTGATCCTGTTCGCCGCCATGGCGGCCGAATTCGCGCTGGTGCCACAGGCGCAGACGCCGGCCTTCCTGTTCATCACGGTGCTGGCCTTCGTTGACCTGCTGATCGGTGTGTCGGTCAGTCGGCGCGCCAAGCGGCACGACATCATGGTCGAAGGTGACGACCTGCCGCCGCGCTGAACGGTGCTGGCGCTCAGCCGCCGGTGTCGGCCTTGAAGCCCGCGCCCTCGATGCCGGCGATCGCGCACAGCTCGTCATTGTCGGAGGTGTCGCCCGATACGCCCACCGCGCCCATGATCGCGCCCGATCCATCGCGGATCAGCACGCCGCCCACCACCGGCACGAGCGCGCCGCCCGTCATTTCGACCAGCGCCGCCGCCATGTGCGGACGCTCGACCCCGATCGCATGCAGCCGCCGGCATCCGGCACCGAACAGCACCGAACCCGTCGCCTTGCCGGTTGCGATCTTCGACCGCAGGATCGGGCTGCCGTCCTCTTCGGCGTAGGCTTTGAGCGCCGCTCTGCTGTCCACGATCGCAACGCCCATCGGCCGGAATTTCTTCTCGCGTGCGGTGGCGAGCGTCTTGTCGAGAATCGAGCGGGCTTGCGCAAGCGTCAGTGTCATGGCGTTCTCCCTGAGATCAGCACGTACCCGGATGGCCGGAACAGCACGTAGCCGAATGGCTCGCTCTTCAATAGTGTAGCGCCGAGGCAAGAGCCACCACTCTCTCAACAGGCGATTCCCGTGAGCCGTGATTTTCATCTGCCCGGCCGTTCGCCGGTGATCGCCTGCGAGGGCATGGCGGCGACGTCGCATCCGCTGGCATCGCTGGCCGCCATCGAAACCTTGCGCGCCGGCGGCAACGCGGCCGACGCGGCGGTAACGGCGCTGGCCGTGCTCTGTGTGGTCGAGCCGCAGATGACCGGCATCGGCGGCGACTGCTTCGCGATGATCGCCGATCCCGGCAAGCCGATCTGGGGCTACAACGGCTGCGGCCGCGCCGGCGCGCGCGCCTCAACCGAGGCGCTGCTCGCCAAGGGGATCGGCGCCATCGGGGGCGACTCGATACACGCCGTCACGGTGCCGGGCGCGGTCGACGCCTGGGCGGCGATACTCGATGCCCACGGCCGCTTCGGGCTCGATCGCGCGCTGGCGCCCGCCATCCGTCTCGCCGAGCACGGCTTTCCGGTGACGGCGCGCGTGGCCTGGGACTGGGCGCAGGTGGTGGCCAAGCTGCGGGCCGATGCCGGTGCCGCGCGGCACTATCTGTTCGACGGCAAAGCGCCCGCCGAAGGCGACGTGGTGAAATTTCCCGCGCTGGCGCAGACGCTCGAAGATCATCGCGGCGCAGGGACCGCGGGCGTTCTATCGCGGTCCGATCGCCGACGACATGGTCGCGACCGTCGCGGAGCGCGGCTCGTTCCTGACGGCGGACGACTTCGCCAATCATCGCGGCGAAGTAGTCGCGCCGATCACGACAAACTATCGCGGGCTCGACCTTTACGAACTGCCGCCGAACGGCCAGGGACTCACCGCACTGGTGCTGATGAACATTCTGGAGGAGTTCGATCTCGCCGCGCTCGATCCGTCAGGTCCCGACCGCTTCCACCTCATGCTCGAAGCCGCGCGCCTCGCCTACGCGGTGCGCGACACACACCTCGCCGATCCCGCGCACATGCGCGTTCCGGTGCCGGCGCTGATCGACAAGGCGTTTGCCCGGGATCTGGCGGCCCGCATCGACCGCTCGCGCCGCGTCGCGCTGCCGCGCACGCCGATGCCCGGCAGCGACACCGTCTATCTCACGGTGGTCGATCGCGACCGCAAGGCGGTGTCGGTGATCAACACGCTGTTTTCGTATTTTGGTGTCGGCATCTGCACCGAGCAGACCGGTATCATGCTGACCAACCGGGGCGCCTGCTTCGTGGTCGATCCCGCGCATCCCAACACGTTCGGTCCCGGCAAACGGCCGATGCACACCATCATCCCGGCGCTCGCCGGCCGCGACGGCCGCATCGAGATGGCGTTCGGCGTCATGGGCGCACACTACCAGCCGATGGGACACGTCCAACTCGTCACCAACATGGTGGACTACGGCATGGATGTGCAGACGGCGATCGATGCACCACGGGCGTTCTTTGTCGGCGACGAGACCGTGATCGAGCGCGGCATCCCAATGGAGACCGCGGTGGGGCTTGAGGCGCGCGGGCACGATGTGGCGATGGCCTATGCGCCGCACGGTGGCGCGCAGGCAATCTGCATCGACTGGCAGCGCGGCGTGCTGATCGGCGGGTCCGATCCGCGTAAGGACGGCTGCGCGCTCGGCTATTGACCGGCGACCATGCTGAACGACGAAGATGCAGGTGCGACCCGAACGAGCGCCCGGCTTGAAGCCGGAGCGCTCGCCGGTCCCACAAACTTGGTCCCGGCGGATGTGCCGGGCTGACGCAATCGACCGGCTTGGCAGCGGGCAATCTAGGACCGACGATTGCCGCTGCTGTCGCCTCCTGTACCGGGTTGAAACATTCCGGGCTTCATGGAGTGACCTCGCAAGCGGTATGCCGGGCCGGTTGCCTGCGCGGAAGGGTCAAGAATGGCCGCAATCTTGGGTTGCCGGTTCTCAAATAATTTATGCTTTTTCCATAGGTTGGCCGGCGAAATTGCCCGCGCTTCGACGTGCCGGGTTGTGCCGAGAATGGGGCGAATGTGTCCACTCAGGGCGTAGCGCAGGGTCGCGACCATTCGCGCCAGACAGCACCGGCCGGCCTAGCGCATGCAGCGAGTTGCAGCGCTGCGGCCGCTACAAGCCCGCTTGATCCGCATGCAATCTTCGCCTCGATCGGCGAAGTCCCGTATGACTGGCGGATCGATACCGACGAACTTGTCTGGGGACCGAACGTTTGCGGCGCGCTGAAGCTCGAAGACCCGTCAGTCATCGCCAGCGGCCGCGCCTTCGCACAATACGTCGATCCGACAACCGGACCGACGCGGTTCGATGCGGTGATGCGCTCGGTGGAGCCCGATGCGGGCGGGGGTGTTCCGTATCAGGTGCAGTACGCGTTGCGCGGACTTGGCGCGCGCGCCGACCTGCTGTGGCTTGAAGATACCGGGCGCTGGTTTGCCGGCCACGACGGCAAGCCGGCGCGCGCGCACGGCGTCGTACGCACGATCAACGAGCGCCACGAGCGCGAGCAGCGGCTTTCTCATCTCTCGAGCTTCGACGTGCTGACGGGCGCGATGAATCGATGGCGCTTGAGCGAAGTCCTCGAAGCGACGATCGAGGAGGCCGGCAAGCTTCAGTCGTCGTGCGGTTTCCTGCTGGTCGCGATCGACAATCTTGGCCGTATCAACGAGACCTACGGCTTCGATGTTGCCGACGAGGTGATCGCGGCAGTAAGCAAGCGCGTGCGTGCGCATTTGCGCGGCAAGGATCATCTCGGCCGCTTCTCGGGCAACAAGCTCGGCATTATTCTCAACAACTGCACGCTCGACGACATGCAGATCGCTGCCGACCGGCTGCTCGTGAACGTGCGCGACCAGGTGGTGCAGACCGCGGCTGGTCCTGTGGCCGTGACGGTGACGATCGGCGGAGTCACTGCGCCTCGGCATGCTCGCACGGCGCGCGACGTCCTCAGCCGCGCCCAGGATGCACTCGACGGTGCCAAGGCCAAATGCCGGGGTTCGTTTCATCCCTATGTGCCGAACCTGGAGCGCGAGGCGCGGCGGCGGGAAAACGTCCGTGCGACGGAAGAGATCATTACCGCGCTTAACGGGCGGCGAATCTTTCTGGTCTACGAGCCGGTGGTGGCGATCGGCTCGCGCCAGCCGGCCTTCTATGAGTGCCTGATGCGGATCAAGCGCGCCGACGGCAGCCTGCTGGCGGTGAATGAGGTGGTGCCGCTGGCCGAGCGGCTCGGGCTCATCCGAATGCTCGACCACCGCGTGCTGGAACTCGCACTGGCAGAACTCGTCGCCGCGCCCGACCTCAAAGCGAGTGTCAATGTATCGGCAGCTTCGACCGTCGATCCAGACTGGTGGGGAGCGCTCGGCGCAATGTTGCGTGCCCATCCTGGGATCGGCGAGCGTCTCACCGTGGAGATCACCGAGACGGCGGCGATCCAGGATATCGACGAAACCCGCGGCTTCGTCGCGCGCGTCAAGGATCGCGGTTGCCGTATCGCGATCGACGATTTCGGCGCGGGCTACACCTCATTCCGCAATTTGCGCAAGCTTGGCGTCGATCTCGTGAAGATTGATGGCGCATTCGTGCAGAATCTCAACCGCTCCGACGATGACCGCGCCTTTGTGCAAACGCTGATCGACCTCGCCCGGCGCCTTGGTCTTGAGACCGTCGCCGAATGGGTGCAGGACGAGGCGGCCGCAGCGGTTCTCGCAGAGTGGGGCTGTGACTACCTGCAGGGTGCGCTGGTCGGGCTGGCGTCGCCGAACCGGCCTTGGCGGCACGAGGAGATTTCGCCTGCTGCGGCGTCGGTGTGAACCAACCCGCTTGAGCCGGGAACTCGCACGAGCGGAAGGACCGATCCAAGGTCATCGGAGCAAAAGCTAGTGGAGTGGATTTAACATTCGCTACCGACCTCACCGCGAGTTCGCAAAGCGAATGTCAAATCCAAAACTCCACTAGCAACCTATACTTGCTAGTGGTCCTTTGATTCTAACATTCGCAAAACGAGCCCGCCGAAACGGGATGCGAATGTTAGAATCGGACCACTAGCTCTTGTCCTTATCGCTCATGCGATCGAGGCGTTTCTGCATCTCGTCCATCTGGCGCTTGAGATCGTTGATCTCCTCGCCGCCGCCCGTTTGCGGGGTCAGCTTCTCGGCCTCCGTCGCGGCGCCCCCTTGGGCGTCGCGCTTGGCAAACGGGGTAAACATCGCAAACGTGCGCTCGAACATTTCCATGTTCCGGCGCACCTGATCCTCGAGTGCGCCGAACGGGCCGCTGCCGAAGGCCTGGGTGATCTGGTTGCGGAATTTCTCCTGCTCGCGGCTGAGCGACTCGATCGAGACTTCCAGATAACGCGGCACCAGCATCTGCATGCTGTCGCCATAGAAACGGATGATCTGGCGGAGGAACGCAATCGGCAGCAGGCTCTGCCCCTCCTTGTTCTCCTGCTCGAAAATGATCTGCGCCAGCACCGAGCGGGTAATGTCCTCGCCGGTCTTGGCGTCAAAAACTACGAAGTCCTGGCCCGCCTTCACCATGGTGGCGAGGTCCTCGAGGGTCACATAGGTGCTGGTTCCGGTGTTGTAGAGCCGCCGGTTGGCGTATTTCTTGATGGTGACGGGTTCTTTGGTGTCAGCCATGTTTGGCGCGCCCCGGAATGATCTGTTGGAGAATTGAACGCGTGATGTCTTCGCCGCTCGGCATATCGAGGATCACGAAGTCCTCGTCGTCATCGACCATGCCGGTGAGGCCGTCCAGCGACATGTAACGGCCTGCAGGATGGTAGAGTCGCCGGTTGGCGTAGCGCTTGATCGTGACCGGTTCGGCGAGATAGGCCATATCGATCGCTTCTGGTCGCCCGAGCCGGCGGGTGCGCGGCATCGACGCGTAAAATAAGCAGTTTTCGCGGCGGGGAGCCACCGTTTTGTGCAACCGCCGCGCCACCGCTTTGCCGCGCATGCCGGCGTTGCACGCGGGGAGGCCGTGCGGCCATTGACCGTCCTTGCGGCTGCGTCGATCGGCGGTCATATGGACATGATACGGCCCAACGGGCTATCGAGACAACGATCGGACAGTCGGCATGGCGTCGGCGATGAGCGCGCAGCGCAGGCCGCCCGTCGCGGCCACCAGATTTCGCCCCGGATAGAGGAGTTTCAGATGAAAGACGACATCGTCATCGTCAGTGCGACGCGTACCCCGGTCGGGGCTTTCAACGGCGCGTTCGCGACCCTTCCGGCCCATGATCTGGGCAAGGTCGCGATCGAGGAATCGCTCAAGCGCGCGGGCGTCGAGGGCAAGGACGTGTCAGAAGTGATTCTGGGTCAGATCCTGACCGCCGGGCAGGGGCAGAACCCGGCCCGTCAAGCGTCGATCGCGGCCGGCATCCCGGTCGAGAGCCCGGCCTGGGGCGTCAACCAGCTTTGCGGCTCTGGCTTACGTGCGGTCGCGCTCGGCTATCAGGCGATCCTCAACGGCGACTCGGAGATCGTGGTCGCGGGCGGCCAGGAATCGATGAGCATGGCGCCGCACTGCCAGCATCTTCGCCAGGGGGTGAAGATGGGCAACTTCGAGATGATCGACACCATGATCAAGGACGGCCTGTGGGACGCCTTTAACGGCTATCACATGGGCAACACCGCCGAGAACGTCGCCAGGCAGTGGCAGATCACCCGCCAGATGCAGGACGAGTTCGCGGTCGCTTCGCAGAACAAGGCCGAGGCCGCCCAGAAGGCCGGCAAGTTCAAGGACGAGATCGCGCCCGTGACGGTGAAGTCCCGCAAGGGCGACGTGGTGGTCGACACCGACGAATATCCCAAGGCCGGCGTCACCATGGACACCGTCGGCAAGCTGCGTCCCGCATTCGCCAAGGACGGCTCCGTGACGGCCGCCAACGCATCGGGCATCAACGACGGCGCCGCCGCCGTGGTGCTGATGACGGCGAGCGAGGCGGCCAAGCGCGGCAAGACGCCGCTCGCCCGCATCGTCTCCTGGGCGCATGCCGGCGTCGACCCGGCGATCATGGGCACGGGCCCGATTCCGGCCTCCCGTGCGGCGTTGAAGAAGGCGGGCTGGAACATCGCCGACCTCGACCTGATCGAGGCCAACGAGGCGTTCGCCGCGCAGGCCTGCGCGGTCAACAAGGACCTCGGCTGGGATACCTCGAAGGTCAACGTCAACGGCGGCGCGATCGCGATCGGCCACCCGATCGGCGCGTCGGGCGGGCGTGTGCTGGTGACGCTGCTCTACGAAATGCAGAAGCGCAACGCCAAGAAGGGCCTCGCCACGTTGTGCATCGGCGGCGGCATGGGCATCGCGATGTGCGTGGAGCGATAGTAACCTAGACCCGTGTCGACTTAACCGATCTCATGGCCGGGCATGGCCCGTCGAAGACGGGCGTGAACGCCCTATTGTCCCGGCCATCTACGTCTTTAAGGTATCGGTCAATGGATTGGCGGCTGTCCGCGCGCGGATGACCGCCGACCTGACAATATTTGGGAGGAGCAGTGATGGCGGGACGCGTGGCAGTGGTGACGGGCGGAACGCGCGGGATCGGCGAGGCGGTCTCGAAGGCGCTGAAGGCCGCGGGCTACAAGGTGGCGGCCAACTACGCCGGCAACGACGAAGCGGCGCAGAAGTTCAAGGGCGAGACCGGCATCAGCGTCTACAAGTGGGATGTCTCGTCCTATGACGCGTGCGTCGCGGGCTTGAAGCAGGTTGAGGCCGATCTCGGCCCGGTCGACGTGCTGGTCAACAATGCCGGCATCACGCGCGACGCCACGCTGCACCGCATGACTCCCGAGCAATGGAGCGCGGTGATCAACACCAACCTCGGCTCGCTGTTCAACATGTGCCGGCCGGTGATCGAAGGCATGCGGGCGCGCAAGTTCGGCCGCATCATCAACATCTCGTCGATCAACGGCCAGAAGGGCCAGTTCGGCCAGTGCAACTATTCCGCCGCCAAAGCGGGCGAAGTCGGCTTCACCAAGGCGCTGGCGCAGGAGAGCGCCAAGGCCGGCATCACGGTCAACGCGATCTGCCCCGGCTATATCGCGACCGAGATGGTCAAGGCGGTGCCGAAGGACGTACTGGAGAAGAACATCCTGCCGCAAATTCCGCTCGGCCGCCTGGGCGAGCCGGAGGAGGTGGCGCGCTGCGTGGTCTTCCTCGCCGCCGACGAGGCCGGCCTGATTACCGGCTCGACCCTGTCGGCCAATGGCGGACAGGTGATGGTTTAGACGCCATCGCACGGATGCTGTTGTGACTGAGTTGAGAGCTACGCATTGCGGTCATTCGCGCAAGTGCTCGTCAGTCTCGTTCAAAGCGCGCCGCAAATAGAGGCTCCTCATGAATGTGGAGAGCAGGTCACCATCCGTGCATCCAAATTGTTGCCGTCGGACCGTGTTCCAGTTACGGGTGCACGTGTTTCGAGATGTACAATTCCCTCGCGCGGCCTACCCTGAAGTGTGCTGACGTTGGTCGCGCGCAATTAGTTTAGCAATTAGTTTGCCGTCCGGCTTGATTGCCCCGAAGTCACGATGCTCCATTTGCTTTGGCATGCTTGTTGCCTTTTGCCTGCGACCAGCAGGTGAGGCGCTGCAAGCCTCGTTCCTGCGGAACGAGGGTTGGCAATGGCGATCATCAGAGTCCTGTTATCGGCTGCGGCGCTTCTCGCCTTCGGCGCGAACGAGGGCATCACCGAATCATTTCCCGCAGCTCCTATCAAACTCGTGCTGCCGCTCGCATCCGGTGGCGCGACCGACAATCTTGCGCGCATCGTCAGCGGCGCCGTCAGCAGCAAGATCGGCCAGCCGATCATCATCGAGAACCGGCCGGGCGGCGGCGGTTCGATCGCCTCCAACGCGGTCGCCAAGGCGTCCGCGGATGGCTACACGTTATTACTCGCGAATTTCGCGACCCACGCCGTCGCACCGACCATGTTCGCGACGCTGCCCTACGATCCGATCAACGATTTCGTACCGATAGCCCTGCTGGCATCCTCGCCGCACGTGCTGTTGATCAACAAGGAGCTTGCCGTTAAATCGGTTGCAGACTTGGTCACGCTCGCGAAGGGGAAACCCGGTAAGCTCAATTATGCGTCGTCCGGTGTCGGGAGTCCGCTGCATCTCGCTGGCGAATATTTCAACGCAATGGCTGGCACCGAGATCGTGCATGTTCCCTATAAGAGCAGCGTTCCAGCGCTGGTCGATCTCATGGCAGGCCGCGTCGATATGATGTTCGACAATCTTTCAACCGGTCTGCCATATGTGAGCAGCGGAAAGTTGCACGGACTTGCCGTGACCAGCAAGCAACGTTCGGCACTCGCGCCGGAGCTGCCGACCGTGAGCGAGTCCGGCCTCCCAGGTTTCGAGACCTATGGATGGTGGGGCGTCCTTGCGCCGGCAAAGACGCCGCCGGCGATCGTTGCGAAGCTTTCAGAAGTATTCGTGGCTGCGATGAAATTGCCCGTGGTAACCTCGACGCTGATCGCGCAGGGGTATGACCCGATCGGCGGAAATCCACGGTGTTCGCAGCCCACATCAAGAGCGAGATTGCCAAATGGCGACCCGTCATCACATCGACCGGGCTCATCGTCGGTAAATGAAATCGATCTGCTACTGACAGAACCGCAATGGGAACCGTCGAAACACGCCTTGCTGAACTTGGAATCGTGCTACCGCGGCCGCGGCGTGTACCGGCCAATTTCATTCCCGGTACGGTGCTTGGCGAACTCTGCTGGCTGTCCGGTACCCTGGGCACGATCGTCAACGAAAAGGACGAGGACGTCATCCCCAAGCCGGGCAAGGTCGGCCGCGAGGTAACACTGGAAGAAGGGTATGCGTCGTCCCGTCAGTGCACCATCAATCATCTGTCATGGCTCAAGCTGGTGCTCGGCGATCTCGACAGGATACGGCGCATCCTTAAGCTGAACGGGTACGTGAACGCGGTTGAGGGATACAACAAGGGACCTTGGGTGGTGAATGGATCGTCCGACTTGCTGGTCGAGGTGTTTGGGCCCGAGCGCGGTCAACATGCCCGCGCGGTGGTCAGCGTCGCCGGCCTCGCGTTCGACGCGCCGGTCGAGGTCGAAATGGTCGTGCAGGTCAAACCGTAGGATCGCCGCCTGGCCGGTCTAAATCCGCACGGCCGATGTGGCGAACGCGACGTCGACTGGCTTCTGAATGCTGCCCAGAACGGCGACGGCGCCGACGGCAATCACGGCGGCGGCGATGCAGGCGACGATGAAAGCTTTCATGGCTCGTTCCTCCCGGTCATTGTTGGTTTGACACTATCACAATTGGAACATTTCCAGGATCGCAATCAAGCGCTCAAACGTCGCGGTGTTGCGCCGCAATACGGCTGGCTTCGGCGGCATCCTCGGGCGTGTTGACGTTGAAGAACGGGTCGACCGGAACGGCCGGCCAGTCGGCGATCGCGACGCCATGCCGGGCGGTCCAGATTTCGATCTTGTGCAGGCCTTCCTCGATCAATGCTTTGCGCAGATCGGCCCGTAGCGCGATCGGCCAGAGGCCGACCACTGGATGGCGCCAGTCGCCGGACCGCGCGCAGGCCAGCGGCTTTTGTTGCGCTGCGCGCGCGGCCATCAAGCGGTCGACCAAATCAACCGGCAGGAATGGACAGTCGCCCGGCACACTCACGATGTCGGTGATATCGGGTGCGTGTGCCGCCGCCCAGTCGAGGCCGGCGAGAATACCCGCGAGCGGTCCGGCAAAGTCCGGCACCGTGTCGGCCACGACCGGCAGTCCGGTATCGGCGAACCGCGCCGGATCGCCATTGGCGTTCAGGATGATGGCGGTGCACTGCGGCCTGATCCGCGCCAGCACGCGCTCGAGGATGGTCGTGTCGCCGATCCGGATGCGGGCCTTGTCGCCGCCGCCCATGCGTCGCGCCAGCCCGCCGGCGAGCACGAGCCCGAGGACAGGCTTCGTCATGGATCAATCATCATGCACGGCGGCCTTGCGCCGGTGCTTGGCGCTCTCGTCCTCGACATAGGCGAGGTCCTGGTCGAACACGATGCGGTCTTCGCCGGCGAGCGCGACAAAGCGCTTGCCGCGTGCGCGGCCGATCAGCGTCAGGTTGGCCTTGCGCGCCAGTTCGACGCCCCAGGCGGTAAAGCCCGAGCGCGATACCAGGATCGGAATGCCCATCCGCACCGTCTTGATCACCATCTCGGAGGTCAGCCGTCCGGTGGTGTAGAAAATCTTGTCGCCCGGCGGGACGTGGTGCTTGAACATGTAGCCCGCGATCTTGTCGACCGCGTTATGGCGGCCGACGTCCTCCATGTAGATGAGCGGCTTGTCCTCGTGCGCCAGCACGCAGCCGTGGATCGCGCCGGCCTCGAGATAGAGCGACGGCGTGGTGTTGATCTGGTTGGTGAGGGAATAGAGCCACGACGTGCGCAGCTCGGTCTTGGGCAGAGTGATGGTCTCCAGCGCTTCCATCAGATCGCCGAACACCGTGCCCTGCGCGCAGCCCGAGGTCTGCACCTTCTTCTTCAGCTTCTTCTCGTAATTGGTCTTGCGCTTGGTGCGTACGACCACGACCGCCAGTTCCTCATCGTAGTCGACGCCGGTGACGACATCGTCGGGTAAGAGCATGTGCTGGTTCAGCAGATAGCCGAGCGCGAGATATTCCGGATAGTCGTTGATCGTCATCGCGGTGACGATCTCCTGGGAATTGAGAAAGATCGTGACCGCGCGCTCGACCGTCACGGCGGTTTCGATTCGCGCGCCGGTCTGATCGATGCCGGTGACGCGCTCGGTGAGCCGCGGATCGTGCGGATCGGGACGGACGAGATAGGAGTCTTTCATACGCACAATGTAGGGCGAAAGCTGCGGCTGCGCAAAACCGCGCGATCACAATCCGGTGGCCTTGAACACCTCGCGCGCGGCGGGGCGGGTCAGATAGTCGACGAGCGCGCGCGATGCCCGGCCCTGCCGGCTGGCCGACGAGACGCCCGCCACGTAAGGCACCACCAGCCCGATCGATTCGGGGAACGGGCCGACGACCTTGAGGCCCTTGTCCGGCAGCAGTTCGCTGATGAAGGTGACGCCGATTTCCGCCGTCCCGTCGGCGACGGCACCCGCAATCTCGAAACCGCGGTTCATCGGCTGCGCCTTCTTCCTGACCTCCCCGGCGATGCCGAGCCGCTCCATGAGGTTGACGAACCAGACGCCCGCGGTACCGCCGCCTGCGGGATTGGGATAGGCGATCGAGCGCGCCGCCATCAGCGCCTGTTTGACCTTTTCGGGTGTCGAGATGTCGGGCGCGGGCGCACCCGCACGCACCGCGATGCCGGCGGTGCCGCGGCCGAGCTCGGCACGGCTTCCGGCGGCGAGCGATCCGGCCTTCTCCAGTTCCTCCATCGCGGCGGCGGTGAGAACGATCACATCGGGGCTTTCGCCCTTCTTGAGCCGCGCCTGCAGTGCGCCGACCGGGCCGAAGCTGACTTCAACCTTGGTGCCGGTCTCGCGGGCGAAATCGATGAGCAGAATCTTGAAAGCCGCCGCGACGGAACCGGCGGCCAGCACGTGCAACTCGGTCTCTTCGGCGATTGCCGCCGAGCGCGCGCCGAATGTGACGGCAGTCAGGATCGCAACGGTGCAAAGTCGGCGCATGGCGGATTGTCCCGGTATCGATGAGGCGGATCGAGGAACAAGCGAATTGTCGCCGAAGCAGATGACGACAACAAGCCGCGTCAGCCCGGCAGGAACGCCGTGCCGCCCCCCGCTGTGTCGGTGAGGACATCGACCGGTGCGCCATAGAGTTCTTCGAGCTGCGCGCGCGTGAGCACCGAATGCACCGCGCCCTCGGCAATGCGCTCGCCGTTGCGCAGCAGATAGGCGCGGTCGGCGGCACGCAGTGCGTGGTTAGGGTCGTGCGTGGTGAAGAGGACGCCGTGACCGGACGCGGCAAGCGCGCGAATCTCCCGCATCACCTTGCCCTGGTTGCCGAAGTCGAGGCTCGCGGTCGGCTCGTCGAGCACGACGAACTGCGGCTCCTGTGCGAGCGCGCGCGCCAGCAGCACAAGCTGGCGTTCGCCGCCCGAGATCATCGTGTAGGGGCGCCCGGCAAGATGCGGAATGCCGAATTGCTCCAGTGCGCGCGCAGCTATGCCGCGATCGTGGGCCGAAGGCCGGCTGAACAGGCTGCCGTGCGCAGTACGGCCCATCAGCACCACGCTCTCGACCGTGAACGCGAAGGTCGGCGTGTGCACCTGCGGTACGTAGGCGATCAGCTTTGCGCGTTCGCGGAGCGGGATCCTGATGAGCGCACGGCCGCCGATCGCCACCTCGCCGTCGCGCGGTGTCAGAATGCCGAGCAGCGTCTTGAGCAGCGTGGTCTTGCCGCCGCCGTTCGGCCCGAGCAGCGCCAGCACCTCGCCCTGTTCCAGCGCGACGTTGAGCCCGCGTCCGACTTCGCGGTCGTGGTAGCCGATGGTGAGGTTGCGGCCCGCGAGCGTCATGACCAGGTCTTCTGCATTCCGGCCAGCAGCCAGATGAAGAACGGCGTGCCGATCACGGCGGTGAGAATGCCGAGCGGAATTTCGACCGGCGCTGCGGTGCGCGCCAAGGTGTCGATGAAGAGGAGATAGCCGCCGCCCAGCACCGCGGCGGCTGGAAGCAGTCGCGGAAAGTCGGGGCCGACCAAGGCGCGCGCGAGGTGCGGCACCACCAGTCCGACCCAGCCGATGATCCCGGAGGTTGCGACGCTCGCCGACGTCACCAGCGTTGCCGCCAGCACGATCGCGATGCGCATTGGCCCGGTCGCGATACCAAGCGCGCGTGCCTCGTCCTCCGGCAGCGACATCACGTTGAGCCGCCAGCGCAGTGCGATCAACACGATTGTGCCGATCGCCACCGGCCCGAACAGCGGCAGCAGATCGGAGACCGCCGTGGCAGCAAGGCTGCCGAGCAGCCAGAACGTCATCGCGGGAAGCTGGTTGTAGGGATCGGCGAGATATTTCACCAAGCCGACGCCGGCGCCGAGCAACGCGCCGACCACCACGCCGGTCAGTACCAGGATCAGGATCGGGTCGCGCGCGCGCAGCATCGAGCCGATCAGGTAGACGGCCGCCACGGCCACAAGCCCGCCCGCGAAAGCAAGGCTCTCGATGCCGATCATGCCGAGCGAGAAGTAGATTCCGATCACCGCCCCGAGCGCCGCGCCAGATGATGCGCCGAGAATGTCGGGCGACACCAGTGGATTGCGGAACAGTCCCTGGAACGCTGTGCCGGCGACCGCGAGGGCGGCGCCGACCAGTACCGCGGCGATCACGCGCGGCCCGCGCACCAGCAGGATGACGTTCTGAACTGCCGCCGGCGCGCTGGCGTGGCCGCCGGTCGCGCGCGACCACAGCACGTCGATCAGTTCGCTCAAGCTTACCGGATAGCGCCCGACCGTGAAGGCGACGACGAGGCCCACCGCGAGGATCGCGAGCGCGATCAGGAGGCCGGGGAGGAAGGAGCGGGTCATTAATGTCCTGCTGGCGACGTAGCGCCAATTATAGCAACGCGCGCCGCAGGGCGTATCCGCGGCCTCTACCTTGTGCGTGACGTTTCCATAGAGTGAGGCGGCCTGCTTGCACGGGAGCACCCTTCACCTATGAGAACAAGCGGCGTCAGTGAGGACCGGGGAATTGCCCGGAGCGGAATTTCGATAAACGATACGAGCACATCTCCGGCAGGGTCCCGCTGCCGTCCAGCAATCCCTTACCCCAACATGCATTCGTGTCCGTCGGTGGCCGCGCCGAAGGCGCGTGCAAATTGAAGCCGGCATCGTGTTGCCCGGCCGTAGCCCGCTCGACTGCTCTCCTCGTGGACCCGGAGTGGACGGTTGCCTCGTGATGACGCGGAGTGATCCGGCGCCGAATCCCGCCGCGATTCGTGCTTTTTTTGCAGAGCCGGTCACATCGCTGGGGGCAGGCGGTTGCCCAATACCGTCAGGGCCCCTGGGTGCACTGAGTATTCATCGCGAACCAAGAGGAAAACTTTGTTCTGTCAATGACTTGATTGTCGGAAGGCAAACATAAAAGGCCTACTTTATGTTTAATGTTAAACCACATTTCCTTTCTAGTATTTGTCAAATCGTTCCTATAGGAAACCACAACCTGTGGCGACGGTAGTGGACCAACGAGATACCTGAAGGGAACTGATGAGACGCAGGTTAGTCACCGCATCTGCTGCGGCATTCATCATCGCAGCAAGTTGCGCTCCTGCCTCCGCCACGGAGGAGAACACGCTGCCGCAATCTTCGACACCCCGCAGTTCGGCGCGAATCCAGCCGGTGCCCATCGCACGGACACCCGAGATAACTGGCACGCTTTCTACGACCCCGGGCGCGGCGGGAACGGCGAAGGCCGAGTCAGAAGCCCGCCGTGTCACGAGTTCGGTCGGCCGCACGATCGAACGAATGGAAGAAATGTTCCGAACGGCCGTGCCTTGACCCAAGTCCTGCTCTTCGAGTGGGAGGGCAGCATCTTTTCATCGAGACTGCCGTTGCAAACCGCCACAGGCTGGCCGCGGTCCAAGCGACCTCCAAAGAGCCCACCGTAAATCGTTACCCATCGAAGCGCATCTTACGCTCGGTGACGCAGTGAATAAGACCACGCGACTGAAGAGAGAATCATAGTCCCATCCTCTGCGAGTCCGTTTCGTGAACTCGCACTCCGACACCGGATTTCCCCGTGCCGCAGCGAGACGCGATTAAATGCATGGCCATCAAATGCGTGTAGCGGACCTTTGGACATGACGAAATGATATCGCTTGATTTTCTGCTCTCACTCGATCCGACATCGATAGCTCTGTTATTTTGGTTCACGTTGCTGTTCGACGTGCCGCGCTATGTGATTGGCTTGGCCGTCATTGCCTTTCTCGGAAGAAAGAAGCTGCCGCCGGTTAGGTTCACGACCAGCGCCATCGTAGCTGGACACAATGAAGCCCAAACGATCCGGCGGTGCGTGGAATTGATCGAGGCGGATCAGATCATCATCGTCGATGATGGATCAACCGATGGCATGTGCGGCATCGTCAAACAATTGAAAGCGGAGGGGCTGGTCGACAAGGTATTTTGCCTTCCGATCAGGAGCAGCAAGATCACGGCTATCAATCTCGCGCTCGCGGAATGCACCGGTGAAATCGTGTTCATTATTGATGCCGACACCGTGCTCGCTCCCGGCGCTATTGCTGCGGCGTTGCCGTATTTCGCAGATCTGGAGGTCGGTGGAGTCGGCTGCAATCTCAACGTTGCGAATGAAAACGCGAGTCTCACGACGCGCTTTCAAGCCATCGAATATGCAATTTCCATTTCGATGGGCCGCCAGGTCAGCGATGCCCTCGATCTCGTGCCGAACGTATCCGGAGCATTTGGCGCGTTTCGCCTCTCCGCCCTTCAGCATGTCGGCGGGCTGGATATGGAAGTGGCCGAAGATGCGGCCGTAACGATGAAATTACGTCAAGCCGGATACAAAATCCGTTTTGCGCCAGAGGCAGTTGCCAGAACCAACGCTCCGGAGACGCTGACCGCCCTGACGCTGCAAAGACTCCGTTGGGATGCCGGCTTGATTACCATCTGGTGCAGGAGATGCATCGGCAACATCAGTCCGCTATCGCCGAACTTTCGGCTGATCGAAGCTTTGCTGGTACTGGACGTCATCTGGTTCTCGATCGCGCTGCCCCTGACGTTGCCGGTTTACCTTGTCTGGCTGTGGAACAACATCGGAGAATTCAGTTTCACGCTGCTCGGCGCCATTTTCTTCGGGCTCGCCGCATTGGATGCTCTCGTGTGCGTTCTTGTCCGACTCCCGGTGCGGCTGTTTCCCTATCTCCCCTTGTACACGTTGATGCAAAACTTGGTCATGCGTCCGGTGAGGCTCATCGCCATCCTCGGCGAGCTCATTTTCGTGAACTCCCACCGTGACAACTACATTCCGGAACAGCAGCGGTGGAGGTTGTCGTGAAGCGCGTCGTCATCAAATGGACCTATCTTCTGGCGGTCATCGCCTTCGGGGTCTGGGTGTTCAATGCCTTTTTTGGCGGCAACGTCTATTTGCGTGCCGAAGGCTTGGTGCTCGCCCAACCGGCGGTCGTTGCTACCGAATACACCGTTACCATTCGAGATGTGATGGTGAAGGAAGGGGAGCGAGTCAGCGAAGGCCAGGTGGTCATTCAGATATCGTCGCAGCAAGTATTGGAGGGGCTCGCCAGATTGAGTTCTGAGGCGGCCTCGCGAGCGGCTCGTCTGATGGAATTGGACGTTCGCAGCGAAGTCGTGAATGCGATGCTGGCTCCGGCAGAACACCGCGAGGCGGTCGCCGTCGACGGCAAGAATCAGCTCAATGAAATCTACAAGAAAGGACTTCTTCCGATCATCAGCCGTACTGCCGCTGCGGAGCAAGCTTACAACGGCCAAAAGGACGCCGAGGGACTGCGTGCCGAAAAAAAGGCTCTGACCGATCAGATTAAGATGCTGGCCGGCGCCACCTCGCAAGCAGATCGGGCACTGTCGGATCTTCTCGACGCCTTCGACCGGGGCCGGCTGCACGCCCCGATCACAGGCACTGTTTCCGCCGTCCTGGCCAACCGTGGTGCCGTCGTGCGCGCCGGCGATCCGCTATTGGAACTGGTCGGCGATCACCGATTTGTCGCCGCATGGATTCCGGTCGGCCGGTGGTACAAGTTGAGAGTCGGTCAAGCCGTTGCCATTGATGCAGGGAACGGCAAGCTGAAAGGAAAGATCTCGAAAATCGGCACGGTGGCGTCGGCCTTGCCGCGGGAGTTTCAAAAGGCCTTCACCCCGACCGAGCGGTTGCAACTGATCTGGATCGAATTCGACAAAGACGTCACACCGCCTCCATATTTCACAAAGGTCACCGTGAGCTAGACGAGCCCCAATCCTCAGCGGCAAAAGCCGCTGGGCATAAGCGTGGGATCAATCCCGCCCTGCGAGCACTTGGTCGATCTGCGCGTCGCTCGGCGTCACGTGGTAGAAGCGGGTGTAGAACGCGCGTGTCAACGCCCGCATGTCTTCGGGGAATGCGTCCGGATAAAGGATCTTCGCCAGCCACCACAGCCCGATCAGCCGGTTCACGCAGGGCGGAAAGTCCACCCAGCCGAACGGCATCTTGGGCGACAGATGAACGCGGCCGGTGCGCACCGCCTTGACCGACGCCCAGGCCGGATCGCTGCGCACCGAGGCGGCGAACTCCCGGTCGATGGTGATGATGACGTCGGGGTCCCATAGCAGCACCTGCTCGATTGAGACGTTGGCGAGGCCGCCGCGCGTGCCGCCTGCGACGTTTTCGGCGAACATCTCGATGGTCTCGACGTTGATCGAGCCGCCAAGTCCGGTCTCAAGCCCGCGCGGACCCCGCGCGTAGTAGACGCGCTGGCGCCCGCCCTTTGGCATCGCCGCGGTGCGGCCCTTGATGGTCTTGATGGTGTCGTCGACATAGCGCGCGAACGCCTCGCCCTTCTGGCGCTGACCGATCAGCGCACCCAGGATGCGATAGGCAGCGGCAGTGCCGTCGAAGCGGCCGTCGAGCAGCGCATAGGGGATGCCGGTCTGCTGCTGCACGCGTTCGGCGAGCGAGACGTAGGTGGCGCTGGTGCTGCCCATGTCGAGGATGAGGTCGGGCTTGAGCGCCAGCACGACTTCGAGATTGGCGGTGTTGCCGCGGCCGGTGATGCGGCCGACCTCAGGACGCGTGCCGACGTCAGGCAGCAGAAACGCGCGCTCCTCGGCGCGGTTGGCGCGCGGCCAGCCGAGCAACAATTCGGGCGCCAGCGTGTAAAGCATGATTGCCGCCGGCGGACCTGCCGGAAACACGCGCGACACCTTCGCGGGCACCGGCACTGGGCGGCCGGCGCTGTCGGTGACGGTCTGCGCAAACGCGATTCGTGGCGCAGTGAGCGCGCTACCGAGTCCAAGCAGGATGGCGCGGCGATCAGGCAACATGCGATGTGGGCTGCGCGTGTTCATACGTGCGGTTGCATCCTCGCTTGAATTGGACTGTCGCGACCTTGGAAGGGCGCAACCGTGATTTGAAGCAGCGATGCTGCGCTGCGCTGATTGCGCGCGGCACATGCAGAACACCGTTGCCTGCTACCCGCTCCGGCGCTCCACAATGGCATGAATTCTGCCTTGCAGCGGTTAGTTCGTTCATCAGGAGACTGTTCCATGTCGATGACAAGAATTGCGCTCTTCGGCGTAACAGCGGCGGCAGTGTTTGCCGCATTCCCGGCCGCCGGACAGACCGCCGCCAATTATCCGACGCGCAACATCAAGATCATCGTCGGCTATGCGTCGGGCGGCGGTACCGACATCGTCGCCCGTATGGTGGCGCAGAAGATGCAAGAGAGCTTCGGCCACAGCGTCGTGGTCGAGAATCGGCCCGGCGCCAGCGGCATGCTGGGTCCGGATGTCGTGGCGAAGGCGACGCCCGACGGCTACACGCTGTTGTTCGGCGCCGCCGGTCAGATGGCGGTCAGCCCGGCGGTCTATCCGAAGATCCCCTATCAGACGCTCAAGAACTTCGTACCGGTGTCGATGATGACGAGCTATCCGCTCATCATGATCGTCAACGGCAAGCATCCCGCCGGCAGTTTGAAGGAGTTCATCGCCTGGGCGAAGGCCAACCCGGACAAGACAAACTACGGCAGTGCCTCCGCGGCGTTCACGCTGGCGTCGGAATTGCTCAAGCTCAAGACCGGCGCGCCCGGCCAGGTGATCCCGTTCAAGAGCAGCAACGAGTCGGTGACCAGTGTCGTGGCCAATCAGGTCACCTATACGATTGCCGAGCCGCCGCCGATCGTGGCGCAGGTCTCGTCCGGCAGGATAAGAGCGCTCGCCGTTGCCGCGCCGAAGCGATTGCCCGAACTGCCCGATGTTCCGACGATGACCGAGGCGGGTGTCGACATGAGCGTCGCGCTCTGGCTCGGGCTGTTCGCGCCCGCAGGTACGCCGCCTGAGATCGTCGCGAAGCTCGAGGCCGAGTGCCGGCGGATTGCGAGATTGCCCGATTTCAAGGAGAAGTTGCGGGCGATGTCGACCGACGCGCTCGGCACCACATCGGCGGAATTCGCCACCGCGATCGCCGCCGAGATCAAGCAGTGGAAGGACGTTGCCAAGCGGGCGAACCTGAAATTCGAGTGAGACGCCGGCGATCCGCCGGGTCATGAACTTGGCGCTTGGCACAACGATCGCCTGCAGCACCGGTCGACCGCCGCCATCGCGTCGCTCGCGCTGATCGTCTGTCGGCCTGATGACATCGGCTTTCATTGACTCGGCAGGCCGAAGCCATGCGCGGTCAGAATGCGCTGACCGTCGGCGGCCAGGATGTACATGGCGAAGCGGTAAGCCTGCGGCGAAGCGCCGTCCATGACGGTCAGGCCGTAGTCGGCGCCGACCGCGAGCGCGTCGGGCAGCGCAACGATCTGCTGATCGGGATTCTGCTTCTGCGCTTCCATCGCATTGGTGCAGTAGGTCAGGAAGATGTCGGCGCGGCCTTCGGCAACATGCCAGCCGTAGATCGCGCGGCCCTGCGGTGCCGGGGCGCTCGTCGGAGCGCCGGTCAGTTGCAGGGCCTTCTTCACCAAAGCAGCACCGGCGCCGGGCTTGATTGTTTCGGCCTTGCGAAACACCTCCCAGGCGTAATCGCCCGAGGGGTCGGCGCGCGGCGTTGACGTGCCGAGCTTGACGCTCGCGTCGAGCATGCGATCGAGCAGCGTCGCCGGGGTGACGGCGAGGCCCGGCCGCACCAGCGCGCACAGCCGGTTGCGGGCGAACAGCACGACGGGGCCGCTCTTTTTTGCGCCCGCCAGCGCGCGGGGGTGTTCCATGTTGGCCGAGGCGAAGACCTCCGCACGCTCGCCGGCCGTGATCTGGTTCTTGAGCGTGCCGGACGCGCCGAACTTCGCCTGTACCTCCTGTCCACTTGCAGCCTCATACGCGGCGGCAATCTCCGTCAATGCGCCTCGCAAGCTGCCGGCGGCGTGGAGCAGGACCGGTTCGGCCGCGAATACAGGAACCGTCATGGTTGCCGCCACAAGAACAACTGCGAGAACAACTGCGACCCGAGCGAGCATTACGCCCCCGGCACGGTCGCATTCGGAAAGAAGAGCTGCTGGCCGTTGATCTTGTATTCGGCGATCGCCTTCTGGCCTGCCGGAGAGACGAGCCAGTCGATGAAGGCCTGGCCCAATTCCTTTTTCACATGCGGGTGCTTCGCCGGATTCACCAGGATGACGCCATACTGGTTGAACATGCGCTTGTCGCCGGCCACCAGAATGTCGAGGTCGCCGCGGTTCTTGAACGACAGCCAAGTGCCGCGGTCGGCGAGCACGTAGCCGTTCGACGCCGATGCGGTGTTGAGCGCCGCGCCCATGCCCTGACCGATTTCGCGGTACCATGGGCCCAAGGTCTTGTCGGTCTTTTCCTTCGCGATGTCGACGCCGGCGGCCTTCCACAGATTGAGCTCGGCAACATGCGTGCCGGAGCGGTCGCCGCGCGAGATGAACGGGGCGCCCTTGGCCTTGATGGTCACGAGCGCCTTGCCGATATCCGTCATGCCCTTGACGCCGGCCGGGTCGCCCTTTGGGCCGATCAGGACGAAGTCATTGTACATCACCGGATTGCGCTTCACGCCGAAACCGTCGGCGACAAATTTCTGCTCCAGCCCCCTGGCGTGGACGAACACCACGTCGGCGTCGCCGCGTCGGCCGGTGTCGAGCGCCTTGCCGGTGCCTTGCGCGACGACTTTCACATCGATGCCGGTCTTCGCCTTGAACAGCGGCAGGATGTGCCCGAACAGTCCGGAGTCCTGCGTCGAAGTCGTGGAGGCAACGACGATGGATTTGTCCTGCGCTCCGGCGGGCAGCGCGGCGAAGACCGTGACGAGTGCGGCAAGCGTGACCAGTGTGCGGCGCGTGAACATGATAGATCTCCTGTTTCGTTGCCTCTCAAAGCAGCAATTCGCCGGCGACAAACCGGCGGGCGTCCTCGGTCTTCGGTACGGTAAAGAACGTTTCGGCGGGGCCGGTTTCGACCACGCGGCCGCGATGCATCAGCACGATCTCGCCCGCGATGCGCCGCGCCTCGCCGAGATCGTGGGTCGACATCACGACCTTGATGCCGCGCGTCGACACCGCACGCACCACGTCCTCGATCGCCTTGGTGGCTGCGGGATCGAGGCTCGCGGTCGGCTCGTCGAGAAAGAGAATCTGCGGCTCCTTGGCGAGAGCGCGTGCGAGCGCAAGGCGCTGCTGCTCGCCGCCGGACAGCTTGCGCGCCGGCCGCTCTGCCGATATCGCCAAGACCGACCAGCGCCAGCAGTTCCGCCGTGCGCGCGGTCTGCCCGTCGCGCTTCACGCCGGCAGCGTTGAGCGCATAGCGGACATTGGCGGCGGCGCTGCGCCGGAGCATGACCGGGCGCTGGAACACGATGGCGCGATGAGTGGGCGGTACGTTCTCCCGGCCGCCCCAGGTGACGCGCCCGGTGCTCGGCCGCATCGAGACCCATGGCGAGCCGCAGCAGCGTGGTTTTGCCGGCGCCGTTCGGGCCGATGAAAACTGTCGGTGCGCCATAGGTGAGCGCGAGCGAGACATGGTCGAGGATGGACACGCCACGGATCGTGAACGACACGTCTTCGAGCACAACCGGCAGGTCGGTGACAATCGCACGCATGTTCATCCCGCGAGCCGTTCGCCTGCGCGCCGCAATCCCCAGGCCGCCGCGTTGACGAAAATCACGATCGTGATCAGCACCAGGCCAAGCCCGATCGCGAGCGGGAGATCGCCCTTCGAGGTCTCGAGCGCGATGGCGGTCGTCATGGTGCGGGTGTAGCCGTCGATGTTGCCGCCGACGATGATGACGGCGCCGACCTCGGCGGCGGCGCGGCCGAACCCCGCCAGCAGCGCGGTGACAAGACTGAAGCGGGCGTCCCAGATCAGCGTCGCGATGCGAGCGAACGGCCCGACATCGAGCGCGGCGAGTTCATCGCGGTATTCGGTCCACAGATCCTCGATGGTCTGGCGCGCGAGGGCGGCGATGATCGGCGCGATCAGGATCGACTGTGCGATCACCATCGCACTCGGCGTGAACAGCAGTCCCCACGAGCCGAGCGGACCGCTGCGCGACAGCATGAGATAGACCGCGAGCCCGACCACGACCGGTGGCAATCCCATCAGCGCATTGAGGACGACGATCGCCGCCTCCCGGCCCGGAAAGCGTGTGAGCGCGAGCGCCGCACCGGCCGGGATGCCGGCCAGCGCGCCGAACACCGCCGCCGACAAACTGACGACGAGCGACAGCCGCACGATCGCGAACAGCGCCGGGTCGCCGGACAGCACCAGGTGAAGTGCCGAAACGTTCTCCTGCATTGACCTTGCTCGCTTTGGGCAAGGTGTTGCATCTCAATCGAAAATCGTCAATTTATGTATAAAAATCATAAATCTGCATGAGTCTGCCTATGCAGGACCTGCTGACGACTGAGGAAGCTGCCCTCTATCTCCGCCTCTCCGAGCGCAAGCTTTATGAGTTGGTCGCGAACGCGGCGGTGCCCTGCACCAAGGTCACCGGCAAATGGCTCTTCCCCAAGACGGCGCTGGACCGTTGGCTGTCGGCAGGCCTGGTTTCGCCCTCGGCGCTCGCGCACGCCCCGGCGCCGCCGATCGTCGGAGGCAGTCACGACCCGCTGCTGGAATGGGTGCTGCGCGAGAGCCGCTCCGAACTCGCGAGCCTGCCGGAGGGAAGCGAATCCGGGTTGCGCCGGCTGGCACGCGGCGAGGTGACGGCGGCGGCCATCCATCTGCACCGACTCGACGGCGACGATGACGCGGCAAATGTGGATACGGTGGCGCGCACGCCCGGCCTCCATGACGCGGTCGTGATCGGATTCGCGCGCCGCGAGCAGGGATTGCTGGTGGCTGCCGGCAATCCCCTGCGGCTGCACGATATGGCTTCGATTGCCGGTGCGGGCGCGCGCCTCGCATTACGGCCGCAGGGCGCGGGCGCACAACTCCTCCTGCTTGCGCTCCTTGCCCGCGCCGGCATCGCACTCGATGCGCTGGACATTGTGAAACCGCCTTGTCCGACCGGGCCCGACATCGCCCAGGCCGTGCGCTCGGGACGCGCCGATTGCGGCATCGCGACGCGCGCGGTAGCGCAGGTGGCCGGGCTCGACTTCGTGCCGCTGACCTGGGAGCACTTCGATCTTGCGTTGCGCCAGCGCAGCTATTTCCTCCCAGGCCTGCAGGCGATATTCACCTTCATGCGCGGCGCGGCGTTTCGCGACCGGGCGATGGAACTCACCGGCTACGATGTAAGCGCGGCGGGCGAGGTGCGCCTCGTCAACTGATGTGGGTCGGCAGGGCCACAACGTGGGGGCTACCCTCCCGCCCCGCGCCTCTTCGCGTCCTACGGCATCGCGATGACAAGGGGCTGGTCCGGGCGGCATCGGCGCTTGTTCCCGGACTGCCCGTGGCTATAGTGCGCGCGCCGAGGATTCCTCCGGAGGGATGGCCGAGTGGCTTAAGGCGCTCGCTTGGAAAGCGTGTATACGGGAAACCGTATCGTGGGTTCGAATCCCACTCCCTCCGCCACGCATAAGCCATTATTATATAACGACTTTTTATCTTGGCGGCTCGCCCTGCAAACCCTCGGTACGGTTTGAAGAATTTCGGCTGCGAAATTCTCCGGCTTGGCGCGCAGCGCGATTCTCTCGCAGATAATTCGTCGCGAATAAGCGCCCGAATTCTCCGTTCGGGATTTCAATAGTCCGGTTCCGTGATGACGATGCATATCGCGGACATCCCGTCGCTACGTGTCCGCTGCGTCTGTTTCCTCCGACCTCTCCTCTTCTTCTACCCGTTCGTCATCGACACGCGGCGCGGAGGGGCAGCTAATTTCGACCGTGCCTTCTGGGGTTGTCGACTGTTATCCGTAGAATTGTAAGAGTCCGCTGCGGGCATCGACACCGATGTGCGCCTTCATGCCGAAGTACCATTGGTTGCCCTTCTTCGATGAGCGCATTTCGGGATCACGCTGGCCCGCGGCGTTCTTTGTGGAGGGCGAAGCGGCGACCAGGGTCGCGTCCACGATCGTGCCGCCGCGCAGCAACGCGCCACGCGCTTCGAGATGATCCGCCACCGCTTCGAACACCGCCTTCGTCACCCCATGCGTCTCGAGCAGGTGCCGGAAGTTCAGGATCGTCGTCTCGTCGGGGATCGGATCGCGACCTAGCTCAAGATTGCAGAACGCACGCATCGATTGGATGTCGTAAAGCGCCTCTTCGGCGCCCGGATCGGACAGCTGGTACCACTGCTGCAGGCAGTAGATGCGCAACATCACCGCGATCGGAATCGGGCGCCGGCCGCCCTGCGGCCCGACCTTCGGATAGTGCGGCTCGATCAGTGACTCCAGGACCGACCACGGCACCGCCGCTGCCATCTCGGCTAGAAACACGTCCCGCTTCGTGCGCTTCTTCTTCCCGGCAAAGTCCAGCGACGCAAAGCTCAGTTGTCCGTCCATCGGCGCCACCTCCGAATCAATGGCGCCAGTGTGCCATCTTCGGGCCGTTGATCAGAGGTTCCTTAAGACCTGCAAAATCCTGAGAGCGAGACCAGATGGCCAAGTCACTGATGGTCACAAGGTCAGGGAAAGGTGGGACGCGCCTGTCGGCAACCAGTGACGCTCGGTGCTGAACAAGCCGACGGAGGACACCGCGAAATCTAATTTGCGGCCAACTATGTCTTGAGGGCACCCCGAACACATGCAGCCCGGGCTGGGTTTGCACGTTCCAATATCCCTAATCGGGTAGCAACGAGACCTTTCCACGAATCATATCCGCTGCCTTCTCCGCAATCATGATGACTGGTGCATTGATATTGCCGCCGACCAGGTCGGGGAAAACGGAGGCGTCCACCACGCGCAAACCGTCAAGTCCGATCACGCGTAACTCGGAATCCACCACTGCCGTGCTATCGGATATCTGCCCCATCCTACATGTTCCGGCTGGATGGTGCGCGGTCACCGCGGTCTTGCGCGTATACGTTTCGAGTTGTGCGTCGGTCTTGACGTCCGCGCCTGGCCCAATCTCCGAGGAAACGAAGGGCGCGAGCTGCCGCTGGCGAGCGAATTGACGGAAGAACTCGATACCCTTGCGCAGCTTTTTCCAATCGTTGTCCGTCGAAAGCAGTCCCTGCGAAATGCGAGGATGCGCGAGCGGATCCGCAGACGCGAGCGCAACGCGACCCCGGCTTTCTGGTCGCAGTAGAACAATGCGGCAGGCGAAACTATCGGCATACGGTTGCTTGAACGGTGGCAGGTAAGGCGTTGCCATCAGTGAGCCGGCGAGGAACAGAAGCTGCACGTCGGGGATCGGTTCGGCTTGATCGCTTTTCACGAAAGCAGTAACACCGCCCGGCAGATCGGTTGCAAATCCCCTGCCTAAGACGTAGCCGCCTGCCAAACCGAGGGCCAGCCGGTCGAGCCGCATGTTTCGTCGTAATGGACTTTCGTCGCGCCGCCCGTAGATCAGCAAAGCGGCGGCGTGGTCCTGCAGATTTTGACCGACGCCCGGTAGGTCAATCTTTATCGGAATGTCGAGCGCGCGAAGCGCATCACCGTCACCAATGCCGGACAACATCAGGATTTGCGGCGAATTGATTGTTCCACCGCACAGGATGATTTCGCGGTTAGCCTCGACGATGTGCTTTTCTCCGTCCTTGAGATACTCGACCCCGACGGCCCGCAGCCCGTCCAGCACGACGCGGGTGACATGCGCCTTGGTCGTCACGGTGAGATTGTCCCGGGACAAAGCCGGATGCAGATAGGCCGTCGCGGCGCTCTCGCGCCGGCCATTGCGTATCGTCATTTGCATGAGCGCAAAGCCATCCTGGCTTGCGCCGTTGTAGTCGTCGTTGATCGGGTGGCCGGCCGCTTGCGCCGTCTCCAGATAGGCATCGACAAGGGGATCTTGATAACGCGACTTGCGAGTAGCGAGCGGACCATCGCCGCCACGGTAGGCGTCACCGCCGCGCTCCCAGCTCTCCGACCTGCGAAAATAGGGCAGCACATGCGCGTAAGACCAGTCAGGCAGCATTCGTGATGCCCAACGATCATAATCGGCACGATTGCCACGCACATACGCCATCGCGTTGATCGAAGAGGAGCCGCCCACGACCTTGCCGCGCGCGACTTCGATGCGGCGTCCCGCCATCGCGTCCTGCGGTTCGCTGTCGTAGCCCCAATCGTACATGCGCTGGAGCAACACCTTGCCCCAGCCGAGCGGAAGCTTGATGTAGGGGTGCCTGTCCCAGCCACCAGCTTCCAGAACGAGAACGCGAATGTTCCGGTCCTCGGTCAGCCGATTTGCCAAGGTACATCCAGCGGAGCCTGCCCCGACAATAACGTAATCGTAGGCCTTACCGGTCTTTGCCATTCCAGAAGTCCAGAATCTCCCTCAGGAGGCCGGAAGGACGCGCTTCGGATGAACCCCTCGCCCGGCTAAGCCGCCGAAACTAACCCGCTTGGCTTCGAGCCGATCGCGACGGCGAATGACGCCCTCGCGTCGATCGACTTCTGCCAACGCGAAAGTTCGGCAAAAGCCGGCTTTTCAATGGGAAATTCCAGGCAACGCTTCACGATCGGCGCCAGACAGATGTCTGCGATTGTCAGACGATCCATAGCAAACCAGGATTTGCCACCAACGTGTCCATCGAGGATTTTCAACTGGGCAATCAAATCGGCGCTCTGGGCGGCAAAATCGGCGCTCCGCTCGGCCGCCGGCTTCCTGGCATCCTTGAAGACCGCGACATAAGGTGTGTTCAGTGCTCCAAGCTGCCAATCCATCCAGCGCTCGACATAGGTCATTTCCGCCGGGGTGGTACCGGTCATTGTGGGCTTATGCTTGGCTGCAAGATACCGGAGGATCGTATTGGATTCCCATATCACCACGTCGCCGTCGATCAGGGTCGGCACTTTGACGGTCGGATTGAGCTTGCGGTATTCGTCGGTGTTGGTGTTGTTGAACTGCCGGCCGTAGTCCTCACGAACATATGCCAAACCCAGCTCTTCGAGCATGAAGAGAACCTTCTGGACGTTTCCCGACGTCTGGCGGCCAAGTAAACGGATCATTGGACGTCTCCTGATTATCTGATGATTAGCGCTTGAGGGGCTTTGCGCTGCTCAAGAATTTGTCGGTAAAAGCTGCATCAACATTGATCGCCCGTTTCATCGCTCCTTGGTCGAGCAGAATCTTGGTTGTCTTTTCCCAGCGCTCCTTCGTCATCCAACCAATGCCGTGGGTCTTCGTTTCATCGCTGAAGAAGGTACCCTTGATGTCAGCTTCGATCTGTTTCACCAACACATCTTTCTTCGGTCCATATTCCGGATTGGCTTTGATAATGATGTCGGCGGCTTCCTGAGGGTCTTTAACGACATCAGCGAAGGCTTGCATGTAGGCATTCACGAATCGTTGAACCACGTCGCTGCGCTCCGCAATCATCTTTTCGGATGTGAACAGCCCTGATCCATAAACCGTGTAGCCGAAATCAGAGCCTTGCAATATGGATAGAGATCCTGGGCCGCCCGCCTTCGCTTCGAGTTCCGGAACTTCGGCGTCGATATAGCCAGGGACGGCATCGACTCGGCCCAAAAGCAGATAGTTCTCGTATGGCGGCGTGACCGTGCTCTGATTAATGTCGCTAAGACTCATGCCATTGGCAGCCAGAAAGGCCTTGAGAAAGACGTAGGTCGAGCCGGATGGCTGCACGCCGACATTCAACCCCTTGAGATCCTGCGGCTTCGTCAGCTTTTTCTTGCTGGTCAAGGCCAACATGCCGAGCGGACTGTGCTGGTTCACGGCGGCCAGTGCCACGACCGGAACGTCTTGCGAGCGTGCCACTGCAAGTGTCGGAAGATCGCCAAATCCGAACTCCGCATTCCCGTTGCCAACCAAGCGCATCGCGTTCGGTGAACCGGTACCACGCTGAATGGCCGTAACGTCGATGCCTTGCTTCTCAAAGTAGCCCTTTGCCTTGGCGACGAAGAACATCGCATGATTGCCGCGGACAACGTAATCGAGCTGAACGCTGACTTTATCGGCCGCCAGAGCGGCGGTGCTCAAACACGTGGCGATGACCGCCACCATTGAGATTGCCTTCATAAGTACACTCCTTCCTGAAACTCTTCGGGTTGACTAGCCATTGTGATGAACTGGATCGAATTTCGGCGCCCACGGCACCATCATTCGCTCGGCAAATTCGACCACGTAGTAGAAGGCGAGCCCCAGCACCGATACGACGATCAGCGCCGCGAAGATCAACGGTGTGTCGAGTTGGGTCGATGCAAATTGAATGACATAGCCAAGGCCCTTATTCGCTCCGGCGAATTCACCGACGATAGCGCCGATGACGCTGAAGGTGATGGCTACTTTGAGCCCGGCCATCAGATACGGAAGCGAATGAGGGATACGAACCCGCAACAGAATTTTGCCGTTGCTGGCACCGACGGAACGCATGAGAGAAACGAAGGAAGGTTCGACCGACTGCAGTCCGGCCAGCATGTCAATTGCGACAGGAAAGAACGCGATCACGACAATCAGAAGTACCTTCGGTGCAAGATCATAGCCGAACCAGAGAATGAAGATTGGGGCAAGCGCGACCTTCGGGACATTCTGGAACAAAACGACCAGTGGATATAGTGCACGGCCGAACCTATCGAACCGGACGATGATTAGCGCCACCGCTCCGCCGGTAATTGCTGCCAGCACGAAGCCAAACAAGACCTCAAGAGCTGTGGCCTGAGCCGCAACGGCGAGCTGATCTCGGTTCTCCAATAGCGAAGCCACAATCGCGGTCGGGGCGGGAAGTACGAATGTGTGGATATTGAACAAACGGATCGCTACTTCCCATAGGACCAATACCGCCGCGCTCAAAGCGATGGGCGGGAAAAGATCGTCGAATCGGCGACGGATCCCGGAAATGCCTTGGTGGGCCGTCAGCTCAGCGCTGCTTATCGCTTGAGTCATGCACGTCCTCGTCTGTGGCTCTCGATGAGGAGGCTGCGCAGCCGAGCCTCTGCCGCCGCGAAGGCCGGTTCAGAATGACTATCTTCGGTACGAGGATGCGGGAGAGCGATAGGAAGAGTTTCGATAATTCGTGCCGGCCCAGTACCCATCACATGCACTACGCGTGAAAGGAACACTGCCTCGTCGATCGAATGGGTCACCAAAACGATCGTCTTGCCGGTACGCTCCCAGATATCAAGCAGGCATTGGCTCATTTCCTCACGCGTGATCGCGTCCAATGCACCGAAAGGCTCGTCCATCAGCAGAACTTCGGGGTCGAGTGCAAGCGCGCGCGCGATAGCGACCCGCTGACGCATGCCGCCGGAAAGCTGCGAAGGCCGCTTTTTGTCATCCGCTTCCTTGAGACCCACCAGCCGCAACATTGCGGCGGCGCGGTCAATTGCGTCCGGCCGCTTGATCGACTCGTCGGCGGTCATCAGCAGGAACGCGGCATTCTCGATGGAGTTCTTCCAGGGCAGCAGCGTTGCGTCCTGGAAAACGAGGCCGATCATGCGTGCCTTGGCGGCCTCCTGCGGAGGGATGCCGGCTATCGTCACTTCGCCCTCGGTGGGCGTAATGAGGCCCGCCAGCACTTTCAGCAGCGTGCTTTTCCCGCATCCGGACGGACCGATCAGAGAGACAAAGCTGCCCTTTGGAACGGCGAGGTCGACATCCTGCAGGACGCGCTGGCGACGGCCATCGAGCGCGAAGTCGACAGAAATACCTTTCGCCGAAATATGCGCCGGCGCACCGCCTGCGAGCGGTCTGGTTTCCACCAAGCGCCCTGCGTAGGCTGTGGCCGCAGCGGTCAACATCGACCCATCCTCACCTTGGCTTGTAGGCAATGGCGTCCATTTCGATCTTGGTACTGATCACCGCGCGCGCCTCGACAGTAGTCCGCGCGAGCACAGCTTCCTTGAAGCACTCGCCAAAGATCTTGTTATAGCGGCCGAAGTCCCGCGCGTCGTCGAGATAAGTTGTCACGCGGACGACGTCGGCGAGCGTCGCGCCTTCCTCAGCGAGGATGCGCTTGATCGAATCGATGGTGCCTGCCGTCTCCTCCTCGATCGTCCCCGAGATCATGTTTCCGTTGGCGTCCTTCGCGACCTGCCCCGACACAAAAATGAAATCGCCCGCACGGACCGCCGGATGAAATGGCAGGTTTGGGTTCTTTTTGCCAATCGCGTAGACGTCCTTGCGTTTGTGCGTAACGTCATTCATCTCACAATCCTTATCCGATCGACGGTGTTTCGATAATGTCGACGCCATTCACGCGGTCGACCAGGTAGACAAGCCCGCGTGCATCGATTGTCACGTCATTGGAAGAAGGCCGGTCTGCACCGGGAGCCGCGTCGGGCACGAAGTGCCCCACTTCCCTTGGAGCAAACGGGTCGGCGAAGTCCACAAGTCGCAGTCCCTGAGCAAACCAGGCAAATGGAATGATCGTACCGCTGAAGCGTTCTGAGGGTTGATGACAGCCCGTCATTGCGGGTTGCGGGCTTCCATCCTTGTCGAGACCGGGCACCTGGAACGTCGAGATTGGAACCGGCAGGCGTTCCTGCGTGATGTCGTATGTCCAGGTAAAAGACGGCGGCGCCGGCCAGAGCTTGGCGACATCCTCATCGGCCACAACCATGATATTGCGGCCCTTGAGCGGCTTCGGCATTACGAGACAAGTATGCGTGGGGTGAGGAAAAGCCGGGCTGGTGTTGTAGTGCGACACCAGCTTTGGCTTCGACATGTCCGAGATATCGAGAATCACAAAGCCATGGTGCCAGTAGCTGACATAAAGGCGGTCGCCGTGTCGCAGCGGGTGGTGACAGCGAGGCGGCACCCAGTCAGTCCACGGATATTCTTCGTTGCCTGCCTCCCACTGACCCGGTAGCCACCAACGGCTGACTTCGACGGGCTTCGCCGGATTTGCCAAATCCAGGATCATCACGATATTGCCAATGTATCCTTCAGCCGTCGGAGAGATGTAGGCAAAACGCCCATCGAAATCGAACCGATGGACGCCACCGCCAACGGTGCGCCACTCCGAGATCAATTTCGGCGCATTGGGCTTGGAAACATCGTAGATATCGACACCGCCGCCGACGTCGGTGCGGCTAGACTTTCCGAACTTCTCCTGATTGATGATCATCAGGTCGCCAGCAACGCGAACCTTGTGAGAGTGCCAACCGTCGCGTACGCCGATTTTCGCAATCACCCGCGGCGAGCGCGGATCCGCGATGTCGACCACGGTTGTACCGCTGGTCGGCCGCATGTGACCGACATAGAGGGTAGTACCGTCGACCCATACCTGCCCGCCTCCAGGGCAGTCGATATGCGACAATTGCTTAGTATTCGATTGACTCGGCACGGACGGGACTCGGAGAAGCGATTTGTGCTCGGCGCCGTCGCGCCCGGACGCGGTGGGTTGTCAGTCCAGAATGTGACTGACTTCCCCTGACGCTGAGCGGCCCCACTTCTTGTAGAGGTCGAGCTTCTTGAGCGTCGGCTCGTCGCTGGCAACGAACAGAAGGAGTGGTTCCTTGTCCGAGTCGTTCTGGTGCTCGAACCACGAGCCACCCGGAATGGCTAGGGTATCGTACTCTTTCCAGTCGTAACGCTTGCCCTCGACGATCGAGTGACCCTTGCCTTCGAATGGTGAGACCAAAAGACTGGCGGTCGTGCGGACCGGAAGCGTCTTCTGGCCCGGATGCAGCATCTGCGCAAAGAACGTGATCGTCTTGAAAACCGGCCCGCCAGAACTCGGGTCGATATATTCGACCATCAGTCCATCATGTTGGTCGCTTTCATGATCCTTATTTCGATCGAGCAGTTCGCGCACCATCGCCCACCGGTAAACGAACATCGGCGATGAAAGCCCCGCACCGCGCTTTTGTTTGCCGGCGAAACGCGGCATCAAGCCGCCGTAGCCATACGTGCGCTGTGAATAGTCCGTCGAGAACCGCGGTGTCTGCTGCTTCTTCGGAACCAATTTGCCGCTTTCTTCCTCTTTGTAGTCATGCTCGAAGTGGACCGCATTGAGGGTTTCCACGAGCGGCAAATCAAGGACTGAAAGATTGAGTGCCTGTTCGTTTCCGACCGTCCCATGGTTGTGCCACGTATCGTTCGGCGTGAGCACCATGTCGCCTGGGCCGAATGTGATGTCTTCGCCGTCAACGCCGGTAAAGTTTCCCGTGCCTTTCAACCCAAAGCGGACGGCGCTCGGCGAATGGCGATGGGGCGGCATGATCTCGTTGGCGTCGTTGAGGCGGTAGGCGGTATACATCGTGCTCACGGTCGCGCGCTTGGGTGCGAGACCGGGGTTTACGAGGATGAGAGAGCGGCGCTCGGAGTCATCCATCGTCACTAATTCGACCGCGCGGTTCAAAATTGGTTCAATATCTTCCTCACAGCGCCAGAGGAACGGAATAGCGCGCGACGTACCCAGAAGTTGCTTGATCTCGTCATGCTCAACGTCCGTGGACGTCGCCCAGAAAGGAAACATGTTCTTCGAAAACACATCGTCGTACAAGGCTTTAAGGGCCGCGTCTCGATTGGGGAGACGCCTGACGTTGCTGGCGGAAGACGTGGACATTCCTCATCTCCATCACAATTTGAAGCTTGATCCTTGGCTCAAACGCTAACACAATTGGTTCAGTAGTCAATTTGGACGCTGGAACCAATCTCTTTATTGGTTCGCTTTGCGATTGTTCTGGGCACTTCAGACTTGTGACCACGGAGCGATCCGACTGAAGTCCACAACGGATCAGGTGACGACCTTGAGCATTGATTTTCAGACGCCGATCGCGACCAATGATTCCAAAGGATCCAACAAGCGCGCAGAGGCGAATGCCGTTGCCATTGGTCAAGTTCGTGCATTTATCGACGCCGGAGACATGTCGGCGGGTGGACGACTTCCTCCAGAGCGCGTTCTCGCAGGGGAGTTTGGTGTAAGCCGGCGCGCGATCCGCTATGCTCTCGACCTCTTGGAAGCTGAGGGCCGAATTCGCCGCCAGCAGGGCCGGGGCACTTTCGTCTGCGATGCGCGCGTCGGGACGCTCGATCTCAGCCGCGAACTCGCCAAGCTGACCAATCCCGTCGACACTCTCGAGGCGAGAATGGCAATCGAGCCGGCGCTCGCACGCCTCGCTGCTCTGCGTGCAACACGCGCCGATTTCGACAAGTTGTTCGAGGCGGCCGAGGCAAGCCGTATAGCCTCCGATCCGGAGGACTATGAGAAGGCTGACGCGGCATTTCACCGGCGTGTCGCAATTGCTGCGCGTAATCCGGTGCTGATGACGATCTTCGAGGCAGTTATGCATGTCGCGTCAGACCGGAGTTGGCGGCACGGACGCGAAACTGCGCATTGTATCAATAATCAGGCGCGTTACGCCGCCGCCCATCGTCGTATTGCGATTGCTATTTGCGAGCGCAATCCAGCGTTAGCGGAGGAGGCAACGCGAGCTCATCTCGGCTCTGTGCAGCAACAGCTCATTGAACACGCTTTTCCGCGTCTGACGTCGGAGTAAACCAAAAATGAATTGTTCGAAACGTCGAACCGTGACGGCGGAAAAACTGTACGCGCAAACACCCATCTGACGACAGGTTTGTTTGGACCAATTTTGGCATTGGTGCATCAAAGGATTTGTTTTAGAAAAAAGAATTGATGTACTCTTGAAGCACGCCGTCAGCCTTTTGTCAGACGAGCGATAGGGTGAGCGCTTGGCTTTGATCTTGCATGCAGCAAAAGGCATGTGACGCGAGCCAATTCCTTGAGCGGTCCAATGAAGCCAACTTGTAGATCATGTCCGCCATTGGCGTCGTGATGCCGGCTTAAAGCCTTTAAACTCGTTTCCTGGTCGGTTCACGCAAGTGCCACTGATTGTACCGTTTCGGGCGGCATTTGCGACATGCGAAGGGAGAGCCATGGTTACCAAGCGTGAGTTCATCTCGAGATTCGTAGTGGCCGGCACGGCGGCGGGCTTCGGCCTTGCAGCACGTGGGCCGGCACTTGCGGCAAACTATCCGTCGCGAGCGATTCAATTTATCACGCCTTTCCCTGGGGGGCCGGCCGACCTCGTGATCCGGCTCTATGCGCAGAAGGTGTCGCAAGACTGGAACCAACCTACCGTCGTCGAGAATCGAGCGGGCGCGACCGGCACAATCGGAACTGCGGCGGTGGTGAAGGCGACACCGGACGGATATACGCTCCTATTCACCGTCGACTTGCCGATCACGATAGCGCCCCACCTGCTCAAGGTGCCCTACGATCCGCAGCGTGATTTGATTCCGATCGCGGCGGTTGTCGAAAGCCAGAACGCGCTAACGGTCAATGCCTCGACTGGAATCCGGACTTTGGCCGAGCTGGTCGCGGCAGCCAAGGCCAAACCTGGAGTGTTGACGTTCGCTTCCGCCGGCATCGGGTCGCCTGCTCATCTGTGCGGTGAGATGATTAAGCGGCAAGCCGGCATCGACATGATCCACGTGCCTTACAAGAGCGCCGGACCGGCCATGAACGCCTTGATGGCCAAAGACGTAACGATGTTCTGCGGACCCATCGCGCAAGCGCTATCGCAAATCAAAGCGGGAAAGATAAGCGCTCTCGGCGTGGCCGGATCAAAACCGTCGGCGCTGTTGCCAGGGGTGGCGCCGCTCGCGGCAACGTATCCGGGCCTCGTGATGTCGAATTGGTTCGGCCTATTCGCGCCTGCGGACACGCCTACGTTCGTATGCGAAATGCTGCTAGCTGAATTTAAGAAGATTTCTGCTGACCCGGAGCTGCGGAGCAAATTGCTGACTATGGGGCTGGAGCCAATCTGGATTTCCGGCGATGAACTATCTCGGCAAATCGCAGGTGATCTTGCTAAATGGCGGGACTTCATAAAGGAAGCCAATATCCACGCCCAGTAAGTTCGGCGACATCTGCTGCGGTGCAGGGGTCCTTCGGCGGACCTTCGCCATCCAGCGGCAACAATTCTGGGATCGGCAGTTTTTGCGGCTTCATCACGCGGTGAATGGTACGCTTGATCTTTACCACCCGTACTATGTACGGATCACTGGATTGAGGTGCTGGCGATGGTTGAGGGGCGTTTCAAAGTGGCAGCGGTTCAAATGCTGTCATTCGAGGGAGAGCAGGAACGCAATCTGAAGCGGATGATCGGCCGCATCGCCGAAGCCGCAGCGGCCGGGGCTCAACTCGTTGTCTTTCCAGAGGCCAGCAATAACGGCTACTTCTTCGAGGACCGGGTGGATGCGCACCACAAGGCGACGCCGATCCCTGGTCCCTTCACAGAAGCGCTTGGGCAAGAAGCAAGCAAGCACGGCGTTTGGGTCGTCAGCGGCCTTTTCGAACGGGGCCACAACGATGAGGTCTTCAACTGCGCGGTGCTGATCGGTCCCGACGGTAAACTTAAAGGCAAGTATCAGAAGAATTTTTTCATCAAGGCCGACAAACGATGGTTTGTGCCGGGGCAGACGGGCTTCAAGACGTTTGAAACGCCTCTCGGCCAGCTCGGCTTTTTTGTTTGCGCGGACGGGCGGATCCCCAAATCTGCGCGCTGTCTGGCGCTTGACGGCGCGCAGATTCTCGTCAATCCAACGAATTGGGGCGCATCCGATCAGTATCTCTATCATGTGCCAACGCGCGCAGTGGAGAACAGGTGCTGGGTGGTAGGCGCCACCAAGCCGCGCCGACCGCTGGATCAGCCGCAGGAGATGTTGGCGTACAACCGGTTTACCGGCTGCTCCTTTATCATGAGCCCGACCGGAGAGGTTTTGGTACAGGCCGGACCCGACGAGGAAACGATCATTTACGCAGACATCGAGCCGTCGGTGGCAAACGACAAGTCATTTGGGTTGGCGAACGACCTGTTCGCTGACCGCAGGCCCGAACTCTATTCGTTGTTAACCAGTGCCTATGAAGAAACTCCGCTTGCTAAGGTCATGCGCGAGCCAATTGTGCCCGATGATATGGTGCGACAGATTGCTGCCATTCAAGTGTCAGCTCCCGGCGAGCCGGAGGAGGTGCTAGACGCGGCGATTGCTCAATGCATGGAGGCCCAGCGCAACCACGGTGTCGATCTCGCCGTTCTCCCGGAACATTTTTTGTTTGATCCTCGGTCCGTCGCCCGTGATCCAGAATGGGCAACCGGCATTTCCGCCAACGCGCTCAAGCAATTCATTGCGCTCTGCCGCTCCATCAATCTCTGGCTATTCGCGCACTTGGTCGAATATGAGCATGGTCATTTCTACAGCACCGTCTATGCGATTAGTCCGGACGGCATTTTCGGTAAGTATCGTGCGACGCATTTATGGGATGCGGAACGCGACTGGGCAACACCAGGCGACGAAATTTCGATTTTCGGAACACCATTCGGCAATGTCGGCGTGATGGTCGGTTACGAGGGCATGTTGCCGGAGGTGGCGCGCGTTCTCGCCTTGCGCGGCGCGGACCTGATCGTCTGGCCGACAACTTGGCGCTCGCCCGTCGAGTTCCGCTATGTCGCGCATGAGAGGGTGATGGAAAACCGCATTTTGCTGATCGCCGCCAACCGCCAGGATTCCGCAATCGCGGGGCCAAGTCTGCTTATTCAGCCGGCCGGCTATCCGCAGAATACCCTAGCCTCGGAACTTCCTCATGGGCGCAGGGGCTTTGTCACGCGCTTTGTGCAGCTCTCGGCCTCGCGCTCGAAGCGCGAAACGAACAACACTGATCTTCTAATCCATCGCCGCCCCGAACTTTATGGAGCCATCACGGCGCTTCCGCCAACCAACTATGCATGAGTTTGGCTAAGCAATCACGTTATCGAAATCAACGCGAGGAATATGATGTTTTATACTCCCATGAAAAGCTGCTTTTTTCGTCTACCGAAAGCCGGATCCCTATCTCTCCGCAACTTGCTCGCGGGAGCCGTCGTCGCGCTACTAGGATCATGCGAGTTCTGCTCAACACAGGCGCTGGCTGCGGAATGGCCGCAGCGGGCCGTTCGCTTTATCCTGCCATTTGGCGCGGGCAGTGCGGCTGACACCGTCGCACGTGTGCTGGGTGACAATCTTTCCACGCGCTGGGGGCAGCCCGTGGTGGTCGAGAACAAGCCAGGCGCAGACGGGCTCATTGCCATTCGCGCGGTGATCGCAGCAAACGACGATCATATGCTGCTCATCACATCGACGGGATCGTTTTTGGCCCATCCTTATATGCAAAGAAAGCTGGACTACGACATCGACCGTGATCTCGCGCCGGTCGCGCGGATTGCCGACACGTTGCTGGTAGCGGCCGTGCCGAGCACGTTGGAAGCTGGGAACCTGGCTCAATTCGTTCAACTTGCTCGAGCGCGGCCAGATCTCAACTTATCAGCCTCCGCGGGTCTGACCGAGTTCGCTGTCGATGCCTTCATCAAGCAGGAGGGTTTGAAGACCGCACGCGTACCCTACAAGGAACTGGCGGCGGCGTCTCGCGATCTGTCAGAAGGGCGTATTCATCTGCTGTTGACCTCATATGTGGTCGTTCGCCCTTTCGTCGAGGCCGGCAAGGTCAAGATTATCGCGGCCGGCACGCAGAAGCGCTCGCCGCTGACGAAGGATATTCCGTCGATCCCGGAATCGGGTTACCCGATCCTCGCTGCCGAGACGAGCACGGTTGCGCTCGCTGGAGCGCAGATGCCGGAAGTGCTGCGCAAAAAGATCGCTGGCGACATTATTACCGCACTCAAAGACCCAAAGGTTCGCGAGCGAGTCGCCTTGACGGGTCAAGACATTGCTCCGTCAGGACCGGATGATCTCGCCGCGCTGGTGAAGCAGCAGTCCGCCAAGGTCGATAGCATCGCAAAAGTTGCTGGCCTACGCAAAGGTGGCAACTGAGTAGTACGCCACGCATCCCTTTATCGCACTATCAACAGGCGCTAGCGCAAGATTAGGGCACGGGTGCGTAGGCCGGGTCGGGCAATGCCAACCTCTAAGTTTCGATCTTCACTTCAGGGCTCTGCATCACCGATTCCGACGACGTTCACTTTGCAGGACTTGCTCGCCGCTGCGGCGTCAACTGCGTGGGCATTCGACTATTTACTGATTTTGCTTCACACCGCCACGTCGCCTGATCACTCGATAACCGCTATCGCCTCGACCTCTACGAGGAAGTCAGGATGGGAAAGCCGGCGTACCTCAACTGTCGTGCTCGTTGGCAGCGCCCCGAAATACTTCATGCGCACGTCCATGTGCCAAAATAATTCGTCGATATCGGTTGTAAAGGTTTGCCTGCGCACCAGCTCGGACAAGGTGGCACCGGCGGCCGTAACGGCGACTTTGAGGTTTTCGCCCACTTGACTAATCTGCGTCCCCTATCATCCCGTCCATGATAGTACCCTCCTCGTTTCGGGCGAGCAGTCCTGAGACGAAACCAGTTTGCCGGGAAGGATGGTTACGACGGGGGCGTAGAGAACATGGCCGCCAACCACTCGTCGCATGGATATCCGACAACGAGTGGGGCTCAAGGTCAATGGCTGCGGAGGCCGCGAAGCTTTTGCAGGAAGAGTTCGCTCATTCGAGCGAAGGTTCATCAGACCTATTTGTCGGGCGTCGAACGAGGGGTGCGAAATCCGTCAATTCAAGTCCTTGACCGTATTGCACGGGCTCTTGGCGCTGACGTTGAAGAATTTGTGCGACGGAAATGATTTCGGGAATGCGTTCTTTGGACCGCAGACGGCGCAGTTCGTTCGCACAATGAGAGAATATGGAACCCATGGGCGTTCGCCGCTGGTTGCCAGAGTTGACACTGAAGCGAACCGTAATGGCTAAGAATCCAGGCCGTTGCTCCAAGTGGCAATTTCTGGAGCCGCTCCGGCCACGACGCGCCTCCGCCAGGGTTGTTCCGATCTTCTGTTCTGGCTACCACCTTCTTGGAGACGCCGGTTTTATCCCTCAAGGCTTGAACGGATATCGGCTTCAGATATCCAGATCAACCGGCTTTCCTGCTGTCAATTTGAACTTCGTTTCGGTAGTGAGCGACAATTTCCGACCCGGTGGCCTTCCACACATTCGGATGTCGGCCAATGTATTCGAGAGCGCCATCCAACGCCCCAATCCGATGCGGCATTCCGGTCAGGTATGGATGCACAGAGATGGCCATGACACGTCCCGAGTCCGCACCCTCTCGATAGAGCACGTCGAATTGCCGGCAGATCATCGCCTGGAATTCGTCGGCCGACCGATGGTCACGTTCGTATTGGGGCTTGTCGTTAAGGACGTGGCTGTAAGGTATTGAAATCAGTGTCTTGCCACTCTCCAGAGTCATGACATACGGCTGATCGTCGTTTACCCAATCCGAAATGTATTCGCAGCCCTCTTCCGTCAGGATGTTGAGCGTGCTCCAGGTCTCCTGCAGGGCCGAACTGAGCCAACCGATCGGTCGGCGACCAGTCGCCTGTTAAATCGTATTCAAGCAGTTGCGAACGATGCTCTGCTCCTGGTTCGGGTCCACCGCATTGAGCCGTCGAGAATTGCTTTCGTTGTGGCCCATCCATTCCCAGGCCCGACGGTTGCCTTCTTCAATGATGCGAGGGTGACGCACGCAAAGATCGCTGTTCAGAGCTGCTGTAGCGCGAATTCCGTGCCGATCCAGCACATCCATAATGCGAAAGATGCCTATCCGGTTTCCATAGTCGCGGACTGACCAGCTGGGAATGTCAGGTGCGGGTATTGGCGCAACCCCGGTCCCGGTGGCCGCCGGGATGACTTCATTCAGAGCAAAGAATTCAACGTTTGGAATGACCCATAGCGCGACATGTGCACCGTTCGGCCAGCACAGCGGTGGCCGATCGATGATCGGCGAATAAGGGAATGGACCATATTCGTTAGGCTTCATGGCATCTCATCCGCAGAGTGCAAAAGCATTTCGCAATGTATTGCATCTGGATTGGCTCTCGAATTCCATCCGTCACTCCCCCTTTCTTGTGTCAACATGCACTGCTCAAACTCTCAGCACAGGGAGTGCAGCGATTTTTAGTCACCATCGTTTTACAATTCAACGTGGCATTGCTAGATTAGACTAGTGTCTATACCATTTGCGGTGATCGGAGGCTGTTGTGAGTTGAGTCAATCTTGCGGTTGCAACCGCCTACTACGACCATCTAGCCGACTTGATCCATGGCAAGGTCCCGATCGAAGGCGTGGACCTCAATTGTCTCACATTCAAGGTCGAGGAGATTTTCTTCCGCTTCCTCGTTCATCGCGAATTCGATGTGTCGGAGGTATCGTTCGCCAAATACGCCTCAATGATTTCACAAGGCGATCGATCGCTGATCGCCATTCCGGTGTTTCCATCGCGTGTTCCGCGTCACTCTTCGATCTATGTTCGTACGGATGGTCCGGTGCGACGTCCCGCGGACTTGAGCGGACGTCGCATCGGTCTGCCGGAATGGGCGCAAACGGCAGCGGTCTATTCGAGAGGTCTGCTGGCGCATCAATACGGAGTCGATCTTTCATCGATATCGTGGATCCAAGCGGGGGTCGACCAGGCAGGCCGGGTTGAGAAGGTACAACTCAATCTTCCCCATGGCATAAATCTGGCATCCGTTCCTGAGAAGACACTCAGTGATATGCTTGTCGCAGGCGAGATCGATTGCGTCCTAAGCGCGTCGCCGCCCAGGTGCTTTCGCGAGCGTCATCGGAACATTCGTCGGTTGTTTGACAACGTGCTTGCCGAAGAGATGTCGTACGTAAAGTCCACGGGTATCTTTCCTATCATGCATACCATCGCTATGCGCACCGAGATTGCCGACCGGCATCCTTGGCTGGCTGCAAATCTGTTCACCGCGTTCGACGAAGCGAGACGTCGAAGTGTTGAGCGCGCCCAGTTTAGCGGAGTAAGCGCATACCCAATCCCGTGGTTCTACGAATACGCGCGTCAGGCGCTTGATTTGTTCGGCGGAGACTTGTGGGCGTACGGCATCGAACCGAACCGCACCACTTTGGAGGCGTTCCTTCAATACGCCTATGAGCAGGGCGTCTGTCATCGCCTTCTGGAGCCGGAAGAGCTTTTCGCCCCCCAGGTGCAGAGAACGTTCAAGACCTGAGGTTGGCTTTGAATAGGTGAACTCTGCGAATGCCCGCTCAGGATTTGTCTTTCTTGCTCGCGCGCACAATCGGCGTCCATCGCTTCTGCTCTTCGCGGATGAATGCGTCCGAGCGATCCGGTCCGCTGTCGAGTACGACCTCATAACCCATGCCCCTCAACTTGCTCTGAAAGTCCTCCTCGCGGAGCAGCTTTTGAGTGGCCTGATTGACCCGGTCGATGATCGCCTTGGGCGTATTCGCGGGGGCAAAGATCCCGCAGAAGAACTCGGCTGTCATTCCGTAAAGGCCCTGCTCGATCGCCGTGGGGATGTCCGGGGCTGCCTTGAGCCGCGCCTGCGCGTTAATCGCGAGGACTTCGAATCTTGCCGTTCTTGTGCAGGTCCAGCACTTGACCGGTGGCGTTCGGGGTCGCGATCGGAATGTGCCCGCTGATAAGGTCGGCGATGCTCGGTCCTGCGCCTCTGTACGGGACGTGCAGGATGTTCAAACCGCCGGTGAGTTGCTTGAATAATTCGCCGCTCATTTGGCTCATCGAACCGATACCGGCCGAGCCATAGCTGAGCTTGCCAGGATTGGCTTTAGCGTACTCGATCAGCTCCTTGAGCGTGCCGGCCGGCTCGGATGGATGCACGGCGATCGACGTTGCGCTTGACGAAATAATTGCAATCGTTGCCAGATCCCGAAGTGGATCGAACATGGTGTGGGCCGCGAGTACCGGGGCGATGATATGGCTGCTCGTACTTCCGATCAACAGCGTGTAACCGTCCGGATCGGCCCTGGCGACTTCCCTTGCGCCAATCAATGTTCCCGCCCCGGGTTTGTTTTCGACGACCACGGCGCCGAGATAGGGCTTGATCCGATCCGCCCACAGGCGTCCGATGACGTCGTGAACGCCGGCCGGTGGTGACGGCGAAACCAGTCGGATAGGCCGGTTCGGATAGTCGATCTGGGCTCCCGCATCATGGGCAGCAAAGCCTATTGCTCCCGCCAGAACGATGGCGGCCACCCGGCAGACCACTTTCAATATTGCCACTTGATCCCTCCATCCAAACGGCTTTTGCCGCGGTCACGGGCGATGGAACGCTGGAAGATACCATCGCCGAGCGGCCGCGTTCTTGGGCATAGTTTTCCATACCGCAACGATCACAGCCTCGGGGTAGCGGATCATCGATCTATGCGATGTGATCTTCAATTCGACTCCCCAGTCTCACTCACTCGCGAAATTATTGCTTTTGGTTGGCTGCGTCGAGTTTTGCGCGGGTCTGGAAGGCATGACAATCCAAAAATACCGAAGAACTATTCCGCCTTTCCGAACTCTGCAGTCCAGTGCGATTACACATCAAATCTTCGCCATGTTGAACGTCGACGGCGCAAACAACTCATCCGCTGTCAATCGCCGCCCGGTCAGGCCCTGCTCCTGGGCGTAGCGTGTCATGACGTCTATCTCGTGCCGGCAATTTTTGACGCCGTAGCGCCAATAGTCGTTGCCCATCAGTGCCCTAGTCTCGGACAATTCGAATTCCATCCAGGGTAACGCAACAGCAAGTTGCGCGAGATTGGTGAGCTTCTCCAGTCCGACCGCTTTGGACTCAAGCAGCGCTTTGTAAACGCTCGCCGGCAGCCACGGATATCGTTCGACCAGGGAGGATCGAATGGCCACGATATGCATGATCGGAAAATAACCCGTCCTGCGGAAATAGGCCTGCTCGACTTCCTTGTAATTCGGGTACATGCGATCGATCTCGGGCGCCCGCCGCAAATAGACCGACGGCGTCCGCGCAGACAGCAAGGCATCGATCTCCCCCGACTGCAGCATTGCGGATAGCGTGGCTCCTTCGGGGATTGGCTTCAGATCCAGGCCAGAGATGGCGACCGGCATTCTCTCCTCTCGTCCAGGCTGCTCCTGGCCGCCCGTTCGCCATTTGATGTCGGTCGGTTTCACGTCGAACTCATCCTGAAACATGCCGCGCAGCCAGAGGGCGGCCGTCATTTGATATTCCGGCACTCCCACGGTCTTTCCCGCGAGGTCCTTTGGCGACAGGATACCGCGATCGGTGCGCACATAGATGGACGAATGCCGGAACGCCCGGGAAAGGAACGCCGGCACCGCGGTGTACGGGGCATTGCCTTGATCGACCATGCGCATGTAGCTGCTGAATGACAGTTCGGTCACGTCGAACTCGAAGTAGCGGCACGCGCGCGCGAACATCTCCGCCGGCTCGAGAATCAATGAGGTCACCTCGCAGCTTTCGACACGAACGTGGCCGTTGACGATGGCACGCGTCCGGTCATTGTCGCTGCAGGCAAAGGTTAAGGGTAGATTCGACATGGATATTCCTCTTACGGGTTTTCAAAAGTGAGGCGTTCGGCCGGTTCGATGGGCGCTTGCTCAAGTTATTTCGGGATTACTTGACGAGCGTTGCTCCCTGTCCCTTGGCATAATTGCGCAGCGATTGGATCAGCATGTCGTGCATGCGCTGCACGGTTGGAAACAGGGTCTGACCGCGGCGCGTGATAACTCCTATCGTGCGGGATATTCGCGGCGAGACAAGCGGGATGAATGGAAGGCCAAAGGCCTTCTCGGTCTTCGTCAGCAGCGGCACGACCGTTACGCCCAATCCAACCTTGACGCACGCCATCAGGGAGGCGCGGCTAGTAACGATCAGCGACGGATTCTCAATGCTTGCACCGAGCTCACGGCCCCTGAGCAGTTCCATCGAATCGTTGCCGATGACGGCCTCACCTTCCAACTCGCTCCAAGGGATCGCCTTGCGCCGCTTGGCAAACGGGTGATCGCGCGGGCATAGCACCCCAAACGAGTCTGTAGCGATCGGCCGGAAGGTGAGCTTTGGATCGTCGGCAAGTGATCCGGCAATGCCAACGTCGACGAGGCCATCGGCGACCATTGCCCGCACCTGAGGCGAGCGCTGGTCGGTGGCGCGAATCCTGACGCCGGGGAATCTTCGCGTGAAGTCGGCTAGGAAAGATGGCAGCCACTCCTCGGCCAGAACCGGCACGACCGCGAGCGAGACCGATCCGCGCTCGGCCTGAGCGAGTTGGCGTGCCTCGCGAAGAACCCGATCGTGCGTGACAAGCAATTCACTGAATGAGGGTAGAAGGGTCTGGGCGAGGGGCGTCAGCCGAGCCCGACGGCCCTGCTCAAACAACTTCGCGCCGATTTGGCGTTCAAGATCGTGCATAGCGGCCGAAACGGCGGCCTGTGAGCGGAACGTCCCGGTGGCGGCCGCGCGAAAGCTGCCCGAGTTGGCAGTGATTACGAACTGCCGGATCTGTTGAATCCGCAACGGTTCCACCAACGGCACCTCCCGATCTTGCTTCAAGATAGCTGAAATCCAGTTCGATTAATTAAGTTTTGTCAAAGTATAGCACGGCGTCATGATCGCGCGACCTGAACGGAGCCGCACCGATGAAATTCGGCATTTTCGACTACATCGATATTCGAACCGAGCCAGTGCCTCGCCTGTACGACGAGCGCATCGAACTGGTTCAAGCGGCGGAGACCGCTGGATTCTACGGCTATCATGTCACGGAGCATCACGCGACGCCGCTCTCGGCGGTCCCATCCCCATCGGTGTTCCTGGCCGCAGTCGCGCGCGAAACCTCCCGCATCAGGCTCGGCGCGCTGCTGTTCTTGCTGCCGCTTTACCATCCGTTTCGGCTGTTGGAAGAGCTGCAGATGCTCGATAACTTGAGCCACGGTCGACTTGACATCGGAGTCGGACGCGGCGTCTCGCCGTTCGAGTTCGCGGTCCTCAGTCAAGATATCAAGGAGAGCGAGAAGCTCTACGCGGAGTGTCTCGAGATCCTCTGGAAGGGGCTGAGGAGCAAGCGGGTTACGCACCACGGCAAACGTTATCGCCTCGACAATGCTCCGCTGCCAATGGATTGGGCCCAAAAACCTCATCCGCCGCTATGGTACGGTTTGCGCAGTGGTCCCGACGGCTCCTTGCTGGCGGCGCGCCGAGGCATGAACGTTGTCACCCTGGGCAATGACGAGCGTGCGGTCCAAGCTATCGCACGGTTTCGAGCGGCTTGGCCGGATCATGCGGAAGAGCGGCGGCAATTCGGATCGATCATTGACCAGCCGATGGTCGGCATGGTGCGTGGAATGTTCATTGCCGATACCGACGCTGATGCCGAACGCATTGCTCGTCCGGCCTACCGCAAGTGGTTCGATAGCCTGATGTGGCTGTGGAAGGAGAACAACTCGTTTCCCGGCATTCCGCTCTCGCAGGACTTCGACGAATCGATGCGCGACGGTTCGCTTGTGGTCGGCAGTCCAGACACCGTGAGGCGTAGGTTCGTAGCCCAAGCGGAACGTTGCGGACACGATTACCTCGTTCTTAAGCTGGCCTTCGGCTCGTTTACTCACACACAGGAGATGCGCTCGCTCGATTTGTTCCGGCGCGAAGTCATGCCGGCACTCAAGGAAATGCGGCCGGCCGAGGCGAAAGCCGCTGCGGACGTTGCCTGAGTTCTCGCACCTGTGACCTTATTTGGGGCGCCGCTACTTCCCCCAATCGTCTCCGTAGCCAGGATCTGCGCACATGACCAAGCTCAACGACACGCACGATTCAAGGCGACGGAGTTGGGTTGAGACCGCCAACCGAATGGGCTCGGATTTTCCGATTCAGAACCTGCCGTTCGGCGTATTCCGACGACATGGGAGCGAACCGCGCGGCGGAGTCGCGATCGGTGATTTCATCTTCGATCTTCGCGCCGGCATTGAGGCCGGTCTGTTCTCAGGCACGGCCGCCGAAGCGGCGCAGGCTGCAACGGGTCCAAAGCTCAACCCGCTGATGGCGCTTGGCAATGGCCACGCGTCGGCGCTTAGGGCACGGCTCTCGGATATTCTGCGAATTGACGGTAGCGAACGTCAGCGCGTTGAATCTCGTGCGGGGGATTTGCTGGTTCCCATGGCGGAGGCCGCACTCGACATGCCGTGCGAAATCGCGGGCTACACCGACTTCTTTACGTCCATTTATCATGCGGAGCGTGGTGGTCGGATCCGCAATCCGAGCCAGCCGCTTACGCCCAATTTCAAGCACATCCCGATCGCCTACAACGGGCGTGCTTCCTCCATCCGGCCGAGCGGCGAAACGTTCAAGCGACCTAATGGTCAATACCGGGATAAGGACGGGCAGCTCTGCTTTGGCCCGGAGCCGCGCCAGGACTTCGAACTCGAGGTCGGCGCACTCATCGCGCGCGGCAATCCGCTCGGAAGGGCAATCCCCCTCGCTTCGGCCCGCGAATACATCTTCGGATATTGCCTGCTGAACGATTGGTCGGCTCGTGCGATCCAGGCCTGGGAGACGGTGCCTGCCGGTCCATTCCAGGGAAAGACGTCCTGCTCTACGATCTCGTCGTGGATTGTCACCGGAGAGGCGCTGGCTCCGTTTCACTGCCCGAATTTCGTGCGTCCCGCGGGCGATCCGCGTCCGCTGCCGTATCTCGACGATCCCGTGAACGAATCCGAGGGTGGCATCGATCTAATTCTGGAAGCCTACTTGCTGACCCCGCGAATGCGTGCAACCGGTGTGGACGCCGCCCGGATTACAAGCACTAACCTGACGACGCTCTATTGGACGTTCGGCCAAATGGTAACGTATCACGCCAGCAATGGGTGCAATTTCCTTCCTGGCGACATCATCGGAAGCGGCACAACCTCCGGACCTACAAACGAAAGCCGCGCCTGCCTAAACGAATTGAGCGAGTTCAATACGGCCGACATCTATCTGCCGGCAGGTGAAACGCGACGCTATCTCGAAGATGGAGACGAGATCATTCTACAGGCACGTGCGGAACGTCAGGGGTACGTGACCATTGGCTTCGGCGAATGCCGCGGGCGAGTGAATCCGGCCGACCCGTGGCCTGCTAGCGCCCCAACGGGCTTGTAAGAGTCATGGGTCAGCCAGCGCGCGCGCCGATCCGGTCGATGAAGCTCACAATGGCGTGGTTGAATTCATCGGGTTGTTCGACGGCAGAGATATGGCCCGCATGCGCGATTTCGACGTATTGTGAGCCGGGCGTAGACGCGTGCATGGTGCGCATCACCGATGGCAGCGCGCCGAGATCATCCGCTCCGACGACGTAGAGCGTCGGCACTTTCAAGTACTGGAGGCGCCGCCCGTAGTCCAGTGTCTGCAACGCCGCCGCACAGCCGCAATAGCCTTCGGGCGAAGTGTTGCGCATCATTGTGCGCATTTTCTCCAGCCGTGGCGACGGAGAGGCGAGAAACGCCGGGGTAAACCAGCGTCTCAGCGTCCGCTCGACGAGCGCATCCATTCCTCCGGTCCGCACGATGTGGACGCGCTCCGACCAGCCTTCGTTGTATTCAGGCGTTGCTTCAGCACGTGAGTCGCAGGCGCACAGACTGAGGAGCCTGGCGGAGTGATCGAGCGCAAGCCCGAGCCCGACCATGCCTCCCATGGAGAGCCCCACAAAGTGGGTGTGCTTGATACCGACCTGGTCGAGCAGGGCGACAGCATCTCCAACTAACAAATCCCAGGAATAGTCACCAGGCGTTGCAGATGTACCGCCGTGACCGCGAGCATCATATCGCAATACCCGATAGCGAGGCGATAAGACTACGACCAAGTCGTCCCACATACTGGAGTTTGTCGCAAGGCCGTTCGCCAGCGTGACCCATGGTGCATGTCCCGTGCCGTCAATGCGAACATTGAAGCGGCATCCCTTGATATCGATGTGGGGCATAGTCGTGAAACCTGCGGCGGACTTTGGGATTGGCCTTACTTGCTGCGCGTAAGCGCCGCCGCTCTGATCACCTCGCGCCAGCGATCGATTTCGCCCTTGAGGAATTCAGCAGTTTCAGCCTGCCCCATGGCCACAACTTCCATCGACTGCGCCGTCAGCTTGCTTGAGACATCGGGCATTTTCAACGTCTCGATCACCGCCGTCGATAGCTTGCTGACGATTGCTTGAGGCGTCTTCGGCGGCGCGGCCATTGCATACCACGTCGTCGTGAAGAAGCCCGGGAACTTCTCCGCGATTGCCGGCACGTCCGGTAGTTGAGGCACTCGCTTGGGAGTGCCTACTCCGAGAGCCCTAACCCCGCCACTCCTAATGTGAGCAAGCCCCTCCGCGATGTTCAAGAACATAGCATCGACCTGACCGCCGATGACCGCGATGGCCGCAGGACCGGTACCTGTACGATAAGGTATATCCCTAATCTGGATTCCAGCCTTTAGCTTCAGCAGTTCCATGGCCAGCGTCGGCGTGCCGCCAGGACCGGTCGACGCGTACGTTAGCTTGTCGGGATTTGCCTTTACGTAGGCGATAAATTCGTCCAGCGTCTTGAAAGGGAGCTTCGAACTTACAACCAAAACGTTGGGAACCATGGTCATCAAGGAGATGGGCACGAACGCCGTCGGATCGAACTTCATGTTGGGATCGAGAAGCTGATTGATTGCCAGCGGTGGCGCAGGCGTCGACAGCAGCGTGTAGCCATCCGGTTCGGCGCGCGCCACCATTTCCGCTCCGATGTTCCCGGTCGCGCCCGGGCGATCTTCAATGATGATCGGCTGCCCCCAGCGCTGCGACAATTTGTCGGCAACCAGACGGGGAATCAGGTCCGCGGTTGTACCGGCCCCGAACGGAACGATGATTTTGATCAGCCGATTTGGATAGTTCTCTTGTGCTGCCGAAAAGCCTGAACCGAAGACGACAGAAAGTGCAATCGCTGTAGCAATCGTCGGAATGATTTTCTTTTCCGCGGATATCATGATTGTCCTCCCACATCCCTGGCACGGTCGCGCCTTTTACATTTGAATATGCGTCGTGGCTAACCAAATTGTTGAGCGTGCGGCGGACGAATCAAAATCAAAATAACCGAACTCAAGTTCTAATTTTCTGCGATCTGCTTTAGATGCGCGTTCGCCTATCTCCCTATGCCAATGCAAAGTGCACGGCATAGTGGCTTGATTCGCTATTCGCACATGGCGAGACTTTCTGTTTCTTCTGACGCGACGGTAGGGCGGCAATGGCCCCGTCACCGGCCGGATTTCTGGCCGATGAAGCTCAGCCTTGGTTCTAACTGCAACACAGTTTTCTTTATTGGCTCGAGGGGCCTTGCAGTGCGGGCATTTCGCATCGCTGGCGTCAGGAACATGACGTCAAATGGCGCTACATCGCCTTGGGCAAGCCGATGCAAAATGGCTTCGTCAAGGCCTCAACGGAAGACACTTCATCGAGAAGTTTCAATCGCCAACCAGGCCACATTGGCTTCGCCAGCCTATCGTCCGGCGTTTGTTGGTTCGATTGACCACATTGATTTTCAGCCTTACGGTTTCTCCCGGCGAGTTGAAGCACCAATAGTGCAGTGAGCTCATCCTATGGATCGGAGCAGCGCCCAGGCTATTGAGCCGAGCCCGAGCGGGCGCGAAGCCAGGGGCGGTCCTGCACTGCTCGACATCAGGAAAGTCTCAAAGACCTATCCAGCGCGGGATGGCAAGCCCGTTCGCGCCATAGATGAGGTTTCCTGTTCGGTCCGCAGTGGCGAGTTCGCCTCAATTCTCGGTCCTTCAGGTTGCGGCAAGAGTACATTGTTGCTGATGATCGCGGGACTCATTTCTCCGACAAGCGGGACTTTGACTTTCCGCGGAAACGAGACTGTAGGCGGCGCCATAGAATATGGGATCGTCTTTCAGGATCCAGTGCTTTTTCCTTGGCGCGACGTGCAGACCAATGTGGAATTGCCGGCGGAGATCGCGGGCGTCCGTAAGGAACAGCGGGCCGAGACGGCGCGTAGGCTCATCGCTTTGGTCGGACTTCAGGGCTTCGAGCGCAAGTATCCATACGAGCTGTCGGGCGGCATGCAGCAGCGGGTAGCGATCGCGCGCGCGCTCATGCTGTCCCCCTCCCTGCTGCTGATGGACGAGCCGTTCGGGGCGCTTGACGCGATGACGCGGGAGCAGATGAACCTGGAATTGCAGAAGATCAGCATGGCCACCGATGCGACGGTGATCTTCGTCACGCATTCCATCGCCGAAGCCGTGTTTCTCTCGGACCGGGTGCTGGTGATGACCGGCCGCCCCGCTGTGCTCAAGGAGATTGTGGAGATTGACATCCCGCGGCCGCGCAGCTTGGAAATGATGGCGTCGGGACGGTTCGGACATCTTGTCGGCCGCTTGCGGCAACTCCTGGACGCGAAGGTCGACGTCCTATGAGCGCGCCAATGACTGCCGATGAGCGCATCGGCCCTCCGCCGCGGGAGGGGCGGCCACTTGCGAGGCTCTGGGACAGAATCGGGCAACTGGTGGGTTTGATTGTCTTCCTTGCGGTGTGGGAGGGTAGCCTTCGAATTTTTGACGTGCCGCAGTTCATTTTGCCGACGCCCATTGAGATCGTGAAGCAGATCGCCGGCGACGCGTGGTCGGGGCTTATCTTCGTTCACCTGTACATCACGGTGCTTGAGACGTTACTCGGCTTCTTCCTTGCGGCAGTCCTGGGGATCGGACTCGGCTGCGCCGTCGGTCTGATGCCATGGTTTGAGCGCATCGTGTATCCTTACGTCCTGGCACTGCAGACCATCCCGAAGGTCGCCGTCGCGCCGTTGATGATCATTTGGGTCGGCTATGGCATTCAATCCAAAATACTTACGGCGGGTCTCATCGCGTTTTTTCCCATTTTGGTGAACGTGGTTGTGGGTCTGAAAACGGTCGAGCCGCGGATGCTGCTTCTGATGCGCGCGCTTAAGGCGGGACACGTCCAGACTTTCCTGAAGGTTAGATTGCCAAGCATGCTTCCCTACTTGTTCGCCGGGCTCGAGACCGCCGTCATCTTCGCTGTGATCGGCGCAATCGTGGGCGAGTTCATCGGAGCGTCGCAAGGTCTTGGCAGTCTCATTATCCAGCGACAGGCCGCGATCGACGTGCCGGGCGTCTTCTCGGTCCTTTTCTATCTTTCCATGATCGGCATTGTGCTTGACGCCATCCTGCGGGTTATCGCGCACCGCTACGCGTTCTGGTCACACCGCGCGGCCGCTGCTTAGCGCTCCGCAAGAATAAAGAAGCCGCAATCGAATGGAGGAAGGAAATGCAGAGGATCAAACGTTGGATACGAGGAGCTCTGTGCTTTGCTACGGCGGCAGGTCTTTCCTCGGTCGCGCAGGCTCAAACCAAGCTGATCGAGCAGGCGGGGTATCCGGCTCCAGATCTCAGCAACATTCTAAACCTGATCTCCGAAAAGGCCGGCTTCTTTAAGGAAGAGGGGCTGCAGGTCGAGGTGCGCTTCAGCACGGGCGGCCCGCAAGCGACTCAGATCACCGCTTCGGGCGGCGCCGATATCGGCCAGGTGACGCAGGAACCTCCAATTCAAGGCTATGAAAAAGGCATCCGCGGCAAAATCTTCTATACCCAGTTCACGCGCCTGATCTACCACTTGGCCGTTCCCGCCGACAGCCCGATCAAATCGATTGCGGACCTTCAAGGAAAGAAGATCGGTGTCTCGAACATGGCCAGTGCATCCCTGGTCGTGGCTCGCTCCGCGCTGCGTCACCACAAAGTTGCGGTTGAAGGTGATACTTTTCGGCCCGTTGGACTTGGCGATGGCGCTGTCGCCGCTTTGCGAAGCGGGCAGGTCCAGGCATTGTCGATGTGGACGGCCGCCTATGCCAGCATGATGCGCGCCGGCATTTCCTTCCGCTTCCTCTATCATCCGACCGTCGCCGATATCGGCAGCGGCGGATTTTTCGCGTCCGAGAAGGTTATGGCGGAAAAGAAGGATAGCCTGATCCGGTTCGGCCGGGCACAGGCCAAGGCGACGGTCTTCTTCCTCGAGAATCCCGAGGCGGTGCTGCGGATGTACTGGAAGGCCAATCCGGCCGGCAAAGGAAGCGGCTCCGACGAGGAAGCGCTGAAGAACGGTCTCGTCGAATTGAGCGCATTGCGACCGGTCTATTCGACCGAGCAGCGGGCGGACAAGCGCTACGGCTTTGCGGACCTCGCCGGCATCCAGACCTATGTGGACCTGTTCCGCGACGAGGGTGTGATCTCACGTGCGATGCCCGCGTCCGAACTGGTGACTAACGATCTGATCGCCCCGATCAACGACTTTGACCAGGAGAAGGTGCGCGCGATTGCGCGGGCATGGCGGTAGGCAGGAACGCGTCGGCAAGAAAACAACAGGGTGGAAGTAACGATGAACGATTACGTGAAATTTGAACCCGATACGCGCAGACCGGCGGAACTGCCGCCGCCAGGAAGCTTCGATTGCCAGGTGCACGTGTTCGGGCCGGTCGAGCGCTATCCGACGAGGAAAGGCGCGTCTTATGTGCCATGGGCCGACGCGACCGGCGAGGCTGCGGAGCGTATGCATCGTGCGCTGGGGATCGAGCGCGGCGTGATCGTGCAGGCGACCGTCTACGGCACGGACAATCGGGCGATGGTAGATGCCTTGAACGGTCGCCCCAATTACCGTGGCGTGGCCATCATCGACGACAGCGTCAGCGATCAAGAACTACGCCGCCTGCACGAGGCCGGGGTGCGCGGCGCGCGCTTCAACTTCTGGAAGCAGCTCAACATCGTTCCGACGCCGGAAAGCTTCCGTCGCTCGATCGATCGAATCAGAGATTTCGGCTGGCACGCGCGCATTCATGCTGCCGGCGACGAATGGCTGGACCTCAAGGAGCTGCTATCGAAGCCGCGAATTCCCATGGTCATCGACCATATGGGGCACCCCAATCTGAGCCGCGGCATCGATCAGCCCGCGGTAAAGGTCCTGCTTGACCTGCTCAAGGACGAGAATTGGTGGGTCATGATCTCGAACGCGGACCGCTTCTCGGCGGCCGAGCGATCCTGGGACGATGTCAAGCCCTTGGCTCGAACGCTCTTTCAAGCCGCTCCCGACAGGGCCGTCTGGTGTACCGATTGGCCGCACGTGCAATACCAAAAGCCGATGCCGAACGATGCCGAACTCCTCGAATTCCTCTTCAGCATCATTCCGGACGTCGAACTACGCCGCAAGGTGATGGTGGAGAACCCGTCTCGCCTTCACAACTTCTAATGGGGCCGGCCCCGATCTGACAGAGACGGTGTCGGCCGCTGCCTCTGCAGCACAACGCTTCGGTGCCGTGTGGAAGCACGGCGCTAATAATCTGCTGCCCGAAGTTCATCTGTGATTCGTCGAGCAGTCGCGCGCACAGCTGCGATCATCGCGGGCAACTTCTCGGCGGTGAACCGGAACATTGGACCGCTCATCGTCACGCAATAGCGTCCCTCGCCGCGGCTGAAGATCGGCGCTGCCACGGCGCGCACGCCTTCTTCGCGCTCCTGGTTGCTGTAGGTGTAGCCGTCCGCTCCCGACCGAGCCGCGACAAGTCGAAACGGAAGGGAATTCGTTACTTAGCGCCGTTCTCAAGGTTTGAAATCAGTTGCAATAGCAGTTCGCAGAATTGGCAAATCGCGAGATCATCCATCTGGCGTGTCGCCTCGGCGTTGACAGACTTCACAAAGGGCACGAGTCCCTTCTTCAACTCGCGTGCCCGCGCGGTCAGAAATAACTTGGATTTTCGTTTGTCCTGCGTATTGCGGGGGCGGACCAGCAATCCCTCTGCAACCATGGCTTCAAGCACAGCAGTCAGGTTGGCCTTCTCGACGAGCATACGGTCGGCGAGTTCCACTTGGCTGATACCCTCTTCCTCGGAAAGAACCCGAAGCACTGACCATTGGCTGATGGTGGCATCATGTGACTTCAGCTCTTCGGACAGCACCCTCGTGAACACCCGGTCGGCATAACGGAGGAGGAAGCCGACGTTGTGTCGTGCTGGCCTTAGGCCTCGTTGCGCCCGATTGTTGCGCAAGACAGAAGTGGGAACCTGCTCTCTATAGATCGACATTCCTCATCCATAACTACATTCTTGCGATTCGAATTCAGGCATCCGGCTCGAACACCGGGAATGAAAATTCATCATTCAGCATCCGCCAGCAAAGTCGCACGCGCATTCCGATCTTTGCATCTTCGATGTTGCAATGGACGACATGGGTGAGGAGACGCACCCCTTCGTCTAGCTCGACGGTGGCGACGAGATATGGCTCCTGTCCCCTGAATGCGGGAGGGCCTCGCCGCGTGATTGTCACGGCGTAGACGAAGCCTTTGCCGCTGACCTCGCGCCATTCGACATTGCGCTTGCCGGTATAGACGCTGACCGGACGCGGGTAGTGCTGGTATTTCCCCGATTCCGGACAATACTGGATGACCAGTTTCTGCTGGCGAGCCGCTTCCCAGAATGGCGCGGAGAAATCCGTTGGGACGGGTAGCGGTATTGAGGGAGGAGGGGCTGGCATCTGTCAATTCCCGGCGTCCAGGATCATCACCGCGCTCGTCGACCAATTTTTCGCATAGGGGATCGTTCCAATCCCCGTCACCATCGCGTTCGTGGGGTTTCGAACCTGCCGCTTGCCTGCGACCCCGAACAATTGTCGCGTTGCTTCGACAAAGTTGTGCCCGCCGCCAGCCAAACCGGCTTGTCCGGCCGAAATCTGCCCACCCCCGGTATTGAGTGGCAAGTCACCCATATATGACAGATCGTGGTTCATCACAAAGCGCGAGCCTTCGCCCGGACCGCAGAACCCGATCTGCTCGAACTGGATCAGGACAGCGATCAGAAAGTCGTCGTAAGGGTGAAACATCCGGATGCCGGCGGCGCTGAGCCCCGCCTGCGCAAGTGCCTTTCGCCCAGCGACAGAATGCCCGGTCTGCGTGATGTCCGGGCACGGATCGGCAATCTGGAAATTGACCTTTTCGCCGTATCCAGCAATTCGACACTGCCGGTGCAGTGCAAGAGATCGCGCACGCTCGCCGCTTGTCACGATGACGGCGCTTGCACCGTCGCAAACCATGACGCAGTCGAGCAGGCGAATGGGGTCGGAGATCATCCGCGAGTTTAGATAGTCTTCGCGCGTCAGCGGCACACGCAGCCGTTCGCAGGCCAGTTCATTGAGCAGCGCATGATTGCGCTGCACGACGGCGATTTTCGCAAGGGCGTCGAAGTCCAGCTCAAACTGCTGCATGTAGCGAGACGTCAGCAGTCCGAACGCTCCGGGGGGTCCCATCAGTCCCACCGGGTCCTGCCATTCCGTCCGATACGCACCGTAACGCATGTGGTTTCCGGTGGATTGCGCGTCGGCCGCCAGCACCAGCACCGTGTTGCAGGCGCCGCCGCGAATGGCGAGCGCGGCTCTGGCGACCCCGGCGACAAAGGAAGCGCCGCCGACATCCATGCACTGGCACCAATCCAGCTCAAGACCCAGATAGTCGGCGACAATGTTCGACCAGAACGGATTGCCCGCTTCGCTCATGCAATTGGTGACGACGAAGCCGTCAATCTCGGCTTTTTCAATACCCGCATCATAAAGAGCAGCGGCCATCGCTTCTCCGGCGAAATCGTAAGCGCTTCGACCTGACGCAATCTCGATTTTGGTTTCCGCACAGCCCACCACAACCACGTCAGTCACAGCATTTCCGCCCGACGGTTCGACGGGCGGCGACTTGCGCGCCCGGAGACAATTAGTATACTATTTTACGATATGGCGGGCGTCAACGCACGAAGCCATCAAGAGCAAGAAAGCCACCAAGAACAAGCCGCGGCAATTCTGAAGCGTCGGGAGGAGAGGTTGGATCTAGCGGCCGTCGAAACGACGTTGCGTCAGGCCATCGGTCGTCGCGCGATGGTCGAGGACCATATTGCACCCATGATGGTGGCCCGCCTCGCCGCGACGCTGGAGGTGGACGCGCCTCGCGCCGGCGAGCGCCTGCCACCCGGATGGCACATGGTCTTCTGTCTTGAAGTGCCGAGCCGAGGCGACCTCGACACCGATGGACTGCCGCGCGGCTTTAGCCTCATTCCACAAGTCGACATGCCCCGGCGGATGTTCGGTGGGGCGCGCCTGTCGTTTCATGCGCCTCTAGTCGTCGGTCAACCGGTTCGTTGCGAGAGTGAGCTGGCGGACGTTAAGGTGCGTTCCACCGCCGCGGCTCAGCTGGCAATTGCGACATTGCGGCATCGGTTCTTTAGCGCCGGGCAGCTGGCCGTGACCGAGGAGCAGGATATCGTTCACCTGAAGCCGATCCAAGGCGGGCCGGAGAAGGCCGCGGCACCCGCCGATCCGGTCCCTGCGCCAACATGGCAGCGCGACATCTTGCCGGACGAAATCACGTTGCTTCGCTTCTCGGCCCTGACATTCAACAGCCACCGTATCCATTACGACAAGCCGTACGCGGTGGAGGTGGAAAGGCTGCCCAACTTGGTGGTCCAGGGCAAGTTGATCGCACTGCACCTGCTCGAGACCGTCCGTGGTTTTGCACCCGAGGCCGCCGCGGCACAGTTTGAGTATCGCTCGACACGACCGCTCTATGCCGGAACACGCTGCAGACTCGCTGCTAGGCTTGGCCCTTCCGGCGAGGAGTTGAAACTGTGGGCGCAAGATGCCGACGAAAAAGTCGTGCAAGCCGCAAGCATGAAGCTTGCCATTTCCGGGAGGAAATAGCGATGTTCGGACAAGCCAAACGTGGGTTCTTATCCATTCTGCTGCTGTGTGGGCTGTCCGGTGCAACAGCCGCGCAAGACGCCTTTCCCAACCGCCCGATGCGATTGATCGTGCCCTATCCGGCGGGCGGCACCTCGGATACTTTGGCGCGCACCTTGGGAAATGAGCTGCATTCCGCGCTCGGCCAGCCCGTCGTCATCGAGAACCGGCCGGGTGGCGGCACAGCGATCGCCGCCCAGGCCGCAGCGAAGTCTCCGCCCGACGGCTATACGCTCCTGTTCGTCAGTGACCAGACAATGACGACCCTGCCGATGCTTCGCAAGAATCTTCCCTTCGATCCGCGGCGGGACTTCGTGCCAATCATCGCGCTGGCCGACATGGACTGGGTGCTGGTCGCCAATTTTTCGTCCGGGATCGGCAAGCTCGAGGATCTGGTCGCGCTCGCGAAGGCCAAACCCGGCTCTCTGAACTACGGCTCGTTCGGCATCGGGAGCCCGGCACATCTGGGAATGGAACTGTTCAAGCAAGTTGCGGGCCTGTCGATCACGCACGTTCCGTCGAAGGGCGTGGCTCAGGTCGTGACCGATCTGCTCGGAGGCTCGGTGCAAGTCGCACTTCTCGGCATCTCTGGCGCGCCGCTGATCAAAGCCGGCAAGGTCAATGCGCTCGGATTGGCCAATTCCAAGCGTTCATCGCAACTGCCGGACGTGCCGACGTTTGCCGAGAAGGGCTACCCGCAGATGCATGTCAAGGCATGGTGGGGGATTGTCGCCCCGGCCGGCACCCCGAAGGACATCGTGGACAAACTGAACGCCGCACTCACCCAAGTCGTGAACGATCCGGAATTCCGGCAGAAGCGGATGATCGCGCAGGGCCTTGAGCCCCTCGACAGCAGCCAGGAGGCCTTCGCCGCGCTGATCCACGAGGACACCCGTCACTGGCAAAAGGTCATCGAGGGCGCAAAGATAACGCCGCAATAGCGGCGCAGTAGCATCGGCAAGCGAGAAGACGATGAAACTTTTGTCGGATTTCACGGTGCTCGATCTGGGCACGTTCATCACGGCGCCTTACGCCGCGATGCTGCTGGCCGAGCTCGGCGCCGATGTCATCAAGGTCGAGCGGCCGAGCGGCGGCGATCCGTTTCGCTGGTTCTCCGGAGGCGTCTCGAGCCCGCACTTCCAGGCGCACAATCGCCACAAGCGAAGCGTGGCGCTGGATTACACCGTGCCGAAGGGACGTGAGTTGCTCTACGCGCTGATTAAGCGTGCCGACGCGCTGGTGATCAACGTCCGGCCCGGCGTCGAGCAGCGCCTGGGGCTCGATGAAGCAACGCTGCGGCGCCTGAACCCCAAGCTCGTGTTCTGCTACATCACGGGTTTTGGCGCCGACGGTCCCTACGCCAAACAGGCCGCGTACGACAATGTCGGGCAGGCCGCGTCGGGACTTCTCGCTCGCTTTCATAACACGTCCGATGCTCGTGTTGCGGGACCGGCCATTTCGGACGCGGCGACGGGAATTTTCGCCTGTATTGGCATCCTGGGTGCGCTGTTGGAGCGCGCCCAGACCGGCGCGGGACGCAAGGTCGAGGTCAACATGATCGAAGCGACCCTCGCTCTCGCGATCGAGCCGCTCGCCCATTATTTCTCAACCGGTACCGAGCAGCCGTTCTACCTGCGTGGGGCCTATTCGCAGGCCTATATCTTGACCTGCAAGGACGGTAAGCGCATCGCGCTGCAGATGTCGTCGCGGGAAAAGTTCTGGCGCGGGCTCGCCGATGCCATCGAGCAGCCTGATCTCCTGGAGCGATATCCGGACCGCAAGAGCCTCGTCGACAATTACGCAACGATTGCGGCCCAGCTGTCTGCTATTTTCGCACAAAGGCCGCGCAGCGAGTGGCTGGAACGGTTGTTCGAGCACGACGTTCCGTTCGCCGCCGAACATCAACTGAGCGAGCTGGAACAGGATCCACAGGTCCGCCATCTCGATCCGTTCTACGCGCTCGATCATCCGATCGCCGGCTCCGTGCGGTCGGTGCACCGGGCCATCCGCGTTGATGGCAGCCGCGACATCGACTTTCGCCCGCCGCCGATGCTGGGCGAGCACACGTATGAGGTGCTCTCGAAATTGGGGATCGCTGACGATACACTGAATTCGCTGGCGGCCGGCGGAGTCATTCAGAAGATTGCTTGAGCGCGCGGCTAGGTATTGCAACCCTTGGACAAGGAATGTCCCATTGACCGGGGGATCGGCGTCCAAAATCGCCTTTCTGAGGTGTGACCGTGGCAGGTCTCATGTTCTCTTCAGATCGTAGTTGCAACTCTTCAAACAAAAATGGACGCTCGGACGCCTACGCGCCATACGCTATTAAGCTGATTCAAGGTCCCTGATACTCGTTAAAAATTCCCTGTTCCGATGAGTAGCGAATTCGGTCCTAACTGATTGAGTTTGCTGCGCGATTGGGTATAGAAATCGCTATTGAGCGCCAGATATTGAAGAATTCCCTGTATTTTTCCCTGTTAGCAGGGAATTGGACGGCGGAGACGAGTTCGCTCAGGACTGCTTCCTCCGCCAGAGCCTCGTTCGTCCCCATCCGCCATCATTCCAAAAACCTTCAAATTTGCCAATAAACACGGGAATTTCTATCTGGACACATTCGCGTCCATTCGCCATAATTCAAAATGATATTGTGGGTAAAATTGTGGGTGTACGCGGGCTGCCACTTAAGCTTAGAAACGCGCATATGGCACGAACGACAGGAAGATTGACGGCGCTGAAGGTAACGCACTCGGCGAGAAAGCCCGGCATGTATGCCGACGGTGGCGGGCTCTATCTGCAAGTCACTGGAGGCGGCGCTTCCTGGATCTACCGCTACATGCTCAAAGGCCGTGCTCGCGAGATGGGGCTGGGGCCGCTGGCTCTTTACGGCCTGCAGGAAGCGCGAGCGAAGGCGCTGGACGCCCGCCGGCTCCGCCAATCTGCTTTGCAGTCCACTTCGTTTTGGTTCCGCGCACCAAGAAGATAAGGATTGTCCGGTCCGCGCCGTTGACTCAACGGGATGTCGCATCATCCGTCGAAACGAACCGTAGCATTCCAATTAGCCCGTACCGCCTCGTGGGCGAGCGCTCCGACAGACGGTGAATGCGGCCGGCCGCGAACCGACACCAGGCTAACTTCACGCCAGAATTCCGGCTCGATTAGCGGCCGAGCGACAACGCCCGGATGGCGGGCGCAACTTTCCGCCATGAATCCGAACCCCAATCCGGATGCGATCATCGCCAGGATCCAGTCGTCCCGGACGCTGCGGTGAACGGCGGGGCACGACACGCCGAGCGAACGGAAAATGTCTCCCGCATAGCCACGGTACTCGCAGTTCGTTCGATTGAGATAGGCTTGGCCGTCCAGGTCCTTGGCGGCGACAGAGTTCTTCCGCGCGAACGGATGATCGGGATGAACGACGATCATCATCTGCTCCTTGAACAGTAGCTTGCGGTGCAAGCGCTCGTCGTCCTCGTCATCGGGCAGACAGTAGATCGCCACCTCGAGCTCGCCGTTCAGCAAGCAGTCGTTGAGCTCCCTGGCGCCCGCATCGACTAGCTCAAGCTCGATCCCCGGATGGCGCGTGCGCACGGCCGTGATTAAATGGACCAAGCGCTCCGGTGCGAGCGTGCACATGACACCCAGCTTTAGAACTGTCTTGCTTAGCGCTTTGAAGTCCTTCGCCAATTGCTTCGCGCGCGTTGATTCCGCCAAGACCGCTTCAAGGCTGGGTCGGACTTTGCGTCCAAGCTCGGATAAGTGGGTGTTGGCTCGCTCCCGGTGAAACAGCGGCCCGCCCAGCTCCTCCTCGAGCAATTTTATGGCGCGTGTCAGCGAGGGCTGCGCGACGTTGCACTTCTCGGCTGCGCGCGTGAAGTTCAACTCGTCGGCGACTGCCAGAAAGTAGCGGACCTGATGCATCTCCATCGCAATGCTCCAAATCTGCTGATGTCGGCACCCGACGGCCGGTTCCAGACGAGAAAAGCGCGCCAAAGCTATAAGTAGATGCCACGAATGTCGACGGTCGAGTCGACGCCGAGGCTGTCATAACTCCCGTGGATCCAGGCTTGCGCCCGCTCGCGGCCGATCTTCTGCAGATGGGTGAGAAAGCTCCAGTCGGCGTTGAGCTTGCTGGCGACACCCAGCTCCTTCATGACATCGTCGGCCGAGATCGCATGGATCAGCATCCGCTTGACCTCGCCGGAATCCAGCTTGCCGTCGTCGACCAGCTTGGTGACGAACGCGACCGCCCGCATCTCCCGCATCAGCGACGAATTGAAGCTGATCTCGTTGATCCGGTTCATGATGTCCCGCGCGGTCTTAGGCACGGTCGATCTCTCGATTGGATTTATATGGACCACCAGAACGTCGCGCGTTTCGCAGCCATATATCAGGGGGAAAAGCGCCGGATTACCCATGTAGCCGCCGTCCCAGTAGTGGTCGCCGTCGACCTCGACGGCCTGGTAGATGAACGGCAGGCAGGCCGACGCCAACACCCGGTCGACACAGATGTCGTTCTCGGTGAAGACCTTGACCTTGCCGGTACACACATTGGTGGCGGAAATGAACAGCTTGACGGGGCATCCGGCCCGCATCCGTTCGAAGTCCACGACCTGCTCCAGCACGGCACGTAATGGATTGTGGTTGAGCGGGTTGAGCTGATAGGGCGACAGCACCTTGGACATGATGTCGAACATCAGATGGGCCGGCGAATGCGATAGTGCGTGATCGCCTATGACGCGATCATAGAACGATGGCTGCAGCGGACTGAACCACGCGGCGTGCGAGATGCGCCGCCAGAAATTCGTCAGCGCCTGGCGCGCACCGTCCCGTCCATCCATCGTCATGCCGTACGCAAGCACCGCGGCATTCATGGCGCCGGCGCTGGTCGCGCTGATGCCTTCGATCGCGATCCTCGGCTCCTCCAGCAGTCGGTCGAGGACGCCCCAGGTGAACGCGCCGTGGGCGCCGCCGCCCTGCAGTGCGAGGTTGATCGATTTGACGCCGACTGCGGCGGGCTGCACGCGCTGACGGTCAGGATGCGCCTTAGAAGGGTTTGCGCGGATATTCACGTTCGGACTCCCGGCAATTGCGCGGTTGGGGTGATCGGCGTCAGTGCGCGGTCCAGCCGCCATCGACCGGCAGCGCTACGCCGGTGATCGAGGCCGCCGCATCGCTCGCCAGGAACACCGCGAGTGCGCCTAGCTCGTCGACCGTGGCAAACCGCTTGTTGGGCTGCTGCGCGAGCAGCACGTCGCGGATCACGGCGTCGCGGGAGATATTGTGGGCTTTCGCCTGCTGCTCGATCTGCGCTTCCACCAGGGGCGTCCAGACATAGCCGGGGCAGATCGCATTGCAGGTGATGCCTTGCTCGGCGGTCTCGAGTGCTGTCGTCTTTGTCAGGCCGACGAGACCGTGCTTGGCGGCGACATAGGCCGACTTGAACGGCGACGCCACCAGCCCGTGCGCCGAGGCGACATTGATGATGCGGCCCCATTTGGCGCGCAGCATACCGGGAAGCGCCAGTCGGGTGGTGTGGAACGCCGACGAGAGATTGATGGCGATGATCGCGTCCCATTTCTCGGTTGGAAAATCCTGCAACGGTGCGACGTGCTGGATACCGGCGTTGTTGATCACGATGTCGAGCCGGCCATGAGCGGCGGTCGCGGTCTCGATCATCTCGCGGATCGCCGTGGGTCTTGTCATGTCGGCATCCGAGTACGAGACCTTGACCCCATAGGTCTTTGCGAGACCGGCGCGCACCTTGGCGATATCGTCCGCGCAGCCGAGGCCGTTCAGCACGACCGCCGATCCAGCCGCGGCCAGCGCCCGCGCGATGCCGAGCCCAATTCCGCTGGTCGAGCCGGTGATGAGCGAAACCTTGCCGGCTAGCGAGGGAGCGGCATGCAAGTCGCGTTGCAGGAGAGTCATGTTCATCGCGGGGAACTCCTTCGGGCTTGTCGGCATGGCGCGACTTTGCCTGAAGTAGGCCCGCGATGAACAATGCCGATTGGCTAGAACCTCGATAGGACGAGGCTATCGGCGGCGTCAGGCCGGTCGGGCTCGAAACGCGGCTGGAGCAGCGGCACCTCGGCAACCGGTGCGGCGTCGGCGTCCGTCGCATCCGGCAAGCGAGAGCCCGACAGGCCGGTGATCAGGCGCGTTCCGCGCTGGAAAGTCAGGTAATTCCACATCCAGTTCATCGCGACGATCAGCCGGTTGCGGAAGCCGATCAGGAAGTAGATGTGCGCCATGCTCCACAGCACCCAGGCGATGAAACCGTGGAGCTTGAGTTTGCCCAATTGGACCACCGCCCGCTTGCGGCCGATGGTAGCTAGGGAACCGAAGTCGCGGTAACGGAACGACGGCGAGTTCTCGCCGCGGGCGCGGGCCAGCAAGAGCTTGGCGACGTATTGCCCTTGCTGCTTAGCCACCGGCGCAACGCCGGGCAGCAGATTGCCGTCCTGGCCGATCGCATGCGCGGCATCGCCGATTACGAAGATGTCCGGATGCCCCGGCACCGAGAGGTCGGCATTAACGATAACCCGCCCGGCGCGATCGCTCGGTACGCCGAGCCATTCGGCGGCCGGTGACGCCTTCACGCCGGCCGCCCATACGATGGTCCGTGCTTCGATCCGTTCGGCGCCAAGTGAAACACCGCCGCAGTCGCATTCGGTGACGCCGACGCCGAGGCGAACCTCGACACTCAGTTGCTCCAGCGAGCGCTGCGCGGCGTCCGATAGCGAAGGATCGAACGGCGCCAACAAGCGCGAGCCGGCTTCAATCAGAACGATACGCGTCGAGCGCAGATCGATGGAACGAAAGTCCATCGCCAGCGCACGTTTGGCGAGCTCGGCGATGGCGCCCGCCATCTCGACGCCGGTGGGGCCGCCGCCGACCACCACGAAGTTCAAAAGCCGGCGGCGTTCGTCAGGATCGGTTTCGGCCTCGGCGCGCTCGAATGCGAGCAGGATGCGGCGGCGCAAGTATGTGGCATCGTCGATGGTCTTGAGGCCCGGCGCATAGGAGGCCCAGTCGTTACCGAAATAGGCGTGTTCAGCGCCGGTGGCGATCACCAGGTAATCGAACCCGATGCGGCGGCCTTCGGCGACACCCGCCTTGTTGACGGTGTCAACGGCCGAGACCTTGGCGAGGACCACGGTGACGTTCCTTGTGCCGCGCAGGATGCCACGGATCGGCGACGCGATATCGGCCGGCGACAGGCCGGCGGTCGCCACCTGGTAGAGCAGCGGCTGGAACAGGTGGTAGTTATGCTTGTCGACCACGGTCACGTCGAAGGCCGTGCCGGCCAGGCTTTTTGCTACCGTTAAGCCGCCGAATCCCGCGCCCACCACAACGACGCGAGCAGGCTGCGCGGCCGAATTCGTCATTGACCGTGTCGATGACCCTCCACTCGCGGGTTGTTGCAACGTCGCCAACATCGCGCTGTCGGCCTCCGCCTGGATCTTCGCACTGTCGCTCATTTCGCCTCCATCGCGAAACTTCCGTCCCAATCAGGGACCGGCGGCGTCGCGAGAAACCGCCGGCAGCGTTCGATCATCATTTGGGCAGGCCGATCCGACTCCCGTAAGGTCAGCAGCATCTGGAAGAATCCGATCGCGCCGGCAAAGTTGCGTGCGCGATACGCCTCGAGCCCGGCTTGATAGAGCGCGATCCATTCCGGCTTCGCGGCCGATCCGTCCTGCGCGCCGAGTAATTCATGGATCGCGAGGCTTCCGATCCGGCCATAAACCATCAGCCGATCCAGCTCGCGTGCGTAGATGCCGTCACCGGCGAGCCGCCGCGTTTCTTCGCCGATCATGATATCAGAGCCGTATTGCTTGTTCGCAGTCTCCAACCGACTGGCAATGTTCACCGCATCGCCAACGACCGTGTAGTTGAGGCGGACCTCGGAACCGAAGTTGCCGACGAGCATATTGCCCGAGTTGATACCGACCCGCACCTTGATGGCGCGGCCGCAGTCATCGGCAATCTTGGCGCCGCGCAAAGCACGCTGACACGCCAATGCGGCACGGCACGCCGCCAGTGCGTGGTCCGGATTGTCGAGCGGCGCGCCCCAGAATGCCATCACGGAATCGCCGATGAACTTGTCAATGGTGCCGCCGTGAGCGTGGATTTCACGCGCCATCACGTCGAAATAGGACGCTAAGAGCGGCACGACCCGTTCGCCCATGCGCTCTGAAAGACCGGTGAAGCCGGCGATATCCGCGAACAACACCGTCATGGTCCGCACGTTTCCGCCTGGCCGTGCCTCCACGCCCTGGGCGATCAGCGTCCGCACCAGATCGGCCGGGATATATTTGCGGAAGGCCGAGAGCCCATTCGCCATGTCGGCGATCGCGTTCGAGAGCCTTTCAACCTCAGCAATGTGCGACGGCTCGGCGCGGACTTTATCCAGCTCGAATCGTTGAACGTGTCCTAGGGATTCGGCTACTTTTACCAATGGTCCTGCAACCGTGCGGCGCGCCAGCCAAGCGGACAGCAAGCCGGCGACGAGGACGAGCACCATCAGGCCGACCAGCAGGCGCCTCGTCGCCATCTCGACTTCGCCGAGAAATTCGCTTTCGGGCACGACGGTCGCCAAGGTCCAGCCGGGGAAGCCCAACGGAGTCAATGTCAGCGCGTAGGGAGTGCCGGCAAACACTTGGCGCGACTCGTGCACGACCGGCGGATAAGCGGCGAGCGCCGACCCGAGTGTTGCGGCGACTCGATGCGCCAAGGCAAGCAAGGGCTGTTCGTCCATCCGTGGTGGATGCGTCTCGTCGGCATTCGCGTCGGGCACAGCGATGGTCGTACCGTTCGGCCCGAGAATGAACGCGGTGCCGGACTTGCCGACCGCGAGCTGCGCTAAAAACCGCGAGAGCCGGGCGTACTCGATCACGATTGCCAGTACGCCTTGGCGCTGTTGATAGACATCGATCGGGCCCGCATAGCCGATCGCCTGCTGCGAGCCGCCCGGATGCATCGATATGTTGAACCAGCGCGGCACCTCGCGCTCGTTGCCGTCGCGATACCAAGCCTGGTCCGTGACCACATAGGTTGTCGGCTCGAAGCGCCGCGCCTCGAATTCGATATCGCCGGCAAGAACCCGGTAGCGGTCGGTTCGCCGGGTCAGCACGCCGTCGACGTTCTCGATCTCGGTCATCTCAAGCTGTTCGTCGCCAAGCTTGTGAGCGCCGCAGAACGTGCCGTCCGGCCAACCAAAAACGATCCAGGAGAACGCCGGCCGCGACTGCAACTGCGAGAGAAAGGCGAACTCCCGCTTGTCCGCCTCGCGCGTCCCAAGCACGTTCTGAACGAACAGCGTGCGGATCGATGCGTGTGCCGCACGGGCATCGGCGGCGATAGATCCAATTTCCCGCTCGACGGCAGTGGCAATCTGACTGTTGATCGTTGCGAGCAGCAAGCGGCTGTTGCTGTCCGCCGCCCGCCGCCACAGAACATGGATGCCGATCGCCGTGATCGCGATCGACGTGAGCACGAGGACTGAGACCGCAAGTCGAATACCAATTCGCATGGCACCGTGCACCTTCTGGTGTCGTCAGATATGCAAACGGACGCCGTCGCAGTCCATGAAATTCGCCATAGCGCGGCTCTATGGTTTCGATGAGCAATCAATATTGGAGAAGCGCGTCTTCGCGGCGTCTATGCACCGTGACACTTCAACAGGAGTATCCCTCATGCCGCTCCTAGAATTATTGGAACGCGGCCGCGCGTTGGCCGAACGAGTGCCCTACAGCGTCGTCGCGCTCACGGCGCGGTTTGCGGTCGCCAGCGTGTTCTGGCGTTCGGGGCAGACCAAGGTGTCCGGCTTTTCGATCCGTGAAGAAACGTTCGTGCTGTTCCGCGAAGAGTATAAGGTACCGCTGCTATCGCCCGATCTTGCAGCCTATCTGTCGACCGTAGCGGAACACGTCTTTCCCGTCTTGCTGGTGGTCGGCTTCGCGTCGCGCCTCTCGGCTCTCGCCCTGTTCGGAATGACGATGGTGATCCAGCTCTTCGTCTTCCCGTCGGGCTGGCCCGAACACATCCTTTGGCTGTCGCTGCTTCTTCTCATTATGAGCCGAGGACCGGGGGCAATCTCGCTGGATCATCTTTTCTGGAACCGCACGACCGCCCCCCAGGTCTGGGCACGCTCCTAGCCGACGAAGAAAATGGCGGCTTCCTCAGGGCGCGGCCGCAAGCGGTTCGCGCCTTGAACCTTTTCGGAGTGCCGGAATTACGGCTCGATTCGCCGATCGGCATGCCGGTTGGGCCGCCTCGCCCCGAGCGCGGTCAGACGAGCGTCGGCCCAGTAAATCCGACGACGATGTTGCTCTCGATCAAGATCGCCAAGGCGCCGGCAAGGTCAAACTCCGGCTCTGCCGAGTACCCCGCCTCGGCCGCTTCCGCCAGCGTGGTAGATCGGCGGAGCGCGTCGATGAAAGCATGAGCGCTAGCCGACAGCCGCCAGACCTGCACATCGAGAAATGGCCGAGCCACCAGCGCGCATTCTGGACACCACCGATCGACTGTCGTGCTTACGGAGCCTTCAAGATTGGATTCCCAGATCGTGACAATGGGAAACCTCGACGTGAGCAAGAAGGCCGACGGATGCAGTTGCAGGCGGATGTGGTCGAGCCGATCGGCAAGCGTCGCAAAGGCCTCGCGCGTCAGCGGATCGGCATCGGCGGCGTGATAGGCACGGCCCCGTAGCCACTCGATCTCGGCGATGTCGGCAAGATATTCGAACATCGCCTCACGGCCGAGGCCGCGTACGAAGGGCGGAAACTCTTCACCATACGCGATCAGCATGGGCGAGCGCGGCGGCCGCGCTACGACGTAGCGGCGCGCCACGGCATCGAACGAGTCCTCGCCCGCCAAGCGACGGACGACCGGAAAGCGCTGGCCCACCGCCTTGATCAGACCGGCGATCACGTTGTTACGATAGACTGCGAAGCCTGCCTCGGCTCGCGGCGACATCGAGGCGCGAACGAGCACCGGAACCAGTGCGGAGGGGTCGAGCAGCGCGACTGAAAAGTCGGCTTGGAAGTCAGCAGGTGCGAAGACGCGCGTCATGTTCGGGCTTCCTTCGGCGCGTTCAAGCGGCCAGCAAAGGCCGGCGGCGCGCAATCTCGTCCGCGAGCGCGCTGCGCGCGCGCGCCACCTCGCCGCACAGCACCGGAAATGATGGAACGTCATTGTCCCATTCGATCAGTGTCGGCACCGGCCCAGTGCGCGTGAGGGCCTGGCGGAACAGCGACCAGACGACTTCGGCGACGTGCGTGCCATGGGAGTCGATCAGGAGCGGACGTCCTGCGCCGTCGCTGTCGGTTGCATGTCCGGCGACGTGGATTTCGCCTACCGCTCCGACCGGAAGCTCCGCGATGTAGGCCACCGGATCGAAGTCGTGGTTTCTCGCCGAGACATGAACGTTATTGACGTCGAGCAGCAGGCCACAACCGGTGCGACGGACTACTTCGCGCAGGAACCCGGTTTCGCTCAGAGTCGACGATTCAAGTTGGACATAGGTCGAAGGATTTTCGAGCAGCATACGCCTGCCGAGCTTGTCTTGGACCTGATCGATGTGGGTGCAGACCCGCTGCAATGTTGCGCGATTGTAAGGCAACGGCAGAAGATCGTTGAGAAAAACGCCGTCGTGCGTGGACCAGGCGAGATGCTCCGAGAACATCGCCGGCTGATAGCGGTCGATCAACGCCTTGAGCCGCTCGAGGTGTTCGCGATCGAGCGGTTCGGCGCCGCCGATCGACAGGCCGACGCCATGAACCGAAACCGGATAGTCCCATCGGATCTGGCGGAGCAGGTGATGAGGCGGGCCGCCCGCTCCCATGTAGTTCTCGGCATGAATTTCGAAGAAATCGACGCGGCGGGATGATTCGAAGATATCACGCGCGTGCTCATGCTTGAGGCCGGCGCCGGCAAACGGCTGTGCTGCGGCCAAGTGTTTCGACATCTCGTGCCTTGCGCTCATTCTCGCTCCGATGCAACTGTCGATGCGGAAGGACGGGACCGGCGTTGCGAGGCGCGCTGTATGGCCGGTCCCGTTGACGGACTGATGACAGGTCCTGCGCTGTCAAGACGGACGCTTGATCGGCGTGAGCGTGCCGGTGCCGAGCGGCGTTGCCGTCGTGGTGCAGGCTCCCTTCGCCACCAGCGTCCAGGCATTACCCTGGTAGTCCACTTTGGAGGTACCGGCGCACGTGGTACCGGGGCCCGCTGCGCAATCGTTCTGTCCCTTCAGCGCGACGCCGTAGCATTTCTCCTTGGTGCTCTGCGCAGCGGCGGGTTGCGCGATCACGGTGAGTGCGGTGGCCAAGGCGCTGGCCAGCGCCAGCGAACTCACGGCCAAGGTCTTAGCGGTCATATGACGAGTTCCTTCTGCTTGATGATGATGCGCTCATCGTCTGAGCGCGGCGCATCAGACCGTGTGACCGCGCCTAGCGGAAATATCGTTCGGCGATGATGACGATAGCTGCCGACTATCGGAGCGGCTAATGTGTGATCGTTCGGCACCATAGACCTCGGGCTATCGAAGCGGAAGCGACTTGGCATTTTATATTGCGACCAACAACCGGCATCTCTGGCGGCACCGCATCAGCCAACGGGAGATCGCCATGTCCGGACGAATCATTGTCGCATCCTCGGCCTTCATTGCCGCAGTCTGCGTGATTTTGCTGTCGCTTGCCGGCACAAGCGCCGCGCAAGACGGTGTCATTCAGATTCGCAGCGCCTACTCATTCGACGAGACGGTGCAGAAACTGAGGCAGGATATTGCCACAAAAGGCATCCGGTTGTTCGACGAAATCGATCAGCGCAAGCTCGCGGCCGATGCCGGCATCAAGCTTAAGCCGTCGGTGCTGCTGGTATTTGGCAATCCACCGCTTGGAACGCAGTTCATCACCGCGAGCGCCAACGCGGGCCTCGACTGGCCGGTGCGGCTTCTGGTCTTCGAGAACCACAAGGGCGAGGTTTGGACCGCCTATACGGATTTCGCTTGGATCGCGCGCCGCCACAACATCAAGCGCCGCGATGCTCAGTTCAAGATGGCATCCGAGGTTGTCCGCTCCATTACCTCGAGCGTGAAAGCGCAATAGCGCAAGCATTTACTGCAATGCCGTATTCGTGGCCGGGCTGGTCCCGGCCATTTTCTTTGCGCGACGACGTCGTTGCTGACAACTCATCGCGACGGGATAGCGGCTAATAGCGCAACGCTATCGACACCAGAGCAAGGCGGCATTTCCGTTTCACCGTGTCGCAGACGATGTTGCATCCGCGGCGGCCGACCTCCCGTCCGACGCATCACACTGGAGAGACCAGGTATGTTCAAAATTCACACTGACCGAAGTCGCGGCGGCGCAATTCTCGCCGGCGCAATCATGGGCGCCGCCATCTTCACCGGCCCGGCGCTCGCTGGCGAGTGCCCCGCCGGACAGATGAAGGCCGGCGCGCGGGAGCCCGTGGCCCTTGCGGGCAAAGGCGTCACCGATACCACGCTGGCGGCTATCAACCTCGAGAAGGAGCCCGCCAAGATCAAGGGACGGGAATTGCGCTTTCGCAAGCTCACCATCGAGCCAGGCGGAGTCGTGCCCTGGCACAGCCATCAGGATCGTCCCGCGATCATCTACATCGCTGAGGGCGAGGTCCACGAATATGCCAGCAACTGCGCGGCGCCGATCGTTCACAAAGCCGGCGAGATCAGGCCGGAAATCGCCGAAGTCGCGCACTGGTGGAAGAATCTCAGCGACCAGACCGTGGTGCTGTTCGTCGGCGACCTGCTCCACGACAAGACCGACAAGCACATGTGAGTGGGAGCGACGATCGGGACGGTGGCGCCCCGGCCCAGCGCCGAGGGCGTCACGTTCCGGCGCCGGAGAGAGAACATGTCGCAACTGGCCGATACCGCTCTCATCGAATCGCATCCGCCGTCGACCGGCGCATTACTACGCACGGTCGTCATCGGGATCACGGCATTTCTCACGTTGGTCGACCTCTTCGCCACGCAGGCGATTTTGCCGTCGCTGACGCGCGCCTATGGGGTGAGCCCGACCGCGATGGGGCTCGCCGTCAACGCCAGCACGCTGGGCATGGCGGTCGCCGGTCTCGCGGTCGCGCTGTTCAGCCGGCGGATCGATCGCCGGATCGGCATCCTGTTAAGCCTCGTCGTGCTGTCGATCCCGACAGCACTGCTGGCGAGCGCGCCGAACTTGGCGACGTTCGCGGTGCTGCGGATCGTGCAGGGGCTCTGTATGGCATCGGCTTTCACGTTGACGCTTGCCTACCTGGGAGAGCGGTGCAGCATGGTAGACGCCGGCAGCGCCTTCGCGGCCTACATCACCGGCAACGTCGCCAGCAACCTCGTCGGCCGGATGATGTCGGCCGTGGTTGCTGATCATCTCGGGCTGGCGTCCAATTTCTATTTCTTCGCGGCGCTGAACCTCGCAGGTGCGGCGCTGGTCTATTTCACGATCGCGCGGACCAAGCCGATGGCTCAGGTGGCAGCGCCGGCGGACTCTCCGCTCGCCGCCTGGGTCGACCATCTGCGCAACACCCGCGTCCGTGCGGCTTTCGGCATCGGCTTCTGCATCCTATTCGCTTTCATCGGCACCTTCACCTACGTCAACTTCGTATTGGTGAGCGAACCGATTTCGGTCGGCGCGATGTCGCTCGGCCTGGTGTATCTTGTCTTCCTACCGTCGATAGTTACCACGCCGCTGGCGGGACGCGTCGCGTTGCGGTTCGGCACACGGCCCAGCGTCTGGAGCGCGCTGGCGCTCGCGGGGCTGGGGCTGCCTCTGATGCTCGTCGGCAACCTGACGGCGGTTCTGATCGGCATGGTGCTGGTCGGTGTCGGTACCTTTTTTGCGCAAGCCGCCACCACGGGATTCATTGGTCAGGCCGCGACCGCCGACCGCGGCTCGGCGAGCGGCATTTATCTCGCTTGCTACTTCCTGGGCGGGATGGTCGGCACACTGGTGCTCGGCCACGCCTTTGACCAATATGGATGGCGGGCTTGCGTCACTGGAATTGGGATTTCTCTTCTCTTGGCGGCGACACTGACCCGACAACTCACACCGACCCGAGGTTCGTTCTGAGGCGAACTACGTGAGACCGGCGTCTTTTGAGCGAGACGTGCAACCCAGCAAGGGAGGCGGAGATCGCGGGGGCGGACGCAGCGTCCGCCTAAGCTTGCGATTTTCCTAAGCATCCCAATACATTAGAATTTCGAGCGTCGTTATACCCATGAGTTTATCCCCAACAGCGCCAAATCGACGCGCATGTGTGTGGCTCCAAGGTTGAATTTTGATTTGGAGAGGTTCTGGCAATGCCTTCGGCGTCGTGGCCATTGCGATGGCTGAGCACTTGAATGGTGGCCTTTCTGGCTTACGTTCCACGGTTTGTGTTCTGCTTCTCCTATGTCCAGTGGCTCGTCCCCAACGTGTTAATCGGCGCGTGGTCCATGCGCCGATTCGGTGCCGGGATCATGCATTCGACATGAATAGAATCAAACCGATAAAGCTTCCGGTCATCCTCGGTGGGAGTCAAATTTCGATGAGAAATTACATCGCTCACATCGAACATGTTCCGCATTGAGTGACGGCCTCTCGCCTCGCGGCGGACGTCACCATTTTTGATGCGACGTCCTTCAGCATGCCGTTGTCCAGCATCGCCTCCGACAACAGCTTCTTGAGCTTGGCGTTCTCGTCTCCAGCGCCTTCAGCCGCTTGGCGTCGGAGACCTCCAACCGTATCGGGCGTGATCATACCGCAGGCCATTTTCTTTGGATGGCCTGAATGAGGGTGCTATAAACACTCTTCGGTCCGTGGCATGTGATGGTCCGCACGCCGTCGACAAGGTCGGATTGGTGAAAGGCGATTCCGAATATTCTTTTGTCTGAGATTGATGGCTGGCCATTACAGTCGGTCGTGATGTAGATGCGCCACAAGGCGCCCCACTTGTACCTTGGTAGTTGCCCGGCGCCTTTGAATTCTCACCGCGATCCGTCTCAAAATCGCAGAGGTCGAACTAATTGCATTCTCGGGTCTTCGCGACGTTGCCAACACCAAACAAGCCCCGAAAGCCTTTGAAAAGACGGAATCCTGCTCCGCCGACCGGGTGCTCGATGGTCCACTCAGCAACGATACCACATATGCCTTCGAAATATTCGTCGGAAGGATGCTCAAGGCCCAAAACCGCGTCCTCCCGCTTTCCGAGATTGAAGAAGACGTTCGTCGCGTTGAGCGTTGCGATTTGAGGTGAGGCGAGTCGTAGGAAAGCAAGGTCGGGGCCTTCAGCCTCGCTGCCGTTCCCACGGCATAGCAGCCTGTCCGTGAAGGACATATCGATGGTCTGCTTCTGGATTATCGGAGTGCTTGTGAATCGAACAAGGCCGACCTCTCCATGATGCGGGAGGGGTTCGAGCACGTGCGCGGCGGTCAGAATCCCATGAACCGGTCCCGCGGCCACCAAGACACCCGATCCGGCCAGCTCTGCGTGTTCTTCGCCGCCGGCCATGCTCAATTTCACGAACCCGATAGAGAAAGGGGCAACAGCCACTCCGGCCGGCTCGATCAACGGGATAATATTTGTCATATAGCCCGCATAGCCGATCCAGGTGCGTGGGTGTCGCATATCGCCAAAAGATGGCAACCACCTACGTCAATCCAGATCACCGGGCGCTATGCTAATTCAACGAAATCGGTCTGATCATCTTGGCGTACTACTCGCATGAAGCGGCCTTGCCTTAGTGTCGTAGAATTCATGCGAGCATTGAATGGAAACAGCGCAGGATGGCTGCTCAATTGCGCGAGCGGCAACCCGCTCCCATGGCTAAGCAAGATGGCATAAAAGAGCAGCTCACAAATTTCATCACTGACCGGAATTCGGCGTGGAGCGCGTGCTCAACGGCATCTTCTGGCGGCTGCGGACCGGTGCGCCGTGGGCCGACATTCCAGAGCGCTACGGGCCGCACACGACCTGCGTCAACCGCTTCAACCGCCAGCGGAAAGCGGGCGTGTGGGACCGGCTTCTGGACGCGGTGTCAAAGGCTTACGATGGCGACATCCAGATGATCGACAGTTCCAGCATCCGCGTGCATCTGATGCCGCCAACACCCAAAAAAAGATGACCGGTCCCGTTGCATGGGTCGCCTGCGGGCAGGCCTGACCACCAAAATCCATGCCCTGGTCGACGCCAACGGCCTGCCTATCGCGATTAAACTGACCGAAGGTCAGGCCCATGACGGCGGCGCCGCCGCCGACATGCTCCACGCGCTTGGCCAGGGCGAAACAAACGCAGAAGCAAAACCCTTCGCATAGACTGCCAATCCCGACAAAATCATCGCTGCCGTCAGACAAGGGCACCAAGCGTTAGATTCCATCCATTAGCAGCCTGGAAAAAAGCTGCCACCCTCTATTCTTCTGAGATTCGCTAGTGCGTTGTCGACCGAGGAAATCGTTGTCCCCGAGCGGATTTACCTTGGGCCGGCGCTTAGCCGCGTTGTTAGGCCCGGCCTGAAACGGTTCGGGCTAGTCGCCGAGCCGTCACTTTTGTACGCCGCGCTCGCCGAGCGGGGCCAGGATTTTGTTACACAGTACTCCAACTCCGGTTGCTATCAGTTCGATGCGCGAGCCCGGCTGGATCCAGCGTTCGAGTTCGAGGCCGCATCCCCGATCCATCGTGCCTGAGGCGAATACGTCGCCTGGAAAAATTGTTTCGCCCCGCGAGGCGTTCTCGATGATCTCCCCCCAGGAGAACTTCATTCCGCTGGTGTGACCCTGGGCCCATTCTTCACCATCGACCCGGAGCACCATTGCTACGTTGGCGGGATCAATCTCGTCGAGAGTGACGATACAAGGGCCCATCACGTTACCTTGGTCAAAATCTTTGCTCTTGCCAGCGCCGGCCCCAATTCGTCCCTCATCAGCCTGGACGTCTCGAGCGCTAAAGTCGTTGTAGATGGTAATACCCGCAACGTAGTTTAGTGCGTCGGCCGCCTTGATATCACGGCCTTCGCGGCCAATCACCACTGCGAGTTCGAACTCGAAGTCCAACTTCTTTGAATAAGCAGGCCAGACAATGTCTTCGCCGGGGTCGGCAAGACCGCATATGTTTCGGTTGGTGTAAGTGGGCATCCGATACCAGAGATCAGGCATTGCGAGTCCTTTGCGCGCCATGGATCTCTTCTTGTGCTCCTCGTAGACGAGGTAGTCCTTCAGGCGACGTGGCCGCAAGGGAATACGAAGGCGATACTCGCCTGCGTCGAAACGGATTCGGGAGCCCGAAGGCGAAATTGCATCGGGCGGCTGGCCCAGCGCAAAGGAAAAAGCCTCTTTGGCCGCATCGAACCCTATTGGCCAGCGTTCCAGAAATTCCACCATGTCGGACGGAATCAGGGCCGCTGCCAACGAGGCCGCGGCATATACGCCGCGCCGATGAAGTTGCCAGCCACAGGCGGCCGCCAGATCGACGACTTGATCCTCAAACAATGCGCCGACGCGGCTGACCTCGCCGAGCGGCGTTGCGATACTGAAAGTGACAAGTCTCATCCGGAGTATCAGTCTTCGATTAGGGCAACGACACGCGACCATCCGGCCGTACCGTGCTCGATCTTCACCGGAAAGGCGACCACGGTAAACCCGGTGGCAGGCAGCGCCATCAAATTGGCCAACCGCTCGATCTGGAGGTACTCACGGGTACGGCCCACCATGTGGGTCGGCCAAAGCGAATTCGGAATGCCTTTCTTGTGATCCGCGGCCATGTCGCGGGGTGCGCGGTCCAGCCCCCATGCATCGATGCCGATCAGCCGAACCCCTTGGTCAAGCAGATAGTGACAGCCATCCGGATGAAGCCCCGGCTGCAGGTTCGGAAACTGGGGATCGTCAAAATGCTTGTCGGTATCGGTGCGAAGAAGAACAATCTCGCCAGGCGAGAGCTTGTGGTTGATCTTCGTCAGCGCCTCCACGATATCGTCCCCGGTGATAAACTCTCCCGGCTTCTTGTGAGAAAAGTCGAGGCAGACGCCAGGTCCATAGCACCATTCCAGCGGAACCTCCTCGATCGATTTGGAGGGCTTCCCTTCGCAGGTTGGGCCGTAGTGCAAGGGAGCGTCAACGTGAGTTCCGCCGTGGGCGGAAAGAGTTACCCTTTCGTGGGCCAGGGCCATGCCGTCCGGATAGCCGCTTGGCAAGAAGTTGAAGTCGGCGGCGCGCCTACGGGCAGCCTCCTTGTGGTTCATCCGCACGATTTCCGGACCACCGGGCTCGAAGGACTGATTTCGGATCGTCACGCTAAGATCGATAAAGCGCATTGGAGCATCCTTCGAGATTACTTCGGCGCCTTAGCACCAGAGATTCGCACCAGCTCGGCCCATGTCGCGTGCTCGGCCTTAACGAGTGCAGCAAACTGCGCGCGGCTGAGATTTCCGGCGATGTACGACTGGGGTTTGATGAATTTTTCTACGAACTGCGGCTCGCGCAGGACCTCGGCGACATCGTCGTGGATTTTGTCGAGGATGGGCGGCGGAGTGCCGGCCGGCGCCGCGAAAGCAAACCAGACGTTGATCGCATAGTCCTTAACGCTCTCACCGATTGTCGGAATATCCGGCCGGTTCGGCAACCGATCCTTAGTAGCGGTGGCCACGATGCGGAGCTTGCCCTCCTTCTCCAGCGCATCGAACACGGAGTAGGTCACCATATACATGGTGACACGGCCTGCGATCAGATCGGTGACCGCCGGAGTGGAGCCGCGATAGGGAAGGTGGAGGATGTCCACATCGGCAAGATGCTTCAGATACTCCATGGCCACGTGCGGATAGGAGCCGATGCCCGGCGATGCGTAGGTCAGCTTGCCCGGATTGGCCTTGGCGAACGCGATAAGGTCTGCCACGGATTTTCCCGGTGCACTCGTCGCGGTGGCCAGTACTGGCGCCAATCTCACGGCGAGGGCGACCGGATCGAGGTGCTTGAGGGGATCAAACGGCAGCTTGTCGTAAATGTGCGGATTGATGACGAACGACGAACTGTCGGAGAACAGTAGCGTATAGCCATCCGGGGCAGCCTTGGCGACGAAATCCGTTCCGATGGTGGTACCGGCGCCAGGGCGGTTCTCGACCACGACCGGCTGTCCCCATTTCTCCGACAGCCGCTGCGATATGGCGCGGGCAACAGTGTCGGTGCCACCTCCCGGGGTGTATGGAACGATGACCTTGACGGCCCGTTCGGGATAGCTCTGCGCAGACGCAGCACTCCACAGCATCGCCAGCGCGAGGCCGATGGCGGCAGACTTCATTGAATCCTCCTTTTTTTGGGGCGTTATTCACGGCTTCTTCGTGAGTCCGGCTTTCTCGACCATCTGTCCCCATAACGCGTAGTCGCTCTGGACCCGCTCCGCGAATTGAGCTCGCGTGAGCCTTGGTGCGGTGAAACCTTGCGGCTGCACGAAGGTCTTGACGAAAGCCGGGTCATGCAACACTTCCGCCATGTCGGCGTGCAGCCGGTCGAGCACGGCGACAGGCGTTTTCTTGGGAGCGCTGAAGCCGAACCAGACGTCGATGGCGTAGCCTTTCAGCGTTTCTCCGATTGTTGGAAGATCCGGTCGGTCCGGATGCCGCACAGGCGTGGCCATGGCGATGAGCTTGAGCTTGCCGGCCTTCTCCAGATCCTGGAACACGCCGAGCGCCACCATGTAGACGTCGATGCGGCCGCCCAACATGTCCGTAATAGCCGGAGATGTCCCGTTGTACGGCACATGAAGCATGTCGATGCCGGCCAACTGCTTGAAATGCTCGACGGCGACATGGGAATAGGTCCCGGTGCCGGCAGAGGCGAACGTCAGCTTGCCGGGATTCGCTTTCGCAAAAGCGATCAGCTCCGAAACTGATTTGACCGGCACATGATTTCCGACCGCCATCGCGGGAGCCACGCTCACCGCAAGCAGAACCGGCTCGAGATCCTTCAGGGGATCGAACGTGAGCTTGGTCGTGTGCGGTGTCACGACGAACGACGTGCTGCTGGTGAAGAGCAGGGTGTGACCGTCCGGCTGCGCATCAATGACCGCGCGAGTTCCGATTGTCGTGGCTCCCCCCGGCCGGTTCTCCACCACGACAGGCTGGTGCCATTTCTTCGACAGGCGATCGGCCATCGCGCGAGCAATGCCGTCGTTCGCCCCTCCGGCAGTAAATGGTACAACAATGCGAACTGTGTGGCTGGGGAAGCCTTGTGCAGCTGCCATGGCAGTGCCGATCAGAAGTGCCGCCAGTGCAAGCAGGGCTCTCATAGTTCCTCCCAAGATGATCAGACGTCATTTACCTAACGGATCAATGCGGTGGCTGGTTGGTTGTCAACCCAATTTGCCACAGAGCTGTTCACGTTCGCCCGCTCCGTCACGCCATTTTAGGCTGGTCATTACGTGAGACTGTTTCCGGCACGCGGCATATCGAGAAATTCACGAGAGATCGCTTTGCCTCACGGTCATGTCGAGGCATCCCAGCCAGCGCCTTCGCTTTTGAAGTGAGATCCGCATCTTCGGGCCCGTTCTCCGAGTGACTGACCACATGTCCTTGCTGAAAGGACATTGGAGAACTGCGTCGGGCATTCAGCACGTCGGAGGCTCTCTCGATCTTGTCGGGACTGCACCATCATCACGCCAGGAAAGACAGCATTAATAATCTGTCGCCTGAAGCTCATCCGTGATGCTTCGAGCGGTTGCGCGCACCGCTGCGATCATCGCGGGTAGTTTTTCGGCGGTGAACCGGAACATCGGACCGCTCATCGTCACGCAGTAGCGGCCATCGCCTTGGCTGAAGATCGGCGCCGCGACGGCGCGCACCCCTTCCTCGCGCTCCTGGTCGCTGTAGGTGTAGCCGTCCGCCACGATCTTCCTTAGGGCGGCACGCAACAGTTTGGGCGTCTTGATCGTCTTTGCGGTGTAGCGGACCGGCACCAGCAACGGGAAGATCGCCTCCTGCTCATCCGGCGGCGCATGGGCCAGCAGCACCTTCGAACTGGCGGCGCCCGGCCAAGGCAGTATCTGGCCGCGCGAATAGATCATCTTCACCGAATGGCGGCTTTCGAGGCGTTCGACCGGGATACTCTGATGGCCGACCCGCTCGTAGAGCGTGACCGCCTCGCTGAACTTGTGGTTGAGTTCTACAAGGCGCGGCATCGCGGTGGTCATGATCGACGTACCGGCCTTGGCGACCCGCGCCAGCGGGAAGATGCTCGGACCGAGGCGGTAGCCACCATGGCGATCCTCAATGATCAACGCATAGGAGCGCAGGCTCGTGAGGTAGCGATAGGTCGTGCTGCGCGGCATGCCAAAATGCTCGGCGATTTCGCCCGTCGACCAAACCGGCTTGTCTTCCGAGAACACCATCAGGATGTCGATAGCGCGGTCAGCCGTCGAGTTCGCGGCTCCGCCCCGAACTTCGGGTGCATCGGGCACATCCGCCGCGGATGGCCGGCCAGCGGCGGACTTCGGCTTGAGCTTGGTTTCGGGCTGGGTCATCGGCATGCGGTCCGTTGCCACTGTCTCATATAGTGGTTTGACATGTCCATTATACTGAACTAGCAAATCGAAGGCGAGATCGCCGGACAACGGCAACGACCGTACGACACAGGGCGCGCGCCCACGACGTTGGGGAGAGAGACCGATGCGCTACCAGACGGTGCTGGTCGAGATCAAAGACAAGGTGGCGAAGGTCATCCTCAATCGCCCCGAGAAGAAGAACGCCATGAATCCGCGGCTCATCATGGACATGACGCAGGTGCTGGAAGATCTGCGCTACGACGACGATGTTGCGGTGCTGATCCTGACAGGCGCTGGCGACGCATTTTGCGCAGGCATGGACCTCAAGGAATTCTTCTACGATCTCAAAGGCAAGAAGCCGAAAGAATACGACCGCTTGTACCGGATGCTGCAGGAATGGCGGGGCCGCACGCTGCGCTTCTATCCGAAGCCGACGATCGCGATGGTGAACGGCTTCTGCTTCGGCGGCGCGTTCCCGAACGTCGAATGCTGCGACCTCGCAATCGCAGCCGACGAGGCGCAGTTCGGTCTATCCGAGATCAACTTCGGACTGTTCCCGGGCGGCCATGTCTCGAAGACACTGGCGAACCTGTTTCGTCCGCGCGACGCCTTGCTTTACGGCATGACCGGTCGCCGCTTCGACGGCAAAAAGGCCGCCGAGATCGGCTTCGTGAACTACTCCGTGCCGCTTGCACAGCTCGAGACCGAGACCATGGCGCTCGCCAAGGAGATCGCCGCCAAGGACCCGGCGGCGCTGCGCGCCACCAAGGACGCCTACCGCCACTCCCTCGACATGGGCTGGGAGGCGGCGATGAACTACAGCGCCGCCAAGGAGAATGAGCTCTATCTCGTGCAGAAGGGCGCCTGGGTCGAGACCGGCATCGGCGACTTCATGAAGGGCCTCTACAAGCCCGGTCTCTCCGGCCACGAGACCGTCAACAAATAAGTTTGGCGCAATGAACGCGATCCCGGCGCATCGCTCCGGAAGGCTGCCATGAAAGTACTGGACGGCATCCGCGTCCTCGATCTCGGCGGGTTCATCACCGGCCCGTTCGCCGCACTGCTGCTGGCCGAACTCGGCGCCGATGTGATCAAGGTCGAATGGCCCGGCAGAGGCGACAAGTTTCGTGCCACCGGCAGCGGCCTCTACAGCTCGCAATTTCAGGCCCACAACCGCGACAAGCGCTCGATCACGCTCGACTACGCCAAACCCGCAGGCCGCGAGGTGCTGCACGCGCTGATACGCGTGTCGGACGTGCTCATCATCAATTCGCGACCCGGCGTGATGGAGAAGCTCGGCGCGACTTACAACGACCTCAAGGCGATCAACCCGCGGCTGGTCTATTGCGCGATCACCGGCTTTGGCGCCGACGGTCCCTATGCGGACCGTCCGGCGTTCGACAATGTCGGCCAGGCGCTGTCCGGCTGGATGAGCCGGCACCGGCGCGGCGACGATCCGCGCGTCGCGGGCCCCGCGATCGCCGATCCGGTGACGAGCTACTACGCGGCGATCGGCGTACTCGGCGCGCTGGTCGAACGCGCGCGCTCCGGCCAAGGCCGGCTGATCGAGGTCAACCTTCTTGAATCGATGATCGGGCTCGCGATCGAGCCGATCACCTCATATTTCACGTTGCGCCAGCCGATTCCCGTATTGGAGCGCGCGGCAACGTCGCAGGCCTACAACCTGACCTGCCGCGATTGCAAGCGGATCGGATTGCACGCCTCGATGCTCGACAAATTCTTTCATGGCTTGTGCCGCGCGATCGAGCGCCAGGACTGGATCGAAAAGTATCCGACGCGTCAGCACCGAATCGACAACTATGAGACCCTCGCGGCAGAATTGAGCGCCATCTTCCAAACCCGCGACCGCAGCGAATGGGTCGCGCGCCTGGAAAATGCGGTCGTGCCGTTCGGCGTCGAGAACGAGCTGCAGGACCTCGAGGATGATCCGCAGATCAAGCATCTCGACGTGTTCTACGAGGTCGAGCATCCCAGGTACGGCAAGGTCAAAGCGCCGCGGCGTCCGGTACGAATCGACGGCAGCCGCGACATCGACTTCCGGCCGCCTCCCGACCTCGGCGAGCACACCGACGAAGTACTTCATGAGATCGGTCTTTCGGCAGAGCGAGTTGCCGAACTGAGGGAGGCGCGCGTCATCTAGCCGCGAGATTGAGCAACGACGGACATCGGGACGCATTCATAACGGTCCTGAATTCTATGACTGAACGATAAAAGAAGAGAACACGTGACCGGGAGGAATTGAAATGACGAAACTGACAAGTGGCACGTTCGGATCGCCGTTCGACCGGCGCAGCTTCACGCTTGGGCTCGCTAGCACGCTCGCCGCGCCTTCGATCGTTCGCGCCCAGGCGTTTCCGTCGAAGACGATCCAGATCGTCGTTCCGAACGCTGCCGGCGGCGTCAACGACGTTCTCGCCCGCATCATCGCACAGAAACTGCAGGAGCAAATCGGAAAGCCGGTGGTGGTGGAAAATCGACCCGGCGCCGGTGGCGACATCGGCACCGAATCCGTGCTCAAAGCCGAGCCCGATGGCCATGCGCTGGTGATGGGCTCGATTGCGTTGACGCTTAAGCCCGCGCTCTACAAGACCCTGCGGTTCGATCCTCGCACCGACATGACATCGGTCGCACGCCTCGCTAATCAGCCGATGATCATCGTCTCGAAGCCTAACCTGCCGGTCAAGGACCTCGCGGACTTCATCCAACTCGCCAAGGCGAACCCCGGAAAGCTCTCGTTTGGCACGCCCGGTCCCGGCACGCCGCAGCACTTCGGCGCCGAAATGCTCTCTGCCCAGACCGGCATCAAGATGATTCATGTGACTTATCGCGGCGCGGTGCCTGCGATGACCGACATTATGTCGGGGCAGATCGATCTCTACTACGCAACCGAAACGAGCGGCGGTGGTCACATCGCTGCCGGCCGCATGAAGCCCTTAGCGGTCACTAGCGACCAGCGCATCGCGACATTTCCGGCCGTAAAGACGCTTGTGGAATTTGGCCTGCCTAAAGCCAGGATCAGCATCTGGTATGGGCTGTTCGGCCCGGCGAAGATTCCAGAAAGTGTACTGACACGCCTCTCGGCTGAGCTACGAAAGATGTCCGAGACCGACGACTATCGCAGCCGTCTCACTAAGCTTGCACTAGAGAATGCGATGAGCGCGCCGCAAGAATTGAAGTCCCAGATCGAGCGGGAGATTCCGCAGTGGCAGGAGGTCGCGCGTGCCGCCGGCATCAAGCAGCAGGATTGAACTTAGGTCCATTATCGGTGCGGAATGATCGTGATTTCAAGAGTATGAGCGGCATTCCGGAAGTGACAGCGATTGATCTGACGACAGAGGACCGCGCTGAGCTTGAGAGCTTGGCGCGCCACCGACAAGTGACGGCCGCTCACAAATGGGCCATGCTCAAATTTGCCGCCAGTTGCCCGGCGGGTGATTTTATTTTTGCTGACCCCGAAGCGCTTCGGCGATGTGTCCTGATAGCGTTCCCTCGGCATCAAACGGGTGAGCGACTCAGAATGTCGGGGGGTCGCGGCAGGATCACCCGCGCCGTTCATCTGACGGCAAGATTCGCCCAAAAGATTTGTCGCGATCTTGATGACCATGCCGCTGACCGCAGGCCTGTTCCGCCGCGCCATCCTGCAGAGCACGCCGTTCGGGCAAATGTCGCGGACGCTCCAAGACTCGCTGCGCATTGGACGGCGGCTGCTCGACGTGCTCGGGCTCAAGCCCGGTGAGACCGAAAAGCTCAAGTCTCTGCCGTTCCGTCCAGGCGACTCCCAAGGTCCAGGTACTGCCGGCCACAGCTTCCAATTTAGCGCCTTCCCTGTGAGTTGTAGGTTGCGCTGTAAACATTCGAGAACCCATTCGATGCACAGTCGCGCAAAATGAAACGAACAAGTCAACACATTGACATTCGAAAGGATGCTGATCTACCGTAAAGTATGGAAGCCTCCCTAACGCAAAGTGCAACTGGCGTCGTCCAAGGACAGAAGCCAGTAGCGCACACAGCTTTGGTGCGAATTCGCTGTTGCTCCCACAAATTCCTTATCTGCGTTGGGGCAAAATCCGTGTCGCGGGCAAAGGGGTGAAGCAAGTATGGAGCTGGGATTAAAGGGGAAAGTCGCACTGATAACTGGGGCCAGCGGTGGAATTGGTACTGCGATTGCGACCGAATTGGCGCGCGAAGGAGCTGATCTCTGCTTGACGGCACGCGATCGCAGCAAGCTCGATGAGGTTGCCGACGCCATCGCAAAAACGACCGGTCGTCCCCCCGCTATCTACGCCGGTGACCTGCGCGAGTTGGACGCATCTTCGTCTGCCGTCGCCGCTGCAATCGCTGCATTCGGTCACCTGGATATCGTGGTGAATTGCGCCGGCGACACCAAACGCGGCGACTTCCTCAAGCTAACGGAGGAAGACTGGTCAGGTGGATTCGCGGTAAAGTTTCACGGTTGCGTCCGCGTGACGCGCGCGGCTTGGCCATATCTATGCCAGACACAGGGCGCCGTCATTAACATCGTCGGGGTTGGTTCTCGCTTCGGCTCGGCGGAATTCGCGATTGGCGGGGCTGTCAATGTTGCGTTGCTGAATTTCACCAAGGTCATGGCTGACATTGGCATTCGCGACGGGGTGCGTGTCAACGCTATCAATCCCGGATTGATCGAGACCGACCGGCTCACCCGCAACATTGTACGGTTGATGCGTGAGCATTCCTGCAGCCGCGACGAGGCCGTAACGCGCATGCTAGCGCCGCGTGGCACCAGACGCTTTGGTAAGCCGGAAGAAATCGGTTGGCTTGCAGCGTTTCTCGCATCTCCGAAAGCAGCGTTCATACAGGGCGCCATCGTTGACATCGACGGCGGCGCCACGCGATCGCTGTAAGTCTATTTGAGAGATCACAATGGTTGAGAAATTGCGGCAGCCGGAAGTCGTGAGGCAGATCGCGGACTACGTCGTCGCTGTCCGTCCAGACGATCTGCCGGAATCAGTACGGCGTGAAGCGCTTCGCTCATTCGTCAATATCGTCGGTTGCATGCTGGGAGGTGCGGAACACGAAGTTATCGGCCTTGCAGACGATGTTCTCTCCGAGTTTTCCGGGCCGCCACAGGCGACGCTCCTTGGTCGAGTCACGCAGAGCAGATGTGCTGCATGCGGCTCTCATCAACTGCTTCGGCTCCAGCATTCACGCCTTTGACGATACGCATGAACAGGCTGTCGTGCATCCCAGCGGTCCCGTTGCGGCCGCAATCCTTGCCATGAGCGAACGTAAGCGCATCGCAGGCCCGCAATTCTTGCTCGCTTTTGCTTTGGGGGTGGAAGTAGTTTGCCGGCTCAGCAAGGCAATCTCGGTGCCGCCCGCGAAGGGCGTGTTCTCTTGGTCGCAGACTGGCATCACGGCGGGGATCGGTGCTGCGGTCGCAGCCGGCAAGCTTCTCGATCTCGATCCGTGCCGCATGCGTCACGCGATTGGGATTGCATTGTCGCAAGCGGCGGGATTTCGGGCGACGTTCGGCTCGATGTGTTCCTCGTTCATGACAGCCCATGGGGCGCAGACAGGCCTGCGTGCGGCAATTCTTGCGGAGAAGGGTTTCACCGGTTCTGAAACGGCCTTGGAGGGGCCGTACGGGTTCCTCGATGTTTTCGCGGAGCATTCGGATTTGCCAGCATTGGCGGAAGGGCTCGGAATTCGCTTTGAAATTTTGCGCAACACCTACAAGCCTTATCCCTGTGGGGTCGTGATCCACCCGATCATCGACGCCTGCCTCGAACTTCGGCGGTCTCACCGGTTGAACCCCGCCGATATCGAGGCTGTATCGGTTAGAGTTTCGCCGAAGGCGCTAGCCCTTACCGATCGAAGCCATCCGAAAAATGGTCTGGAGGCACGTGTCAGCCTGCACCATTGGGTAGCAATCGCCTTCATCCGCGGCACCGCTCGTATAGAAGACATGGACACCAACAGTGCGGTGCTCGAACCGACGATAGCTCGCTTCCAGGACAAGGTAGGAACCGTTGGTGATGACTCCATCGCGACGGACGGAGCTGTGGTCACGGTGAGACTGCAGGACGGCCGTTCGCTCGCTGGGCGCGTCGAGCACTGCGTCGGCAGCGCATCCCGTCCAATGACCGACAGCGAACTGGAACAGAAATTCACCGGCTTGGCTGACGGAGTGATCGGTACGCGCCGAACGCGAGAGGTGTTGGATATGTGCTGGGGTGTTGAGCGTCTTACTGACGTCGGGGCTCTCGCACGGGCGGCTGCTTGAGGTATCTATTGACACGTGATAGTTCGTAAATATACTGTGCAGTAGATTTTGAATAAGGAGAGAGATTTGAGTTCCCCTCAGGCAAGGTTTGCATATCAAATCGGTGCGGTCGGTGAGGCGGGATTACCGGACGCCCAGCTTTATATCGAGGCGTTGGCCGACGCCGAACTGATCCATCGGCTCGGCTACGATGCCGCTTGGGTCATCGAGCACCATTTCAGCGACTATTATCCGCAGCCGAATCCCTTGTTGCTGCTGTCGCACGTCGCGGCCAAGTGCCCTGGGCTGGGCCTCGGAACGGCCGTGATGGTCCTGCCCTGGTACAATCCCATCCGCTTCGCCGAAGACATCGCGATGCTGCAGACGCTGAGCACGGGCGAACTCCATATCGGGATGGGGCGCGGCACCGCAAAGTCTGAATACGAGGCCTTCGGGTTATCGATGGAGACGGCGCGGGCGCGCTTTACGGAAGCATGGGAGCTTACACGACTAGCCCTGAAAGGTGAGCCCTTCACGTTCAACGGCGAATTCGTGAAGATTCCTGATCCAATCCTGCTGCGTCCGCGGTTGTCAAAAAGGATGCCTAACTTCTACGGTGCGATCGGCAGCCCCGGCAGCGCTGAGATCATGGCGGATTTGGATCTGCCGCCGCTTTGCCTTTCCAATTTTCCAGATCACGTCCTGAAGAGCATTCTGCGCCGCTGGGACGCGAAGACGAGCCAGCGCGGGCGCTCAACCGCTGTTTCCAAACCGCTGTCGATCAAGTGCTTCGTCGGTAAGACTGACAAGCAGGCGCGAGAGGAAGCGCTGGAATATCTCCCCGATTTCTTCCGCCTCCAGGTCGAGCATTATGAGACGGATGCCCGTCCGTGGGACAACATTTCCGGATATGAGCAGTTCAGCCAGATGTTCTCGATGCTGAAGGACATGTGTGATCCCGCTAATCTCGGCCCCTTTCTGAATCAGAACCTTATCGGGTCTCCGGAAACGGTTGCTGCCAGGGTTCGCCAACTGCAGGACATCGGGTTCAATTATTTTGTTCTCACAAACGCCACCTATGGCGTTCCGCGTTCGGTGCGTCAGTCAACGATCCGCCTATTCGCGAACGAGGTGATCCCTCTGGTAGCCGAGGACGTGCGGGCTCAAGTGCCGGCGCAGTGATGTCGGTCCCGGTCCTATGAGTGATCGCGCGGAAATCGACAGGTCTTTGATAGGTAGTGCGACGGCCCCCTTCGCGGTCGAAGTCGAGACGGGCGCCATCCGCCGCTTCGCGGATGCTATCGGGGAAAATGCAAAGATCTACTTCGACGAAGCGTTTGCGCGGTCTCTCGGCTTTCCGGGCATTGTGGCACCTCCCACATTTCCAACGACATTCCGGCCGCCTTCGGAGCCTGCCTGGAGGCACGGGCTGGACGAAGGACGGATCTTGGCCGGAGAACAGGGGTTCCGCTATTGGCGACCGGTTCATGCCGGAGACCGGCTCCAATGCGAACTCCGACTCACGGACGTACAGGATAAGCGTAGCAGCAGCGGCAGTATGCAACTGATGATCCAGGATTTGATCATCACGTCGCCACCCGGCGATATGGTCTGCGTCAATCGCCGCGTTGTTATCTATCGCGGCCGGACGGTAAACTTTGCGCAAGGAGTCTCGCCGTGACATCAGCGGCGCTTCATAGACCAGGCGATACGTTTTCCATTCGGCGTGGTCCGATCACCACGACCCAGCTCGTCATGTACGCCGGCGCGTCGGGAGATTTTAACCGTATCCACTACGATCATCCGTTTGCCGTTGAGAAGGGATTGGGCGGTGTAATTGCGCACGGCATGCTGACAATGGCCTTCGCCGCATCCTGCGCATCCGAAGCCTTTGGTCCGGCGAGTTGGATATCCCGCATCGACGCGCGCTTCACGTCGCCGGTTCGGGTAGGCGACGTAGTCGACGTAACTGGCACCGTCATGGAGCGTGCTGCTCCTGATGGCCCGATCGAGGCAACGCTTACTGCGGAGGTCGATGGGCGCGTCGTGCTTCGCGGTGTGGTCGAGGTCACACCCGCAGGGAATGCAATTCCTTACGCGCAGGTCTGATGCATGAATTCGGTTCCTTCGATAAACGCGGGTACGGTCGTCGATTCCCGGACGTTGCGAGACGCCTTTGGCTGTTTCCCGACGGGTGTCACAGCGATTTGCGCCGTGATCGATGGCAAACCGGCAGGCATGGCAGCCAGTTCGTTCACCTCGGTTTCGCTTGATCCAGCGTTGGTTCTGGTCTGCATTCAAAACAGTTCGGCCACCTGGAAAAAATTGAGAACCGCGCCGCGAATTGGCGTGAGCGTTCTGGGTGAGGATCACGATCGTGCCTGCGCGCAGCTTGCCGCCAAATCGGGCGATCGATTCGAACGGCTCGAATGGTTCACGACAGAAGGCGGCGCCGTGTTGTTGGAAGGCGCGGCGGTGTCGCTTGATTGCTCCGTTGTTGAAGAGATCGTGGCGGGCGACCACCAATTGGTGCTGCTCAGAATCGAATCTCTCAAATTTCAGCCACGGGTGAATCCGCTCGTCTTCCATAGCAGCCGCTTCCGGAAACTCGCGACCGAGAAAGTTGCGTCGGAGTGAAAAACATGTCTGACGGTCCACTCACAGGCGTGAGGGTTCTCGATCTAAGCCGAGTCTTCGCGGGGCCCTGGGCAACGCAGCAGCTTGCCGACATGGGAGCAGAAGTCATCAAGGTCGAACGTCCCGGCCGCGGCGACAACTCCCGGGGTCTCGGACCGCCATTCCTGCTCGACCGGGAGGGCAGGGACACCGCCGAGTCCGCTTTTTACCTCAGCGCGAACCGGAACAAGAAATCTATAGCGCTCGACCTGTCTCAGCCGCGCGGCCAGGATATCGTCCGCAAGTTCGCGGCAATCTCGGATATCGTCGTCGAGAACTTCAAGGTCGGAGCGCTCAGTCGTTACGCGCTCGATTACGAGAGCCTCAAAAAGGTCAATCCGTCGGTGATCTATTGCTCGATTACGGGCTTTGGACAGACCGGGCCGTATAGCCACAAGCCAGGCTACGATACGCTGTTCCAGGCGATGGGTGGCGTGATGAGCGTTACCGGGGAGGCGGATGGGGCGCCCGGTGGAGGCCCGATGAAGGTCGGTATTATCGTCGCCGACATCATAGGGGGAATGTACGCGACGATCGGTATACTGGGCGCGCTCAGGCATCGCGAGCGTACTGGCACTGGCCAGCATATCGATCTGTCTCTTCTGGATGCCCAGACTGCCGCTTTGTCTCATCAGGCGATGTATTATCTGGTGTCGGGAGAGAATCCGAAGCGGTTCGGGACCTCCGCGCCCGCGGTTGTGCCTAGCCAGATGTTCGAATGCGCCGATGGGTTCATTGCGCTGGTCGTAGGCAACGATCCGCAATTTCGACGCCTAGCGGATGTTGTCGGACATCCGGAATGGGTCGACGATAAGCGCTTTGTGACCAACCGGCTTCGCGTCCGCAATCGGACGACCTTGGTCCCGCTCCTCGAAGAGATATTTCGCCGGCACCCCAAAGCCTACTGGCTGGAGAGGCTGGAGGCAGCGGGAATCGTTTCCGGCCCCATCAATGAGATCTCCGATGTCTTCGCCGATCCGCAAATCGCGGCTCGCAACATGGTCGTCGAGGTCGAGCATTCCTTGGGGCGCCCGTTGAAGCTGGTCGCCAATCCTTTGCGGTTCTCGGAGACGCCGCTGAACCGCTACGAACCACCACCCCGAATAGGCCAGCACACCGACGAACTCTTGTCGGACGTCCTGGGACTGGGCGCCTCCGAGATTGATGAGTTGCTGCGCGCCGAGATCATTGCGCGCGCGTGAGAATGGGGCGCCGCATTCCCTCTGAAGATCGCCGGTTTGTACGGTCCTAGCGCGCTGGTCGCCCCAGACCTCCAACCTTATGGAATTGAAATGGTCGGTACGCGTGCCGAGGTCGATGTCCTTGTCGTAGGTGGCGGCAACGCTGCGCTATGCGCTGCGATCGCAGCGCGGCGGGCCGGCGTCTCGGTACTGATCGTCGAGGCGGCGCCGAAATTCTACCGAGGAGGAAATACTCGCCACACGCGCAACATGCGTTGCGCCCACGATACTGCGACCGAGAATCTCACCGGGCCTTACACCGAAGATGAATTCTGGGACGATTTGTTGCGGGTGACGGAGGGCAATACCGACGAACAGCTCGCCCGCTACATGATTGCCCAGTCGAAACCGATGCTCGGTTGGATCACCGAACAAGGCGTGCGTTTCCAGCCATCGTTGGGTGGCACGCTCAGCCTCGGCCGCACCAATTCCTTTTTCCTGGGTGGCGGCCGGGCGATGCTCAACGCGCTCTACCTCACCGCTGAGAATCTGGGCGTTGAGGTTCTGTACGAGTCGCCCGTCGTCGCACTCGACATCGAGCGCGGCCGGTTCCGCTCCGCGACACTGCGCGGTCCCGCAGGCGATCGGGTCGTCCGCGCCCGTGCGCTGGTCGCGGCCGCCGGCGGGTTCGAGTCCAACTTCGATTGGCTGAAGGAAGGGTGGGGCGAGATCGCGGAGAATTTCCTCATCCGCGGAACCCGTTACAACCGTGGTGACGTGCTGAAGATGCTGATGGGGGCGGGGGTCGAGACGATCGGCGACCCAACCCAGTGCCATGCGGTGGCGATCGACGCGCGCGCCCCAAAATTTGACGGCGGAATCATCACCCGCCTCGACTGTGTGGTGTTCGGCATCGTCGTCAATCGCCAGGCGGCGCGCTTCTACGATGAGGGCGAGGACTTCTGGCCAAAGCGTTACGCGATCTGGGGGCGCTTGGTGGCCCAGCAGCCGGACCAGATCGCCTGGATCATCTTCGATGCCAGCTCGCTCGATATGTTCATGCCCTCGCTCTATCCGCCGATTGCGGCGCAAAGCATCGGGGAACTTGCCACGAAGCTCGATTTGCCCATTGGGGCCTTGGAGAAAACGGTCGGCGATTTCAATGCCGCCGTTCGGCCGGGGACATTTGACCACACGGTGCTTGACGACTGCAGGACCGAAGGTCTCACGCCAGCGAAGAGCCATTGGGCCCGCCGGATTGAAGCGCCACCGTTTTACGCCTACCCGGTGCGGCCCGGGATCACCTTCACGTATCTCTGCACCAGAGTTGATCGCGACGCGCGCATGCGAATGCGCGGCGGAGGCGGCGCAGAGAACATGTTTGGTGCCGGTGAGATCATGGCCGGCAACGTGCTCGGCAAGGGCTACACGGCTGGAATCGGCATGACCATCGGCAGTGTCTTCGGAAAAATCGCGGGCGAGGGAGCGGCACGCCATGCTCGCGGCTGACCATTACGAGGAAGCCGCAAGGCTGATGACGATCTGCAACTCCTGCCGCTATTGCGAAGGCCTCTGCGCGGTGTTCCCGGCAATGGAGTTGAGACGGAGCTTCGCCGCCGCCGATCTCAACTACCTCGCCAATCTCTGCCACGGATGCGGCGCCTGCTATGTCGATTGCCAGTTTTCGCCGCCGCACGAGTTCGAGGTCAACGTGCCGAGAACATTGGCGGAAGTACGGGCGGCTTCGTATCGCTCATACGCATGGCCGGCTTTTCTCCGCCCGATGTTTGATCGCAACGGGCTCATGATCGCGGCGGTGACGGTAGCAAGTGTCGCGGCCTTCATCCTGGGCTTCGTCCTCTGGCACGACCGGGCCGCGCTCTTCGCCCAGGACGGACATTTCTACCGGCTGATGCCGCACGAGGCGATGGCCGGGTTGTTCGGCGCGGTATTTCTCTTCGCCGTGGCTGCGCTCGTCATGGGCTTTCGGAGCTTTTGGCGCGAGATCGGCGCGCGCAGCGTCTCGGCAGGATCCGGGGCTACGCTTTGGCAGGCGGGCCGCGACGCCGCCACGTTGCGCTATCTGGATGGTGGCGGTGTCGGCTGCTTCAATGAAGATGAGCGGCCAACCGACCATCGCCGGCTCTTTCATCACCTCACCTTCTACGGCTTCATTCTGTGCTTCGCGTCGACCTCGACGGCGACCATCTACCACTATGCCCTTGGTTGGCCGGCGCCTTATGGCTGGTTGTCGCTGCCGAAGCTTTTCGGCATCCCCGGCGGCATCGGCCTCATCATCGGATCGCTCGGATTGCTGCGAGCAAAATTCGTACGAGATCGCGCGCTGATGGACCCGGCCAAGTTCGGCATGGACACGGCCTTCCTCGCCATGATGTTGCTCGCGGGACTGACTGGACTGCTCCTGATGGTGCTGCGCGGGACACCCGTTATGGGCGTGATGCTTGCCATTCATCTCGGCGTTGTCTTCTCGCTCTTTCTGACGATGCCGTACGGCAAATTCGTCCACGGCATCTATCGCTTTGGGGCGCTTGCGCTCTACGCCGCCGAGCGACGGGCGGACCGGCCCGCGTCTACCGCCGCAATTCAATCCGGAAGTCGCCAAGCATGAGAACCAAGACCCGCGTCGTCATCGCCTCGCGGCCCGGCGGGCCGGAGGTTCTTCAACTCGTTGAACGCCCGCGGCCGGTCCCGGGCGAGGGTGAAATGCTGGTGCGCGTTTGCGCTGCCGGCATGAACCGCATGGACGTGATGCAGCCGCACAGGAACGTTCGCATTAGAAGGAGCGTGGCCCCTGATACCCTACAAGGTTGAGGGCGTAATCCGCGAAAAGTGCAGCGATCTCGGCTGCACTCAGCCGGCCATCTTGGTACCATCGATGAATCCACCGCACCATTCCGGAGATCGCCAGACCGGCTATATGCGGCTCCTGGACTGTGAATTCGCCAGTTTTGTTTCCGTGTTCGATCAGCGACGCGAGCTTAATGTCGAACTGCCGGTGAATCGCGCGAATTGCCTCCAGGGTCTTCGGCGGCAGCTCGCCTTCTTCCTGGCCGAAGACCACGCTGATTGCCCGGCTTTCAATATTTTGCAACGCAAAGCTGCGGACAAAGTCGTAGAGCCGCTTTGCGGCGGGCGATTCGTTGTCTAGATAGCCATCGATGGAGGCCAACAGTTGCTGCGCCCCGCGCTCGTAAACCGTCGCGATCAGTTGCTGCTTGCTATCGAAAAATTGATAGATGAAGGGCTTGGTCACCTTGAGCCGCTCAGCCAGTGCATCAAGGGTAACCCCTCGAAAGCCGCGCTCCTGAAACAGCTCGATCATCTCCTTGAGAATCCGCTCGCGCTTGAAAACCTCGAGTTCAGCTCGCATGCCGCTCGTTGCGCGCACACTCTGTCGGCCCTTTGCCAAGCGAACCGGCTTAGTTGTCTTGGTCATTTTCGCCCTTCGATTGCTCTTGCCCTGAGACCACCGAGCTGCAAGACGCGAATGAACTGAATCTTCCGCCCGGTAGCGGCTCGATCCGGTGCGTGTCAAGATGGCGCACCCGACCATTGATAAATACTCATCCGCGCTGAAATCATAGGTAGCGTCTGGAGTCTTTCGCACTTTTCTTAGGCGGCGCCTCGCAGGCCTTGCGCGATACGCTCCAAAGCGCCCCCTTGGCCGACGTCGTGCTCGCCTTTTAAGGCCCCTCTTCAAGTCAGACCGCGCCGGCGCACTGCGCCGGGCCACCGCTTTTCGAGACGATCAGGCGGCGTCGGCACTTCCGCGGCTAACTCGCGCACACCCATATTGCCAACACTGAAACTTACGAGTACCATTTAAAACTGATCGGTATCCAAATAGATGTCGCAGTGGCACTATTTGCAATAATATTAGATGGGAGGACTCTCTGGATGCTTCTTCGTACGATCACGTACATCATGCTCGTGCTGTCATTCGCGACAGTAGCCAACGCCGAAGGTTATCCAAAAGGGCCGGTTACGATCATTGTGCCCTTTTCTGCCGGAGGTTCGGTTGACATAGTCGCCCGCTCCATCGCCCAAGCTCTGCAGGAAAAGTTTCACCAGCCATTCGTGGTCGAAGCCCGCCCGGGAGCCAGCAGCACCGTAGGCACGGCGTACGTCGCGAGGTCTAAACCCGACGGTTACACTTTGTTGCTCTTCTCCGGGTCGCTTCTGGTCAATCCGAGCACCTATAAAGGCTTGTCGTATGACACGCTGAAGGACTTCGAACCCGTTGGCATGTTGGGGGAGAACGCCAATGTCCTGGTCGCCAATCCAAAGCTCGCCGCCAACAACCTCGCTGAACTGATAAAATTGGCCAAGGCGCACCCAGGCAAACTCACGTACGGCTCGGCGGGATTTGGCGGCCCACTGCATCTGGCAGCCGAGTTGTTTAAGAATGCCGCGAACGTCGACATTGTTCATGTGCCCTATAAGGGGACGAGCGCAATGTTTCCTGACTTGGTGAGTGGTGTCATCGATCTGGCTGTCGTTTCCATTCCGAGCGGCATGCCGTTCGTCAAATCCGGCTTGGTCAAGGCATTGGCCGTCACCGGCGCGGAACGCGCCCCCACTCTGCCGGATGTACCCACCATGACGGAAGCGGGCATACCCCTGCAGACGAGCGTGCCTTACGGCCTCATTGCGCCCGCCGGGACACCCAAAGAAGTTATCGAAAGCCTGAGTAAGGCCCTGGCTGAAGTCCTCAAATCGGAGGCGGTCAAGAAGCGTTTCGCCGCTGGCGATATCCATCCGATCTATGCAACGCCCAATGAGACCGCCAAATTCATACGCACTGAGATCGAGCGATATGCTGATATCGTGAAAAAGGCCGGCCTCGGACCTCAGAAGTAGATCGGACGTTGAAGTCGTTGACCACAGGCCCAGCGAAGGCCGCGCCTGTGGTCAGCGATGCCGCCCGATGGATGACAACTCGCGGACCGATGGGTCTCACGCACTCATGTAGCGCTCTCCAGGGTCATTCTCGAACAGAGCGTCAGCTGCGTCGGTCAACGTCCGTCGAAGGAAAGAATGCATGTCATATCCAGATCGGATCGTAGAAGGCAAAGTCGTCGTTGTGACTGGTGCCGGCGGAGGTATAGGCCGTGCCATAGCGCACCTCATGGCCGAGCAGGGTGCGAAGGTGGTCGTCAATGATCTCGGGACCGCAGTCGATGGAAGTGGCCGCAACGCCGGCTTGGCGGAGCAGGTTGCGCAGGAGATTTGTGCGGCCGGCGGCACCGCCGTCGCAAATGCCGACTCAGTGGCAAGTTGGGATGGCGCTCACCGCATTATCGAGACGGCGCTTGATGCGTTTGGGCGCGTCGACTGTATCGTGAACAATGCGGCAGTCCTTAGGGACTCCATCTTCCACAAAATGACCCGTGAGGATTGGGAACTGTCCATCGGAGTGAACCTCAACGGCAGCTTTTATGTCAGCCGTGCGGCAGCGCCGCATTTCCGCTCCCAGCAGTCGGGCGCCTTCGTTCATATCTCCTCGACGTCCGGCTTGGTCGGAGCCATGGGGCAGGCCAATTACGCCGCAGGAAAAATGGGCATCGTCGGCCTGTCCAAAAGCATCGCGGTGGACATGCAGCGTTTCAACGTGCGGTCCAACGTCATAGCGCCAACCGCGTTCACCCGAATGACCGAAAGCATTGCTACGGATACGCCCGAACAGCAAGAGCGGGCCCGCCAGCGCGAGCACGTTCCTGCGGAGAAGAATGCGCCTTTGGTGGTCTTTCTGGCGAGTGATGCCGCGAAAGAAATCACCGGCCAGGTCTTTTATTCTCGCAAGAATGAGCTGATGCTGTTCAGTCAGATGCGCCCCCACCAGCGGATCCACAACAGCGCGGGATGGACGCCCCAAAGCATTGCAGAACACCTGGTGCCGGCGTTCAAGACATCGTTCTATCCGCTGGATTTGACCCGCAACGTCTTTCCGAGTTGGCTGCCATGAGCTGGGATGTCGAATTAACCGCCGCTGTTCGCAAACGTGCAAAGCTATGGTCATGAGCAAGCCAGATAGCTCGCCGCTTCAACGCTATCTCAAGCACCTGGAAAATGGTGAGCTTGCTTACCAATACAGCCCTGCCGCGGATCGCCCGGTTTTCTTTCCGCGAGTCGCATGCCCCTATACCGGACACGAGGATCTCGAGTGGCGCGTAAGCTCGGGACGGGGAATAGTCTACGCCACCACCACGGTGCATCCGGCCTCGGGCGATCCTTACAACGTTTCCCTGATCGACTGCCGCGAGGGTTTCCGGATGATGAGCCGAGTTGAAGGCATTGCCTCCGCCGATGTGCGGATCGGGATGGAGGTAGAGCTCCGGATCATCCCGCAGTCCGACGATGAGCCTCCAATCCCCGTCTTCGTTCCGGTCGAAAGCCAATCGTGAAGGGGCTGGTCAGAGCAAGTGCGGCCATCGTCGGCGCCGCGGAATCCGACCTCGGCGCGGTTGCAGAGGGCATGTCCCCGATCGACCTGATGGCTCAAGGAGTCTACCGGGCGCTTGACGATGCAGGATTGAAGATCGGTGATGTGGATGGGCTCTTCGCCGCAACGAGCCAAGTGAGGTTATCTGCACTTGCGCTGAGCGAATATCTCAAGATCTCCCCGGCATATTTGGACTCCACGATCGTCGGGGGCTCCTCGTTCATGTTGCATGTTGCTCATGCCCAAGCCGCGATCCAGCAGGGGCTCTGCGAGGTGGCTGTGATCGCGTATGGCAGCACCCAGCGGACGGTTGGTCGGCGAAACGCCTCTGCCCGTGAGGACAATCCTTACGAGACTCCATTCAAGCCCTTCCTCCCGCCCACCGCATATGCTCTCGCCGCGGCCCGGCACATGTTCGAGTTCGGCACCACCCGCGAGCAGCTCGCGGCGGTCGCGGTGGCGGCGCGCGACTGGGCTCTGCTCAATCCCAAGGCGTGGGAGAAGAAACCGCTCACGATCGATCAGGTCCTGTCCGCCCGGATGGTCAGCAGTCCGCTGACCGTGCGCGATTGCTGCCTCGTGACCGACGGCGGGGGGGCTATTGTCATGACGTCTTATGAGCGGGCGAAGACACTCAAGAAACCCGTGGTGGCGGTGCTGGGATGCGGCGCCGCTGTTACCCACAACAGCATTTCCAGCATGCCGGATTTGGTGACGACTGGGGCCGTGCAGTCGGGCCGCGATGCCTATGCGATGGCTCGGCTGGGCCCCAACGAGGTTGACGCCGTTGAGGTCTACGATGCCTTCACGATCAATACGATCTTGTTCCTGGAGGATCTCGGCTTTTGTCCCAAAGGGGAAGGTGGACGCTTTGTCGAAAACGGTAGGATTGCGCCCGGTGGAGTGTTGCCCGTCAACACCAACGGCGGCGGTCTCTCCTACTGCCATCCTGGCATGTATGGGATATTCCTCTTGATCGAGGCCGTCCGGCAGATCAGGGGCGAATGCGGGGAGCGGCAAGTCCAAGGCTGTGAGGTCGCCATCGCTCACGGAAATGGCGGCGTGCTGTCCTCGCAGAGCACCGTCATCCTCGGGGCGGAGTCAACCGTCTAGCATTGGGTCCTTCCAGATCGTCAGCAGTGAACTTACAGGAGCCAAGATTGACGGGTTGTCGTGATCATACCCTTCCGAATAATTTGGTACTTCATTCTGCCGAGCTCCGAGTGCTTCGAGCCGAGAAGGTCGGCCGTATTCTCTCCTGCATGGAGGAGATCGCCGTGGGCCGCGGACTGCCCTGATGAGCCTGCTCTTTACGCCGCTTTCCCTCCGCGGCATCACGCTGCCCAACCGTGTCGTCATCTCGCCGATGGCGCAGTATTGCGCCGAGGAAGGGTGCGCAACACCCTTCCATTTCGCCCACCTCGCAGCGTTTGCGAACGGGGGCGCAGGCCTGGTGTTCACGGAATCGACAAAGGTCGAGCGCCGGGGGTTGGGGAGTTTCGGAGACCTCTGCCTATGGAATGAGGCGCACGTCCAGTCGCTGCGGCCCGTCACCCGTTTCATTAAAGAGGCGGGCGCGGTGCCGGGGATTCAGCTTAATCATTCCGGCCGCAAAGCGCGCTCCCAGCGTCCATGGGAGGGGTTTGGACCGCTGCAGGGCTCCGATGAGGACCTCTGGCCGGTGATCGCGCCGAGTGCGATGGCTCACGCCGAAGGGTGGGCCATTCCGCGGGAAATGACAGCCGCAGACATTCGCGAGGTGATCGGCATGTGGGCCGCATCGGCGCGGCTTGCGGTCGAGGCCGGCTTTGAGGTGTTGGAAATTCACGGCGCGCACGGCTACCTGATACACCAGTTCCTCTCACCGAAGGCCAACCAGCGGAGCGACCAGTACGGCGGCTCGCTCGGCAACCGCATGCGATTTGCCCTTGAGCTCACCGAAGCGGTGCGGGACGCTTGGCCGCAGCATCTCCCGCTATTCTTTCGGGTCTCTGCGACTGACGCCATGGGGTGGGAGCTTGAGGACACCGTGACGCTCGCCGCAGCTCTGCGATGCCGCGGCGTCGATGTCATCGACTGCTCCTCCGGCGGGATAGCGACACGTTCGCCGACTGCATCCGGACAGGCGCTCTCACCCGGCTATCAGGTGCCGTACGCCGAGCGCGTCAGGCGAGATGCTGCCGTCCCCACAATGGCCGTCGGGCTCATCATGGAGCCCGACCACGCGGAGCAGATTCTGCGAGAGGGCCGCGCCGATCTGATCGCAATAGGGCGCGAGGCGCTCTACGACCCATTTTGGGCCCGACACGCCGCCCAACGTCTCGGTGCTGAAGACTTCTCGAGTTGGCCACGCCAGTACGCCTGGTGGCTCGACAGGCGAGCCCAGGCCGGCATCTCACGCAAGCGCTAAGGAACGCATATGCAGGATCAGTTCACCCCTGAACGGGTCGCCGACCGGATGGCGATTCAGGATGTCATGTGCCGATGGTGCCGGTCGGTCGACCAACTCGACTTCGAGTTGATGCGCTCGGTGTTTCATCCCGACGCAATCGACAACCATGGTGCATTCAAGGGCGGAGTGGAGGAACTCGTCGGTTGGATTCGAGAGCGTCACCGGAACATCACGTTCTCGGCGCATCGGCTCAGCAACATGCTGATTGAGTTTGCAGGCCCGGACGTGGCTTTGGTCGAGACCTATTTGGAGACGGTGCAGCGCTATCCCGCCGACGGCAAAGCCGGGCTTGCGCAACTGTCCGGAGGGCAACAAGGCACACCGGGCGCAGCGGCCGTGCTCAACTCGTACGTCCGGTACGTTGATCGGTTCGAGCGCCGCAACGGTGAATGGCGGATTGCCAACCGTGCGGTAGTGCAAGACTGGAAGCGGATCAGCGACCTTCCGGCTGAGGACTGGAAGCCGACCCCAGGGTGGCCCGCAGGGCGGCGCGATCGCGAGGATCCGGTGTACCTGGCGCGCACCGATCTCGGGCTGTAACTCGCAGGCGGCATCGCTCGTTGCGCGTTACCGCTTCGCCGGATACCCCCCGCGCGGACCGCGCGGAAGACGACTTCCCTGCTAAATGGGTCAGAACGCCCTGCTTCGGCGCAGAAATTCCCTGCTATGGTGAGTACGCCGTCCCGGGTATTTTGCGAGATTCGCCAAGTTGCACCGAAGGCTTGTGACATCCACGATAGTTGGATCGAAGTCGGGATCGTCCCATTCGCGCATCGCCTCGTGATTGGGCTCGCGCGGATCGGCGATGGCCTTGAGATACATCTCGTAGCCGGACGGACGCGCGCGACATTGAATATGATGCATTCGCCGGGTGTGCCTGACGCTAACGGTGTAGCGGCAGTATCGGGTTGCTATCTATCGTTCCAAGTCGACCGCTGTTACCTGAATCTCAATAGCCAACCCCTCGCGATTGATTGAAAAAACAATCCGCTCGCCCGCGGGAGCAGCGGCCAGCAGGGCGGCGGCGCTCGTGCTGTCGGTGACCGGTTTGCCATTGATCGCCATGATCACATCGTCCGACTTTATCCCAGCCCGTGCCGCAAGGCTTCGCTCCTGAAGCGCCACGACGAGTACGCCCTCTGGTTTTTGCAGTTTAAGTCGCGGGACGTCGTCTTTCCCGACGGTGTCCATCAGGATTCCAAAGCGGCTGCGACCATATGGCCAGATGGCCTTTTCGAAGCACCACGACGGCAGACCGTCCGACAGGAAGTTCTGCGCTCGCTGCTCATTGAGCAGGCAACGCGGCACCGCCGCTTTTGCATGATCCACAAGCGATTGGGTGGTCGGAAAAATGTGCCAGAGGCGAATGGACGGTCCCGCCGCCAGTTCACCGGTCGCAAGGATGCTGCCATCCGCGCTAAGGGTCGACCAGCTAATCAACTTGTGCGGGCTGGGTGCACTGGCGACGACCTGCTCACGTTGCCAATCCCAGACATGGATACGTCCTCCGTCTTGGGTGGTAATGGTCAGAATGCGTTGACCGTCTGGCGAGAAGATAGGACTGTGTGCACCGGCCGGCGTCGGCGCGAGGAGCTTTACTTTTCGAAGGCTTTCGAGATCCCAGATTTCGGTCTGCAGGGAATAAGGGACGGCAAGATACCGACCGTCCGTGCTCAATCTGAGCGCACCACCCAATTCGAAACTGATCGGTTCCAATTGGTCACCGGCGGTCATCCGCTTTATTTCGGCAAGCACCTTGCCGGTGTTGCTATCCCAAACGCGTATGGTTCGATCTGCCGAAACGCTGACGATCTTTCGTCCCTTATCGGCAAAGACCGCGGACCAGACGTCTCCGTTATGTCCGGTCAGCACGAGTTGCTCGCGCCCGCTGGCTGCGTCCCAGACGCGCACCGTCCGGTCGCGCGAGCTGGTAACAATCCGATGCCCATCGCTGCTATAGGATGCGTCCATCACGCGAGCACTGTGTCCCGACAAAGTGCGAATGCGGGCCGAGCCGGATGAGCGGTCGAATATTCGCGCTACGTTTCCAAGCCATGCAAGAATCTGCATGCCGTTGGGGTTGAAAATTGCACCGGCCACGGGCGGCCCGCGCTGTACGATGGCGAGCTGGCGGCCGGTTCGTGCCGCCCACACGCGTACCGTTCCATCATTGGAATGAGTGACGACGTAGCGGCTATCTGGGCTGAACGCTGGGCGGCCCACGGGTCCGTTGTGACCCGTCAAAGTGACGAGCGGCTTTCCCGTCTTCGCGTTCCAGAGTCGTGCTTTCCCGTCCATCGAACCGACGGCAATGAGGCTTGAATCCGGGCTGAATGTCGCCGGGGAGCTTATCGCTTCAGTGGTGAGTGGCCATCCGCTCTCGGCGGGTTGCAGAGACCAAATCCGTGCTGTGCCATCGAGTCCGGCCGTCACGACGTGTGATCCGTCGGGGCTCATGGCGGCCTGGTAAATCGTACCGAGGTGCTTTCCGAATAGCGCGAGCTGTCGACCGGATTTGACCTCCCAGAGGATTGCCAGGCCATCGGACGAGTGTGACAAGATGCGGGTGCCGTCCGCTACGAATGCAGCCCTTATGACGGAGTCGATATGGCCCAGATACGCCGCGGTTTGCTGAGCCGCTGCGACATTCCACAGCTCCACCCGTTTTCCGTGAGTAATTAATACCGACGCGCCGTCTGGACTGAATGCAATCGAGGACACGAAGTCGGGAAATCTGATCAGGGAAATCTCCGTGCCGGTCCTTGTTTCCCAGACCCGCACCTCGTGCAACGCGGTGGGGTTGGAAGACGTTGCCGCTTGGGGATTGACGGCACTGGTCGCGGCGTAACGGCCATCAGGACTGATCGCCGCCTGAAAGGCCATGCCCGAGTGGCCGGTGAAAACCGCCAGCGGCTTTCCCTGGACGAGGTCCCAGGCACGCGCGGTCTTGTCCTTGGATGCGGTCACGAGTATCGAGTGGTCAAGGCTCAGCGCTGCCGCAGAGATGGAAGCTTGTGCACTCTCCACCATGGCCTGCTCGACCGCAGGGGATACCGGCACCCCGCTGGATGTATTGCCGAGTTTGATAATTTCGCCTACTTGATGCCCAGTCAGGGTGACCAGTTCATCACCGGTTTCGGCGTCCCAGATTTGCACTTTCGTTCCGGCCGCCGTGACCACTCGCCGGCCGTCGGCAATAAAGGCCGCCATCGCCGGCATGGTGCCGAGACCCTTGAGCACGGCGATCGTCTTCGCAGCTCCGACGTCCCATATCCTCGCAGTGCCGTCGTTGGACCAGGTCACAAGCCGACGCTCGTCCGGACTGAATGCCGCGCCGCTGATACCCTTGCCGGCGGTGTGCCCCTGAAAGACCGAGACGGTTCGGCCGCTATCCGCATTCCAAAGCCGCGCCGTGCCATCCCATGACGTTGTGAGGACACGACGGCCGTTCGCGACGAATTGCACGCGATTGACGGGGCCGGTATGGCCCTTCAGCACCATCTGCTCTCGCCGACCGAGGTAGCTGGAGAACAGCGCGCGCTCCGCTTCGGCTGCGTAAGGCCGGTTACGGCGGATATCGTCCCGCGATGACTGGTCGGGCAGGGCCTCAAGCGCAAGCAGCATGCCGGCCGTCGCATCGCCGGCCGCGGTCTGTTGCTGTGACAGGTCGGCAAGGAACCGGGATTGCGTCAGAAGGGCTTGGTCTCGCTCGCGGCGAGCCTTTTCTTCGTTGGCCACGGCCAAGCGCTCGTTCTTGACAGCGAGATCACGTTGCCGGCCAGCCTCGTGCTTTTGGGCGACTGCCTCCTGCTCGTTATTTTCCGCGACAACGCGCTGCTCCTGCGCGGTCTTCTCGGCGATGAGGGCAGAATTCCACTGCCACCCTGCCACTCCGGCCAGAAACAGCAACAGCGCTACCGCCGACCAAGCCAGCTTCAACGCCTGCCGTTGCTGGCGCACCTCCTGCGAGAGCAGGTCCTCCTTGGGCATGCCGCGGATGGCAGCCGCGAAATCAGCGCCGAGCTCGATGAATCTGCTGTCGCGGGGATTGGCGCCATCACGGTAGCTGCGCAGGTCCACCCACTTGGGTTCAGCTACGAACCGTCCCTTGAGAACGGGCGGAAGCGGAGTGCCGGCATGCCAATCGAAGTCGTGTGAAGTGTCATCCCAGTTCAGCGCACCCTCGGTGACGCCGATCAGCAACGTGTCTACGGAGTTATGTTCAAGCCAGTGGCCGACCTCTTTGTTGACCCACTTCGAGGCGGCAGCTTCGGGCGAGGCAAGAAGGACGAAGAATCGTGATTGACCAAGCGCCTGCTCGATCGTTGGCCACAGATTGGGGGTCGCCGAGAGGCTGGTGTCATCGCGAAAAATTCGCAGCGCGCGACGCTGATGCCAAGCCTTCCCAAGCCTCTGAATGACAGACTGCAGGGCGGCCGCGATCGCTTTGTCTTTGGCGTGACTGTACGAAATAAATGCATCATAGAGCGCCATCATCGCGTTGCTCCACGCGCGAGCCGGCGTTGGACCTAGCTGCGAACCTGTTGTTGCTGCAAATCGAACATTGGCTTCATCCCCGGCCCTGATTTAGGACGCAGAACTCTTCATCAGCAGCTAGTGTCCCGATTCCGAAGTTCGCATCATTCTGCGGCACCGTCATTTGCGAACTTCGGAATCGAAGGACACGAGCAACTTATTGATCGAGTGCGGCGTTGGTTCAGAAGTCCGCATGTCGAACTCGCGGCAAGAATGATGCGGACCTCTGAACCGCCACACTAGAGATAAAGACTCTTCATCTGCGGCTCGGGATAGCGCAGGCCGGCGGCCGCGCCGACAGGGACCGCCTCCGCGAGCCTGACCAGGTCGTCGTCGCTTAGATGCACCGACAGCGCTGCGATATTCTCCCGCAGCATTTCTGATCGTTTGGTCCCCGGGATCGGCACCACGTCGTCACCTTGCGCCAGAAGCCACGCCAGCGCGAGCTGGCCGCTGGTGCATTGCTTCTCACGGGCCATGGCTTCGACGCGTCGGACCAGGTCAAGATTTCTGGGAGAGATTTTCCGGCGCAAACCGCGGATGACGGCGGCGCGTGTCCGTTTCGGCGATCGAGCCCGTGTCTTCCACTCTGCCGGTCAACAGCCCGCGGCCGAGTGGCGAATAGGCCACGAACGAGATGCCGAGTTCGAGTGTCGTGCGCCGGCTTTCTTCCGCTTCTGCGCGGTAGAGCAACGAGAATTCATTCTGCACCGCAGCGATTGGATGGATGCGATGGGCGCGGCGAATGGTTTCCGGCCGCGCTTCGCTCAGCCCAAGCGCGCGCACCTTGCCCTGCTCGACGAGCCGCGCCATCGCTCCGACCGTGTCCTCGATCGGTACGGCCGGGTCGACGCGATGCTGATAGTACAGATCGATCGTGTCGACGCCGAGACGGCGCAAGCTCGCGTCGCAGGCGTTCAAGACATGATCCGGGCGCCCCTCCGCGAACTTGCCGTCACGGCCGCCGACATTGCCGAACTTGGTGGCGAGCACGATACCGGCGCGGCGGCCCTTGATGGCCTGGCCGACCACCGACTCGTTGTGGCCCGATCCGTAGGCATCCGACGTGTCGAGCATCGTTATGCCTTGCTCGAGCGCGTCATGAATCAGCGATATGCCGGCCTGGTCGCTGGTCGGTCCGTAGGTACCCGACAGTGACATGCAGCCAAGTCCGAGCGCCGATACCTCGATCCCTGATCCGCCGAGGCGACGTTTTTCGATTGCTCTGGTCACGATGATCGATCCTTAATTGATGCCTTTGTCCTCACAATATAGCGAAGGATAGCGGCCGCCGGCAAACAGCCGCGAGGGCGCAAACAGTCGCGGGGCCTTGTGCTGAACCGTCCCCCTCGTACCGAACCGTCCACCTCGCCGGCACTCTGGGTGCTGCGGCCGGCTATCATCCTGATCGTTTGTGATGGTGGTGCCCGCCATGACCCCCCTGGCGTTGATCGTGATGGCTCCCTCCATCTCGTGCCTGCTGTTGCTGGGCCTGCTGCTGATGCTCCTGCTGCTGATGCTCCTGCTGATGACGCTCCTGCTGATGATGTGGGGAATGCTGGTAGTGCTGCTTCAGCAGATCGAATCCGTAGTCGTTGCCGTTGGGCGTGCGCACGATGGTATGCACATGGAACTTCGCGGGCTCCGGATTGGTGAGAAATACGCCGGCGTGATGATCGAACTCGATGAAGGTCACCGGGCTCTGCACCCGGTAGTAGAATGGGTCGTCCTCACTGAACCCGCCGATCCAGCAGAAATGGGTTTCTGCGAGATGCCGCTCGACCTCAATAATTTTTGCGCGGCGGGGGGCGTCGGGGAGGCAGGATAAATATTTGTCGACCAGATCCAGCAGCTCCCGCCGCTGCAGCAGTGTCAGCAGCGAACCCTGCAATCCTTCGTAGGGCACGATGCGGTTGTCCTGGAACGCGCCGCCGAGATGAAGGTTGTCGGCGAAATGCCGGCGTCCCTCCGGCAGGTCGCCGCCCATCATCGAATGCGCCACGATCGCCCGCTGTTGCTGCTCGGCCGAAAATGACCGCATCAGCCTCAAGCCCGCCCGCTCTTCGTCCTGGAAAATCCGGATGCCGTTGAACGGCCCGTGATCCGCAAAGCTCGGCTCGGCGCCCCAGAATGCCGGCGTCAGCACCATCTGGTCGCCCAGCACAAAACAGTTGAGCACGAGATGATGCCCGAAAAGCTGCCAGCCCCATGGTTCGCTCATCGACGGCATACCGAACAGGCAGAAGATATAGCTCCACTCACCCATAACCGCGGGCCCGCCGACGAGATCGCCGAGGAAGCGGTTGAGCTTCATCACGTCGCGCGACAGCTCGTAGCCGTGCTGGCTCATGCTGGCGCGCAGCACCGCCATCGTGCCCTCGCGCAGCGGTTCGCTCACCTCGTCGAGGCGCAGGCCGTAATTCTCAACGTAAAGCTCGGTATTCTGCCAATGCCGCCATTGCGGCGAGCCGACCGGAAAGCACGACGCCTTGCGTTGCTCCGGCGACATCAAGGACAGCAGCGCGTTGACGGCCTCGATCATCGCTCCCGTCGGCGCACCTTCGGGCTGTCGCGTGAACAGGTCAGGGATCGCCGTCCCATCGGTCGTGATGCCGCGGAACGGCTTGTTGAACATCTCCTCCCAGGTGGCGAACAGGCCCTGCGCCCGCGGGTTCTTCATCCGGGTCTGTGCATGCTCGCGCGGCGTCGCGCCCGCGATCTTGGATTCGTGCGGTTTCGGCACGAAGGGATGGTAGTCGAACGCGCTCATTATTCTATTCTCCGTCAGCTACGCTACCGCACGTAGCGTTGATCGCACAGCCCCGGTACCATAGCCTTTGTTGCGACTAAGATACGCAGGTTCGCGACAGGTGCATTGAAATGGGCCGCGCACCGAGCGCAACCGCCAGATAGAGCAAAGCCGCTCCACTCGGTACCGCTAGATCACCATCAGAGCCCTTCGCGCTCACCAGTGTAGCGGCTCGCCCGAGCGCTCTCGCCGTGCGCATGTTGATGGGCGTGAACCGGGTGGGTTGCATTACCGGAAGATCGGCCGGCATGTCGCTCCGGAGAATGCGCCCGACAGATAAAGCGATAAGATCGGCAATAAGCAGACAAGAACCTCGCACTCACGACTAAAATTCATACGCAGATGGTTGCGAGTTGCCTCCAATTTGCTACCCTCGCGCAAATAGCTCTTTCCCCGCGGCCGCCGGGGGGCCGCTCGCGTAATAAATCGGAAGAGCACATCAGAGGAACGTCTGCCGATGTTCGCCAAAATCAATCATCTGGCCATCTGCACCACGCATTACGCCATCAATGCGCGTTTCTATCAGGCGCTTTTCGGAATGAAGGCGGCGTCTGTGCAGCGCCCGGCGCGCGCGGCGCCGGTCGGCGATGGCCAGATCGGCCTGAACAATATCCCCCTTCGCGACGGACGGCGCAGCGGCCTCGATCATTTCGGTTTGGAAGTCGAAAGCATTCCGCTCGCTATCGAACGGATGAAAAAATTCGATCCTAATCTGCCGTTGGTTCAGCGTCCCGCAGTCCGTCCGAATGCGGCATGGAGCGCGGCTGACCGCGACATGATCATCTATGATTTGGCCGAACGGGATTCCGGAAAGGCGAAGGATATCTTCGCCGAGAACAAAGGCGGCGAACTGCCGCAGCGCTATATCAATCACATCGCATTGCGGGCTACCAATCCAGAGCGCAGCGCTGAATTCTATTCCACCGTGTACGAGTTCTCCATTTCCAACGATAGCAGCGATGGCAATTACCGCCTGAGCGACGGCCGCGTTACGCTTCTCATCATGCCGTGGAAGATGGAAAATTTCATCGGCCATGATCCGGAGCCGCCGCGACTCGAGCATTTTGGTTTCAAGGTCGAAAGCGTCGACGCGGTTAAGCGCGACATGGATGATATCATCGGCTCCAATCCGCTCATGGTGACGAAGCCGCTGGGCTATGGATCGGAAGGCAAGGCGCGGCTGGACGTTTTCAAGCAGTGTCCAATCGGCCAGTTCCATCTCACCGATCTTGAAGGAGTCTATATCGACGTCACCGAGCACTAACGGGGCCACGCGTCAAAGTCGGCAGAAACCCATGACTCGATCTTTATTCTCACCGTGTCGCGCGGCAGGGTTGTTTGCCCTGGCCTATATAATCGGTTCAAGCGCTCCTTCGCTCGCCGATCCCGTTGCGGATTTCTATGCCGGCAAGTCGATCTCGCTGATCATCTCGGCGGGGGTCGGTGGCGGTTACGATACCAATGCGCGCCTGGTGGCGCGCCATCTCCGCAAGCATATTCCCGGTCATCCCAATATCGTTCCCCGAAACATGACTGGCGGCGGTCACCTTGTCGCGGCGAATTATATGTACAACGTTGCGCCCAAGGACGGCACCGCCATCGCTACGCTCTTGCCTGCCTTCGTTTCCTATCAGGTCCTGGATGGCAAGCAGGTCGAGTATGATGCCGCGAAATTCAACTGGATCGGCGCCAGCGACGTCGATAACCACAATCTCTACGTCTGGCACTCAGCCGGTGTGCGATCAATCGACGACGCCAAGAAAATCCCGGTACTGATGGGCAGCACTGGCGCCGGCTCCTACACGCGGCTTTATCCCACTTTGCTCAACAATCTGATTGGAACCAAATTCAAGATCGTCTCGGGATACAAAAGCACCAACGAAATTCATATCGCCATGGAGCGGGGCGAGGTGCAGGGCCGCGCCGGCAACTTGTTCTCCAGCCTCATGTCGCAAAACCGCGACTGGGTTGAGAACAAGAAGATCAACATCCTGATGCAAGTCGGCAGCAAGCGCGATCCGAATTTCAAGGACGTGCCGCTGATGACGGAGTTGGCAACTAATGAAGACGATCGCCGCATCCTTGCGCTCTATTCGGGCGACGTCGCTTTAGGCCGATCGTTCCTGACGACGCCGGGGGTTCCCGTCGACAGGCTGGAGGCCCTGCGCAAGGCGTTTGACGAGACGATGACGGACCCGGAATTTCTGTCGGATGCCAAGAAAATCACTCTCGAAGTCAAGCCGCTCAGCCACGTTCAGTTGACGGCTACTACCATGGAGATCCTCTCGACGCCGCCAGAGTTGATCGAAAAGGCCAGGAATGCAAATAGATCCTCTAGCAACTAGAGGCCTGATTCAGTCAGCCGATACCCAAATCGCCCGAGGCGGTGCTGTTAGAATCAAAGGACCATTAGCAAGTATAGGTTGCTCGTGGAGTTTTGGATTTGACATTCGCTTCGTGGACTCGCGGCGAGGTGGATAGCGAATGTCAAATCCACTCCACTAGTGTGGTTCACGTCCTAGACGCCCGGTTAGATCGATCCGCAAAGTCTGTCGATTTGTCACAGGCCATCGAACGATTAGCCGGCCCTTTGGCGTCTCGCGTGAAGCGAGCACCCGTTATAGTTATCCAAGTCATAGATATTTAAGATTGAAAAAATTGGGAGAAACGCCATGAAACTGATGCGACGACTGGTCTTGGCTGGCATGGCGGCTGCGCTGACGCTGATGATGGCTGTGCCATTCAGTGCGGCGCAGGACTATCCGGCGCGGCCGGTCCGTGTGCTCATACCATTGGGGCCGGGATCGGCGTTTGACATTCTTGCACGCGCCATGGGCGAAGAATTCAAGCGCAGGACTGGTCAGCCTTTCATCGTAGAAAACCGGCCTGGCGGAAATCAGGTCATCGCAGCGAACGCCCTCAAGAGCGCAGATGCTGACGGTTATACGATCTCGCTCTTCACCCAGAGCGGAATCACCCTCAATCCGTTGCTGTACGAGAAACTCAGTTACGACCCTGTCAAGGATTTCGAGCCGGTATCGATCGTTGCGCTCACGCAACAGGTGTTTGTCGTCACCGCCCTGCCTGGCGTGAATTCGTTCTCCGATCTCGTCGCGTACTCAAAGGCGAGCAAGGACAAGCTCAACTTCGCCACACTCGGTCCGGGGTCGGATGGTGACCTCATCATGAAGTGGCTTCAGCAGAAGACCGGCGGCAATTGGACCAATGTGCCATACCGCGGCTCGCCGCCAATTCTGGCTGCCCTGAAGGCAGGGCAGGTGCACATGACGTTGCTGACCTACGGCTCGCTCAAGCCGCTTATCGACGCTGGTGTCCTCAAGCCTTTATTCACCCGCGGTTCAGATAAGCGCAGCCCGATGCTACCAAACGTGCCGACCTACGACGAGGCCGGACTGCCTGCTCTCGATGCGACCGCGTGGGCGGGCTTCTTCGCGCCGCACGGCACTCCGCCTGGCGCCGTCGCCAAACTGCATAATGAGATTGCCGCAATCACGGAGAACCAGCAGTTTCAAAGCCGTTTTATGAATCAGCCGGGCCTGTTGCCGCCTTCGATGAAGTTGGGCGAGATCGGAAACTTCCTCACCAAAGATCGTGAAGCGTGGGGCAGATTGGTCGAAGCGACCGGCACAAAACTGAAATAGCGATGGCATGTTCGGATTGACGACGAATTGCGGGTGACCGCAATGAACGGCCCGCAAAACGCCACGCGCATTCGCGGTGCATTCGTGCACCGCGAGACCGTCACACCTGGCCGGAGCGGTGGGCTCCGATTACGGTAGAGCAGGGAATCCGAACACTTCGGCTGGGTTGTCCACGAAGATCAGCTTGCGGACTTTTTCGTCCGGCACCCAATCCAGCATCATATCAAGCAACGCCACATCGTTCGGCATCGGCTTGAAGTATTGAGGATGCGGCCAATCGGAGCCCCAGAGTAGACGGTTTGGCGCGTGCTCCACGAGCTTGCGAACGAGCGGGTCGGTGTCGGAGAACGGGAAATCGTCCTGCTTCGAAATTCTCGGCGACAGCTTCACCCAGCAACGCCCGGTGTCGAGGCATTGTTGAACGAATTTGAAGCCATCGCCGTTGATCCCCTTGCTTGGATCGACGCCCCCCATGTGTTCGAGCACGAAGGGCCCCGGCGTCTGGAGGATGAATGGCTTCCACGCATCCATCTCGGGCTCATCGGCACGATGCAGATAGTGCATCGACCAGCCGCGCTCGCTGGTGCGCGCCACCATTTTCTGATCGATCGTCTTGGTAAGTCTCCAGGTGATGCGATAGCCGATCACGCCGGATTTGGTGAGGATATCGAGTTCGCCGTCGGTAATCTCGGGCCACGGCACGATGACCGAACGGATCCGGTCGGGAAAGCGGTTTTGCGCGTGCAGCGCGATCTCGTAGTTGTGCTCATACATCATCGAGAGGACGTGCAGGCCGCGCGAAAGTCCGAGCGCCTCCTGCATCTTCAACCAGTCCTCGATTGGCGTGTCCTCGAACTGGAGATGGCTGAACACGTGGTTCGGTTTCAGCGTGAACTGCTTTTGCGGCCCGATGAAATGAAAATGGCAATCGCAGGCGCCGGGCGGCAGCTTGAGCTTGGGTGCCGGATAATTTCGATCGATCTTGGGAGAGAAAGGAAGCGTCACGGCTGGTTTGCCCTTGGTGTGAATGCGTGAAGTTTGGACCGGTTCGATTGCTTGGTATGGAAGCCTACTGCACCTTGATATTCGCTTGCTTCATGACTTCGCTCCACTTCTTGCTTTCCTGCCGCAGGAAAGCGGCGAACTCCTCCGGCGTGCTGCCCCGCGCATCGGAACCGAGCGCGGCAAGCTGATCCACGACCGTCTTCTTTTCCAGGGCCGTGCGGATGGCTGCGCTCAGTTTGGCGACGGTCTCCGGCGGCGTTGCTTTCGGCGCCAGTACGCCATTGAACGTCACGCCTTGCACCTGCGGAAATCCCGCCTCCACAATCGACGGAACGTCAGGCAGGACCGCGACGCGCTTGGGACCGAGGACCGCCAGCGCCCGCAGCTTGCCGGCCCTGATTTGCTGGAGCGAATCGGTGAGCTGCTGGAGACCGACGTCAACGTGGCCCGCGATTAGGTCGTTGATGGCCGGCGCGTTGCCGCGGTAGTGCACTTCGGTCCATGAAATTTTAGCCTCGAGCTTGAACAATTCGCCCAGGAAATGATTGATGCTGGCGATGCTGCTGGTCGCGAGCGTGAGCTTGCCGGGATTCTTGCGCGCGTAGTCGACCAGTTCGGCGACGGAGTGGATCGGCAGCCCGGGCCGCACCAGCAGCATGTTGGTGGCGAAAGCCAACGTGCTGACCGGCGCAAAGACCGCGTCCCAATGATAGGGCGGCTTGGGCATCGTCATCGGGCCCAGCAGGATGGGACCATTTGAACCCACAAACAACGTTTGGCCGTCCGGCGCCGCGCGGGCGACGGAGGCTCCGGCGATGGTGCCGCCGCCGCCGGGCCTGTTCTCGACCAGGATCGGTTGACCCAACGCGTTGCCAATTCCGGCCTGCAGAATACGGGTGCTGACATCCACATTGCCGCCGGGCGCGTACGGCACGACGAGCGTAATGGGGCCGGTCGGAAACGGCTGGGCGGATGACGGGCTGGCCAGGAATGCGAGGACCCAGGTGCCCAGCAGCAAGCCGACAATACGCATGATGTCCCTCCCTGGAACATTTTCTTGTATCAGGCGCAAGCGCGCCGCTCGATCAGATCTCCTGCCCATGTGTAATCGGAGATGGGGCCTGGACGCAATGTCAGCGATGATCGATGCTGCATGTCACCGATGATCGATGCTGCGATCTCCGAGTTCAGATTGGACATTGCGCGAATTATTGATCCTCATCACCGCAATGCTGTCGATGGTGGGTTGATGCTTTCTCGCGCGGCCCGTGCAGGCGCTTGCTATTCGATGCGATGCCGGCCCGCGTGTCGGCGCCGGGCGATGTTCGGGCCGACCGTCTGGTCGGCGAGAAGAGGCTGGCATGCAAGGCGTGACTCTTCCCGTGGTCAAGGACGTTGTGCTGGTGGGCGCCGGCCATTCCCACGTGACGGTGCTGCGCATGTTCGGCATGAAGCCAGTGCCGGGTGTGCGTCTCACGTTGATCAGCCGTGAAGTGCACACGCCGTATTCTGGAATGCTTCCAGGCTTCATCGCCGGCCATTACGGTTTTGATGACACTCATATCGACACCGGACCGCTGGCGCGTTTTGCCGGGGCACGGTTGTACCAGGATGAAGTCATCGGCCTCGATGTTGACGGACGTCAGGTGGTCTGCCGCCATCGTCCACCGGTCCCCTATGATATTCTGTCGCTCGATATCGGCTCCACTCCGAACACCGCGGATATTCCGGGTGCCGGCGAGCATGCCATTCCGGTCAAGCCAATCGACAGATTCATCGGCCGGTTCGAGGCGCTCGTTGCTCGCGTGCTGGCGCGCAAGGCGTGCACGCGGGTGGCTCTGGTCGGCGCTGGTGCGGGCGGCGTCGAACTCCTGCTCTCGGTCGCGCACCGGTTGCGGCACGAAGCCAAGCGCGCCGGGTTCGATGCCGGGGGACTATCGTTCGTCCTCGTGTCTGCCTCCGATATCCTGCCGGACTTTCCGGCGGCGTTTCGCTCGCGCTTTCGCGCCATCCTGGCCGCCCGCGGCATCACAGTCGTCACCGATGCGCCCGTCAACCGGGTCGAGGCGGGACGACTCCATCTCGACGGACAGGCGCCGATCGAGGCCGACGAAATTCTGTGGACCACGCAGGCCGCGCCGGCGCACTGGCTGGCACAGGTGGGACTGCCGGTCGACCCTAAAGGCTTTCTCAAAGTCGATGAAACCTTGCGCGTTGCCGGGCACGACGGCGTATTCGCGGCTGGCGACACCATTGCGTTCGCGACCCGGGAGTTGCCGAAATCGGGCGTGTATGCGGTGCGTGCCGGGCCGGTGCTCGCGGACAATATCCGCCGCACCTTGACCGGCCGGGCGTTGCGGCCGTTTCGACCGCAACGTGACGCGCTCTATTTGGTATCAACCGGCGAGCGACATGCGGTTGGAACCCGCAACGGCCTGGTGGTGGAGGGCGCGTGGGTGTGGCGCTGGAAGGATTGGATCGATCGCCGCTTCATGCGCAAATTCAACGATCTTCCCGAAATGGCATCGCCAGCGACGTTGCTGCCGCCGTTGGCCGACCGGCAGGCGCTCGAGGAAATTTCCGCAACCGCCATGCGCTGCGGCGGCTGCGGCGCCAAGGTGGGAGCGAGCGTGCTCTCCCGTGCGCTCGGCCGAATCGAGCCGGTCGCGCGTGCCGACGTGGTGGCCGGGCTCGATGCAGCGGACGATGCGGCGCTGATCGATGTCGGGGGCGGCCGGCTCGCGGTTCAGACGGTCGATTATTTCCGCGCCATGATCGACGATCCTTACCTGTTCGGTAAAATTGCAGCGACCCACGCGCTCGGCGATGTCTATGCCATGGGGGGCGAACCGCAAACCGCGCTCGCGATCGCAACCGTGCCGTACGGTCTCGAAGCCAAGGTCGAGGCTGACTTGTTCGCGATGATGACGGGCGCGAACGAGGTGCTGCGGGAAGCCGGATGTGCGCTCGTCGGTGGTCATACCAGCGAAGGCAGCGAGTTGGCCCTTGGCTTCGCCGTCAACGGACTCGTGGCGCCAAATGCCGCGCTGAATAAGGGCGGGCTCAGGCCGGGAGATGCGCTCATTTTGACCAAGCCGATCGGCACGGGAACTCTGCTCGCCGCCGACATGCGGCGCAAGGCAAAGGCCCGCTGGGTGATGGCGGCGATCACGCACATGCTGCAATCAAACGGTCGAGCGGCGACGATCTTGCGCCGGTACGGCGTCCATGCCGCAACCGATGTGACGGGCTTCGGTCTCCTCGGGCACCTTGTCGAAATGGTGCGTGCCTCCGACGTCGACGTGACGGTTGCGATCGACCGGATACCGCTGCTCGACGGCGCGCGTGAGTCCGTCGCGGCCGGCATCTTCTCCTCGCTGCAGCCCCAGAACCTGCGCTTGCGCCGCGCCATAAGCGGACTGGAAACGGCCGCCAAGCACCCGCTTTACCCGCTGTTGTTCGACCCGCAAACATCTGGCGGATTGCTGGCCGCAGTCCCCCTCGGCGCGGCCGAGCATTGCGTCGCCGCGTTGCGCACGGCGGGCTATGCCGCAGCCGATGTCATCGGATTCGTCAGCGTGCGAAGCGGCGCGATCGAGCCCGTTACGCTGGATCCGACGGGAGCACGGGTTGCCCAGGCGCTCATCGCACCACATGATGTTGGCGGCGAAGTTTAGCGGCAAATTGTGATATGATTTAGCGGTGACAGCGAAACGTCACCCAACACTCAGAAGGTCAATCGGAGGCCATATGGAGATCGCCCTTTATTACGCGCCTATTACCTGTGCACTCGCGCCCTATATCACGCTCACTGAAGCTGGCGCGGACTTCACGGTGCGCCCGCTCAATTTCAAGCAAGGCCAGCATACGTCACCCGAGTACTTGAAGATCAATCCAAAGCATAAGGTGCCGCTGCTGATCGTCGACGGCAAGGTTCTGACCGAAAGCACGGCAATCCAACTCTGGATTGCGCGCACCTTCCCGAAGGCAAAGCTGCTGCCGTCCGATCCGTGGCAAGAGCTGCAAGCCATATCGTTGATGTCGTGGTGCTCCGGGGGTATCCATCCGTTCCTGGCGCGGATCAACTCGCCTTCGCGGGTCTGTGATGTTCCCGGTACTGAAGAGAGCGTAAAGACGCTTGCGGCCAAGAACCTGATGGAGTTGTTCAAGATCGCCGATGACACCCTCAGCGGCCGCGAGTTCTTCTTCGACCATTTTACCGCGCCGGACGCACATTTCTTCTGGTGCCAGCGGCGGGCGCGACAGTTCGACCTTGACCTGACGGACTTCAAACACTGTACGGCGCATTTCGAGCGCATGACGCAACGGCCCAGCGTGCAGAAGCTGCTGGCGTTCGAGAAGTCAATTCAAGACCAATTCGCCAAGGCCGCCTGAGTCATACCCGGGGGGTTGGCGGCGGTGATGACCTCCCGGTTCCCGCTGGCGTCAGAGCGTTGGCTCTGCGGCGGCCCTCAAACATTGCGGAGCCTTCGGGGCTCCGCTTCGTCGAGTTCAAACGTCTCGGGATCGACCGCCGCCCCATAGCGTTCGCGCGCCTCGGCCACGCCGACGTCGACTTGGCCGCGGCTCGCCGCGGCGGTGACCGGTACAGCCTGCCGAAACTCATCGATGCGATTGCTGAAGGCGACCATTTCGGCAGCCGGAAGCCACGAAGAACTCGAATTTGCCCTCGCGCGGCTTCGACCAATCCTTTCGTCGATCGAAGCGGCTCAAAACGGCGGGCGCTTCGCCTGCGATTGAATATCGGTATCGACACTTTGATGAACCGTACAGACGAATGGATCGTGCAATTGAAGGACGAAGGGCGCGAGTTGATGTTGGACGATCGCAATGCTGGTGTCTCACCCGAATAGCTAAAGCTATCTAGCGCTCAGTATCGAAGTTTGATCCTGCCGGCAAAAGGAAATAGGCTGACCGCGGCATCGGCGTTGAAACTGTACGCCGGCCCAAAAATTGTTGCCATTGCAACGGTCAAGCTGCCGAAGCCGGGAGGTCATCATGAAACAATACGGTGCTCGCTGCGAGCTTACGCGCCGGTCGCTGCTCGCGGGCGGGGCAGGGGTCCTGCTCACCCTGGGCCAAGCCCGCGCAGAGAACTTTCCCAATGGTCCGGTGAAAATCGTGACCTCCGTCGGCCCTGGTGCGACGCCCGATATCATCAGCCGAATGGTCGCCGAGCAACTGACAAAACTCTGGGGTCAGCAGGTGATCGTGTTCAATCAGCCTGGCGGCGCTGGCGCTGTTGCCATCAAGGCAGTTGCGCCTGCGACACCGGACGGTCAGACGCTCTATATGGCGCTTGCCTCAAACTTCATTGCACTGCCCGAACTTCAAAAGAACTTTCCGGTCGACTTGGTGCGTGACTTCAAGCCGATCGGCTTTGTCGGTGAACAGCCGCTCGGGATCGCCGTCACGCCCGCACTCGGCGTGAACACGCTGCCCGAACTGATTGCGCTGCTCAAAAGCAAACCCGGCGAACTCAATGTTGCGGCGGGTAACCGCGGCAGCATCCTTCACTTGGCCGGCGAGTGGCTTCGGAGCGCCACCGGCACGAAATTTACGATGCTGCATTACACCGGCGGTGCGAAGGCGTTGCCCGACGTCCTTGGCGGCCGCGTCCAGGCCGACATCGACGCGCTTGCGAGCATGCGCGGTGCCATCGATGGTGGCCAACTCAAACTGCTGGCAGTTACGACCAGCAAGCGCATTCACACCTACCCCCAGGTGCCGGCCGTGGCCGAGACGTTGCCGGGCTTTCGCGCCGTTGGATGGATGGCGCTGATGGCGCCGCCCGGTACGCCGGCGGTGGTTGTGCGCAAGATCAGCGACGATCTGCGCAAGGTGCTGGTCAGTACCGATTTGGGCAAACGCCTCGACGAACTCGGAACCTACGTCAATCCGACCACGCCGGAGGGGCTGACGAACTTTATCCACGAACAGCAACAGATCTGGCGGCCGGTCATCGCCGAAACCGCAAAGACGATCAGGTAGCCGAACTCACTTCATTAAAAAGTGAGGTTTGAGGGATGGTGTCTCGACAACGGCGGCTCGGCTCCCTCTCCCCACCGCTGGGAGAGGGAGCGCACCGAGATCGTTGCTCGATTACCGGCAAAGCCGGTTTTCAGTGAATTATGATTCCGAGCACTACAAGCCGAAAAGCTGCTCCGCGTTGCCGTGGGCGATGCGCTCCTTGTCGGCGGCGGTGACCGGAAGCTGCTCCAGGAACGCGCGCGCCTCCGTCATCGAGCCGTACGGATAATCGACCGAGAACATGATCCTGCCGACGCCGACCTCCAACAGCAGGTCGAGGAACGTTGCCGGGAAATTAAAGCCGCCAAAGGTGTAGTGAACATTTTCACGCAGGTAGGCGCCGAGCGGACGGGCGAGCTTGGTCAACTCCATTGGAAAGTTCTTTTGCAGCCTCGGCAGCATGAACGGAATGCCTTCGCCCAGATGGCCGATGACAATCTGCAGCTTCGGATACCGGTCGAAGACCCCGCCGAGGATCATCCGAAGAAGGTGGACCGCGGTTTCGATATGCCAGCCCCATCCTGCGGACGCCAACATCGCGGTCACCGGCGGGGAAAATCCTCCGAACGACGCGTCGACCACCGCCTGCGGTGGAATGGTCGGGTGGAGATAAATCGGGACGTTGAGCGCTTCGGCGCGCTCCAGGATCGGCCAGAAGAACTTGTCGTCCAGATAACGGCCGCGCGTGTGGCCGTTGATGAGCGTGCCCTTGAAGCCCTGCTGCCGAACCCGGCGCTCCAGCTCTTCGGCCGCCTGCTCTGGCGCCGCGATCGGCAAGGAAGCAAAGCCGGCGAAGCGCTGCGGATATTTCTTCACCGCCTCGGCGAGGAAATCATTGGACTCGCGCGCAATCGCTACCTGCTCTGCCGCGTCCGCCTGTTCGACCCCGGGAGAGTTGAGCGAGAGCACCTGCATGTCGATGCCGGCGGCGTCCATGTTGGCGATGCGCGTGTCGCCGATATCCTGAAGCTGTTCGTAAATTCTGGCGCCGCGGGGACCCGAATTGCGCAGCCGCTCGGTAAACTCCTTGCCTGGGCCCGCGAGGAATTCCGGGCTGATGAAATGTTCTTCAAGGGTGATGGTACGCATCATCGCTCCGTCGTGTGCGGCATTACTATCACGACCCGGCGTCCGGACCGGGCCGATGACACAGCCGTCAGGTTATGTATCGGGCTCCCGCTCGACTTCCCATGGAGGTTATTGCGCGACTTGGCAAGAGTCTGCGGCGCGCTTCGGCGTCATTCGCCGTTATGGCCGGAAGCCGGTTTGAGCGACACGCCGTCAAGCCAATCCAGCCCGTCGCTCGAACGCTATTGGGCGCTGGGGAAGGTCATTCGCTCGCGCAAACGGCCGGCATCCCGCGGAGGCTCGCTCTCATTTCATCCCACCAATTGTCCCCTCTCGGGCCTTCTTTCGGCCGCAAAAAAGCAAGGCTCCGTTGAGAGAGTTCGAATAGCGGTTGGGGACGAGGGGAACTGGGGGACTTCATGAGGTTAATGCTTGTTGCGTCCATTTCGGCAGCCTGTGCGATCGGCTGTCTGCAACCCAAGCACGCGACCGCGGCTGATGGCGCGTCACATCAGACCGGTATCGCGTCGGTCTATTCCACCAACAGCGGCAGCCGAACCGCCAGCGGCAAGAGGCTCAATCCGACCGCCTTCACGGCGGCGCATCGTACACTGCCCTTCGGGACCACCGTCCTTGTGACCAATAAGAAGAATGGCCGTTCGGTGATTGTGACGATCAATGATCGGGGTCCATTCCGGCGCGGCCGGGTGATCGACGTGACACCGGCCGCGGCCCGCGTTTTGGGGTTCTCCGGACTTGCGCGGGTGGCGCTCAGAGTGGTGCCTGAGTCGCAGCCGCAGTCGGTCGTGTCTCAGGCTGAAATCTCACGACCTTGACGACCCTGCGGCCGCGATACCAAGAGGTCACAACCGGCTCGCGCTCGTGGAGAATTAAGCCGCTTCTACTCGATGATCGGCAGCCCGGCCGCTTTCATCGCCTCCTTGTTGGCGATCCGTGATTTTGCGATCACCTGCTTGAATTCTTCCGGCGTCGTGCCGAAGGGCAGGATGGCAAGCCTGCTCAACCGTTCCCGGATAGTCGGGTCTTTGGCAGCCTCGATGGTTTTCGCCGCCAACACATCGACGATGGCCTGCGGCGTTCCCTTCGGCGCAAAGAAGCCGTTCCAAGACGACGTATCAAAGCCCGGATAGGTCTCGGCTACGGTCGGCACGTTTGGTAACTGCGCCAGCCGCTGTGGAGTGGAAACCGCGAGAATCTTAATGTGACTATTTTCGGTGTGCTGCATCAACTCTGATGCGTTGCCGAAGTACATTTCGACCTCACCTGCCGCGAGCCCTGACATGGCCGGCGCACCGCTCTTGTACGGAACAGCGACCATGTCCAGCCCGGCACGCGAAATGAACAGCGCGGTGTTGAGATGGACATTGCCGCCGACGCCGGCGGTCGCATAGTTCAGCTTGCCCGGGTTGGCTTTCGCGTAGGCAACAAACTCCTGCAGCGTGTTGACCGGCAGTGAAGCCTTCACACCGAGCAGATAGGGCCCTGCGCCAAAGATGCTGACCGGCACGAAATCCCTTTGCGGGTCGTAAGTGACCTTCTGCAGCATCGGGATATTGATGATCTGCGTCGAGGCCCCGAACAGCAGCGTGTAACCGTCCGGCTGCGCACGTGCGACGCCGATGGCGCCGACCGAGCCGCCGCCGCCCGGCCGGTTCTCGATCACAAATGACTGACCGAGCTTGTCCGCAAGAAACTGGCCCGCGAGGCGCGCCATCATGTCGGTGTTGCCGCCGGGCGAATAGGGAACAATGATCGTGACCGGCCTGGTCGGCCAATCCATCGCGCGCGCGCGCCCGGTCATGGCGACGAGCGCAGTCGCGGCGGCACCAAGGCAGGCGGCGCGACGTGACAGCAGCACGTCATGGTTGGATCGTTGCATGTCGTTCCTCTTGAAGTGTTGTCGAAGAATGTTGAAGCGTTGTTGAAGAGTGTTGCGGTGTGTCGAAATGTGCTGTCGCCGAAGTTCTCCTGCTCTGCGCCGGAACCTGTCCTCGTCGCGACGAGCGTCTGTTGGGTTGGCAGAATCCCTGGATGGCGACGTGTCTCGAAGCCAAACGTGTCTCGAACCCAAAAGCACAAAGTGTGCCACCCGGGTGCCGCGGTCACGCTTTGTGCGATCGCGCCGGCATCCTCGGTCATCACCGCTCGCGCGGGGGGCCGGGTCGGTGCTAATGGACATGGAACAACCGTCGCGCGTGACTTGGTCGGTCACTCGCATGCGTTCAAGCGAGACATGATGAGCGCGGTTGCAGTTGGACGATTTCCGAGCACGGAACGACGCGTGGCCGTCGGATGCGTCTAATCCGGCCCTGGGGTTACGCCGCGCGACGCACCAGGCGGGCCGCAAAAATATCGCGTCCGATCAGCGCCCCGCCAAGCACAAGACCCACAACATCGGTCCACGCGCCGTAGGGGATTGCTTCTGCCGGGATGAACATGAGCAAGCCGGCGATGCCGAAGCCTATGCGTGTTGCCGGTCCGATCGGCCGCGTCGAGTAGCCGGCAAACGCTGCGCAAATCATCCAAACGCCCGCCAGTGCGGTGAGCGTTGCCAGCACCACGCTCATGATGCCGCCTTCGAGCAGGAGCGAGGGCGCACGCACGAACAGGAACGGGATGATGTAGGCGATCCAACCGAACCGGACCGCGGCCCATCCGGTCTTCATCGCATCCGTCTGCGCCAGTGAGGCCGCCGCGTAGGCGGCGAGCGCGACCGGTGGTGTGATCATCGACATCATGCCGAAATACATCACGAACATGTGTGCGGCCATGGGAGAGATGCCGACCTGCACCATCGCGGGCGCGACCAGCGTCGCCAGCAGGACATAGACGCCGACCGTCGGCATGCCCATGCCGAGAACGATGGAGACGAGGGCGGCGAGGAGGAGCAGCACCAGGATATTGCCCGACCCGACTTGAACGAGCATGAGCGTGAGCGAGAAGCTCAGGCCGGTGATGTTGAGCACGCCGATGATGAAACCGGCGGCCGCCGTAATCATGATCAGATCGAGCGAGGCCATGCCGGTGCTATGCAGCGCCTTGACGATGTCGCGCAGCGACAGGCGCTTGCCGCCATATCCGATCACCATCCCGTTGACGATGAGCAGGGCGGCGCCCGCGAGAGCGGACAGCTCAGGCGACCAATTGAACCAGAACAGCGCAACGATCAGGACGATGAACGGCAGCAGGAAATGTGCACCGCGCTTGAGCACGCTGCCGATCGCCGGAATTTGCGTGTCCTCAAGCCTGGTGATGCCGACGCGGGCCGCCAGCAAGTCGGCCTGGATAAAGAGCGCATAATAATAGAGCAGCGCCGGCAATGCGGCGGCAATCGCCACATCCCGATAAGGGACTTGCAGGAATTCCGCCATGAGGAATGCCGCGGCGCCCATCACCGGCGGCATCAACTGGCCGCCGGTCGACGCGACCGCCTCGATCGCAGCGGCGATGTGCGCCGGATAGCCGCCGCGGCGCATCAGCGGGATCGTGACCACGCCAACCGACGCGACGTTGCTCACCGCGCTTCCCGAGATCATGCCGAACAGCGATGACGCGGTGATCGCGATCTTGGCGGAGCCGCCACGATAGCGGCCCATCAGCGCAAGCGCGATGTCGGTGAAGAAGGCCGATCCGCCGGAAGCGAAGAGAAGCTGTCCGAGGAAGATGAAGGCGATGACAATGGTCGTCGCCACCATCATGGGCAAACCGAGCATGCTGCCCGGATCCCAGGCGAGATAATAGGCAAGCTGCGTGAGCTTGACCGGGCGGCCGGCAAGCTGCCCCGGCACGAGGTGGCCGACCATCGCATAGCCGAGGAAACAGATGATGACGATCACCAACGCGGCGCCAACCATCCGTCGCAGCGCCTCGATGACCAGCGGAATGATGACGAAAGCCACGATGAGGCCGTCGAGCGGCCGTGAGGTCACTTCCTCGGATAGCGTGGGAAAGCGGACCGCGAGATATCCGCCGGCGATCAGGCCCAGCGTCGCCAGGATCCAATCGTACCAGGGCACGAATGGGCGCGGCGCGCCGCGGCGCATCGGCTGCGTGAGATAGACGAGCGCAAGTCCCAGCGCCAGCATGCCAGCGAGGAACTGCTCGTTGAACAAAAGCAGCCCGAGAACATTGCGGTAGAACTGGAGCGCGAAGCCGAACGAGGCAAGCGTCAGCAGCGTCGCGCCAACAGCGACAAGCCAGCGGACGCTCCCGGAAAGGGACGCCGCCGGCGCCGGATCGGTTTCATGGGTCACGGTGATCGTCGCCCGAACGGATCAGCCGCAAATCAGCCCGCCGGCTTCGGCGGCCAGGCGCCAATCTCTTTGTAGAACTTGATCGCACCCGGGTGAAACTTTACCGGGCCCATATCCTTCGCCATCCGGTCGGGCATGAAACCGGCGAGCGGGGCGAAGCCGGCAGCGAGCTGCGCCTTGTGCTCATGCATGATCTTGGCGAGCTTGTAGGCCGCGTCGTCGGGCACTTTTGAACTCGACAGCACGAGGTAGTCGTAACCGATCACATCGGTCGGGCCGAGAATTCCGACGCGTCCCTTCGAAGGCTCGAGCTTGGTGGCGTAGGCCACCGGAATGTACTTGCGAACACGCGCCATCGCCTCGGGCGAGGGATCGATCGGCAGCACACGCACCCCACCGACCTTGGCATCGGTCTCGGCTACCGCACCCGCGCCCAATGCAAACATGAAGGTGTCCGCTTTGCCTTCGGCGAATTCATTGGCACCGCCGACGACGTTCGGGACTGGGACTTTCTTGATGTCGTCGTAGGTCACGCCGGCATTCGCGAGCGTGCCATGCACCAGGACGTCCAGCACGCGCTGGCTGACGAAGTCGGTCGGCACTCGCTTCCCTTTCAGGTCGGCGATCGACTTGATGTCGGAGTCCTTGCGCACGAACAGAACCGAATAAAGCGGGGTGAGAATGGAGATCACGCGAACGTCGGGCTGCGGCTTGTCCTTGTAGATCGCCGTGCCGGTGACCGCGTAGTTGGTCTCAAGCTCGTTGGCGAGGCCGAACTCGATCTCCTTGGCGTTGACCGCCGGCACATAGGCGCTAGTGCCGCCATAGGGCTGGATGCGCAATGTCAGGCCGTTTTCCGAAGCCACCTTGGCAATTGATGCGCCGGCCGAATAGGTAAAGAAGCCCTGTTTGCCGGTGCCGAGACCGTACATTTGGGCGGCCGCAGGCGACACGGCCGCCATCGCGGCCGTCAGGGCTAGGGCAAAGACGGGAATGATTTGACGTGATGTAATCATGGCATTTCCTCTCGATTTTCTTTATGAGGGCAGGGCAAATAACCTGTTATCCAGAATAGTCGCCCTACAATGTTTGCGCCCGAAAGTTGGAGCGGCGATTCGTCACGGGTAACTCAATCGTTATTGGCCCCCGGTCCCAAGAACACTTGTCGATGCTGGCCACATCGTACCAAATGCGCCTTGCGTCTGCCACGGCGATGTCAACGGCAGTGCCTCGTCTGACAGGGTCTCACGGAGGCGACTTCACACGGCCGCCGCAATCGCGTCCAACTGAGTGAGCCTTATCCAGAGCGCCGCCGCGCGGCATCGCATTCATCTGATATTGAAGCGGGGCAAGTTCATCGGCAGCCCAGTCCGCAAATCTTCGGACCGGTGACTTTCCGACTCTTTACGACTCTTGCGCCCACAAGGAGACCACCAGAAATTGCCCGCGATGCAGCTCGAAGACCCCAAGAATTGTGCCCTGTTCCTCGATGTAGACGGCACGCTGATCGACATCAGCAGCACGCCGGACGGCGTCACTGTGCCGAGCGATCTGGTTTCACTGCTCGCGCGCCTTTCGGCAGGCCTGCACGGCGCGTTGGCAATCGTCACCGGCCGACCGATCGCTGATATCGATCGGTTTCTTGCGCCGCTCAAGCTCGTGATTGCCGGCGTCCACGGGGCGGAACTGCGTGCCGTGGCCGATGGCGAGGTGCAGCTCACCGCAAAGCCGCTGGAGCAACCGCTGGTCGAGGCGGTCGGCAGGCTTAGCGGCATTGCGCCGGGCGTGGTGGTCGAGCCGAAGGGGTGCTCAATCGCCGTGCACTATCGCTTGGCGCCTAAATCGGGTCCACAGATCGAAACCGCTCTGCAGAACATCCTTCAGAGCGGCCCGCCCCACCTCATCGTCTGCAAGGGGCGCAAGGTATTCGAGGTGGTTCCGCGGCAGGTCTCGAAAGGCGAGGCGCTCGAGACGATACTGGCCCTGCCGAAGTTCCGTGGGCGACGGCCGGTGATGATCGGCGATGATGTCTCCGACCAATCGGCCCTAGATGCAGCGATGCGTCTCGGCGGGGTTGCACTGCGGGTGTCCGGGGAACACTTCTGTCCCGAGGTGTCCGATTTCGACGGTCCGGCCGATGTCAGGACCTGGCTCTCCGCGCTGGTGAAAAGGCTCGATGCATGACGACTAGGTCTTCGCTCGATCTCGCCATCATCGGCAATAGCAACATCGCGGCACTGATCGACAAAGGCGGGCGGATCGTGTGGGCCTGCTGGCCGCGCATCGATGGCGATCCGGTATTTTGCGCGTTGGCTGATGGCGACGATGCCGATGGCGGTTTCTTTTCAATCAGTTTCGAAGAGGACGCGACGTTCGAGCAGAGTTATTGCCGCAACACCGCCATCGTCCGGACCGTCGTCACCGCGGCATCGGGCGCGTCCTTCGCGATCACCGATTTCGTGCCGCGCTTCCGCCAGTACGGCCGCGTCTATCGTCCGCCCATGATCGTTCGCCGCGTCGAGCCACTCGGCGGGCTCTGCCGCATTCGCGTGTGCGTGCGGCCGCGCATGGACTACGGGCGGCACCGGGCCACGCCTTTTCCCGGCAGCAACCACATCCGCTACGTCACGGATGCCGGCTCGATCCGCCTCACCACCGATGCACCGGTCAGCTACGTGGCAAGCGAGAGCGCATTCGTCCTCACCAAGCCTCTCACCTTCATTGTCCACCTCGACGAGACGCTTCCGGATTCTATCCCGCGCATCAGCCGCGAGTTCCACGACCAGACGCAGGAATACTGGCTCGACTGGGTCCGCTACCTCAACGTGCCGTACGAATGGCAGGAGGCGGTGATCCGCGCCGCTATCACGCTGCAGCTCTGCAGCTTCGAGGAAACCGGGGCGATCGTCGCCGCACTCACGACCTCGATCCCCGAGGCGCCGAACTCGGAGCGCAACTGGGACTACCGCTACTGCTGGATACGGGATGCCTTCTTCACGGTGCATGCGCTGAACCGTGTCGGCGCCACGGTCACGATGGAGCGCTTCATCGACTACGTCACGAATGTGATCGCACTTGAGCGCGGGCCGACCCTGAAGCCGGTCTATGGCATCCTGCCTGAGACGCCGCTTGATGAGCGTACCGCGCCTGAACTTCGCGGCTATCGAGGCCACAGCCCGGTACGGATCGGCAATGCCGCCGTGGACCAGGTGCAGCACGATGTTTACGGCAGCGTGGTTCTGGCGGCCTCGCAAATGTTTTTCGACGAACGGCTGCCGAACCGAGGCAATGCGGACCTGTTCGAAATGCTTGAACCGCTTGGGGTGCGGGCGCTGAGCCAGGCGTTGATGCCCGACGCCGGGATTTGGGAGTACCGCGGCCGTACCAGCATCCATACGCATTCGGCGGCGATGTGCTGGGGCGCATGCGACCGGCTGGCGCGGATTGCGGGCAGGCTCGGTTTGTCGGATCGTGCCGCGGCCTGGCGGAAGTCCGCCGACGATCTGCGCGAGACGATCCTTGACCGTGCCTGGAACACGCAACTGAATTGCTTCACGGGCCGGCTCGATTCCGACGAGATCGATGCCAGCGTGCTGCTTCTGCATGAACTCGGAATCGTCGCCGCGTCCGATCAGCGTTTCATCTCGACCGTCGAGGCGGTCGGAGAGCGCCTTGGGCGCAATGGACATCTCCTGAGATACACGGTGCCCGACGACTTTGGCCCGCCGTCAGTCGCCTTTACGATCTGTACGTTCTGGTATGTCGATGCGCTGGCGGCGATCGGGCGTTTCGAGAAGGCCCGGGAGCTGTTCGAGGGCTTGCTTGCGCGGCGGAACCATGTCGGCCTGCTTTCGGAGGATATCGATCCGCACACCGGCGAGCTGTGGGGAAATTTCCCGCAGACCTATTCGATGGTCGGCATTATCGTGGCGGCGATGCGGCTCTCAAAGGGTTGGGAGGGGGCGCGGTGACGGACGCGCCCGGCTTCCTGACGAGGTGCGTTGACGCGATCGGCTCAGCCACGCGTCGCGCGATGAACAGCCGGGTATTGCGCAATCCGATGGTCCGATACGGCGCGCTTGCGGTCGTGGCGGGCCTGATCATGATCGCCGCGCTGGCGCCTTTGGCCTCCGTGATGGTGGAAGGATGGTCGCGGCGCGACATCGAGCTGAGATCGCGCCTCGTCTTCCGTTCGATCCGCGATCAGGTCGCCGGCGGCATTGCGTCGTCACCCGGCGTCGATCTCGTTCCGTTTTTCGAGCGGATCGCCGAAGATGAACGTTTGCTGGCGCTGGGATTTTGTAGCGGAACCGGGGAGCTTCAGTACACCACCAAGCTCTTCCCGAAGGGCGTCACCTGCAACGGCCTGACGCGAACCAAGACCGACGCGTTCGCCACCGTCACGGAAGGCGGCCGTCGAATTCACATCAGTGTATTTCCGATGACCGCGGGACCGATTACCGGTCACCTGCTGGTGCTGCACGATCTGAACTACATCGCCCAGCGCGCGCGGGAAGCTGAATACTATACTATCATCGCCCTCATCGGCGTTCTTGCCGGCCTTGGCTTGCTGGCAATGGCGATCGTCATGGCGCTCATGCGCGGCTGGACGCGCTCGATCCGCGGCGCCATCGTGGATATCCGTCTCGGCGGCGATCCTGGGAGCCCGCACCGCGGCGATTTTCCCATCAACAGAGAGATCCAGGCGCTGCTGAGCGAGTTTCGCGTCGAGCGCAAGTTTGCCGACGGCATTTACGTCGAGTGGTCGCCGAAGACGTTGCACCGGGTGCTGATCGAGGAACTGCCGGATGCGGAGGTCCTGGTCGTCTCCAATCGCGAGCCCTACATCCATAACCACGTCGACGGAGCGGTCGCGCTGCAGATTCCGGCGAGCGGTCTCGTTGCGGCGCTCGAGCCGGTGATGCGCGCGTGTGGCGGTACTTGGATCGCGCACGGCAGCGGTTCGGCCGATCGCGAAACCGTCGACAAGAATGACCGCATCCGCGTGCCGCCCGCCGATCCAGCCTATACGCTTAAACGTGTCTGGCTCTCGGAGGAGGAACAGGACGGCTACTATTACGGGTTTGCCAACGAGGGGCTTTGGCCGCTTTGCCACATCGCCTTCGTACGGCCGAACTTCCGCGATCAGGACTGGGCGCAATATCTGGCAGTAAACGAGCGATTTGCGGACATCGTCGTTCAAGAAGCGCAGCGCGACGATCCGATCGTGCTCGTGCAGGACTACCATTTTGCCCTGCTGCCCCGCATGGTCCGCAAGCGCCTGCCCAAGGCGACGATCATCACCTTCTGGCACATCCCGTGGCCCAATTCCGAGACCTTCAGCATTTGCCCGTGGCGTGAGCAGATCATCGACGGGCTGCTGGGCAGCACGATCCTTGGCTTCCATACCCAGTTCCATTGCAACAATTTCCTGGAGGCGGCGGACCGTTTCATGGAGTGCCGTATCGACCGTGAGCACGCGTCGGTCACGGTCGGCGGTCACGAAACCATGATCCGCCCCTATCCGATTTCCATCGAATGGCCACCCGCCGCACTCGCCACGCAGGCTCCGGTGCGGGAATGCCGTTACGCCGTCCAACAACGCTACGGGCTGTCTGCGGATGTGCGCATCGGGGTTGGCATCGAGCGCTTCGACTACACGAAGGGAATTCTGGATCGCATCCGTGCCGTCGATGATCTGCTGAACCGGCAGCCGGAGTGGCGCGGCAAATTCGTCTTCATCCAGGCGGCCGCCCCGACCCGCAGCAAGCTCGACACCTATAGCGCCCTGCAGGCCGAGGCCACGCGGCTGGCTGACGAAGTTAACGGCAGGCACGGCAATGGCAACTACAAGCCGATCAGGCTGGTCATCCGCCATCACGAGCCCGACGAGGTCTATGAGCTTTTCCGTGCGTCGGACATGTGTGTCGTCTCGAGCCTGCACGACGGAATGAATCTGGTTGCCAAGGAATTCGTCGCCGCCCGTGATGACGAACAGGGCGTGCTCATTCTGTCGAGCTTCGCCGGTGCGTCGCGAGAACTATCCGAAGCCCTGATCGTAAATCCTTACGACACGCATGCGATGGCCGAGGCTATCGGCGCGGCTTTGCGGATGCCGGCGAGTGAACAGCGCGAGCGCATGCGCTTGATGCGCGATCTGGTGCGCCAGCGAAACGTGTATCGATGGGCTGCGCAGATCCTGCTTGATACCGCGCGCTTGCGACGACGCGAGCGAATATTGGCGGTGACGCGGCGGCGTATGTAAGTACTGGGCCCCAAACCCTTTACCTCAGCGCGCTCATTTCAAGACTTAGTCGAGAGATTGCCAAGTCGCGGCCTATTGCGCCGAAGCGGCTGCCCCGTCGGTGCGGCAATTTGTGCTTTGCCAATGCATGTCAATAGGGGGATCGTAAACTAGCCTCATGGGGCGTCGAGATCGGAGACCTGGGAGTCTCCGGAGCATTTGTTGCGTCTGCGCGCTTGAAGTGCGCCACAAAAAACAAGTGTCGACTGCGGGTCGGGCGGATAGGCCGCTGCCTCGTCAACGCGCACATAACCAGAGGAATTGCTCATGATTAAACGTGCACTCACGGCATTTGCCGTTATCGCCACAGTGACTCTCGCCAATTCCGCCGCCTGGTCGGAGCCGAAAGACATCCGCTGGGGCACTGGCCCGGTCGGCTCGTCAGGGCACAAGGCGCTCGTCGTCCTGGCCAACCTGCTGAACAAGGAGATGCCGGATTACCGCATCTCGGTGTTGCCGTTGCCAGGCGCCGTCATGACCGTGAAAGGCTACGCCACCGGCGAGTATCAAGGCTACTACGGCTCCGACATTGCGCTGGAAGAATTCGCTACCGACTCCGGCCGCTTCAAAGGCTTTAAGGCCAGGATGAAGCGCACGCCCGTTCAGTCGTTCTGGTCCTACACGCTCGATGTCGGCGTCGCGATCAAGGCCAGCAATAAGGACAAGATCAAGAAGTGGACCGATCTGACTGGCAAGAAAGTCTATACCGGCCCGCTGCCGTTCGATACGCGCCTTAAGCTCGAGCGCGCGCTCGCCGCCGTCGGCGCCAAGCATATCTATACGCAGGTCGATCTGTCGACCGCCGGCTCGCAGCTTGAGTCGGGCGCCATCGACGGCATGATTATCTATACCGCCGGCGGCATCCAGCCGGCGCCGTGGATCTCGCAGGCCTCGCTCGCCGTCGACTGGGCCGCGCTCAACCCGAGTGCCGACGAGATCGCGACACTGAACAAGAAGGGCTTCAACTACATCAGCGTGAAGCCGTCGGCCTTCAAGCGCGACGTCCACGTGCCCGAGATCAAGCTGTTTCCGGTCTTCTGGGGGTTCGACATCGGTCTCGAAATGTCGGCGGATGACGTCTACAAGATGCTGACGATCATCGACAAGAACGCCGATCAGCTCGCGAAGTCTGACGCCAGTTTCACGCAGATCAGCGGCGGCCGCATGGCACAATTCGAGAAGACCGCGCTCGACGCGACGTGGGAACTCGTCCCCATCCATCCGGGTCTTGCCAAGTACATGCGAGAGAAGGGCGTGTGGGACAAGAAGTGGGATTCCAAAATCGCCTCGATGTAGGCGTCGCCCACGCTTTCGGACGGCCAGGGCTATCAGGCGGGCGCCGCGCGTGCCCGCCTGACTCCGCTCACTCAGGCAATCGGCAAGCGCTCATGGGTCCATCATGACCGACAATTCCGAAACCGCGGCGCCGCGGATCGTCTTGAACTGCCTTTACTACACCGTCGCGATCTCATTCTTTGTCTATATCTTTTACTATTACTGGACCGGTTCCGGCGGCTCGACGCTGCTCGCGCTCACGCTGATCCCGATTACCTTTATCCTGTTCACGCTGCAGGCGCTGCGCGACAACGATCTCTATCCGAAGCTGCCGCCGCTCGCGAACTACATCATCGCCGCGATCTACATCGCGATCTCGGCCTATGTGTCCTATTACATGACGACGGAATACGAGGATCTCGGTACCTCGCGGGCCGGGATGTGGGATCCTGCCGACCTCGTCTGGGGCGGGCTGATGACCCTGCTCATCATCGAATACGCCCGCAAGCGGCACATGCCGTTGTTTATCCTCAACATCGTGCTGATCCTCTACGCGGTCTATGGCTACATGGTTCCGGGCATGTTCCATCACGCCGGCCTCTCCTGGGAGCGCGTGACCAGTGCCACGAGCATCGAGATGGCGACGGGCATTTTCTCCAACCTGCCGCAGATCGCGCTCACCATCGTCGGCTCGTTCCTCCTGGTATTGAGCCTGCTGCGAGGCTACGGCTGCATCGACTCGCTCGTGCGCGCGACCAAGCGCGTCGCCGTCCGCTCCCCGCACGCGTTGCCGCAGTCGGCCGTCATCGGCTCGATGTGCGTCGGCACGGTGAGCGGCAGCGGCGCCGCCAACTCGATCACCGTCGGCTCTGCCACGATCCCCGCCATGATCGGCGCCGGTATGCCGCGGGCGACGGCGGCGGCGATCGAATCGGCCTCCTCGCTGGGCGGACAGTTCATGCCGCCGGTGATGGGAATCTCGGCGTTCCTGATGGCCGAATTTCTTGGCAAGGACTATTTCGACGTGGTGGCGCGCGGTTGGGTGCCGGCGCTGATCTACTACATAACCGTCGCGACCTCGGTCTATCTGCTGGCGATCCGTTACCGCACCCGCCTCGCGGTCGGCTCATTTGCGATCCTGGAATGGCGCGACTACGTAAATCTGGGCGCCTTCGCCGTCGTCGTCTCCAGCCTGATCTTCCTGATGGCGGCTTACGGCATGGCGCCGATGTTCGCGGCGCTCGACGTGTTCATCTACGTCGGGATCGCGATGTTCGTCATCAACCTCGTGCCGCTGCTCCGGCCCGGGCACTGGTCCTTCCATGAATTCATCGATCCGATCAGGAAGTTTCTCGATGCCTACACCGAGATGATCGCCGACCTCGCGCTGCTGCTCGCCACGCTGTCGATCATGACCGGAGCACTGGTGATCACCGGCGTCCCGACCAAGCTCGGCAGCCTGCTGGTCGAGGCCGCGGGTTACAATCTTGCCGCCATGGTGCTGATGTCGTTCATCTTTGGTGCGATCCTCGGAACCGGCCTGCCGCCGGCGCCGACCTACATTCTGGTCGCCATCGTGATCGCGCCGCCGATGATCCAGGCCGGCGTCAACCCGTGGGTCGTGCATTTCTTTGCGTTCTTTCTGGGCGTCTTCGGCGAGCTAACGCCGCCCACATCGCTCGTGGCCGCTATCACCGCAAAGATTGCCAACGCGTCGTTCTACTCGACGTTGAACCGGGCGTTGCAGATCTGCATCTCCCTGTTCACCCTGATGGCCGGTGTGTTTGTCCGGCCTGCACTCGTCATCGAGCCGGGCCTGCACCAGATGGGTGCGGCGCTGCTGATCCTCATCCCGACGATCGGATTGACGTTCAGCATGCAGGCGCATTTTTCCGATCGTGCCAAGATCGACATTCCGGTCCGCATCGGGCTGGCGGCGATTTCGCTTCTGGCCTTGCTGTACCCGAACGAAAGCGTAGCCATTCCGGCTCTGCTGCCGGTGTGTCTGCTGGTCGGCTACTGGCTGCTGCGGCGCCGCGTGGTCCCGGCCGCCGAGTCGCCGGACGTGGTTGGGCAACCGGCGTTGGCATCCTCCTTCGCCGGGCCAGGTCCGGCGGGACCCGGCAACTGAGGATCACGCCGTCTCGATCAGCGCGAGCAGCCCTTCGAGCAGTTGGACCGGGCGCGGCGGGCAACCGGGGATGTGCAGATCGACCGGTATCACGGTCGAGACGCCGCCCATGACCGCGTAGCTGTCGGCGAAGATACCGCCATCGTGTGCGCAGCCGCCGACGGCCACCACCCATTTCGGATCGGGCGTCGCGTTGTAGGTGCGCGCCAGCGCCTCGCGCATGTTCTTCGTGACCGGCCCAGTCACCATCAGCACATCGGCGTGGCGCGGCGAAGCGACGAAACGCAGGCCGAACCGTTCGAGATCGTAGAACGCGTTATTGAGCGCGTGGATTTCGAGTTCGCAGCCATTGCAGGAGCCGGCATCAACCTCGCGGATCGACAGGCTGCGGCCGAGCCGGCGCCGCGCGGCGCGATCGACGCTCGCGGCGAGCTTCGCCATCATGGCGTCGTCCGGCGCCGGCGCTGCTTCGGTCAACGGCGGGCGCACGAGACTTTCAAACAAGGTGCGGCGCATGACTTGGGTCCTAGAGATCGTGCCCCGAGTAGGAGCAGTTGAACGATTTGTTGCAGAGCGGGAAGTCGGCGACGATGTTGCCCTCGATCACGGCTTCCAACAGCGGCCACTGGAACCAGGACGGATCGCGCAGATGGCAGCGCGTGATCCGGCCGTCCTCGATGCGTAGCCAGACCAGCACGTCGCCGCGGAAGCCTTCGACCAGTCCCATGCCTTCGTGCGTATCGTCGGTTGCGGCAGGAATCGAAACCGCGATTGGCCCGGGGGGCAGGCTCGCGATAATCTCGCCGATCAGCGCAAGGCTTTGCTCGACCTCGCGGATGCGGATCCAGACCCGCGCATTGACGTCGCCGGCGCTCAGCAGCGGCGTCTCGAACACCAGCCGGTCATAGGGCGGATAGCGCAGCGCCTTGCGGGCATCGAAGGCGCGCCCGCTCGCGCGTCCGACATATCCGCCGGCGCCGAACTGCCGCGCCAGCGCGTCGCTCAGAATGCCGGTGGTGGCGGTGCGATCCATCAGCGAAGCGGTGTTGTCGTAGAGCGAGATGAGCCGCGGAAACACCTGCGCGGCTTCGTCGAGCAGCGTACGCACTGCGGTCGCGCCGCCCGCCGCCAGATCGACCGCGACACCGCCCGGCACGACGCGGTCCATCATCAGCCGATGGCCGAAGCAGGCGTCTGCCGCGCGCAGCGTGCGCTCGCGCAGGATGCCGCATTGCGCATGCATGATGGCGAACGAGGCATCGTTGCAGATGGCGCCGATGTCGCCGAAGTGGTTGGCCAGCCGTTCGAGCTCGGCCATCAGCGCACGAAGGTGCACGGCGCGCGGCGGCACCGCGATGCCGAGCGCTGCCTCGACGGCGTGCGCAAAGGCAAGCGCATACGCCACTGTGCTGTCGCCCGAGGTGCGGCCGGCGAGCCGCGCCGCCTGTTCCAGTGTGGCGCCCTGCATCAGCGACTCGATGCCCTTGTGCACGTAGCCCAGCCGTTCTTCCAGCCGCACTACCGTTTCGCCATTGGCGGTGAAACGGAAATGGCCGGGCTCGATGATGCCGGCATGCACCGGGCCGACCGGAATCTGATGCAGGTTCTCGCCTTCGACCGGAAGGAATGCGTAAGGTGCGCGCGTCGCCGGCGCGGCGCGCTTGTCGCCGAGCGGATGCTCAATTTCCCAGAAGCCGAGATCGAGCCAGGGCCGCGTGTCGGGCAGGCCAACCGGAACGAGTCCATAAAGATCGCGGATGGCGCGCTCCAGGCGAATGGCCGGCGGATGCAGCGCGCCGACCGACGGATAGCTCTCGATCGGGACACGCAGATGGAAACGACGGCGATTTCGCTCGTGCCTTCATCGAGCACGGCCATGTGAACTTGGTTGGTGCCTTGATCGGCGTCGCCCCACAGGCCGAGCAGCGTCCAATGGCCGGCGGCAAGCTGGCTGACGGCAACTCGCCAGCCGCTCTCGGTTGTGATCACGCGCGGCCAGGGCCGGTGATGCTCGACCCTGCTGCCTTCGATCATGTCGATCAGTGCGGGCATCGGCCTATCCGAGCAGCTTGGCGACGTTCTGGAACCACACCACCAGCGCCGGTGGCAGATAGACGCCGGCAACGAAGACGATCGCCAGATGGGCAAACATCGGCACGAAAGACGCCTTGGCCTCGGCGGTCTCGCCGCGCGGTTCACCAAAAGCAATGGAGTTGAGCCGCAGGAACAGCGCCGCGACACCGATCAGGATGCCGAACACCAGGATGATCGCAAGCCACGGCTGGCGTGCGAAGGTCGACGTCACCACCAGAAACTCGCTCATGAAGATGCCGAGTGGCGGCAGGCCCGCGATGGCGACGACGCCGAGCACCAGACCCCAGCCCAGCACCGGGTTTGTCACCGTCAGGCCGCCCATGTCGGCGATCTTCTGCGTACCTTTGACCTGCGCGATGTGGCCGACCGCGAAGAAGATCGCCGACTTGGTGAGCGAGTGCATGGTCATGTGCAGCAGGCCGGCGAAATTCGCGAGCGGTCCGCCCATCCCGAAGGCGAACGCGATGATGCCCATGTGCTCGATCGACGAATAGGCGAACATGCGCTTGATGTCGCGCCGGCGGTAGAGCATGAACGCCGCAAACACGAGCGAGATCAGCCCCATCGTCACCAGCAGCGGGCCGGGCGCGAGCGCCGCGGGGTTCACCGCCAGCAGCATCTTGAAGCGCAGCAGCGCATAGAGCGCGACATTGAGCAGGAGCCCCGACAGCACCGCCGAGATCGGGGTCGGGCCCTCCGCGTGTGCATCCGGCAGCCAGGCATGGAGCGGCGCGAGCCCCACCTTGGTGCCGTAGCCGAGCAGCAGGAATACGAACGCGACGTTGAGCAGCGCCGGGTCGAACTTCGCCGCGTGCGCGACCAGGATGGTCCACACCATCGCGTCGGTGCCTTCGCCGATCACCGGACGGGCCGCCATGTAGACCAGGATGGTGCCGAACAGCGCCAGCGCGATGCCGACCGAGCCGAGGATGAAGTATTTCCACGCCGCCTCCAGCGCCTCGTGGGTGCGGTAGATGCCGACCATCAGCACGGTGGTCAGCGTTGCAAGCTCGATCGCAACCCACATCACGCCGATATTGTTGGCGATGAGCGCGAGGTTCATCGCCAGCATCAGCACCTGGTACATGGCGTGATAGAACCGCAGATAGGTTGGCGTCAGCCGGCCGATCTCCAATTCATGCCCAATGTAGCTCGCGCTGAAGACGCTGGTCGTAAAGCCCACGAACGTCGTCAGCACGATGAAGACGTTGTTGAGGTCGTCGACGTGAAGATAAGGACCCGACGGCGGCCGGTCAAAGAACAGCGACAGCGCGGTGAGGAAGGTGCAGAGCGCCGCCAGCATGTTGAGTCGCGCGCTCAGCCGGTAGCCGGGCAGCACCGCGAGCAGTGCGGCCGCCACGGCCGGGATGATCAGCACCGCGGTGAGCGCGTCGAAGCTCATTGGCGCTCTCCCCGGAAGCGGTCGAGGGCCTGGAGGTCGACGGTGTCGAAGCGCTCGCGGATGCGGAACAGGAAGATGCCGATCACGATGAAGGCGATGAGGATCGAGAAGGCAACGCTGAACTCGACCACCAGCGGCATGCCCTTGGCGCCGGTGGCGGCAAGCACGAGGCCGTTCTCCAGCGACATGAAGCCTACCACCTGGCTCACCGCGTTGCGGCGCGTGACCATCATCAGGAGTCCGAGCAGCACGACCGAGAGCGCGAACGCGAGGTCTTCGCGCGCCAATGGGTCGGCGTCCGCCGTCACCCGCAGCATCACCACCATGGAGAGCGCGACGAGGCCTATGCCGAGCAGCATGGTGGCGCCGACGCCGACCACTTTCTCGATCTCGCGATGAATGCCGAGCCGGACAATGATCCGGTGCAGCACGACCGGAATCACGATCGCCTTGAACACCAGCGCGATTGCGGCGGTCACATACAGATGCGGTGCGTCCTGCACGTAGGCTTGCCACGCAACCGAGAGTGCGAGCACGAACGCGTGCAGCGCAAACGTGTTGAGCAGTGAATAGAGCCGGTCCTGATAGAGCTGCATGAAGCTCACCAGCACCAGGGAGCCTGCGAGCATATGAGCGACATCGAAGTTCAGCCCGCGCATCACAGGCTCCGCCCTTTCTTCCCCTCGCCCCGCGTAGCGGGGAGAGGGTGCTGAGCCGCGAAGCGGCGAGGCGGGTGAGGGGCCTTCTCCAGGCTAGCGGGCATCGAAATGAGCCCCTCACCCGGCCCTCGCTTCGCTCGGGCCACCCTCTCCCCGCTACGCGGGGCGAGGGAAGCGCGCGGCGGGATCTCGTTTTCAACAGCGCGCATCACAGGCTCCGCGACACAAAGAGGAGAAGAGTCGCCAGCAGGCCCAGCATCAGCGCGGCGCCAAGGAATTCCGGCACGCGGAACACACGCATCTTGGCGATCGATGTCTCAAACACCGCGAGCAGGCAGCCGCCAACCGCGAGCTTTCCGAGGTAAGCCAGGATGCCGATCGCCAGCGCGGCCGGGGGCGCGCCCGCGGGCGCCATGCCCCACGGCGCGAACAGGCAGGCGATCAGCGAGATATAGAGCAGGAGCTTCAGCGATGCGGCGAGATCGATCAGCGCGAGATGACGCCCGGAATATTCCAGCACCATGGCCTCGTGCACCATGGTGAGCTCCAGGTGCGTCGCCGGATTGTCGACCGGGATGCGCGCGTTCTCGGCGATCGCCACCATCATCAAGGCGAGCAGAGCCAGGCCGAGCGATACCCGCAGTCCCACCTCGCTCGAGACCAGGAAACCCGCCATGTTGGAGAGCTGGGTCGAACCTGCGATCAGCGCGACCGTGAAGACGATCATGATCATGGCGGGTTCGGCGAGCGAGGCGATCATCACCTCGCGGCTCGATCCGATGCCGCCGAAGCTGGTGCCCGACATCGAGGCCGGCGAGCGCCAGGAAGAAGCGCGCGCTGCCCAGCAGCGCGATGATGGCGATGAGATCGGCCGACCAGGAGAACAAGAGCCCGGTGCGGAACGTCGGCACCAGCGATGCCGCCACCCAGGTCGCAGCGAAGATGAGATAGGGGATAACGCGAAACAGCCACGACGCGTTTTGCGCCAGCACGACATCCTTGCGCAGCAGCCGAACGAGATCGCGGTAGGGCTGGATGAGCGGCGGTCCCCTCCGCCGCAGGAAGCGCGCCTTCGCCTTGCGCACGACGCCGGTCAGCAGCGGTGCCAATAGCAGCACCAGGAGCATCTGCGCGCCTTGCTCGGCGAAGTCGAGGATCAGGGCCATGTTGCAAGCATCAGCAGCAGGAGAACGAGTGCGGCAAAGACGAGGCTGAGGAACTGACGGATGGTCAGGAACTGCAAACGGTTGAGCCGGGTCGCGGCGGTCATCACGCCCGCGGCGATCGGCGCATACAGCGTGTCCCAGACGACGTCGCGCCATTCGACGGTCAGCCGCGCCGGACGCCCGTCGCCGGGCGGCGGCATTTCGACGTGTTCGCGCGCGCGGAACACCGTCGTGCCGAACACGCGGCGGATCGGTTGAGCGAAACTGTCGGCGCTGTACTGGGTGATCGGACTGGCATCCGGATAGCCGCAGTCCCATGGCGGCGCGCGCCGCACGCGATCGGAGGCGAGCCAGTGGATCGCATAGGCCGCCAGGAAGCCGGATGCGGTGATGAACAGGAACACCAGGAGGCCGTTATAGGAACTGCGGCTCTCGCCGATCGGCACGATCGAGAGCCAGTCGACACTGGTCTGCACCGGCATGCGTGCGCCCGCCAATCCTTGCACGACCGGCGCCAGCGCATCGATGAAAAGGCCCGGCAGTACGCCAACGACCAGGCAGAGCGCGGCAAGTGCAAACATCGCGGCGAACGAGAAGCGATCGGTCTCGTGCGCGTTCCCGACCGCGGTCGAGCGCGGACGGCCAAGAAACGTGATCCCGAAGGCACGCACGAAGCAGGCGGCGGCAAGCGTCGCCGCCAAGGCCAGCAGTGCTCCGACGCCCGGCACCAAGAGCTTCAGGCCCCAGGACGGCAGATTTGGGCTGAGCAGGATGGCCTGCAAGGTCAGCCATTCGGACACGAAGCCGTTGAACGGCGGCAGCGCCGAGATCGCGACGGTGCCGGCCAGGAAGACGAAGGCGGTCTGCGGCATGCGATGGATCAGGCCACCGAGCCGCTCGATATCGCGTTCGCCGGTGGCGTGCAGGATCGAGCCCGAGCCGAAGAACAGCAGGCTTTTGAATAGCGAATGATTGAAGGCGTGCAGCAACCCCGCCGTCAGCGCCAGCGCGGCTGCACTCGCCATGCCGTAGGCCTGGAACGCGAGCGCGAGTCCCAGGGCGACGAAGATGATGCCGATGTTTTCGATGGTGCTATAGGCGAGGATGCGTTTGAGGTCGCGCTGCATCAGGGCGTAGAGCACACCCAGTACCGCGGTGATCCCGCCCACGGTCAGCACCACCATGCTCCACCACCACGCTGGCGGTCCGAGCAGGTCGAACGCGATGCGTACGAATCCGTAGACCGCGACCTTGGTCATCACGCCGCTCATCAGCGCCGAGACATGGCTTGGCGCCGCCGGATGCGCGAGCGGCAGCCAGACATGCAGCGGCACCAGGCCGGCCTTGGAGCCGGCGCCGACCAGTGCCAGGATGAGCACCAGCGCGGCGAGCTGTGCCGAGGGATGCGCGGCGCGGATCGCGTCGAAGCCGTAGCTGCCGTCGGGGCCGGCGAGCAGGCCGAAGGTCAACAGCAACGCCAGCGTGCCGAAGCTCGCCATCACCAGGTAGACGTAGCCGGCGTAGACGTTGTCGCGCTCGCGATGGTGCGCCATGACCAGCGCCCAGGACGAGAGCGACATGAACTCCCATGACACCAGGAAGGTGAAGGCGTCATCCGCCAGCACCACGAGATTCATGCCGGCAAGGAACGCCGGATAGAACGGCAGCACGCGCTCCGGCGCTGGCTCGTGACGTCCATAGCCCAACGCATAGAGGCTCGCAGCCGCCGCGCCGAGATTCACCACCGCGAGAAAGAACGCGGACAGCGCATCCAGCCGGAAATGCGCGCCGAGCCACGGCAGTCCGAGCGGCAGTGTCACGCTGGCGGGCGCCGATCCGCCGAGCAGGTGTCCGACGCTGGTGAACAGCGCGATGACTGCGATCGCGAGGCTGGCGCCATAGACGATCGGGGTGGCGGCGGGCGTCCGGCCGAGTGCCACCGCAATGGGCGCGAGGGCAAGCCATGCGGCAATGCACGACAATGCGAGCATCACCGTCACGATGCGGTTCCTTTGAGCCTTACACCCCGACCGCCGCCCGAACTCATCCCGTTTTCGGCAATCAGTTCGATGCCTGCCGCATCGAGCGCGGCCACGAGCTTCATCAGGGAATCGACGTTGCCGCGGATCACGCCGTCGCTTGCCTCCATGCGCTGGATGGTCGGCAGCGACAATCCGCACAGATCGGCAAGCTTGCGCTGGTCGATCCCCAGAAGCGCACGGGAGGCCCGGAGTTGTGCGGCTGAAATCATGCTAAATGCATCAATAGTGATGTATTTAACATCTATTATTAGAGATGGAGGGGCAATGTCAATGCGGCACCGCCGCGGTCGCGGGCGCGTTGCAGGGTTCAGCAGGTGGCGGTCGGCCGCGGCCCGGTCAGGAAATCGGATGCAAAATCAGAGCGCTAATTGCATTCGAAGCCCAGCTCAAAACCGTCCGACGTCGGGTTCATCTGGGTGACCTGGGCCTTCTTGCCAAACTTTGAGCAATGGCCCGTTGCGGCGCTCATGGCGCCCGGCATGCCGCCTTCGCGGTAGGAGATCTTGCCGCCGCGCTCATTTCCGACCACGTCCTGGGCGGCGCCCACCGGGCCGGTTGAGCCGGCGCATCCGCCCAGCAGCGCGACAAGTGCAAGGATGGCAGCGATCCGCATGACGACCCACTCGGACGGGACCACGCGCCCGCCCGTCCCTGACACAATCGCACCCGGGCGCAATCTGCCCCAGCCGGAGCCGTCCGACAACAGATTGATAACGCGCCGGTTTTGGTGCATCCGGGAGGGGGAGCAATTGCCACCATGAAGCCAGCATCGTTCGATTATGCCAGAGCCGCGAGCCTCGACGAAGCCTGCGCGCTGCTGGCGCAGGGCGACGACGTCCGCCTGATCGCGGGTGGGCAGACGCTGGTGCCGCTGATGGCCATGCGGCTGGCGCGGCCGGTGAAGCTCGTTGATATCGCACGGATTCCGGAGCTGGCATTCATCCGCGACGACGGCGACGCGGTGACGATCGGCGCCACCACGCGGCAATGCGTGGTCGAGCACGACGCGCTGGTGCGCGCCAAAATCCCCTTACTCTCCAAGGCGTTGCCCCATGTCGGCCACGCCCCGACGCGGGCCCGCGGCACCATCGGCGGCTCGCTCGCCAATGCCGATCCGGCCGCCGAAATCGCGCTGGTCGCCGTAACGCTCGGCGCCACAATGACTTATCGCGAGGGCCCTAAGGCCACGACGATCGCGGCCGAGGACTTTTTCACCGGGGCGATGATGACGGCGATCCCGGAGGCGGGCTGCCTCACCGCGGTCAGCTTCCCGGTTTGGCGTGGCTCCCGGATCGGCGCGAGCTTCGCCGAAGTCAGCGCCCGGCGGAGTGACTTCGCCTTTGTCGCCGCCGCTTCGCAGATCGAAGTCGACGAAGTCGGCGTCTGCAAGCGGCTGGCGCTGGGGATCGGCGCGATCACGCCGGTCCCGCTCCGCCTCGACGCCGTCGCCGCCGCGCTCGCCGGCACGCGCATCACCGAAGCTGCCGCCCGCGACGCGGTCGCCGCCGCGCTCGCCGGCATCGAGCCGATGGATGATCTGCACGCGTCGGCCGGTTACCGCCGACGCGCCGCGCAGAGCCTCGCGGTGCGTGTCATCATGGATGCTGCCACGGCGGCGCAAACGCGAGGCGCCCATGCAGGTTGAACTCTCCGTCAACGGCACGACGCACACCGTTGAGGTGGAGCCGCGGTTGTCGCTGCTCGACTGCCTGCGTGACAAGCTCCTGCTCACCGGCGCGCATGCCGGCTGCGAACACGGCGTGTGCGGCGCCTGCACGGTGCTGATCGACGGCACGCCGGTGCGCTCCTGCCTGATGTTCGCCGTGCAGGCCGACGGCTACGCCATCACCACCATCGAGGGCATCGCGCCGGCGCCGGGCGAACTCGCCACCATCCAGGACGCGTTCTGCGAGACCCACGGCATGCAGTGCGGCTACTGCACGCCGGCGATGATCCTCACCGCGCACGCGCTGCTGGCGCGCAACCCGTCACCGACGCGCGACGACATCGTCGAGGCGATTTCCGGCAACATCTGCCGCTGCACCGGCTACGCGCAGATCGTCGAGGCGATCGCGTTGGCGGCGGAGCGGATGCGGGGGGTGAATCAGCCGGCGGCGAGCTAGGTGCGTCATCATGTGCGCCGGCAGGCGCGGCTCGGCGAATGTCGGCTGACGCTTCGAAAGCGACCGGATAGCGGACATCTCGACAGGTCCGAGTTGGGCCA
>CAVWOV010000027.1:0-44749 GCA_963756715.1 uncultured Alphaproteobacteria bacterium
CAGTAACTCATTGAAATTTATTTTGAATTTCTGCGCGATTTTTCGCCCCTTGACACTGCGAATGTTAGGGGCAGCAGCATCGGGGCAACACGCGAGCGGATTTCGGCTTGTTTGGCCCACTTTCGCCCGAGGGATTTGTATCCTGCTCCGATGCCGACGTTTCTCCAGCCAGTTGTTCCTGCGAAACGGTGCTTTCTCTTTGAAGTGTTGCTCTGGGTCGCCTTTCAGCGATTGCCCATCGTTTTAGGCTACACCGACGATGGGAAGGAAATTCGGGAAACGGATGAAGTCGGCGACTATGAAGTCAAGGCGATCGATCGTGTTCTATCCGACGACGAAACCAAGAGAGTTGGCATACCTGCCGGCTTCGAAATCGGTCTTGAACGCATCAAGTGTGGCTTGCAGTGTCATGGGAATTCTCCTTCGATAGGAAATGGCCGGCTGCTGCGCCGCCACCTGACCGCCTTCTGGATTGGAGTGATCAGGACTTCGCGGCCATCGATCGCGCGACGGCGGCGGCGCTGATGCCTTCGAGCGCGAGGCCGTAACCCACGCCCTCGTCAACGATGCGACGGAGCTTCTGTGTGAGCGCGATGCGCGTGTAGCGCGAAGTCAGTGGTGGCAGCGCCGCGAGGCCTTCGGCGATCTCGTGGGCGCGGGCAAGCAGCCGGTCGGCGGTGACGATCTCATTCACGGCACCCCAGAGGCTGTCGGTACTCGCAGGGGTGAGTTTGGCATGAATCTTGATTGCATTCATGCGGGGCGCGTGTCTCATCATTAGGAGAGCAATCATGATGCATCGACGTGATTTTCTCGCAACGGTGGCTGCAACTTGCCTTGCTCCGACGATGGCGCGCGCGCAAGGCGAATGGCCGGAAAGGTCAATCTCCCTGGTGGTGCCGTTTGGTGCCGGCGGTTCGGCCGATCTGGTTGCGCGCATGTTCGCACAGCATTTTAAGTCGAAGTCCGGTGCGTCCATCGTAGTCGAAAACAAAGGTGGCGCCGGAGGAAGCATCGGATCGGCCTTCGTCGCGAAAGCGGCGCCCGACGGTTACACACTGCTACTCGGCACCGTCAGCACACACGCCATCAACCCGTCGCTATATACCAAGCTGCCGTTCAACCCGGAAACCGCCTTTACGCCGATTACGCCCATCGTCCGGTTGCCCAATCTGCTGGTCATCAACAAAAAGCTTCCGGTCAAGACCGTCGCCGAGCTTGTCACCTACCTGAAGGCTAACGATGGCAAGTTGAATTTTGGCTCGGCCGGCAACGGAACGTCAGGCCATCTGTCGACGGTCATGTTTATGAAGGCAGTTGGCGTCACCATGACTTACATTCCATTTCGGAGCACTTCGGACGAAATGGCGGCGATGATCGGCGGCCATATCGATCTGGCGATCGACAGCATGACCACGATCTGGCCGATCGCCAAGTCCGGAGACGTCCGCGCGCTGGCAGTGACGACGCCGCAACGCGTGGCGACCGCGCCGGAACTGCCGACGATTGGCGAAACCATCAAGGGCTACGAGGCCATCGGATGGCAAGGCTTGTTTGCTCCCGCTGGCACGCCCAAGCCCATCGTCGAGCAGCTTGCGGCCGAGGTGAAGCGAATATTTCTGCAGCCGGAGTTGGTAAAGTCACTGCAAAATGTTGGCGGCGAACCATTGCCGATGACGCCCGACGAGTTTGCCCGGTTCGTACAAATCGAAAGGGCGAAATGGGGAGCGGTGGTGAAGGAGGCCGGTATAAAAATTTGATCACGCAGTCCATTAATCTATTCAGCTAGGGGTGGCGGGTTGCAGGTCGCACCCTGGCTGACGGCTCGAAAATAAGAACGGTTCAGGGGACGAAGCGATTGGCCAAGAAAATCCATCTGGCATTTGATATCTCTTATACCCATCTCGACGGCCGCTGGAGAATGCCGGGCTCGTGGACCGGACGAACCTATCCCGATCTCGATGTTTACGAAGAGATCGCCCGCATCTCGGAACGCGGGTGCATCGACATGCTGTTCTTCGGCGACGGCACCGGCATTCCCGACACGTGGCAGCACTCCCGCGATGAAGCCGTGCGCTGGGGAATTGGCTGGCCGCGACACGACATGAGCCCGGTGATCACCGCCATGTCGCGGGTGACGAAGCATGTTGGATTCGGACTGACCTACGCCTCGACCTTCATGCATCCGTTTTACGTGGCGAGACTCTTCAATTCCTTGGATCACGTAACGGGCGGACGCATCGCCTTCAATGTCATTGCCAGCAGCCGTGGGGCCGATGCGGCAAATTACGGCTTCGATGAGTTGATGGAACACGGCCTGCGATATGAGCGCATGGAGGAGTTCATCGACGTATGTCGGGCGTTGTGGGACAGCGCAGCACCGGACGCCTTCATATGGGATCGCGCGTCGGGGATCGTCGCCGATCCGGCCAAGGTCCATGCCATCAACCACGCGGGAAAATTTTTCAAGGTTCGCGGTCCACTCAATTGTATGCCGTCGCCGCAACGCCACCCTGTGCTCATCCAGGCCGGAAGTTCGCCGCGCGGCATCAAGGCGTCGGCCTACATTTCCGACCATGTTTTTGCGCGCTGGCCGCCGAAGGCTGAGAAGGCAAAGCACCGCGCGCTGCTTGACAAGGAGCTTACGGCGATCGGGCGCGATCCCTCCGGGGTCGGCGTGCTGTGGGGCTGCGGGCTGATCGTGGCGGACACCGAACATGAGGCCAAGGCGCGTCGCGAACAACTCCTGACCATGATTCCGAAGGAGGCGATCGGTCCCTACCTTGCGCACAACTCCGGATACGACTTCTCCAAGCTGCCGGCGCGTTTCAAGCTGACAGACCTCAATAAGGAGATCGCCGCCGCCAATGCCTCGCCGGTCGGCTTCGTCTACAAGCTCGCCAACGCACTCGGTGACGACCCGGAGATATCGCGCGAGGAATTCTTCGAATATGGACTTAGAACAGCGACCAACTACGATCGCACCTATGCCGACACCGCGCCCAAACTTGTCGACATGCTCGAAGAGGAGTTCGAAGCCGGCGGCAGCCGTGGCGGGTTTATGATCGTTCATCCGCAGGCTGTTCCGCGCGACTTGTTGAATGTGGTCGATCTGTTGGTTCCCGAGCTTCAGCGGCGCGGCCGGTTCCGAAAGTCGTATCAGGGTAAGACGCTGCGCGAGAACCTCGCCGAGTAGCTGCAGAGTTGGACGCTAAAGGAATCGAGTAAGGCATGACCAAGTCTTGGATCAAGTTGTTGTTGTGCTTTGTCACCGTCGCCGTGGCTATGTTGGGGGACCGTGTTGCGGCGCAACCCTATCCTTCGGGGCCGGTGAAATTGATTTCAAACTCTGCCCCGGGAAGCGCACCCGACGTGATCCTGCGGATCGTTGCCGACCGGCTTGGGCAGGCATGGGGGCAGCAGGTCATCGTGATGAACCAGCCGGGCGCGGGTGGCTCCGTCGCGGCGCGGTCGGCCGCCAGCGCGACGCCCGACGGCTCGACATTGTTTATGGGGGTGTCTTCGGCCTTCGTGACGATGAAGGGCGCGGCACCCAACATTCCGATCGCGGTGCCGAAGGATTTCGCCCCGATCAGTCTGATCGGCGAGCAACCGATGTTTATCACTATCGCTCCGCAGGCGGGGATCAGGACGCTCCCGGCCTTGATCGAAGCGGCTAGGCAAAAGCCTGGTGAGATTTCCTACGCGGTGTCAGGGCGCGGCCGGCAAAGCCACCTCACCGGGGAGATGTTGCAGCGGCGGACCGGCATCAAACTGCTGATGGTGCCGTATTCCGGCGGCCCCGCCCAGGCGATGAACGATCTGATCGGCGGACGGGTGCATATGCTGATCGAGGGCGGCACCGCTCTGATTGGCGCGATGCAAGCTGGGAAGCTTCACGCGCTGGCGGTAGGTTCCGAGACCCGCCTCGCGGAGTTTCCCGATCTGCCCGCCGCCGCCGAAACGATTCCGAATTTCAGATCCACCGGCTGGATGGCGATGGTTGCACCTGCTGGAACGCCGCAGGCCATCGTTCGAAAGGTGAGCGATGACTTGAAAACGATCCTCACCAATCCCGAGGTACGGAGCAAGCTTGCCACGCTCGGGAGCTATGCGCGGCCGATGTCGCCGCAGGACACAACCAGTTTCATCCAGACCGAGCAGCGTACCTGGGCTCCTCTACTGGAAGATTTGGCGCGCGGCCAATAGCCGCCCGCGCCGGTCAATTCATTCGGATCGTGATGAAGTGCCTGACGTTGCCCCGGCAACGCCGTTACACGCGTGAATTGCAAATGCGGGTGGCTCACGACTGCTTTTGCATTGATATTCAAAGGCTGTGATAGCTTTGCTCCACCCCATGCAGGACGGTGTCGATCCCGTCTGGAGGCTCCGCCTGTGTCCAAACTTTCGATCACCTTCGCTAGTTGTCCCTACGATCGGCTCAATCCCATCATCAGTGGACGGGTGCCGATCGAAGGCTGCGATGTCAATTTCTTTCCGCTGCGGCCGGAGGAGTTGTTTCCGCGCGTTTATCATACGCAGGATTTTGACGTCACCGAGCTCTCCGCCAGTTCGCACATTCTGACGGCGCTGCGCGGCGACGCGAACTATCTGGGCATACCGGCGTTCGTGTCGCGGGTGTTCCGCCACGGCGACATCTACATTCGCACCGACCGCGGCATAAGCGCACCGGAAGATCTACGCGGCAGGATCGTCGGCGTTCCGGAATATCAGATGACGGCCGCGCTTTGGATCCGCGGCATGCTGTCCGACGAATACGGAGTCAAGACCTCGGACATTCGCTGGCGCAACGGCGGCCTGCAGAAACCCGGCCGCGGCGAACGGACGCCGATTTCGCTGCCGCCGAGCATCGAACTGCAGACCATTCCGGCCGACAAGACGTTGTCCGGGATGCTGGCCGACGGAGAGATCGACGCGCTGATCACCGCGGTGCGGCCACAGTGCTTCAACGACAAAGCACCGAACGTCGGACGCCTGTTTCCCGACTATCGCCAGGCCGAAGAAGCCTACTATCGTAAGACCGGACTGTTCCCAATCATGCACATGATGGGTGTGCGCCGTTCGCTTGCGGAGGCGCATCCGTGGCTGCCTGGCAGCATCCTCAAGGCTTGCCTGCAGGCGCGAACCATTGCGCTGGAGGAAATGAAATCGACGGGCATGTTTTACGCGATGCTGCCGTGGCTTTCGGACGATCTTGCCCGCGCTCACGCCGTCATGGGCCCAAACATGTGGCCCTATGGCGTGACCGCCAACCGCAAGGACCTTGAGGCCATGCTGCGCTGGTCCTACGAGCAGGGGCTGGCGCCAAGAAAAGGAACCGTCGAAGAAATCTTCGCGCCCGGTCTTTCGGAGGCAAGGTGGGACACCGGCCATTCCCCGTGAGCGGCATTCGCGCAGGATTTGTCCGCGAGAGCGTAGCGGATTGCGACGAGGTCTTTCGCATTTGCACCGTGGAGACGAAAGCGGCATTATTCCTGCGGCATTCCTGTGGCACTGCCGGGCGCTGACTGCAGCTAAACTGAAAGAGATATCCATGATCGTCCGGTATGAGTCCGACGGTTCCGTCGTAATGATCACGCAAAATGACCACGCTCAGCTTTCGGGCCTGTTTGCGAGTCATTGGGGGAACGGCAATTTTGAGAAGCCTCGACCATACATGTCGCTGGTGCGAGCTGCGATGTACCACGACCGCGGGTGGATTCGTTACGAGACCAGCCCCCAGCTCGATCCACAGACTGGCAGGACGCCGAGTTTTCGCGAGGTCCCGAACGATGCGGCCCAGCTTGAGGCGTTCCAATGGGCGAGCGATTGGCTGGGCGCGATTGATCCTTACGCCGGCTTAATGATCGCCAAGCATCGTACTGGGCTTTGGCAAGGGCGTTATGGCGCGATCACGCATCCGCCGGCCATTCAGCGCGGGACGCTCCCTTCCGATATTCAAGAATTCATTGCTCGAAGCGAAGCGAAGCAGAAGAGCCTCGCAGCGGCCATCAACTCCGACGAGTTAAGGATCAATTACAATCTGCTCCAGGTCTGGGACATGATGTCGTTGTACATTTGCAGCACCGAACAGCTCAAAGACGATCGGATCGCGCCGGTGCCAACGGGTTATTCCGGCGGCGGTCTTGAACTTTCGCTCACGCCGCGCGATGCTACGTCGATCGTGCTTGATCCTTACCCGTTTGATGTGCCGGAGCTGACGACCAACCTGATTTACCGGAAATTGAAACAGAACAAATTTCATGACACTGCTGAATTGCAGGACGTTTACTTTCGTACCGCGCCGCAGATCATGTCGTTCCGACTGACGTCGCACTGATGTCGTCCATTCGCGATGAAGCTGGTCTTGAGGTGTGGCGCCTGCTTTCCAGGACGGCTATGCCGCAAACAAACTGTCGACCGGGACACGCGACGAAATCATGCCTTGCTCGAAGGTGTAGCGGATGACTGTCTCAAGCACTTTGCGGTTGGTTTCCCCCAGACCGTAGGCCCAGGGATCCGGGCCAAACAGGGCGCGCTCGTCCTCCCAGTGGGCGCCGAACCAGGGCAAGGTCACGACGCGCACATTTTCCAGACGCCGATAGGCGAGTTGCTTCGCCGTCCCGAATGCTTCGCAAAGCTTTGCTGGAATCCAAGGGTAACGGTCGACCAATTCTTGCTTGATCGCCGTTACGTGCATGATTGGAAAAATCCCCGTTTGCTCGAAGTAGGCGCGTTCCCGAGCGACATAGTCACGGAACAGGCGGACGATCCGCTTGTCGCCGTTGAGCAGCGGCTTCGGCGTTTGCGGCACCATGATGGCGGGTAGCTCGCCGTCGAGCAGCATCGAAACGATCGTCTTGCCAGGTGCAACCCGTTCGATTTTCAGACTGGCCGGTGGTGTAAAGGTTGCGTCTTCGTCACGTTCGACCACCCAGGTCTGTGATCGATGCGCCACGCCGTAATGGTCCTGCAAGATTCCATTAATCCAGACATTGCTGGCTGGTTGCAGTGTGGGGCACCCGATTTTCCGGCCAATAAGATCTTGCGGGGACTTGATGCCGGCTTGCGAATTCACGAACACGTTGCCATGGCGGAACTTGCGGAACAGGAAAACTGGGATCGCGGTGATCGGAACGCCTTGCTCACGCGCGATCAAGTATGTCGGTATGTTCAGTTCACATACATCGAATGCCAGTTCGCGAATCATGCGGCCATGGCGCTCAGGGTTCGACAGCTCCGTGATGAAGGACAGATTGATCCCGTCGGTCTTGATGGTTCCGTCGAGCAGGGCGCGGATGTGATCAAATTCGTCGCAAGCGACGGTAAGATCAATTCGTCCCGACATAAAGAGCTCCAGTCAATCGCCTTTGCATTGCTCGTGTTGCGGAAGCAACAGCACCTTCCCGATTGAGCCGCGGTTTTCAAGCGCCCGATGTGCGTCCGCGACGGCCTCGAGAGGGAAAGTGCCGTGAATGCGGGGGACCAGCTTACCGTCGGCCAGCCATTGCAGTATCTCGTCGCCCCGCCAGCGCCGCTCTTCGGAAGTCGCGGCATAGGCGCTCAGTCCGGTGCGCGTCAGATAGATCGACTTGGCGGTGAGACGGCGGACATCCAGCGGCGGTACCAGTCCGCTGGCTTCGCCGTATAGGACAAGCAATCCCCTGATCCGCAACGACTCCAAACTCTGCTCAAAGGTGTCCTTGCCCACGGCATCATAGACTACGTCGACGCCGCGGCCGCCCGTGACGCGCTTCGCAACGTCGGGGAGCGAAGTCCTTTGAATAAATCACCACGTGGTCTGCACTATTGGCGGCTGCTATTTCCGCTTTTGCCGGCGAAGAAACGGCTGCGATCACCGTGGCACCGCGGTGTTTGGCGATTTGGGTCAGTAGCAGCCCCACTCCGCCGGCTGCTGAGTGCACGACGCATGTTTCGCCCTGACCGAGCGGATGGGTAGAGCACGCCAGATAATGTGCGGTCATGCCCTGGAACAGCGTAGCAGCCGCGGACTGGCAACTAACCTGCTTGGGCAAAGGGAAGACTAGCTTAGCGGGGATGACTTTCCATCGGGCATAAGATCCCGGCGACGACACCCAGGCCACGCGGTGACCCGACTGGTACTCCGTAACGCCGCTGCCGACTTTCCGTACGACCCCGGCTCCTTCCGTTCCGAGCGCGATCGGCAACGGCTGTTTGTAAAGGCCGCTGCGAAGTTGTGTGTCAAAGAAATTCACTCCGGCGGCCTGCACCTCGACCAGAAGCTCGTCAGGCTGTGGCGCATCGAGAGGCAGCCGATCGACTTGAAGACACTCCGGCCCACCATGGGCGTGAATCCGGATGACTGTGTTGATTTCCATTGAGACTGTGGCGCTTCAGAAGGGTGCGTTAGCCGTGTGACCACCATGCAGGTCATGTGCCACAGCTTGAGACGTGGCCTGGAGCCCGTCCGGCCCGGCGCGTCAGGACCGAGATTGCATATCAAATTGGCATGCGCTTTGCTTCGTTTGCCACTCAATGTTTGTCGATCAGAGGTTCGCCACGTCAGGTTCCATAAGTCCGGTCCGCGCCGCGTCGCCGTTGGTTGGCGCCGAGCAGAGCCCGGCGCTGATATCGGCGCGCGGTTTGTCGAAAACCTACTCCACGAGTTCAGGGGAAGTCGTGGCGCTTAAGGCGCTCGACTTTGACATCCACGATGGCGAGTTCATTTCCGTTGTTGGCCAAAGCGGCTGCGGAAAGTCCACGCTGCTGAAAGTCCTGGCTGGTCTTCTCCCTTACACGGCCGGCACGGTGGAGGTAAATGGCAAGTGCCTGCGGGGCCCAAGCGCAGAAGCGGCGGTGGTGTTTCAGTCGCCCGTTCTCCTGCCGTGGCGCACGGTTGTCGACAACGTACTATTGCCGATCGAATTCCGAAAACTCGAGATTGCGGCGTACCGGGAACGCGCGCTGGACCTGCTGCAGACGGTGGGACTGCGCGAATTCGCGCAGCGCTTTCCGTATGAACTTTCTGGAGGCATGCAACAGCGCGCTGCCATTGTCCGTGCGCTCGTTCAGGATCCGCGCCTCCTGCTGATGGACGAGCCGTTTGGTGCGCTTGACGCCATGACGCGGGAACAGATGAACCTGGAGTTGCTGCGAATATGGGCGCAGAGCCGCAAGACGGTGATCTTCATCACCCATTCGATCGCCGAAGCGATCTTCCTTTCGGATCGCGTATTCGCCATGACCGCGCGGCCGGGCAGCATCGCTGACGTGCTGACGATTGATCTGCCGCGGCCGCGCGACATTTCGGTGATCAACACCGATCGCTTTGGCCGCTACGCCGGCCACCTTCGAACGCTTCTCGATGCCAAGGGAGGGATGTTCTGATGGCAATGCAGTCAGACGATCTCCGGGACTTGGAACCTGCCGATGCGCTCGCCCGCGAGGCGGCGTTGCCAAATTTGGTCCGACGTTATCCGCAATTGACGATTTCGCCTGCGCTTCTGTTCGTCCTGGTCGCCGCGTGGTGGCTTGCAAGCCACGTTCTCGGGGCGCCCGCTTATATCGTACCGCCGCCCGAGGACGTGCTTCGGGCTACATTGGCGGGGCTGGGCCGCCCGCCTTGGGACCAGGCGAGCTATTGGTATCACGGCGGCATAACCGTCTGGGAGGCACTGCTCGGGTTTGCGTTGGGGTCGGCGACGGGCGCCGTTCTCGGGCTTGTCCTCTCGCATTGGCCCTTGGCGGGCAAGAGCTTCTACCCCTACATCGTCGGCTTTCAGTCGTTGCCCAAGGTGGCGCTGGCGCCGTTGATGGTCGTCTGGTTCGGCTTCGGTCTGGACGGCAAGGTATTCATTACCGCCATCATCACGTTCTTCCCCGTGCTGGTGAACACGATGGCCGGCTACCAGTCGGTCGAGCCCGAGCGCATTGAACTGGCGCGGTCCTGCAATGCCAGCGAACGGCACCTCCTCACCAAGATCATCATTCCAAGCTGTCTGCCGTTCTTGTTTGCCGGACTTGCTGTCGCTTCGGTACTGGCGATCCTCGGCGCTGTGGTTGGTGAATTCGTAGGGGCGCGCGCCGGACTTGGCATGCTGCTGATGCAGTATAACCAGCAGATGGAAATTGCGCCGATGTTCGCGATTATCCTGCTGTTGGGCGCAATCGGTTTTTTGATGAACTATGCCGTCGTCGTGGTCGAGCGTCGCTATTGCTTCTGGGCGCAAAGGTCGAATGCAGCGGCGAGACCTTAAGAGCGAGACCTTAGGAGAATGTCATGACAAATTCGGATCGACGAAAATCCTTTCAACTTACTCGGTTCAGGATGAGCGGGGCCGATGCGCCGGTCGAAAATCCTGTTTTCCAAATGGCTGTGCTGGCGTTGTCGCTGGCTGCCTTATGGCAATGCCTTCCGACTGCAGTTGGCGCGCAGGAGTTGAAAAAGATCACGTTGGTGCAGATGCATCCCGTGATCAATGTTGGCGAAGAAATATTTCTGTACGCCGTACCTAAGCGTCTCGGTTATTTCAAAGCCGAAGGGCTCGATGTTGATATCCAGGGCGCGCAAAACGGCACGGTCGCGGCGCAGGTGCTGCAATCCAAAGGTGCACAGGTTGGAACCACCGCGCCGGAAGCGATCATGTTGACTCGCGAGCAGGGTGGGGACCTGATCGCGTTTCATGGGCTCAAGCGCAACCCCGGCACCTTCGTTGCGGTGCTTGAGAATTCTCCGATCCACAAGCTTGAGGACTTGAAGTCGAAGACAGTCGGTGCGCCTTCGTTCGGTTCGGGCGGTGGGCTCGCTTTGAAGACAAATCTGTCTGAAATTGGCATTACACCAGATCAGTACACGGCGATCGCGACCGGCGCCGGACCCTCTGCGGTCGCGGCACTCCGCTCCGGCAAGATCGACGCATTGGTGATGTGGGACGCTATGCTGGGGGCCGCCGAAAATACGGGCCTCAAGCTGCGGCTCGTCAACATTCCCTACCAGAGCCGTCTGGCCGGAATGAGCCTTGCCACTTCGCAGTCATTTGCCAAAGCCAATCCTGATGCCGTGGCAGGATATTGCAGAGCCATGACCAAGGGGCTGATTTTCACCAAGACCAATCCGGAAGCAGCGGTTCGAAATCTTCTGGGAAGTGTTTCCCACGACCAAGCCGACGACGCTCGATGAGGCCACGGCGCTGAAGAATTCCGTGCATATCATGAAGCGTTTCCTCGAAATGGCGCTCTATGAACTCCCCGACGATGCGCGGATCGGCGAGTTCATAACCACTTCCTGGTCCAATTCCCACGCTGCGTTCACGACGCTTGGCTCGCTGAAGGGGACCGGCAAGGCCACCGACGCCTATACGCCGCAGTTTCTCAAAGAGTGTAACGCGTTCGATCACGCGGCGATCATAGCGCAGGCCAAGGCCACCTCCCGCTAAACCAGGAAGCGCCGTCTATGCGTACGGAAATTCAACGGTGCGTGATTTAAGATGAGAGCGGTTCATTTCAAGGATCCGCTTAGAGCGCCATCATCGTACAAGGACGCTGATAGAAATTTCCCGGCGGCTCGATCAGGTGGCGGAGCGCCCCTCGCGCGCAAAGGGGCCCCAACAAGAGTTGGTGAACGAGACTCGATGGGGCCATCAGTCTTTATTGTCGCGGCAGCTTTGTTTGCGGGGCTCCGGCGCCTCGGTGAACTGCTACAATTCACGCCAATCGATGCCGTTCATCTGCGCATTCCGAATCAGTCAACCGTGGCCCTTGCACTCGACACGTCGAGCGCTTTGCAGTTATCGTATTCAACCAAACCGGCAGCACTTTCGTCGAGCAGTGAGGGTCGGTTTCAGACGGAGGATGCATATGTCACGCACTTGGACCCAAACAATCTCTCTGCGAGCGGCACGTTGCTGTACTCTGGCGCTCGCGGCGGGCATCACGATCGGCACGACGCTTACGTCCGCCGACGCGCAAACCAAGGTGCGGTACGTCGAAGTGGTGCGAAACCTCGCCTATTTGCCGAGTTATATCGCACTCGCCAAAGGCTACTTCAAAGAGGAAGGGCTCGACATCAGCCTCACCACGGCGCAAGGCGGCGAAAAGGCGACGGCGATGATGCTGTCCGGCGGCGCCGACATCACTCTGGTTGGACCGGAGACCGCGGTCTACGTGTGGAACAGTGAATTGCCGGAGAAAATGAAGATCTTCTGCTCGTTGACCGCCACCTCGACCAACTACCTAGTCTCCCGCCAGAAGATGTCTCCTGCCGATTTCAAGTGGTCCATGCTGAAGGGTAAAACGTTTCTCGGCTGGCGGCCCGGCTCGACGCCGGAGCTTTTTCTTGAATATGCGATGCACAAGAACGGCATCGATCACACCAAGGACCTCAAGCACATCACCAATCTCGCGGTGCCGGCGCGGGTCGGCGCCTGGCTGAGCGGCACGGGGGACTTCGCCATTTTTTCCGAGCCCGAGGTCACCGTGATCGAGCGGGAAGGCAAAGGGTATGCCGTCAAATTCATCGGCAAGGAAGTCGGCATGGTGGACTACACCGTGTTCGCGGCGACGGAGAGTTACATCAAGAAAAATCCGAAGGTGGTCCAGAGCTTCACCAACGCTGTCTACCGGGCGCAGCGATACATCAAGACCGCCGACAAACAGGAACTCGGCCAGTTGGCGTCCCAATATTTCCCGGGCATCACGGCCGCCCAGATTGCCAATGTTGCGCGGCGCTACGGCGATGAGGACCTGTGGCGTGCCGATCCGATCGTGTACGAGCCGGCCATAAACACGCTGCAGGATATCCTGATTCAGGGCGGCGTGCAGAAAGCCGACAAGCGGGTGAAATACAACGACATCGTGATCACGAGCTTCGCCGAAACCGCCAAGGCCGCGATCAAGTAGCCAGCAAGCAGACGTAGAATCCGTGCCCGGTCCCAAGGTCAAGCTGCGTGACGTTGGACTGCGTTATCTGACCGCAGATGGCGAAACCGAGGCACTACGCGGGATTTCCTTGACCGTCGAAAGCGGCGAGTTCGTCAGCATCGTCGGTCAGAGCGGCTGCGGCAAATCAACCCTGCTCTCGCTCGTCGCCGGTCTTATGCAACCCACCTCAGGCGAGGTGCTTGTCGACGGCGATCGCGTGCGGGAGCCGACCCGCAAGATCGCCTACATGCTGCAATCCGACTTCCTGTTCGAGTGGCGCACGATCATCGACAACGTCATGGTCGGCCCTGAGATCCAGCGGCTCGATCTGAAAAAGGCGCGGACCAGGGGCGAGGAATTGCTGCGCCGCTACGGTCTCGGAGAGTTCATGCATCACCATCCGCACCAGCTCTCCGGCGGGATGCGCCAGCGGGCTGCGCTGGCGCGCACGCTGGTCACCGAACCCGACGTGCTATTGCTCGACGAGCCGTTCTCGGCGCTCGACTACCAGACCCGGCTCGCGCTCGCCGACGAGGTCGGCGTCATCCTTCGCCGCGAGGGCAAGACCGTGATCCTGGTCACGCACGACATTTCGGAGGCGATCACGATGACCGACCGGGTCATCGTCATGAGCCGCCGCCCCGGACGGATTCGCGCCGAGCACGCCATTGCCTTCCCAAGTCAGGGCGCTGAGCGCCCCTCGCCTTTCAACCTCCGCAAGGCGCCGGAATTCACGGAGTATTTCGATGAAATCTGGAACGAACTCGACATCCACGTTGGAACCTAAGGTGGCCGGAAATCTCGTCACTCCGCCGATTCCGGAGGAGGGGCCAAGCCCGCTATTCCTTGCCCATGTCCGTAAGCTTCAGTTCGAGCGGAGGATGGTGCGCGTTGCGCAGGCGGCTGCAATCGTGGCGTTCTTCGCGTTGTGGGAAATTGCGCCCCGCTCGCACTGGGTCAATCCACTGCTGACCAGCTATCCGTCGGCGGTCTGGCGCGTGTTTGTCGAAATGTTCGAGAAGGGCACTATCTTCAATCACGTCTGGGTCACATTTGAGGAAACCATCGTAGGCTTCGTCGTCGGTCTAACCGGCGGAATTGCGATCGCGATCGCGCTGTGGTGGTCGCGATTCGCCCATCGGGTCGTCGATCCGTTCCTGGTCGTCCTCAATGCGCTGCCGAAAACCGCACTGGCGCCGATCTTCTACATCTGGCTCGGTGCCGAGTTGTCAATCTATGGCATCGCCATCGCGGTCGGTCTCTTCATCACTATCATCATGGTCTATAATGGATTCAACGAGGTCGACCCAAACAAGGTGAAGCTCGCCCGGACTTTTGGCGCAAACCGGATGCAAATCTTGCAAAAGGTGATACTGCCGGGCAGCGTTCCGACGATGGTGGCGGCGCTCAAGATTAGTATCGGGCTGGCGCTGGTGGGCGTGATCGTCGGCGAATTTCAGTCGTCGAAGGCCGGGCTCGGCTATCTGATCGTCTATGGCAGCCAGATATTTCAGATGAACATGGCGATGATGGCGATTACCATCCTGGCGATCATCTCGACCGCGATGTACGTCGGGATATTCTATTTCGAGCGAGCCGTTCTGTGGCACCGGCAGCAGCAATAACGGGCTGTGCGCCGTTACGCCGCTGTTTGCTGAAATGGCCGGCGCTATTCGGCCGCGGTTGCAGCCGGACGCCGGCCGCTCTGGAGTTTCGCGATCAGGTCGTCGGTCGACTGCACGTCACCGAAGGTGACCAGGAACTTGCCCAGCGTGTGGTTGTGCAACGCGTCGGTCTGATCTGCATTGCCGTCCGAAACCATGATGGTGCGATAGCCCCACATCGCCGCATCGCGCGCCGTCGAGTTGCAGCAGGTGCTGGTGGCGACACCGGTGATCAGCAGCGTGTCGATGCCGTTTTCCTTGAGCACCGTGTCGAATTCGGACGGGTACGGAACGAACGCGGAGTAGCGAACCTTGATCGCGGTTTTGTCCTCGGGGAGGACCTCGCAGGTCTCATAGATCGGATAGCCCGCTCCGTTCTTCGCCAACAGCGTCTGGCGCTGGCTCCAGCCCGCAACGCTGGTGGCCTCCCTGCGGTTCGCCCAGTCGTCCGGCTGCTCAATCAGCGCCTCGGTCTGAATCCATATGACAATGCCGCCCGCGGCCCGTGTCGCTTGCGCCAGCCGATTGATGTTGGGCGCGATGGCCTTGGCAATCGGTGCGGCGGCTGGCATGCCATCCTGCACAAAATAGTTCTGCATATCGACGACCACCAGCGCGGTCTTCGCTGCATCGAGAGATTCATGGGCGTTCAGTCGGCCACCGCGGATCAGCTTCGCCTTGTTCAAGAACCACTCGTCGATGTTGTGCTTGTGCATGGGAGACTCGGGGTGATGATACGGGAGGGTCGAAATCTTGATTCAGGAACAGGAGGGCTTCAGTTCTTCGTCAAACGCTACTGATTTTTCATCGGCTTTACAACGCAGAAGGTCAAACGATGCTTTTTCTGTCAGAGCAGGATGTGAAAGACGCGCTGGCAGGCGGCGATGCCTACCGGGAAGCCGTCGATGTCATCGAGCGCGTATTCGAGCAGCAATCGGCAGGGACCACGCATCATCTAAGACGATATACCATGGCGCATCCAGATCATCCGGGGCATCTCTGGCACAACATCCGCATCCTGCCGGCCATGGTGCCGGGGCTTGGTGCGGCCGCCGTACGTGTCTATTCCGGCTTTCGAGGAACGAACCGGTCGGAGATCATCTGCCTGTTCGATTGGGCCGACATGCGGATGTCGGCCATCATATCGGATTGCTTTCTGCATGCGATCCGAACCAGCGCGCCTTACGGCGTGGCCGCCAAGCATCTGGCCCGCGCCGACGCCAGCACGCTGGGGATCATCGGCAGCGGCCGCTATGCTCGAGGAATGGCGCAGGCGATCTGCGCGGTACGTCCAATTCAAAATATCCAGGTTTACAGTCGGAGCAGCGCGAATGTGCGGAGTTTTTGCGACGACATGCATACCGCGCTTGGGATCGCTGTGGAACCCTGCGAGCTCCGGCCGCGACGCGGTGCGAGGGGCTGATATCGTGGTAACGGCGACCTCTGGTAACACTATCGTCTTCGAAGCGGATTGGCTCGAGCCTGGCGTTCTGATGATGTCGTTGGCGCCAGGCGAGTTCGACGAGCAGACCGTGTTGCGCTCGCGCGTGTTCCTGTCTGCGATCGACCAGGTGCTCGGCGACGATCCGCCGCGTAAGCCATTCGACGGTCTGGTCACCAGCGGCCGGTTCGGCCTTGACGACGTTGTCGCCGACCTTGCCGACGTCGTCGCTGGCAAAAAGCCGGGCCGGACGTCCGACGACGAGATCATCCTCTACGAATGCGCAGGCTCGGGATTGCTCGACGCCGGAATTGGCAGTTGGATCTATCAGCGCGCCCTGGCCCGCGGGCTGGGTACCGAGATGCCATTCGGTGAGAAGAATTGAGGTGTGAGATACTGGTGTTTTTTCCGGAAATCCGTTGACAGCGACGGTGGCGCCGCGCCACCCCGCAAGCTGGAAACCTCTGTGCCGCCCTGGCCGGAATTCACCATCTCCATGTTCGGATAATCTGTCCCAGCCCGCTTCAGGCGCCGCGGACTGCATCGATCAGCGCGCGCGCATCGCCGGGTGGCTGGTTTCCGCGCCAAGCGACGTAGCCATCGGGACGCACCAGGACAAGGTCGCGTTCGTAGGCCTCGCGGATCGTCGGGTCCTTGACGTGGATGGACTCCACCGGCACGCCTTGTGCCTCGGCCGCAGCGAGGAGATCGGCGGCGTCCGGCGGGTTGGCGCCCAGCCGCAGTAGCGTGAAGCCGCCGCCGAACAGGTCGATGATCGATCGATCGGCCGCAATCCAGTGATGCGGCGCACGGCACCCGGGGAAGGTGCTCGGTGTATATTTCGACGTATCGTCGCGCGGCGGTTCGCCCTCGCCCGCGAGCGGAATCAGCGAAGAAGCGTAGCGAAAGCCGAGAGCGAGCCCGTCATGGCCATGACGCCGCTGCCCGTCCCCCACGACGCGCGCACCACATTCGATCCGCTGCGCTGCGCCTTCCGGGGTCTCGGCCAAGATGTCCGGGTAGTCGAACGTGTGAGCGCGAAGATTGCGCGTCGCCTCGGAGACGTTCCGAAGTGCGATCGCACGGCGCTCGATCTCGTAGCTCGCGATCAGCCTCGGCCCGGCCCAGCCTTGCTGGGTGGCCCATAGTTTCCAGCCCAGGTCGAAGGCGTCGCCCATGCCGGTGTTCATGCCGTAGCCGCCCTCGGGCCCATTGAGATGCGCGCAATCACCGGCAATTAGGACACGCCCCTCGCCGTAGCGGTCGGCGACCATCTCGCGCCGCACCCAATACGAGATCGAGCGGATTTGGTAATCAACCTTCATGCCCAGCGCGCGATCGATATAGGCGCGGGCCTCGGCGTCGCTAATCTCGCCCTTACGATCCGGTATGTCGACCGACAGCGACCAGAGGTCAGCGCCGTCGACGCTGATCAAGGTGGCCCAGCGCCCGTTCGGGCCGATGAGGTAGTGGAGCGCCGCCTTGCCTTTCGCGTGCCGGTCCCAAAGCGCCTCGGTGCTGAAGAAGATATTGGCAGGGGTGCCGGCCTCGGGCAGCCCTTCGAGCCGAATGCCGAGCTTGCTCCGGACCGTACTGGCGCCGCCGCAGCAGGCAACAAGATGTCGCGCGGAGATCTCGTGAGTATTGCCGGTCGCAGTGTCGGAGACCGTCGCCGTCACGCGGTCGGATTCCTGCTTGAGATTCTCGAAGCGAGTGTGGTTCCGGATTTCGACGTTGGGGAAGCTTTCCGCGCGACGGCGCAGGATGGGATCGAAGAACATCTGGTTGCAGCGCTGGGGCCGCTCCGGGCTGAACGCCGCCGGTTGGTTACCGCCATGGCCGGCGCGTTCGACCCGGCCGATCTCGTGCCCGGCAAGGCTGGTTACATAAAGCGCCGTATGCGGATAGTCGGGCGAGATGGCGGCGCCGCGCACGTCCGCAGCAATACCCCAACGTCGGCAGATCTCCATGGTGCGAACGTTCACCGCGTTGGCACGCGGGAATACAATTGTGCCGTCGCCCTGCTCTACGACCAGGCATGGCACACCGCGCCAACCGAGATCGATCGCGAGCCCGAGCCCGACCGGGCCGGCGCCTACGATCAGGACGGGAATGTCGACGCCTTGTCTACCATCCAATGACATGCTTTGGACGCCCTCCAGCGATGTGTTCTGTCTGCGGACTACACGTGCCGCAACGATGAAATGCCTCGAATGCGATCCAGCACCGCGCCGACATTGTCGGATGGCCCATTGCCGCGCCACGCCACGTGATGGTCAGGGCGGACCAGAAGCATGTCGCGCTCGAGCACCGACCGGGCGTGGGGGTCGTCGAGGGTCAGTATCTTGAGCGGCATGCGTCGCGTTGCCGCTCCGGCCCGGAACCCGCCCGACTCCGCGCCGTCGAACGCGATCAGCGTGAAACCCGGTCCCATGAGGTCATGGAGCGCGCGGCCGTCGGCGAGATAAAGGCTCGGCAGGCGGGCACCCGGCCAAGTGCTTGGGACGTAGCGCTGCTCGCCAAGCGGCGGCGGGGTGCCCTGCTCGGCGCAAATCACCGGGGAATCGTCGTAGCGGTAGCCGAGTTCGATGCCGAGGGATTCGTTCTCCGCATTGCCGATCTCGGCAATCCGGTGGCCGATTTCGGCGCGTAGGGCGTCGCCTTGGGGTCCAGGACGGTCGAGCTCATCAGGCCAAAGCCCGGCGATCCGTGCCTTGGTCGCCGCATGAACGCCCGAGGCTTCGCGATTGCGCTGGCCAACGGGGCGGCGCTCCTGGTCGTATGAATCGAGAAGCGCCTCGCCGCCCCAGCCTTGCGCAACGGCGGCCAGCTTCCAGGCGAGGTCGAATGCGTCCCCAACGCCGGTGTTCATGCCATAGCCGCCGGTTGGGATGTACTGGTGCGCCGAATCGCCGAGGAGGAAGACCCGCCCCGCCCGGTACCTTTCTGCGACCAGCAGATGCGCGACCCAGGGATTGGCCTGCAGGATATCCACCGGAACCTCGGTGCCAAGGAACGCCGTCAGCAGCATCCGCGGGTCGAGCGACCCGGGATCTGCATCCGGCGGTATTGGCGCATGGAGGGTCCAAGCCTCCCTGTCGTCTTGGCAGATCATCACCCCGTGTCGTGGCGACTGGTAGTGCCAAGCGATACCCCAGCGCTGCAGGACCTCGCGCGCGTCGGAGCGGAAATGCACCATGTAGCGGGGTCGCGTCCCCGAGATGCCGTCGAGCGCGATACCGAGCTGTTGGCGGATCGTCGAGCGGCCACCGTCGCAAGCGGCAAGCCAGCGCGAGCGCACGGTTTTGACCGTCCCGTCGGCGGTATTCAAGATTTTGGTAGTTACGCCATCGGCATCTTGAGTGAACGCTTCCACTCTGCATCCATAATGGATCGCGACCTCGCTTTGTTCGCTCACAATGTCGCGGAGCAGCGGTTCCAGAACAATCTGGGAGATGCGCATGCCGGGTTCACCCGGTGACGAGCCGTCATTGCACGCAAGGAATGCCGCCCGCGCTTCATTCACGCTCGGGTAGGCGAAGCGGTGGATCTCATAGCCCGACATGGTCGTGACCCAGGAGACGTCCATGTTGTGGTCGCGGGGCACGGCAGCATCGCGCAACCGCTCTGCGACGCCGGAAGCGCGGAACAGCTCCATCGACCGGCAGTTCGTGAGGTCCATCTTGGGGCTTCGCGTCGTGGTAGGGCTGGCCTCGGCGACGTGGCAGCGGATCCGAAACCAACTCAGCGCGAGGGCGAGCGTCAGTCCCACTGGGCCACCGCCCGCGATCATCACTTCGCAGTCAAACGACATCGATCCTAGGTCCAATTGAAGGTCTGAACGCTCTGTGAGTCCGAGCCCTGATTAGTTTCGTTCCAATCGCATGCTCCAAGCCTCGGGCGATCGTGCAGTGTTGGAGCAAATCGCGCGCCGGACTCCGCCCACCGCCGACGTGTACGCCAGAACTCAAGCGTGGCACAATAATTGAAGGATCACCTGAATCGATCGACAATGCAGGATACGTTTCGTGAGTGGGAAAACCGAGATGCCAAACCGGCGCGATATCCTCGCCTTCGCGGCGGGATCTGCGACATTCATGCTAGCGAAGTCACGGCCCGCATGGGCGGAGCCCTATCCGGATCGTCCAGTCCGCGTCGTCGTACCGGCCGCCGCAGGAGCGCCGGATACTGTGGCGCGAATCATTGCGCAGCAGTTGCATATCCTGCTCAAGCAACCTTTCGTCATCGAGAACCGTCCTGGGGCCAATGGCACGGTCGGCACCAACGCGGTGACCAAGGCCCAGCCGGATGGCTACACGCTCCTGGTGTCGTCGACCGGGATCGTGGTGAACCCGAGCATCTATCGCAGTCTGCAGTACGATGTCCTGACTGATCTTGAGCCAGTCACCTCGCTCGCCCGCAGCGATGGCTATATCCTAATCGTCAACTCCGAATTGCCGGCAAAGACGCTCCAGGAGTTCATCGCATTCGGACGCGATCCCGCGAATAAGCTCTTTTATGCATCGCCGGGTGTCGGCAATGCTCTTCATCTCGCGGGGGAGCTTTTCAAGGCACGCACCGGCGTCCAGATGACACACATTCCGTACCGGGGGACCGGACCTGGGATCACAGACCTCTTGGGCGGCCGTATCCATGCGATGTTCGTCACGCCGACCCTATCGCTCGAGTATATCAAGGCCGGGAAATTGCGTGCGCTCGCGTACACGTCGTCCGAGCGACGTTCGATATTGCCCGACGTGCCGACGATGGCCGAGGCAGGTGTCAAGGATTTCGTCATGGACGGAGGCTGGTTTGGCCTGTTCGCGCCCGCCAATACGCCCGCCGGCATCGTGGCGCAGTTACATCGCGAGATAGAGGTCGCACTCAAGACGTCCGAGGTGCAAAACCATCTCGCGCGGATCGGGCTTTTACCTTTCGAAATGTCACCATCGGAGTTCAAGCGTTTCGTCAAGGACCAATTCCACTATTATGCCGACCTCGTGAAATTGGCCAAAATCGAACCCCTGTAACGCAGCACAATGTGCGGCCCTGCCTCTGCGGCCCTGCGCCTTATCGCAGATTGAATCCATCTGCCGTGACTGGGGGAATCGGGCGAGGCCGTTCCTATGCGGGCTCTCGTCAGATTAATTTTCAGTCTGAGTGCGCTGGCGTGCGGGAGATTGGCGCGCAGTTCCAAATGCGAGGACACGAAGCGAACCTCGCTGGGATAGAGCCCGCCTATGCGCGCCCTGATCTGGTCGCACCAGTTCGCCAAATCAGGCTCATGTAGTCGGCAAAAGCGGCGCATTTCTCGCCCGAGGTCGCGGGGTCGAGGATTACGCCGATCAAACGAGTCCAGGGATCGTCTTCGACCAAGACGATTGGAGGAGCTGAGTTCATCGAGTGATGCTAATCAAGGAGAGTGATGCGTGGAAACCTCCACTGCAATCACAAACCGCGATAACGCAACGTCGGATCAATGTCACGCTCGGGCTCGAGGCTGTGATCATGTCGCTAGAGGCCAGCGCGATCACCAATCGTAACGTGACGGTGACGAATTCCTCAGAAGGCTGCCATCGGTGCGATGACGCGACGTCCGTTCATTGGCCTCACTGCATCTTGAAACCGATCGCCTTAATGATTGGCACCCAGCGCGCCAGTTCGTCAGCGACCATGCGGGACGCCTCTTCTGGGCCGGAATCGAGTATCGGCTCGAAGCCCGACGTGATCAGAGATTTCTGCACGGCTTCTTCCGCCAGTGCCGCTCGCGAGAGTTGGCCGAGGCGATCAAGGATCGGCTTGGGCGTCCCGGCCCGCGCAAACAGCCCATTGAAGTTCGCCGCGACCATGCCGGGCAATCCGGCTTCGATTGCGGTCGGGATATCCGGTGCGGCCTTCATTCGCTGCTGCGCGGCGATTGCCAGAATACGGACCTTTCCGGCGCGGTGAAACTGGAGTAGCGGCCCACCGACGTTAGGCGTCATCATCGGAATATGGCCGGCCGCCAGATCGGTTACGCCGGGCGCGGCGCCCTTGTAGGGGATATGTGTGATCTCAGGTGCGCCAATCAGATGCTTGAACAATTCGCCGGACAAGTTGGTCATGGTGCCGGCGCCGGCCGTGCCATAGGACAGCTTGCTGGCGTTTGCCTTGGCGTAGGCGATGAACTCAGTCAGCGTGTGCGCCGGCACCAACTCGTGGACCACGATACAGGTCGGCGACAGACACACGATGTACACACCGGCAAAATCCTTGACGGCATCGTAGGGCGGCTTCGGCATGATCGCCGGGATCAGGACCTGCGTGCTGGTGTTGCCAAATAGGAGCGTCTGCCCATCGGGCTGCGAGCGAGCGACCTCTGTTGCGCCGATCACGCCGCCGCCGCCGCCTTTGTTCTCGACGACGATAGTGCCCAGCGACGGCTTCATCTGCTCCGCCCACAGTCGTGCGGCGACGTCAGTCGCGCCGCCGGGGGAGAAAGGGACAACCAGCCGGATCGGACGGTCGGGATAGCCAAAAGCGGGAGCGGGCAGCAATGCGGGCAGCATGGAAGTGGATGCAGCGGCGATGCCGTATTTTAGAAATTGGCGGCGACCGAGCAAATTCATCGGCAAGGGCGCCTCGTCCATGCTGAAAAGATTTTGCAGACGACGTCGCGAAAACATTGAACGATCTCCTGTCGGAATCAGCTTACTAGCGGCGGATGCCGCATGTTTGCGGCTACGCAGAAAAGAAACGTCGCGACGCACCCCCAAGCGCGGTCAGGCGCCAAGTTGTCGCGTTGTTTCGTCGAACAGCTCTGTCATCGCGAAGGGGCGAGGGATGATCCCTTGCTCATTGGCATACTGACTGATGATCTCGATCGAACGTGCCACGTTCGGCACGCCAAACGGTAGCGCATCGACACCCTTGGGCGGCCCCGCGGCCGCCTTGCTCTCGGCGAGCATCCGATACACTTCGGACACCACGTCCGGCCGCTGGCGTGCCAGGTCGGAATTGAGCACGAACATGTGGTTGATGTGCGTGCAGCCATACTTCGCGTGCCAGGCTTGAGCCGCCTCGGCATGATCAGGAATAAGTCGGCGTGCCGTTTCGTGCTTGGGAGCCTCCGGACCGAGGATGCCGGCGTCGGCTTCTCCATCGAGGAGACGCTGATCGAGCGCCTTCTCACGCTTGTCGACACGAACCACATTGGCGGGGTCGGTAAACTCCGCAAGATGCGGATCGTCAGTCGTGAGCCAGGTGATGCGGCTGAGATCGACGCCGTACTCATGCTGGAGAATTCCGCGCGCCCAGGCGCCCGTTGTCTGGGTATAGGCGCGGACGGCGACGCGCCGGCCTTCCAGGTCTTTCGGGGTCATCGGCTTGCCGCGATCCATATACGACATGGTGTTGTGCTGGAAACGGCCGACGACGGTGGCCGGCAGCAACGTCAGCGGCTTGCCGTATGTCTTCGCCTGCAGAAAGGTTACGATCGCGAGTTCGCCGGCATCAAAGGCGCCGTCGCGCACCATGGCCTTGAAGCCATTGCTTGCGACAGGCGGTCCGCAGAAATCGAAGCGGACGAGCGGGGACGAAACCCGGCCGGCTTTCAGCGCGGCCGAGAGCGCGCTATCGGCAAGGTTGGTCTTCAGCGTGACGGGGCCGCTGGACGGATATGGAGTTGGCATGGCGGCACTCACTTGGCGTTCAGGGCAGGATAAAGCCGAAGCGCCGTTCCACCCAGGATCGCGTCGCGATCGGCCTCGCTCAACGAAGCGAGCGCGGCCTTGGCCGCAGCAACATGTTCCTTGAGTGTGCCTGGCGAATTCGGCCAGTTGGAACCCCAGGCAATCCGCGCGGCGCCGAATTCGGCCACGACCTTGGCAAGAAACGCATCGGCGTCGGCCTTGGCTTGCTGCATGAGGTTGAGGGCCACCGGGGTGAGCTTGAGGTAGACGTTTGAGAAAGCAGCGAGACTCATCAAGGGTGCCGCTGCCGCAAAGGGCGGACCGCCGCTGACGTCCGGACGGGCGAAATGGTCCACGATGATCGGAACCTTGGGGAACCGCTTCGCCAGTGCGATTGTGGCCGGAATGCCCGAGGCATTGGTCTGAACGCAGATCGAGAGGCCGCGCTCGCTGCACAGTTCCCATACCGGGTAGGAGCGCGCGTCGTCGAGCGTGCTCGCATCGACCTTCTTGGTGCTGCCGCCAGTGAAGATGCGAAAGCCGGTGAGGCCACGCGAGATCCACTGTTTTGCGACATCGGCAGCGTCAGGCGCGAGCATGTCGATCGAGCCCACGGCCGTGCAGCGCTGGGGGAAATGGGCAACGGCATCGGCCACGAGGGAATTGTCGAACCCATAGACGGTGGACGCGTGCACGATGGCGGTCTTGGCGACACCGGCGTCGTCCATGGCGGCGATCAGATCTTCGTCACGGGCTTTTCGTTCTTTCGACCAGTCGGACTGGATGCCGAACAGCGGCGCAACCGGATAGCGGCTCGTATCAGGCGAGACAATATGAGGGTGGATATCGACGATCGGCCCGGGCATACGCGAGTTCCTTAAATTTTATAGGGGTCTACGAAGATTTCTTCGATCGGCATCCGCCGCGGTATCAGCTCTTGCTTGTAGGCGTAGCTTTCCAGCGCCTCAATGGTAGCGCGGTTGCGTTCGATGCCGAAGGGGAGGGGATCGTCACCGACCACGGCCGTCAGCTCTCGATACTTCTTGTCGCTCGCCGCATCGGCGGACCCGGCGCGTAAAGCGGCCAGCCACTCGCTTTTTGCCGCGCTGTAGGCATCGTACAGGGATCGGGCGACCCACGGATGGTCGCGCAGCACGCTGTCTTTGACGACGATGGTGCCGTGCATGGGATAGATACCGGTCTTCTCGAACCAGGCCGCCTCCAGCGATTTCGCATCGGGGAAGAGATCAGGGTAGTCCGCCGGCGGGATCTTCTTGGCATCCCAGCCGGCGGTCGGCTTGCCCGCACGTCCAAGGCCGGCATTGCCAGAGAAGCCGGCACTGATTTCGCCCTTGGCCATCATCTCGACCAGTGAGGTGCCCTCGGGAGCGTGGATGACGTTGGATGGTAGCCGGAGTTCACGGACGTGCTCCTCGTCGTCGACCACCCAGGTCACCTTTGAGCTGTCGAGGCCGTATTCATCGATCAGGATGCCGCGTGTCCAGACGCCCGTTGTCACCGAATAGGCCCGCACACCAACTTTCTTGCCTTCGAGATCGCGTGGCGACCTGATCCCGGCGTCGGGCCGCACCAGAAGCCCACCGTGGTGAAATGCACGTGACACGACGATCGGCAGCGCCACGAACGGAGCGCCATGTGCGCGCGCGATGATGTAGGTGGTTGGCGCCATCTCACAGACGTCAAACTCCACGTCGCGCACCATCCGGCGGTAAGCCGCAATCTGCGGAACGACGTTCGCGAAGTGGGGTTCGACGCCATCAATTGGAATACGGCCCGATAGGATAGCCTTCGTGTGCGGATACTCGGCGACGGCGATATTCAAGGAGACGGGAGACTTGGCCATTGGGGACCCTGCTGACATGGCTTGAGCTGTACGGCCTCGTACCACGCCTGATCGGCGATGCGGGAGCGGCTATTTTAGTGGTCCGGTTCTAACATTCGCATCTCGTTGCGGGGGCATTTTGCGAATGTAAAGTGATTAGTTCGGGTAGAATTTAGATCAAACGACCCACTGGCAAGCATAGGTTGCTAGTGGAGTTCTTGGATGAGATTCGCCTTTCAGACGGGCGGCGAGGGGTCGATGTCTGATCGGCCGCCCCTACCGCAAGCCCGGAGAGCATGCGTGGCCCGGAAATTGCGTCTTCAGCATGCAAAGCATCGCAGGGCGAACACTATGCCGGGCGCCGGAAACTTCGCTAGCCGTGTGGTCGCACCAGCGATCGAAGCTGCGGATCAGCTTCCGAAGCTGACGCTGCGGCAACTCAGCTACTTCCTCGCCGCGGCTCAGCATCAAAGCGTCCGCAAGGCGGCGCAAGCACTGAACGTGTCGGCGCCTTCCGTTTCGATGGCGATCTCCCAGATCGAGACGACCATCGAGACTCGGCTATTCCTGCGCCGACATGCCCGCGGCCTCGTGCTCACCGATGCCGGACGCGATCTCGCGGTCGGCGCTCGCAACATGCTGTCTTATGCCCGCGAGATTGAAACATCGGGACGGGGAGCTGCGAGCTATGCAGGTCGCCTGAACATCGGGTGTCTGATGACCGTGGCGCCCTTCCTGATCCCGCCGCTGTTGAGCGCGTTGGGCAAGTCTTACCCCCAGATGCAAATGCGCTGGCGCGAAGGCAACCACGAGGGTCTGGTCGAAGCGCTCGAGATGGGCGTGCTGGAAATCGCCATCCTGTACGATTTCGACATTCCGAGATCGATGCATTGCACGCCGCTTCGACGCATGCCGCTGCAGATCGTCCTAAACGCCGAACACCCGTTGGCGCGCCGCAAGACCATCAGCCTGTCGGACGTTGTCGATGAACCGCTGATCCTGTTGGACCTGCCAAAGTCGCGGGACTATTTCCTCTCGGTCTTCGGAGACCTCGGTTTGACTCCCCGGATCGCTCAACGGACATCGTCCTTTGAGATGCTGCGAAGCCTGGTCGCTAACGGGTTGGGCTATTCCTTGCTCAATTTCTGTCCGCCTTCCAGCTTTCCATATCAGGGATCGATCGTTTCCCGACCGCTGGCCGATGGTTCCAAGCAAGCGAACCTCGTACTAGCGCGGCTCCATCACGGTCGCGTGTCTCCGTTCATTGAGGAACTCACCCGTCGCGTCCGGGATCTCGCTGCCGCTCTTCCGGCCAGCGCGGCGCCAAAGCTCGCCGGTCGCTTCGCGCGCAATCGCCTTAGACTTGGCCAAACCGCCCGGGCGGGAGCGTCCAGGCGTAAACAGGCCAAGCTCCTATCGTAACGGGTATCGCTCGCGCCGGTGCTATCGTTCGCTTCGATTGTTCAAGAATTTTGACCTCGAATTGCAATCGATAATAATTGCTTTAGTTCCAAAGTGACCGCCTAATATTCGGGATACGGCCATAGACGCACGGCCTCGTCGCCGACCGCACGGCCGGCGCCCCGTTCACGAACCAACCGGTGTGAGCGCATGTTACAGAGACAATTCCTGACCGCGCCTTACGGCGCCTACCACAACCAGCCGGTGCCAAGCGAGGATACGCTGGCGACTCATGTCGAGAAAGGATCTCCCGGCGGCGAATATCTGCGCCGGTTCTGGCAGCCTGTCGCGATGACATCGGAAGTGGGCGAACTGCCGATCAAGGTGCGCATGTTCGGCGAAGACCTGATCCTCTTCCGGACTACGGCTGGCGATTACGGATTGCTCGACCGCCATTGCAGCCATCGCGGGACCTCCCTTGAGTTCGGGCTGCCGACCGACTGCGGTATTCGCTGCTGCTATCATGGCTGGTTGTTCGGGATCGATGGCCGCATCCTGGAAACGCCCGGGGACCCGCCCGGCAGTACGCTGAAGGACCGGCTCTGCCATGGTGCCTATCCCGTTAAGGAGTATCGCGGCCTCATCTTCGGATACTTCGGCCCGCCCGAAACAATTCCCGAATTTCCGATTTATGACAGCTACGAGCACCCCGACGACAAACTCGTTCCCTATTGCCTCACCTATCCATGCAACTGGCTGCAAGTGCATGAGAATGTCATGGATCCCGCACACGCAGTGTTCCTGCACACACGCGTGACATTCTCGCACTTCGCCGATGTCTGGGGCGAATTGCCAATGATGGAGTTCGTCGAAACGCCAACCGGGATGATCTACATCACCACGCGGCGATGGAACGACAAGGTTTGGGTGCGCTCGAACGACATCATTCTTCCAAATCTTGCGCAGGTGGGACACATCTGGGAGGACGGGCAGGAACGCAAGCAATTCTGCCGGGTCGGCATCACGCGTTGGACGACGCCGGTCGACAACAAGACCTGCAAGATCATCGGCTGGCGGCATTTTCATCCCGACGTCGATCCGCGCGGTATCGGCAAGGAAGAGGAGTGCGGCCTCGAAACCGTGGATTTCTATGGACAGACCGGCGCCCAGCCGTACGAAGACCGCCAGCGGCTGCCCGGCGATTTCGATGCACAGGTTTCGCAGCGACCGATTGCAATTCATGCGCTTGAGCACCTCACCTATTGCGACAAAGGCGTGGTCATGCTTCGCCGCTTGCTGCGCCGTGAGATGCAGAAATTGGCGGCAAACGAGCCGTTGCAGGCGTCGCAGGTACGGTCCGGCGCACATACGCCGACCTATTGTCATGACACCGTGCTGGCTATTCCAGTGCTGTCTGGCGAAGGCGACCGGACACTGCTCGCGGAGGTCGGGCGTCGCGTGACGGAGATCGTAGTCCAGGGCGACCAGCACAACGCACCCGACCGCGCGGAACGTGTGCGCGGATTGATGCGCGACTACGAACAGTCGTTTGCCACCCAGGCCGCCGAGTGAGGAGGCAGTACGTGTCGAAATCTCCAATTCATCCGGGCGCGATCGATTGGACGGGCGAGAACCCCGGGATTTATCTGAAAGAGCGCGAGGACGGTCCGTGGAGCGGCCTGATGTGCTTCTATCGCGTCGTCTACTCGCCGCACGGCATGGGGCACGGCATCGTCGTTCTGGATGAGCCGAACATCGAGCAGGGCCTGCCGGCCGTGAAGAACTTCTGCATTAGCGATAACGAGCCACTGGCCCGCTTCCTTGTCGGTGAATTCTTCTCGAACTTCGCCTCGTTCCGCGTTTCACCCGGAACCAAGGCTCTGACGTATCTCCCGCTCACCGACGTATCGCGTCGTGGCGACACTCGCACGAGTTATTCGGAAATCGTTCGGAGCCGCGACTTCGAGGTCGTTGCTACTTGGGACGCACTCGGTCAGCCTTACGCCGTGGACATGCCGGCCGAGAAGGGGCCGACCAAGCGGCATGAGATGTACAGCCTGTTCATCGACGCGCAACAGGCATCCGTCACCGTCAACGGGACGCCGCTGCGCGGCAAGGTCGTGACGCGCGACTTCGCGGATACCAAGAAGAGTACGGCATTCCTCGCGTTCTCGGAATCGTGGATGCGAACAGATTAGCCCCAGTGCCGCATGGATATCGGATGGCCGAGGCGCTGCAATTCCCGCTCGACGGACTGGCGGTTGGCAGCACTTACGTCTGGTCGGCGTCGGATTTCCGGAACGGTGATTGTGAATTTCGCACAGGGTGAGTTCGCGGGCGTCGGCGCGATGATCGACGCGATCATTCATCTGCTCTATCCGGTACTTCGTCGGATGAGAGTTGAGATTGGGGAGAGTCACACGAAAGAAATTGCGCCCCATTCCAATGACGGATTGCCGCTATCGGATGTGAAGTGGGACGCAAATGGTTGTTCGCGGCAACCATCGCGGTGCTGATGACCACAAGCCAGCTCATTCTCGTCGTTGCAATTCCTGATTGCTAACAAGATTCCCGTCGCCCGGAGAGGGGCGCTCGATAATCAGCTTACTAAATTTAAAAAGACCGCCGCAGGGCGGTCTTTTTTATGTTGCGCCGCACACGCGGATCGCCCATGCGGAAAATGAGCGCATTGCTGCACTTGCTTATGCCAGGAGTTCGCCCTGAGGGGCGGTGAATAAGCTGTCGGCTCAGCGCTGCGTTTCGGGGACAAGCCGGCATCGGCTCGGATCGAGCAAGCCGAATTTGGTACACGGCCACTGCTGGCAGGTTTACTCACGTCGCCGCTCGCTGCGAATTCATCTTCGACGCTGCGGGCATCACGGCTGCGGCAGTCTAGCGAAGAGTTCTATGGTTGGCATGACGCGCGCCGGCAGGGTCGGCTGAGATGAGGCCTGTTGATTTGATGTTGCGCCGGTTCAACACAAAGCTCTCCTGCGTCATTGGTGCCCTGGCCCATCCGCCGATGCTCCGAGTATGATGGCTGACATAACCGGGATGAATCAGATGATCGGACCTTTGACCGTAGCGATGATTGCCCCAAGGCGCTGGCTTCGCAGTTTGGGCGTTACGAGTGTGCTGTTGACGCTCGTTGCCGTGGCGCCGGCAAATGCGCAATCCGGATATCCCAATCGCCCGGTGCAGCTCATTGTCCCCTATGGGGCGGGCGGCATCGCCGATGTCGGGATGCGCATCCTGGCCGACAAGCTGACCGGCCGCCTCAAGCAACAATTCGTCGTGGAGAACCGTCCGGGCGCCGGCGGTATTGTTGCCGCAAAGGCCGGTGCGTCGGCTGCGCCCGATGGTTACACCACGCTGATGACCGGCAACAACAACGCCATCAGCGCGGCGCTGTTCAAGTCGCTGCCGTATAATGTTCTGACCGATTTCGCCTCGACGTCGACGACGTCGTTCTTCGATCTGTTGATCGTGACCAAGGCCGGCTCGCCGCTGAAGTCCGTGCAGGACATCGTCAAAGCGGCGCGTGCGAATCCGGGAAAGCTGAACGTCGCGACGATCAATCCGGGCAGCACCCAGAATCTCGCCGCCGAGCTGTTTAGAAGCACGGCCGATATCAAGATCACGATCGTTCCGTTCCGTACCTCGCCCGATATGGCGACGGCGGTTCTGCGCGGCGATGTCGACGTCGCCTTCGAATTCTATGCGGCGATCCAAGGGCAGATCGCCGACGGCAAGGTTGTCGCATTGGCTTCGACCGGGCCGAAGCGGACGGCCTATCTGCCGGCAGTGCCGACCGTCCAGGAAGGCGGGATCAAAGGTTATGAAGTCGCCAGTTGGAACGGCATTTCCGTCCCGGCCGCAACGCCCAAGCCGGTCATCGAGGTTCTCACGCGAGCGATCAACGATGTCCTGCCCGATCCCGGTGTCCAGGAGAAGGCAAAGAAGCTTGGCATGGAGATGCGCGGCAGCACGCCGGAGGAAATGACGGCGCGGCTGCGCGGCGATATCGCCAAATGGACGGCGGTGATCGAGAAGGCCGGTATTCCCAAGCGCGACTGAACAGCGATTGGGCGGCACCAGGCTGCCTGCGTCGTTCGGTCGGTCATCTCAGCAGATCGGCCGTCAACTGACGCGGCTGTATGTCGCTATTTCGTGAGCCTGGGCGTATGGCTTCGGCTTCATGCGCGGGCCTACAATACCGCGACGTTGCGTTGATCGCGAGCGGCGAGAAACGTGAACCGTGGTCACCGATCGGCGTGCTGCGTTGCCCCGATCGCGATTGGCCTCCTGTCCGCGCGAATCGCCAATTTCAAGAGGGACGACAAACCAATCTCATCAGAACCGATACCTATTCAATCGGTCGTCAGCCAAGGAGAACTCCATGCGAATGCTTCGGTTTGTTTGCGCCACCGCGCTTATGTTCGCCCTGCCGATGGTCGTGGGCACTGCTCATGCGGAAAATAACAAGCTCAGAGTCGGCAAGGTGATCGGCGGTAACGGCTTCCATATTCCAAGCTACGTCGCCATGGACCAGGGTTTCTACAAGGCCGAAGGCCTTGATGCCTCGTTCGTCATCCTGCAAGGCCGTCCGCTCGTGACGGCGGCGCTCTCCGGCAATGTCGATTTCGTGCCGATTCCGTCCGGCGGCGCGCAGGCCGCGCTGAGCGGGGCGAAGATCACCTACGTCGTCGGTGAATCGCTCAAATCACAATGGACCATTGTGGTGCCCAAAAGTATCAACAAGATCGAAGACCTGAAGGGTAAGACCATCGGCTACGGCCGCGCGGGCGGAGCCGACTACGACGAAGGTGCGACTGTGCTGCGGCGCTTCTTCCATATGGAGGTCGGCAAGGATTACAAGGTCATTTCGTTCCAGAGCGAGAGCGACAGGATCGCGGCGCTGATCAACGGAAATATCGACGCCGCGCTGCTCTCGGTACCGCATGCCGCCAAGGCGTCCAGCGCCGGCATGAAGGTGCTGCTACGCACCGGCGACTATATCCCGCGTGCCGGCGGCACGTTCTGGGGCAAGACGGAATTCGTGACGCAAAACCCAGAGACTACCAAGAAGTTCATCCGCGCGATCGCCAAAGGCGTCATGTACTTCCGCGACAACAAGGCAGGCTCGATCCCGACGCTGAAGGCGCATCTTGGCGTCGACAGCGACCAGGAGGCCGGACTGATCTGGGATCAACTGCACAACGCGTTCGGCGCCGAACTGCCGAAGGATCTGTTCCGTCACATCTTCGAATCCCGCCGCGAGACCATGATTGCGGCGCGCCAGTGGCCGGCCGACAAGCCGCTGCCCGACCCGGAAGGCTACGTCGCCCGCAATCTTCTCGATCCGACGCTCAAGGCGATGAACTACGTTCCGACCAAGCTGGGCACCAACACCAACTAGGTGGGACGAGATCGAAGACGATCGGCGCGGGCCGCAAGCCCGCGCAAGAATTGGAACGTCTCTCCACGGCATGGCCGGGCTTGTTCCGGCCATGCCCGTCATTCATCACGCGAGGAACGAAGGCTTCGGTGCCCGGCACAGGCCGGGGCAAGACGAGCCGATATTTATGATGCTTTGGTATCAGCTCTCGGACGCGTGCTTCGGCCGCCAGCCGCTCAGCCGGCGCTCGACCATCTTGACGAGACCGGTCATCACCAGCGACAGCGACGCAAATACGACCAGACCGGCGAACACGACGTCGACGTGATAGCTGCTTGCCGCCCGCACCATCACGACGCCGAGGCCTTCCTCGGAGCCGAAGAATTCCGCCACCACGACGCCGAGCACCGCGCGGCCGATCGCCAGCCGCAGCCCGGCAACGATGTAGGGCATCGAGTTCGGCAATACCACGAGCCGGGCGATGTCCCATTCCTTGGCGCCGAACGAGCGCACAACATTGATCAGCACCTTGTCGGCATGGCGCACGCCCTCATAGGTGTTGATGAGGATCGGGAACAGCGCGCCGATGAAGACGACCGCCACCTTCGACCACATGCCGAGCCCGAACCACAGCAGCAGCAGCGGCAGAAACACCAGCCGCGGCGTGGCGTTGAACGCGGTAATGAACGGGTCGAGCATCGCGTTGAGCATGCGCGAGCGCCCGAGCAATACGCCGAGCGGAAGCCCGATCACGATCGCCAGGCCAAGTCCGACCACGAAGGCGCCCGCGCTGACGCCGAGCGGCTTCCAGATCGAGCCGGTCACGATCATGTCCCAGAGCGTGACGGCGATCTGCGAGGGCGTGGTGAAGAACAGCTTGGTGCCGGCGGAAATGGTGACGAAATAAGGGAGGAGTTGCCACACCGCCAGCAGGAACACGATGGTGCCGGCGCCGAGAAACGTCGGCTCGAAACGCTTCCACAGGCTCGGCGCCGGCGGGGCGTCGTCGTCCGCTGGAGCGGCGGCCACGAAGCCCGGGATTGCGCGTGCGTCGGTCATGATGTCACTGCCCGACCCGCCACGGGAACGCCACGCGTTCCGCCCAGCGGATCCCTTCCGTCAGCGCCACCGCGATCACCATGATGACAAGGATGCAGGCGAACATCTTGTCGATCGCGAACAGATCGCCGAACCGGGCGATGGCGTACCCGATGCCCTCGGAGGCGGCGAAGAATTCCGCCACCAGAACGCCGATGAGTGCACGCCCAACCGCGATGCGCGCGCCGGCCACGATATAGGGCAATACGCTGGGGATGATGACCTTCAAATACAGGTCCTTTTCGCTGCCCCCCAGCGATCGCACGACATTGATCAGCAGCCGGTCGACCGCGCGGACGCCGGCGGCGGCATTGAAGATGAACGGAAACACCGAGAGCAGGAAGATGATGACGACCTTGCCGGCAACGCCGACGCCAAAGAATACGATCACGAGCGGGGCGAGCGCCACCAGCGGGCTCGCATAGAACGCAGTCATCAGCGGATCGAGCGCTTGGCCAACGCGCACGCGCCAGCCCATGACGATGCCGACCGCGACGCCGACCACGACCGCGGCGCCGAAGCCGTAGAAGAACGGCACCGCGCTCACCGCGAGATCCCGCAGCAAGTCGCCGCTCGTGATCAGGTCAACAAGGGCAAGCGCGATCAGGCTCGGCTTGCTGATGAACAGCGGGTTGAACGGAACCACCAGGAAGATCGCCTGCCAGGCGGCGAAAAACACCAGCACCGCGGCGCAGCCGAGCAGCAGATCGCGGTTGCGCGCGAAGAAGCCGATGTGCGGCGCGGCGTCTTCCGCTTCCGCGAGGGAAATCCGTCCGGCGGTGTCTTCGGCGTGGGCCATGCGCTACACCGTGATTTCGTCCTTGAGTGTGTTCCAGATCTCGAGCTTCAAATCATTGAATTCGCGCGTCACCCGCATCTCGTAGTCGCGCGGTCGCGGCAGGTCGATGGGGAATATCCGCTTGGCGTGACCCGGCCGCTTGGTCATCACCATCACGCGATCCGACAGATAGATCGCCTCCTCGATCTGGTGGGTCACGAACAGGACTGTCTTGCGCGCTTCCTGCCAGATACGCAGCAACTCGACCTGCATGAGGTCGCGCGTCTGCGCGTCGAGCGCCGCGAACGGTTCGTCCATGAGCAGAACGTCGGGATCGGTGGCCAGCGCGCGCGCAAGCCCGACGCGCTGCTTCATGCCACCCGACAACTCGTGCGGATAATGACCTTCAAAGCCGGAAAGCCCGACCATCACGATCAGTCGTTGGGAAATCTGGCGCCGAGCGGCGGCTGCCATGCCTTTGAGTTCGAGCCCGAGTTCGACATTGCTCTGCACCGTGCGCCACGGCAGCAGCCCGAACTCCTGGAACACCATGGCGCGGTCGCTGCCAGGACCGGAAATCGTCTTGCCGGCCATTTTGAGTTCACCGGAATCGAACTTCAGCAGGCCGAGCAGGACGTTCAGGAACGTGCTCTTGCCGCAGCCGGAAGGCCCGACGATCGACAGAAACTCGCCGGCCTGGACGTCGATATCGAAGTGCTGGAGCGCGCGGACCGGCCCACGATTCGGCGGACGAAAGGTGAGATTGACGTCGCGACCTTGAATATATGCCGTCATGGATCGGATCCCCGTCGCCCGCGGTCCTATCGGACGATGATGAGGCAAAACCCGGACGCCGCAAGGCACTAATCGTCGCGGCTGTGCGTATTGCTGCGCCGCACCCTCAATGCGCCAAGTATTCGCAATGTCGATGTTGGACACCCACCTAGCGGCACTGCCGCGGACGGAGTTCCCCCGGGGTAGATCGCTGTGGACGACCTCATCGCCCGCATGAATTGCCGGCGCACGTGCATCCGGTCGATGCCGCGCAACAAATGCCTTCGCGGCCCGCTGAAACCCGACGCCGCGCCCGGGACTTGCCATTTGCATCGATCATCGTGCCAGATTGTTTGCAGCTATGGTGATTCCGATGCCCGCTCTGTGGAGCTTGGCCGCCATCAAAGGTGCAATTGCATGAAGGCAATGGTGCTGAAAGGACCAAAGCTCCCGTTCGAACTGCTCGATGTGCCCGATCCGGCCGCGGGTCCAGGCGAGGCCGTCGCCCGCGTGATGACCTGTGGCTCCGGTTTGACGATCCAGCACATCAAGGCGGGGCGCAGGTCCGCCGCGTTTCCGCGCATCATCGGTCACGAGATTACGGGAGAGATTGTGTCCGTGGGACCGGGCGTCTCCAGCCTGGCGGTCGGCGATGGCGTTACGGCCTACTACTATCTCAACTGCGGCCATTGTCGCTGGTGCCTCGCCAACCTGGAGCCGCTGTGCGCGAATACCGGCGGCAATGTCGGACTGAATTGCGATGGCGGTTATGCCGAGTACATCAAGCTGCCGGCGCATATCTTCATCAAGCTCCCCGACACCCTGGATTACCGGAAGCACCCCGCCGAAATCGGTGTCATCACCGATGCACTGGCGACGCCCTACAAGGTGCTCCGCCGGGCGCGGATCAAGGCCGGGGAAACGGTGGCGATCTTTGGTGCCGGCGGCGGCGTGGGAATCCACCAAGTGATGATGGCGCATTGGGCGAAAGCCAGGGTCATCGCGATCGATGTGGCCGCGAACAAATTCGAGGCGTGCCGCGAGGCCGGCGCTGATGTGGTCATCGATCCGAATGGCACGGATGTCGTCGAAGCGCTGCGCGATCTGACCAAAGGGGAGGGCGTGGACGTGGTGATCGATTATGTTTCCGCCACGTCGACGCTGGAGGCCGGGGCGAGGGCGCTTGGCCGCCGCGGCCGCCTGGTTACGCTCGGGGGCGCCGGGCAGCCGTTCCGGGCGTCGGCCGCCGACATGCTGCTGAAGGAACAGGATCTCCTGGGCAGCCGCTATGTCACCCGGAGCGAGATTCTCGAGACTTTCGATATCGTCGCGCGCGGTGAGGTCTGGCCCCTCGTTACCGACATCCGTCCACTTGCGGAGGCCGAGGCGGTGCATGAGCGCGTGGAGCGCGGAGATGTCATTGGGCGCGCGGCGCTGCGTGTCGCATAGCGCAGGCGGAATCGACTGCAGGTGAAGCGATGTGCCGGAACGTCAGTCGCAGGTCATTGCCCCCGCGTGCGCGTCGCAACATGAGAAGTACAAACGCCTATTCGGTGGCGGCGTCTGCCGGCTGCGGCCCGGCACGATGATCTCGCCGTCCACGATCACGTAGGCGATGCCCGGCAGGTCGCCGTGCGCGATGGCGTCCGCCACGCTGGTGCCGGTCGAGCCCTCGACCGGCCCGCAGATAACGATATCCGCCGGCCGGCCCACATCGAGAACGCCGACGTCAAGGCCGTGCGCGGCCGCGGTGTTGCCGGTCGCGATCGCGATCGCCTCGCCCGGCAACAGCCCGCACACCGAGCACAGGAAAAGGAGATTGCGCAGCATGCCGCGCGGGATGACGCCGGTGCCGCCAGGGGTATCGGTACCGACCGTGAGCCGCGCAAGCTGGCCCTTGTCGGCCAGCCGCCGCACCAGCCGCAAGGTCGAGCCGTAGTTGCCGGACGAGCAGATCTCCAGCGCGAACGTGGTGTTGTCGACCACAGCGTCCATGTCGGCGTCGCTCATCGGGATCGGCCCGCCGCTGACATGGGCGGCGATGTCCGGCTGCAGCCAGGACAGCACGTCGTAGCCGCAGATCTGGCTGACGCCAGAGCGCGAGACGCCGCCGGTGTAAATCTTGGTGCGGATGCCGCGTTCGCGGCACCAGCGCTGATAGCGCAATGCCTCGTCGCGGCCGGTGGCGAGCGGAAAGAAGATGAATTTCGCCAGGATGGATTTGACGGCGGCGAGGCGGTCGAAATGCTGTTCGGTCATGCCCGGCACCAGGATCACGGTGCCGGCGTGGACCTTGACGCCGCTCCAGCGCACGCGGCCGGTCGTGGAGGCGGTCACCACCGCGAGCGATGTCACCAGTTCCGGCGTGAGGTTCTCGTAGTCGAGGCCCGGCACGTGAAGCTCGCAGGCCGAGATCATCGTGGTGGTGCCGCCGTGCAGGTAATTGCCGATCCAGCCGATGGTGTCCTGGGTCGGCGTCCATTCGCCGAACACCGGATGCACGTGGCCGTCGACCAGGCCGGGCATGACGGCCGAGCCGCCGGCATCGATTACGCTGTCGGGCGTGGTGGACGCGGGCGGATTGAGCGCCGCGATGCGCCCGTCCGCGATCAGTATCGAGCCGACCAGCCGCTGCGGCTGGCTAAGGTCGCCGGTGAAGAACTCGCCGATATTCTTGATCAGGAGGGAGGGCATGGGGTGCACCTTTGAAAATCAACTTCAGCAAACGTCAGCGTTGTGGATTGGCAAGCACGGGCCACGGCGTCACCTCTCCCCATTTGGGGAGAGGTCGCCGCGCGCAGCGCGGCGGGTGAGGGGGTTACTGCCTCTCGATAAGTCCGTAACCCCCTCACCCCAACCCTCTCCCCCACGGGGAGAGGGAGCGCTCCCGAGTCAGCCGCACGCTCATGAACTCCGCCAATCCGGTCATGCGCCGGAATGTTCACAACCCGCGCACCCATTTGGCGATCGCGGCGACCACCGCTGACGGTTGCTCGGGCAGCAGTGCGTGGCTGGCGTCGCGGATCACCGTGACGGTGACACGGCTGCCGAGTTCGTCCTTGAGCTCGTTCATCTTCTCGATCGGATGAAACGGGTCGTTGTCGGCCTGCAGGTCGAGGATCGGCGCCGTGCCGGTCGCCCACCACTCCGCCTGCCTGGTCCCGGCCGCGGCGACACGCTGCGCCTCGCTCGTGGCTGGATGCCAGCCCTCGAGCCAGATCGAGGCATCGTGGCCGGGGGCGAAGAACGTGCCCTGTAGGTATTTCAGCCGTTCCTCGTTTGGCAGCGACAGGTCGCCGCTCTTGCCGACCGCGATGCTTAGTTCCGGCGGATATTGTTTCGATGCCGCGGCCGCAATCACGACGCCGCGCACGAGGTCCGGATGATCGGTCGCCGTCATGCGGGCGACCCAATTGCCATAGGCGTGCCCCACGATCACGGCGGTGCCGCCGTAGCCTTTGATCACCTCGGCGATGTCGCGCGCGAAATCATGCAGCGTGATGCCGGTCATCGGGCCGCGTGACTGGCCGATGCCGCGCGGCTGCGGCCGCAGCACGCGGAAGCCGGAGGCTGCCAGGCCTGCAGCGACCTCGTCATAATCCTCGGAGTCGCGTCCGCGCGACGGCAGCAGGACGATCAATGGGCCGGCGCCTTCAACGATCACGTCGATCTGCACGCCGGCGTAACGCACCAGCTCGCGTGTGCGGGGATGGTCTGCGGCCATTTGCGGTGTTCTGCGTCAGGGATGGGGTTGGTCGCGGCGAGTATAGCCGCATGACGCAATTACTCCAGCCGGCGTCTCAGATATCAGGCCCGAGCGGTCGGCCTACCGCCGCGCCACGTCGCGCACCACCGCAAGCGCGAGCTTGCGCTCTTCGGCATTGCCCGTCACCTCGATGATCGGCTCATCGAGGCCGATCGCCAGGTACTGCTCCAGGCGGTCCCGGCATTCGGCGGGCGTACCGGCGGCCGCGAAGACATTTGCCGCCGCCTCCGGCAGGAGCTGCACTGCGCCGTCGAAGTCGTGGCGGGCATGGGCGGCGATGATCGCCGCATGGTCGATGTCGAGATTGGACGATTTGATGTTGTCGGCGTGGCCGCGGCTGCGGAACAGGAAGGCGAGCTTCTGCAGCATCGCCCGCTTCGCCGCCGTGCCGTCGTGCGACACCCGGAAGTTGATGAAGGATGCCTTGCGCAGCGCGGTCGTTTCATGTGCCTTGGCGCGCACTCCGCTTTGCGCGAACTCAAGGCAGCGCGTGGTCGAGGCGAGCGTGAGGCCGGCGGAGAGCAGGACGCCGTCGGCGATCTCGCCGGCGAGCTTGAGCATCTGCGGGCCGGTCGAAGCGATGTAGATCGGGTACTGGCGCCCCTGGTCGAACACCATCTTGGCCCCACGTAGCTGATGCAGTTCGCCGTCCTGCGTCACCGGCTTTCCGGTCCAGAGCGCGCGCAGCGCTTCGACATATTCGCGCATGATGCGGATCGGCTTGACGGGCTCGATACCGGACTCGCCAAGATTGAGAATGTTGCCGACCGACACGTTGAGAATGACGCGTCCGTGCGCAAATTCGCCGAGTGTTGCGATCGACATCGCGACCGGCAACGGCGGCCACAAGTAAGGGCTGATGGCAGTGGGCACCAGCGTCGCACTCTGCGTGACACTCGCGGCTGCGGTCGCCCAGACCATAGCCTCGCGGTAGCCCATGTGCTGCGCAAACCACAGGCTCGACGCGCCGGCGGCTTCGGCCTCGCGGCAGACCTCGAGCATTTCGGCGGTGGACGAAAATCCATCGAAGAATACGCCGACCGGCATTGCTGTGTCCTTGGGTGAGAGGCTTGCGCTGGCTTCAGCGGTGGTGCGGCGTGTCGGGCTCGCCGAGATCCCAGAACAGTCCCGCCATCAGGCCGAGACCCTCGCGCACGATCGGCGCCAGCAGATGCTCGTCCGGCGCGTGTTGCGAGCATCCCGCATAGGAGTGCGGGATCCAGATGGTCTTGAGGCCCAGCACGTCGACAAAGATGTCGTTCGGCAGCGACGCGCCGAGGTTCGGCAGGATGGTCGGCGGCGCGCCGCTGGTGCGTTCGATCGATTGCGCGACCCAGGTAACCCAGGGGTCGGCTGGGTCGAGCCGGCTGGCGTTGAAGAAGCCGTTTGCGCCGCAGCGTATTGCCACATTGGCGAAGCCGTTGCGGTCGAGATGCCGCCGTAACGCCGGGACGATGTCGTCGACCGCGGTGCCGACCACATAGCGAAGCTGGCAGTGGGCGCGCGCTTGTCCGGGGATGGCGTTGACCGGTCGCTCCGGCGTGCCGGTGGTGAAGGCGAGGACCTCGAAACTGTTCCAGCCGAACACCCGTTCGGCCGGCGTCAGGCCCGGTTCGCCCCAGTCGCGATCGATCGCCGGGCCGTCGCTGCCGCCGTCGACCTCAACGCCGGCAAGCGCAGCCCGAACGGCTTGCGGCAGGGGCGGCCGCCATTCCGGCACCTTGATGCTGCCGCGCGCGTCGGTGATGCAGGCAAGCGCGTGCGCCAGAATGATTTCCGGATTGGCGAGAAGCCCGCCCCAGTTGCCGGAATGATGCCCGCCCTCGCGCAGATCGACGATCAGGTCGATGGGGTGTCCGCCGCGCGCACCGAGAAAGAGTGTCGGTTTGTCCGGCGCGATCCGCGGCCCGTCGGATGCGATCAGCAGGTCGGCACGGAGCGTGCCGTCCTTGTGCTGCTCGCACAACGCGCGCAGGCCGGCGGAGCCGACCTCTTCACCCATCTCGATCAGAAATTTGACGTTGAAGCCGAGCCGGCCGCGCTCCGCAAGCACCGCCGCGAGCGCAGCGATATTGATGCTGTGCTGGCCTTTGTTGTCGGCGGTGCCGCGGCCGTAGATGCGCTCGCCCTCGACCTTCAGCGACCATGGCGACAATCCGTGCCGCCACAGATCGTCGAGCCCGCGGACGGTGTCGCCGTGGCCGTAGATCAATACGGTGAGGAATGATGGGTTCTCGATCCGCTCTGCCACCAGGAACGGCGGGCCGTCGTTCTTGGCGTTCGCGAATATCCGGCACGTGAACCCGAGCGGCGTCAGCGCCGGCTCGATCTCGTCGCGCAGATAGGCGTGCAGCGCCTCGGCGCGGTCCGGCTCCTGGCTGGTGCTTGGTATCGCTACCCGCCGGCGCAGTTCGTCGATGAAATCGCCATCGTCAAAATGCGCGTGGGCGCGCGCAATGGCGTCCGAGCGTGTCGCCGTGTGATTGGGGATATTCATTCCGCCATTGATATTGCATCGCGCTTGCCGATGCAGCAAGGCGCGTGCTCAGAACACCGTGCCGTCCGCCAGAATCGGTAGCGGCGAGGGGCCGCCCGGCGGCCGCAACGCCAGCGCGATCTTCCGGCCAGCGCTCCAGGTTCCGCCTTGCAGCATCTGCGGCATCGTGAACGTGTGATCGAGCCCGAGTTCGCGCCGCACGGCATCGAGCAGTTGATCCATGAGCGCCACCGTCAGTGCACGCCATTCGACAACGATCTCGGAGGAAACCTGATGCGAGTGTTGCAGGTCGACCGGCCGCCGCGGACAGATCACGCCGAGGTCGATCAGCAGGCCGCCGTTGCGATATTCCGGCAGGGCGGTGAGTTCGTCGAGGCCGGTCACCGTGAGCCCCGCATCCTCGATCGGTTCGAGGAGCGAATAGGTCAACCACTGCGAGAGCTTGTGAAACGGCACGATCTGGTCGGTGCCGTCATTGGTACGAACGGCTTGGTGGCGGCCCGCATCGCCGATGGGGACGCCGCGCAGCATGAGCCCGACGGCCAGATCGACGACAGGCCGTCGAGCAAGGTGGCGAGGATCGTCGCGGCCGGAATGCGATGGCCGCTGGACGTGCGCAGAAAATAATCGATCAGATTGCCGGGACGCGTCGGCGCGGCGCCGAATAGGTCGGGGCGGTTCTTCAGAGCTGCCCCGAGGCGGCGAAGCAGCAGGCTGCGTTGCTCCAATCCAACCAGTGGATTGTCGGGTCCGACCTGAAAATGCCGGGCCAGTTGTTCAGGCGTAATCTTCTCCAGCCCCGCGCCGTCCGCGCGCCACGGGCGATCCGGGTCGCTGGAAAATCCGCCCGCGCCGAACATATCGAGGCTCGCGACCGCGAGCCCCTCGGAACGCGAAAGCGTCTCACCGGTTGCCGGCTCGCGATAACGCCAGGCGTCACCGGCGCCGGCATCGAGCAGCACGCTCACGGTCGCAAGATCGACGGCCGCGCGCGCCCGTTCGACGGCATCGGCGTCAAGCCGACGTTCCAACAGGGGCCAGCGATCGATGCCGCCCGCTGCGAAATGCCGCCACCGGCTGTGAAATGGAATGTGCAGATCGGGGTAGGCGTCGCGCGTCACCTCGGCGACATAAGCGGCGACTGCGCCTAGTCGCGCTTGCTCGATGGTGAAATGCGCCGAGCGTCCCGCCGCTGTAAAGTCATAGACCATGCGGCAACGCTCGCGCACCGCTGCGGCGGTCCGCAGATATTCCAGGCCGGGCAGAGCTTCAACCGTATCCGGGGCCGGCCGCAATCCGGCGTGTGTGCTGGAGGCCGTCGCCATCACTCGTCGAGCGCCCGCCCAACCGTCCCGGAAAAATCGCCACGCGGCTTGTCGCCGGCGAAATACCCGGCCGCAATTTTCGCCTCGATCTCGACGCGCGCATCCGGTGGAACCAACTCATCCGGGATCGGAACGCGCTCATCGATGGTGATGCCCTGGCGCAGCAGCGCATCGCATTTCATGTCGCTCATGGAGGCAAAGCGGTGGATGCGCGTCACGCCGAGCCAATGCAGCACGTCCGGCATCAACTCCTGGAAGCGCATGTCCTCGACGCCCGCCACGCAGGCGGTGCGGTGGAAATAGCCTTCGGGGCGGTCGCCGCCCTTCTGCCGCTTGCGCGCGTTGTAGACCAGGAACTTGGTGACCTCGCCGAGCGCGCGGCCTTCCTTGCGGTTATAGACCACGAGGCCGACGCCGCCCGCCTGCGCCATCTGGACGGCGATTTCGATGCCGTGCGCCAGATAGGGCCGGCAGGTGCAGATGTCGGAACCGAACACGTCGGAGCCGTTGCACTCATCGTGCACCCGGCAGGCAAGCGGCGTGTTGGGGTCGCTCAGCTTTTGCGGGTCGCCGAAGCAGTAGATCGTCGTTCCGCCGATCGGCGGCAGGAAGACCTTGAGATCGGGACGATCGACAAGCTGGGGATACATACCGCCGGTCTGCTCGTGCAGTCCGTGCCGCAATTCGGTCTCGCTGATGCTGAACCGTTCGGCGATGCCCGGCAGATACCAGACCGGATCGATCGCCGCCTTCACCACACGGATGCCGCCGTTTTCTCCGACGATCTGGCCGTCGATCGGAATGCGGCCGGCGACGATGGCCTGGCGGACTTCCGGCATGTCGATGTTGGCGCGCGTGATCGCGATCGTGGGACGGATGTCGTAGCCGCGCGCCAGATATTCGCGGAATTCCTCCCCGACCAGATGTCCCCACGGATCGAGCGAAACGATTTTCTTGGTGCCGAACCATTGCGGATGCGGTCCGATGTGTTCCGCCGGGGCGGTGTCGGTAAGATCGGCGAGTTGGTCTGGCTTGAAGTCTTCGCCGCGATGGCAAGCGCGCGATAGACCGAATAACCGCCGGCATGGGTGCCGATCGCATTGCGATGGCGCGGATTGCGCAAGGTTGCGATCACCGGGCCGCGTTCGGCGGCGGTCGCCGCGCCCCACTCGATCTGTGGCGGCTCCATGACGCTTTCAATTGGCGATGCGTTCGCCGTACCGAAAAGTTCGAAATTCATTGCAACACCCTTACTTCTTACTTGTATTCCATGCCGGTCAATTCCGGCCTCTCGTGTCTTACTCAAACGATCTCGATTTCAATTTCTTGGATCGCGAAAAAACAATTAGAATAATCGAATTCTGGATTTCATGCAAGGACTCTTTTTGCGGAAGTTATATTCGTAGTGATGACAATGATCTGACATGCGCATGACGCCGGCTTCGCCGCGGCGGTCATTGCGTCGAACGAGCCGAAGGGTCGCGTGCTCGCAGTGCACGCAAGCGGCATACTTTGGTGCCCATTTATATACGTAGTATATGTAGCGCCGGGCGAACTTGCTCAGGCCTCATCCTGAGGAGGTCGCGAAGCGCCCGTCTCGAAGGATGGCGGCTGGCATCAGGTACGCGGCCATGCGTCGAGACGCGACCTGCGGTCGCTCCTCAGCATGAGGTGGCGCGTCGCATGTGGCGTGTCAGAATGAGCAACGATCAGGGTGAGGTCAGCGTCCGGCTACCGTCAGGCGACCTTCTTGCCGGATTGCTTGCCCTCCGGGACGCCGTAGCCGGCCATCAGGCCGTCGACGAGCTTGTTGAATTCGCTCCAGTCGGTCTCGCGGTAGGAATGATTGCGGATGATGAACGACGCGCCGGCGTAGAACTTTTCGTATTGCAGATGCCGTCCGGCAAACTCCGAGCCGGTCATGTCCCAGGCGAGCTTGAACAGCTTCATGCGGCTCAACGCATCGGCCTGCGGCGTCTGCCAGAAGGTCGAGAACTGCTTGGCGAGCTCGGGGTCGTCCATCACCGAGACATCGGCCGGCATCTGGAACACGCTGCCGCCGCAGAGCGTGCGCAATTCGTCGATGAACATGCTGTAGTTCTGCGATACCACTCAAGCCCCGCATAGATGAAGCGGCGATTGAAGCAGACGTAACCGGCGGGCCAACTCTCGAACGCATTGATCTGGCCGTTCA
>CAVWOV010000028.1:0-257200 GCA_963756715.1 uncultured Alphaproteobacteria bacterium
GCCGCACGCGCCGCCACTACCGCTTGATGGTCAAGCCACAGTCGAGCGGATTGTGCGCGTTATTTTGACTGCGGTGGGTATCGGGGACAGCGTCATCGCGTGGTCGCACCGAATCGCCGCGGGGTGTACACGCGCCTCTCTTTCGACCGATTGGAAGGCCACCCGGGGATCATGGCAGCGCTCGAATCAGTTGCCCGCAGGCAACCACAAGAAACCACACCGGCTTATCGTACCGCGCCGCACAATATCGAGGCCGAGCAGGCCTTGCTGGGCGCGATCCTCGTCAACAACGAGGCGCTTTACCGCGTCAGCGATTTTCTCGAGCCGGAACATTTCTTCGAGCCGATCCATCAGCAGCTCTACGACATCGCCCGCAGCCTGATTCGCACCGGCAAGCTTGCCTCGCCGGTCACGCTCAAGACCTTCGTTCCGGCCGATTTCGATATCGCCGGCATGTCGATCGCGCAGTATCTCGCGCGCCTCGCGGCGGAAGCGACCACCATCATCAACGCGGTGGATTACGGGCGGACGGTCTACGACCTCGCCATCCGGCGCGATCTGATCCGGATCGGCGAGGACATGGTCAACGTCGCCTTCGCGGCGCCGGTCGATTTCGCGCCGCGCGATCAGATCGAGGATGCCGAAAAGCGGCTCTATGAGCTCGCCGAGATCGGCCGCTTCGGCGGCGGCTTCCAGAAATTCGAGACCGCGCTCACCACCGCGGTCGACATGGCGGCGCGCGCCTATCAGCGCGAGGGAAAACTGTCGGGGCTTGCGACCGGGCTCAAAGACCTCGACGCCAAGATGGGCGGCTTGCAGTCCTCCGACTTGATCATCGTCGCCGGCCGTCCCGGCATGGGCAAGACCGCGCTCGCCACCAACATCGCCTATAACGTCGCGCGCGGCTGGCAGGGCGAAGTGCAGCCCGACGGTCACATCAAGACCGTCAACGGCGGCATCGTCGGCTTCTTCTCGCTGGAAATGTCGGCCGAGCAGCTCGCCACCCGTATCATCGCCGAGCAGAGCGGCATCCCGTCCAGCACCATCCGGCGCGGCGGCATCAACGAGCGCGATTTCGAGAAGATCAAGGACGTCGCCATCGAACTCCAGCACCTGCCGTTCTTCATCGACGAGACCGGCGGCCTGACCGTGGCGCAACTTGCCGCGCGCGCCCGCCGCCTCAAGCGGCAGAAGGGCATGGACCTCATGGTGATCGACTACATCCAGTTGCTGTCGGGCTCGTCGCGCCGCTCGCAGGAAAACCGGGTGCAGGAAGTCACCGAGATCACCACCAACCTCAAGGCGCTGTCGAAAGAACTCAATGTGCCGATCATGGCGCTGTCGCAGTTGTCCCGCCAGGTCGAGAACCGCGACGACAAGCGGCCGCAACTTTCCGATCTGCGCGAATCCGGCTCGATCGAGCAGGACGCCGACGTGGTGATGTTCGTGTTCCGCGAGGAATACTACCTCAGCAACAAGGAGCCGCGGCCGGGCTCCGACGAGCACATCAAGTGGCAGACCGAAATGGATGTGGCGCACGGCAAGGCCGAGGTCATCATCGGCAAGCAGCGCCATGGTCCGACCGGCACCGTCAACCTGCAGTTCGACGCCTCGGTCACACGCTTTGGCAATCTTGCAATCGGGGACAGTTTCGGCGGCGGCCACCAGCCGGATCAGTTCTAGCCGAACGCGGTCGGGCGCAGGCCTGCCGGCGCCCGCTAAACGCCGCGATCCTGTGTCCGTCCGACACTGGACGGATGGGCCAAGGACCGCCATAACCGCTGATCATGACCGCTCACGATCCGAGCCTGCACCCCGTGCTCGCCCCGCCGGCGCCTCCGGCCGAAGGCGAAACCGGTGGCGTGCTGACCATCGATCTGGGCGCGATCGCGGCCAACTGGAAGCGGCTCGCCGGCATGACCGTGCCGGTCGAGTGCGCCGCCGTGGTCAAGGCTGATGCCTACGGCTGCGGTCTCGAACCGGTCGCCAGGAAGCTCGTCAAGGCCGGGTGCGACACGTTCTTTGTCGCCGACCTCACCGAGGGCCGCCGGCTGCGGGCAATCGCGCCCGACGCCTACATCTACCTGCTCAACGGGCTGATGCCCGGCACCGCGCCGGCGGTCGCCGACGCCCGGTTGCGGCCGGTGATCAACAGCACGACCGAACTTGCCGAGTGGGACAGTTTCGTTGCCGCGCATCGCTGGCGCGGCGGCGCGGCGCTCCATGTCGATACCGGCATGAACCGGCTCGGCGTCACGCCCGAGGAAGCGATCGCGATCGCGCCGCGGCTGCAGTCGGAGCATCACGGCTTCACGCTGCTGATGAGCCACCTGGCCTGTGCCGACACGCCGGAGCATCCGCTCAACGACCGGCAGGTCCGGCTGTTTCGCGACATCCGCATCAGTTTCCGCGGCGTGCCTTCCTCGCTCGCCAATTCCTCCGGGATATTCATCGGCGGCACCCTCCATTGCGACCTGGTGCGTCCGGGCATTGCGCTCTACGGCTCCAACCCGACGCCGGGGCGCAAGAACCCGATGAACCCGGTGGTCGAGCTCAAGGGCCGGATCATTCAGGTGCGCAGCCTCAACCGCGGCGACACCGTGAGTTACGGCGCGACATTCACCGCCAGCCGGCCGAGCCGCGTCGCGCTGGTGGCCGTCGGCTATGCGGACGGCTTCCTGCGTTCGGCCAGCGCCACCAAAACCAAAGCGGCCGCGCAGGTGGTCGTGGCGGGCAAGCGCTGTCCGATCGTCGGCCGCGTCACCATGGACCTGATGGCCGTGGACGTGACCGACCTTGCTGAAGGCACCGTACGGCGGGGCGACTTTGCAACGCTGATCGGCAACGGCATGGACATCGACGAACTCGGCGCCGCGATGGGAACCGTCGGCTATGAGGTGCTGACCAGCCTCGGCACGCGCTACCATCGGGTTTACAAGGGCGCGTGATTCGATTCCTGGAGTTCGCGGCGTATTGCGCGCGAACCTGAGGATTGCTCCGCAACTCCATCCGCCACAAGACATTTCCCAACTCGGCCCCTGATGCCATGGCGCGACGCGATCCCAGCTTCATCTGCCAGAACTGCGGCGCGGTCTATGGGCGCTGGCAGGGCAAGTGCGACGCCTGCGGCGAGTGGAACACGATCGCCGAGGAGAACGCCGCGACGGCGCGGCCATCGGCACCCGGCCGCGCGCCGCGCAAGGGCCGGAAGTTCGCGCTCGAACCGCTGACCGGAACGACGCACGACGCCCCTCGCCTCGCCTCGGGACTACCGGAGTTCGATCGCGTCACCGGCGGCGGTTTCGTACGCGGCTCGGTCCTCCTGCTCGGCGGCGACCCCGGCATCGGCAAGTCGACGCTGCTCATTCAGGTCGCCGCCGCACTGGCCCGCGCCGGCCAGCGCGCGATCTATATCTCGGGCGAGGAAGCAGTCGCGCAAGTGCGTTTGCGTGCGGAGCGGCTTGGCCTCGCTGGCGCCGCGGTCGAGCTTGCCGCCGAGACCTCGGTTGAAGACATCACCGCGACTCTCGCCGAAGGCCAGACGCCACGTCTGGTCATCATCGATTCGATCCAGACGATGTGGACCGACATGGTCGAGTCCGCGCCCGGCACCGTCACCCAGGTCCGCGCCAGCGCGCAGATGCTCATCCGTTACGCCAAGCGCTCGGGCGCGACCGTGATGCTGGTCGGCCACGTCACCAAGGATGGGCAGATCGCCGGCCCCCGAGTGGTCGAGCACATGGTCGACGCGGTGCTTTCCTTCGAAGGCGAAGGCTCGCACCAGTTCCGCATTCTGCGTGCGGTCAAGAACCGGTTCGGCCCCACCGACGAAATCGGCGTGTTCGAGATGACCGGTGAAGGCCTGCGCGAGATTGCCAATCCGTCGGAGCTGTTTCTCTCCGAACGCGATCTCGGCTCCCCCGGCACGGCGGTGTTCGCCGGCATCGAAGGCAGCCGCCCGCTGCTGGTCGAAATCCAGGCGCTGGTCGCGCCGACCTCGCTCGGAACGCCGCGGCGCGCGGTGGTCGGCTGGGACCAGAGCCGGCTATCGATGGTGCTGGCGGTGCTGGAAGCGCACTGCGGCGTCAAGCTGTCGGGCTGCGACGTCTATCTCAATGTGGCGGGCGGGCTTCGCATCCAGGAGCCTGCCGCCGACCTCGCGGCCGCTGCTGCGCTGGTCTCGTCGCTGGCGAATGCGCCGCTTCCGGCCGATGCCGTCTATTTCGGCGAGGTCTCGCTGTCGGGCGCGGTACGTCCGGTCGCTCAGGCGGCAGCCCGCCTCAAGGAAGCGCAGAAGCTGGGCTTCGCGCGCGCCATCCTACCGGAAGCCGGGCGCGCCGAAACCCGCAGCGACAGCGGCCTGACGCTGGAACATGTCGCAAGCCTCACGAACCTGGTCGCCGACATCGCCGCACGCGGCAAGCGCACCGCCAAGCCTGAGCGCCGCGCGGCGAGCGAGGCATCACCATCCGCCGATTCCGGCCTGACAATTGCCTCGAAACGGTGATCCAACCGGTCCGCGAGCGGGTGATGACCGCTGCGTTCCTTGCCCCATTCCCGGGTCAAACCCCGGTCGAGCATTCAACAGGCGGTGAACAAGACGGATGACGGCAGCGGCCCGCCGGGCTATACAGCGGCGGACTTTTCTACCTCCACCCGGCGGCGCAGCGAGCACGTCGCGGCAGGGCAATAATGGCAAGGAAATGAGAGAGTTGGGGCGATCCTACGGTACGCTCTTTCGCCAACTCGCGACCGGCAGAGGGCCGCGAGCTTGCCACCTCGAATCGGCGATGGACCGGCGATGGAGGCGCTGACGCCGTTTCGCTCAACCGGGGCCCGAGGTCTTGGTTGCGCAACATGTCGATTGGTGATGTTCCAAGTCGTGCGGTCCTGGAAGCGTAAGAGAGCCTGACGCCCATCATGCCTATCACTCTCCTCGACATCATCCTGATCGCCGTCATGTTGATCTCCGCCCTGCTTGCGATGATCCGGGGCTTCATGCGCGAAGTCTTGTCGATTGCGGCCTGGGGCATCGCCGCAGTGGTCACGCTCTACTCCTATTCAAAACTGCTGCCGTTCGCGAAGTCGTACTTCAACAACGACATCATTGCCGCCGCCGTTGTGGTCGGCGTCGTCTTTCTCGGCACGCTGCTGATCGTCTCGGTCATTACGGTGCGGTTCTCCGACATGGTGCTCGACAGCCGCATCGGCGCACTCGACCGCACGCTCGGTTTTCTGTTCGGGCTCGGCCGCGGCCTGCTTATCGTGGTCGTGGCCTTCCTGTTCTTTGCCTGGCTGGTGCCCGAACGCAGCCAGCCGGAATGGGTCCGCACCGCCAAATCGCGCGTCGTGCTGCAGGGTACCGGCGATTGGCTGATGTCGATGTTGCCGGATGACCCGGAGAACACCATCTTAAAACGGTTGAAGAAGCCCAAGCCGGCGGAAGAGGAAGAGCCCCCTGCCCCGGCCCAACGATCCGGGCTCGACTTGCCCGGCGCACCGTCGACAACTCCCGCCCGAAGCCCGGCGCGCTAGCCGGCCGAGGGGCAGAAATGGACGACCGATGAACGGCCTGACCAAGTCTCCAGTCGACGCCGGGATCTTTGATCTTATGAATCTAGATGGGATGAACGTCAGCGCGGCAGTCTCGATGTGCTCCCCTCCCCCTTGTGGGGAGGGGTTGGGGGTGGGAGTAACTGCTGATCTGGCGTGCGCAACAACTGCTACCCCCCTCCCCACCCCTCCCCCACAAGGGGGGAGGGAGCAGACCGAGTTCGCCGCTGGCGATTTCGCTTCACTACAAGATGAGTTCGACGGCGACCGCCTGCGGGAAGAATGCGGGGTATTCGGCATTTTCGGACATCCGGACGCCGCGGCCATCACCGCGCTCGGTCTCCACGCCTTGCAGCATCGCGGCCAGGAGGCCGCCGGCATCGTGTCGTTCGACGGCGCGCGCTTCCACTCCGAACGGCGCATGGGTCTCGTCGGCGATAACTTTTCCCGCCGCGAGGTGATCGAACGCCTGCCCGGCACGTCGGCAATGGGCCACGTGCGCTATTCGACCACCGGCGAAACCATCCTGCGCAACGTGCAACCGCTGTTCTGCGAACTCGACGGCGGCGGCTTTGCGGTCGGCCATAACGGCAATCTGACGAATGGGCTCACGCTGCGCCGCCAGCTCGTACGCGAAGGCGCCATCATGCAGTCGACCTCCGACACCGAGGTCATCCTGCATCTGGTGGCTCGATCCAAACGCAACCGGTTCATCGATCGCTTCATCGACGGCCTGCGCGCGCTCGAAGGTTCCTATGCGTTCGTCGCGCTGACCAACAAGAAGCTGATCGGCGCCCGCGACCCGCTTGGCATTCGTCCGCTGGTCCTCGGCACCCTCGACGGTCATCCGATCCTTGCCTCGGAAACCTGCGCGCTCGACATTATCGGCGCAAAATATGTCCGCGACGTCGAGAACGGCGAGGTCGTGGTGTTCGACGAACAGGGCGTGCACTCGCATAAGCCGTTTCCGCCGATGGCACCGCGGCCATGCATCTTCGAGTACATCTATTTCGCCCGGCCGGATTCGGTCATCGGCGGCCGCAGCGTCTACGACGTGCGCAAGACCTGCGGAGCGGAGTTGGCGGGCGAGGCGCCGGCGAACGCGGATATTGTCGTACCGGTGCCCGATTCCGGGGTGCCGGCAGCCATCGGCTACGCGCAGGCCTCCGGCATCCCGTACGAACTCGGCATCATCCGCAACCACTATGTCGGCCGCACCTTCATCGAGCCGACGCAGCACATTCGCGCGCTCGGCGTGCGCCTCAAGCACAGCGCCAATCGCGCGGTGGTCGCCGGCAAACGGATCGTGCTGATCGATGACTCGATCGTGCGCGGCACCACGTCGGTGAAGATCGTGCAGATGATGCGGGATGCCGGCGCCCGCGAGGTCCACATGCGCATCGCCTCGCCGCCGATCACGCATTCCGACTATTACGGTATCGACACGCCCGAGCGCGACAAGCTCCTGGCCGCGAATCACGACCTCGAGGGCATGCGCGCATTCATCGGCGCCGACTCGCTGGCATTTCTTTCGGTTGCCGGCATCTACCGCGCGATGGGTTGCGAACAACGCGATCCGGTGCGGCCGCAATTCACCGACCATTGCTTCACCGGCGACTATCCGACGCCGCTCACCGACCAGACCGGCCACGAGGCACAGCCCCGGCAGTTGTCGCTGCTCGCCGAGGCTGGCTAGCAGTCCGATTCTAACATTCGCATCCCGTTTCGGTGGGTTCGTTTTGCGAATGTTAGAAATTAAAGGACCATTAGCAGCTTACCGATCTAGTGTGGCTTTGGTTCAGAACTTCGCATGTCGGACCCGCGGCGAGAACGATGCGGACTTCTGAGCGCTCAATTCGCGATCAGATGCGGCAGGAACAAGCTCAAGGCCGGAATTAAGACGATCAGTGCGACACGCACGGCGTCCGAGATCAAGAACGGCACGACGCCGCGGAATGTTTCCGCCATCGGCACATCCTTGGCGAGCGAATTGATCACGAATACATTGAGACCCACCGGCGGCGTGATCAACCCGATCTCGACCACGCTCAGCACGATGATGCCGAACCATATTTTCAGATCGTCAGCTTCGAGACCGAACTCCAGCGCCGCAATGATGGGCCAGAATATCGGAATGGTGATGAGAATCATCGCCAGCGAATCCATCACGCATCCGAGCACCAGATAGAGCCCGATCATGCCGAGCATGACGAGATAAGGCGAAAGCCCCGAATTCTGGAACAGGTCGGCGGTCCAGATTGGCAGCCGAGAAAACCCGAGAAAGGCGTTGAATACATCGGCGCCGAGCAGAATGAGAAAGATCATCGCCGACGTGGCGCCGGTCTCGACCAGCGCATCCAGAAATCCCTGAAGGCGCATTCCGCCATACGTCACGGCGAGCAGAAACGTCGCCACCGCACCGACCCCGGCCCCTTCGGTCGGGGTGAAAATGCCGGAGTAGATACCGCCCATCACCACGACAAAGATCGCAACGACCGTCCAGATCTGTCGGAGCGAATTCCAGCGCTCGGCGCTGTCGACCCGCGCCACGGCCGGACCTGCCTTGGGATCGATCCGGACCACGACGGCAATCGCCACCATGTATCCGGCCGTCGCCAGCAAACCGGGAACGAAGCCGGCCTGGAATAGATCGACGATATTACCCTCGACGATGATCGCATAGATGATCAGCACGATCGACGGCGGAATGAGAATTCCGAGCGTGCCTCCCGCCGCAAGAGCCCCGGTCGCCAAGGCCCCGGAATATTTGTAGTGGCGCAGTTCCGGCAGGGCCACCTGCCCCATCATCGCGGCGGTGGCGAGCGAGGAGCCACTGACCGTGCCGAAGGCCGCGCATCCGCCGACCGCCGCCATCGCGAGCCCGCCGCGAAAGTGCCCGATCCAGGCGGCGGCGGCGCGAAACAACGCGGTCGTGATGCCGGCGCGCGCGGCGAAATGGCCCATCATCAGGAACAGCGGAATGACCGACAGGTCCGGCGAGGTAAATCGCCAGTACATTTCGGTCTTGAGGTAACTCAGCAGCGCGGTTGTCCCGGCGATGTTGACATAGCCGACGACCCCGACGGCGATCATGGCAACGCCGATCGGCACGCGAAGCGCGATGAAGACAAACAACACGGCAAAGCCGGTTGCGCCAATCGCCAGGTCGCTCATGGCCGCACTCCCCTCGACGGCGGATCAAGCCGACGCTTCGCCTCTCGTCACGTCGCTACTTTCGCCTCTCTTCACGTCGCCAATGTCGCGAACGAGCGTGTACGCAATCACCAGGACCAGGATGATCATGCAGAAGACGTTCAGCGGAATGGTCCACCAGCGATAGAAGGTGAAATTGGCGAGCATCTCACCGCTGTGACGCAGTTCGAGCATTCCGTAATACAGACGCCATGTAAAAAGCACTGCGACCGCCAGGTAGAAGAGTGTGCCGATCGCATCGAGCACGGCTTTGGTCCGCGGACTTGCGCCGGTCGTGAAAAAATCCACCATCACATTGCCGCGCGTGATCTGACAATAGGGCAGGAACGCGAACACCGCGCACCCGGACAGGATGGCGACAATGTCGTAGTCGCCGGGGATCGGAGCGGCGAACAGGTAACGGCCGGTCACGCTCACCGTCACGACAATCGCCATGATGAAACACAGGATGCCGCCGAAGACCGCCAGCGCCTTCGACACGAAGAAGAGAATCCGGCCAACCGCATCGGTTGGCCGACCTCTCTCATGTGATCCTTCCGACATCGGATTGGGCCCGGAATTAAGATCGGATGAGCCGGCGCATGCCGGTCATTGCGAATATTTCGCCTCCAGCGCCTCGACGTCTGCCAGGATCTGTTTTCCGTTCTCGCCGAAATCGTTCAAGAGCTTGACGAAGCGATCGAAGACCGGCTGCACCTTGGTCTTGAACTTTGCGGTTTCCTCGGGGCTGAGCGTGACGAACTTATTCTTGGGCTTGGAGTGGATCACCTTCTCGCCGTCCAGTTCGACCTGATCCCAGGTCTTGATGGCGGTCGGAACGAGATTGGCGCCCGAATTGTCGTCGATCACCTTCTTGAGATCAGGCGGCAGGCTATCGTACTTGCTCTTGTTCATCAGCAGCGTGAAGATCGCGGTGCTCAGCCGCGGCTGCGGCGGCGCAAGCGTGGTGAAGTAGTTGGCCAGGTCCTGCATCTTGACCGCCGGCGCGATCTCGTACGGCAGGATGGTGCCGCTGATCGTGCCTTTGCTCATCATCGGGACGAGTTCGGGCAACGGCAATTGCAACGGCACGGCATTCAGCGCTTCCAGGATCCAGGCATTGGTGCGCGAATAGGACCGCAGCTTCATTCCCTTGAAATCATCGACCTTGTTGATCGGATCCTTGGTCATGAAGAGTGCGCCGGCGTGACAGTGCACCAGCAGCACATGATACGGCTCGAAGTCCTTCTTCATGTACTTTGCGGTGTAGTCCTGCAGCGCCATCACGGTCGCCTTTGTGCTTCGGTGCAGGAACGGCAGTTCGAAAATCTCGAGCTTGGGCATGACGCCGGGCGTGAAGCCGGGCAATGTCCAGACGATGTCCACTACTCCGTCGCGCACCTGCGTGAGCAATTGCTCCGCCTTGCCGCCGAGTTGCATCGACGGGTAGACCTGGACCTTGAGGCGGCCCTTTGAGTCTTTTTCGATCTTTTCGGCCCACGGAACCATGAAGTGCTTCACCGGATTGGACACCGGTGGCAGGAACGTATGCAGCCGCAAGGTGATGGGCGTCTGCGCCGTCGCGGTCAAAGGGGCGAACAATAGTGTAATCGCCGCCGCGCCAAGCGCGACGGCCAAGATACGGTGCATGGCATCCTCCCAATTCTTCTTTTGCCAACCGGCCCACAATACTTGCAGTTAGGTGGGCAGAACGCAATAAATCGACATGTCGCAGCGGCAAAGCCACGCGCATCCCGCGACATCTTGGCCCGCGGGGGCGTTGCCTGAAGGGATCGATGAGCCTGAAATTTGGGTGCTTTTCCCGTTTGGTGCGTCGCCGGACGCAAATCGGGTTTCAGCCGCGGCGCCGGCCGCTGCCCACGATGCGGGACAGGACCTCACCACCGGGAAGGCGCTGAATGATTTTGCCAACCGCGTTCCACGCCGCCGATGGCGGCACGGGCCCTGTTGACGGGGCCCCGATTCGCGCCCGATCCCTCGGGTGCAAAAACGCAGAAATCGTGGCTCTATGCCGTGGCTGGCGTATGGGCAGATGCGCCCGCCCCGTCACTCAAAGGTAGCCCTGATGGTTCTCCCCCTCGCCGGCCGCATCGCGCTTGTGACCGGCGCATCGCGCGGTATCGGCTTTGCCACATCGCTTGCACTCGCCAGAGCCGGCGCACATGTCGTCGCGGTCGCCCGTACCGTCGGTGGACTTGAAGAACTCGACGACGCCATCAAGGCCGCGGGCAGCCAGGCCACGCTCGTGCCGCTCGATCTCAAGGACTACGAAGGCATCGACCGGCTCGGCGTGGCCCTGCACGAGCGTTTCGGCCGGCTCGACGTGTTCGTTGGCAATGCCGGGATTCTCGGAACGCTCTCCCCCCTTGGGCATGTGGAGCCGAAGGCCTGGGACGACGTCATGGCGGTGAACGTCACCGCCAACTGGCGGCTGATCTGCGCGTTGGACCCGCTGTTGAAGTTTTCCGATGCGGGACGAGTCGTATTTTTGACGTCGGGGCGGGCATCGCGCGCCCGTGCCTACTGGGGTCCGTACGCCATCTCGAAAGCCGCGCTGGAGACACTGGCGCGCACCTACGCGGCGGAAACCGTCACTTCCAATGTGCGGGTCAACCTGTTCACGCCCGGCCCGGTGCGCACCCGCATGCGCGCGCAGGCAATGCCGGGCGAGGACCCGATGACTCTGGAGACGCCCGACGGTGTCGCCGAAAAGATCGTCGAATTGTGCCTGCCGGGCATGCAAGAGAGCGGCAAGATCTACGCCTATGCGAAGCGCAAGTTGCTCGAATTCCAGCCGCCATCTTAGCCCCGCCGGCCGATCTCTTTTGAACGCTCGCTCGCCGCTAAATCCTCAGCACGGCTGCGGAAACGGATTTACGATCACCCTGAATTCAGTTTCGAACGTATCGAGCGCCGCCAACAGTCCAGCGTAGTACTGAACCGCATCTGTGCCCGCGCGGCCTTGCCGCCGGATCGCACTCTCAGCCAGCAGTTCAGAATGGCCCTTGTCGTTTGACATCGCCGTCCCTCCGGTGCGCGATTTGGCAATGCCGTCCTCGCCCGAAACTGGTTAACGGCGGGTTAATGGCAAGACATGGCGCATTGGCCGGCGTGACGGGATTCGTTCCGCCCGCGACGCCAGATAGCGCGCAACTCCGGTCCAAGGCCGACCGTAACCGCCAATGCGCACAATCGTGATGGCGGGCACATCGGCGCGGCGGGCTGATCCCTAAGGTGCGGACAGATGGCGGTGAGCAGCCGCCCGGAACAACGAAACGCCAATTCGAAGGACAGTGTCATGCGCCAAGGTGAAACATTCGCAGCGAACGGTCTCGACACCTCGGTGTTCCTGATCGGCAAGAACAGCCGCGGCCAGTGGATCGCCAAGGATCAGCGCGGGCTGCGCGGCGGGCTGTTCGTCAGCCGGGCCGAAGCCTTCAAGTTCGCGCGGTTCGAGAACGGCAACCGGCCCGAACTGGTCGTCGCGGTGCCGGGCGTCCTCGAACTGGCCGCCTAAAGACAAACACCTCGCCTGGTCGCGGCAAGCCCCGGTTTGGGCGGCCCAGCCAGGCGATGGCCGCATCCGCCAGACAGGAGGGTTCTCGCGAAAACACACGATAGATCAATCGGATAAGGCAAGAGGTTGAGATCCTTGCCACCCCTGGCGGCCGCCCGGAAACCGGCCTGCGCCCTGCATTCCCTTGCCCGCCCGGCCGCCGCCAAAAGCGCCGAAGCGTGATGGCGAGCACATCGGCGATTGGGGGGTGTCCGTAAGGTCCTGGTCATGGACAGGGCGATTGGTCGCCCCCCGAACCGGGACAAAGAGGACACCATGTTGGACCGCACGAACATCACCACCCAGATCGCCGCCCCGAAGACCGAGACCGCGGTGTTCGAGAGCCTCGAATCCAACGTGCGCTCCTACGCCCGCAGCTTCTCGGCCGTGTTCAGCCGCGCCAAGGGCACCGAGCTCACCGACGTGCACGGCAACCGCTACCTCGACTTCCTGGCCGGCGCCGGTTCCTTGAACTACGGCCACAACAACGACGTCTTCAAGGGCGCGCTGGTCGACTACATCATGGACGACGGCATCACCCACTCGCTCGACCTGCACACGGTCGCCAAGGAGCGCTTCCTGGAGGCGATGCAGAACGTCATCCTCAAGCCGCGCGGCCTCGACAACTACGTCATGCAGTTCGTCGGCCCGACCGGCACCAACGCGGTCGAAGCCGCGCTGAAGATCGCCCGCAAGGTCACCGGCCGCCAGAACGTCATCTACTTCACCAACGGCTTCCACGGCGTGTCGATGGGCGCGCTGGCGGTGACCGGCAACTCGTATCTGCGCGCCGCCGCCGGCGTCGCGCTTGACCAACACCACCGCGATGCCGTTCGACGGCTATTTCGGCGAGGGCGTCGACACCATCGCGCATCTCGAGAAGGTTCTCTCCGACCCGTCTGGCGGCATGGACACCCCGGCCGCCGTGATCCTCGAGACCGTGCAGGGCGAGGGCGGGCTCAACGTGGCGCGCATCGACTGGCTCAAGCGCCTTGAGGCGCTGTGCAACAAGCGCGGCATCGTGCTGATCGTCGACGACATCCAGGCCGGCGTCGGCCGCACCGGAACGTTCTTCTCGTTCGAGCCGGCCGGCATCAAGCCGGACGTGATCACGCTGTCGAAGTCGCTCTCGGGCTACGGCCTGCCGATGGCGCTGGTGGTGCTCAAGCGCGAACTCGACGTGTGGAAGCCGGGCGAGCACAACGGCACCTTCCGCGGCAACAACCACGCCTTCGTCACCGCGACCGCTTCGATCGAGCACTACTGGTCCGACGATGCGTTCCAGAACGAGATCCAGGCCAAGGGCCGCTACCTCGCGCAGCGCCTGCAGGGTCTGGTGGATCGCTTCGAAGGCCACGCCGTCGAGGTCAAGGGCCGCGGCATGATGATCGGCGTGCGCTGCGCCGACCCGGCCCGCGCCGCGTCGGTGACCAAGAAGGCCTACAGCTACGGCCTGATCATCGAGCGCGCCGGCCCGGAGGACGAGGTCATCAAGTGCATGATGCCGCTGACCACCACGTTCGCCGAACTCGAAGAGGGCATGGACATCCTGGAGCGCGCCATGGCCGAAGAGTTCGGCGCCACCGACACCGCGGAGGCGCTGGCCGCGTAAGCCCGCCCATCACCGACACAAGAATTTGACGGCTGGCCGCAGCATCAATTCGGTCAGCCGTTCACCCGCTAAACGACCGGCGACCGGCCGCCATCGACATTGGTAGCGGTGCCGGTGATATAGGAGCCGGCATCGGAGGCGAGGAAGCAGGCCAGGTTGGCGAACTCCTCGGCCTTGCCGATGCGCCCGAGCGGAATCTCCTTGGCGCGCGCCGCGATGTAGTCCTTGAGCTCGACGCCGGCCTTCTTCGCCGCCTGGACGTGCTGGTCGGCCTCGATGAAGCCCACCAGCATCGCATTCACCAGGATGTTGTGCGGCGCGCCTTCATGCGAGAGCACCTTGGTCAGCGCCATGCCGGCAGCACGTGAAATCGATGTGGGCGCGCTGCCGCCGCGCGGCGCTTTGGCGCCGATGTTGAGAATGTTGATGATGCGTCCCCATTTACGCTCCTTCATCTGCGGCCAGACCAGCCGGGAGAAGCGGATGGCGGCGAACAACTTCTGATCCAAGTCGTGCTGCATGAACTCGTCGGTGAGCTTTTCAAATGGGCTGGTCGCCGAGGTACCGGCGTTGTTGACGACGATGTCGATCTTGCCGAACGTTTTCGTCACTTCGTCGTGAATGCGCACAATGTCGGCCGCATTGGCAACATCGCCAGTGAAGCCAGCGACACGCCCTTTGGCGTCCTTGCCCACGGCGCTCACGGCCTGATCGAGCGCCTCGCGCCCGCGCGCCACGATGGCGACATCGGCGCCCGACTTCGCAAATTGCGTCGCGATCGCAAACCCAATTCCTTTGCTTCCTCCGGTTACCAGGGCGGTGCGGCCGGCAAGACTGATTTCCATTCGATTCTCCTTGCGAGCGCGAAGGCCGGGCGCTCAACCGTCTGCATGTTTGCGCGCAACGACGCGATGGACCGCCTTGCCCGACGAGGCGCTGGTGACCTCTTCGTCGAGCAGGACCGTCACGTTGGGCAGCGCTTCTAGCACAGGTCTCGGGTCGAAGGCTGCATACATACCGCAGGGTCTGCGGCGCTTGGTGAAAAAGGATGTCAACCCGGCGAGACTACCTTACAATGCAGACGCCATTGCAATCGGGAAGCCAGGATGGAGTTCAGCGCGCTGTTTCTCGGTATCACCGTCGTGATGATCAGTGCCTGGTGGGGCTCGCGAACGCTGACATTGACGCTGTTCGCCATGGCGCTGATCGCCTCGGCTGCGACTTTTCTCCATCACGCCACCGATGTCCTTAAGCTGTCATTCTGAGGTTCGCGGATGACCCGGTCACGCGCGGTCGCCATCAATGCACTCGGGCTCTACGGCGTTGCATTCGTGCTCGCCGCCGCGTTTGGCGCGCAGCTTGTGCTGGACGAATTGCCCTGCCCGCTTTGCCTTCTGCAACGCATCCAGTTCGCCATGCTGGCGATCGGCCCCATTCTGAACGTTCGTTACGGCCCGCGTTCCAGTCACTACGCCCTGTCTCTCCTCGCCGCACTGCTCGGCGCGGCCGTCGCCATGCGCCAGATTCTCCTGCACATCATGCCCGGCGATCCGGGCTTCGGCACGGCGCTGTTCGGCTATCACTACTATACGTGGGCGTTCATCGGATTCGCGACCGCCGCCCTGCTGATTGCCGTCATGCTGTTGTTCGACGGCCAATTCGCGCAAAGCGACCCAACTCAGTCCACGTCGGTCGGTCCGTTCGCGCGGGCAGCCGTGTGGCTGGTGATCGGCCTGACCGCACTGAATGTGATCTCGACCGTGCTGGAATGCGGCTTCCGTGCCTGTCCAGACAATCCGACGGTTTACGAGCTTCTCAAGTCCCGGCCTTGAGTGCGGGGACGGCGCCAAAACGTCGTCGCGGCCGGACATGCAGCGATGCTCATTGCAGCAACCTCAGGCGGCAAGCGCCTCGCCGTAGACCTCGGGCTTGAACCCGACGACAAGCTTTCCGCGCCCGAGATCGAGCACGGGCCGCTTGATCATCGACGGCTGCGCCAGCATCAGCGCGACCGCCTTGCCGGCGTCAAGCGATTGCTTGTCCTTTTCGGCAAGCTTGCGGAACGTTGTCCCGGAGCGATTGAGCAAGGCCTCCCAGCCGACCTTCTTGCACCAGCGCTCCAATTGCTCGCGCTCGATGCCGGCGGTCTTGTAGTCGTGGAATTCGTAGGCCACACCATGCTTGTCCAGCCAGGCGCGCGCCTTCTTCATGGTGTCGCAGTTCTTGATGCCGTAGATGGTAGTGCCCAAGCCCGCGCTCCCCCTCACACCCACTCGATTGTTCTGAAACATGGTAACGAGCTGATATAGCAACGCAAAATTTTTCTGCGCACGGCAGAACACCGTTCGCCCGATCCCTCAGAAATTTGCACTGTTGATTCCAAACAGGAATTTCGACGATCTGCGGTTTGCTCGGGTTCAGCGACTATCGACATCGATCGGTCGGCTCCCGATATCCACGATCGCGACGACCGACTAGAGGAAAAAGGTGGCAAGACGCTGCTGATCTTCCACGAATTCTATCCCTCGAAGGAAGCGCTCGACGCTGCCGGCACCGGGGCTGCGGATGCGATGTCCGAACAGTTCGAACAGCTGGACGAGCTTCTCGTCACGCTGGGCGCGAGCGGGGGACGGTCATGAAGTCGTCGATCCCGCGGTCGGCCGCCTGGCTCTTCACTACTTCGCCTTCTGCACGCGACGCTAAGCCAGGGCACTCCGGTTCGTTGAAGCGACGTTACATCATTCCGAAAGCGGAAGCAGATCGGACCTGATGATCAGAAATGAAGAGCGCCAGAAATTGATGAGACGGACTCAAACGGCGTTCGAACGGCAGCGAAAAAATTGCCGCCGAAACTACGCTATTGTCGCCGTTTGGATCCGTCATTCCCACTCGATTGTTTCGAACAACCATAACGCGTTGAACTAGCGGTACAAATTTTTTCCGCGCGTGACGAAGAACCGTCTTGGCAATCCCCCAGAAAATCGCGCTCTTGAATTCAAAGGGGAGTTTCGCCCATCCGGAATCCGCTTGGTTTCGGCAACTATCGGCATCGATCGGTCGAATTTCAAGGTCTCTGCCGAACGGGGCGCGATCCGTCGTCGCCGAGAGTACCGTCGTCGTCAGTGGCTGCAATTCCGAAGGGTCCGCCCAGAGCAGACATGAATGACAGAACGGCACGAACTTCAGCTTGGTCAAGGTCAATCGGCGACTTCTGCTTCCAGAACGTCCTCTTGCCTACGGTGGCCGTCAGATCGGCAAACTCCTCGGTAACGGCCTGGCGACAGGCCGCGATGTCGAAGGAACACCTTCGAAAATGCGGCCACGGTCTCGTAACCGACACGGGTCGCAATCCGCGCAATCCCATCGTCGCTGGATTCGAGCAGAAAAGCAGCCTTCTCCATCCGGCGGGCGATCAGATAACGGTACATGGACTGGCCGACGAGCTTGGTGAAGCGGGCCGAAAACGCCGAGCGACCTAGCCCCACGCGCTGCCCGAGGTCGTCAAGAGTCCAGGACCGGTCCGGTCGCTCGTGGATCAACTGAAGCGCCGGTCCGATGTGCGGGTCCGCCATCGCCCCGAGCCACCCGCCTTCGCCGGGACCGAGAGACTTGACCCAGCTTCGCAGCACCTCGACGAAGAGCACTTCTGTCAGTCGTGATAGCGCGACACCCTGGCCGGGACGCTCGCGCGCCGACTCGCTCACCATGCGTCGCAAAATTGCCTCGAGCCACTCACCGTCCTCCGTCGGCTTCAGGAGAAGCACGGCCGGAAGTAATTCCAACACGCTACCGCGCGAGGGCCGCGCCACAGTGAACTTGCCGCAGATCATGGTCGAGAACGGCTGCGCGATGCCGCCGTGACGAAGGACGCCAAGATGCGCGGACGATCGATCGAGGTCCATCACCGAAAACGGTGTCGTCCCGCGATCCGAATAAATCTCATGGGGCTCGCCGCGTGAGACGACAACAAAGTCGCCCGCGGTCATGCGGATTTCTCGTCCCTGTCCGAGTGCGAGGGTCGCTGAGCCACAACTGAGATAGTGGAACAGGGCGTAGGGGCGCTGTGGCAGCGCCAGACTCCAGGGATGGCCGAGCTCGAAGTGGAAAAGCAGGGTGCCGCCGAGGCGAACGCGGTCGAGTACTTCGGCGAGGATATCCATAGCGGCGATGCTAATCCCGCGGACGATCGGACACAATACTTGGACGATCGGGCTCTACCGTCCAAAAACTCTTCTCATTAGTTCCTGCCGAGGCGGACCAACGCGTCGTCGGTCATCCATTCGTCTCTGAAACACCTGCCCATCCCCGCCCCCGCCTCGTCCGTCATCCAACAGGAGCTATCAATGCCAAATCTTCTCCTCTCGACCGCCACCGTCCTCTTGGCCGGAGCGGCATTTGCCGCCCCCGCCCGGTCGGCTGAACTGCCCAAAGGGGCGGCTCACAACATCGTGCTCGTCCACGGCGCTTTCGTCGACCAGACGAGTTGGAAGCCTGTTGCCGACATCCTGACGAAGAAGGGCTACACCGTCACGCTCGTCGAAAATCCGCTGACCTCGCTTGCCGCGGACGTCGATGCCACCAAACAAGCTCTGGCGAAGCAGAACGACAAGACCGTTCTCGTCGGCCACTCCTGGGGCGGCGTCGTCATCACCGAAGCCGGTAACGATCCCAAGGTCTCCGCGCTCGTCTACGTCTCCGCATTCGCGCCCGACGTGGGACAATCTCTGGCGACCCTCGCCAAGAGCGGTCCGGCAACCGAAGGTGCCGCGGCGATTCATCCTGACGACAAAGGCAATCTCTATATCGATCCCAAAGTGTTTCCGTCGGCGGTTGCGGCTGACCTTCCCCCGGCGATCGCCGAGTCCTTGGCGAACCACCAGCTTCCGTTGAACCACACGGCGTTCGAGGCACCGGTCGATACGGCAGCTTGGCGCAACAAGCCGACGTTCTACGTGATCAGCACCAAGGACAAGGTGATCGCACCCGAGGCCCAGAAGTTTTTCGCCACCGAGATGAAGGCACAGACAACGGAAGTCGCCGGCAGCCACGCCTCGCTCGTCGTGCATGCCAAGGAAGTCGCCGCTGTGATTGAAAAGGCCGCGCTCGCGAAGTGACGCCATCGCTCCCGGCACGAAAGCGCCGGGAGCACGCACGCTTGCCCAGACAAATGCAGCACATCCGGAGGATGACATGACTCAACTCGACATCGCGAGCCGGGACGCCGCCACGCTTGAAATCGGCGCCGACCCGTTACATCGAAGGTCGCGGAATCCGCTTCGCATATCGCCGCCTCGGTCCATCGACCGGAACGCCGCTGGTCCTCCTGCAGCACTTCTCGGGCAACATAGACGCGTGGGATCCCGCCGTCGTCAACGCCCTCGCCGCCGATCGCCCTGTGATTGCCTTCGACAACGCCGGAGTCGGCCGCTCGACGGGTCAAACGCCCGACAACGTCGCGGCGATGGCGCGAGACCCGGTCAACTTTATCAACCTGCTCGGCCTTACCGAAGTCGACCTGTTGGGCTTTTCCCTCGGCGGCTTCATCGCCCAGCAGATCGCCGCCGAGCATGGACCGCTGGTCCGCAAGCTGATCCTCGTCGGAACCGCGCCGAGAGGCGGAGAGGAACACCTCTTGGCGGTTCTCAAGGAAGCGTTCTCGCATACCGATGCGCCGGACCCACGCCTGCCACTGTTCTTCACGAAGTCGTCCGCCAGCCAGTCATTCGGCTTGGCGTTCCTGAAGCGGACGAAGGCGCGTGAGGACGATCGGGACACCGATAACGGCAGCGCGGTGACCGATCCGCAGGCCAAGGCGCTGATCACCTGGTGCGCCACACCCGATCCCGAGCACGCCATTCTGCGCGCCATCCGCCAGCCCACTCTTGTGGTCAGCGGTAGCGACGACACCATGCTGCCGGCGAACAACGCCTACGCAATGTTCAAGGCACTCAGCAACGCTCAACTGGTCCTTTATCCCAATTCAGGGCACGGTGCCCTGTTTCAGCACCACGAGATGTTCGTCAGCCACGTCCGGACTTTCCTGGAAGCGTAAACCGTTGTTGCGGAGGACAAAATGACAATCGCAAAAGTCGAGGTGGAACGTTTCAGCCTCACGAGCTCAAAACCATTCGACGCTGTTGTAGCCGCGCTCAAGTCGGCGGTCGGGCAACCTGACACAAAGCGGCCTCGGCCGCACCGGTTTGATGCTCTTCGCGGAATTCGACCTGGGCGCCATTCTGCGTCGTGAAACTGGATCCATGACGCCTAAGATCACACGGTTTGTGGTGGGCAATCCGCTCATCATGAAAGAAATGGTCAAGCACGTCCCCGACGCTGGCTCTTACGCTCCTGTCACGATCCTTGTTCATGAGCGTCCCGATGGCGTGCATCTCTCCTACGACAAAATGGAGAGTTATCTGGCGCCTTATGGCAATTCGGATGCACTTGCCGTCGCCCGCAATCTCGATGCTAAAGTCACAACCTTGCTGCGCGAATGTGCAAATTAGCGTTTTCAGCAAATGGAAGGAAAGCGTCTAGAATTATGCCCCCTCACTCCCACTCGATCGTGCCGGGCGGCTTCGACGTCACATCATAGACCACGCGGTTGACGCCCTTCACCTCGTTGACGATGCGGGTCGCGACGTGGCCGATGAACTTCATGTCGAAGGGATAGAAATCCGCCGTCATGCCGTCGGTCGAGGTGACGGCGCGCAGGCCGACCACGTAGTCGTAGGTGCGGTAGTCGCCCATCACGCCGACGGTGCGCACCGGCAGCAGCACCGCGAAGGCCTGCCAGATCTCATCGTAGAGCCCGGCCTTGCGGATCTCCTCGATATAGACGTCGTCGGCGCGCCGCAGGATGTCGAGCCGCTCGCGCGTGATGTCGCCCGGGCAGCGGATGGCAAGGCCCGGCCCCGGGAACGGATGCCGGCCGACGAAAGCTTCCGGCAGGCCAAGCTCGCGGCCGAGCGCGCGCACTTCGTCCTTGAAAAGCTCGCGCAAGGGCTCAACAAGTTTCATGTGCATGCGCTCGGGCAGGCCGCCGACATTGTGGTGCGACTTGATGGTGACCGACGGTCCGCCGGTGAACGACACGCTCTCGATCACGTCGGGATAGAGCGTGCCCTGCGCCAAAAATTCGGCGCCGCCCACGTTCTTCGCCTCGGCGTCGAACACGTCGATGAACAGCTTGCCGATGATCTTGCGCTTGGTCTCCGGATCGCTGACGCCCGCGAGCGCGGCGAGGAACTGATCGGACGCGTCGACGTGCACCAGCGGAATGTTGTAGTGGCCGCGGAACAATTCGACGACCTTCTCGGCTTCGTTGAGCCGCAGCAGGCCATGGTCGACGAACACGCAGGTGAGCTGTTCGCCGATCGCCTCGTGGATCAGCACCGCGGCGACGGAGGAATCGACGCCGCCCGAGAGGCCGCAGATCACCCGGCCCTTGCCGACCTGCGCGCGGATTTTCTCGATCGCTTCGTCCTTGAACGCCCGCATGGTCCAGTCGCCGCGGCAGCCCACGATCTTGCGGACGAAATTGCGGATCAGCGCCGCGCCCTGCGGCGTGTGCATCACTTCGAGGTGGAACTGGGTGGCGTAGAACTTGCGCGTCTCGTCGGCGATCATGCGCAATGGGCGCGTTGGCCGACGTGCCGACCACACGGAACCCCGCGGGCGGCGTGGTGACGCGGTCGCCGTGGCTCATCCACACCGGATAGCGTTCGCCCTTGCGCCACACGCCCTCGAACAGCGGCGAGTCCTCGGTGACGAGAATTTCGGCGCGGCCGAATTCGCGGTGATGTCCGGCCTCGACCTTGCCGCCGAGCTGCGCCGCCATCGCCTGCTCGCCGTAGCAGATGCCGAGGATCGGGACGCCCGCCGTGTAGATCGCCGGCGGCGCCAGCGGCGCATTTTCGTCGAGCACGGACGCCGGTCCGCCCGAGAGGATCACGCCCTTCGGATTGAGCCGGCGAAACGCTTCTTCGGCCTTCTGGTAGGGCACGATCTCGGAATAGACCTTCTCCTCGCGCACGCGGCGGGCAATGAGCTGCGTGACCTGCGAGCCGAAATCGATGATGAGAATTTTGTCGTGCACGACCTGGTCATGCATGGCGGGCCGGTCCGATCCGGCGCGATGGGCGTGAGATGAATTGAGCGCGAGGGCCATCTGTTTATGTGCGGCGCGGAAGGGACGCGGTCAAGGGCGATGGCGAGGTTTGGCTGTGGAATAGCGCCCGACTTCGGCGGCGATCAGCCGGAACGGCGGACCATCGCCACGAAAAATCCGTCGGTATCGGTCCGTCGCGGGGTCATCAGCAGCCCTTCCTCCCCAACCAATACCGCGCGGCGGAACAAGAACGAGCGCTCGCCCAGCGCACCGGTAACGTCGGCTGGCGGAACGACGGAAAATTCCGCATGCCGCGCGACAAAGCTGCGGATCTGATCGCCGTTTTCCTCCGCCAGCAGGGAGCAGGTTACATACGCAATACGGCCGCCGGGCTTGAGCAGCGTCGCGGCACGATCGAGGATCGCGGCCTGTTCGTTGACACGCTGGGCAAGCGCGCCGGGACGGATGCGCCATTTGGCATCGGGATTGCGACGCCAGGTACCGATGCCGGTGCAAGGTGCGTCGATCACTGCGAGGTCGATACGGCCCGTGAGATCGTCGAGCTCATTGCCGATGGATTTTGGCGTACGGACCTGCGCATTGCGTGCGCCCGAGCGCGCCAGCCGGTCATGAATGGGGGCAAGCCGGCGCTTGTCATTGTCGGTCGCATAGAGCTGGCCGCGGTTTTCCATCGCGGCCGCGAGTGCCAGCGTCTTGCCGCCACCGCCGGCGCACAGATCGAGCACCTGCTCCCCGGGCCTGGCGCCCGCGAACAGCGCCGCAAGCTGCGAGCCTTCGTCCTGGATTTCGACCATGCCCTTGAGGAACGCAGGCTCGCCATGGACCGACGGGCTCTTGGCATCGGGTGCAACGTTGATGCGAAGGCCGAGCGGCGACCACCGCGTTACGGCAGGATTGAGATCGGCAATCTCCGCGGCCACACGCTCGCGATCGCCCTTCAGCGTGTTGACGCGCAGGTCGAGCGGCGCGCGGCTCGCCAAAGCCGCGCCCTCCGCGGCGCGCTCCTCGCCGAACACCCGCGCAAGATAGGGATCGAGCCATTCCGGATAGTCGCCGGCGACCCAGGGCGGCGCGCCGGTGAGGTCGGCCGCATCGAGGCGTGCACGTTCCGCCTCATCGAGCGCCGCGGGCGAATGGCCCGCACCGTCCGCGAGCCGCGCAATCGCAGCGACATCGAGCCCACGCGCGAGGCGGAGCATGCCGAGCACCATTCCCCGCGGCCGGTCATCGCCCATGATGTGCGCGCTCGATGCGCGCCGGCGCAACGCGTCGTAGGTGAGGCCGGCAATCGCCGCGCGGTCACCAGAGCCGGCAAAGCGATGTGCAAGGCCCCAGTCCTTGAGCGCATCGGGCGCCGGCCGGCGCCGCGCCTCGATGTCGGCCAGCACCTCCATCGCGGCGGAAAGACGCGCGCCGGGCGTCATCCGAGCCCGAGCATGATGCGAATGATGAAGACGACCCACATGACGAACAGCACCAGGGCGCCGACGCCGTAGAAGCCGCCGCGCAGGCGGACATCGTTGTTGGTGACGTGGATCGCGGCCTGCAGGATACGGAAAATCACAAACAGCCACGCCAATATCACGAACAACTTATCGGCGTGATGGGTCGCGATGGACAGCAGGGTCAGGACATAGAACAGCACCGGCAGTTCGAACTGATTGCTGAACGCATTGGCAAACTGCGTCGCGCGCTTCGGCCAGCCTGGTTCGCGCATCGCGATCTCGGACAAGCGGGTCTCCCCGTTTCTGAGTGCATTGGTGCGGTAATACATCATGCCGAACATCAGCGCGAAGGTGAGCAGCACCTCCACAAACAGCGGCAGCAGCACGGTTTGAATGGACATGAGGTTATCCCGCGACGGGAAAGGAGATGGCGGCGGCTGATTGGCCGTCGCCGGTCAGTGTGCCGCGCAGCCCAGCGTTCCTTACTAAAATCGGGCCTCGTTTCATGGCGCAACCCGGACCAGCCGCTTGCCGAAATTCTCGCCGCGCAGCAGGCCGATGAACGCCTGCGGCGCCTGCTCCAGGCCATCGACCACGTCTTCGCGATATTTGATGCGGCCGTCCTTGAGCCACTCCGCCATGTCGCGAAGAAAGTCGGCATGGCGCGCTGCAAAGTCGCTGACGATGAAGCCGCGGATATTGAGCCGCTTGGTGAGCGTCGCCCGCATCACTTGTGGCACCGACAGCGCGGCCTCCGGCGGGGAGGATGCGTTATATTGCGAGATCAGGCCGCAGACCGGCACCCGCGCGAACGGATTGAGCAGCGGGAACACCGCTTCAAATACCGCACCGCCGACATTCTCGAAGTAGACGTCGATTCCCTTCGGACACGCGGCCTTGAGGCGTCCGGAGAGGTCGGGCGCGCGATGATCGAGGCAATCGTCAAAGCCGAGTTCGTCTTTCACGTAGGCGCATTTCTTCGGCCCGCCCGCGATGCCGATCGCCCGCGCGCCCTTGATGCGAGCGATCTGACCGACCAGAGCACCGACCGCGCCCGACGCCGCCGCCACCACGACGGTCTCGCCGGGCTGCGGCTTGCCGATCTCCAGGAGGCCCGTATAGGCGGTCATTCCCGGCATGCCGAGCACACCGAGCGCGGTCGACACCGGCGCGAGCGCCGGATCGAGCTTGCGAAGGCCCTTGCCGTTCGACACCGCGTGGCTCTGCCAGCCGGTATGGCCGAGCACGATGTCGCCGGCGGCGAACCGTTCGTTGTCGGATGCGACCACCTCGCTGACGGTGCCGCCTTCCATCACGCCGCCGATCTCGACCGGCTTGGCATAGGACGGCGCGTCGCTCATGCGGCCGCGCATATAGGGATCGAGCGACAGCCACTTGGTGCGCAACAGCACCTCGCCCGAGTCAGGCTTCGGTACCGGCAGTTCTTCGAGCCGGAAGTCGGAGAGCTTCGGCTCGCCGACCGGCCGCGATGCGAGCACGATCCGGCGGGCGGTTTCCGTCTCCGTCTGCGTCACCGTCAACCCCGGCCCGGATAGTTCGGGCTCTCGCGCGTGATCGTCACGTCATGCACGTGGCTCTCGCGCAGGCCGGCACCCGAGATGCGCACGAACTCGGCCTTCTCGTGCAGTTCCTTCAGCGTCGCCGCCCCGACATAGCCCATGGCGGCGCGCAAGCCGCCGGCAAGCTGGTGCAGCACAGTCGCCGCTGCGCCCTTGTAGGCGACCTGGCCCTCGACGCCTTCCGGCACGAGCTTGAGCGTGTCCTTGATGTCCTGCTGGAAGTAACGGTCGGCCGAGCCGCGCGCCATGGCGCCGACCGAGCCCATGCCGCGATAGGTCTTGTAGGAGCGGCCTTGGTAGAGAAACACTTCGCCAGGCGTCTCGTCGGTACCGGCCAGGAGCGAGCCAACCATGGCGCAATCGGCGCCAGCCGCAAGCGCCTTGGCGAGATCGCCGGAATACTTGATGCCGCCATCGGCGATGATCGGCGTATCGCTGTCGCGCGCCACCGCGACCGCGTCCATGATGGCGGTGAGTTGCGGCACGCCCACGCCTGCAACCACGCGCGTGGTGCAGATCGAGCCCGGGCCGATGCCGACCTTGATGGCGTCGGCGCCCGCCGCGATCAGCGCCCTGGCACCGTCGCCGGTCGCAATGTTGCCGGCGACCACCTGCACGGCGTTCGACAACCGCTTGATACGGCCGACCGCGTCGAGCACCGCGCGTGAATGGCCGTGCGCGGTATCGACCACCACGAGGTCGACGCCGGCCTCGATCAGCCGCTCGGTCCGGATGAAGCCTTTTTCGCCGACCGTGGTGGCAGCGGCGACGCGCAAGCGTCCCTGCTCGTCCTTGCAGGCGTTCGGATTGGCGACCGCCTTCTCGATGTCCTTCACGGTGATCAGCCCGACGCAGCGATACTGCTCATCGACCACCAGCAGCTTCTCGATACGGTGATGATGCAGCAGACGCTTGGCCTCGTGCTCGCCGACACCCTCGCGCACGGTGACCAGCCGCTCCTTGGTCATCAGTTCGGCCACGCTCTGGCGCGGGTCGGTGGCGAAGCGGACATCGCGGTTGGTGAGAATGCCGACGAGCTTGCCGGCGAGTGTTTGACCTGGTCTGCCGGTGCCGCCGCCCTCGACCACCGGAATGCCGGAGATGCTGTAGGACTTCATCAGTTCGAGCGCGTCGGCCAGCGTCGCGTCGGGATGGATGGTCACCGGATTGACCACCATGCCGGCCTCGAACTTCTTCACTTGGCGGACCTGGGCGGCCTGTTCGTCAGGCTCAAGATTGCGATGAATGACGCCGATGCCGCCGGCCTGCGCCATGGCGATCGCCATCTTGGCTTCGGTGACGGTATCCATGGCCGAGGCCACGATCGGGATGTTGAGCGAAATTTCGCGCGTAATCCGGGAGCGGATATCGGCGTCCGACGGCAACACTTCGGACAGACCCGGCTTGAGCAGGACGTCGTCGAAGGTAAGCGCCTCGCGCAGGCTACCGTTGCCTTTTTGATTCATCGCCAACTCCAGCCGCCCGCCGCAGGCGCGGCAGGCGGCGCCGTCGTGGGCTTTGAGTTAAGACCGGCTGTGCCGCGAAACAAGCGTTCGCGCGCAACTCGACGGCCCTTTTGGGTTGGCGGCGGTGGATAGCACGAAGGTTTGTGGATTCATAGCCCGCCGGCGCCCGCGGGCGGGCAATCCACCTGCAACGCACAGAAAGATGATTGTCACGATCCCGTTTGCCGGTCGGCAGGCTTCCTGCCGGTTCTGGCCAACCAACCGGCGGGCAATTCACATCGCGGAGAACAGAATCACGGCCGCCAACCCGGCGGCGGACCGTGCCGCTCGATGGCCTCCACCACATCCCGGTGCCTGCGGTCCTCGCGCTTCAGGTGCACCAGGATCAAGGCATGCACCGACGGCACCAGGAACAGCATCGGAAAGATCAGGCCGAGGACGACGCACGGGACGATCAGGATGAGGTTGAAGACGGCCGCGAACGGCTGGCCGTTCAGCAGGAGACCCAGCGGCGGAACCAAGGCAGCGAGGATGTAGATCATGGCGGGACCTCCCGAGCAAAATCAAACGGGTGTCATGTAGGTAACGTTCGCGCCGCCACAATGCCTGCTTGCCCGTGCCAGGGACAATTCTGCTACCGTGCGTGGACGGCTTGCTCCCCCTCGCCGTTTCGAGCGACCAAATACCCCATGCCGGCCAATCGCATCGTCCCGCTGATCGTGGCGGTCGCCTTGTTCATGGAGAACATGGACTCGACCGTTATCGCGACCTCGCTGCCAGCGATCGCAGCCGACATCGGCACTAACCCGCTGGCGCTCAAGCTTGCCGTCACCTCCTACCTGCTCTCGCTTGCCGTCTTCATCCCGGTCAGCGGCTGGACCGCCGACCGCTTCGGCGCGCGCAAGGTGTTCCGCTCGGCGATTGCGGTCTTCATGCTGGGCTCGATCGGCTGCGCGCTGTCGAGTTCGCTGAGCGAGTTCGTCGCCGCCCGCATCGTCGAGGGCATGGGTGGCGCGATGATGACGCCGGTTGGCCGCCTCATCCTGGTGCGCAGCGTCAGTAAGCGTGAATTGATCAACGCCATGGTCTGGGTCACGCTGCCGGCCTTGATCGGGCCACTGCTCGGCCCGCCGGTCGGCGGGTTCATTACGACCTACATCTCCTGGCACTGGATTTTCCTGATCAACATCCCGATCGGGCTGGCCGGCATCGTGCTGGCGACGATCTTCATCGAGGACGTGAAGGCGCAGACGCCCGACCCCTTCGACCCCCTGGGCGCGGTACTTGCAGGCGCCGGGATCGCGGGACTGGCGTTTGGCGGCTCGCTGCTCGGGATGGACTATCTGCCGTTGCCGCTGGTACTGGCGCTGATCGCAGGCGGCGCCGTGTCCGCTTACGCCTACGTGTTGCACGCACGGCGCACGCCGGCGCCGGTGCTCGACCTGTCGCTGCTTGAGATTCCGACGATGCGCGCCGCCATCCTCGGCGGCTTCATCTACCGCTGCGGTATCGGAGCGATGCCGTTCCTGCTGCCGCTGCTCCTTCAACTCGGCTTCGGCCTCACGGCGTTCCAGTCGGGCCTGATCACGCTGTCGAACGTGGTCGGCGCCATGGGCATGAAGACGGTGATCCGGATCATCTTGCGCCGCTTCGGATTCAAGGGCCCGCTCACGGTGAACGCGCTGGTGAGCGCCGCATTGGTCGCGCTATGCGCAACGTTCCAGCCGGGGGTGCCGTTCGCCTGGATTGTCGGCACGCTCATCGTGGGCGGCTTCTTCCGCTCCCTCCAATTCACCAGCCTGAACACCATCGCGTACGCGGACGTCGACCCTCGGCGCATGAGCCGGGCCACGTCGCTGGTCGCAGTGGCGCAACAGGTCGCGATCTCCGCGGGCGTGGCGATCGGCGCGCTCGCGGTCGATCTGACGCTCAGGTTCCGCGGTACCACGACGATCACCGCAGCCGATTTTCAGCCAGCGTTCATCGCGATCGCGATCATTTCGGGCTGCGCGGTTTTCGTCATGATGCGGATGCCGGACGACGCCGGCGCCGAGCTCGCACGCCGCACACCCGAACCAAGCCCCACCGACGTGGCGGATCAGAAGCTGTAAGGCGCTGTCAGGCGGCCGATCCGCGGTACCCCATCGCCAGCAGATAGAGCTCTGCCGAGTCGGAGCGGCTCGCCTCCGGCTTGAGATGTTTCACCACCGTGAAATCCCGCTTGAGCCCGGCCAGCAGCGCCGTTTCGGTTCCACCTTGCAGCACCTTGCACAGAAACGCCCCGCCGGGCGCGAGCACTTCACGGGCGAAATCGGCGGCGGCCTCAGCCAGCGCCACGATTTTCAGATGGTCGGTCTTGCGGTGACCGGTCGCGTTCGCCGCCATGTCGGACAGCACCACGTCGGCGGCACCGCCTAACATTGCCTTGATCTCATCGGGCGCGCTGGCGTCGAGAAAATCCAAGCGGGCAAATTCGACGCCCGGAATCGGCGCCATCACCAGGAGGTCGATCGCGACCACCCGCCCCTTTCGTTCGGCCGCGCCGCTGCGCTTGGCCGCGATCTGGCTCCAGCCCCCCGGCGCGGCGCCAAGATCGACCACCCGCGCACCGGACTTGAGAACATGATGCTTGTCGTCGATCTCGATGAGCTTGTAAGCGGCGCGGGAGCGAAGACCTTCGCGCCGGGCGCGCGCCACGTAAGGATCATTGAGCTGACGGTCGAGCCAGAGCTTGGACGACAACGTGCGGCCCTTGCCGGATTTGACGCGAACCTTGAGATCACGCCCACCTCCACCCGCTGCGGTCATGGCCCACGTTCCTCGCTGCCATCGCCGCCCCACACGCCGTCGTCGCGCATCATCTGCACCAGCATGCCCTCGCGCAAACCCCGATCGGCCACCCGCAACCGGCGGCACGGAAAAACCCGGCGAATGGCATCGAGGATCGCGCAGCCGGCAAGCACCAGATCGGCCCGCTCGGCGCCGATGCACGGATTGGCAACCCGGTCTTCGTAGCTCATGGCGAGCAGCCGCTCGACCACCCGGGTCACCTCATCATTTCCCATCCAGCAGCCATCGACGCGGCGGCGCTCATAGCGCTTGAGTTCGAGGTAGACGCCGGCGATCGTCGTCACCGTCCCGGAGGTGCCGAGCATGTGAATACGATCGATACGGTCGCTGCCTTGTTCGGCGACGAAACGTTCGACGAAGACCTGCACCTCCTCGACCATCGCTTCGTAGATCTCGGGCGTCACCCGATGACCGCCATACCGTTCAGCAAGCGTCACCACACCGACGGGAAGCGAAGCCCAAGCCTTGATCAGCGGCCGCGGCGGCCCGCGCATCGTGGGGGCGCACGGTCCCAGCCGTACGATCTCCGAGGAGCCTCCGCCGATGTCGAACAGCACCACGCCCTCGGCCTGGGGGTCGACCAGCGTCGTGCAGCCAGTCGCGGCCAGCATGGCTTCGGTCTCGCGGTCGATGATTTCAAGCTCAAGCCCGACTTCCTCGGCGATGCGCGCACGGAACTCGGCTCCGTTCCGCGCAGCCCGGCATGCCTCGGTCGCAATCAGCCGCGCCCGCGTAACCCCGCGATTGCGCATTTTGTCCCGGCAGATGCCCAGCGCGTCAACGGCGCGATTGATCGCGGGATCGCAGATCAGCCCGCTCGCCGACACGCCCTCGCCCAGCCGAATGATGCGAGAAAACGCGTCGATGACCCGAAAACCTTCCCCGGTGGGGCGCGCAACCAGCAGGCGGCAATTATTGGTGCCGAGATCGAGAGCCGCGTAGACCGCCTCCGCACGTGCGGGAGCAACCTGCGCGCCGTCGAGACGCGGGTAACCATAAGGTGACCGCCGACCCCACCGGGACCGCTGCTGCGGCGCCCGATTGCTCGCAGGGCCGAGGCTGCCGGTTCCCCGGGCCTCGTCTCTCATCCCGTTCCTTCCTGCCGCGCTGGAGCCTTCCTGCGGCTCGACGGCTGCGGCGATGTCCAACCCAAATCAGGGAAACTGTATCACGCCGACAGCCGGCGCAACAGGTGCGCGCTCCATGCATGGCGCGGCACGATATCCTTGTCGAACGGGCTGGCGTCCTTTATCTCAAGCCAACCACGCAACTCCGCCCGCTTGCCCATTGCGCCAGTTGGCATGGAGAGAAACGCGCCCATCGCCTGCGGCCAATCCGGTGCGCGGGCGATCGATTGATGAAGGCATTTATTCATGAATCTGCAGAACGATCCGCAGAGCCTCGCTTTGATGAAATTCGGCATCGGCCAGCCGGTGCCGCGCACCGAAGATCCGACGCTCGTGCGCGGCGAAGGCCGCTATACCGACGACATCAAGCTCGATCGCGAGGCCTATGCGGTGATTGTCCGCAGCCGCGTCGCGCACGGCATCATCAAGGCGATCGATACTGCCGCCGCCCGCAACATGCCGGGCGTGCTCGGCGTCTATACCGGCGCCGACCTCGCCGACTATGGCACGCTGAAATGCGTCGTTCCGTTCAATAACCGCGACGGCACGCCGATGCGCAAGCCGCCGCGCCCAGCGCTGCCGACCGACAAGGTGCGTTTCGTCGGCGATCCAATTGCCTTTGTGGTGGCGGAAACTCCGCTGCAGGCAAAAGATGCAGCGGAGGCAGTGGTGGTCGATATCGAGCCGCTGCCCGCCGTCGTCCGGCCGGAAGCGGCGGTCGGTCCGGACGCCCCGCTCATCCATGCAGAAGCCCCCGGCAACGTCGCGCTCGATTATCACTACGGCGACAGCGAGCAGGTCGCGGCGGCATTCGCCAAGGCCGCGCATGTCACGCGCCTCAAGATTGCCAACACCCGCCTGGTCGTGAACCCGATCGAGCCGCGCGCGGCCATCGGCGTGTACGATGCGGGCAGCGGCCGCTTCACGCTGCACGTCCCCTCGCAGGGCGCCTTCGGCATGAAGGGCAACATGGCGGACATCCTCAAGGTCGAGCCAAAGCAGGTGCAAATCCTGACCGGCAACGTCGGCGGCTCTTTTGGGATGAAGTCGGCGCCGTTTCCGGAATACGTTTGCGTGCTGCATGCTGCGCGCGCGCTGGGACGCCCGGTCAAGTGGACCGACGAGCGCTCGGGAAGCTTCGTCTCCGACAGCCATGGCCGCGACCACGACGTCACTGCGGAGCTTGCGCTCGATGCCGACGGCGCCTTCCTGGCGGTACGCATCACCAGCTTCGGCAACGTCGGCGGCTTCCTTTCCCAGGTGGCGCCGATGCCGTCGACGCTCAATGCGGTCAAGAACGTGCAGAGCGTCTATCGCACGCCGTTGATCGAAGTCTCGACCAAGTGCGTGTTCACCAACACGACGCATGTCTCGGCCTATCGTGGCGCCGGCCGGCCCGAGGGCAACTACTACATGGAGCGGCTGATCGATGCCGCCGCGGCCGAGATGGACATCGATCGGCTCGAACTGCGTCGCCGCAACCAGATCAAGCCGCGCGAAATTCCCTACAAGACGGCATCCGGCATGACCTATGACAGCGGTGATTTTCCGGCCGTTCTCAAGCAGGCGCTCGAGGTCGCCGACGCGAAGGGCTTCGGCAAGCGCAAGCGCGAGAGCCGCAAGCGCGGAAAGGTGCGCGGCATCGGCGTCGGCAGCTTTCTCGAAGTTACCGCGCCGCCCTCAAAGGAAATGGGCGGCGTTCGCTTCGAGGAAGATGGCACCGTCACCATCATCACCGGCACGCTCGATTACGGCCAGGGCCATGCAGCGCCCTTCGCCCAGATTCTGACCGAGAAACTCGGCGTCCCATACGAAGGCATCCGCCTGCTGCAAGGTGACAGCGACGAATTGCTGACCGGCGGCGGCACCGGCGGCTCGAAATCCATCATGCATAGCGGCACCGCGATCGTCGAAGCGGCCGCCAAGGTGATCGACCAGGGCAAGCAGATCGCCTCCCACGTGCTCGAAGCCTCGCCCTCCGATATCGAGTTCGCGCGCGGACGCTTCACCATCGCGGGCACCGACCGTTCGATCGGCATCATGGAGCTTGCCGAAAAGTTGCGTAGCGGCATCAACCTGCCGGAGGGTGTGCCGAACACGCTCGATACCCGTCACGTCAGCGACGGACCGAGCGCCGCTACCTTCCCCAACGGTTGCCATGTCGCGGAGGTCGAGGTCGATCCGGACACCGGCATCATCGAAGTAGTGAAGTATTCCTGCGTCAACGACTTCGGCACCGAGATCAATCCGATGATCGTCGAAGGACAGCTTCACGGCGGCGTCGTGCAGGGCATCGGCCAGGCGCTGATGGAGATGACGGTCTACGATGATGACGGCCAGTTCCTGACCGGCTCGTTCATGGACTACGCGCTGCCACGCGCCAGCGATGCCCCGCAATTCACGCTGGAGAGTCATCCGGTGCCGACCGCGACCAATCCGCTCGGCGTCAAGGGCTGCGGCGAAGCCGGCTGTGCCGGTTCGCTCACCTCGCTGATGAATGCGGTCGTCGACGCGCTCTCCGAATTCGGTATCCGTCATATCGACATGCCGGCGACGCCCTACCGTGTCTGGCGCGCGATTCAGGACGCCAAGGCGGCCGCGCGCCCCAACTGACGCCTCGCCGCCGGCAAATTCAAAATGACCCAGGTTGCAGAACTCCTCCCCGCATCGCGGGCGACCGAGAGCAAGCTCGTCGCCGGCGTGTGCCTCGCGCATCTCGTCAGTCATTACTACATCGTGCTGCTCGCTCCGCTGTTCGTGTTCATCAAAGCGGACTACGGCGTGACCTATACCGAGCTCGGCCTGGCGCTGACCGTCTTCAATCTCGTCTCGACAGTGATGCAGACCCCGGCCGGCTTTTTCATCGACCGCACCGATCCGCGCCGCAATCTGATCGGTGGCCTGTTGCTCGGCGCCAGCGCCATCGCGGTCGCGGGGCTTGTCAACTCGTTCTGGGTGTTCCTGGCGATGTTCGGCGTCATGGGCCTCGCCAACACCGTATACCATCCGGCCGATTACACGCTGTTGTCCGAGCATGTCGCGCCGGAGCGCATGACCAAAGTGTTTTCGTACCATTCCTGCGCGGGCATGATCGGCACAGCAATTGCGCCGGTGACCTTGCTGTTCATGGAGAGGCTGGCGGGGTGGCGCGGCGCCTTCCTCTGCGCCGCCGTGCTCGGCGTCGCGGCGGCGGTGATCTTGATGCTGCTGCGTGAGCCTGCGCACGGACGTCGCAAGCCCGCGATGGCGTCGCAGACCGCGTCGCCCGCGACGAAACCAGGCGACGGCTGGCAGCTTCTGATGTCGCCGCCGATCCTGTTCAATCTTGCATTCTTTGTCATGCTGTCGATGGTGGGCGGCGGGCTCAATCAGTTTCTGGTCGTCGGCCTCGCTGCGCTCCACAACACGCCGCTTTCGCTGGCCAACACCGCGCTCACCGCCCTGCTCACGATGAGCGCGATCGGCGTTCTGGCCGGCGGTGTGCTGGCCGGGCGCACGTTGCATCACAGCTTGGTCGCGAGTTGCGGCCTGCTGGTGACGGGCGCTGTCAGCGCGTTCATCGGCCTCTGGAATCCGGGCACGCTGCTGCTGCTTGGTGCCGTGGCGGTCAGCGGATTTGCGACCGGGATCGCGCTCCCCTCCCGCGACATGATCGTGCGGTCGGTGACGCCGCGCGGATCGTACGGCAAGGTCTTCGGCTTCGTCACCATGGGCCTTCATATCGGCGGGATGATTGCGCCGATCATTTTCGGCCAATTCCTGGATCACGGTCAGCCGCGACTGGTGTTCCTCTATATCGCGGGCTGCGCGCTGGCGGCGGTCGCGACCACGCTGCTCGGAACGTCGCGCCGGCGCACGGCCTGAGTGGTACGCTGGGCCGGCGATTTCCGCACAAGCGATCGAGGGGGATCAGTCCTCGCGCTTGCCGGTCGCCCGCAGAAACAAGCCCCGGCATTGCGCGAAGACCCAATCGGCGCCGATACGATGCGACATCGATTGCACGGCCTCCGCCGCGGCCAGTACGATCGCCTGCGGCGCGCTCGGCTCCAAGTTTTTCGCCCAGTTGACCAGCCCGCGCGGGATGGTGATCGCAAGCAGGGCAAGCGTCATGTAGATCACCACCGCAGTGGTCATCAGCGGCCGCCGCAGCGGAGCGCCGGACGCCGGCGGCAGGTGGTCAGGATCGGAAAGGCTCAACAGCGTTCACCTTGATGTTTGCGAGATCATAACCCGGTCAGAACTGGAAGTAGATGAATGGCGGAACGCCGCCGGGAGCCGCGATTGCCACCAGGAAGATGACCGCGAAGGGAATGGCCACCTTCACGGCGATCGAGGCGTGGTCATAATAAGTCTCCAAGCGGTCGGACCAGCGGTTCGGAATCATCTGGGTCAGCGCGCCGAGCACCAGCATCGTGGCGACGAGCGGCGTCACGGTCGTGGTGAAGACGGCCTCACCGAACATCAGCGTGCTCAAGTAGGCTTGCGCGTCCTCCAAGGTGGGCGCGCGGAAGAACACCCAGGTGAGGCAGACGAAGTGGAGGGTGATGAACCAGCAGATGAAGGCGGATATCCGTCGGCCACCGCCTTCACCGGTTAAGCCCAACAGCCGTTCGATCACCAGTGCCGCGCCATGCAAGCCGCCCCAGATGACGAAATTCCAGCTCGCGCCATGCCAGAGGCCGCCCAGCAGCATGGTGATCAGGATGTTGCGGTAGGTGAGCCAGGCGCCATCGCGGTTGCCGCCGAGCGGGATGTAGAGATAGTCGCGCAGCCAACTCGACAGCGTGATGTGCCAGCGGCGCCAGAAATCCTGCACCGATAACGCCCGGTAGGGCTGGTTGAAGTTCTGCGGGAACTGGTAGCCGAGCAGGTTGGCGACGCCGATCGCGATATCCGTATAGGCACTGAAGTCGCAATAGATTTGCAGCGCATAGGCGTACATCCCGAACAGCAGGTCGAGCCGAGAATACTCCGTCGGCGCGCGGAACACGCCGTCGACGAAATCGGTCGAGAGATAGTTGGCAACAATGACCTTCTTGAACAGACCGCCGACGATCAGAAAGACGCTCATGCCGAGGCGGATGTCCTTGGGATCCGACCGCCGTATCGTCTGTTCGAGAAATATCTTGGCGCGCACGATCGGGCCGGCGACCAGATGTGGAAAGAAGCTGATGTAGAGCAGGATATCGACCAGCGATCGCGTCGCGACGAGCTTATGCCGGTAGACATCGATGATGTAGGACAGCGCATGAAAGGTCAGGAACGAGATCGCGATCGGCAATCCGACCTCGAAGAACGGGATGCTGAGGTCCAGGCCCACGCTCTGCGCCACATTCATCGTCGAGGCGGCAAAGAAATTGTAATACTTGAACGCTCCCAGAACGCAGAGATTGAATGCGATGCCGAGCCACAACACGGCCTTGCGAGCCAGCCCGTCGCTTAGGCTGCCCAGCCATAGCGCCAAACAGAAATTCACCACCGAACTGGCGAACAGGATGAGGGTGAAATCTGCCCGGAAGAATGCGTAGAAGAAATAACTGACCGCGACGAGGAACCACTTCTTCGCGGTGTTGTGATTGTTCAGGAGCCAGGTGAGAGGAAAGACCAGCGCAAAAAATATCGCGAACTCAATTGTGGGAAATAACATTTGCCCCTACCCGTACCTTCTCGATAACGGGGATCAAGGTGCGCAGGAACTGATCGGCGCTCTTCTTATAACCCTCAAGCGTAAAATGGACGTGGTCCTTGGCCATCAGTTGCGGAGAGGCAGTGTACCAGCGATGCGCCCCGCACTCCTGCGGCATGATCGAAGCCCAATTCCAATAAACCAGTCCGTTGCGTTCCGCGATGTCGCGCTGAACCTCGCGAACCTGGTTCAGCATCGGGGGCGTCCGCCAGGCGCATGCGCTGGCGCTCGCCGCGTGGGTTGCGCTTGCGGTCCGTTCGGCGCGGCCGCATGCCGCCCGGTCTTTTTCCTTGCGGCAGGCCGCCGACAGTTCGGAGTAGTCGGGCGGGCCGATCACCACGATGGTGGCTTCGGGAAGCGTCGACTTGATCTTGCCGACGATGCGTTCATAGCTGTCGCGATATTTCGCCAGGTTGAGGTGGTCGTTCGCTGCCTCGTTGGTGCCGAACGACAGAATGACGATCTGCGGATTGATCCGCAGCAGGTCGTTGGCCAACAGGTTATTGTTGAACTTGTTGACGAAGCTCGCCTGCGCGCCCGGGTATCCGATGCTGTTGAATGTCAGGCCGTTCTGCTTGTTGTAGATCGCAACGCTCGCGATGCTGACCGGCCCGCGGCCGGTCGTCGTGATTGCAACCTCGCGGACCTTCTCGGTGGCGGCGCGCGTCGGCAGCAGGCGGATGACGACCGGTTCGGTCTTCGGCGATGCCAGCTCATAGCTGGTTTCCACCACGCCATCGAGCTTGACGTCGATCTTGCCGCCGCCCGGCTGGCGCAGAGCCTCGATTTCGATCATTTCGAAGCTCACCGGCCGGTCGCTGGCAAACGTCATCGTCGCGCCGGACGCGGTCGCGATCGCATTATAACCGGAGAGCCAGAACTCCGAGGCTACGGCATCCGTCTTCTGCAGCGATTTATAAGTCCATCCCGAAGATGCCGTAACCTTGAGCGCTGACGAGCGAACGCCGATGTGCGGATGTCCGGCGGTAACGTATCCGGGTGCGCCACTGCCGTAGCGCGCCTGCAGACGCCGGCGCAGTTCACCGGTGAGAAAATCGGCCGAGGTGTGACTATCCCCGATCTGCAGGATGACGATGCCGCGCTGGTCCGGCATGCGCTTCGTCGGGGCCTCAAGCGTGGGTGTGATGTCCCCCGGCCTATCGGCTTCGTCCGGTAGCACCGTCGTGCCGGCAGGCGGCGTTTCAAGCGCGGCGTGCTGCGGCGCGTCGGTCGTGACGACACCCTTGGTCAAATCCCCCATGGGTTCGTCCGGCCGCGCCAGGATTATGGGACCGCCGGCGGATGCGACCTGTAAAGGCGCAGGTTCCTGGATAGGCGCCGGGTCCTGGCGGCTGCTGGGCAGCGCGAACGAACTGGTCTGTTTGCTGGATTGTGCGTCGGTGAGGAGCGGCTTGCGGACGCCTTCGAGCTTGCGCTCGAACAGGATCGAGAGGTCATCCCACTTGGCATAGATCCCGCCCGCACTGGCGGCGCCAACCAGAACGATCGTCGTCAGGCCAATAATTCGGCCGATCCCCATCCGCCGACTGCCCCTTGGTCAACTCGCGCAAGCGTCGTCAAGCTTGGCGCCCCGAGACCGCAGAGTTGCAACCATTTTTGGCAATAGATAGGCGGCGACAATCATTTGTCCCGCCGGAGTGAAATGTTCTCCGTCGGAGGCCCGAATTTGAATGATCTTGCCGTTCTGATCCGGTCCATACGAGGCAAACTTGTCCTCCCCCTTCTCGTTGAGGTGCCAGGGTAGGACATATTGGAACGCCGGGTTGCCAAACTCGTTGATCGCCTCCGCGAACATCCTGTTCTTCTCGCGGGCATCGCGATCTGCCGCCGCATCCCGCATGGCGGGGAGCCCGACCCAGAGGAGATTAGCGGTGCTCGCAACCGCGTTCTTGAGCACGGCGGTCACGCGCTCTTTGTATTTCGCAGGATAGTCCGGTGAATTCTCAAGCGTGACACGGCCGCCGAATACCACCGACTGACGATCGTTGAGACCAAGCGACATGACAAAGAGGGCCGGCTTGTAGCTATCACCGATTCGCCTCACTTCGTCCGGCCAGTTGAATCTCTCGGGCCGCGTCAATCCCGTGCTGTTCTTGGCGAAGCGGCCGAGTTCAAGGCTGCCTTTGAGACACGAATTGCGCGGAACCAGACTGGCGGTCCCGCCCCAAATCCCGTCCGCCAGCGAGTCGCCGACGAACGCGATCCTGGCCTTGGATTCGGGCTGCGCCGGCGCTGTCCGCGTGATCGCGGCGAAGATCAGAAGCGCGGCGCAGGAGACCGGCAGGACCTTGTGGGTGAAATCTCTCGCCCGTTGCAACCGCCCTATTCCCTGTCCTGAACTCCGCGCGCCGCCTAAGCCAACACGCTCTGACCGGCGGTTTCAAGCCTCGTCGAGCGCACGCTCGCAGGTTATGGGGCTGGTTTGCGCGGCACCGGAAGCGGAATCGGTTTGGCCTTTTTCGAACGGCTGGTCGAAGCTGCGCGCTTTGTCACAGCCCCCGTCCGCGTGACATCGGGCTCCGGCTCGGCCGCAGCGACCGCGAAACCCACGGCGCTCCGGGCCTTTTCCCACATATGGGCATAGCCCTTCATCTTCAGGTGAACGCCATCCCGCTCATGAAAGTCCCCCGAGCACATCGCCTCATCGCGCATGCTGACGTAGCGCACCGCAGTGTTCTCGAATCGGTTTTTCAGCATGATATCGAGATCGCGGGCGCGGGTATCCCAGGACTGGCGGACGCACGGCGGTCCCATCCAGACCACGGTCAGTTTCTTCTTCTCCATCGCGTGGACGATGGTGTCGATGCTCTTGTCGAGCCGCGCGATGCTGCCGTTGGCGTCATTCGTTCCGAGCACCAGAAAGACCGTCGACCCGGACGGGGTCTGGGCAATCTGCTTCAGCATTTTCGAGCCGCGAATGTGAATGCTGATCTTCGACAGATTCTTGAGATGCGCGGCCTGAGACACGCCAAGGCCGAGACTGTCGCCCAGCACATACGCCGCCGCCTGCGCCTGCGTGGTCGCAGCGCAGAACAGGCCGAGCGCCGGAAGGGCCCACACGGCCGCTCGCATTCTGATGGCTCGAGCTTTCCCCATCGCCCCACATTTTTAGAAACGCCAGGGTTAAAAAACAAGAAACCAATCATGGCGACACAATGGTCTCCTGACAGAGGACGGCCGGCGCGAGGCGCCTCATCGCGCCGGACCACCGAAGGAGCGGCCGCGAGCCGACCGGCCTCTGGGCTCGCCTCGGCGGCCGCAATTTGCATTGAAATGCGGCGCCTGCCGGGGCAACTCTCAGGTAGACCGCGAACAGGAAACCGCCTATATCCACGCCATTCCAGCGCGAATTCGCTCCACGAACGACGTGCGGACCTGCCAAACACTTGGGCCCGTGGGTTGCCGCGATGCGTTGGGGGATAGTTCAATGGTAGAACATCGAACTCTGACTCCGAGAATCTCAGGTTCGAATCCTAGTCCCCCAGCCACCCTCGGTTTTTTTTGCCGAATTGGCCCCTTCAATAGCCGCGCAGATCGCAGGCAATCGCGGTGGTACGGGCCACAATGATCCGCGGCGAGGTGAAGCCGGGCGACGCCGGTGATGCAGCCACGCAGGGTGTGAGGACCGCACACACGGGCGCCTGCCGCGGCGGCTAGACGCAACAAAAGCATACGGGCCCGTTCGTTTGTCTGGCCTGCCGCGCGGGGATGGCCATCGTCCTCATGCATTCGCGTCAGCGGTTACGCGACCTCTTCGGTGATCACCTTGAAACTTGCAAGATTGCACGGGCCGAACGAAGTCACGATCGCGACGTCGGTGGCATCGCGTCCCCGGGCCATCAAGATACGCCCGATGCGCGGTGTGTTGTGGCGGGCATCGAAGGTGTACCAGCGGCCACCAAGGTAAGCTTCGAACCAGGCGCTGAAGTCCATCGGCGCATCATCGAGCGGCACCCCGATGTCGCCGAGATACCCCGTGCAGTAGCGCGCCGGAACGTTCATGCAGCGGCAGAGCGCAACGGCGAGATGGGCGAAATCGCGGCACACGCCGCGGCGCTCGGTATGGGCATCCCATGCCGTCTTGGTCGGGCTCGCATGCTGGTACCCAAACGTGATCCGACCGTGAACATAATCGCAGATTGCCGTCACCAGCGGCCAGCCTTTTGGAATCTGCCCGAAAAGGCTCCACGCCGTGGTCGATAAGCGATCGGTCTCGCAATAGCGGCTACCGAGGAGATAGATCAGCACGTCCACCGGCAGGTCTTCCAGCGCATGCTGCTCGGCTTGCGGCGCGACCGTATCCGGGTCGCCATTGTCCTGAATCAGGAAGTCGGTCGACATCGTCAGCCGGCCGGCGGGGGCGCGGATCACATGGCAAAAATTTCCGAAGCTATCGTGATAGGTGTTGGCGGGGATAGGCGGATCGAGCCGCATGCGATCCCAGGTCAACAGATCGGGCGTACGGGATGGATGGACACTCAGCGTCAGTATCATGGGCGTCGGCTGGGGACATTCATAAGAAATGTCATAGCCGGCTCGAATCTTCATCGATATTCCGATCGATCTGCAAAGGCATCGCGCCACACGACCTCCGGTAAGCCCGGTACCGCAGAAAGGTTCCGTCGGGGATTGATCGGCGGGCAATCGAACATTGCGACGCAGCGCTCATCATACCTCGGCGTCATCTGTCATTCTCGCGCGGCGGCCACATCCCGGACATCCGTTGCCGTTACCTTGACCGCGACCTTCATGGCGAGGTGGTCCGATGCGCTGCCGATCCATGTGCCTTGCAGCGGTATCGCCTCGCGCGGGTCGTGCACCACCGCGACACGCACAAGATTGAGATTGCCGACCGTACCGCTTGACGGATCAAGGTCGACCCAGCCAGGCCCGGGGACATAGACCTGAACCCAGGCATGGGTGTTGCCTCCGGTGAGACGGTCGTCGTCATTGTCGTCGGCAAGATGCAGGTAGCCGGACACGAACCGCGCCGCAAAGCCAAGCGAGCGCAACGCCGCGATCATGAAGACTGCCAGGTCGCGGCAGCTCCCGCTCATCAGCTTCAGAGTCTGGACAGGATTCTGAATTCCCTTCTCATGCCGCGAGACGTGCCTGAACGAGCGGTTGATGGTCTGCGTCATGTCGATCAGCAACTCGCGGGTGTCGGCCGATCCATCCGGGCGCAGAAAGCCCGCGGCCCAGCGTTCAACCTTCGGGCCAAGACGGCGCCGCGCCGCGCAACGCGTCAAGTGCGGCCGAACCGCCTCGGGGTCAGCAAACGGATGGCTGCGGGCGCAATTCGCGATCTCGGCTGTGCGGAAATCCGCCGGCGCGTGGTCGAGACGGATGGTGCTCTCGAAGCGAAGTTCCGCCGCCCGGCCGGCGAAACGGGCGACCGCGACGTGATTGCCGAAAGCATCCTGGGTCCAGCTCAATTCGCACGGCCTGGGCGAAATCGCGAGCTCGGATTCCAGCACCGTCTGGTCGCGATCGTCGCGCGGACGCAGCATCATCGAGTGCTCGCCAAACGCAACCGGTTGCCTATAGTGGTAACTCGTGATGTGTCTGATGGTCAGAATCGGCATTGCGGCCCCCGATCATGCATCCTGACAACATGCATGTTCCGCGCCAGAAATCGCCAATATACGGCTTCGTCCTCCCTCTTTATCCCCAAACGTGAGCGCCGATGAACGAGAAGCCGGAGAGCCTGCTGGCACCCGACGAGCCATCGCCGGTCACGGTGCGAAATGACAACGGCGGCTCGCCGTTCCTGATCGTCGCCGATCATGCGGGCAACTTAATCCCGCGCGCGCTTGGCCGGCTCGGCGTTCCGGAGGGCGAACTTGCGCGGCACATCGGCTGGGACATCGGCATCGCCGCGGTGTCCAGATTGGTGGCGGATGCGCTCGACGCCACCCTGGTGCAGCAGAACTACTCGCGGCTCGTCATCGACTGCAACCGCACGCCCGGCACCGACACCTCGATGCCGGAAATCAGCGAACTCACCCCGGTGCCGGGGAACATCGGCTTGAGCGACGGCCAGAAATCGGTGCGGGTGCGCGAAATCTTTCAGCCGTATCACGACCGGATCGAGGCCGAACTCGACCGGCGGCGACAAGCCGGCCGGCCCGCCGTGCTGATCGCGATGCACAGCTTCACGCCGGTCTACCTGGGCGTGGCGCGGCCCTGGCACGCGGGCGTGCTATACAACCGCGATGCGCGATTTGCCCATCTCCTGATGGCGCTGTTGAAGCGCGAAACCGGGCTCGTCGTCGGCGACAACGAGCCCTACAGCGTGACCGACGCGTCGGACTACACCATCCCGGTGCACGGCGAGCGGCGCGGCCTGCATCACGTCGCGATCGAAATCCGGCAGGACCTGATCGCCGATGCCGCAGGACAGCGCCGGTGGGGCGAGCGCATCGCGCGCCTCCTGCCGCAGGTCTATGAGGAATTGCTCGCGGGCGAAGCGCACGATCGAGCCATGTCGGGCGCGTGATGCGGACGGCCACATCAGACCGAAAGGTTGCCATCGAACGCCCCCCTGCCCGCTCGATGAAATCCGGCCGAACCAGAACATGAACGCAGTATGGTGACGCAACCGGTCAAATGGATTGGGCAATCGGTCGCCCGATTGGAAGACCCGCCGCTCGTCACCGGCCGCGGACGCTATGTCGGGGACATCTCGTTTCCCCATCAGCTTCACATGCGTGTCGTCCGTTCGCCGGTCGCGCACGGCAGGATCATTGCGATCGACACCCGGGCCGCCAAGGCGCTCCCAGGTGTTGTCGCCGTCTGGACCGCTGGAGACATTCCTGACGTGCCGCCGGTCGGTTTCCGCGAAGGCCGTCTCGAAAAGCTTGAACCCTATTGCCAGCCGGTGCTTGCCACCGATCGCGTGCGCTACGTCGGCGACCCCGTCGCGGTCGTGTTCGCCGTCGATCCGTATCTCGCGGAGGACGCCGCCGACTTGGTGGCGATGGACATCACGGAACTGCCCGTGATCCTCGATGCCGAGGCCGCGCCAGGCGAATTTTCGCCCGGGCACGAGACCGAAGCCGCGGTCGTTCACCAGGGCTATGGCGACATCGACGCGGCCTTTGGCGTAGCGCATGAGGTCGTCGAACTGGAGTTATCGGTCGGCCGCCACTCCGGCGTACCGCTGGAGACGCGCGGCGCGATCGGCCGCTACGATGCGGCTCGCGACATTCTCGAATTGCACGGCGCAGCGAAAATCCCGCACGCTACCCGAAATCTGCTGGCGCGCATGCTGGAGCGGCCTCCGTCGGCGATCCATCTGTACGAATCCCACGTCGGCGGCGGGTTCGGCGTCCGCGGCGAGCTCTATCCCGAGGACGTGCTGGTCTGCGTCGCCGCCATGCGGCTCGGCCGCCCGGTGAAATGGATCGAGGACCGCCGCGAGCATCTGATTGGCGCCAACCATTCGCGGCAGCAGACCCACAAGGTCAGGGCCGCGGTGGATCGCGACGGACGCATCCTCGCGATCGACGACGAATTCTGGCACGACCAGGGCGCCTATCTGCGCACCCACGCCATCCGCGTCACCATGATGGTCTGCGGATTCATTCCAGGGCCGTACCGTATGCCGGCCTATCGCTCGGTCGGTCATGTCCGGTTGACCAACAAAACCCCCGCCGCCACCTACCGCGCGCCGGGGCGGTTCGAGACCACATTCATCCGCGAGCGCATGATCGACGCGATCGCGAACCGGCTCGGCATGGATGCGATCGAGGTCCGCCGCCGCAACGCCATCACCGCGGCGGAGATGCCGCATATCCGTCCGCTCGTGCCGCTCGGCGAAGAGGTGCAACACGACACCGGCGATTATCCGGCGCTGCTCGACAAGGTACTCGATGCCGCCGACTGGAGAGCATTGCGGGCGCAATGCGAGCGGCGGCGCGCCAGCGGCGAGCTTGTCGGCATCGGGCTTGCCATGTTCGTTGAGAAGAGCGGGCTAGGCCCCTCCGACGGCGCGAGAATTTCCGTCGACACCTCCGGCATGGTCGAGGTCGTGACCGGCGGCGCGTCGATCGGACAGGGTTTCGAGACCGTCATCGCGCAGGTCTGCGCCGACACGCTCGGCGTCGACTACCGCATGGTCCGCGTGGTGCACGGCCAGACCGACAAGATCGCCTTCGGCATCGGCGCGCACGCCTCGCGCGCAACCGTGATGACAGCGTCGGCGACCCACAACACTGCACTCAAAGTCCGCCAGAAGGCGATCGACTACGCCGCCGAGATGATGCAGGCGCCGGCCGCAGCCCTCACGATCGCCGATGGCCGCGTGGTTCGGACCGACCGCGCGGCGGGCGCGTCGATGAGCCTCGGCGAGATCGCCAATGGGCTCGCACCAGCCTCGAAGACGCGTGGTGCGCGCGATCCGGGACTGTCGGCCGAAGGCTGGTTCCACGTCGACCAGCAGGTCTATCCCTACGGGACTCATGCGGCGATGGTGCGCGTGGATCGCGAAACCGGCGCCGTCACGGTCGAGCGCTACATCATCGGCTATGATATCGGCCGCGCCATCAATCCGACGCTGGTGCGAGGACAGATTGTCGGCGGATTCACCCAAGGCCTCGGCGGCTCGCTGTTGGAGGAATTCGCCTACGGCGACCAGGGCGATCCGCTGTCGTCGACACTTGCGGACTACCTGATACCCACCGCACGCGACGTGCCGAACGTCGACATCATCCTGAGCGAGGAAGCGCCGAGCCCGCTCAATCCGCTCGGCATCAAGGGCGCCGGCGAGAGCGGAATCAACGCAGTCGGCGCAACGCTCGCGGCGGCGATCGATGATGCCATTGGACTGCCCGGCGCGATCACGCAGCTTCCGGTCACGCCGCAGCGCCTCAAGGAGATTCTCAGGCGGCGCGGGCTAACTTGCCGGCAACGCCGGCAAGAACGTCGCGCACAAAAGACATGCGCGGATCGCCGCAAACCGCGCACCCGAGAATTCTTGCCGGCGCGCCGTGCTCCCGGCTCGCGCCAGACAGTTCCGTGGCACGCCGGTTGCTAGACCTGACGAGGCTTTGCCTGCGTCGAGATTCCCGACCGTGTCCAAACGTGGGATTTGGCGGGTCTCCGATGATCCGGCAACCATCCGAGTGGGACCTTTGCCATGAGCAGCACGTTGCTTTCGTTCAAGGCGGCGTTTTCCGATCTCCTCGATGTGGCATCCGTCACGGACAAGAGCGCTCCCCGCATAACCCTGAAACAGTTGAGCTATTTCGTATCGGCGGCGCAGAACCAAAGCGTGGCGCGAGCCGCCGAAGCGCTCAACGTGTCGCCGCCGGCGATTTCCGGCGCGGTCGCCTACCTGGAGAACGTGCTCGGCCACCAGCTTTTCGTGCGTCGTCACGCCCGGGGGCTGCTGCTAACCGAGGCCGGTCACCATCTTCTGCTCGATGCCCGGGACATTCTCGCTCGCGTGCGGGAGGTGGAGTCGATCCGGCACGGCAATTCGCTGCGCACCGCCAACCGTCTTCATCTCGGATGCCTTGGCGACATCGCGCCCTACATCATTCCGCCCCTGGTGCGCAGCTACGTCGACGCCCATCCGGAAGCCGACATTCGATGGCACACCGGCGAGCATGAAAATCTGATGGAGCGGCTCGAGGAAGGCAGTCTCGACCTGGTTCTGTTGCTCGATTTCGAGATTTCCCCGACGTTGCAGGCGACGGTCCTCCGCCCGACCCCGGCACAGTGCGTGCTGGCGGCCAACCATCCGCTGGCGCGCGCGTCGAGTGTCTCGCTCAAAGCGCTCTCCGACGAGCCGTTCATCCTGTTGAACATCCCGAAAACGCGGGACTATATCCTTTCGATCTTCGGTGATCTCGGACTGCAACCGAAGATTGCTTTGCGCGCGCAGTCGGCCGAGCTGGTGCGCAACCTTGTTGCGCATAATTTCGGCTATTCCCTGCTTAATTTCTGGCCGCCTCGTTCGCCACACGGCGGCGAAGTCTATCGGCCGCTCGAAGGCAAGATCCGGATGCCGAACCTGGTGGCAGTGCGGCTCTATCGCCGGCGACCCTCAAGGCTCATTGAGGCCTTCATCCAGCATGCGCAGCGTATCGTGGCGGAACCGCCGATCGCCGGAATGATCTGTTCCTCCGCCTAGTCGATAATCGGCAAGCTCAGAAAAACTGACCTCGTCCCGGGAGTATTTGAATTCCGTCGCGACGGCGCGACCGCTAGCGTCGCAATCCTGCGCGCGGGACGGGACAGACATGAACGAACAGAGCGCGACTTTTGTCGGGCAGCGGATGCTGCGCAAGGAGGATCGCCGCCTCCTGACCGGCCAGGGTCAGTACGTCGCTGACATCGTCCTGCCGGGAATGCTGCATGCGGCGCTGGTGCGAAGCCCGCTCGCGCACGCGCGCATCCGATCCGTCGATCTTTCGAAGGCGCTCGCCGCGCCGGAAGTCGTTTACGCAATCACCGCGGCCGAACTCGCGCGCACGCTGCCGCCGGCGCCAGACCGCCAATACCTGATGCCGGGCAAATGGCGCGCGCAGGTCCCGCACAAGATTCTCAGCCCGCGGCAGCCCCTGCTGGTCGCCGACAAGGTCCGGCATTTTGGCGAACCGCTTGCGGTCATCGTCGCGGAAAGCCGGTATGCGGCGGAAGACGCCGCTGCCCTTGCTGTCCTCGATCTCGAACCGTTGCCGCCCGTGCTCGATCCTGAAGCCGCGCTCGCGCCCGGCGCGCCTCTCGTCCATGAGCCGTTCGGCACCAATCTGATCGGCGAGTTCACCGTCGGCAAAGGCGATGTCGCCGCCGCGCTTGCCGGCGCGCCGCATCGGATCGCGCGGCGTTTCACCCATCATCGCTACTCCGCAATGCCGATGGAGTGCCGCGGTGTGCTCGCCAGCCATGAGGTGCGAACGGATTCGCTCACAGTCTGGTCGTCAACGCAGATGGCGCACGTGGTGCGCGGCGCGATTGCGACCGCGCTCGACATTCCGGAGGCGCGCATCCGCGTCGTCGCGCCTGATGTGGGCGGCGGCTTCGGCGTCAAGGGCCACGTCTATCCCGAAGATCAACTGATCCCGTTTCTGGCGCGCCAGATCGGACGGCCGGTCCGATGGATCGAGGACCGGCGCGAGCATCTCCTGGCCTCATGCCATTCGCGCGACCAGATTCACCAGGCCGAGATCGGCTTCGATCACGAGGGGCGGATCATCGGGCTGCGCGATACCTTCATCGCCGACGCGGGAGCGTGGAATCCAATCGGCGGCGGCATCATCTACAACACGGTCGCGCATCTCGTCGGCCCCTATAAGATCGACAATCTCTCGATCACCGCGCGCAATGTGGCGACGACGAAATCGGGGAATGCGCCCTATCGTGGCGCCGGCCGTCCCGAAGCCGTGCAGGTCATGGAGCGGCTGATTGATCTGATCGCGAATGAACTCGACCTCGATCCGGTCGAGGTTCGCCGCCGCAACATGATCCCGGCGGCCGAGATGCCCTACGGCGTCGGCATCCCGTATCGCGACGGCGAGCCCATCGTCTACGACGGCGGCGATTATCCGGAGGCGCTGGACAAGACGCTCGCGGCAGTTGGGCGGCCTCGATGCCTTCCGGCGCCGCCAGCGCGAGGCATGGCAGCAGGGGCGCTATCTGGGACTCGGCATTGGCTGCTACACTGAAGGCACCGGCGTCGGTCCGTTCGAAGGCGCGACCGTTCGCCTCGATCCCTCCGGCAAGATTCATGTCGCGTCCGGGGCCTGTACGCAGGGTCAGGGCATGGAGACGATCTTTGCCCAGATCACTGCCGACATCTGGGCGGTGACGCCTGACGATGTGATCATCTCGCTCGGCGACACGGCCATGATCGCGATGGGATGGGGCACGATCGCCAGCCGCACGACCGTGAACCTGTCGGCGGCGATCTATCACGCCAGCGAGAAGCTCAAGGCCAAAGTGTTCGCGATTGCAGCCGTGCTTCTTCAAGCCAAACCGGAGCAATTGGAACTGCGCGCCGGCGGCGTCGGCCTGATCGGCGATCCTGGCCGATCGGTGACGTTCGTGCAGATCGGACGCTCCGCCCGTCCGGGCTGGGACAACATCCGCCCCGAAAGTGTCGAGGCTGGCCTTGAGGCCACCCACTATTGGGAGCCGCCAACCGTCACTTGGGGATCCGGCATTCACGCCGCGATTGTCGAAGTCGACATTCAATCCGGACGGATTGCGATCGAGAAGTACGTGGTCGCGCACGATTGCGGCGTGCCGGTCAACCCGCTGCTGGTCGAGGGGCAGGTGATCGGCGGCACCGTCCAGGGGCTCGGCGGCGCGTTGTTCGAGGAACTTGTGTTCGATCCGGAAGGCCGCCAGCTCACCGCGTCGCTGACCGACTATTTGATGCCGACGGCGGCGGACGTTCCCGACATCGCCCTGGTGCATCAGGAATTCCCCTCCCCGCTCAATCCGCTCGGCGTCAAAGGCCTGGGCGAAGGCGGCGCGATTTCGCCGCCGGTGGTGCTCGCGAACGCCGTATGTGACGCGCTCAAGCCGTTTGGGATCGAGATCAACTCGACGCCGCTCAAGGCCGAGCATGTCGTGATGGCGGTGCGGAATGCCCGCCGCGCTGCCCGCCCGATCGGCTGACCCCACTGGCGCGCCCGCCGATGCGGCTGCGTCGCTGCGTCCTGCCGCCAGAACGCCGGCGTCACACCGCACGGCCATGGCTAAAACGACAGCAAAGAGAGCCGCTTAACGCGTCGCATCAACGGCTTTTTGCAGTGCATCAGAAAAGCTGACCTCGTTCCCTGGCCAAATTTAATTGCGCGGGTCCGGGCGACCGATACCGTTTCTCGACACGGCACAGCATGGTTTGGAGATCGCGCATGCACCGACGCTCATTTCTTGCTGGTTCTACAGCCCTTGGATTGGGCAGCAGCCTCGCCTCGATCTTGCGCACCCTGCCCGCCGCGGCGGCCGAGACCGATACCATCGTCGCCGCGATCGGCGAGCCCATCACCACGCTCGATGTCATGCGCACCGGACTGAGCCGCGCCAGCTACCAGGTCGCCGTGAATGCGTATGACCGGCTGGTCAGCTTCGGGACCAAGACCAACCCCGACGGTACGGTGACCTTCGATTCCCAGAAGCTGGTGCCTGAGCTTGCGGAAAGCTGGGAGGTTGCGCCCGATGGGCTGTCGATCACCTTCAAGCTGCGGCCGGACGCGGTGTTCCAGGACGGTTCGCCGGTGACCGCCGACGACGTCAAATGGTCGCTCGACCGTTCGATCGGGGTTGGCGGGTTTCCGCCAGTGCAGATGGCGGCCGGACGGATGGTCAAGCAGGATCAGTTCGAGGTGGTCGATCCGAAGACCTTCCGCGTTAAACTTAGCAAGAGAACCAAGCTGACATTGCTCGATCTCGCCGTGCCGATCCCGGCGATCTACAATTCCAAGGTTGCCAAGGCGCACGCGACCGAGAAGGACCCCTGGGCGATGGAATATCTGCATCGCAACGCCGCAGGCTCCGGCGCGTTCAAGATCGAGCGGTGGGATCCCGGCCAGCAGATCGTTTATGTACGCAACGACAAGTGGAAGGGCGGCCCGCTGCCCAAGGTTCGCCGCGTTATCCTGCGCGAAGTCCCGAACCAGTCCACGCGCCGCTCGCTGCTGGAGCGCGGCGACATTCATCTCGCCTTTGATATTCCGGGCAAGACCGCAAAGGAACTGCTGGAGAACAAAAAGGTGAAGGTCGTCGGCCAGCCGATCGCCAACACGCTGCTGGTCATGTTCCCCAATCTCAACTTTGAGCCGTTCCGCGACAAGAACGTGCGGCAGGCGATCGCCCACGCGATCCCCTACGAGCAGATATTCCAGCAGGCCGCGTTCGGCCGTGGCACCAAGATGTACGGCGCCAAGTCGGCGCAACCGAGCCGACATCAGCTGGCCGCAGCCGTTCCCCTACACGACCGACATCGCCAAGGCGAAGGCCCTGATGGCGCAGTCCGCGCACAAGAACGGCTTCGACACCCAGCTCGGCTTCGACATCAGCACCTCATGGGGCGAGCCGACGGCGCTCTTGATCAAGGAGGGGCTCGAGCAGATCGGCATCCGCTGCGGGCTTGAGCGCGTTCCGGCCGCGAACTGGCGCAATCTCGCGCTGGTGCAGAAGAAGATCCCGCTGGTGCTCGAAGGCTTCGGCGGCTGGCTCGACACGCTCGATTACTATTTCTTCTTCTGCTTCAAGAAGAGCATCTTCTGCGCGGCAGAATACGAGAATCCCGAGATGAACGCGCTGATCGAAAAGACCCTGGACATGGCGGTAACGGATCCCGAATACGCCCCGGCCGCCAAGCGCATGCTGGCGATCGCGTTCGAGGATGCGGTGCGCTATCCGCTCTGGCAGCCGTGGCTGGAGAGCGCGATGGCGCCCTCGGTCGGGGGCTACCAGAACTGGTTCCACCGCGGTCTCGATGCCCGGCCGCTGTCAATGACCTGATCATGGCGATCCAATCGATCCCCGTCCTGGTGCTGCGTCGACTGCTGCAGGCGATACCGGCCATCACGGGGATTGTGATCGTCACGTTCGTGCTGACGCGCGCGCTGCCCGGCGATCCGGCTGTGATGTTCGCCGGACCGACCGCGGACGAAAAGTCGATCGAGGAGGTTCGCAAGAATCTCGGGCTCAACGAGCCGTTGCCGACCCAGTTTGCGCTCTATGTCAAAGCGCTGGCGCACGGTGACCTCGGACGCTCGCTCTCCACCGGACAGGAGGTCGGGCAGGAGTTGATCCAGCGTATTCCGGCCTCGCTGGAGTTGACGCTGGTCGCGTTGTTTCTGTCGGTCATGGTTGCGGTGCCGCTTGGCGTGATGGCGGCGACGCGGCCGAACAGTTGGCTCGACCATCTGTGCCGGGTGACGGTTTCGACCGGCGTGTCGCTGCCGCCGTTCTTCACCGGGCTCGCCTTTATCGCGCTGTTCTACGTCTATCTTGGATTGGCGCCCGCCCCGATCGGCCGGCTCAGCGTGCTTTATTCGGCGCCGCCGCACGTCACCGGCCTCTATGTGATCGATGCGCTGCTCTCGGGCGACGGCAAGCTCGCACGCGCGGCGTTCGGCCAGCTCCTGCTGCCGGCCTTCACGCTGGCGCTGTTCACGGCGGCGCCGATCGCCCGCATGACGCGCGGCGCGATGCTGCAGATTCTGTCGAGCGACTTCGTCCGTACCGCGCGCGCCGCAGGGCTGCAACGCCGCACAGTGCTCTGGACCTACGCCTTCCGCAACGCCGCGCTGCCGGTCATCACCACGTTCGGGATGGTGTTCTCGTTCACGCTTGGAGCGAACGTGCTGGTCGAGAAGGTGTTCTCCTGGCCAGGCCTTGGCTCGTTCGCGGTTGATGCACTGGTCAACTCCGACTATGCGGCGGTGCAGGGTTTCGTGCTGGCCATGGCGATCATTTTCGTCCTGCTCAATCTCATCATTGATGTCGTCTATCTGGTGATCGACCCGCGCGTGCGGATCGACGCATGACGACGGGCGTCCTTCGCGCCAGCACCGAGCGCCGGTTCAAGGCCGGCCTCGGGCTTGCGCACATCGCGTTCTCCGACCCGCTCAACGTCGTAGCGTTCGCGCTGCTGGCGCTGATCGTACTGATGGCGGTCTTCGGACCCTATGTCGTCCCCTACGATCCGCTGCGCAGCAGCGCATTGGAGGCGCTGTTGCCGCCGTCCACGGCGCATTGGTTCGGCACCGACGATCTCGGCCGCGACGTGTTCTCCCGCGTCGTGGTGGCGGCCCGCCTGGATATGCTGATCTCGGTTTCGGCGGTCGCGCTGTCGCTGGTTGCCGGCTCGGCCATCGGCCTGCTCGCCGGATACTACGGCGGTTGGTTCGACCGGATTTCCGGCCGTGTGATCGACACCATCATGGCCTTCCCGCTGTTCGTTCTCGCCATGGGGATCGTGGCCGCCGCCGGGAACACCGTCGCCAACGTTGTCTATGCCACTGCGATCATCAACCTGCCGTTTTACGCGCGGCTGGTGCGCGCCGAGACCCTGACGCGGCGCGACGCCGGCTTCGTGCAGGCGGCACGGCTCTGCGGCAATCCCGACTGGCGCATCCTCATCTTTCACATCTTTCCCAACGTACTGCCCCCGCTGATGATCACGGTCTCGCTGAATATGGGCTGGTCGATCATGAATGCGGCGGGCCTGTCGTTCATCGGCCTGGGCGTGCAGCCGCCGACCGCCGAATGGGGCATCCTGGTCGCGCAAGGGCGCGAACTACATCATCTCGGGAGAATGGTGGATCGCACTGTTCCCCGGCGCGGTACTGATGCTCGCCGTCTTCACTTTCAATCTTCTGGGTGACGTGTTGCGGGATCTGGTCGATCCACTGCGGCGCGTATGAAACGCGGCGTCTAAAGCCCTCAGGCCGGCGGCGCTGACAGGGCGCGCTCATCCTGCATCGCCTTCGCGGCGGCGGCGATCGAGCGCACGATATCGCGGTAGCCGGTGCAGCGGCAGATGACGGCAGAAATCGCCTCGCGGATTTCCGTCTCCATGGGCGAGGGATTCCGGCGCAACAAGTCCTGAGCGACCGCAAGCATTCCCGGGCGTGCAGAAGCCGCATTGCAGCCCGTGGTTCTCGTGGAAAGCTTGCTGCAGCGGTCGTGAGTTCACCGTTGCGTGCGATGCCCTCGATGGTCTCGATCTGCGCACCATGCGCCTGCACGGCGAATATCGTGCACGAGCGCGCGGCCTCGTGGTTGAACGTGACGGTGCAGACGCCGCAGACGCCATGCTCGCACCCGATGTGCGTCCCGGTCAGGCCGAGATCTTCACGCAGGAAGTCGACAAGCAGCTTGCGCGGCTCGCAGCGTCCCTCGACGCGCCGGCCGTTGACGGTCATTGCCAGCGGCATGGAATTTGTCGTCGCTGCGTCCATGATCACCGTGCCGTGCGCAATGCGCGATTGAAGAGGACGCCCGTGATGTGGCGCCGGAAGTCCGCCGAAGCGTGCAGGTCGGAGACCGGGGCGATTTCGGCGCAAGCGATCTCCGCGGCGCGTTCGATCACGTCGTCGCTCAATCCTGCCTCCTCGATCAGTTTCTCCGCCGCGACTAACCGAACCGGCACCGGCCCCACCCCGGCCGCCGCAATTCGCGCCCGCGAACAGGCCGGCCCCTCGCGCTCGATCACCGCCGCGACCGCCGCGATGGCCGGGGTTGCGTAGCGCGGGGCGAACTCCTCGAACGCATAGCCGGCGCCGGAGCGCATGCAAGGGATGCGCACCGCGACAATGATCTCGCCGGCGGCGAGGCTGGTCTGGTGGCGGTCGCGGAAAAACTCATCAGCCGCGATGACGCGGCTTGCCGACGCGCTCCGGGTGAGAATTTCGCCGCCCAGCACCTTCATGACCATCGGCAGTTCCCCCGCCGGATCGGCATGGGCGAGCGAACCGCAGATCGTGCCGCGCGAGCGCACCGGCAGCGTCCCGATCCAGCCGATGGCCTCGCGCAATAGCGGCAGATGCTCGGCGATCTTCGGCGCGTATTCCGCGCTGCGCTGGCGCACCATCGCGCCGATCCGGATCGCGCCGTCTTCGTACTCGATTGCGTCGAGACCCGGGATGCGGCCGATGTCGACCAGCGCCGGCGGCGTCGCGCTGCGGAAGTTCATCAGCGGAATGAGGCTCTGGCCGCCGGCCAGCACGCGTGCGCTGCCGGCCCGTTCCGCCAGAATGGCCAGCGCCTCATCGAGATCGGACGGCGCAAAATAGGCAAACGGCGCGGGCTTCACGCGGGACCTGATGGAGGCTTGTTATCGGTTGCTGGCAGGAGGCGGTCAGGCATGCGCAGGTGTGGTCACTTGCGCCAGAAACGGCATGACCGCCGCGTTGAACCCATCCGGATTGTCTTCGATCACCATGTGACCGGCCTCGGCCACTTCCACCCAGCTTCCGCCCGGAACCGTCGCCGCCACGCGGCCGGCCATTTCGACGGTGACCAGATCGGACAGCCCGCCGCGGACCAGCAGCGTCGGACAGCGAATCTGCTGCAGCATCGACCAGGTTCGGGTCGGCGGATCGGGCGTCATCCGTGGGTCGAAGATCGCATCGTCGAGCCGCCAGACGATCCGTCCCGGCGCGGCCTCCTTGAGCATCCATTTCAGCCGCGTCGCGATATGACGATCGGACGGCCGCACGTGGAGACGCCGGATGAAGGCCCGCGCTTCCTCCCAGGACGCAAACGACTTGGGCGTCTCGCCCAGCTCGCGCCGGATGCGCTGCACGCCGCGCTGATCGAGTTCCGGCGCGCTGTCGATGATGACCAGCGCGCTCACCTGCTCAGGGTATTTTGCCGCGTAGTTGACGGCATTGGTGCCGCCCATCGAATGACCGATGAGAACGAACTTGCCAAGGTTCAATTGCGCGGTCAGGGCAGCAAGGTCCGCCACGTAGGCGTCGGTTTGGTAGATGCCGTCCTTTGCCCAGTCGGATTCGCCGCGGCCGCGCTGGTCGAGCGCGATCAGCCGGTAATGCGGCTCCGCGACGTCGGCAAATTCGTCGAACCAATGCCCGTAAGCCCGAAGCCCATGCAGTGCCACCACCGGGGGCTTGGTCGCCTCGCCCCACTCCACGTAGTGCAGCCGCAACCCATTCGCGACGGCATACTTGCTCGTTCCCTGGCTCACGGCCTGCTCCGTTACGTTGTCGCCGCCGCCGGAGCGGGAAATACCACCGGGTTCTTGGCGTAGTGAACCTTGAGCTCGATCGAATAACCGTCGGGGTCGGACACGTAAACCGAAGTCCCGAAGCCAGTCGCACCGTAGACCTCCATCGGGCCCATGTCGATTTTCACCCCCGCCTTCTGCAAGGCCGCGATCACTTCGTCGATATCGGCCTGAACGCTCAGGCAAAGATGCTCGATGCCGCGATCCGCCGGCTTGGCGAGATTTTCGGTCGGCCCGAGCGGGAGGATGTCGATGAGATTGCGGCCGCAGCGGATCTGGTAAAGATTAAGCGCCGGAAAAATCCTCTCGACGGTCAGCCCAAGCAGGTCAACGTAGAACGCGAGCGTGCGCTCAAGGTTCGTTACCCTCAGTACGACATGATCGATGCCGTTGAACTGAGCCGGTATTGCCATTTCGTGCTCGCTTTTGATGCTCCAGAGCGTTGCCGCGAAGCATATCGACCGTCGCGGAGCGCCCGCAACCGCTGTTGGGCCAAAAACGAATTCAGATTTTCTGACGCAGTGCGTCCACCGTCATCGACTTTGGCGGCAATCTGGCGGAATAGCCCAGGTTGCGGCCGAGTTCCGGCGTACCGCGAGCCGCGTCAGGCCGCCGTGCCTCAGAAAACCTGACGCAATCTGAAGACAAATCATAATTGCCGGCTGCGACCTGCCGGATAATGTTTGCCGGCCGTCGATGACTGCTTGCGGCGGCAAATGTCATTTCGCGCCATGTCGGCGGAGCAGCCGGAGGACTTCTGGCGGTATGGTGGAGCCTATGTCTGACCCGCCGGATCCGGTGGTCGCGCTGGCAGATTTTGCCGCGCGGCTGCGCTTCGAGGATATCCCGTACGAGATTGTGGAACAGACCAAGCAGGCCGTCCTCGACACCCTCGGTGTAGCGCTCGCGGGTGCCGGCCTGGGCGAAGGGGCCGCCGAGATCGTCCGCTATGCCGAGACCCAGACCGGACCGGCGGAAGCGACGATCTGGTGCTCCGGACAGCGCGTTTCGGCGGCGGCGGCGGCGCTGGCCAATGCGGCGGTGGCGCGCACCCTCGACTATGACGACATCCTGGAGAACCCGCAGGTTCACGTCTCAGTCTGCGTGGTGCCGGCCGCATTCGCGGTGGCGGAGCGGCAATCCGGTTCGGTTACCGGCAGGACGCTGCTGACCGCGCTTGTCATCGGCTCGGAAATCCAGTGCCGGCTCGCCGCCGCCATCCGCGGCGAGAATGCCGACAGTTTTCCGGTGATGATGGCGACGCAGATTTTCGGCTATTTCAGCGCCGCGGCATGCTGCGGCCGGCTGCTCGGGCTCGACGCCGCCGCCACACAAAGCGCCTTCGGCCTGGCGCTGATGCAGGCTGCCGGCACCCAGGAAATGGTCGTCCACAGCGCGCGCAGCGTCGGCAAGTGCATCTACGCGGCTTTCAGCAATCAGGGCGGCGTGCAGAGCGCCCTGATGGCGGCTTGCGGCGTGCTCGCCCAGGGCGCGGTGTTCAGCGGAAAGGCTGGCCTGTTCCGGGCCTTCTACGGCGGCCACTATCAGCCGGCGCGCCTGACCGAGGCGCTCGGCAGCGAGTTCGTCTCGGCGCGGCGCTGCATCAAGGCGTGCCCCGGCACCCTGGTGAGTCACGCGTTTGTCGAAGCCGCCCAGCAAATCCTGGCGCGCGACCGGATCGACCTATCCGCGGTCGCGGCCATCCGTGCCCGCGTGGGAGTCTGGGGCCAGGCGATGTGCGAACCATTGGAGATGCGGCGCCGGCCGGAAACGGCATCGGCGGCGATGAACAACATTCCGTTCATGGTGGCGAAGGCCATGGCCAACGGCGAGGTGGCGTTGACCGACTTCGACCGCGACGGGCGCCAACAACCGGAGGCGCTACGGATGGCCGAGCGGTTCAGCTATGTGCTCGATCCCTCCCTCAGCAATCCAACCGGTCTGGAGCCGGGCATTCTCGACGTGATCATGACCGACGGGCAGGTGTGCAGCGCTACGGTCGAGCATCCGCGCGGCCATCCCGCCCGCCCACTGACCTACGAGGAGGTCGCGGCGAAATTCCGCACCAACGCCCGCCATGCGCCATCACCGCCCGATCACGGGGACATCGACGCCATCATCGCGGATGTGCGCCATCTCGACGAACTGCCGGAAATCGGCGCGCTGATCGCCCGGATCGTGCCGCAGCGCTATGGCTGGCAGCCAGGAGGAGCGTGATGCAAAAAGACATCGCCGGCTTGATCCGGCGCGATTCCGTCCATCGTTCGATCTACACCGACCCGGAGATTTTCGCGCTCGAGATGGAGCGGATATTCGACCGGACCTGGGTATACCTCGCGCACGATTGCGAGATCTCCGCAGGAGGGCGACTACAAGACCGGGTATCTTGGCACACATCCGGTCATTGTCTCGCGCCTGAGCGACGGCAGCGTCACCGTCCTGCTCAATCGCTGCCGCCACCGGGGAGCGACCGTATGCCAGCACGAGGTTGGCAACAGCCGGTTCTTTCGATGCGCCTATCACGCCTGGACCTACGCCAGCGACGGTAAGCTGATCGGCGTTCCGATCCCCTCCGGCTATGGGCCGTCGTTCAAGCGCGACGAGCACGGCCTCGCCAAGGTGCCGCGTGTCGCCAGCTATCGCGGATTCATTTTCGGCAGCATGGCGGCGGACGGGCCGTCGCTCGAACAACATCTCGGCGGCGCGAAGAAACTGCTGGATGACTATTGCGCGGTTTCCCCGACCGGCAAGATCGAGGTATTTCGCGGCTATCAGAAATGCGCCTACAACGGCAACTGGAAGTACCAGATCGAGAACGGCGTCGATCCCTATCACGTTGGCGCTTTGCATCGCAGCGCGGTGAGCCCCGAAGCGATGAATATCTACAAGGAGGGCAAAGGCCGCGTCATCGACATGGACGGTCATGGCGTGACCGACCATTCGGACTGGGGGCCCATGCCGGTGGACGCCGGGCTGACCGGTGGATTCAACCTCGTCCTGTTTCCCAACCTCGTGCTGCTGCGCAGCCAAATCCGGATCATCCGGCCGGTCGCGGTCGATCGAACCGAAATCTACACCAGCGTCGTTCGCCTGCAGGGCGTGCCCGAGGAGGTTAACCTTCGCAGAATGCGCGATCAGGAATTCGAATTCGGCGCGGCCGGCACGTTCTATACCGACGATATGGAGATCTTCGAGCGTTCCCAGCGCGGGCTGCAGAGCAGCGCCGTCGACTGGGTGGTTTTTGCGCGCGGGCTTGATCGTGAACAGCGGCATGGCAGCTATCTCGCCAGTGAAATGTCGGACGAGACGCAGCATCGGGGGATGTATCGCCGCTGGCGGGATCTGATGATGGCACAGCCAGCCATGGCCGCAGCGGAGTGACGGACCGTTATGGACCTGCCCGCGATCGAACAATTCGTCTACCAGGAAGCCCGCCTCTTGGACGCGCGGCATTTCGAGGACTGGCTTACGCTGTTTGCGGACGATGCCGTCTATTGGGTGCCGGCGGGATACGACGATATCGACCCAACGCAACACGTCTCAATCATCTACGATACGCTGGCGGGCATGCAGAAGCGTGTCGGACGCCTCAATTCGGGATTTGCTTACGCGCAGGAACCGGCCTCGCGTACTCATCGGCTGGTATCGAACGTTGAGATCGTCAGCCGCGCCGAGGACGGCCGTGAGCTTGAGATCGCAACCATGATGCTGCTGGTGGAATTGAGCCGGCACAAGCAGACGATCCATTCCGCGCGCTGCGAATTTCTTCTGCGGCAGCAAGACGACGGCTGGAAGATCGTCCGCAAGAAGGTCAATCTCTTGAAAAACAACGAAGTGCTCGAAAGCACCCCCTATCTCCTTTAAGGAACCACGGCGTGAAGAGGTCGGACGCGCGAATTGAGTCGAACGCCTGGATGCTCGCGAACGAGTTTGCGAATGTCCGTCTCAGCATCGACGAGGACGGCAACGATCCACGCCTGCGGATCGAAGACCTCGACACCGGCGCGACGATCCGGCTCGACGCGTTCGTGCTGGCCGCATTCACCGCACTCACCGGCGAAGCCCTGGCCGAACACGCGCAGCCCGACCGCGCCATGCAGGCGGCCTTACGGATGACCCCAAACAAGTACCGGGAATGATGGCGCACCCTCGTTGCAAGCGAGCAGGACAAACGGTCGTGGTCCTCGCACGCAATGGACGCACTTCATGGAACTCTCGCAAAAATTAGGATCAATGACCCACTTTGATTAGGATCAATAGCCCACTTTGCGTGAGCGCATCGAAGCATGCCAGGGAATCGCCAGCCGCTCCAAAGCCTCGATTATTGCAAACAGCAGCATGGCGATAGCTGAAATCGTCACCAAAACCGCAAATACGAGCGCGGTGTCCATCTGCCCGCTCGCCGATGTCAGCAGGAAACCAAGGCCCGACTGAGATCCAACGAACTCCCCGGTAATCGCTCCAACCACCGCAAGTGCGATCGCGACTTTCATGCCCCCGAACAGGTTCGGAAGCGCAGTGGGGAGGCGCAACTTCAAGAATACACGAAGGGTACCTCCGCCCATCGATCGGCCGAGCTGCAGCATTTCCGGCGGAACGGAGCGCAGACCAATGACCGTGTCGATGACGATTGGGAAGAAGGCAATGAGAAATGCGATCCAGACCTTCGGCAAGATGCCGTAGCCCATCCAGACGATGAACAGGGGCGCGATCGCCACCTTTGGGATCGCCTGCGATGCTACCATTGGAGGGTAAAGAAGGCGCTCGGCAACGTGGGAAAAAACGATGAGGATCGCCAACGGCACGCCGATGAGGACACTCAACGCAAATCCGCCCAGGATGGAAATCAAGGTCGGCGCAATGTTGAGATAGATGACGTGCCAGTCGGCGACGAAAGTGTACGCAATCACGCTTGGCGGCGGAAGCAGATAGCGCGGTACATTGCCTAACTTGACGCCCAACTCCCATGCCAGCAGCACAAAAACCGTCAACCCAATCGCATAGCCGAAGCGATTGAGGAGGTTGCGCGCCAAATGCCCCCATGACTTTCGTCTGCTTGCAGGTTGTCGGGCGACCGGTGTCATGAACGCAAGATGCCCATCTGATAGAAGAGCTTCGTGATCCGATGGACATAGGCGGAAAATTTGGTTGCCTCGCGAATGTCCAGATCGCGCGGGCGAGGCAGGTCAATCGTGATGTCTTCGAGAATTCGTGTCGGCCTCGGCGCCATCACGAAGACACGATCGGACAGGAACACGGCTTCCGCTATCGAGTGGGTCACGAACAAGACGGTCTTTCTATTCTCCTGCCAGATCCGCTGAAGGTCCAGGTTCATTTGATCGCGGGTAAGCGCATCCAAGGCCCCGAACGGCTCATCCATCAGCAATAGTTCAGGGTCGTGTACCAATGCGCGGCAAATCGAGACCCGCTGGCGCATGCCGCCGGAAAGCTCGTAGGGGTACTTGTCCTCGAAGCCGGCGAGGCCGACGAGCTTGAGGAGTTCGATCGCGCGCGGTTCAAAATCGCGCGCTCGCAAGCCACGAAATTCCGCCTGCACCAGAACGTTGCCGAGCACACGGCGCCAGTCCATCAGCAGGTCCTGCTGGAAGACGATGCCGAGGTCCGTATACGGCTGCACGATCCGGCGGCCGTCGATCTCGATCGAACCGCCGCTCGCCGGTATCAGGCCGGAGGCAAGCATCATCATGGTGCTCTTGCCGCAGCCACTAGGCCCAAGGATCGAGACGAATTCGCCCCGATGTGCCGTGAACGACACGTCATCGACGGCGTGAACGCTTTTTTCGCCCTCGCCGAAAAATTTGGAGACGTTCGAAAACCTGATGAGGGGAACGCCGTCGGAACGGCCGACGCGGTTACCTGATGTTTCGACGGCGCTGTTTGTCAATTTTCCAACAAACGTCACATCAAGGTGAGCCTTCGACGCCTGCGGAATCGCCACTGCAGGCGTCGAGACCGAAGTCCGCCCCTCACCCCGGCAGAGGGGTCATCGCTCTATTTCGCGGCAACGAACTCGTTGGTGAAGTAGCGGTCCGGGCTATCGGCCTTCTTCAACTCGACATATTGCGCCAGGAGGTTTTCCGCATCGACCCAGTCCTGCCGAGCCATCATCCCGATCGGCTTGCCTTCGGTGTTCTTCGTGTGCAGCAGCTTGAACGAGGCTTCCAGGATCGGCAGTGCGGTCGTGGTGTTCACCTTCGTGTTCTGGTTCATCTCGATCAGAATATCGATCGACTGCTTGGCATGATCCTTCGACCAGCCGATCGCCTTTTGCGCGCCGGCGACGAACTTCTTCACAGTATCGGGATTGTCTTTGATGTAGTCGAGCCGGGCGATCACGCACAGGCCCGGAACGTTCACGCCGTAATCGGCATAATCGAGACTGTTGGCGGGAACCCCGGCAGCCCTGATGATCGGAACACCCTGGAAGGCGAAGGTCACGTCGGCATCCGCCTTGCCGGAAATGACCGCAGCGTTTTTCGCGGCCGGAGCCGTGTTGACGATATTCACCTTGGAGAGGTCGACACCGGTCGCCTTGGCGAACGCCGGGAGCAGAGCCGACGGCGCATCGCCATTGGTCAGCGCCAGCGTCTTGCCTTCGAGATCCTTCGGCTTCTTGATGCCGCTCTTCTCAGCGTAGATCACACCGTTCGGATTGCGCTGGAACCAGCCCATCACACACTTTACCGGAAGTCCTTTGGCGACAAGCTGCATCATCGTGCCGCCATCGACCGTCGCGAATTCTCCATTTCCGTTGCCAATGGCCTGCGCGACGTTAGCCGAGCCGTTGCCCGACTGAACCGCAACATCAAGGCCCTGCTCCTTGAAATATCCGTTTTTCACGCCCGCATAGAAGGGCGCGTGGTAGGCGCTCGTCACCCAATCCATCCGGACGCTTACCTTTTGCGCGTCTGCGGCACTGGCTAAGCTGGCGCCGGCCAAGAGGATTGCCGAAATAACCGTGATACGCTTTGCAACTTTCAATGTTTCAGGAAGGGCTTTCTTCGACATTGGTTTGCTCCTCGCGTAGGGGCCGATCGTTGAATGAGTTACCGGGTCGAACGGCATGTAACCAGGCTCCGATTATTCACCAGGCTCGACAGACCATGCGACCCGGGCGATCTGTTCCGGCTTTACCGGCGTAGTATTGAATTCCACCTTGAACGGCGCCAGCGCGTCCGAAACCGCGTTGGCGATAACGACCGGCGGCGCGATCGCGCTCCCTTCACCCACGCCCTTCACGCCAAACGGGTTCAACGGCGAAGGATGGTGCAGATGGATAAGGTCCAGATGGGGTACGTCGCTCGCGGTCGGAAGCAGGTAATCCATGAAGGAGCCGGTGAGTAGCTGGCCGTCCGCGTCGTAGGAGAACTCTTCCAGCAGCGCTCCGCCTAGCCCCTGCACCGTGCCACCATGAATCTGCCCCTCGACCAGCATCGGATTCACCGCCACGCCGCAATCATGCACGATGGCATATTTCTCGATCTTGATCCGTCCAAGCTTCACGTCGACGTCGACGATCGCCGCATGCGTGGCGTATGACCATGTGACGGTCGGCGGCTCATAGTAATAGGTCTCTTCAAGCCCTGCCGGCATCCCTGGCGGCCTGGCATGATCCCATCCGGGGCGGGATGCTTTTGCGACGCTTGCGAGCGTCACCTCGTTTCCCGGGACGCCGACAATTCCGACGCTGCCATTGCGCAATTCCAGATCGTCCGGCGCACACTCCAGCATATTAGCGGCGATCGCAAACACCTTCTCGCGTAGCGGCTCACTGGCATGATGGATGGCAGCCGATAGAGTCACCGTACTCCGGCTTGCGATCGTGCCGAACCCCATCGCAATGGATGAGGTATCGGCAAGCGCCATGACGACATCGTTCGGATTGACCTTCCAGGTATCGGCGACGATTTGCGAGAAGATCGTCTCCATTCCCTGCCCTTGTGGACAAGCCCCAGAGGCCACGTAGACCTTTCCGGTCGGATCGATCCGCACCGTCGCGCTCTCGAACGGACCGACGCCGGTCCCCTCGACGTAGCAGCCGAGCCCGAGCCCGAGATAGCGCCCCTGCCGGCGGGCCTCCTGTTGGCGCACGCGAAACGCCTCGACGCCGCCGACCGCCTCGAGCGCGCATCGAAGCGCTTTCGGATAGTCTCCGCTGTCGTAGACGATCGGCTCGCCATCGCGATAAGGAATGCCGAGACCATAGGGCATCTCTTCGGCGGGCACCAAATTCGTCATGCGCACTTCGGCCGGATCGCGACCAAGCTCCGTCGCAATCAAGTCCATGATCCGCTCCATGGCGAAGCTCGCCTCAGGGCGCCCCGCACCGCGATAGGGCGCGTTGGGTACCTTGTTGGTCGCGACAATACGGGCGCAAACAGCGAAGTTGTCGAATTTGTAAGGGCCCGGCAGGTGCACCGCCGTATTGTAGGCGATGCCGGCTCCGATCGGGTTCCAGGCGCCGCAGTCGGCGATGAAGCTGTCGCGAAAGGCGAGCAGCCGGCCCTCGTCGTCGAAGCCGGCTTCGACCTCGTGAATCTGGTCGCGAGAATGGCACGCCGCCATGAAATGTTCATGGCGATCCTCGATCCACCGCACCGGACGCTCCACCTCGCGTGCGAGAAACGGGATCAGCAGTTCTTCCGGATAGACATGGCCTTTGACGCCGAAGCCGCCGCCGACGTCGAGCGCGACACAGCGAATGCGCGCTTCTGGAAGATTGAGAACAGTCGAGGCTTCGCGCTTCAGCCAGTGTACCACCTGGCACGACGACCAGATGCTGATGGAGTCGCTTCTCGCATCATAGGCACTGACAACTCCGCGGCATTCCATCGGGATCGCCGCGTAGCGGTGGTGGTGGAAACGGCGCTTGAGACGGTGCGGCGCACGCGCAAGCGCGGCATCGACATCGCCTTTTTCAATCTCGAACTCACCGATCAGATTGGTTCCGTACTGGTCATGCAGGACCGGGCTCGCGGGAGCAAGAGCCTGCTCGGCATCGACGACTGCCGGCAACGGCTCGAGATCGACCGTGACCAACTCGGCGGCGTCTTCCGCCAGATAGCGGCTTTCCGCAAGAATGACGGCGACCGCCTCGCCAACATGCCGCACCTTGTCGTGGGCAAGCAACGGCTGCTGAGGGTTGAGAAACTTGTGCTGGACCTGCGTGGTCCATTTGCGCGGCAGCGACAACTGGGTATCCGGCACCGGCGGCAGCAACTGCAAAAGATCGGCACCGGACATCGCCAACACAACGCCTGGCGCGGCAGCCGCACGCGACAAGTCCACGGAGCGGATGCGGGCGTGGGCAACGTCGCTGCGGATAAACACCGCGTGCAGCACGTCGGGAAGTTTTAGATCGGCGATGAACTGTCCGCGCCCGGTCAGCAATCGCGCATCTTCGCGACGCGGCAGAGATTGCCCAACGAAGCGATCGTTCTTTGCCTGCGTCATCGTATCGCCCGCCTAAACCCGCTCGGATCGCATCTGGGCCGCCGCCGCCATGACCGCAGCCACGATATTCTGATAGCCGGTGCAGCGACACAGCACCGCAGAGAGCCCCTCACGAACCTCCTCTTCATTCGGCGACGGATTGGTCTGAAGGAAGTCCATCGCCGCAATCAGCATGCCCGGCGTGCAGAAGCCGCATTGGAGCCCGTGGTGTTCGTGGAAAGCCTGTTGCAGCGGATGCAGCTTACCGTCGCGGGCAATGCCCTCCACGGTAACGATTTCGCTGCCGTCCGCCTGCACAGCCAGCATGATGCACGAGCGCACTGCCTCACCGTTGTAGAGAATGGTGCACGAACCGCATATTCCGTGCTCGCATCCCGCATGCGTGCCGGTGAGCCCCAAATCGTCACGCAGAAAATCGACCAGTAGCGTGCGCGGCTCGCAGCGCCCCTCGCATGGCTTGCCATTCACCATCAGACGGACATCGACCAGTCGCGACATTCCAATCACCTTCTTATTGCATCTCGCCTGCAGCGCGCTGCAGCGCTCGCTCGGTCAGCACCGATGTCAAATGCCGCCGAAATTCCGCCGAGGCATTGTTGTCGGACAAAGGCTCGAGATGCTGCGCCGCAACTTTCGCCGCTTCCTTGATGGCGCTGTCGGTCAATCCTCTCTCTTCCAGAATTTGTTCGGCCGCACGCAAACGGCTTGCATGTGTTGAAATGCCCGCCGTCGCGATGCGGGCATGACTGCAGCGATCGCCATCGCGCACGATCACGACGGCGACAGCCGCGATGGCGAAATCGCCGTGCCGGCGGGCGAATTCCTCGACCGCAAATCCCGCGCCGCGCGGCATCACCGGCAGGCGCACCTCGGTCAGCATCTCATCGGGTGCGAGACTGGTCGTCATCACGTTCAAGAACAACTCGTCTGCTGCAATCGTGCGCTCCCCACGCGGGCCGCTGACGCGCACCTCTCCTTCGAGGGCCTGCAGCACCATCGGAATCTCTGCTGCAGCGTCCGCATTCGCAATCGAGCCGCCGATCGTGCCTCTTGAACGGGTCGGCAAGTGGCCGACAAATTTGATCGCCTCGCGCAGGAGTGGCAGATCTGCGGCAACGACAGGCGAGAATTCGATCGCGCGCTGGCGCGTCATTGCGCCGATGCGGACGATATCGCCGTCCCGCTCGATATAGGCCAGTCCCGGAATTCGATTAAGGTCGATGATGACGGCTGGTTTTGCCAATCGGAAATTCATCATCGGAAGCAGGCTTTGACCCCCCGCAAGAAGTCGTGCGTCGTCGGCATGTGATTTGAGGAGGGCTAACGCATCGTCGACGCTCGTGGGCGCATGATAGTCAAAGCTCGCAGGCTTCATCGACCCTCTCGACGACGTCATGTTTGTATACATAAATGCGCGCGCAGCATCCATCAAAAGACCAGGTGCGTCAATTCATCTCCCTGATTGCACTCATGCATCCGGCCCTGCACGGGCTGCTGCGGACGTCGGCGCAGGACTGTTATGCGGCGTGGGCGCTACTGCGGCCTTCGAAAAGGTCCCGTCCGGCCGCTAGGGCGCGAATTTTGCCATCGGCAATGCTGCGCTTGAGCATCCAAAATCCGCAGTCCGGGTGGATATATTTGACGCGGCCAGGGCCAATCGTCGCCTCCGCCCGTTCGATCATGCGAGCGATCTGATCGGCGCTTTCGATCACGGTCGACTTGATGTCCACGACACCGAGACCGAAGCCGATCTCCGGGCGCAGGTCGCGGAATACGGCCAGTTCGTCGAGAGGGCGGTGCGCATTCTCCATCACGATGTGATCGACGTGGAGGGCATTGAGATAGTCGATGAGCTTGGCCCAGGCGCCTTTCTGCGACGACTGCCCAGCATAGTTGCCGAAGCAAAGATGGACCGCAGGCACCGTCTTGACCGCGTCGAGGATCAGGTTGATCGCCTCGGCGGCCCACGGCCACTCATCCGGGCTGCCCGGCAGATTGGCCTCATCGATCTGCACAACGTCGGCGTCGATATGTTTGACCTGATCGGCGAGAGCGGCGGCAAGCGCCATCGCCAAGTCGGGACTGCTCTTGTAATGCTTGTTGATCAGCGTCTTGGTCAGCATATGGGGGCCGGTCAGCGTGAACTTGAACGGCAGTGTGGTGAGGCGCCTGGCGCGCGAGCACGCGTGCGGAAGATCGAGTACGCCGTTTCCGATCGGCCCGTCCACGACACCTGGCGGTCGCGTTCGGTATGACATTCCGCGTTGAGATCGATAGGCGACCAATTCTTCGAACGTGGCCGCACTGCGCACCCCAGCCATGCGTGTTACGAAATATTCGATCATCCCGTTGTTTTCGGGGTGATTAACGTCATAGCGGGACAGTTCGCCGTCGCAGATGAGATCGATCCCTGCCTGCTCCTGGATACTGATGACAACCCGTGTCGCGTCGGTCAGCGCCTGCTCAGACGGCAGCGCGACGAGCCAATCGGGAACCGGATAGGAACCCACCGTGGTGGTCTTAATTCGCGGAGTCGACACCAAGAACGCATCTCCCTTCGCAGTCACGATCCGTTCCCGACGTGTACCCAGCGGTTCACGTCAATCAAAGTCCTTTCTTGTCCGAATTGAAGAAATCGTTCTGAGTTGCGTTCAATTCAACGCAATCAGAACACGCGGTTCGCGGCCCCATGCCCGATATTTTCATGCACCCGTCAACGTCGCCTGACACGGGCGCGGATTACCTTCTCCTGCGGAAAATGGGCAGGCGCGGTTCCTCGCCATCCTGACCAAGCAATCCGCGAGACGCTTGCAATCTTCCGGCTCGCCTTCCGCTAGAAGCATTGGCTGTCCTCAATCTTGGGATCGTTCGCGAAGATTCTGGTCCTGCCCATGCCGGCCATAGGTTGCCCAGTGGACCGCAAGGATCAACGGCACGCCCACAGCGAGTGCGATGAAGAACGTCAGCATTTTCCCCTCCCATCCGGTCAATCCACGCATTTAGAGCAGCGCCCGGCGCCCCGATGTGATGGCCATCACATTTATGCGGAATCACCCCCCTGCTTCGCGGAATGGCGGAGGCCAGGGCCGTCGGCCGGCCGGTCCCGCGCAATTTTATCCAACCCTGCTTTCCCATGGAGGCGGATTTGCACAGCGACGACCTGCGAAAATCATCAAAGAATTGGCGATTGAATAGAATTTCATGATGGAAATTAACTTGGATACAACGGGAAATCTGCCGAATAGCCCCATGGTTTCGGGGGCCAAGACGACTCCGGGACCCCCTGTCCAAAAACAGTCCCTTGCAGGAGTCAAACATGACGAAGTTGGTAGCGCGCTTTGTGAAAGACGAGTCGGGAGCGACCGCCATTGAATATGGCCTCATCGCCGCCGGCATCGCGGTTGCAATCATCGCCGTGGTGCAGGGCCTCGGTTCGCAGTTGAACACGACCTTGGGTAGTGTTTCGACTGCGCTCAAGTAAACATCCCTTCGAAGCGCGTCCTCAGGGCCCTGGCTTGCCGGGGCCCTGTTGGTATTTGGCAGCGACCTCACAGCCTTCGCATCGCCAGTGCAGCGGTTGGCAGGAATGGCCCAAAGACGCCCATCATCTCGACAATGGCCTCTACGTGCCGCGGAGACTGAGCGCGCCGGAAAGCGCCATTCATTGGTTATCTTCGTTCAGGACCGCCGGAAAAGATCCTTGAACCAATCCGCCGCCGTTTTGGGCGACGGCGGGTCCTCAAGACGATCGACCACAACGAGCCGGTCAACCTCGCCCCTCATAAAGGCCTCGAGAAACGCGGGGTAGTCGTTGATCGACACACAGCCGTTGGATTGGCCGCTCGCGCCCAGCATGTAGGAATGCGCCAGAATGCCGTCGCGACCGTACATCTTGGAACCATCGGTCGGAACGAGCCGGATGGCGCGAACACCATGGAAAAGGGACTCGCGTAATTTGAGATCGTAGACGTTGGGCGGCGTCGGCCCGTGCATTCTCACGTTCACGTAGCGCGGATCGTCCATTTTGTTGCCGAGGCCGGAGTGTGCTTCCAGCCGTCGTCCGTTCGGCAGATACACCGTTCGCGAGGTGATATCGTAAATCGCGGTGCGGCTCGTCACCACCTCGCGGAGGGGCTTCGAGGCCTTCGGCGTCAAGTCTTTCAGGGCCGAATTCGTCATCGCCGACGCTGTTACCGAATCAGGCGATGCGTATGCGAGAGGAAGTGACGTGGCCGAGGCACTCGCCAGTTGGAACCGGCCTTTCGATGACCGCTTCGGTGCCGCCTCTGCGACCACCGGGCGCGCGCGCGGCATCACGGCTGCCACGGCCGCACGCTGCACATTGGCTTTCGATGAGATAGCCGCGGATCGAGTCGTGTCGCCCAATTCGCTGGCGAAGCGGTCATCGAATGACGCCGTGCGTTGCACGGACCCGGTCGCTTCATTCGCTTCGTCGAGCGAGAACCGCTCACCGAAGGACGAGCTCGCCGAACGCAACTCCGCGCGGCCGTCCTTCTCGTCGAACGCGAATTTGGAAGCGCCCTCAGCTTCCAGGCTCGCCCATCGCGCGCCGAAGCTACCCATTTCCGGCCCGAGAGTACCCGCGCCACGCGCCAGCGGCTTCGCTTCGACGGCATCGAATGCCGAAATAAAGCGAGCTTCAGCACGCAGCCCAGCGTCCGCCGGCGCGCGGTCGGTCGCTAGCCACAGAAAACATATGAAACCAGTCGCGAACGCCGCTAAGCCCGCGGCGATCGGCCCCACACCGACTCGTGCCAAGAGTCCCCCGTCGTCATTATCGACGGCGTGCCCCCGCACGCCATCTCCCCGAGCCGCTAGTTTATCCGAGCAATTGTGGCAAAGTTGGAGCAAGTGTTGGGTAAATTAACAGAAACTTAAAGCGGAGCTCCTGGCTGCCTGGGCCGTCGGGCAAAAATGTTTCGGTAACAAAATCAATGGCTAACGGCACCTTCATGTTGCTACGGTTGATGTGATCTTCGGGGACGGGACAATCCAGCAATGAATCCGCAGACCCATCGGCGTCGAAATCTCGGATATTTTTTCGACGAATCGGTCCGGCGGCTGCCGGACAAGGTTGCCATTATCGACTTGTTTGGCGGGCGCGAGCGCCGGTCGACCTACCGACAGCTCGACGAGCGCATGGATGGCGTCGCCAGTATGCTGGCGCGGCTCGGCGTGCGTCCGGGCGAGCGCGTCGCCATGCTGATCGGCAACCGGCTGGAATTCATCGAATTCTTTTTCGGCGCAATGCGTGCAGGAGCGATTCCGCTTCTGCTCAATACGCGGCTCGCGGCCGGCACGCTTGAGCAACTGATCACGGGTGCAAGTTGCGCCCTGACCATCATCGATCCGTCTTGTAATCGCGACGCACTATCGATTGCGCGGCAGGCCCCTGCCCGCCACCGGATGCTGCTCGATCAGCCCGCAGAGGGTTTCCTCATGTATGAGGAGGAAATGGCAAAGCCCGCCCCGCCGATCGATCCGCCACCCATCGAAGACGACGCACAGGCCTTCCAGCCTTATACCTCCGGCTCCACCGGGCGCCCCAAGGGGGCGATCATGACGCACCACGGCATGCTGTGGTACGTCGACTACAATCAGCGCTACTGGCCGGCTGACGAAAACGCGCGCGGGCTCATTGCGTTGCCGCTGTTTCACAAGAATGCGCTGCGCGGCACGGTGAAGCCGATGCTGTTCGCCGGCGGTTCCTTCGTGCTGATGCCCGCCTACGAGCCACGGGCGTATCTTGAAGCCCTGGCTAAATACAAATGCACCTATTCCCGGGGCGTTGCCGCCGTGTTCACGATGTTTCTGCAGTACCGCGATGAACTGCAGACACTGGACCTCAGCAATCTGCGCAGCATGACGATTGGCTCAGCCGTGGTGACGCCAGAGCTGATCGATCTGGTCAAGCGCGCGCTGCCGCACATCAAGGTCGAGGAGAGCTACGGCTTGACGGAAGGCGGGAGCCCGTTGCGCCCGCCGATCGACGGGAGGCCGGTGCCGCGCGGCAGTCCCGGCACGCCGGCGCCCGAAACCGACGTCAAGCTGATCGATGCGGCGGGTGACGAGACGGACGACGAGGGCGAACTCGTTGTCCGCTGTCCCTATGTATGTCTCGGCTATTACAACGAACCGGAGATCACCCGCGCCAAGCTGAACGATGGATGGCTGCGGACCGGCGATGTCTTCTACAAGGACAAGGATGGATTTTTCTATTTCCGCAGCCGGGTCGACGACATGTTCGGTTGCGGTGGGGAGAACGTTTATCCAAAGGAGGTCGAGAACCTGCTGTTCACCCATCAGGATGTTGTGAACGCCGTTGTCGCGCCCGTGTCGCACCAGGTCAAAGGCTTCGTGCCGGCCGCCATGGTGATGGTGCGCGACGGTTCCACCATCACCGCCGACGACCTGAAAGCCTTTTGCCTGGAAAAGGGACCGGCCTACTCGCACCCGAGATTCGTCGACATCGTTCCGGCCTTACCGCTCAATGGCGCCGGCAAAATCGATCGCGGCATTGTTCAGGCCAAGCTGAGCACCGCGTATGGCGCAAGGCAGAACGCGGCAACTGGCCCCAAGGCCTGAATGCCGACTGTTGAGACCGCGTGCCGGCTCATCGGCCGAGATACGCCTCGATCAATCCCAGGTAGGATGCCGCGCCATCGACGAGGTCGGAGACCGCGATGCTTTCGTCATCGGAATGCCACTGCTCGACGGCGCCGGGTCCCCACATCGCCGATTCACCGCCCTTGAAACAAAGATAGCCGGCATCGAGCGCGCCATGGCTGTAAAAAGTCGCCGGCGGCTGCAAGCCCATGCGGCGACAACCCGCGTTTGCCGCGCGCATGAAGATGCCGTCGGGTGCGATCTCGGCCGGATACATGAAGGGACCGAATTCGGTCGTCACGGTCCACGGATCGCCGACGTCAGCCGCTGCAGCGATCGCGGCGAACGCGGCCTGAGGATCGTCGCCAGGAAGCAAACGCCGGTCGAACACCAGACGAACTTCGTCCTGCACCGTATGTGTGGCCTCCGGCCAGGATCGGACGAGGTCGGCGTCAGCGTCGCTTGGCCGAGACCGCCATGAGAACGGTCGGCGACCTTCAAGGCCATCACCCGGTCGAGCACGCGGCGCGCGCCTTCGATTGCGTTCACGCCGGCCGACGGAGTGCTCGAATGCGCCGCCTTGCCGCGCACCGTCACGATCACGTCCACCCGGCCTTTGTTGGCGAGCGCGATGCGGCCGGTGGTTCCGATGACGATCACGGCGAGCTTCGGAACATATCCCAATGCATCGCAGATGCTGACCGCCGCGTCGTGGCGCCCGGTCTCGCCCGCGGTGCTGACGGCAAAGAAGAGCCGGCCGCGTAGCGGCAGGTGTTGCGCCGCTTTCACGGCTGCCAGGGCCGCGGCGAGCGAGCCCTTCTGCTCCGATACCCCACGGCCGCGCACGAACGCGCCGTCAGCGCGCTCGATCAGTTCGCCCGCATAAGGAGCCGTCATACGGTTTGCCGGATGGGTCATCGCATAGCCCATCAGCAACAGACTACGATCGGTGTCAGCCGGTCCAAGCTCAACGATCAGGTTTCCCATTTTGTCCCGCCGATGCGGCAGGCCGAGCACAGCAACGAGCGGAGCGACGACGTCACCGATGAAGCTCTGCACCTGCGGTTCATACTCGAACCGCTCGGTTTGCGGACTCGGATGACGAACGAACGCTCGCGTCCACGCGACGATGTCCGCAGCGGGAATTCGTGACTGTTGGTCCATGACGCCGACCTCTTGGGCCTTCATCCGTCATCAGCCGGTCTCGCCGCCTGCCGGCACGCGTACCGGCAGGCATCATTTGACGCACCGGCCGGCGCTTTTACGTCAAATGATCGAGCATCATGAAAGCATAGACTTTCGCCGAATCCGTAGTGCGCTCGACCGAGGCCATGTCGAAGTCGGTATGCGCCCACTGGTGCTCGCCCGCGCCGAAGTTGGCGGTCGGGATGCCGACGTGGTTGAGGTAGCCCTGGTCGAACGCGGACGGCGAGAAGTAGGTGTCGACCGCCTTGCCGAGCATCACCTCGCTGGCCCGCAGCAGCGCACGGACAATCGGCAATTCCGTCGTCACCAAGGACGGATACATGAACGGACCAAGCCGCACGTCCACGCTATACCCCTTGCCACTGACCGGATCCTTGAACAATTCGACCTCCTTGGCAACGCGCTCGATCTCGGCGAATGCCTCGTTCGGGTCCTCACCGGGCAGCAACCGCCGATCGAGGGTTATTTCGCACCGCTCCTGCACGGTGTGGGTCGAGTCCGGGAAACTTCGGAAATGATTGACGGTCAGCGACTGCTTGCCAAGTTGCGGGTGGCTCTTGTCGAGTTTCACCTTGGCGAGCAGCCGCTGGATCGTCTCGATGGCGCCGGTGACGGCATTGCTGCCGTCCCACGGCCGCGACGAATGGCACGGGGAACCCTTGACCGTCACGAACACGTCGATGCGGCCGCGGTTGCCCAGGGTGATCTTCAGGCCGGTCCCGCCGAGCACCGCCATGTCGGCACGGACTCCGGCGCCTTCGACCACGCTCTTGATCGCATCATGCTTGCCGGTTTCGCCCGAAAGACAACAGGTAAACAGCAGCCTGCCGGTGATTGGAGCGCCGCAGGAAATGACGGTCTCCATGGCGTGCAGCATCGCGGCGAGGTTGGCCTTTTGCTCGCTCGCGCCTTTGCCCATGACGCATTCGCCGGGCAGTCCAAATTTCGCACCATCGACGACGTCGCCATTGTAGGGGTTGGGCATCGTGGAAGCCGGCTGGTTCATCGCATTGCCGATGAACATGAGCGACTTGCCGCTCGTTGCCGCGCCGTAGCCCGCAATCAGGTTTCCCATCGGATCGTAGCGGACATCCTCGAAACCCCATCGCCCGCAGACGTGGCTCGATCGCCGTCCTGATGAATTCCTTGAGGAGCGGTTCGTCTTCGAGCAGTTCGGTTTGCGGGCTTGGCACCTTGACCAGTTCGATCAACAACTGCTTGGCGCGCTCGCGTGATAGCCGCGCTTCCAACAGGGCTCTGATTTCGCTTTCTTCCATGCGACGATCCTTACGTCACCTCTGCGCCGCCGTGACCAATACGCTTCTTTGCCGCCGGCCACAGCACCAGAATCAGACAGACCGCAAAGATCAACGCTGATAGCGGTCGCAACACAAATACCGAATAGTCATGGTCGGAAATCATCAGCGCCTGGTGAAAGGAGCCCTCCGCAAGCTTGCCGAGGATGAGCCCGATGACCAGGCTGATGAGTGGGTAGCCATGCCGGCGAGCGAAGTAACCAAATAATCCGAAGAAAATGGCGACGAAGACATCCACCATATTGCGCTCGTTCGCGTAAGCGCCGAACAGCGTGATGATCAGCAGCATCGGCGCCATCAGTTCGATCCTGACGAGCGTGATCAGCGCAAACCATGGGATCATGACAAGATAGAGTGCCGTCGCCAGCACGGTGCTGATCAACAGTCCGACGAAGAACCCCCACACCAGTTCGGGGTTCGACGTGAACAGCATCGGTCCGGGTCGCAGCCCTTGCACCGTGACGGCCACCAGCAGGATGGCGGCGGTCGCTCCGCCGGGGATGCCAAGCGTCAAGGCAGGTATCAGGCTCGTCGGGATGCAGGAATTATTGGCCGCCTCGGGCGCGATCACGCCTTCCGGCGCGCCTTTGCCGTAGTGCTCGGGGTGCTTCGAGGTGCGCATCGCGATGCTGTAGGCGAGGAAGTTTGCCGCCGTCGCGCCGATGCCGGGAATGATGCCGAGAAACGCGCCCACGGCCGTGCTTTCGACCAGAACGAACGGCGATTTGAAGGTACCCCAGAACCCGTCCCACAACGACCCTTCGAGTTTTCCGGATTTCGCGACGGTCCCGCCCTCGATGATCATGCTGGTCAACTCGGTGAGCGCGAACAGCCCAACCATGACCGGCACAAAACTGATGCCGTCCAGCAGGTAGACAATGCCGAACGTATAGCGCTCGGACCCAAGAATGGAGTCGACGCCGATCAGGCTGATCGCAATGCCCAGCGCGCTCATCACCAGGCCCTTGATGGTCGAGCCGAGCGAGGCCACGGCGACCACGGTCAGCCCAAGGATAGCCAAAGCGAAATATTCCGCCGGACTGAATGCAAGCGCGGCCTTGGCGACCGGGGCCGAGGCAAACATCAGGATCAGCACGCCAACAAAGCCCGCGACCATTGACGCGCCGGCCGACAGTCCCATGGCGACTTTGGCCTTGCCCTGCTGCGCCATGGGATAGCCGTCATAGGCGGTTGCAGCGGACGATGCTTCGCCTGGAATGTTGAGCAGGATCGACGTGATCGACCCGCCGAACGCGGCTCCGACCGAGATTGACGCAAGCATGAGCAGCGCAGAGAGCGGATCCATCGAAAAGGTGAACGGGATCAAGATCGCCATGGCGACCGGCCCGCCGAGGCCCGGCAGAACCCCGACCCACAGCCCGATCATCGTGCCGACGATCATGAAGAAGATGTGCTTGAACTGGACCGCAGCCACCAGCCCCAGGATCAGGTGATCAATCATGCCAGCCACCGCGCCGGTTCAGGTGGGACGGAACTGGTCGATCAGCCAGTCGCCGACCAGGCCGTGCGGCAGGTTCACGCCGACCAGATAAGGGAAGAACAATGCCAAAACCAAAACAGTGGCTGCACCGACGATGAGATTGAGCCGGCGGTTGGCGTAACCCATCAACGGCGGCATCAGCAGCATGGCCGCGAGCGAGGCGACGAAGAACCCGAACAGCCAGAACACGAGACCAAATACTGGAGCCGCCAGCAGCGCGGTCGCGAACCGCGGCCAGGCTGAATTCGCCGCCGGATCGCCCTCATCGACGACGTCGGCCCCGCCAGCGCGTCGCCGACGGACCTCCTGCACGGTGATCACAAGCGTGAGGAGAAGTCCGGCGGTGCCGATGATGACCGGAAAGAGCCGGGCGTCAAAGGGAACCCGAAACGCCAAGCCAACGATGCCGGCGAAGAACACCAGGAGGATGGCGATCAGGCAGAATTCTTCGCGCCAATAGGTCCTGATCCGGGTGTCCGTCGGCATCGACACGATTGCTTTCGACTTTGTTTCCTCGCCCGCGCAAATTCAGGTGCGCGACGGCGGATGCCGCGGGTGCGAGCCGCAGCGAGGTTGGCGTTTTCAAGTCAGCCCAGCAAATCCTTGTATTTCTCGATCGCTTTGGTCTGTTTGGCGAGCATGTCAATGATCTGCGGCTGCGTCAGCAGCGTGAGGTATTCCCCCGCCTTCTCCATCTGCTGCCAGAGCATCTTGTCCGCGAATGCCTTTTCGAACGCAGTGTTGAGAATCTGAACGCGATCGTCGGTACCTTCGGCGTCGTCATGGCGTACCAGATCTGATCGATGGGCGTGACCGCAAAGCCTTGCTCCTTGAGCGTCGGCACGTCGGGCAGCGCCTTCTGGCGCTCCTCGCCGGTGACGCCGAGAAAGTGCAGATTGTCGCGCATGCGCGAGCCGGAGCCCGGTCCGCTGATGACGACCTCGACGTGGCCGCCCATCACCGCCGGGTAAGCCTTGCCTGACCCTTCGAAGTGAACCAGTCCCATCGGGAGCTTCAATTCCTGCTGGATCGCCGCCAGCTGGATATGGCTCGAACCGCCCCGCCCGATGGTCCCGACCACGACGCGGCGCTTTTTGCATTCGTCGACGAAGTTCTGAAACGTGCGGATCGGCGAATCTTTTTTCACGCAAAGCTGCCAGCTCACGACGCTCCATCCATAGATCGGGATGAAATCGCTCGCCTTGTAGCTTGTTCGGCCGATGATCTCGTCGATGGCGCCGCCGGGCGCCAATTCCGACATCATCACATAGCCGTCCGGCCGCGCGGTGAAGAGCTTGGTTCGCGCAACGCGGCCACCCGCACCCAGGACGTATTCCAGGTTGGTCTTGACGCCCTGCTTCTCCAGGTAAGGCTGAATGATACGTGCGGTGGTGTCGATCGAGCCGCCCGGCGCCTGATAGATCAGCCAGCTGATGTCCTGCGCCGGATAGTGCTGCTGCGCCAGCGCCGGCGACACCCCCTCGACCGCTCCAGCGGCAGTCGCGCCGAGCGCGGCCTTGCCCACCAGTCCCAGGAAATCGCGACGACCGATGTCCGAATTGCTGCTCATCCTCGATCTCCCTTTCGACTGATCCAACGCCTCAGCTTGGTGCAAGGCAGTCCGGTCCTGCGCGCTATGCGGCCGGCAGCCATAAACCTGCATTCGCCGCCCGCGCCTTCTCATACAAGAAATGTGCCAGCGCAACGTCTTGCGACACCAGTCCAGTCGTGTGGATGAGGATGCGTTCGTCATCCCGCTCCCGGCCGCATTTCTGGCCCGACACAAGCTCATGGATTTCGGCGTGCAATTGCCCGCGCGAGAATTGGCCGGATTCGACCATTCTTTTGAATTCGCGCTGGAGCATGTTGAAGTCCCAGCTGTCGATCACGACCTTGTCCAACTTGGACCAACCTGCCGGATCAAGCTCGCGTCGGGCCAGCGAAATGAACGTGCAGCCGGGTTTGAGCCAAGCCTCGCGGCTCACGATGTCGCTGGACGTGGTGCCGCCGACCGCGATATCGGCGCCGCGGACCACCTCCTCGATCGTGTCCTTCGGCACCACCGGAACGCCGAGTTGCTTCGACCAGGTCTCCGCGAAGGCTTTTCGCGTCTCCGGACGGCGCGAGGTGCACCAGATCTCCTCGAAATTGTACATGGTGGCGAGACAGCGCAGCGCATTGGTTCCCATCGTGCCGGTGCCGACGAGGCCGAGAATCTTCGGATTTCGGGGTCCCACCCACTTGCACGCGAGAGCAGCGGCGGCCGCACTCCGGATCGCGTAACTCCAGTGCTCGTCGACGATGGCGAGTGGCTCGCCGGAATGGGGATTGGACAAAACGATGTAGCGCGTGCAGTCGAGGCCGCCGACGGTATTACGCATCCCGTCGTCGTAGTAATTGTAGATCCGCACGCCTGTTGCGGGAATATCCTTTAGGAAAGCAGATTTGACATGCCAGTGGTTATTGAAGCCCTCCGCGACGTCAAGCTTGAAGCTTTGCGGATTCGACCAGGCGACGCTGCCCCGCGCGTGCATCTGATACACGTCTTCACAGACGCGCATGGCGTCCTCGACGCTCAACAGATCAAGGCTCTGCTGATACGGCACAAATAGAACGTCCCTCTTACCGCTCACGCCCTTCTCCCGTCGTCCATGCCTTCACGCCTCCGATGCCTGCCAATCTTGCTATGATCCCACGATGTCCGCGTATCTATTCGTCCAGCACGAAATCCATGTGGCTGCCTGACGGGGCATAAATCTCGAAAATCTCGAACACGTCCTGGCTGAGATTGCTGAGCGAATGCTTCATGCCGGCAGGAATATAGATCACGTCGTCCTCCCGGATGACGTAACTTTTGTCCTCGACGGTAAGCGTGCCCTCGCCTCGCTTCACGATGTAGACGTTATCAGCCTTGCTGTGATGGTGGTGCTTACCCCGAGGGCCGCCCGGCACCAGACGGTTGAGATGCACGTCGACTTTTTCGGTCCCGAGCGCAGAATTGATGAGCCTGATCTGCTCGCCCCGGCCGGGCTCCATCGGATGGGTCTGGCAGTCATTCAAATGGAAGATCCTGAACAACGTCTGGCTCCTTCTTGCTGAGCGCGCGATTGCCGGAACGACCCGTCTGTCGTGTAGACACGCCGATTGTCGCGCGTATCCGTTGCCCGATCATTTTACATGTCGCGCAGGTTGCCGTCGCGCTTCGTCGGCCGCCGCCCGATAAAGCAGCTTGAACCCGCAGGTCCGGAGCGTCAGATTTGCGGGTCGGCCCTCACGCGTTCCGCAAGATCTCCCGCAAAGGATCCATCATGTTTCAGAAACCGGACATTGCCGAGTTGCGTGCGGCAGCGCAAGCGCTCGGCATGAACCCGAGCGAGGATTACCTTCTCGCCGTCGAGGAGATCGTCGCGCCGCTTGCCAATGCTTATGCAACGCTCGACGCGACGCCGGACGAACTGCCGACGGTCAAATATCCTCGCAATCAGTTCCATCGTCCATCGCCGGAAGAGAACCCGTATGGCGCCTGGTACGTAAAGACGTCGATCAAAGGCGCGTCAGGCGGCAAGCTTGCCGGCCGGCGCGTGGCGCTCAAGGACAATATCTGTCTTGCCGGCGTGCCGATGATGATCGGCGCGCAACTGCTGGAGGGCTATGTGCCCGATGTCGACGCCACCATCGTCGAGCGTATCCTCGATGCCGGCGGCGAGATCGCCGGCAAAGCGGTCTGCGAGTATTACTGCGTCTCCGGTGGCAGCCATACGAGTTCGACAGGACCGGTGCACAATCCGCGCAAGCGCGGCTACACAACCGGCGGATCGTCGTCGGGCAGCGCGGCGCTCGTCGCCGCGGGCGATGTCGACATGGCAATCGGCGGCGATCAGGCCGGCTCGATCCGCATCCCGGCGAGCCATTGTGGCATCGTCGGTCTCAAGCCGACCTTCGGCCTCGTCCCCTACACCGGCATCGGGTTGCTCGAGATCACGATCGATACCGCCGGGCCGATGACCGCGACCGTGCGCGACAACGCCCTGTTGCTGGAGGTGATCGCCGGGCCGGATGGCCTCGATACGCGCCAACGCGGCGTTCCGGCGGGCCGCTATACCGAGGCGCTCGACGGCGGCGTGAAAGGAATGCGGATCGCCGTGGTCAAGGAGGGCTTCGGTCATCCCAATTCGGAGCCCGACGTGGATGCGCATGTGCGCGATGCCGCACAGCGCTTCGCCAAGCTCGGTGCGACCGTCGAGGAAGTTTCCGTACCGACGCATACGCTGGGCTTTCCGGTCTGGGCGGCGATCCGCGGCGACGCCGCATGCGTCATGCTGCTGGAAATGAATGGAGCCGGCATCGGTCACGAGGGCCTCTACGTCACCAGCCTGCTCGACCACGCCATGGGATGGCGCAAGCGCGCCGACGAATTTGCCGACACGCTGAAAATCGCGTCGATCTTCAGCAAATATACGCTCGACCGCTATGGCGGACATTTCTACGCCAAGGCGCAAAACCTCCGCCGGCGCGTGCGTGCCGGCTACGACGCGGTGCTGGCCAACTACGATCTGCTTCTGCTGCCCACAGTTCCGATGAAGGCGACGCCCATCCCCGGCAAGGATGCGACACCGCAGGAGATCACCCGGCGAAGCTGGGAACCGACGCGCAATACCTGTCCGATCAACGTCACCGGCCACCCGGCGATCAGCATACCATGTGGAATGGAGGACGGCCGGCCGATCGGGATGATGCTGATCGGGCGTCACTACGCCGAGGACACGATCTATCGGGCGGCCGAGGCGTTCGAGCGCTCGGGCGACTGGACGACGTTCTAACCTCGCTTAGCGACTTCCACGCGCGGCGTGTGCGGCCTTGTGGTCTGTGGTTTTTTCCCGGGATCGGTGCTTAAATTCGCGTGCCGGCCCGTCGTGCCTACCAAGCGAGGACTATGATGTTGAATCGCCGCCGCACTTTGCAAACTGGCCTGTCGACACTGCTGGCCGCAGCCATGCCGCTGCGTGCATTCGCCCAGTCCAAGCCGCGCACCAAAGTCCGCTACAGCGAGGTTGTCCATTCCCTGTTGTACGCGCCCGCCTATGTGGCGATCGGCAAGGGATTTTTCGATGAGGCAGGTCTCGACGTCGCGATGACGACCGCGCAAGGCGGCGACAAATCGCTGGCAATTATGGTCACCGGCCAAGCCGATATCGGCCTCATCGGTCCGGAAACGGCGATCTACGTCAAGAACAGCGATTCACCGACCAAGATCCCGATCTTCTGCGGTCTCACGTCGACCGACGGCTTCATGCTCGTCGGACGCGAGAAGGTCGACAAGTTCGACTGGAGCATGCTTAAGGGCAAGGAGATCCTGGGCTTCCGGCCGGGCAGCACGCCTTTGCTCTTTCTTGAGGCAGCGTTGCGGAAGAACGGTCTCGATCCGCACAAAGACGTCAAGCTGGTGAACAACGTCGGCATCCCGGCGCGGGTGGGGTCGTGGCTCGCCGGGCAGAACCAGTACGCGATTTTCATCGAGCCGGACGCCGCGCAGCTTGAGCTTGACGGCAAGGCGCACTTCATGGCGTCGATCGGCGAGACCGTGGGTTTTGCCGACTACACCACGTTCATGGCGACGGACAAATTCATCAAGGAGCATCCCGAGACGCTGCAGAGCTGGACCAACGCGATCGCCAAGGCAATGAAGTGGACTGCGGAAGTGCCGATCCCCGAGCTCGTCAAGACGCTTGAGCCGTTCTTTCCTGGCGTGAACCCGAAAGCGTTGACCGCTGCCGCCGAGCGCTATCGCAGGCTCAAGATCTGGAAGACGTCCCCGGTGATCGAGCCCGCGGCGATGGAAAAGTTCCAGGACATCCTGATCCAGGGCGGCGTGCTTGAACCGGCCAAGCGCGTGAAGTTCAACGACCTCGTCGTCACCGAGTTCTTCAACAAGGTGAAGTGATCCGTGGCGGCATCGGGAAGCGCCGCTTCGCCGAAGGTCGAACTCCGCGATGTCAACCTTCGTTACTTCAGCGTCGAAGGCGAGACCGAGGCGCTGAAAGACATCTCGATCTCGATCGGGCCGGGCGAATTCGTCGCGATCATCGGGCAGAGCGGGTGCGGCAAGAGCACACTGCTATCGCTGATCTCCGGCATCCTCAAACCGACCGACGGCGCCGTGCTGGTTGACGGCAAGTCCGTGGCCGGGCCGAGCCGCAAGGTCGGCTATATGTTGCAGCAGGATTATCTGTTCGAGTGGCGGACGATCCTGGAAAACACCGTGCTCGGCGCCGAGATCCAGGGCGCCGACATGACCAAGGCGCGCGAGCGCGCAACGACGCTGCTGACCCGCTACGGCCTCGGTCAATTCCTGCATCACCTGCCGCGGCAGCTTTCCGGCGGGATGCGCCAACGCGTTGCTTTGGCGCGCACACTTTGCACCGAGCCCGAGATCGTGCTGCTCGACGAGCCGTTCGCGGCGCTCGATTCGCAGACGCGGCTGGCGCTGGCCGATGAGGTCACCATGATCCTGCGGCGCGAGGGCAAGACCGCGATCCTCGTCACGCACGATATCGGCGAAGCCGTCAGCATGGCCGAGCGTGTTGTCGTGCTGTCACGGCGGCCCGGACAGGTGAAGTCGGAGCATACGATCCGCTTCATGACCGCCGACGGGTCGCGCCCGACCCCGTTCGCCGCGCGCAACGCGCCGGAATTCAACGGCTATTTCAACACGCTCTGGCAGGAACTTGAAGTCCATGTCGAAGGTTGAATCCATCGTAATCGCAAGCCCGAGCCCGCAGTACCGCGCCTGGCTGCGGCGCAAGCGTCGCGGCCATCTTACGGTGCGGCTCACCCAACTCGCGATCCTGCTCGTGTTCCTGGTGCTGTGGGAGGTGCTGCCGAGGGCGCTGATCGTAAACCCGGTGCTGACCAGCTACCCCTCGGCGCTGTGGCCGACGTTCCTCGAATTGCTGAAGTCGACACCGCAGCAGCCGAGCATCCTCGCGCACACCTGGGCCACCGTGCTGGCCACGGTGATTGGTTTCACCGGCGCGATGGTGATCGGCATTGCGGTTGCGGCGGCGCTGTGGTGGTGGAACGCGCTTTACGAGGTTCTCGATCCCTATCTTGTTGTCGCCAACGCGATGCCCAAGACGGCGTTCGTGCCGATCTTCTACATCTGGCTCGGCGCCACGATGTCGATCTACGGCATGTCGCTCGCGATTTCGGTGTTCATCACCATCCTGATGATCTACTCAGGCTTCCAGGGTATCGATCCTAACAAGATCAAGCTTGCCCAGACCTTCGGCGCCACGAAGCGGCAGATTCTGACCAAGGTCGTCCTGCCGGGCAGCGTTCCGACCCTGGTCGCAGCGCTCAAGGTGAACGCCGGGCTTTCGTTGGTGGGCGTGGTGGTCGGTGAATTCCAGTCAGCTAATATAGGGCTTGGTTACCTCATTCAGTACGGCAGCCAGATCTTCAAGATGAATATCGTGATGACCGGAATCACCATTCTGGCCATCGTGTCGTCCCTGATGTACCTCGCGATCTCGTGGTTGGAGGCGGCGGTGATGCGGCGCCGCTAACCGAGTAGCGGACACCCATCAGCGGCTCCGCGGCTCGGGCGGCGGGACGGCGCCCGACTTCGCCACCCGGGGCCGCGGCCGGCCGCCATCGCTCAGCGCGACGATGACCACGATTTCGTTCGGACGCGGCGCGCCGCCGATGGTCACGGTGAGCGTATCGATCTCGTTGAAGGACCAAGCGTCGTCCTTATGGCCGAGCGGAATGTCGATGGAAGCTCCGGCGGCGCCGATCTTGACGTTCGACGGGATGAGCGCCTGTCCGCCGCCGATCGCGTCGCGCATCGGCTTGCCCATGCGCGGATGAAGCAGCGCGGCGGCATGCTCGATATCGCCATCGGTCCCGACAATCGCCGCCTTGCCGTAGGCGACCGGCGGATGCGGTAAGACGGCGACGCATTCCTTCACCAGGCGCTCGCCGAGTTCCGCGCCCCAGGTGACCAGCGGCTCCAGTTCATCTGACGCCTGCTCCGCGAGCGGATTGACGATCACCGCGCAGGCGGCCACCCGCGTCACCGGCTCGACTGCGGGAAGCCCGCCTTCGGCATGGACGGTATCCTTGATCACGATCAGACGGCGCAATTGCATTATTTGCTCCCGACCAGACGGTCGAAGTTGCGGCTGAGTACGAGTTCGGCCTGCTCCGCCGGCAGCGCGTCCCGCACGAAGGTCACCGGGTTGGGCACGACCAGTGGAAACGGCGCGTCGCTGCCCATCACGAAATGCTCCACCGGGACACTCTCCGTGGCAAAGCGCAGAATCTTCAGGATCGAAGCAGGCAGTGTCGTAATAAAGCATGCTCAGATACTCGCCGATGGACCGTTTCAGGTGCCCGTAAGGCCGCCGCGGATTGGTGTCGATCTCGCATTGCATTCGCGCGCGGAGCACGAGGCTGAAGGCTCCGGTATGGGCGAACAAGAGCTTAAGACGCGGCCAGCGATCGAGGAAGCCGGAACAGACGATGTTGAAAATGTTGATGGTGTTGTCGAACAGATAGCCGGCAACCACCGTCAATTCGTAGTCGCGCGTTCGGTCCTTGCCCGCAGGATCGGCAGGATGCACGAACAGCGGCACGTCTAGCTCGGTCGCCGCCTCGAACACCGGCCGGAACCGCTCGTCGTGCAGATAAACGCCGCGGACGTTGGAGGCCACATGTCCGCCAACGAAGCCAAGGTCGCGCACGCAACGCCGAAGCTCGGCCGCGGCGGCGTCCGGGTCCTGCAGCGGCAGGAACGCCCAGCCGCCGAAGCGATCCTTGCCGGCGATCGCCTGCGCCAGCCCGTCGTTAAATATGCGCGCGGCCTCGATCGCGAGGCGCGCGTCGAGATGGTAGTCGATGAAGGGAGTTGCCAGCGACAGAATGGTACGGTCGATGCCGAGACGGTCGAGCCGCGCCACTTGGCGATCGAGCTCGAAAAACGTGGTGTTGAGATCGAATGCGACGCCGCGGATGCGAAGCGACACGTCTTCGCCCTCGGCGCGTTCGACCTTGACGGCGAACTCGTCACGCTGCTTGACGAAGCGGAAGAAGGCGTCCGGCACGAAATGGCAGTGCATATCGGTAATCATGGTCACAGTCCGAGATAAGCCACTTTCAGCCGCTCGTCATTGAGCAAGTCTTCGCCACGGCCTTCCAGCACCAGTCGTCCGTTCTCCAGCACATAGGCACGATCGGCAGTGCGTAGCACATGATGCACGTTCTGCTCGACGATCAGGATGGTCAGGCCGCTGTCGCGGAGATTTCGGATCAAGTCGAACAAGCAGCTTCACATAGATCGGCGCGAGTCCTTCGGTCGGCTCGTCGAGGAGAAGCACGCGGGGCTTGGCCATCAGCGCGCGGCCGATGGCGAGCATCTGCTGTTCGCCGCCGGACAGCGACCCGGCAAGTTGCTTGCGCCGCTCGGCCAGTACCGGCAGGAGCGCAAGCACTTCCTCCAGGCTCTGCCGCGCAAGCGCCCGCGCCGCGGACGAATAGGCGCCGATTTCCAGGTTCTCAAGCACCGTCATAAACGGGAACAGCCGCCGCCGCTCCGGTACCAGGACGAGGCCACGCACCACGCGCTCATAGGCCGGCAGACCGAGCAACGACTTGCCATCGAGCAGAATTTCGCCGGTGTGGGTCGTCCGCAGGCCGGCGAGCGTGAACATCAGCGTGCTCTTGCCGGCGGCATTGGCACCGACGAGGCCGACGATGCTGCCGCCCGGCACGATCAGGTCGATGCCGTGCAGGACCTGTACCGCCCCGTAGAACGCGTCGAGTGCCCTGACCTCAAGCAAGGTCCATCTCCTCGCCGAGATAGGCCTTCACCACCGCGGGGTTTCGCGCAATCTCGGCGGCGGGCCCGTCGGCGATCACCTCGCCGCGGTTGAGCACCATGATGCGGCTTGCCGTTTTCATGATGGCATAGAGCACATGCTCGACCCAGATCACGGTGATGCCCCGCGCCGGAAGACCGGCGACAAACCGCGTCATGGCGCCGACTTCGGTCGGCGTCAGACCGGCCATGATCTCGTCGAACAGCACGAGTTTCGGCCGCAACGCCAATGCGCGGGCAACCTCGAGCCGCTTGAGCAGGCCGACCGTGAGCGTGGCGACCGGCGCGCCGGAATAGTCGGCAAGGCCCACATCGGCGAGGGTCGCTTCGGCCAGCGCGCGCGCTCCCGCGATCGACCGCTCATGCTGGAATGCGGTCAGCATGACGTTTTCGACGGCGGAGAGTTGCCGGTAAGGCTTGGGTATCTGGAAGGTGCGGGCGATGCCAAGCCGCGCGATCCGGTACGATGGCCAGTTGGTGACCGCCTGCCCTGCAAACACGATTTCGCCGCGCGTCGGCTTGAGCGCGCCGGCGATCAAGTTGTAGAGCGTGCTCTTGCCGGCGCCGTTCGGCCCGATCAATCCGAGAAGCTCTCCTTCGGCGACATCGAAGCTGACGTCGTTCACCGCCCACAGCGCTCCGAAGCTACGGCTCAGATTGCGGACTTCAAGGATCCGGCTCACGGTCCGCGCTTCCGGAAAGCCGTCAGGCGTTGCAGTGCGTCCGCGAGCCCGCCCGGGAAATAGAGCATCACGACGATCAGGCCGGCGCTGTAGATGACAAGATGCAGGCCGGCCGCAGCGTGTCCGAGATAGGAGCGCAGAAGCTCCGACAGCGGCGTGATCAGGAACGATCCGAGCACCGGACCGATTGCGGTGCCGAGCCCGCCGACGGCGGGCAGCAGCGCGAACTGGAACGACAGCTCCGGCGAAATCATAAAGGTCGGATCGAGGTAGAGGAAATACTGCGCGAACAGGGTGCCGCCGATGCCGGTAAGGGCCGCACTCAGCGCCATCGCCGCGCCGCGCACCAGCAACGGATTGACACCGGCAGCGCGCGCCGCATCCTCGTCGTCACGCACGGCGTAGAGGTAGTAGCCGTAGCGCGAGCATTCCAGCGCCTTGGTGACGGCGTAGCAGAGGACGAGATAGCTGAGCATCAGCACCGCGTAGACGGTCTTCGACGTGAACACCATGTTGGCCAGGCTCGACACCGGCAGGATCGACAGGCCCTCCGGGCCGCCGGTCAGCGAAGCCCAGTTCAACGCACCGATCCGCACCACCTCGGCGGCGGCGAGCGTCGACAGGATGAAGAACGGTCCTTTGAGCCTGGCGCAGATCAAGGCGAGCACCGCCCCCGCCGCGGCGCAGGTGAGCGCGCCGATCCACAGCCCGATCCAAGGTGTCACTCCACCGTTCACGAACAGGATCGTCGAGGTGTAGGCGCCGATGCCGAAGAATGCGGCGTGGCCGAACGAGATCAGCCCCGCATAGCCGCCAGCGATGTTCCAGGCCAGCGCCAGCCCGGCATACAGAAAGGTGAGCACAACCACGTCGCGCAGGTTCTGCGCCATCGGCATTGTCACGAGGGCGATGCAGATGATCAGGAGCCCAATCTCGAACAGCGAGACCGTGCCGCGCCGCGGCATCGCCGGCAGGCCTCTGGAAAGTGCCGCTGCGCTCGTCGCCATCCCGCCCTCAGTCGTTGATGCCGATGGTGGCCGCACCCTTCTGGCCGAGAATGCCGTCCGGCCGGAAGATCATCACCAGCAGGAACAGGATGAAGAAGAACATCTGCCCGTAGGCCGGCGCGACGTAGTAACTGCTCACCGACTGCACCACGCCGATGCAGATGCCGCCGAGCAGCGCTCCCTCGATGCTGCCCATGCCGCCCAGCACGACAACGACGAAGGCGATCAGCACGAAATTGAGCCCTACGGTCGGAAACACCGAGAACAGCGGCATCATCACGCAGGCGGCCAGGCCGACCAGAGCGGAACCGCCGGCAAATGTAATGAGAAAAATTCGCGGCACCGGGATGCCCATCAACATCGCCGCTTCGCCGTCCTGTACGGTGGCGCGGATCGCCTTGCCGAGATAGGTCGTGCGGATCATCCACCGCAGTGCGACGGTGCACAGGATGGTGATGGCGAAGCCGAGCAGAAGCTCGACCTTGAAATAGAACGGACCGAGCGTGATGGAGCGGCCGAATACCGGCGGCACATCCAAAAGGTCGGCGGTCATCATCATCAACGCCACGTTCTGCATGAAGATCGACAGCCCCATGGTGGCGAAGACGACGACAAGATGCGGCTTATCGAGCGCGGGACTGATGATGATGCGATGCACGAGCCCACCGAACAGGGCCATCGCCGGTACGACGATCAGCGCGGCAGTGTAGGGATTAAGCCCGGCGACGGTCGACAGCCCCCAGGCGCCGTACATGCCGAGCATCAGGAATTCGCCGTGCGCGAAGTTGACCACCCGCAGCACGCCGAAGATCAACGTCAGCCCGATGCTCATCAGCGCATAGATGCCGCCGATGAGGATCCCGGAGAAAACCAGTTGTCCGAAGGTGATCATGCGCGCCAAAACGCCCGCGGAGGCTCTCGCCCCCGCGGGCCGTCAAAGTGGTTCAGCGCTTGTCCCACGGCGGCAGCGGTACCATGGCCGGCTGCGCGGTGGCGAGCGCCGGGGGGTACACCTGTTCGTTGCCGGACTTGGTCCACTGCCACACGCCGATCGCGGCGCGCAAATTCTGGCCGGCGTCCTTGGGATTCTCGGGCCAGTCGAAGTTGGTGAACTTGATGCCGCTGCCGTTGACCAAGGAGCCTTCCGGCAGGTCGAGCTTGAGCGCGATCTCTCGCAGTTCATCGGGCTCGTAGGTCTTGGCCTTGGGCAGCACCTCGGTGAACAGCGCCCAGATCGCCGAGAAGCCAGCCGCGGCATGGCCCGCGGGCGGCCGCTTCATCTTCTCCTCGTATCGCTTGGTGAACTCCTCAGCGACCTTGCGCACTTCCGGCTTGAGCACATTGGCGTTGACCTTCGGCGGGAAGTCGGAGACGAACAGACCGACGACGGCATCACCGATGGAATTGCGCAGGTCCGGCGACGAATAGCCGGCACTGACCCCGATGAAGGCGCCGACATTGAAGTCGATTTCCTTGGCCTTGCGCTGGAACAGGATAGCGTCGTTCGGGAACGAGATCGCGATCAGCACGTCAGGCTTGACGTCCTTGAGCTTCTGCACGATCGGCGTCATATCGGTGGCGAACTGGTCGTAGCCCTCGTCATAGACCAGCTTGATCTTCTTTTTTTCCGCGTAGGCGCGAACACCGTCGCCGACCGACTTGCCGAAGGCGCGGTTCTCCCACAACAGCGCAATGCGCAGATCGCCAACCGGCTTGTTCAGGCGCTTCGCGAGATCATCGATGACGAAGTCCACCGCCGCCTGGCTGTATTTGCGTGCCGGCGCGCCGACCTGAAACGTGTGCTTGAAGCCGCGGCGCGTGATGATCTCAGCAGCGCCGGTGGTCTCCCAATGGAACACGCCGTGACGCTCGGCCGCCTGGCTGACCGCAATGGCGAGTGGCGAGGCGAACGAGCCGGTGGTGATCTTGATGCCATCCTTGGTGATCAGCCTCTCGGTTTCGCTGATCGCAGCATTTGGGCTGGTTGCATCGCCCTGCAAATACTCGACCTTGCGGCCGTTGATGCCGCCGCGCTCGTTGATCATGTCGCGGGCGATCTGCATCGCCTCCCAGTTCTCGATGCCGTTTTTTGCGAACGGTCCGGTCACCGGAAGCAGCACTCCGATCCGGATCGTCTGCTGGGCGTGCGCCAGTCCGGCGGACGCCAGGATCGCGGCAGCACCGATCAGACACGCAACAATGCGGCTGCATTTGCGCATGATAACTCCTCTTCGAAAGGCACGATTGTGCGTAAAGCTTGCACAAACCGTAGCAAGCGCGATGCCAAACAGCAATCGCCAGACCGTCGCGGGCATTGCGCGCTTTACCTGCGCGCAACTGTCGCGCAACTCACGGTTTGGAAGACGGCTGTCCTTGCGGTCACCGGCTTCCCGTCGCGCGCCGCAAGACGGCTTGCGCATCAGCCGGCGCTGCGTCACCGGTCCAAGCAACGAACTGATCGGGGCGCACCAGGATCAGGCGCTGAGCGTAGGCCTTCCGGTCGTCCGTCCACGCGTCACGGATCACCTTCAGCGGCACGCCGGCACTCTCCGCCGCAATCGCAAAGGCTGATGTCTGCGCCTCGTCGGCATCAAAGGCCAGCAGCGTGAAGCCATCGCCCAGCAGCTCGTACACGTTGCGTCCTGAGGAGAGCTGCCGGGGCGCGAGGTGATGACCCGGCCTTGCCTCGAAACTGTGCGAGCCAACGGCGCTGCATTGACCACCTTGCGGACCGAACACGATGGGTGAGCCTTCATAGTTCGGCTCGAACGACTGGATTTCGCCAACGGCTCCAGCCTTGCGAGCGTCCCATGCGGCCTCGAAAGCTGCTTTGTCCAACTCTGGGTCGAACGAGCGAAGGAAATCCCGATCGGCCGCGATGAAGTTTGCGATGAAGTCTCGCGCCGTCGATTCAAAAACTGGCTGACGCTCAAGAGAGTAACTATCGAGCAGGCCTTCACCGCCCCAGCCTTGCAGCGTCGCCGCCAGCTTCCATCCCAAATTCCGAGCGTCTTCGAGGCCCGTGTTGATGCCGAAGCCACCGTACGGAGGATGACTGTGCGCTGCATCTCCGGCGATGAACACGCGTGAATTTCGATAGCTGTCGGCAACCGCAAATCGGAGATCCCAGAAGCCGATGTGCTTAAGCTCGCATTTGAACTCAGTGCCCACCGCCTTGTGCAGAAGGGATTGAAAATCGAAATTGTCGCGGGTCGTATCGGATGGAACGGGAGCGTGAAAGAACCAATTCTCACCTTCGTCCACCCGGCCGAAGAACAGCCAGTAGCCGTTCAGATCCGGGTGCAGGACGTTGAAGAAGGATCGCCCCTTGTAGCGGGACAGCAGGCGGCCAAGTTCGGCCGACTGAAATACCAGCAGCACCATCAGCTTGTCGTGGTCCGACATCGTCTGAGTGATACCAGCCTGCTCGCGGACCATCGACCGGCTACCATCACAGCCGACGAGGTACCGTCCATACAGCGTGCGCCTGCCGGAACCATCGCGCTCGACAATATCAGCCGATGCGCCTTGGTCGCTCTGCGCCACCTTTTCAGCCGACCAGCCGTACTTCACCTCGACGCCGGGAAGCGCCGCTGCGCGTTCACGCAATATCCGCTCGGTGTCGTACTGCGGCACCCGCTCGTTGTCGGTGAAATAATAGGGTCGAACCAACTCGCGCTGGTACCAGTCATAGTGATAGTCGCTGAGCAGCGTCCGATACGCCGTCAGGCCGCCGATGCCCTGTTCCGGCGGCAGCGGCGCCGCGGCGCGGATTGCATCCTCCACACCCCAGAAATGGAAGTGCTCCAGCGTGCGCTGTGTGAGATTCTGGCCCTTTGGGATCGGCTGCAGATCAATCAGACGCTCGATGACGATCGCGCTTAAGCCTCTTTGACCAAGCTCGATCGCAAGACCGAGGCCGACGGGGCCGCCGCCGACGATGATCACGTCGCAGTCGTAGTGATTCATCTAACCAAGGCTCACGCTCCCACACTTTGAGTCCCCAAGCGACAGAGGACAACGTGCAGAAAGCAGGTCCGCCTGACGATATCAAGCGTTCACCGACGGCATCGCTGGCCAGTCTCAAATCGCCGCCAGGCGGTAGGCCTTTCCGAAGCGGCCAAAATCATTGCTGGTGATGCCGTTCTGTTCGGAACCTTGATATTGCGTAAGCGGCGGAACGACCGTCACCTTGATGATCGCGGTTTCGCCGGGCTTGACCAGACCGGCATGCACGGCGGCGGTCGCCAGCGCGGAGTCGCCCGCGTAGATGTCCGTGCCCCAGACCGGCCCATCGGCACTGCCGACGACACGGAAATAGAAAGTCGCCCCGATATCGTCTCCCAATTCGACCATGTTGATAGGGGCATCCGCGGCGAGAAATCCGCCGTCCAGCAGCTTTCGAATTTGCCTGCCCGACAGCTTGCCACGACGGTCGAAGTAGCTGACCAGTTCCTGTACCGCCTTCATTGCGGGTCTCCCTCGATGGTGATCACCACGCCGTAAGGCGGGTTGAAGCTTCCGGGCGTGGGCAGAACCCAGAGCACGCGATACGGCATCTCCACCGAGGGATATTCGATATCGCCGTCAGTCACGATCACCGCCGCGGTGACAAGCGGGTCGGCGGCGAGCGTCAGCATTGCGGGCGAGAGATTACTCCCGCCGAAGCCGCTCACCTCGTACTCCGCCAGTTCGGCTGGCGACAGAACGGCATCCGCTTTGACCTCTGAATCACATTGGATCATGCGAATGTGGTCCACCGCTAATGCGTCGCAGAACTCCGCAATCGCGCCGAGCGCGCGCGGAATCTCGGCGGTCATGGAGCCGCTGGTGTCGAGCAGCACGTTGAGCATCCAGGTCTCGCGCTTGCGTCCGGGCAGGACCAGATCACTGCGCTCCACGCTTCGCCGGGACGGGCGCACAAAAGTGCGGTCCCCAGGCGCCACCGATTCCAGCCATTTCTGCAGCGCCACCTGCCATTGCGTGCGATAGAGCCCGCGCAGCGCCGACATGACCTGCTGCGAGGCGCCGGTATCGGTGCCGCGGCCTTTCATGGCGCCCAGGGCCTTGGCAAGGGCGAGCCCCTTGGCCGCGATTTCCTCGATGCGCCCGGCGCGTTCGGCCTGTCCATCGGCATCTTCGGAAAACCATTCGCGCTCGAGCTCGTTGCCGAGCACGTCGCCCGCCATGGCCGCGTCCTGGTTGTCGCGTGCGCCTTGCCGGCCGTTGCCGAAAATCCGGTCGCCTGCGACCGCCTGGCCATTCCACACCCGGGTCCGTGACTGCATCTGGTTCCCGGCCTTGCGAAACTCCAGCACGATCTGTTCCGCCGATTTCTCGCGTGCTCCCGGCATGTCCAAACCACCCGCCGGGATCGACGTGAAGCCGAGCTCCACGCGCAGAATGTCGTTGATGATGTAGTCGTGCGCGTAGTTGAATTCGAGCCGGCTGCTGCCCTTCGCCCGATCGTGCGTGCGCAGCGCGAGATGCAGCAACTCGTGTGCGAGCACAAAGACCAGCTCGTTATCCTTGAGCCGCGACACGAATTCCGCATTGGCCAGCATCCGGCCGGATGCGAACACACCCATGGTCGGAACGCGATCGTCCATGTCGACGCGCACCGCACCGGCGAGGCCCGCGAGGTGCGGGAATGGCACCGTAACCATGCGCAATCCGTTGTGGATTCGCGCCAGTGTTTCGCTTTTGGTCCGGACCGCGCGCCCAACAGCCGTCATAGGGCGGTCACCTTCTTGAGGATTTCGAGCATTGCGCGGTCGGCACCGAGCGCACCCCATTGTTCGACCAGATTGGTCAGGAGGGTAAGCTGGTTTTCTGCCGGAAGGCTGCGCAGAAACCGATTGACCACGCGCGGCTTCAGATGCCGCAGCTTGCCGCCGCGCACGTTCTGGCGGACGCAATCGAGAATGAACCAGCGGGACGCTGCCCCGTTCGGGAGCAGGGCCGGATTCTCGACATAGCACTCGATCGGCTGCATGGGGCCGACCGCCTCTTCGGCGAGCGCGCAATAGACAGCGGCGTCCTCGGCCGACAGGCGTCCGAACGCCAGCGCGCGGCGCGTTTCGCGATTGAGAATGCCGGCCGACTGCGCCATGTCGAGCGCCCTCGACAGCAGAGTCCATGCGCGCGGCGTGGAAAACGGCACCGGATCGGTCGGGACCGGGCGCATCAGCGCATCAGGCATGAAGGAAATGAAATTGCGAATGTCGGCCCGGATGCCGTGACGGGCCGCCCACTCCTGCCATTCCTGCGCATCGACGCGCAGATGCATGATCGTCACGCGGTTGACCAGGGCGGAGCTCATCGAGCGTACGAGCGCGCGGTCCTGTTGGCGGTTCCCCGCCGCAATGACCCAGGTTCCAGCCGGCAGCGCGTGCTCGCCGAGCCGCCGCTCCAGGAGAAGGGAATAGAACGCCTTCTGCACATCAGGCGCGCAGGCGGGAAGTTCATCCAGAAACAGGCAGAACGGTTCGGGATTCTCCGGCAGCAGCACCCGCGGCGGGCAGAACACCGACCGTTCGCCGATGATGCGCGGGATGCCGCTCACGTCCTCGGGCGCGATCTGGGTGCCGAGCAGCGAGCGGCAGGGGATGCCGACTTCCTTGGCCGCCTGATACACCATCTCGGACTTGCCGACCCCGGGCGCGGACAGGAGCAGGAAGCTCTGCTCGTGCGCCATGCACTGCACGAGCTTCTTTGCCTGCTTCAGCGTGATAGTTTCATCGAGCGCGCTGCGAGTTGCATCCATAAATCGTCCCACCCTGAGAACGCCGTCGGCCCAATCGACTTGACGCGGCGACATGTAGGCAGGCATGGGATCGTCGCCAGTACGGTGCAAACGTGGTTTGGGCGGCGATGAAAATCCCATGTCGACGACGCCTGCGATCGCCGTGCGTCGCACAAGTCATTCCGCCGAAGGGGCGAAAACCCGCATTCTGCCGTATAAATCGCGCCATCGAAGGAGATCGGATCCTTACCCTGGCCGGCCGGAAACTCCGGCGTGAAGGGGGCGCAACGGATAAGAAAATTCTTCGCGTCTGAACGGGCCTCGAAAAATACCTCTACTGCTCCGAAGCAAAATAATAAAATATATCTATCGTCTTGAGGTGGAAAACCGATGTCCGCAGACACCGCACTTGGACAGACCTGCTCAACCACGCGAGTACACGAGGCTTTGCCATGAAGATCGGGCTGGCGATTTCCGCGAGTCTATCGGCAATCTGGTTTCTTGTCTGGTCGAACCCGGCATCGGCCCAAACGCAGCAAGAGTTGATGAAGGTCTGCGCCGAGGAGTGGAACACTCTGAAGTCGGGAAACAAGACAACCGGCAAGGTGTATCAGGACTTCGTCAAGGAGTGCCTCGCGAAGCACAAAGCGAGCGCACCCCCCGCCGCGGCGACGACCAGGGTGAACCTGAACACCGCAACCGCCGCCGAACTCGACCGATTACCGCAAATCGGCGCGACGCGCGCGCAAGCGATCATCACCGCGCGCAATCAGGAGAAATTCAAGAACTGGGATGATTTCATCACCCGAAAGATCGTACCGGAGAACGCCGAGGCCGCGATCAAGGACCTCGTCGGATTCTGATCCGGCGCGGAGCCGCCGTCGATCAACCAGCCCCGACCGGCGCACCGGTAGCCGGCTGCGCTTGCGGCCGCCGCTGTCGGAACTCACTTGCCGAACGTCAGCGCCGGCGGGGTCGGATTGGGCTTGAGCGCGGCGCTCACGATCGCTTTGGCGTCAAGATCGAAACTCATCAGGTCGATGCCGCGCAACACCTGATCCTCATAGGTCTTCACGTAATAGCGCTTGCTCGTCAGGTCGGCGATGGTCGACCATTGGGTGTATTCCAATGGCTCCTGTTCCGCCTTGCCGTCTTTGCCCGGCTGGATGAAGCCCACCGGGATGTCGAAATCGTTGAGGATATGTTCGGCGAGGCGCACGCTCTGAATGCCGTTGGGCAGCTTCTTCGCCGACATCGTGTAGCCGAGCGCCCGGATGAAGCGTGAGGGTGGCGTCGGATCGCCCGGGATCCCGAGCAGGCCGGAACCCTGCCCGAAGGACGTAATCGTCTGCCCGCCGATCGTGACGGGTTCGGCATTCACTGGCGAAATCTTGACGTAGTTCTTCAGATTGGTCAGGTGCCAATCGAAGGTGGGCGCATTCGTCATGACGCCGAGAGGATTGTCATAGACCTTCAACGTCCCGTTGATCGGCTCGATGACGATCGACGCACCGCTCGCATCATGCAGCGTGTAGTGGAACGGCGGCACGATACCCATATTGGGCTGCGCGATCTTGATGATCGCGATGTCCCCGATCCCGCGCTTGACCTCTGCGACGGTCGCAAAGTTGGTCAGCGCCCAGGTGAGGAAGTCCCAGGGCGCCAGAGCCTTCGCCGGATTGGTCTTCGCAGGGTCCGCGTATCCCGCGTAGTCGGGGAAGTAGAGGATGCCGCCGGCGAGCCCCTTCTCGTTCATGCCGTCCGTCAGGACCGGCTCGCCATAAGCATTGAGACCCACGGCGGCGTATTTCGACTTCCACGCCAAGCCCGGCTTACCGCCGGGCCCGGTCGCCGTGAAGGCAAATTTCCGCGGCACGACGATCGCCTGGGACGACAGATTGTAGGCGAATTCCATGGTGCGGCCATAGACCGCTCCTCCGTCCGAGGTGCGCAACAGGAAGCTGGTGCAGGCCTGCGCCGATTGCACAAAAGCGAAGGCACTTGCGAGCGAAACCGCAATCACCCCGCGAAGCGGGCGCCAGCAATGTCCGGGAAGATTGTGCGTCCTGAGACTCATCGCTGCCACTTTCTGCCGTCAAATCGAATGAAACGCTGATGCTATCCGAAAAAGTTTAAGAGCGCTGCGTGGCAACCACTTCAAAACGCCAGGAAGATCGAGACTGACGGAAGTGATCTGTTAGGAAATGCCGTGTCGGAGGCACCGCGGTCGGGAGGGAACTTTCTTCGACGACGGATTCACGCATCAGTGACCGAGATGGTCGATCGGTTCACCCTTCATTCATGCAAGTGGGTATTCGATGCTTTCCGGGACGAGATACTGAAAAAGGAGAGGTGAATGTTTCGTGCAATTACGGCCGTCGCTGCGTTGGCCGCAACTACCATGCTTGCCACAATATCCATGTCGGGAGATGCAGCCGCCCGTCCAGGTGGCGGCCACGGAGGGCACGGCGGACACGCGGGTTCCTTTCGGGGCGGAGCCGTCGGCTTCCATGGCGCCGGCGTTCACCATGGCGGGGCGGGCTTTTACCGTGGCGGGGCAGTTGGACGCCGCGGGGTCGTTGTACGTGGCGGCGGCTATCGTGTCGGCGGCCGCTATCATGGCGGCATCTGGTACGGCACCGGCCGTCATTGGTGGGGTGGCCGGTGGTACTCTTATGGCGTCGGCCCGTGCTGGCTTTGGAGCCCGATCGGCTACGTCTGGATCTGCCAATGATCCATTCCAGACCGCACGTAGACACGCCTGATTGCTGATTCTTCCTGAATCGCAATGAGGCCGACGATGCAGCGCCGCCGTCGATACAGGGCAGCCAAACCCGCCACGCCCTGTTGTCGCGGCGGCGACGCAGCCAGCGCCCGCCCGGTCTTGAGGATCAGGCCGGACTCTTTGCCGCACATGCTCGCTTGATTGCCGCCCGTGCGCGCTTGAATTTCGCCAACAGTCTCGCGTCGCGCGCCGCCTGATCATTTGCGGGGACGTGTGCGTCAAGCTGGGACAGGTGATCAGTTCTTGACGTATTTCATCATCCGCTTGGGGCCAACTTCCGCGCCATAGACATTGCCGTGCGCATCGGCCGCGACGCCTTCGGCGGCCTTCGTGCTGGTCGCCTTCCGCGGCGCCGCGCAGCGGCGAATTCGGAATCCAGATGACCGCTGACCGAATATGGATTCCGGGCTCCCGCGCGACGCACAGGCCCCTGAATGATGCCAGCTAAAACAGTTCGAAATACTCCTTCTGCTCCCATTCGGTGACTTCGGCCTGATAACGCGCAAACTCGGCTTCCTTGAGCCGCAAGTAATAGTCGATGAATTCCGACCCGAAACCCGCGCGCAAACAGGCGTTCTCGCGCAGCGCGGTGAGCGCCTCGTCGAGGCTCTTGGGCAGAAGCTCGGCCTTGGTCTCGTAGGGCGTGTCGGCCGATGGCCCCGGATCGAGCTTGCGCGCCATGCCGTCGAGCCCGGTGACAATCTGCGAGGCCATGTAGAGGTAGGGATTCGCGGCCGGCTCGCCAATGCGGTTTTCCAGCCGGGTCGCCGCATCGCCGGCGCCGCCCATCACCCGCACCATCACACCGCGATTGTCGCGCGCCCAGATCACCCGGTCTGGCGCCAGCGCATAGGCGCGGTAGCGCTTGTAGCCGTTAACCGTCGGCGTGGTGAAGGCCGCCGCCGCGCGCGCATGCGTCAGCAGGCCGCCGAGGAAATGCCGCCCGAGCGGCGACAGTGCGTCGGCATCGGATACAAACGCATTGGCGTTGGTGCGCCGGTCGCGCAGCGATTGGTGCAGATGCCAGCCGCTCGACATCACGTTGGCGATCTTCGGCCGGCACATGAAGCTCGCGTGATAACCCATGCGCCGGCACATCTGCTTCACGGCGCTGCGGAACAGCATCATGGTGTCGGCCGGCGCGAGGCCGGTCTGCGGATGGAACGTGAACTCGCACTGGCTCGGCCCCAATTCGATCTCCACCGAGCGCAATGGCAGGCCCAACGCCACCACGTCGCGGCGGATCGTTTCGAGCACCGGCTCCATCTGATCGAAGCGCGTCTCGGTGAGATAGGCATAGCCCGGCGAGATCAGGCTCACCTGCGGCGGCTCGGGTGGCCAGGTCGCGTCATCCGGATCGAGGCGCACATCGTCGAGCTTGAAAACGTGAAACTCGACTTCGAGCCCGGCCACGTAGTCGTAGCCCGCATCGGCGAGCGTCGCGAGCGTGTCGCGATAGAGCTGACGCGTCGAGAACGGCACCGGCTTGCCGTTGCCGAAATAGATGTCGCACAGCACCCAGCCGGTCTTCGGCGCCCACGGCAGCACGCGGAACGTCGTGGGGTCGGCGATCATCAGGAAGTCGGCGCCGCCCTCCATCTCGCGCATACCGAAGCCGCCGCCCGCGGTGAACACCGGGAACGCGGTCTTCTGCGCGGTGTCCTTGGCGAGCAGCGTCGTGGTCATCGCGACGCCGTTGCGCATCGCGCGCGCGGCGTCGGCCGCCATCACGGTCTTGCCGCGCAGGATGCCGTGCTGGTCGGCAAACGACAGCCTGACGACTTCGAGGCCGTGCTCTTCGATCAGCCGCTCGGCCCTGGTCGCCGCCTCGAACTGCTCGTCGCTCCACAGGCCGTGGCGCTCGACGAAGGTCTTTGCGGTTCGCTCTTGGGGTGAGGACACTGAGATTCTCCAGCCGGACACATGATACCGGACAGATCGGGGAGCGTCATGCCCGGCGCAGGCCGTGCCGCATACTCCGCCGTCATTTCGGCCGAGCGAGCGAAGTGAGCGAGAGGCGAGCATCGGCCTTTCCGTTCGTGCCCGCGAAAGGCGAAAGCGGGCATCCAGACCTTTCTTTTTGCGCTGGGTCCCCGCTTGCGCGGGGACGAGCGGAGAGAGAAACGCACGCCGCCACTGCACCATCCTTGGCCGCAAGCCAACGCTGCGCCGCCCGTGTTGTTTGGCGGGCGCCGGGTTCGCCCGTAGCTTCAGTCGCAATTGCCCTCAGAAAAACGAGGGTGCGCGGAACGCCGGGGCGCCGAACGCCCCATGACCCTGTGCACGGTCCGGAACAAGGTGCACAGGCTATAGTCGCCACGGGTCGCCGGTTCCCCGGCGTTCCGCGCGCGGTGTTTGAGGCTTGCTCCGCAGAACCCCCGGTGGGCTGACCTTTGAGGCGCCGGTCCCTTTGTGCTTATCGGTTCCAGCACCTACCCACCGCTGTGAGGCTTGGCCTGTGCGCTCGCGGAAAGGCACCACGAACGCACCGGCCGCCTTTGCCCCGTGACACGCGGCTGGCGCGCCGGGACCCTGCGGCTTGGGCCGCCGCGCCTCGGATGTGCGTCTCACACCCTTCGCGCGGCCACCGCCTCCCACCCCGCGTCCTGTGACGCTGCAGACGCCCTCGTAACTTGGGGCGGGATGCGAGGAATATAATCTAATGACGGGAATTTAGTCAATAGCCCGCCCGACATTTTTTCCGACGAGATAGCGCACACGCGAAAATCACTCGGGCACTTGATCGAGCATGACGAGCTTAACCCAGTTCGAACGTGGTGACGCCGTAGACGCGGTCGAGCCGCATCGGGCGCACCGCGCCGGTGTACATGCGCGCGGTTTCGAACACCGGCGCAAGCCCCCTCGCCTGCGCCAGCGCGACCGCTTCGCGGTTGGTTTCCGGCACGTCGAGAAAGACCTCGCCGCCGCCCGCGGCCGCCGCCAATGCGTCAAACACCGCCTCGGCTGCGGCGCGATCGTCGGCCACCAGCGGGCCGATTTTCCAGCCTTGCCTGGCTGGACGGATTACGCCCCAGGCCGCAAGCGCGCCGTCACGCAGGAGTGCACATCCGCGATGGCCCGGCGCGATCATCCAAGCCCGCAGAAACGCCGGCCGTGGCGCCGGAAAGACCGTGGCATCGGCGGCCTCGATCGCACCGATCGGCACGTCCGCCAGCGGCAATAGGCCGGCCACGGACGGTGCGGACGCCGCGACCATGCCGGCGAAGCGGATATTGCGGTGCGCAAGCTTGAAACCCGACTTTCGGTAATTGTCCTGCTGTGCGATGACGCCATCGAGGCCGATGACGCGCTCCCCGGCATGCGCAATGGCGGCGCGCCAGATCGCAATTCCGTGGCCGCGCCCGCGCAGGTCGGGCCGCACGATGTAGAAGCCCAGGAAGGCGAAATCGCCGCTGTAGTTGACGTTCGAGATCGTCGCGGCGGGCGCGCCATCGAGTTCGCCGATCAGAAAGCCCTGCGGATCGACGGTGGCGAAGCACTCGGCATCGGCGAGACCGGGATTCCAGCCTTCGGCCGCTGCCCAGTCCGCCGCCAGCGCCATCTCGGACGGCGTCATCGCTCGAATGCGCAGGTCCATGGGTTGCCCTCGCTGTCGGGATGGCGATTCAACGTTGCGAGCGTAGCGAAGATTGGCAACCGCGCAATCGCCTCGTCGTCATTGCGAGCGAAGCGAAGCAATCCAGGGCGGCGTCGAATCCTGGATTGCTTCGTCGCTTCGCTCCTCGCAATGACGGTAGCGATTCGCCCTGAAGCCATACTGCTTTAGCGGTCCGATTCCAACATTCGCGCCCACCACAATGACCTGAGGGGGATAGAATGCGCCACCGCCGCGCCTGCGGCGCTCCTCGGAACAGGAGCTACCGATGAACCCGCAGATCGCCCTGCTGGTCGACAAGATGCGATCGTTGGAAGCCGAGCTGGATGCGGAACTCGCCAAACGCCGGGCCGAGTTGCGCGTCGGCCTGGAGAAAGGCCGGGCGGTCTTCGAAGAGGAAATCCTGCGCCGCCATCGCGAACTCAAGACGCGGCTCTCAGCCTACATTCTCGGCGCGCAGCCGCTGGTGATCATCACCGCCCCGGTGATCTATTCGGTGATCGTCCCGCTGGCCCTGCTCGACCTCTTCATCACCATCTACCAGGCCATTTGCTTTCCGGTTTACGGTATCCCCAAGGTGCGCCGGCGCGACTATCTGGCGTTCGACCGGCACCATCTCGCCTATCTCAACGCGCTCGAAAAGCTCAACTGCGCGTACTGCTCCTACGCCAACGGACTGATCGCTTATGTGCGGGAGATCGCCTCGCGCACCGAACAGTACTGGTGCCCGATCAAGCACGCCAAGCGTCTCGTCGGCGCGCACGCGCGCTATGCATTGTTCGAAGACTACGGCGATGCGGAAAGCTACCAGCGGCGGCTCGCGGAACTGCGCCAGGCATTGGCGGACGAAAAGGAATGATCCAATTCGACCTCACTCCGCCGCGCCGGCGATCATGTCGCGCTGCACGGCATCATAGAGCGCAGTCCAGGCGGCCTTGATCTCCGGCGTGAAGGCCTCGCCGAACTGCTGCTCCAGGCCCCAGATCAACGCCTCGCCGAACGCCGCGAATTGGTCCGGCCTGGCGCCGAAGCGAGCATGATCGCGGCCGGTGTTGTGGATGATCGAGCGGAACATTTCGCGGTTTTCGATGGCGCCGACGATCGCGGAGATCATGTCCATCAGCTTGAGATGCTGGCGCTCCATGTCGACCGGGAAGAGCGCCCGCGCGTCCGGGGCAAGCGCAAAGAACCGGGCGTAGAACAGCTTGGCAAGCTTGCCGCGCACCGGCCAGATCGCGTCGAAGGAATGACGGATCAGTTCGACCTGCTGCGGCGTTATCACGTCGAATTCCGGCATTGACGCAAACGTCCTGCAATGCGGAACGCGTCCAACTGGCGACGCCGCACAGCACGCATTCCCCCGCCTGCGGCGCGGTCAGAATAACAGAGATGGCATGTGGTTCAATGCGGCGGCTTCGCACGCAACATGCGCGCTCTCCCCGGCAGGCGTGCACGGCGGGATGGCAAGGCCCGTCGCGGCAACGGGCCGCGACGCCGACGTTACCAGACGCCGCTACTTCTTGGGCGCGTGGGTATGTCCGTGCCCGTGCGCGTCGGGCTTCGTCAGCATATGGCTGCAGCCGGCCTTGGTCGCCCAGAACTCCCAGGCGCGCCAGGTCTCGGTCGAATACGGGCTATAACCGGCATTGCGGGCATCGATCTCGCCCTGGCGGAGATACTTGATCTCGCCGCCGAGCGCTTTCGCCTTGATGAGCGCACGCGCGTTACGCGGCAGGTAGACCGACATCCGCACCACCTCGATCAGCGAACGGCCGGCCGAGGCAAAGCCGTGCCCGCGCATCAGCGCCACACTGTTGCTGCCAAGGCATTTCGCCAGATCGCGGCCCTGATCGATATTGGTCACCAGCAGGTTGGTGTCGCCGAATTTATCGGCGATGTCCCAGACCGGCACGTTGGCGCCGATGAAGCTGCCGGAATGAATGACCGGCTTGAGCGGCGTCGCCTGGGCGATGCCGAACGGCAGCGTATCCTCGGCGTGCGCATGGACGACCGAGTTGATGTCGGGCCGCGCCTCGAAGATCGCCGCATGGATGAAGCGCTCGAGATAGAGCGCCCGGGTGTCGTCGCGCACCGGCTGGCCGTCGAGACCGAGTTCGACGATGTCCTCCTTCTCGACCAGTTCGGGCGAGACCGAGCGCGACAGGAAGAAATGCTTCGGATTGTCCGGGTTGCGAACGCTGATGTGGCCGTAGGCGTCGACCACGTCCTCCTTGGCAAGGATGCGGTTGGCGATGACGAGGTCTTTGAGGAGCGTATCGAGGTTGGCCATTGGTTTTTGTCCCGGAGGCAGGTTGTGAGTTCTTTATCAGTCGCGCCTCTCGCTCCGTTCGTCCCCGCGCAGGCGGGGACCCAGACATTCTTTCGAAAAGCACTGGGTTCCCGCCTCCGCGGGAACGAACGGATGGAGGATGCTTGCCCGCATGAATATCAGCCGTAGGTCGGGACGAACAGGTCGTCCACCGGCACGGGGGCAGCGATCAGCGATTGGTCGGTGAGATAGGTCATGAAGGCTTCCAGCGTCGGCCGGTTCGGTTCAATGCCGTAGGGCCACGGATCGCCGTCGAAGACTTCGTGGATTTCGTCGATGTCGCGCATCAGGAACGGCGTCATGTAACGCAGCGCCCGGAGATTGAACATCTTCTCCAGTGCGATCTTCTTCGACTTCACGAATGCGTCGTAGAGGCTGGTGGCGATGAACGGATGCTTCTCGTAGACATCGCGCCGGATCGCGACGAGATGCATGATCGGATAAATCCTGGTGCGCTTGTAGAATTCCTTCTCGATCTCGACGTAGTTTGGAAACATCCGCACGATGTCCGGGTTGGTCAGAATTGCTTCCGGCAGGCTGGTGCCGAGCGTCGCGTCGACCACGCGCTCTTCCAGAAGATCGCTCATCGATTTGTTCGAATGGTTCTGCTCGATCGGAAACGGCTTGAGCAGTGGCAGCACCGTCGGGCTGCCGTGGGCGCCGCCGGTGTTCATCGCGCCCTGCACCCATTGCACCTTGCGCAGGTCGACGCCGTATTCGTGCTGCAGGATGCCATTGATGTAGATCGCCGCCGTCATGGTGAACAGCGGAACGCCGACGCGCTTGCCTTCGAGGTCCTTCGGCTTGGTGATGCCGGCCTTCTTGTGGATGGCGATGAAGCCGTGGCGGAAGGCGCGCGAGGGAAACACCGGGATGGCGACGAACGGGCACTGCTTGTTGGCAAAGCGCTGTACGAATTCGGAGCTGGAATATTCCGCGACGTCAAATTCCTGCCCGGCCGACATGCGGTCGAAGATCGGCCGCGGCTGGTCGATGGCGATGAAATTAAGATCGATGCCGTCGGGCTGGACCTCGCCGGTATAGAGCGGCTGCATGCGGTCATAGAGCCCGGACGCGAACGTGAGCTGCAACTTGGCCATGGACGGCTGATCCCCCGGTTGGTTTTGTCCGGTAGGATTAGCACGCGCGTTCGCCGGGCGGAAACCCTGTCAGCGGGGGGCGGCGATGATGCCGTCGATCCAGGCGGCGAGCGCATCGAGCATCTCGGCGCGGACCTGCGCATCCTTGCGGCCGGTGCGCGCCGGCACATGGAAGGAATGATCGGCGTCGGCGAAAAGCGTGAGCGTCGCACGGGGCCTGAGTGCGGCGCACAACGGCTCAAGCTCATCCAAGGCTCGCGAGTGCATCACGGGTGCCCTGCAGGAACAGCATGGGGATGTGTACTTGGGAGAGATGATCTCCGCGCTCGCGCGACGGCTTACCGGCGGGGTGCAGCGGAAAGCCGAGAAAGATCAGACCGCGCACGCCGGGCAACGGTTCTATCGCCTGCGCCTGCGAGGTCATGCGGCCGCCGAACGACTTGCCGCCGGCGAACAGCGGCAGCTTGGGCACGAGCCGGGCGGCCTCCGCGACGGCGGCGCGGACGGTCACGTGCGCGAGCTTGGGCGGGTCGGGCCGCTTGCCACCCTGCTCCATGTAGGGAAACTGGTAGCGCAAGGTCGCGATGCGGCGCTCAGCAAGCTCGGCCGCGACCGCCGCCATGAACGGATGGTTCATGCCCGCGCCGGCGCCGTGCGCCAGCACGTAACAGGCGCGCGAACGCGGCGGAACGAGCAACAGGCCGGAGACGCGCTTGGCGTCGCCGACCGCGATGCTGACGGACTTGGCAGTTGATGACACGACGCACCGTTCACGGAGCCCGCTGGCTCCAGCGTGCGTGCCTCATGCGGCCTTTCGGGTCAAGCTTCCGGATCGGCGCAGCAGAACGCCTGCATTATTTTTCGTCGTCTGCATCAATTGCCTGCCAGGTATTGCCCTTGCTCTGCTTGTCGACCTTTTTCTGAATCGCCCTGGCTTTCGGGCCGCAGCCACCGCGATCACACTCGTCTTCATGTTTCTGGACGTTGGAGCGGATTTGTCTCGTCTTGTTCCGCGCGCAGTTAACCCACGCTTGGCTGTTAACGTCGAGACTGGAACAATCGATGACCTTTTGTGCAGCCGCCGTGCTTGGAGCTGAAACGGTGCCAACCGTTCCTAAGCAAGCGGCAAGTGACAACCCGACGAGCGCGGAACCGATCTTGAGCGACATACAGTTCTCCTGGGGAGGTTCATGGATGAATTGATTCCGAATCGAGCAGGACGCGCTTTCGAGGCCAGACCGGAAAATGAGATCAATAAGCTCAGCACTCTGAATGGTAGCTGAATGCCAAGCGCGCGTACGGGGCGAACTTCCTAAACGTCACATAATCTTTACGTAAAACAAACGCCGCCAGTTGCGATGAATGTGAAGAAAGTTTCCTAGCCGCGCATGCCCCAGGTCATGCGCCGCAAGACGTCGTTGCGCTTGATGACATGATGGCGGAACGCGCCGATGATGTGGATGACGACGAGCGCCGCCAGCACATAGGCCAGCACCATGTGCGATTCCTCGATCCACTGGCGCACCGGGACGCGTGACCGTGGTGACGATCGGCGGAAAGCTGACGCCGAACAGGTCTTTCGTCATCGGCGTGCGGAACGTCGTGGCGACCATCCAGCCGGTCAACGAAACCACCAGCATCAGAAGGTAGAGCAGGAAGTGTCCGGCATGCGCAGCCATCCGTTCCCAGGGCTTGAGATCGGCGGGCAAGTCCGGCACGGGATGGGTCCAGCGCCACAGCAGCCGCAGCACGATCAGCACCATGATGTCGTAACCGAGCGCGGAGTGACCGGCATAATTGGCGAGCCGCTCGGGCCGCGGCAACATGTGTGTCATCCACCAGCCATGACCGAGAAGGAGCAAGATTCCGAGCGCGCCGATCCAATGCAGTGTTTTCGCGGGCCAGCCCCACGTCGTTTTTGAATTTGATACCATGGCGCGTTTTCACCCCGACCGCTCTAATTTAGAGCTATTCTAAACGAGTGCGCGACGAAAGTACAACAGCCGGTCAGCGTTGCAAGACATGCAGAGGAAATCACGATGTGCCGAAACATCCGCACGCTATTCAATTTCGAGCCGCCGGCGACGGAGGAGGAAATTCGCGCATCGGCGCTGCAGTTCGTTCGCAAGCTGAGCGGCTTCACTCATCCTTCAAAGGCCAACGAGGCCGCGTTCAATCTCGCGGTCGAGGAGGTCTCGGATGTCGCCCGCCGGCTCCTGATTTCGCTGGAAACCAACAGTCCGCCGCGCGATCGCGAGGTCGAAGCCGCGAAGGCGCGCGAACGCGCAAAGATGCGGTTTGCGTAGGGGCTTTTCAAACCCGGATGTGTGTCTCTCCGTTCGTCCCCGCGAAGCGGGACCCAGCGCCTGCAGCCTCGAGCAAAGCGAGGAAGCAATCCCGCTTTCGCGGGAATGAACGGAAAGGGTGGCGTTGATCTCAAAATTCTTTCGAACAGGCGCTAATCCAAACAAAAGCCCTTCGCGCGCACAAAGGCGCCGAAATCGGCGCGTAGCGGTTCGGCGTATTGTCGCGCCTTATCCTCGGACCAGCCGTAGACCGGCGCAGTGCCGAAGCGCTTGGGATCGCGCTGACGCGCAAAGGGGCGTTGCGCCTCGCGGCGGCGGTCATAGGCGCCGATCTTGTTCGCGAGATCGCTGTCATCGAAACGGCCGCGGTGCACGGTTGTATCGAGCCCGAGGCGGGCCGTGATGTCGCGTTGCTCGGAAGGCCAGCCGACACAAAGCCCGGCCACCGGTACGACCTTCCCGGGCAGTCCCAACAGGTCGCTCACCATCGCGGCGTGATCGCGAATGGCGCTGATCGGGCAGCAGCCGAGCCCCGCCGTCTCCGCGGCGCGGATGAAGGTGGCCAGCACGATGGCCGCATCGGCCACCGCGTTGAAAAAGAGATCGAGGTGATCGTTCGGGAACGGCTTGCCGCGCATCTTGGAAATCGCCGGCACGCGGGCGCCGTTGGCGATGAAGACCAGGAATGCGGGCGCGTCAGCGATCCACGGCATGTCGGTGATGGCGGCCGCGATGGTGCGCTGCACGGCCTTGTCTTCGACGATGACGATGTCGCCTTGCTGCAGGTCGCTCTTCGACGGTGCCGACAGCGCGCAGGCGCATAGGAGCCGCAGCGTGTCGGGCGGAATTGGCTTCGGGAGAAAGCGCCGGTAGCTGCGATGGCCCGCCATGGCGGCAAGCCCGGCCAGGCCCGGAAGATCGGGATCGACCGGAATGCGTTCGCCGAAGCGTTCTGCGAGCGTGTCCTGAAGTGACGTTGCGGCGATAGCGTCCGGCATTGGCGAATTTCCATTTCGAAAGTGGGGCGAGGGCGGCGCCTCGACGTCCCCTCCCGCACCGCATGCGGGGGAGGGATAGGACATCGAGACTCGTGCGAGCCTACCCCCTTTCCACCCCTCCCCCGCAAACGAGGGAGGGAGCAAGACCGAATTTGCGGCTTCGGAGAAGCAATGTTCGCCCATGGCGCGGTCGGCCATTTGCGGCGTCCCCTCCATCAACTATGCTCTCGGTAAATTATGCGGCGAACGCCCGCTGGATCCGACCAAGGTGCCACCATGAACAAGCCAATCACCAACCTGCAGCACCCCAAAATGCTGCTCGACCCGTATGCGACATGGACCGCGACGGAAGGCGTGCCGATCACCGAAGATTTCGGCGTCAATCTGCTGACGGTGCCGACCGCGCCGTGGGCGCGCTTCGGGGTCGACGGCGGAATCGTGAACCTCAAGGGCCGCGGCGACTTCGTCTCGATCTTCGTGCTCGATCTCGCGCCCGGCGCCAAGACCGTGCCGCAGAAACACATGTTCGAGGAGGTGGTCTACGTGCTGTCGGGCTATGGCAGCACGGCGATCGAAACCAGCGACGGCCGCAAGCACAGCTTCGAATGGGGACCGAAGAGCCTGTTCGCGCTGCCCCTCAACGCCCGCTATCAGCATTTCAACGCCAGCGGGCGCGAGCGCGCCCGGCTCGCCTCGACCAACAATCTCGGGCTGATGCTCAACCTCTTTCACAACGAGGACTTCGTGTTCGCCAACGGCTTCGCGTTTCCGGAGCGGCAGGGCGCAGCTAATCATTTCTCGCGGCGAAGGCGAATTCATCCCGGTGCGGCCGGGCCGCAACATGTGGGAGACCAATTTCATCCCCGATCTCGCCGCCTTCGAGCTCAAGCAGTGGGCCGAGCGCGGCGCCGGCGGCTCGAACATGATGTTCATCCTCGCCGACGGCACCATGCATGCCCACACCTCGCAGATGCCGGTCGGCACCTACAAGAAGGCGCACCGCCACGGCGCCGACTTCCACGTCTTCGCCGTCACCGGCCACGGCTATTCGCTGCTGTGGTACGAGGGCGAGAAGGACTTCGTTCGTCTCGACTGGGAGCACGGCTGGGTTTTCGCGCCGCCCGACGGCATGTTCCATCAGCACTTCAACACCGCGCCCGATCCGGCGCGCTATCTCGCGGTTGCGTTCGGCAGCCTGCGTTACCCGTTCACCGCCGACAAACGGCGGGTGTTCATGGGGATGGATGTCAGCGTCAAGGACGGCGGCTGCCAGATCGAATACGAGCACCAGGACCCGCGCATCCACCAAATCTATCTGTCCGAGCTCGCCAAGCATGGCGTGAAATCCGGCATGGCCAAATTCGTCAACGAGGCGGCGTGAGTAAAGCCTTCCGATGTGACTGATGACGCGGCGACCTCAGCGCACTCCCCTCCCCGAAGCGGTGGGGAGGGGTTGGGGGTGGGGGGCGATTTCGAATCGCTCTCGCTACCCCCCACCCCGCTCGCTTCGCTCGCGACCCTCCCCACCGCACGCGGGGGAGGGATGCGGACTGCGTTGCAAGGCATGGCCATGCACGACCTTGAATTCGAACACCTGCACGTCGACGCGAGCGAAGGGCCGCTCAACGAGGTGGCGTGGGCCGCCGATAATGTGGAACTGACCACCGTCGGCATCGACATCGGCTCGTCGACCTCGCACCTGATGTTCGCGCGCGTTCATCTGCAGCGGCTCGGCACCGCGCTGTCGAGCCGGTTCGTCGTGGTCGGCCGCAAGCTCCTGTGGCAATCGCCGATCCTGCTGACGCCCTATCTGCCGGACTACACCATCGACGTCGAAGAACTCGCGGGCTTCATCGGCGGCGCATACGCGTATGCAGGGATCGAACGCGACGCGATCGACTCCGGCGCCGTGATCCTCACCGGCGAGGCGATCAAGCGCACGAACGCCCGCGCCATCGCCGACCTGTTCTCCGAGGAAGCCGGCAAGTTCGTCTGCGCCTCCGCCGGGCATCACATGGAATGCCAGATGGCGGCGCACGGCTCGGGCGCGGTCGCGCTGTCACGCGGGCATGGCGTGACGCTGCTCAACGTCGACATCGGCGGCGGCACCACCAAGCTCACCCTGATCGAGCACGGACAAATTCTCGCCACGGTGGCGATCGCGGTCGGCGGACGGCTGATCGTCGAGGGCCCCACAGGCCTCACGCGCATCGAGCCGCCGGCGCAGGAGTGTGGCGCAGGCGCTCGGCATCGCGCTGGAACTCGGGCAGCCGCTCGCGGCAACGGACAAGAAGCGCATCGTCGAGCGCATGGCGCGGCTCGTCATGGGCTTGATCGACCTGCGGACGCCGGGCGACCTGGCGCAGCGCCTCCTCGTCACCGACGCCTGGCCCGCGGCGCTTGCCAACAAGACGATCGACGCCATGACATTCTCGGGTGGCGTCGCCGAATATCTCTACAAACGCGAGACGCAAAAATTCGGCGACCTCGGTCACGATCTCGCCGACGCGCTGCGCCACATGCTGGCGCACCGCCGCGACCTGCCGCCGGTCTGGGACCCCGGTCAGGGCATCCGTGCCACCGTGATCGGCGCCGCGCAGTTCTCGGTGCAGATCAGCGGCAACACCATCCTGATCGCCGATCGCGACAAGCTGCCGCTGCAGAACCTGCCGGTGATCTCGTGCGATTTCGGCCTGACGGGCGAGCCCGACGGCGGAGGCGGTCAGCGCCGAGGTGCGCCGGGCACTGGCGCGATCCGACCTTGTTGAAGGCGAGAGCCCGATCGCGCTGTCATTTCCTTGGCACGGCGATCCCTCGCACGCACGTCTGCATGCGGTCGCGGCAGGCATCTGCGCGGCGCTGCCGCGCACGATCGCGGAAGAGATGCCGCTCATTCTCCTGGTCGATGGCGACGTGGCGATGTCGCTTGGCCGCATCATCCGCCACGAAGTTGCTCCCACCGCCGACATGATCGCGATCGACGGCGTCGCGCTCAAGCAGTTCGACTATGTCGATATCGGCGAAGTCATCGAGGTGACGAACGTCGTGCCGATCATCATCAAGTCTCTGTTGTTCAAGTGATCAGGCACGCCGCGCGAGGCGCGGCGGCGCGTTCCTCTTACTGTGTTCAGGGCGTCGCGGCTTTGCCGAACAAAAGATTCGGCAGGAAGAGCGAAATCCACGGCACATAGGTGACGACGATAAGGAACGCCAGCAGCACCATCAGCCACTTCCAGGACGCCTGGACGACCTCGATCAAGGTCATGCCGGTGATGCCGGAGGCGACGAACAGGTTGAGCCCAACCGGCGGCGTCACCATGCCGATCTCCATGTTCACCACCATGATGATGCCGAGATGGATCGGATCGATGCCGAGCTGAACAGCGGTCGGAAACACGATCGGCGCCAGCACCAGGATGATCGACGACGGCTCCATGAAATTGCCGGCGATCAGCAGCACGATGTTGATGATCAGCAGGAACTGCCAGGGCTGCAGATTCCACTGCACCAGCGTCTGCGCGATGGTCTGCGGGATCTGCTCGGTGGTCAGCACATGCGCGAACAGGAAGGCGTTGGCGATGATGAACAGCAGCATCACCGTCACGCGCCCGGAATCGGTCAGAACCCGCGGCACATCCGACCATTTCAGATCGCCGTAGATGAACACCGCGCAGATAAATGCATAGACCGCGGCGACGGCAGCGGCCTCCGTCGGCGTGAACACACCGCCATAGATGCCGCCTAGAACGATCACGATCAGCAGCAGCCCCCACATCGCGTCGCGGAACAGGGCGAGCCGCTCCCGCCACGGCACCTTGGGCTGGCGCGGAAGCTTCATGACGATGGCCGCAATGTAGATCGCCGACCATGAGCGCGGTGCCGAGCAGAATGCCGGGGATGACGCCCGCCATGAACAAGCGGCCGACGGAGGTTTCGGTGGCCGCCGCATAGACCACCATGACGATCGAGGGCGGAATGAGAATGCCGAGCGTGCCGGCATTCACGATGACGCCGGTTGCGAAGGCCTGCGAATATCCGACCCGCACCATGCCGGCGATAACGATCGAGCCGATGGCGACGACCGTCGCAGGCGACGAGCCCGACACGGCTGCAAACAGCATGCAGGCGAGCACGGAGGCGATCGCGAGCCCGCCCGGCAGATGACCGACGGCGGAGATCGCGAAGTTGATCATGCGCTTGGCGACGCCGCCGGTGGTGAGGAAATTGCCGGCCAGGATAAAGAACGGAATGGCCAGCAGGACGAACTGCTCCATGGTCTGAAAGAATTTCAGCGACAGGGACGCCATGCTGTCGGGCGCGAACAGCAGGATCGTGAGCAGCGAGGAAAGCCCGAGCGCCATCGCGATCGGCATGCCAATGACAAGGAACACAAACAGGATGATGAAGAGGAAGGCGGTCGTCATCGCGATACCGTCGTCGCATCCGGAATCTTGTCGCCGGTGACGTCCTTGATGGCTTCCGCCGCCTCGTCGGCCAGTTCATAGCCGGGTGATTGGCCGGTCCATATCCGCCACGCCATGCCGAGCAATCGCAGGAACAGCAGCCCGAAGCCGATCGGCATACACAGGCTCAGAATCCAGCGTTTGACCGGGATATCCTCGGCCTCGATATCGATGACCATCAACTTGTCGATGTAGACCCAGGAGCCGTAGAACATCAGCCCGGCGTAGAGCAGCGCCAGCCCCACCACGATCAAGCCCAAAATCCGCCGCGGCACCGGCGGCAACAGCCGGGTCGCGGCATCCACGCCGATATGGGCGCGCTCGCGCACGCAATAGGAAATTCCCAGCAGCACCATCCAGGCGAACAAATAGAAATCCGCTTCCAGCGCCCAGATGAAGCCGGAATTGAACCCGTAGCGCAGGACGACCTGGACAAACGTCAATATCGTCATCACCCCGAGGATCAGGGCAATCAACGATTCCTCGACGCGATGCAGCACCGCGCGCAAGGCATTCCCCTCCCGCTATCGCTTGTTGGGCAGCCGCGGCAAGCCGCGGCCGCCAGCTATCTCTTCGTCAGTTCGTGGCGTTGGCCTTCTGCGCCGACGCAATCAGATCCTTGCCGATCGGCCCCTCGAACTTCTTCCAGACCGGCTCCATCGCCTTCTTCCATTGGATGCGCTGATCGGCCGTCAGTTGATGGATCGTGGTCTTGCCCGAGTCGGTGATCCGCTTCTTGTCGCGCGCGTTGATCTGGCCGGCGGTGTCGTTGTTGACCTTGGTCGCCGCAGTAAGCGCCTTCTGCAATCCCGCCTGAACGTCTTTCGGCAGACCGTTCCACCATTTGGCGTTCACGACGACCATGTAGTCGATGATGCCGTGATTGGACTCGGTGATGTCCTTCTGTACCTCGAAGAACTTCTGCGAATAGATGTTCGACCAGGTGTTTTCCTGCCCGTCGACCGTTCCGGTCTGCAGCGCCTGATAGACCTCGCTGAAGGCGAGCTTCTGCGGCACCGCACCGAGCGCCTGGAACTGCGCCGCCAGGAGGTCGGATTGCTGAATGCGGAACTTGAGGCCCTTGGCGTCGCCGGGCACCAGCAGCGGCTTATTGGCGGAAATCTGCTTCATGCCGTTGTGCCAATAGTCGAGCCCGAGATAGTTCTTCGCCATCATCTCCTTGAGCAGGCCTTGTCCGATCGGACCGTCCTGGAAACGATCGACCGCCTGGATGTTATCGAACAGGAACGGCAGATCGAAAAGCTGCAGCTTCTTGGTGAACTTGTCGAACTTGGAGAGCGATGTGGCGATGAACTGCACGTCGCCAAGCGCGAGGGCCTCCATCTCCTTGGCGTCGCCGAACAGTTGCGAGTTCGGATAGACTTCGACCCTGACCTTGCCGGGCAGCAGTTTCTCGGCCTCTTCCTTGAACTTCAGCGCCGCCTGCCCTTTGGGCGTGTTCTCAGCGACAACGTGGCTGAACTTGATCACCAGCGGTTGCTGGGCCGCTGCGACCCCGGGAATGGAGAAGAGCGTGGCCGCAGCCAGGATCAGGAGTGATTTGCGCATTGGACTGAACCTCCTTGGATTGCGATTGCCGGCTTTGACCGGCTTTTCGTGGTTCTTCGAGATGAACCCCAGAATGTATCATTCTATCCCAATAGCTGTGCCAGTATCGCGGAACAGGGTCAAAAGCTGCGACATCGCGTCGCCGGAATCATGGCACGCGAAACCGGCAGTCACAAGTCGGGCGGCGGGCCACAAGCTCGGCAAACTGCCGCCGGCCGGCGTGACCTACGATGCCGGCTGCTCGGGCTGCTTGGCTTGCTGCGCCGCTTCGATCTCCGCCCGCTTCTCTTGCAGCAAGATGTTCCACGCCCTCGATCCAGGCGGCGTCTTCGCCGCGGGCCGCGCGCGTCTCGCGGATCAACTGAAGTTGCTCTTGCGTCGTTTTCAGGTGCCAGGGCGGCGTGTCGTCATTGACGATCGCTAGCACCTCGCCGAGTTGCTGCTGGACGTCCTTTTCATCGCGGCCGATCACCGCGAGTTCGAGCAGCGTCGCATAGTCCCAGTAGTCTGCGCTGCGCCTCGCTTTCTGCGCGGCAGCATAGCGCACCACCGGCAGGATTTCCGCCTGTATCGGGTCGGGCTTCTCCTGCATCTCCATCAGCGTCACCGCGTTGACGCCCGGAAAGGCATCGCGCCAGTCGGCCTGGAAGCCCGCCAGATAGGTTTCGATCGCGCGCTTGAGCAGAATGGGCGCATCCGGCCGCTTGTCCTTCTTCGCCGCCTTCCAGCGATCCTTGTAGATGCGGCCGAGCAGCCCGCCGGTTTCACTCGACGGCCCGAACTCCCGCAATACCTCCTTGAGCACCTTCTCGGCATCCTGGAACCGGCCGACGCGGTTGAGCGCGAAGCCTAGCTGTTCGCGGATGATGCGGGTGCGCTGCAGCGGCGGCGGCATACGATCGTAAAGCTCGATCATCGCGGCGTGGGCCTCGACGTCGCGCAGCGAGAGATAGAGGTCGACCACGATCCCCGCCTCCACCTCGGAGAGATCGCCGAGTGCCGGATCGGCCAGAATCTCCTTCACCGCCCCCTCGCCCTGCTTGCGGGCGGACGCGAGGCGCTCCTTGTATTTTCGTCGAATACTCGAACCGGTCGCGGAAGATATCGGTCTTGCTGTGATCGACGTCGAACCGCGGCATGTAGTCGAGCAGTTGAAACAGCGGACTGTCGTCGTGCGGATTGCGGCGCGCTTCCTGGAGTTGCCGCACCACGCTGGCGGCGCTCGCCTTCGGGTCGAGCGGCGTGCCGGTATCGCTCGTGCGGTACGGAACGCCGCGCAGCAGCGCGATGTCGAACGGCAGCGTGGTGCCTTCCGCGAACAGGATGACGGTGCTGCGCGGACGCATCGCGTGCCGGATGCCGAGTTCGTAGAACACGTTGGGATTGGCGCCGGTGATGTCGGCGATGGCGTAGTCGCAGAGCATGAGCCGTTCGAACATCGGCTTGTGGATCGTGCCGCCGACCCGCTCCTCGTCGGCCCGGATCGGGTCGAGCCCGACCTCGACGACCGCCGGTGCGATGATTTCCCGGTAGACCGCGTCGAAGTCGGTGGTTCGTCCCGCCGCATCGGTCTTGCGGCCGAACGGCATCAGCACGAAGCAGAGCGGAGATCGGGGAACGGGATTGTCCACGTCCTGAATTCCTTAAACCTAATCTTATCGCCCGCCCCTATCGCGAGCGAACCGAATGTATGTATAGGACCGTCATCAGAACAAGCCACGCGCCCGGAGGAGGCCCAATGCCTGCAAAGAAAAAGTCGGCCAAGAAGACACCCGCCAAGAAGGCATCTGCGAAGAAAGCGTCCGGCCAGGCAGAAGCCGCCGGCACCCCGTATGCCTGTGCTGGCCGAGTCAGAACTGACGCCCGAGCAGCGCGCCCTGCTCGACTCGATCCGCTCCGGGCCGCGCGGCGCGAGCATCCAGATCCGTGGACCGTTCGCCGTCTTCCTGCACGCACCCGTCTACGGCCAGCTCGCACAGACGCTCGGCGGTCACTTGCGCTACAACACCGCCGTGCCGCCGCGGCTGTCCGAATTCGCGATCCTCTGCACGGCGAAATTCTGGCGTGCGCAGTACGAATGGTTCGCGCATGTGCCGCAGGCCGAACGTGCCGGCGTCAAGCCCGCGACCATCCGCGATATTCACGCCGGGCGGGTGCCGAAATCCGCCCCCAAGGACGAGCGCGCAATCTACGATTTCATTCAGGAGCTCTATAAGACCCGGCGGGTCAGCGACAAGAATTACAAGCGCGTCAATGCGGTCCTGGGCGATTCGGCGACCGTCGAGTTCGTCGGTATCCTCGGCTATTACGTGCAGATCTCAATGATCCTCAACATCTTCCGGATGATGCCGCCGGAGGACGAACCGCTGCCATTTGCGGAGCGGTGATCCCGACCCTGCCCTGCCCGCACCGATCAGGCCGCTCATCCGAACAGGAGGCCCCGGACCTCGCGCGTGCCAACGGGTGTGACCCCGATTAGCGCGTTCATCTCCGGGTTGCCGCTGCGCAGCGCGAGGGCAATTGACGCGCCATTGGGCAACCCTCCGTGGCATTTGGGACCAAAGCCCAGAAAACGAGCATTTCTGGTGCAACGTGGAATGGCATGTGGTTTGCTGACCACCGCAGTGTCGGAACCCACCCCAGCGCGGAGGTACTCCATGCGACGTCGTGATTTCACCAAGTTGGCCCTGAGCGGCGCGGTCGGCGCCGTGGCGGCGCCGGCCGTGGCGCGGGCGCAGACCACGTTCAATTGGAAGATGACCAGCTTTTATGGGCCGAATTCCGCCTTCTATTCGACCGGACCGGGCAGCGCCAAGGACCTGATCAAGCGCATCGAGGAAATGTCGGGCGGCCGCATCAAGATTCAATTTTACGGTGCAGGCGAATTGATCCCGGCCGCCGAAGGCTTCGACGCGGTTTCGACCGGCACCGTCGAGATGAATTACGCCAACGCCTATTTCTGGACCGGCAAGATCTTCGCCGGCCAATACTTCACCGCCGTTCCGTTCGGCCTCAATTTCCAGGGGCTTAACGGCTGGATGTATGACGGCGGCGGGCTCGGCCTGTGGCGCGAGGCCTACGACCGCTTCAATCTCGTGCCGTTCCTGTGCGGCAATACCGGCGTGCAGATGACCGGCTGGTTCAAGAAGCCGATCGAAAAGGTTGACGACCTCAAGGGCCTCAAGATGCGCATCCCGGGCCTCGCCGGGCCGGGCCTACCAGTCGCTCGGCGTCGATGTCCGCCTGCTGCCGCCCGGTGAAATCTTCCCGGCGCTCGAACGCGGCGTGATCGATGCGGCGGAGTTCGTCGGTCCCTACCTTGACCGGCAACTCGGTCTGCAGCGTGCCGCCAAGTACTACTACACGACCGGCTGGCACGAGACCGCGACCGCGAGCGAGCTCATCATCAACAAGGCCAAGTGGAACTCATTGCCGCCTGACCTCAAGGCCATCGTCGAGAACGCCTGCGCGGCCTGCAACGTCATCAGCGAGGCCTGGTGCCAGAAGAACAATGCGGAAGCGATGGAGGACCTGATCAAGAACCAGGGTGTCATCGCCCAGCCGCTGCCGGACGCGGTGGTGGAGGCGCTACGCGCGGCCAACACCAAGATTCTGGCGGATGCAGTTGCGAAGGATCCGGTGACCAAGAAGGTCAACGACTCCTACATGGCCTATATGGCCAAGTTCAAGCAATGGTCCGCCTACAGCGAGTTGGTCTATCACGCCAAGATCCTCAAGGGCTGACGTGACCGCGGCGGAAAGGCTGGCCGGGGGCATCGACGATTTCATCGAAGCCGTCGGCCGCGTTACGGCCTGGTCGTCATTCGCGCTGGCGCTGGTGATGGGCGGCAACGTGCTGCTGCGTTACGTGTTCCATACCGGCTCGGTCTGGTCGCAGGAACTCGAATGGCACCTGATGTCGCCGATCTGTCTGTTCGGCATGTCCTACGCGCTGCGCCACGGCGAGCACGTGCGCGTCGACGTGCTGTTCGCTGGTTTCTCGAACCGCACCAAGAATTTCATCGAGTTCATATCCTCGCTCATCCTGATGGCGATTTCGCTGATCGTGATCAAACTGTCGATCGGCTACGTCGCCCAGGCTTGGTGGATCGGTGAAGGTTCGGCCAATCCGGGCGGCATTCCGGGGCGCTATATCCTCAAGAGCCTGATCCCGATCGGCTTCGCGCTGATGTTCGTGCAGGCCTTCTCCCACGCCATCCGCTTCTATCTCGCCTGGCGAAGGGCCGCCTGATGCCGCTCAACGAGCTGCTCGCGATCCTGATGCTGGGGTCGTTCTTCGTCCTGCTGCTGGCGGGCATTCCGGTCGCCCTCACGCTGGCGACGGCCGGCTTCGTATTCGGCTATCTCGGCTTCGGCACGCTGCTGTTCAACCTGTTGCCCAACCGCATCTTCGGCGTTGTCACGAACTACACGCTGATCGCGATGCCGCTGTTCGTGTTCATGGGGGTGATGCTCGAAAAGTCGCGGCTGGCGGAAGACCTGATGGAGGTGATCGCGCACGCCGCCGGCGGGCTGCGCGGCGGGCTCGGCATCGGCATCATCGTGGTCGGCGTGCTGATGGGTGCCACCACCGGCATCGTCGGCGCGACGGTCGTGACGCTCGGGCTGCTCACGCTGCCGACGCTGTTGCGGCGGGGCTACGACAAGGGACTGGCCTGCGGCGTCATCTGCGCCTCCGGCACGCTCGGCCAGATCATTCCGCCGAGTCTCATTCTGATTCTGCTCGCGGACATTCTCAACGAGTCGGTCGGTACGCTGTTTGCCGCCGCGATGATGCCGGGCCTGATGCTCGCCGGCATCTACGTCGCCTATCTGCTCGGGCTCGGGATCGTACGTCCGCACATGGTGCCGGCGGTGCCGAAGGAGGAGCGCGACCTGCTCAGCGCGCGGCGAACTTGCAGGCAAGATGTTGCGCGTCGTGCTGCCGCCGATCGCGCTCGTCGCCGCCGTGCTCGGCTCGATCATCGGCGGCATCGCCGCGCCAACGGAAGCCGCCTCGATGGGCGCGCTCGGCGCCATCGTGGTCACCACGATCGGCGGGCGGATGTCATGGGCGGTGCTACGCGACACCACCTACACCACCACCCGTATCACCGCGATGATGATGTTCATCCTGATCTGCGCGCAGGTCTTTTCGCTGGCCTTCCGCGGACTGCAAGGCGAGCGGCTGGTTCAGGACTTCTTCGCGTTCCTGCCCGGCGGCACCGCCGGCGCGATCTGGTTCCTGATGCTCATCATCTTCATTCTCGGCTTCTTCATCGAGTGGATCGAGATTTCCTACATCGCGGTGCCGCTGTTCCTGCCGGTGTTCGCCGCCGCCAACGTCGACATGGTGTGGCTCGCCACGATGATCTGCGTGAACCTGCAGACCTCGTTCCTCACCCCGCCGTTCGGCTGGGCGCTGTTCTTCCTGCGCGGCGTCGCACCGCCGGAGGTGACGACCGGCGACATCTATCGCGGCGTCACCCCGTTCGTGGCGATGCAATTGGTGGCGCTGGTGCTATGCTTTTTCTTTCCTGGGCTCGCGCTCTGGCTGCCGAAGGCGATCGGCTGGTAAGCAAAGCACCGGCGACCGCCTCCGCAGCATCAATGCATATGCATGCCTTTCATGGCAGGTGTCGCGCCGATCGCCTCAACGGCATATTCGATGTCGACCTTGCCGGCCTTCTCGAATGTGAGCGTCCCTTTGATGTGCTGACCTTTTTCCAGCGGCTGCTTCAGCCCCATCATCATGATGTGGAACGATCCGGGCTTGAGCTCGACGGTCTCGCCAGGCTTGATCTCAAGGCCGCCTTCCACCGGACGCATTTTCATGACGCCGTTCTCCATGGCCATCTTGTGCACCTCGAAGCGCCCGGCAGGCGCGGCGGAGCCAGCGATCAGCCGATCCGGCGTGGTGCCCTTGTTGGTGATGGTCATGTAGCCGCCCGCAATGGTCGAGCCCTTCGGCGTCGCGCGCGTCCACGGATTGGCGACCTGGATGGTGCCGATGGTGAAATCCTCCGCCGAGGCCGCGCTCGCGAAGCACGCAAGCGATGCAACGAGACAAACGAAAAATCGATTCATTGATTTGCTCCATGCCTGACGGTCGCCGTTACGGCGCCGTGGCTACTGTGAATTCAGGTTCTTCGGTATTGAAGGAATCACACCGCCGGCGGGGCGCGGGCAAAATGTCCGTCGAAAATCCGGCGCACAGATCCGTCTTGCGCGGGGCGCGCGACAAAGACGATCGGAATGGCGCCAAGCAGGACAGTATTGGCGCGCCTTGTCTCTCCCCCGAGGGTCGCGATCCCGCCGCAACCCACCATCAGGCACGCCGTGCTGTGGGGGCATCCAGGCCCATGCCCGACCGGCGCGCTATCGCCGTTGGAGGTCGTGTCCAACGGCGCGGCCGCGCAAATGATCGAAAAGGCGACGGCTTCCGGTCCCGCCGGTATGGCCACAGCCAGGGCCGGCAGCAGCGCGTTGAGCGCCACCGCGTAGGCGGCAACGAGCGCAATCAACCGGCGGCGAAAACTTGCGCGCATGAGGGATGGTTTAGGCGCTCGCCCCGCCCGCGTCCAGCCATGCGTCCCAGCGGCCCGACGCTTCCGGGATCAAGCCGAGGCCGGATAACGCCGCACGACCGCGGTACGCCGGAACAGCGACCTGAAGAAATCGGCGCATCCCACCGGCTTGAATCCGCGCGCACGATTCCGCTCTCCGATCAGGAATACAATACGCTGCTGATCGACAAGGCGGCGGTAGGCTTCTGCTACCGGCAGGTTCGCGGCAAGAACGTCGACCGCCTCGGCGCCGATCCCGTCCACCCGGACAATCGAAAAATTCTCGCCGCGCGTGAGATCTTCTGCGGCGGCAAAGCGCAGCTCGAAACGCCCATAGTGGAATTCGCTCATGCTCCTGGCAATCGCATCGAAGCGAGCTTCGAGCGCCGGCGTGATGTAGCGGCGCGCGTCCTGCGTGAGGGCACGAGCGCCCGGGTCGCTAGTCGCCTGATGATGTTGCCGGAACGTGAGCGACAGGATGCGGCCGCTTTCGGCGCCAGGCAGCCGCGCATAGAGTACCGCAGCCTCGCCCGCGCAGGGCACGAACCGCTGCAGGATAAGCCTTGCCCCGCCCGGAAATCCGCGCAGATATTCGCGCAGGGCCTGCACGTCGCTGATGCGGCGAGCACCCTGTCCGTGCCACTTGATGTCGGGCTTGGCGACAAGCGGGAACGTCAATCCCGCGTTGCCGACCGATCGCACGGCACGGTCGAGATCGGCGTCGAGTGCCGCAGAGCCCCCGCCGCGCGTTACCACGACAAAATCGGCAATCCACGAACGTTCCTGGATGGCAACGTCTGCGAGATAGTCGCTCAGCGATTCACCGCTCCGGCCGTGCCCCTGAAAGCGTGGGTTGACCACGGTCGGCAAGGTCAGCGACCGGTGACGCCAGGCGCAACGGAGCCAGTTCAGCATCAGCGGAAAGTAGAGCAGCGCCGAGGCAAGGCGTTTCCCTGTCGCGATCCCGCGGCGTTGCGAGTTGGCCGCCAGCATCCTGCGATTTGAAACCGCCGCGCGGGATACACCGCCGTCAACAGTGCCCACCGTCTCGTGCTGGAACGCGAAGACCCTCCGCCGCACCAGGTCCGTGCTGGCTAATGCAAGCACCAGGAGCGGCCACGCCCACCAGCCGACCTGATGATCCATCGCGTCGCCAAACACGACCAACAGATAGAGCATGAGCGGAAGATAGAGCGCCGACACCAGGAAGCTCGCGACCGAGAAGCGGCCGAGCGGCACGCGCGTCCAACCGCACGCGATCATAGCGATGAATACCACGCCGGGGACGACACGGCACAGTGCCACCACCCCGAAGAGATTGCGGTTGAGCGTTTCGGCAACGCCGCGCACCCGGTCGTCGACCGCCAGCCGGCTGAGCCAGGGCAGGCGCCGCGCACCCGCGCCGATCCCGTAAAGGGCGAAGTCGCTCGCCACCATGCCCCCGTAGATGGATAGCGCCACCAGCCCGGCCGGCATGATCTTGTTCACGACGATGTAGGCGCCAAGAACGATCGCAAGATCCTCATGCGCGAACGGCAGCGCGACGAGCGAAAAGAATTGCGCCAGCCATGAATAGTCGTGCGTTGGAAACTGCAGCAGGGCTGACAATGTATTGCTCACGGCCGCTCCAAGAATTAGACGCGTTCTCCCGACCGGCGATTTGCGCCGGGTCCGTCGAGTAGCCTGAACCATCGCCCTGTTACCGTCGCCGGCAGCAGTGTCTTTCGTTGAGATCAATGTTCCTCGGGGCGGTGGGGTGATTGCACCGTTGGTTTTCTTGGGCGGCTTTTTCCGCCATAAATTTCCTATAAATCTGCCCCATTCGCCGACAACCGGCAAGCACTACCAAGGTGGCTGTCGGAAATTTAATTGTTTCAGAATAGCCGGTTAGGGCTGGACAACGCCGCCGCGGCAAAGGCAGAATGAAACTACATTATTTTTTTGTTATTTGCGGCAGTCGCGGACGCATGTGCGCGTTGCATTTCGCCACTTGAAATCACCCACGCTCGCGCCGATACGAGGATCATGGCCACGCGATCCGGACAAGTACCGAGTGTGTCAAGCGAGCTTGCGCGCGCGGCCGATGACGACCATCAGGTCATTCCCTTCCGTCCACGCAACGTCTCGACGAGTGGATCGGACGGTTGTCGCTTGCCGGCGAACAATGTACGCCCTGACGTTCCGGAGGACCTCGCCAAGTTCGAACGCGGCGAAGGCGATGACGATTACCGCCACCGGATGCTGATGAACCTGGCCGCATTTGTCGTCACGATCGTGCTTGCGACCGCCGGCGTATGGCTCGCGATCACGCTCACAGAGATGCGCAAGAATCAGGATTGCGTGCTGTCCGGGCGGCGCAACTGCGCGCCAATTGACGTGCAAGCGCTACCGCGCAGATGACGCAATCCTGATTGCCGTTGTGCGATCAGCCCAATGTGCGGTCAACCAGCAAGCTTGAAGCGACGCTAGTCGACCACGCCGATGTCGTTAGCCAACGACATCGATGGTGACGGGCGCGAGGCCGGAGAAACCCAGGGCGCGCGCGCCCGCGGGAGTGAGGTCGATCACGCGGCCGCGCACGAATGGTCCGCGATCGTTGATCCTCACCACCACAGATTTCCCGTTGTTGCGGTTGGTCACACGGACCTGCGTTCCGAACGGCAGTGATTTGTGTGCGGCGGTCAGCGCGTGCGGGTTCAATCTTTGACCACTCGCAGTGCCGTTCCCGCTCTCGGTGGAATAGACCGACGCGATGCCGGACTCGGAACGAGACACTTGCTTTGCATTCGAGACACCGAGCGATGCCAGTGTCAGTGCCATGCCTGATAAAATAACGAGCATGAAGTTGGGTCTCATACGCATACTCCTTGTTGTTACGGCACAAGAAATGCCGTTCCCGCCTTTTCGGCAGGACTGGGCCGTTTGATGTCGCAATGCGACGAGATTAGGGCAGCAATACTGTCGTATCGCAACGCCACCCGTAGTACCGAAACGATTCCCAGTGCGATCCGGTTCCTGTCCGCACGGCCTCCGTCATTCCGATTGCGAATGACGGTGTTCGGAGGCTCGGTGCGTTGCCCTTGAGGGCGGCGGCGCAGTGTCCGGCGCCGAAAAAAATGCGTGCGCTGAGACGCCTTGCCTAAGGCAGGATATGACGATGCCAACGAGCCGGTGGCTGGCATTCCCGCGGAAGCGACGCGAAAGCAGGTACAGTCTTTCTGATTGCACGTGCGGCGAGCCGCCGTCATTGCGAAGAGCGTCAGCGACCAAGCAATCCAGCCTCCTCTTCCGCCGAGTCATCCTGGATTGTTTCGCCTTCGGCTCCCAATGACGGCGAAATGCGCTGAGCCCAAGCGTGCGAAAGCGAGGACGATGGCGAAGTGAAACCTGGTAGTGAACAACGCTACCTCAATTGATCCGCCACTTTGGCGATGCCGGCGATGGCGCATTTCTCGTCACCTTCTGAGGTCGAACCGCTGACGCCGACCGCGCCAATCGTCTCGTTGCCGATCTTGATCGGCACACCGCCACGCAGAGCAATGACATCCTCGAGTTGCCGCTGGGCGGCGATCTCCGGCAACTCGGTGGTGCGCTTTGCCCAATCAGCCGAGGTACGGCCGAAGGTTCGCGCCGTATAGGCCTTGCGCCGGGCCAGTTCGATGTTGTGGGGGTTGGCCTTGTCCGACTGCAAGAACACCCGCAACCGGCCGGCCTGATCGACGACCGCAACGGAAACGTTGTTGCCGTCCTTCTCGCACTGGTCGAGCGCGCCGATCGCGATGGCGAGCCCCATGCGGACGCCGACGTCACGGTGGCTGATGACCTGAGCGCTTGCCGGCAGCGACAGACCGCAGGCGGACATGGCGCCAGCGGCCACGATCGTTCGAACTAACATGGAACCTCCCTTTTGATTTGTGACAGTTGTCGATGCCCTGACCCAGGTCTCGCGCCGGGTTGCGGGTTCTGCCGGAAATGAGAATATGTCACACGCACCAGCTTTGACAGCCGTGTCAGGCCCTCTAAAGTCTTCAACAATCGAACTTTTTCTCCCAGCGGCCGCCATTGAACTCACCCGTCCTGTTCGCTATACGGGCATCCGACCCGTCGCGGGCGGACGGGTAGGATCCGAGGGCAATTCCCCCCGCACTCGCAAGCTTCCAGCGCGGCTACCGAAACGCGTGTTCGATCAGGGATTTATGATGTCTTCGACCTTTGACACCGTGGCCAACATCATCGCCGAGACCTGTGACATCCCGCGCGATACGATCAAGCCGGAGACCCACGCAATCAACGACCTGGGGATCGACAGCCTGGATTTTCTCGATATCGCTTTTGCGATCGACAAGGCGTTTGGAATCAAGATGCCGCTCGAACAATGGACGCAGGAGGTCAACGACGGCAAGGCGACGACCGACCAGTATTTTCAGTTGGACAACCTGTGCTCCCGCATCGACGAACTGGTCGCCGCCAAGGGCGCCGCGTGACGCGTCCGCATGCGTCTCGAGTACTTCCAGCTTATCGACCGGATTGTCGAACTCGATCTCGGCGCCAAGACCATCCGCACCGAGGCGCGTGTCCCGGTTGAATCGACGATCTTCGAGGGGCACTTTCCGGGCTACCCGCTGATGCCAGGGGTGCTGCTGATCGAGGCCATGGCGCAGACCTCGGGCTGGCTGGTTATCGCCGCCACCAAGTTTACCCGTATGCCGTTCTTTGCCGCCCTGAAGGAAGCCAAGCTCCGCTCGTTCATCACGCCCGGGCAGGCGCTGTCGTTGTCGGCGAAGCTGCTGCACGAAGGCTCGGGCTTCGCCGTGACCAAGGCGGAAATCAAATGCGACGGCAAGCTCGCCTGCAACGCCGAGATCACTTTCCGGGTGGTTGAATTTCCCGGCCCGGAATTCCGCGCCCATATGGAGAAGATGGCAACAATCCTCGAATTTCCGATGGGAGCCCTGGCCGATGGCTGACGCCCCGCGGGAAGCGTGGATCACCGGCATCGGGATCGTATCGAGCCTCGGCGAAGGCGCGGAGGCGCACTGGCAGGCGCTGCTCGCCGGCACCATCAACGTCGACACCGAGAGATTTGCGCCCTACATCGTCCATCCGCTTGCGCCGTTCAATCTCGACACGCAGATCCCCAAGAAGGGCGACCAGCGGCAGATGGAGCCGTGGCAGCGGATCGGCACCTATGCGGCCGGCCTCGCACTCGACGAGGCGAAGATCAAAGGCAATGCGGAATTGCTTGCGCGTACCGACATGATCGTTGCCGCCGGCGGCGGCGAACGCGACATGGCGGTCGACGGCACGATCCTGACGAATATCGACAAGGCCGCCGATCCGGAGGCGTTCCTCAACGAACGGCTGATGAGCGACCTGCGCCCGACGCTGTTCCTGGCGCAACTCTCAAACCTGCTCGCCGGCAACGTGTCGATCGTACATGGCGTCACTGGCTCCTCGCGCACCTTCATGGGCGAGGAATCGGCCGGCGTCGACGCGGTGCGGATCGCGCTTGCGCGCATCCAGGCGGGCGACAGCGACATCGCGCTGGTCGGCGGCTCGCAGCACTGCGAACGCGAGGACATGCTGCTGCTCTACGAATTCGAGCGCGCCAACCTTCGCGACAAATTCGCACCGGTTTGGCAGCGCGGCCCGCAGGGCGGCTTCGTGCTCGGTTCGCTCGGCGCATTCCTGGTGATCGAAGCGCGCAGCCATGCCGAGGCGCGCGGTGCGAAGCCGCTGGCGAGGCTCGCCGCCGTTCTCTCCGAACGCGCCAAGCTTGCGCCCGGGGCCCGGCAGGCGATGCTGGAGCGGATGTGGGGCACCCTTGCGCCGACGTTGCGCAAGGGTGAGAGCGCGATTATCTCCGGCGCGAGCGGCGTCGAACCGGCAACCGGCGAGGAACGAGCATTCCTGGCGGCGCATCCCGATGTTCCGGTGCGCGCCATGGGCACACGAACCGGACATGGTGTCGAGCCTGCGTTTCCGATGAACGTGGCGCTCGCCGCGCTGGCGCTGAGCCACGGGACGATGTTTCCGCCGGGCGACGATACCGGCGTGGAGCGTGCGATGGACGGCAGGCTCGCCCAGCTTGTCGTCACCAGCGTGGGGATCGTGCGCGGCGAGGGCATGGCGCTGCTCGAAGCGGTGCAATAGAGGAGGCAGCGATGCCGTCGATGCGGGACAAGAAGGGCCGTCCGATCGTGGTGGCAACCGGCGTGGGCGTCGTGACCTCGCTCGGCATCGGACAGAAGGACAACTGGGCGAAGCTCACGGCGGGCGAATCCGGCATCCGGCAGATCACGCGGTTCTCGACCGAGAAGCTCAAGACCAGGATCGCCGGCACCGTCGACTTCCTGCCGGTCGAGCCCATGTCGGCGCCGGCGCTGTGCGAACGGCTGGGCGAAGTCGCCGCCGAGGAGGCGATCGAGCAGGCGCACATCGGCCGCAAGGGCGATTTTCCGGGTCCGCTGTTTCTCGCCGTCGCGCCGGTCGAGATCGAGTGGACGCAGCGCCGCGCGCTCGCCAAGGCCAGCGGCGCCAACGACGCCATCACGTATGACGAATTGCTGCGGACTTCGCCGCAAGTTCGAGCGAGTTCTACGAGCGCTTCAAGTTCGATTCGGTCGCCGACAAGCTCGCCGAAACGTTCGGCACCAAGGGTTCGCCGATTTCGCTCTCCACGGCGTGCGCGTCGGGCGCGACCGCGATCCAACTCGGCGTCGAGGCCATCCGGCGCGGCGAGACCGATGCCGCGCTGTGCATCGGCACCGACGGCTCGGTGACGCAGGAATCGCTGATCCGGTTTTCCCTGCTGTCCGCGCTATCGATGTCGAACGATTCGCCGCAAGGCGCCGCCAAGCCGTTCTCCAAGAACCGCGACGGCTTCGTGATGGCGGAGGGTGCGGGCGCGATCGTCCTGGAAAGCCTGGAAGCCGCCACCGCCCGCGGCGCCAAGATCCTCGGCGTCATCGAGGGCTGCGGCGAGATGGCGGACTCGTTCCACCGCACCCGCTCAAGTCCCGACGGCAAGCCGATCATCGGCTGCATCCGCAACGCGCTGGCGGATGCCGGCCTGACGCCCGACGACATCGACTACATCAATCCCCATGGCACCGGCACGCCGGAAAACGACAAGATGGAATATCTCGGCGCCGCTGCAGTGTTCGGCGAGCGTGCGAAGTCGATCCCGACCTCCTCCAACAAGTCGATGATTGGGCATACGCTGTCCGCCGCGGGCGCAGTCGAAGCCGTGCTCACGTTGCTGACGCTCGAACACCAGAAGTTGCCGCCGACCATCAACTACAATGTGCCCGATCCGGCCATTCCGCTCGACGTGGTGCCGAATGTCGCGCGCAACGCCAAGGTGCGCCATGCGCTCTCCAATTCATTCGGTTTCGGCGGCCAGAACGTCTCGCTGGTGATCGGGCGGGAGCCGGTGTGATTTTGACGGGGCGCTCGCTTTGCCCGCAGTTGCCCCAGGGCGGCCCCGCGAAAGCGGGGACGACAAGCGGGGCAAATTGACCACTTGAAGTTGGTATCACAGCATATGCGTGCGCTAGCCCTCGTCGCCGACCGCAAGCTTGAGCTTGCCGATGTCCCCGCCCCTCCTCCACCGGGGCCGGGCGAGGTGCAGGTGCGGGTCAAGGCGGTCGCGCTCAACCATCTTGACCTCTGGGGCTTCCGCGGCATGGCATTCGCCAAGCGCAAGCTGCCGCTGGTGGTCGGCGCGGAGGCCGCGGGCGAAATTGCGGCAGTCGGTCCCGACGTGAGCGCATTCAAGCCTGGCGATCCAGTGGTGATGTACGGCGCGCTGACCTGCGGCACCTGTAAGGCCTGCCGCGAAGGCCGCGACAATCTGTGCGAGAACGTCGGCGGCATCATGGGCTTCCACCTCGACGGCTTCGCCCGCGAACTCGTCAATATGCCGGCGCGGCTGGTCGTCCCAGTGCCGGCCGGGATCGCGATGCGCGATGCCGCCTGCGCACCGATCGGCTTTGCGACCGTGCAGCATATGCTGTTCGACAATGCCAAGCTTGAGCCAGGCGAAACCGTGCTGGTGCATGCCGGCGGCTCCGGCATCGGAACTGCCGCGATCAAGATGGCGAAGGCGATCGGTTGCACGGTGATCACCACCGTCGGCGACGACGCCAAGGCCGAAAAGGCAAAGGCAATCGGCGCCGATCACGTCGTCAACTATCGCACCGACCGCTTCGAGGGCGCGGTGCGCAAGCTCACCGGCCGCAAGGGCGTCGACGTGGTGTTCGAGCACGTCGGTGCCGAGACCTTCAACGGTTCGCTGCTTTGCCTGAAGCGTGGCGGGCGTCTCGTCACCTGCGGCTCAACGTCTGGACCGACGACGACGATCAACCTGATGCAGCTATTTCAGCAGCAATATCGCATCACCGGCTCGTTCGGCGCCTCGATGCGCAACATCCGCGAGAGTCTTGCCAAGATCGCGGGCGGCATGCTGCCGGTGATCGATACCGAAGTGGCGCTGGCCGATTTCGAACAGGGCCTGGCGCGGCTCGAAAGCCGGCAGGTGTTCGGCAAGATCATCGTCCATTTCTGATGAGTACGTCGCGAAGTCTCGCCGCCAGAAGCCGCCGGTTTCTCAAATCGGCCGGCGACGCGATGCTGGGGCACGCCTTCGTCGGAACGATCAGAACGCTGCGGCTGGTCGACCGCAAGCGCATGGCGCGCGTCGCGTCGTCGGTAACGCGGACCTTCGGCCCGCGCCTCAAGGAGCACAAGCTGGCGCGCGAGCAACTTGCGGCGGCCTTCCCGAAGAAATCGCCGGACGAGATCGAAAAAATTCTCGCCGGCGTCTGGGACAATCTCGGCCGCGTCGCCGCCGAGTTTGCGCATATCGACCGGCTGCACATCGTCGATCCGGACCGGCCGGGCGCCGAGGACATCACCTACAGCGAGCGCACCTTCGATCTCTTCCACCAGTTGCGGCTCGACGGCAAGCCGGCGCTTCTCTTCACGTCCCATCTCGCCAACTGGGAGCTGTCAGCCTATGTGGCGGCGGCTTACAAGCTCGACCTGCACATTCTCTACCGCCGCCCGAATATCGCCGCTGTCGACGAGGCGGTACGCAAGTCGCGCGAAGGCATCATGGGCACGCTGGTGGCGACCGGCCTCGACGCCCCGGTGAAGCTGTTGCGCGTGCTGGAATCCGGCGGTCATGTCGCGGTGCTGGTCGACCAGCACTATGTGCGCGGCGTCGACGTGACGTTCTTCGGCCGCACCTGCAAGGCCAACCCGCTCATCGCGCAGCTTGCACAGCATGTCGACTGTCCGATCCACGGCGCGCGCATCGTCCGGCTGCCGGACCGCGACCGCTTCCGCATCGACCTGACGGAAGCCATCGCACCGGTCCGCGACGCCGGCGGCAAGGTCGACATTCAGGGCACGATGCAGGTCATCACGTCGGTGGTCGAGGGCTGGGTACGCGAGCACCCGGAGCAATGGCTATGGCTGCATCGCCGCTGGCGGTGAGATCGGAACTCCAGCGGAACCAGGCAAAGCGAAGACGGTGCCGCCCTCCCCTCCCCCCGCGAGCGAAGCGAGTGGTGGGGAGGGGTCGGGGGTGGGGGGCTTGTGCAAATTCCCACGGCCCCCCACCCCGGCTCGCTTCGCTCGCCGACCCTCCCCACCGCCATAGCGCGTCGAAGACGCGGGTAACCACGCTTATGGCGGGGGGAGGGTAAGTCGCGGATCGAACCGTTTATCACTGCGGCAACGAAAGGCGCGGAGCCAATCACCGCCCGGTCTTGATACGCGTCCACAGCCGGTTCATCAGACGCGTGGTCTTCGCATCATGGGCGTTGATGGTGTAGAGGCGCTTCATCATCGCGGCGTCGGGATAGATGGTCTTGTCGTCCAAAATCGATTTGTCGATGAATTTCTGGCTGGCGAGGTTGCCGTTTGCGTAGGAAATGAAGTTCGAATTCTTCGCCGCGACTTCCGGCCGCTGCAGATAGTTGATGAAGGCAAGAGCCTCTTCGACATTCTTGGCGTCCTTCGGGACCGCGAGATTGTCGAACCACAACTGCGTGCCCTCCTTTGGAATAGCGTAGGCCACTTCCACACCGGCCTTGGCTTCGGCGGCACGCTTCTGCGCCTGCTTGATGTCCCCCGAGAACCCGACCACCAAACAGATTTCGCCGGTGGCCAGTGCCGAGACATACTCGGACGAGTGAAACTTGCGCACCGACGGGCGGATGGTCATCATCAGATCGGCGGCCTTCTGCAGGTCTGCCTCTTTCGTGGAGTTAGGGTCGAGCCCGAGATAGGCGAGCGCGGCCGGGAAGATGTCGTCGGCGGCGTCGAGCATGTGGACGCCACACTCCTTGAACCGCGCCAAACTGCCGGGTTTGAAAATGATGTCCCAGCTATCGATCTTGCCCTCGGGACCGAGAATCTCCCGCACCTTCTTGACATTGTAGCCGATGCCGGTGGTGCCCCACATGTAGTTCACGGCGTACTGGTTGCCGGGATCATAGGCGGCAAGCCGTTGTGAAATTTCCGGCCAGAGATTGACGAGGTTGGGGAGCTTGGCCTTATCGAGTTTCTGGAACACGCCAGCCTTGATCTGGCGCTCCAGAAAATAGCCGGTCGGCGTCACGACGTCGTAGCCGGACTTTCCCGCCAGTAGCTTGGTCTCCAAGATGTCGTTGGAATCGAAGGTGTCGTAGCGGACCTTGATGCCGGTCTCCTTGGTGAAATCCGCGATGACCGCCGGATCGATGTAGTCAGTCCAATTGTAGACGTTGACGGCCTGCTCCTTGGCTCCCTCACCAAAAGTGGCTGGGGCGGCAAGAAGGGCGGCGGTAAACAGGAGAAAAGTAAACAGGAGAAGCGCGAGCGGCGCGCGAGGGGTCAATCGTGGCATGGCGAGGTCCTAGGTTGATCCCGGCGGCCGATGATTTCGCTGCGCTCAAGTCACGGTCTTGAGGCCAAGTTCCTTCCAAAGCTTGATGCCGCCCGCCATGTGGGCGTTGTACGGCAATCCCGCTGCCTGCGCGGCGAGCGAAGCCGTGACCGAGCGATTGCCGGAGCGGCAGGCGAACACGACCTGCTTACCCTGCGGATCGGGGATTGCGGCCGGATCGAATTGCGACAGTGGAACGATAACAGCATCGGGAAAAGCTTCGACTTCAATCTCGTTCGGCTCGCGCACGTCGACCAAGAGCATGCAGCCGTCCTTGAGCCCCTGCGCCACCTCATCGGGCTGCAGGTTCTTGACGCGAGGATCTTCCGCCATGTGGGCCTCCAGCCTTCAAATACCGCGCGAATATCACTCGCGCGCTCTTGCCCCGGAATCAAGAGCTTCGTGTTCCCAACCTGTATATGCACGCGTACGCGCCCTGGCGTCCGCGGCGCCGTTCAAATCGTCACCTGCGTCCCGACCTCAACCACCCGCCCGGTCGGAATCTGGAAATAGTCGGTCGCATCGTTGGCCGCCCGGGTGAGCGCAATGAACAGCCGGTCCTGCCAGCGCGGCATGCCGGAATGCGCGGCCGGCTTGAGCAGGCGCCGGGACAGAAAAAACGATGTCGACATGATGTCGAATTGCCAGCCGTATTTGCGCGCGATGGCCAGCGCCCTTGGCACGTTCGGCGATTCCATGAATCCAAAGCGCAGTACAATGCGCGCGAACGTCTCACCGACCGGCTCGATGCGCACCCGCTCGGCGGGATCGACGCGCGGCGTGCCGGCAGTCTCCACCGTCAGGATGACGTTCTTCTCGTGCAGCACCTTGTAGTGCTTGAGGCTGTGCATCAGGGCGGTCGGTGCGCATGACGGATCGCTGGTCAGAAACACGGCGGTGCCCGGTACCCGCGCCGGCGGCTTGTTTTCAAGCATCCGCACCAGATCGACCAGCGGCGTTTCCTGGCGGCGCGTCTTCTCAAATAAGAGACGGCTGCCGCGGCGCCACGTGTACATCATCACCATCAGGACGCCGCCCAACGCCAGCGGTACCCATCCGCCCTCGACCACCTTGAGCAGGTTGGCGCCCAGGAAGGTCAGATCAATCACGAAGAACGGCAGCATGAGCGCCGCCGCCGCCCAAGGAGACCAGTGCCACACCTTCCAGATCACCACGAATGCCATGATGCCGGTCACCACCATCGTGCCGGTGACGGCGATGCCGTAGGCGGAGGCGAGCGCGCTCGACGAGCGGAACAGCAGCACCAGCAGCAGCACGCCCAGCAGCAGCAGCAGATTCACCCGCGGCATGTAGATCTGGCCGTAGTGTTCGCCGGAGGTATGCCGGATTTCCAGCCGCGGCATGAGACCGAGCTGGATCGCCTGCTGGCTAAGCGAATAGGCGCCGGTGATCACGGCCTGGCTTGCGATCACGGTGGCGGCGGTGGCAAGGGCCACCATCGGCAGCAGCGCCCAGTCGGGATACATCAGGAAAAAGGGATTCTCGATCGTCTTCGGATCAGCGAGCACCAGCGCGCCCTGGCCGAGATAGTTCAGTGCCAAGCGCCGGCAAAACAAAGCCCACCCACGCAACCTGGATCGGTTTGCGGCCGAAATGACCGAGATCGGCATAAAGCGCTTCCGTCCCGGTCACCGCCAGGAAGACGGCGCCGAGCGTGACCAGACCAATCACGCCGTGCGAACCGAGGAACTCAATGGCGTAGATCGGATTGAAGGCCAGCAGCACCACCGGATTTCGGACAATGAAGGCGACGCCCACGACCGCGATGGCGATGAACCACACCGCGGTGACCGGTCCGAAGAAAGCCGCGACCTTCGCGGTACCGCGCGACTGGACGGCAAATAACGCGATGAGGATGATGACAGTGAGCGGTACGACGTAATGGTCGAAGGCCGGTGTTGCGATCTTGAGACCCTCGATCGCGGACAGCACCGACAGAGCGGGCGTGATCACCGCGTCGCCATAGAACAGCGCGGCGCTGATAATACCGCACAACACGATGAAGCCGGCGCGCTTCCCGAGTGCGCGTTGCGCCAGCGCCATTAAGGCGAGCGTACCGCCTTCGCCGTTGTTATCGGCGCGCAGCAGGATGACGATATATTTCAGCGTCACGACAACAATGAGCGCCCACAGAATGAGTGAGAGTACGCCCAGTACCGCCACCCGGGTGACCGTACCGCCGTGGCCGACCGCCGCGGTCACCGCCTCGCGAAATGCGTAGAGCGGACTGGTGCCGATGTCGCCGTAGACGACCCCGATGCTGCCAATGGTGAGCGCCCAGAATGCGCTCTGCGGACGCGCGACGCCGTCTCCGTCGTCCGGGACATCGGCGTCGTCCTGAGGAGCGGCGATTGAATTGGACATTGGGGTTACGCCTAAGATGCTGCGGTGCAACATACCAGCGGGGCGGGCTTATAGCAGGCCCGCGACCGGTCCGTCAGTCCCGAGCATTGTGCGACGCGCTCAGTGCCCTGCAAACTGCAATAAATCTATAATTGCTTCAATATCTTACTGCACAAGCCCGTCATACTGTCACCTGGGTCCCGACCTCCACCACGCGGCCGGTTGGAATCTGGAAGAAGTCGGTGGCGTCGCTCGCGGACTTCGCCAGCCCAATGAACAGATGGTCCTGCCAACGCGGCATGCCGGAATGCGCGGCCGGCCTGAGCGCGCGGCGCGAAAGGAAGAACGACGTCGACATGATGTCGAACTGCCAGCCGTGCTTGCGCGCCACCGCCAACGCCTTCGGCACATTGGGCGTTTCCATGTAGCCGAACTTGAGCGCGACTACGCTGAAATGCGGCGTGAGCGAACTCATCTTCACGCGTTCGTCCGACGTAACACGCGGCGTGTCGGTGGTAATGATGGTCAGGATGACGTTGTGCTCGTGCAGCACCTTGTTGTGCTTGAGGTTGTGCAGGAGCGCCGTGGGCGCGAATTCCGGATGGCTGGTGAGAAACACGGCGGTGCCGGGCACGATGTGCGGCGGCTTTTTCTCGAGGCTCGCCAACAGCGTCGTGAGCGGCACCTCGGTCCGTTGCGTCTTCAGAGAAAGCAGGTTGGTGCCCCGCCGCCAGGTCAGGATCAGCAGAACCATCGTGGCGCCGAACAAGAGCGGAGCCCAGGCGCCTTCCAACAGCTTGAGCAGGTTGGCCGACAGGAACGTCACGTCCACGATGACCAACGGCACCAGCAACAGTGCGACCCGCCACAGCGGCCAATGCCACAGCTTCCAGATCACGATGAACGCAAGCAATCCGTCGACCACCATGGTGGTGGCGACGGCGATGCCATAGGCCGACGCGAGCGCGCCCGACGACTTGAATAAGCCGACGAGGAGCAGCACGCCGCACAACAATAGCGCGGTGACGCGCGGAATGTAGATCTGCCCGGCATGCGACGCGGAGGTGTGCAGGATCGCCACCCGCGGCAGCAGGCCAAGCTGGATGGCCTGATGCACGAGCGAGTAGGCGCCGGTGATCACGGCCTGGCTCGCGATCACCGTTGCGGCTGTCGCGAGCACCACCGTCGGCAACAGCATCCCTTCCGGGACCAGCCGGTAGAACGGATTGGCGATCGCCACCGGATGGGCAAGCACCAGCGCGCCCTGGCCAAAATAATTCAGCACGAGGGCCGGCAGCACGACGAACAGCCATGCGGTCTGGATCGGTTTCCTGCCGAAATGGCCGAGATCGGCGTAGAGCGCTTCGCCACCGGTCACCACCAGGAACACCGCACCCAGCGTCACTAGCCCGATATGGCCGTTCTGATAGACGAACCGGATGCCGTGCCAAGGGTTGATCGCGTAGAACACCCTCGGGTCGTCGGTGATGTGCAGGAGCCCTGCCACGGCGATCGCCAGAAACCACACCAGCATGATCGGCCCGAAGAATGCCGCGACTTTTGCGGTTCCTCGGCTTTGCGCCGCGAACAGACCGAACAGGATCGCGATCGTCAACGGCACGACATAATGCTCGAACGCCGGTGATATGAGCTTGAGCCCCTCGACCGCCGACAGCACCGAGATCGCAGGCGTGATGACCGAGTTGCCCAGAAACATCGAGGCGCCGATCACACCCAACATGAACACCAGTGGGGTGCGCCCCCCGAGTGCGCGCGCCGCAAGCGCGGTCAGCGATAGTGTGCCACCCTCTCCGTTGTTGTCGGCGCGCAGCAGGATAAGCACATACTTGATCGTAACCACCACGATCAGTGCCCATAGAATCATCGACAGCACGCCGAGAACGGTCTCGCGCGAAACGAGGCCCTCCGGCTCGGCAGCCATGACGGCTTCCCGGAACGCGTACAGCGGGCTGGTGCCGATGTCGCCGTACACCACGCCGACGCTGCCGAGCGCCAGCGTCCAAAGGCTCGCTTTGTGCGGTATTGCGGTGACGGTCGCCAATTGAACCGCGGCGGGAGCGGCTTTCTCGTTCTCAACTTTGTTCATGGGACAGAGTCGGTCTCGACGCACCGCCAAAGAGGCGCGCCTTATATCACCGCTCGGTTACAAGAAACATGCCTCGCAAACACAAGTTCCACACTTGACAGGTGTCGTCCGAGCAACTCTCAAGGCGGGGCTGGGAAACAATCTTCGATTTCGGCATCATGTTTGACCGAAGCGGTGTTCTTAGCGCATCAGCGCAACGATAACGCGACGTTTGGCCGCGATACAGAGACTGTCGTTGACAAGCGGCAGAGTGTCTGCGCGGCCGGCCAGCAAAAATGTGCGGCGCTGAACCGCCACACTAAGCGGCGAGGTTGCCGTATTCTTCCCTAAGCAGGCCGAGCCTGGCGTAGATGTCGCGGTCGGAGACTACGAACAGGCGCGCTGTGCCACCGGTGCTTTTGTGCACGATCCGGTTGCCCTGCGGCAGCGTGAAAATGTCCCGCTTGCTCCAGTTCACCGTTTCATTGCCGATCTGGCTCTCGCCCGCGCCCTCGATGACGCAGCAGACCGAACTCGCATTGGTGCGGAACGGCAGCGTCGTCATGCCGGGATCAAGCTGCACCAGGAAGCAGTCGATCAATTCCATCGCACTACCGCCGTTGAGCGGGTTGATGTAGCGCACGCGGCGCGAGCCATCGCGCGCAAGCGGCGCCGCCGCGACCGCCGCGGCGGCCGGACCGTAGGGATAACGAAACACCGGCGAATAGGCAGTGGTCGCGTAAGCCACGTCCGGCACGACATTCGCGACCGCGAACGCCTCATCCGCAACGGTCTCCGGCGGCTCGCCGACCGGTCCAGGCTGAAAGGCGCCTGTCCCCATGTAGTGGTGCAACGGCACGTCGAGTGCATCGAGCCAGATGATCGGCGCCGCGCCCTCGTGCACATGCTCATGCCACGTCCAGGCCGGCGTCAGCACCAGGTCACCCTCGTCCATGCGACAAGGCTTGCCGTCAACGATGGTCGTGGCGCCCGATCCTTCCAGCACGAAGCGCAAGGCGTTCATGGTGTGACGATGCGGTCGCGCTTTCTCGCCTGGCAACAGCACCTGGAGATTGGTGCAGATGGTCTTGGTCGTCTGCCGCCACTCGTACTCATCCGCACCCGGCGGGATCAGTTGCAGCACCCGCCGCTCGATGGCCTCCGGCGAGGCAACTTTGATGGCACCCGCGATGAGCGGGCGGATTTTTTCCCACGACCACAGGTAGGCCGCCTCCGGCGGCGCCGGCGGCCGGTGTGCGAATTTGTTTTCCCACAACGGCGCCATGTGGGCATCCTTCCAGGCCCGGCGGAGTTCATCGATGTCGTCCGGCGCGGCGGATGCTGTCATGGTAGCCATCTTTCTAGGTTTTCGGCGATCTGGGCGGAGCGGAGTTTAGAGCGCGTCGGCACGCTGTCAATCGCAACGCCCCGCAGCCCTCCCCTTCAATTGACTGGCATGCGCCCGACCCTATAGTGCTCGAAACTTCAACCACTCTCGCCAGAATTCAACGCGAGCGAAAGCCGGGACGGCGCTTATGCAGTTTGGTGTGCAATTTTTTCCCGCCCTCGATCAGACCGACAAGAGCGCCGCGGACTACTACGCTGAGTCGATTGCGATCGCCGAGGAAGGCGAGCGGCTTGGATTTACCCATGCGCGCACGGTCGAGCACTATTTCAACCGCTATGGCGGCTACAGCCCGAACCCGATCGTGTTTCTGAGCGCCGTCTCGCAACGCACGAAAACGATGCGGCTCGTCACCGGCGCGGTGCTGCCGGTATTCAACCATCCGTTCAAGCTCGCGGGCGAGATCGCGATGCTCGACGGCCTCTCTGGCGGACGCGTCGATATTGGCTTCGCACGCGCGTTCCTGCTGCACGAGTTCCGCCGCTTCGGCATTTCGCCTGATGAATCGCAGGAGCGCTTCCGCGAGGGCCTGGAGCAGATCGAGTTGCTACTGACGCAGGAGAAGGCGACCCACAAGGGCAAGTTCCACTCCTTCGAGAACGTCACATCGCTGCCGCGGCCGACCCAGACACCACGGCCGAAATTCTACATCGCCGCGACTCAGACGCCGGAATCGTTCGAGTTCGCCGGCAAGATGGGCTACGGGCTGATGGCGATCCCGATCGGGCCGATCGGCGGCCTCATCGATCTCTATCGCAAGTCCTGGCGCGAGGCTGGCCATCCCGGCGACGGTGAGGTGATGGTGGCTTTCCACATGTTTTGCCACGAGGATCCGCAACAGGCGCGCGACATCGCGCGTCCGCCGTTCGAGGAGTATTTCCGCGCGCTCAACGAGGCGGCCGGCGACTGGGAGCGCGGATCCTCCAAGGACTATCGGGACTACGATACCTCGATGCGGCGGTTGCGCGCGTTCACGCTTGACGGCCAGATCGAATCCGGCGGCGCGTGGGTCGGCACCCCCGACGAAATCAAGGCGATCATCCGCAAGGTGGTCGCGTCCATCGGCAAGTTCGAACACGCCTCGCTGCAGATCAATTTCGGCACAATGGGCCTGCGCGAGTCGCAAACGTCCATGCGGCTGTTCGCGCGCGAGGTCATGCCGGAATTTTCGGGCTCATTGGCAGCACGAGAAACCGCTGCGCTGGCTCAGGCCAAATAGCCGTGTAAATCTGCGACGCATGCCAAGCGCCGCGCCGCGGCGCCGCTACAGGCTTCGTGCGTGCAGCGTCCGCCTGACCGAGACGTGCACCTTCTGATGTGGTTGCAGCACGACGTTCACGGTCGTGCGCGCCTCGCCAGCGGCAAACGCCCGCAGCGAGAACGCCGCTCCCAACGTCTGACCACAGGCGCAGTAGACCAGCAGGTCGTCGTTCAAGTCGTCGGGAAGCTGCCCGCATTCGTAGCCGCAGGCTGAACAGTAGATTGGTTGAGGCATGCCGGCGCATAACCCATACCGCCTTAAGGAACCGTTACCTGGGCGGGCCACTCCCCGCTCGTAGGATTGTGGGCCGCACCGGCACGCCAGATCAGCGACGCGGGCGTGGGCACGTAACGTCTTCCCCGGGGGCGCAAGCTGCGTTATCTGACAGCAGATATCGGCCTCACCCGCCCTCGCAGGGCCGAGTCCAAGGGAGACAACACATGCGCCAGATCGGCCATTTCATCGGCGGCAAGGAAGTTGCGGGCGCCTCCGGCCGCACCGGCGACGTGTTCAACCCCAATACCGGCGAGGTGCAGGCCAAAGTCGCCTTCGCCGGCAAGTCCGAGGTCGAGCAGGCGGTCGCCAATGCCGCGGCCGCGCAAACGGCCTGGGCGGCGACCAACCCGCAACGCCGTGCGCGCGTGATGTTCAAGTTCCTGGAACTGGTGCAGAACGAGTTTGACGACCTCGCCAAACTGCTCTCCTCCGAGCATGGCAAGACCTTCGCCGACTCAAAGGGCGACATCCAGCGCGGCCTCGAGGTGGTCGAGTTCGCCTGCGGTATCCCGCATCTGATGAAGGGCGAGTACACCGAGAGCGCCGGGCCGGGCATCGATCTCTATTCCGTCCGGCAGCCGCTCGGCGTCGTCGCCGGCATCACGCCGTTCAACTTCCCGGCCATGATCCCGATGTGGAAGTTCGCCCCGGCCCTCGCCTGCGGTAACGCGTTCATTCTCAAGCCGTCGGAGCGCAACCCGTCGGTGCCGATGCGGCTTGCCGAGCTTCTGGTGGAGGCCGGCCTGCCGGCGGGCGTGCTCAACGTCGTCAACGGCGACAAGGTCGCGGTCGACGCACTGCTCACCGATCCGGTGATCCAGGCGATCGGATTCGTCGGCTCGTCGGCGATCGCCGAGTACATCTACACCACCGGTACGGCGCACGGAAAACGCGTGCAGTGTTTCGGCGGCGCCAAGAACCACATGGTGGTGATGCCGGACGCCGACATCGACCAGGCGGTCGATGCACTCATCGGCGCGGGGTACGGCTCGGCCGGCGAGCGCTGCATGGCGATCTCGGTCGCGGTGCCGGTGGGGAAAAAAACCGCCGATCTTCTGGTCGAGAAGCTGATCCCGCGCGTCGAGAGCCTGAAGATCGGGCCCTCCACCGACCTGCAGGCCGATTACGGGCCGATGGTCACCAAGGCGCATCTCGACAAGGTGAAGAGCTATGTCGATCTCGGAATCAAGGAAGGCGCCACGCTCAAGGTCGACGGCCGCAACTTCAAGCTCCAGGGTTACGAGAACGGCAACTTCATGGGCGGCTGCCTGTTCGACGACGTCACGCCCGAGATGAAAATATACAAGGAGGAGATTTTCGGGCCGGTGCTTTCGGTCGTCCGTGCCAAGGACTACGAGGAGGCGCTGCGGCTGCCCTCCGAGCACGACTACGGCAACGGCGTCGCCATCTTCACCCGCGACGGCGACACCGCGCGCGATTTCGTCAACCGCGTCCAGGTCGGCATGGTCGGAGTGAATTTCGCCATTCCGGTGCCGCTCGCCTACCACACCTTCGGCGGCTGGAAGCGCTCGGGCTTCGGCGACCTCAACCAGCACGGCCCCGACTCGATCCGCTTCTACACCAAGACCAAGACCGTCACCTCGCGCTGGCCCTCGGGCGTCAAGGAAGGCGCGGAATTCGTCATCCCGACGATGCGGTAACTGCTGTACTCTCCGGTCGTCCCCGCGCAAGCGCCGCGTCAGCGGGGACCCAAAGCCAAAAACACTGAATAAGTCCCGCTAGCGCGGGAACGAACGGAGTGAGCAACCTACGCGATGCAGGTGCGCTTGTTGCCGACGCTCGGCCGGCCGCATTGGCAGCGTAGCTGCCGGCTGCTCAGCAGGATCGTTACGCTGGTGATGCGATTCTTCTGCACGACCACGCTGCACAGCGCGACGAGCTGTCCGCTGTCGGTGTCGATCTGCAGCTTGGCGGTACCGACCTTCTGGCGCAGCACCGCGGTGCCATTGCGAAACGGCTCGAGCTTCACCGAATCGAGATAGAGCGCCATCGCGGCGGTGCTCGGCACGGTCTTGATTTCGACATAGCCGACGCTGTTGTCGATGCTGCAGGCGGCGAGCGCGAGCGGCAGGACAGTTAGCAGAGCCCCCGCGCACCAATGCCAGCCGGCCCGCGGCCGCATCGTTAAACTCCGGGAGACTTGAGCGTGGTCAAGAGCTTCTTGAGTTTGTCGGACGCATCCTTGATGCCGTCGGTGAGATTGTGAATGACCTCCAGCGCCTTCTCATGCTCGCGCACCTGCAGGAGTTCGTCGATGAAGTCCTCGTTGGTCTGCAGGGTCCGCAGCAGATCGGCGAAATCCTTGCGCGCCCGCTCCAGCTCGCGGATCGAACCTTCGGTTGAGGTTTTCAACTGGCGCCAACGCTCGATCAGGTATTGCCGGTCCTCCGGCTTGTAGCGCGTCTCCTGATCGAGCGCCTTGAGCTTGTCCTCGGCGCGCCGGAGCGCCTTGTTGCCGAGCTCGAACACGGCGCCGTTGTCGGCAACGGCGCCGAGCAGCGCGGCGACGTTCCCGCGCAGATCCTCGATCTCCTTGCGCGCCGCCTCGGCATTGTCGGTGCGGCCCATGGATTGCGCACCGTCATCGATCTTCTTGCTCAGGTCCGTAAAGGTCTTTTTCAGCTCGTTGAGCTGCTTCGAAAACTCGTCATCCGTCGTCCGCGTCTCCGGCGCGGCGCTATTTTCGGCCTGATCGCGATCAGGCTGGACCTGCGCCAGCAACGTATCGGGCACGGCGAGGGCCAACAGCACGGCTGCGGCCGGGATCAGCGCCGATCGCCGCACGGCAAGAGCAAAACAGGAACTCATGGGACCAACTCCCGCGACCACATGTCGGATAGCAAATATCCCGGGAACACTAGGGCAGAAGTGGGACCGCGTCAGCCCCTCGCAGTGCGGCAATCGCGCGGTATAGTCCGCACGGAACCATACGATGTGAAGATCGTACGGCGTGAGGAAAGGCGACGACGATGGCCGAATATCAGCTTTACTGCTTTGCCCAATCCGGGAACGCATACCGCAACGCGCTGATGCTCAATCTGATCGGCGCCGATTGGGAGCCGATCTTCGTCGATTTCTTCAAGGGCGAGACCCGGACACCGGAGTACCGCGCCAATGTGAACGAGATGGGCGAAGCGCCGGTGCTGGTGCATGGCGCCAAGAAGCTGACCCAGTCCGGCGTGATCCTCAACTATCTCGCCGAGCGATCCGGGAAGTTTCGTCCGGAAGGTGAGGACGAACGGCTCGAGGCGCTGCGCTGGATCATTTTCGACAACCAGAAGGTCAACGGCTTTCTCGGGCCATACCGTTTCCTGCGCAACTTCGCCAAGCCGCCAGGCGATCCGGCCGTCATGGCGTTCCTCAAGGGCCGAATCGACGGCAGTCTGGCGATCGTCGACAAGCGGCTCGCCGGGCAGCCGTATATCGTGGGCAGCCAGCCAACCATCGCCGATCTCTCGCTGGTGGCCTACCTCTACTACCCGCCCGACGAGTTCGGCTTCGATATCGCGGGCGAGCACAAGAACATCGCGGCCTGGCTCGGCCGCATCAAGGCGCTGCCGGGCTGGAAGCATCCGTATGACCTGATGCCGGGTTACCCGTTGCCGGCTTAGCGACGAACTCGCTCACCGTGCAGTCAGTCCACCGTCGATGACGAATTCCGCGCCGGTGACGAAGGCGGATTCGTCCGACAGCAAATAGACGCACATGCCGGCTACTTCGGCGGGACTGCCCAGCCGTCCAATCGGAATATCGCGCGTGATCTGGCCGCGTGCGATCTGCGGGTTTTGGGTCTGCGCCAGGATATCGTCGACCATCGGTCCTTCCAGAAAGGCCGGATGCACTGAATTACAGCGCACCTGCGGACGCAGCCGCGCGCCGTGGAGTGCAACCGATTTGCTGAGCAGCCGCACGCCGCCCTTGGACGCATTGTAGGCCGCGAGGTTATGGCCGCCGACGATGCCGGAAATGGAGGAGAGGTTCACGATCGAGCCGCCGCCGCGCTTCAACAAATCGAGGGCGTGCTTGCAGCCGAGAAATGTGCCGTCGAGATTGACGGCGAGGACCCGCCGCCAGGACGCATAGTCGGTCTGCTCGATGTTGCCGAGCAGCGCGATGCCGGCCGCATTGACCAGGCCATCGAGACGGCCATGCGTCCGGTCAACCTCGGAGAGCACGGCCTTCCAGTTGTCTTCGCTGGTGACATCGAGCGCGTGATCAACGCCGTTGCGTTGCGCCAGGTCAGTGGCAATTGCCCGGCCGCCCTCACGGATAACCGCCGCAGCAACAGCAGCACCGATCGCGCCGGCGGCGCCGGTGATGAGCACGATCTTGTCTTTGAGACGTTGCATCTGGCGGCCCGACTGCTTGCGACCCGGAATGGAGCCGACGATGCTCAGTTGAGACGGGCGGGACGGTCTGGGTCGGCCGGCGGCTCATCGTTCGCGATTGGGCGCGCCGGCACTTCGCCGGGCGGACGCGAAGCCTCCGCCGGCGCAGAACTCGCCGACGCGGCGGCTGCCGTCTTACGCTCGTGGTCACGGTATGAGAGCCAGCCGAACGGCAGACTGCCGAGATACAAAACCGTGCCGATCATGAGCACCCACCACGGATAGGACACCAGCAGCGCGAAGAACAGCACGACACATACAAAGACCGGCAGCACCATCTCGGGCGCCACGCGCTTGCCGACGCGCTTGCCGGAGAACACTGGCAGCCGCGACACCATCAGAAAGGCGATCGCCAGCGTGTACAGGAATGTCAAAGGCGCAAACCTCGGCTCGCCGAACAGGAAGTACACATAGATCGGCAGCAACACCGTAATGGCGCCGCCCGGCGCCGGCATGCCGGTGAAGAAATTTCCTGCCCAGGCCGGCCGGTTCGGATCGTCCATCATGACATTGAAGCGCGCCAGCCGGAGCCCCGCGCAGATTGCGAACACCATTGCGGCGATCCAGCCCGCATTGCCGAGCGCCTGCAGGCCCCAGAAGTAGAGGATCAGCGCCGGCGCCACGCCGAAATTGACGAAGTCCGCGAGACTGTCGAGTTCGGCGCCGAAACGCGACGTACCCTTCAGCATGCGGGCGACGCGCCCGTCGATGCCGTCAAGCAGGGCAGCGAATACGATGGCTGCCACCGCCCATTCGAGCTTGCCCTCGACGGCAAGCCGCATCGCGGTGAGGCCAGCACACAGCGCCAGCAGCGTGATGAGGTTGGGCAGCAGCGTGCGTACCGGAATCTGCCGGAGGCGGCGGCGCATCTGCTCAGGGCGGCTAGGCTCGAACGGTGAATACGGCATGACGCCGACTATAGCGCGGGGTTGCGCAGGCCGCCATGGCAAACGCCATTAACCGTTGTTCATCAAAACCTTAACCGACCCGGAAGGTAAGCTGCGGATTGGCCGCCCGCAGGTCCGCGATAATGGTTTCGCCGGCGATCGCGGTCTGGCCCTCGGCGACCAGCGGCTTTGCACCTTCCGGCAGATAGACGTCGACGCGCGACCCGAAGCGGATCATGCCGATACGCTCGCCCGCACCGACAGTCGCGCCTTCGCGCACAAAGCACAGAATGCGCCGTGCAATAAGCCCGGCGATCTGCACCACGCCGATGCGGCCCTTGGTGGTGGCGATGACGAAGCCGTTGCGCTCGTTCGCCTCGCTCGCCTTGTCGAGATCGGCGCTGACAAAGGCGCCCTTGTGATAGGCGATGCGCTCGATCTTGCCCACCACCGGGCTGCGGTTCACGTGGCAGTCGAACACGCTCATGAAGATCGACACCCGCGGCAGCGCGCGTTCGCCAAGGTAGAGGTCGGCAGGCGGCACCGCGTTGGTGATGCGGCTAATCCGGCCATCGGCCGGCGATACCACGATGCCTTCACGCAGCGGCGTCACGCGCTCGGGGTCGCGGAAGAAATAGACGCACCACAGCGTCGCGACGATGGCGAGCCAACCGAGCGGCGTCCACAGCCAGAGCAGAATGAGGCTCGCGAACGCGAACATGCCGATGAACGGCAGGCCCTCTCGGTGAACCGGGGCGAGCTGGGAACGGATCGAGGCGAGAACGGACATTGAAACTACAACTAGTTGTTTCTGAGCGGCGCTCGGGCCACGGCGTCCCCTCTCCCCGCAGGGGAGAGGGTGGCGCGCGAAGCGCGCCGGGAGAGGGGCAGCGCCTCCCGCTCGGTGAGAGCCTTCATAATATCTTCGAGGACCGCATTTGCACTCTTCAAAACTTCAGTATTCCAATAGCGGAGAACAACAAGTCCTCGGTTTCGCAACCATGCGTCCCGCTCGCGGTCTTGGGCAGAGCTGGCATGTTGACCGCCGTCAACCTCTACGACAATCCCGCTGTTGAGACAGGCAAAGTCCACAACATACGGCCCCACCGGGACCTGGCGCTTGAATTTGTAGCCGCCAAAGCGATGAGCGCGGAGCCAATACCAAAGCCTTCGTTCGGCATCGGTCATGGCGGAGCGGAGCCTTTTAGCTTGAACAAGTCCCATCACCCTCTCCCGGCTCCGCCGTCGGCGGAGCCACCCTCTCCCGCTTCGCGGGCGAGGGGACAGCAAGTGGCACCATCGAATTCCACTATCTTACTCCGCGGCATCGGCGCGGGCTACATCGGGCTCGACCGGCAGCGGTTCGGATGGTTCCGCCGGCTCCTCGACCACCGGCGGATTGCGGTTCGGGGCGATGACGTCGTCCGCCACTTCGGCGAGCTTCTCGCGGGCGGCCGCCGCCTCGCGCTGCCGGTTCCACATGCTGGCATAGAGGCCGCCGCGGGCAAGAAGCTGCTGGTGCGTGCCACGCTCGGCGATGATGCCCTGATCGAGCACGATGATCTCTTCGGCGTCCACGATGGTGGACAGCCGGTGCGCGATCACCAGCGTGGTGCGGTTCCGCGACACCCTGTCGAGCGCATCCTGGATGTCTTTCTCGGTGTGGCTGTCCAGCGCGGAGGTGGCTTCGTCGAGAATGAGAATCGGCGGTCCTTTGAGGATGGTGCGCGCGATCGCGACGCGCTGCTTCTCGCCGCCGGAGAGCTTGAGCCCGCGCTCTCCCACCTCGGTGTCGTAGCCCTTGGGCGACATCCGGATGAAGGCGTCGATCTGCGCGAGGCGCGCCGCCTCCTCAACTTCGGCATCACTCGCCTCCCAGCGGCCGTAGCGGATATTGTAGCGGATGGTGTCGTTGAACAGCACGGTGTCCTGCGGCACCATGCCGATCGCCTCGCGCAGCGAGTTCTGCGTCACGTCGCGGATGTCCTGCCCGTCGATCAGAATGCGGCCTCCGGTCACGTCATAGAAGCGGAACAGCAGGCGCGAGATGGTCGACTTGCCGGCACCGGAAGGCCCGACCACCGCAATCGTATGGCCGGCCGGCACTTCGAACGTGATGCCCTTGAGGATCGCCCGCTCGGGCTCGTAGGCGAAGGTGACGTTCTCGAAGCGAACGGTACCAGCCTTGATCTGGAGCGGCCTGGCGCCCGGCTTATCCTTGATCTCCGGGTCACGCGACAGGATCGTGAACATCTTCTCGATGTCGATGATGGCCTGCTTGATCTCGCGATAGACCATGCCCATGAAATTCAGCGGCTGGTAGAGCTGGATCATCATGGCGTTGATCATCACGAAGTCGCCGACCGTATTGGTGCCCTGCTTGATCCCGTATGCGCAGAGCACCATCACGCTGGCGAGCCCGATGGTGAAGATCACCGCTTGCCCGGCATTGAGCACCGCGAGCGACACATAGGCCTGCACGCTCGCCGTCTCGTAACGCGCCATCGCGCGATCATAGCGCCGCGCCTCGCGCTCCTCGGCGACGAAGTATTTCACGGTTTCGTAGTTGAGCAGCGAATCGATCGCCTTGACGTTGGCATCGGTGTCGCTGTCATTCATCTGCCGGCGGATGTTGATGCGCCACTCGGTGGCGTAATAGGTGAATGTCATGTAGAGCGCGACGACGGCAAGAATGACGACCACGTAGCGCCAGTCGAACTGATAGAGCAGCACCGCGACGATGAGCGCGAGCTCGATGATGGTGGGCACGAGCTGCATGATCACCATGCGCACGATGATCTCGATCGCGTTGCGCCCGCGCTCGAGGACACGCGTCAACCCGCCGGTCTTGCGCTCGAGGTGGAAGCGCAGCGAAAGCTGGTGCATGTGCTCGAAGGTGCGATAGGCGAGCCGGCGCACCGCGTTCATCGCCACCTTGGCGAACACGCCGTCGCGCACCTGCGTGAGCACCGCCATCAGGATACGGGTGCCGCCATAGGCGATCGTCATGAAGATCGGCGCGGCGAAGACCCAGACCAGCCATGAGGATGCCCCGACCGGCGCACTCCCCTCCCCGACCAACGCGTCGGTTGCCCATTTGAACGTGAACGGCACCGTGATGGTCGCGAGCTTGGCGGCCAGCAGGAGCACCATCGAGATTGCGACCCGGAGTTGCAGATCGCGCCGGTTGGCCGGCCAGATGTAGGGCCACAGGCCGCGCATGGTCGCGATCAGCGAGCCGCCGTCGCCGGACACTTCACGTTTCAGCGCTTCGCTCGAGCGCGGATAGGAATCGGTCATGCATTGAGCCCGGACTGACGGGCCGCGCGGGCAGACCGTCGATGGCCCTCATATAGAGACTTTCCAGACTGCAATCACCCCACTGGGAATTATTCGGGCGACCGGGCCAAGGGACGCCCGGACGGTCGCTGGATCAGACCGCTTGACCGTCCCGGGCAATGAGGCCAAATCCATACAAATGAGCAGAATCACATCCATTTGCGTCTACTGCGCCTCCGGTCCCGGCACCAATCCGGCCTTCGTCCAAACCGCGAAGGCGTTTGGGCAAATAATGGCCGAAAACGACATCCGGCTGATCTATGGCGGCGGGGCCGTCGGCCTGATGGGCGCGCTGGCGGATTCGGTGCTCGATTTTGGCGGAACCGTCACGGGCATCATCCCGGAGTTCCTGATGAACCGCGAGCACATGATGCTGCGGGCGCAGGAACGCATCGTCACCCGCGACATGCATGAGCGCAAACGCATCATGTTCGAACGCGCCGACGCCTTCGTGGCGCTGCCAGGCGGGGTTGGCACGCTGGAGGAACTGGTCGAGCAGATCACCTGGGCGCAGCTCGGCCGCCACAAAAAGCCGATCCTGATCGCCAATATCGAGCACTTCTGGGACCCGCTCTGCACGCTGCTCGATCACATGCGGCAGGTCGAGTTCATCCGCCCGGGGCTGTCCGTCGATGTTCTGATTGCCGACCGCGTCGAGGAGATTTTGCCGAAGCTGACCGAGGCCGCACGCGCGGTGTCGGAAGCCGAGATGGAGATGTCCCCGGTGATCGCCGAGCGGTTGTGACGACGGACGACGGAGGACACACTCGCCGTTCGTCCCTGCGGAAGCGGGGACGCAGGATCACACGCTCGAAACACGCTGCTCTGGGTTCCCGCCTTCGCGGGAACGAACGGAGAGAGCGTGCCTGAATTTGAACGAAGCCTCGCGCTTATCCGCCCTCTGTCGAGTCTCCGCTACCCTCCTCCACAAACGTGATTGCCTCGATGCGGTTGCCGTCGGGATCGCGGATGAAGGCGGCATAGTAGCCGGCGACATATTCCGGCCGCAGGCCGGGTGCGCCGTCCGAACTCCCGCCGGCCCGCAACGCCGTCGCGTGAAATGCGTCGACCATTTGTGTGCTCGCGGCGCGCAGGCAGACATGCACGCCGGTGTCGGACACGACGAGGTCGGGCCGGTGATTGATCCAGAATTCGGGATACTTCTTGCCGAAGCCAATCGAGGTGGGCCACTCGCGCAGTTGCGTGAAACCGAGCGCGCCCAGCACCGCGGCATAGAACGCCCGCGCTTTGTCGAGGTCACGCACTCCGATGGAGATGTGATCGATCATCGCTCACGCCCTTCAGCCGTTCTCTGCCGAAACGAAACTTAGCGTGGCTCGCCTGAATCGAACCGCACACTCCGTCCATTCCCGCGCAAGCGGGAATCCAGAAACCACGATGAAGGTCACGTACCGCGGCTCTGGGTCCCCGCTTGCGCGGGGACGAACGGAGAGTCACTCCTCACACCGGCGCGCCAGCCTTGACCAGCTTGTAGATGATCGAATCCATCAGCGCCTGAAATGACGCGTCGATGATGTTGGGCGACACGCCGACCGTGGTCCAGCGCTCGCCCTGTTCGTCCGTGCTCTCGATCAGCACGCGGGTGACGGCCTCGGTGCCGCTGTTGAGGATACGCACCCGGTAATCGGTGAGTTCAAGCCCGCTGATGTAGCCCTGGTATTTGCCGAGGTCCTTACGCAGCGCGAGGTCGAGCGCGTTGACCGGGCCGTTGCCTTCGGCCGCCGAGATCATGCGTTCCTCGCCGACCTCGACCTTGACCACCGCCATGCAGACCGTCACGCGTTCGCCCTTGGCATTAAGGCGCTGCTCGACGTTCACGTCGAACTGCGTAACGTCGAAATACGTCGGCACCTGCCCGAGGACACGCCTTGCCAGCAGTTCGAACGAAGCATCCGCCGCCTCGTAGGCGTAGCCGATCGCCTCGCGCTCCTTCACCACATCGAGGAGCCGCGTCACGCGTGAATCATCCTTGTCTACCTTAATGCCGATGCGATCGAGCTCGGCCAGCACGTTCGAGCGGCCCGCCTGATCGGACACCAGAAGCTTGCGCCGGTTGCCGACGGTCGCGGGCGGCACATGTTCGTAGGTTTCCGGCTCCTTCATAATGGCGGAGGCATGGATGCCGGCCTTGGTGGCGAATGCGCTCTCCCCAACATACGGCGCATGCCGGTCTGGGGCACGGTTGAGCATCTCGTCGAGCTTGTGCGAGGCGTGCGCCAGCGTCTTGAGCTTGCCGTCAGAGACGCCGATGTCGAATTTTTCGGCGTATTCTGGCTTGAGCTTGAGTGTGGGGATCAGCGAGACTAGGTTGGCATTGCCGCAGCGCTCGCCAAGCCCGTTCAGAGTGCCCTGGATCTGGCGCGCGCCGGCACGCACCGCGGCCAGCGAGATCGCAACCGCCTGCTCGGTATCATTGTGGGCGTGGATGCCGATGTGGTCGCCCGGAATGTGCTTGACGACCTCGCCGACGATCGTTTCCACCTCGTGCGGCAGCGAACCGCCGTTGGTGTCGCACAGCACCACCCAGCGCGCGCCTTCCTCGTAGGCTGCCTTGGCGCAGGCCAGCGCGAAATCCGGATTGGCCTTGTAACCGTCGAAGAAGTGCTCGCAGTCGAGCAGCACCTCGCGGCCCTTGCTCCTGGCGGCGCGCACCGAATCGCGGATGGACGCGAGGTTTTCCTCGGGCGTGGTCTCGAGCGCGACCCGCACGTGGTAGTCCCAGGACTTCGCCACGAAGCAGATCGCATCGGCCTTGGCGTCGAGCAGTGCTGCCAATCCTGGATCGTTCGACGTCGACCGGCCGGGCCGGCGCGTCATGCCGAACGCCGTGAAGGTCGTATCAAAGTCGTGCGGCTCGGCGAACAACTGCGTGTCGGTCGGATTGGCCCCCGGATAGCCGCCCTCGACATAATCGACGCCCAGATCGCCCAGCATCCGGGCGATCGCTACCTTGTCGCCGAGCGTGAAATCGACGCCGTTCGTCTGTGCGCCGTCACGCAGCGTGGTGTCGAACAGATAAAGTCGTTCGCGCGGCATCGTCATGTTCACCACAGGTAATAGTTCGCCGCCATTGCAACAGCGACCAGAATCGCGATGACGCCGAGCACGAAATGATGAAGTCGAAGGTTATGCATGGTTAATCCTCAAAGCACCCGGTAGGCGATGTAGAGCGCGATCAGCACCGCCACGACGATAACGCCGTATTTCAGTACGATGTAGTAGAGCCAGTGACGGGGAAACGGCGTGTCGGGCTTGGTCATGACGCGGGCTCCTTGGCGGCAAGCTGCTTTTCCATCGTGGTGTTGCTCAGCCATTCTCCGCCGAGCGGCACCACGTTGCGGCGCTGCGCCACAAATCCGCGATGCTTGAAGAACTCCTCCGCGCTGTCGCTGACGTCAGCGGTAAGTCGCTCGGCGCCGCGCGAACCTGCCAGCGCCTCCAGCGCATGCACCAGCATACTGCCGAGACCGTGCCCGGCGGCTGAGGGATGCACGTAGAGCATGTCGATGTGCTCGGCGCCCTTCAACGATACGAACCCGACAGGCGAACCGGCCATGGTGCCCAGTAGGGTCAATTGCGCGGCGAGCCGCGCGCCAAACGCCTCTTCGTCATCCGCAACCGCGACCCAGGCCTCGCGCTGCGCCTCGCTATAGTCGTCGTCGGTCAATTCCTCGACGCTGGCGCGAAATATCTCCGCGAGCAGCGGCGTGTCCGTCATCAGGAACGGCCGCATCGCGAGCTTCGGGTCGGCGCTCGCACTCATCGTGCGATCTCCCAGGTGGTGACCGGCTCGCCGGTCTTGGGATCTTTGCCGTCCTTGAGGATAACGCCCATGGCCTTGAGTTCGTCGCGGATGCGGTCGGATTCTTTAAAGTCTTTCGATTTGCGCGCGGCATTGCGAGCAGCTACCTGACTATCCAAAGCCGCAGGGTCGAGTCCGCGCTCTCGCGCCTTCACGTCCTCGACTGCTCTCATAACATCGTCGCGCGCTCCGCACGATTGAACATGTTCGATTGCACGATCAAAACCGAGAAGTTGCAAAGCCCCAAAGAGCTCAGCGGCCGCATCCGCCTGGGAAGCCACTCGCGGATCGAGCGGCAACTGCTAATTTGTGGAGTTCCGTCACGACGGCCGGAGTATTCAAGTCGTCAGAAAGCGCAGCTACAACCGCTTCAGAGGGTCTGGCGCGATCTTTGTCAGCCAAGCCACCGCCCTCTGCAAATTACCGTAGATGGTTCAAACTTTCATGCAAACTCGATTGGGTCCAATCAATCGGTTGCCGATAATGCGTACGTCAGCATGTTGAAACGAACAATCTCGCCCCACCAACGATTTTGGGGTTGCTGCTTCAGCAGTTCATTGATCGTCACGAAATTCCCCAGGCTCTTGGACATCTTCTCGCCCTCGACCTGCAGGAAGCCGTTGTGCATCCAGGTGTTCGCCATAACGGGCGTGTGGAAGGCGCAGCGCGACTGCGCGATCTCGTTCTCGTGGTGGGGAAACACCAGATCGATGCCGCCACCGTGGATATCGAAGGTCTCGCCGAGATGCTTCCAGCTCATCGCCGAGCACTCGATGTGCCAGCCCGGCCGCCCCAGCGCTGCAATCCCGGCGGGTGACGGCCAAGCGGGCTCGCCCGGCTTCGACGGCTTCCACAGCACGAAGTCCATCGCATCGCGCTTGTAGGGCGCAACCTCGACCCGCGCGCCCGCGATCATCTCGTCGAGCGGACGCTTCGACAGTTTCCCGTAGTCCGCCATCGACGAGACGGCGAACAGCACATGGTCTTCCGCCACATAGGCGTGACCGGCCGCCACCAGCTTCTCGATGATCGCGCGCATCTCGGCAATGTGCTCGGTGGCGCGCGGCTCGATGGTCGGGCGCAGGCAGCCGAGCGCGTCCACGTCCTCGTGGAACTGCCGTTCGGTCTTCTCGGTCACCAGCCGGATCGCTTCGTTTAGCGGCAGGTCGGGATATTCCTGCGCCGCGCGCGCGTTGATCTTGTCGTCGACGTCGGTGATGTTGCGCACGTAGGTGACGTGCTTCTCGCCATAGAGGTGGCGTAGCAGCCGGAACAGCACGTCGAACACGATCACCGGCCGCGCGTTGCCGATATGGGCGAAGTCGTAGACCGTCGGCCCGCACACATACATGCGCACGTTGTCGGGATCGAGCGGGCGGAACACCTGCTTTTCGCGTGTCAGCGTATCGTAGAGCCGCAAATCCATCGCACACCGGTTGCTTGTATCCCGCGGAGCCGCGACCTGCCCCACGAGGCAAGCCAAAACGTCCGACTGGCCTGCTGGCCGGGCGTCCCATTGTCTCGATGAGGAGCAAAGACGGCCGCAGCCAGCGAAGGTCGCTAGCGAATAATCTCGCGGCAAATGCCGCAGATGTGGTTAAGGCCGTTCATGCGGCGGAGAATGGGGAACTCCCCCCGGCGCGTCAAGGGGCGACACGGCAGCGGCAACGCGCAAACCTCGCTGTCCCGGCCACCGCCGGCCGTGTGGGAAAGCGCAAATCCGATCGCAACTGTGGCTTCCGCGTCCTAGGCAACGGCTGCCGAACACCGCTAACACGGACCTACGGGGCGGGGGCGCCCGGGGTGCGGCCGAGCGGGTTTAGGGGGACCTTAAGGGTTCTTCTTCCATGCTCGGCGCGCTTCCCGAGTTTCGGGGCAATCAGGCGGGGGGTTGATTTCCGATGCGGTACGTCATCGCCGCGCTCGTCTTTGCGGCCGCGCTGGGCGGCAGCGTGACGGCACACGCCGAGAAACGCATCTTCATCATCGCCAACAATTCCGACGGCTATGGTGTGGACCGGTGTCTCTCCAGCGGTGCAAACTGCGGCGTCGTGGTTGCCACGGCCTACTGCAAATCACGCGATTACCGGCGGGCGGCGTCGTTCCGGAAGGTCGACCACGACGATATCACCGGGGCTGTGCCGGCGACCAATGGGTCCGCCGCACGCAACGAATTCGTCGCCATTGAGTGCCTGCGCTGAGATTTCATCCGGCCTGAGCGATCCGCCGGTCCTGGGGCGTTCGCGCCGGGATGCGCACGGCCGGCCTCCGCGGTCCGGGCTCATCACCGTTGCACAGCCTCGCATCTTCGGCCATGTTCCGGCCATGTGCGAAGCGGGCGGATCCCAACCGCCCCCGTGCCGGGGCTCGGTGCACGTCGATGATGAATTCCGGACCGATCCGTGACGGTGCAAAGCCTGCGCCGGCCACCGCCGACTCGGCGCCGCTGAAGCTCGAGGAGTTCCTGCCGCATCGGCTCAACGTGCTGTCGAGCTTGGTCTCGCAGGCACTAACGCGAGTTTATGGCCGCTATGGTATCGGAATACCGGAATGGCGCGTGCTGGTCACCCTCGGGGTCAACGGGGTGATGACGGGCAAGGCGCTGGGCGCCCATACCCACATGCACAAGACCAAGGTCTCGCGTGCAGTGGCGCAACTGGAGCAGCGCAAATTCCTGACGCGGCGGGCTAACCGCGCCGACCTGCGGGAGTCTTTTCTTTCGCTGACCCCGGCGGGCCGCACCGTCTACGAGGAGGTCGCGCCCCGTGCACTCGAATTCACCGACCGGCTCGCCGAAGTGGTCGCGCCCGACGATCGACTGGCGTTCGACCGCGCCGTGGAGCAACTGACCAGGCGCTCGGGCGAACTCGTCGGGGAGACCGAAAACAGCGGCGAAAGCTGAACGCCGGTCCGCTTGGGCCACCCGGCGTGACAATGAAAAAATTCGGCAGAGGGAGCAAACGTGCAGCTATATTCCTACTTCCGCTCGTCCGCGGCGTTTCGGGTTCGCATCGCGCTCAATCTCAAGGGCCTGAGCTACGAGACCATTCCCATTCACCTGCAAAAGGAGGGAGGTCTCCACCGCAAGCCTGAGTTTCGTGCGATCAATCCGCATATGCGGCTGCCGGCGCTGCAACTCGATTCGGGCGAGGTACTCGTGCAGTCGCTCGCCATCATCGATTACCTCGACGAGACCCACGCTGAACCGCCGCTCCTGCCGAAGGATCCAATCGCACGGGCGAAGGTGCGCGCGATCGCGCAGGCCATCGCGTGCGACATTCATCCGCTCAACAACCTCGGGCCGCTGCGCTACCTCAAGAACGTTCTCGGCCAGGACCAGAGCAAGATCGACGCCTGGTACCACCACTGGGTGCACGACGGATTCGACGCGGTCGAGGCCATGATCGAACCCGGCCCTTATGCGTGCGGCAAGGAAATTACGCTGGCCGATATTTGCCTGGTGCCGCAGGTCTATAACGCGCGCCGCCTGAAGGCGCCGCTCGATCGCTATCCGAAGATCGTCGCCGTCGATGCCGCTTGCGCCAAGCTCGCCGCCTTCGACAAGGCGCGGCCGGAAAACCAGCCGGACGCGGAGTGACGGCGGTGCTCCTCGCCGGCCGATCGTCGCACGCCAGCGTTCGCGCCTAATCCGCACCGGATCGGACCCGTTCTTCGTGACAATCCATCCCCTTGGCCGTGTCGTCCTCTGGATGATCGGCGCGCTGCTGTCGTTTTCCCTGATGGCAGTTTCGGTCCGCGAACTCGCCACGAGCCTGACGATCCTGGAAATTCTCGCCGTCAGGTCCGGCACCGGGCTTCTGGTGATGCTCGCGCTCTACCTCATTCAGCCAAGCGTGCGTCCGGCCGTCCGCACGCGGCGGCCGCTGCTCCACCTGTTCCGCAATGTCGTTCATCTCGGCGCGCAGACGCTGTGGGCGAAAAGTCTCCTGCTGCTGCCGCTCGCGACCGTGTTCGCGCTCGAATTCACCGCTCCGGCCTGGACCCTGCTGCTCGCCGTGCCGGTATTGGGCGAGCGCATGACGAAGAGCCGGATCGGCGCGGTCGTGCTCGGCCTGATCGGCGTGCTGATCATCATGCGGCCCGGGTCGGCGACGTTCCAGCCGGCGGCGCTGCTGGTACTCGCCGCAGCCGTCGGATTCGCCATTACGCTGATCACCACCAAGCAACTCACCATGACGGACAGTACGTTCGCGATCATCTTCTGGATGAACGTCATCCAGTTTCCGCTGGCCATGATCGCGTCCGATCCGCTGTTCGTGTTGAAGGTGACCGCCAGCCAGATTCCGTTCTTCATCGCGGTCGGGCTCACCGGACTCGCTTCGCACTATTGTTTGGCCAATGCATTCCGGTGGGGCGACGCGAGCGTGGTCGTGCCGCTGGATTTTCTCCGCATCCCGCTGATCGCGCTGGTCGGCTGGTGGCTTTACAACGAGAGGCTCGACATTTTCGTCTTCACCGGCGCGGGCCTGATCATCGCGGGTGTGTTGTGGAACCTGCGCGCCGAAGCGACCCGCTCGCGCAACATCCGGCGCGGCCTGGACACTGCTATCCCGCGCAACGCTCCGGGTGAGCGAAATTAGCGGTTGGCCGGCGTTTTCCGGCCTGGCCGGTTCCACACTTTGGTCACCATTCCAGCGCCTGATCCGGCGCAATCGGGCTTCGGGCGGGGCTCCCTTCATGAGCGGGACTGCGATCTTGCAATCGTTGCGCGGATGGGCCGCGGCGCTGCCGTTCGTTCTGGCATGCGCGGCGCCGGCCGCCGCGCAGTATTCCCCTGCGCCGCCGCCCGGAATTTCCGGACGGAATCCCGCATGCCTTCGCTATGAGAGCCAACTCGCCTCGCTGGACCGCGGTACATTCGATCCGACCAAGGCGGCGGAGATCAAGCGTTACGAGGACGCCGCCGGCAAGCAGCAGGCTGAGCTTGATCGGCTCAACCAGCAGGCACAGCGGATGGGTTGCCAGGGCGCGGGGTTCTTCGCGCTGTTCAGCGGGCAGCCCGCGCAATGCGGTCCGCTTAACAACCAGATCCAACAGGCGCGCGCGAACATCGATCGCTTCACGGGCGAGATCCAGCGCCTGCAAGGCAACAGCGCGGACCGCGAAGGCCAGCGGCGGTCGATCCTGATGGCGCTTGGCCAGAACGACTGCGGCCCGCAATACCGCCGCTATGCCAATCAGGGGCCGGGAGGCTTCTTTGAGAATCTGTTCGGGGCCCATTCGTCGCCGACCGGTGCCGATGTCCCGCTCTCAGGCACCTATCGGACGCTGTGCGTGCGGACCTGCGACGGCTACTATTTCCCGATCTCCTACTCGACGGTCCCCAGCAAGTTCGCGGACGACGAGGCGCTTTGCCAGCGCCTGTGCCCAGCAAGCGAGGCGGTGCTCTACAGCCACCGCAATCCGGGCGAGGACGTGACCCGCGCGGTATCGACATCGACCGGCCGCCTCTATACCGAACTGCCGACCGCGTTCAGTTACCGCAAGACCTACAATGAGGCCTGCAGTTGCCGCGCACCGGGACAGTCCTGGGCGGACGCGCTCAAACAAATGGACGATCAGACCATCGAACGCGGCGACATCGTCGTCCAGACCGAAGAGCAGGCGAAAGCGCTCTCGCAGCCGCGCCTCGACGCACAGGGCAGGCCGATCCGGCAGGAAGCTGCTCCGAACGGCCGCACACCACGAAGTGCGAATGCGGCGCCGATCCAGGCCGCACCGTTGCCCGCGGCGGCCGATCCGGTTCCTGCGGCCGCTCCCGCGGACGCAGTGGAGGAAGTCGACACCAAGCGCAAGGTGCGCGCCGTCGGACCGACATATCTGCCGCGGTAAGCCCGTCCGAGCAAGTTCGACGGCGCGAAGTTCAAGCAGCTCAACCGCAATCATTCTGAACGGGCGCCAGGTCAGCGCGCCCGGATGACGCCGTCGTCGTTGTACTCGCCGCTATTCGCTCTTGGTCGCCGTCAGCGAATAGCGCTGCTCGGCAGCGAGGCATTCCGCTTCCGGCAAGCCCAGTTCCTTGCGCACGATGTTGGTGCCCTGCACCATCGCCACCATCTTGTAGGCGGCGTGGCGCCGTCCCATGCCCTCGCGGCCCATGCCGCAGTCCGATGAAATGATCAGCCGCTCCGGCGGAATGTGTTTCAGCGCCTCGCGAATCAGTGCCGCGATGTCGTCCGGCCGTTCGACCTGCAGCGTGTGATGGTCGATCACGCCGATGACGATCTTCTTGTCCTTGACGATTTCGCCGATTGCCTTGAGATCGCCGGGACCGGACGAGCAGGTCTCGAACGTCAGCGCATCGGCCTCGACGTGGTTGAGCGCTTCGAGCGTAGGCTGGTAGCTCTGCACGTCCTTGAAGATGCGCTGTTGCGACGGGTTGCCCCAGCAGGTGTGGCACCACACTTCGGTCTTCGATCGCAGCCCCTTGACGGTGTTATTGAAGACGTCGACCAGTTCATTCACCCCAAGTTTGCCGAAGGTCTTGCCGCGTGCCGGCACCATGTGAATTTGCGGCTCCTCCATCTGCAGCACCGGACAACCGGCATCGGCGAGCTCGTTGAGCTCCTCGTTGAGGGCGTTGCTGACGGCATACGTGCGCTCGACCGGATCCTTGTAGTAGTCGTCGGTGACCGAGACCGCGATCAACTCCGGCAGGATGGTGCCGAACTTCACCGGCCGCTTGGTCATCTTCTGCGCCGTCTTCCACATCGGCGTGTATTGGAGGCGGCCGCGACCGACCGGACCGACGATTTTCGGGAACACGCGCGCCTCGAGGAAGTCGTGCAGAATATGACCGCGGGCGAAAGGCACCGCCTCGATCTTGTAGGTCTGCGGCTCAGCAACCGCCGCAAAGCCCGCCATGTGCGTGAGCGGATAGCTCTGCCAGCTCATGCCGCCGACTTCTTCGTCGTAGTGCGCATCGCCGTCGGTCACGATATCGAGGCCAGCGACCTCCTGGGCGCGCAGGAAGCACGACACCGCGTCCTCGTATTGCTCGCGATAGCGCGAATTCACCATGGCTTCGAGGAAGCTCTTGGTGCCGAGCACGGCGGTGTACCAGTACGGCCGCGGCAGCGAGCCGATGATGGACGTGGGCAGCATGACGTTGGCGGAGGCTTTGTACATGGATGAACCTTTGGTCAGTGGCGCGTCGCGGACTCTCCGCGATTAACGTTGGTGCCACAAGTGCCCGTCCAACACGGGCACGGCGCGTTTCACGCCTTTGCCTGCCCGCTGCACCGCTAGAAATCAACCGCCTCGCTCTTGGCCGTGCTCGCACCATCCTTCAGCAGCGAACGGTCGGGCTCGGGCAGCGGCGCACCAGAAGTCACGGAAGCGGTTGACGATTGGATAGCGGCGGTCGCGGCCGAAATTCTTCAGCGTGACCTTGACGCCCGGCGCCGCCTGCCGGCGCTTGTATTCGGCGAGATTGAGCATGCGCTCGACCTTGGTCACCGTCTCCTTGTCGAAGCCCTCAGCCACGATGCTGGCGATCGGCTCCTCGCGCTCGACCAAACGTTCGAGGATGCCGTCGAGCACATCGTAAGGCGGCAGTGAATCCTGGTCCTTCTGATTCTCGCGCAACTCCGCGGTCGGCGCCTTGACGATGATGTTCTCCGGGATGATCTCGCCGCTCGCGCCGAGCGCGCCTTCGGGTTTCCAGGAATTGCGCAGGCGCGAGAGCCGATAGACCTCGGTCTTGTAGAGGTCCTTGATCGGATTGAAGCCGCCATTCATGTCGCCATAGAGCGTGGCGTAACCGACCGACATTTCCGACTTGTTGCCGGTCGTCACCACCATCAGGCCGAACTTGTTGGAGATCGCCATCAGGATGGTGCCGCGCGCGCGCGCCTGCAGGTTCTCCTCGGTGACATCGCGCGGCAATCCATCGAACAGCGGCGCGAGCGCCTTCTCGAACCCCAGCACCGCGCTCTCGATCGGCACCGTGTCGTATTTCACGCCGAGCGCGTTGGCGACGGCGGCGGCGTCATCGAGCGAGGCCTGCGAGGTGAACCGGTAAGGCAGCATCACGCAGCGCACGCGATCGGGCCCCAGCGCATCGGCGGCGAGCACTGCGACCAGCGCGGAGTTGATGCCGCCAGAGAGCCCGAGCACCACGCCCTTGAAGCCGTTCTTGTCGACATAGTCGCGCAGCCCGAGCATGCAGGCGGTGTAATCCTCCTGGTCGGCACTGTCGCCGAGTTTGGCCACGGGACCATCGAGGCAGCGCCAGCCGTTGCCGGACCGCTGCCAGCGCAGCGTCGTCGTCATTTCCCGGAAGGCCGGAAGCTGGAACGCGAGCGAGCAGTCGGCGTGCAATCCGAACGAGGCACCGTCGAAGATGAGTTCGTCCTGGCCACCCACCTGATTGATGTAGATCATCGGCAGGTCGCTTTCGGTGACGCGTGCGACCGCCACGTTGAGGCGGGTATCGTCCTTGTCGCGCCAATACGGCGAGCCGTTCGGCACGATCAGCAATTCCGCCCCGGTCTCCGCCAACGTCTCGACCACCTCACTGCCCCAGATGTCCTCGCAGATCGGGATGCCGAGGCGCACGCCGCGAAAGTTAACCGGCCCCGGCAGCGGGCCGGGCACGAACACACGTTTCTCGTCGAACACGCCGTAGTTCGGCAGGTCGACCTTGTGGCGCACCGCGGCGATCGCGCCACGATCGAGCAGGCAATAGGTGTTGTGGAGCTTGCCGTCCTCCACCCACGGCGTGCCGATGAGCATGGCCGGGCCGCCGTCAGCGGTCTCGCGCGCCAACGCCTCGACCTGGGCCCGGCAGGCGGCCTGGAAGGCCGGCTTGAGCACGAGGTCCTCCGGCGGGTAGCCGGCGATGAACAGTTCCGGAAAGGCCACGATATCGGCGCCGTCGCGGGCGGCTTCGGCGCGGGCGCGGCGGGCTCTGCCCGCATTGCCGGCAATGTCCCCCACTGTCGGGTTGGCTTGGGCAACAGCGATTGCCAGGCGATCGGCGGGGCGGGAATTCATACGGATACGTCTAGCGCGCCCGCCGCCCGTCCGGCAATCGGGCGGCGCGCAAACCTCAAATGAGCCCGACGCGCTCGGCGAGTGCCAGGAGCCAGGTCATTCCGGCGATGACAATGGCAATGCCAACCGCCGCCGAGCCCATGTCCTTGACGCGGCCGATCTGCGGGTCGCGGTCGGTGGTGAGACGATCGGCGAGCTTCTCGATCGCGGTGTTCAGCATCTCGACCGCCAGGAGAAACAGCACGACGCCGATGAGCGCCAGCCGCTTCCAGGCATCGTCGGCGACGACGAACGCCAGCGGAACGGCGATCACCAGCGCGACGAGTTCCTGCCGGAACGCCTCCTCGCTGCGCGTGGCGGCGATCAGGCCCTTCCAGGTATTCACCGTCGCGCGCAACAACCGTTCCATCGGCTATGATCGATCGGCCCTTGCGTCAGAGCCCGGCCGCCGCCGGCAGCGGACGGGCCTTGGCGGTGCGCTCGACCTTGAGCAGATCGGCCAGCAGGAACGCCAGATCGATGGACTGCTCGGCGTTGAGGCGCGGATCGCAGACCGTGTGGTAGCGATCTTTGAAGTCGGCATCGGTGATCATGCGCGCGCCGCCAGTGCACTCGGCGACGTTCTGGCCGGTCATCTCGAGATGGACGCCGCCGCCGTGCGTACCTTCCGCGCGATGCACCTCGAAGAAGGTCTTGACCTCCGAAAGGATGCGGTCGAACGGACGGGTCTTGTAGCCGGTCTCCGACGTGATGGTGTTGCCGTGCATGGGATCGCACGACCAGAGCACGACCTTGCCCTCGCGCTGCACGGCGCGGATCATGGCGGGCAACTGGCTGCCGACCTTGTCGGAGCCCATCCGTACGATCAGCGTCAGGCGGCCCGGCTCGTTTTCCGGATTGAGGATATCGATCAGGCGCAGCAACTCGTCGACCTTGCTCGACGGCCCACATTTGAGGCCGAGCGGATTCATAACGCCACGGCAGAACTCGACATGGGCGTGGTCGGGCTGGCGGGTACGATCGCCGATCCACAGCATGTGCGCCGAGGTGCAGCAGAACGTGCCGGGATGCGTCGAATCCTCCCGCGTCATCGCCTGTTCGTAGCCGAGCAACAGCGCCTCGTGACTGGTGTAGAAGTCGGTGCTCTTGAGCTCGGGGTGGCTTTCGAGATCGAGGCCGCAGGCCTGCATGAAGCCGAGCGCCTCTGAAATGCGGTCGGCCAGTTCCTCGTAGTGATGGCCCTGCGGCGAGTCCTTCACGAAGCCCAGCGTCCACTGCCGGATATTGGCGAGGTTGGCGTAGCCGCCATGGACGAATGCGCGCAGGAGATTGAGCGTGGCGGCCGAATGCCGGTAGGCCTCGATCAGCCGCGCCGGATCCGGACGGCGGGCTTCATCGGTGAAGGCGATGTCATTGATGATGTCGCCGCGGTAGCTCGGCAGTTCCTTGCCGTCCTTCTTCTCCATCGGCGAAGAGCGTGGCTTGGCGAACTGGCCGGCGATGCGGCCGACCTTCACCACCGGCAAGGCCGCCGCGTAGGTGAGCACCACCGACATCTGCAGGAACACGCGCAGGAAGTCGCGAATGTTGTTGGCGCTGACATTGTTGGCACTGGGCTCGGCGAAGCTTTCCGCACAGTCGCCGCCCTGCAGCAGGAAGCCCTCCCCCATCGCGACCTTGCCGAGCGCCCGCTTGAGGTTGCGGGCCTCGCCGGCAAAAACCAGCGGCGGGAAATTCGCGATCTGCTTCTCAACCGACGCGAGCGCGGCCTGGTCCGGATAGTCGGGGACCTGGAGAATGTTCTTCCTGCGCCAGCTATCGCGCGTCCAACGCTCGGCCATGACAGGCCCTCCACTACGCTAAGCCCCGGTTCGGGCGACTAAATTTAATGGGCTTATACACGACTGCCCAGGCTGGAAGCCAGCCGCAATCGGAGTGCTGGAAGTGCTCCCTACTCCGCCGCCTGCCGCACGTGGCTGTAAGCTTTTTGCCGCAAGGTTACGAGTTCTTCAGACGCCGTGGGATGCACCGCCATGGTCGCATCGAAGTCGGCCTTGGTGGCCCGCATTTTCACCGCGATACCGATGAGCTGAATCATCTCGCCGGCTTCCGGCCCCACAATGTGGCAGCCCACGACCCGATCGGTCGCGCCATCCACCACGAGCTTGAAGAACGAGCGTGTGTCGCGGCCGGCGAGCGTCATCTTCATCGACCGGAAGGACGTCTTGTAGATGTCGACCTTGGAAAGACGCGCGCAGGCTTCCGCCTCTGTCAATCCGACGACGCCGACCTCCGGCTCGGAGAACACCGCCGTTGGTACATCGGCATGATCGACCCGCGTCGGCTTGCCGCCGAACACCGTATCGGCGAAGGCGTGCCCTTCGCGGATCGCGACCGGCGTCAAGTTGATGCGGTTGGTGACATCGCCGACCGCATGGATGTTGGCTACCGAGGTCTGCGAATATTCATTGACCGCGATGCCACCGTTCTTGGCCAGCGCCACGCCGGCCTTTTCCAGGCCGAGGCCATGCACGTTCGGATTGCGACCGGTGGCGAACATGACGCGATCGACCACGAAAGATTCATGATCCGGCAGTTCGACGCAGAGGCCGTGATCGACCTTCTCGACGGCATCGACGGTCTGCTTGGTAATGATCCTGATGCCGCGCCGTTCCATTTCACCGCGCAAATGCTCACGTATGTCATCGTCAAAGCCGCGCAGAATGTTTTCACCGCGATAGACCAGCGTCACCTCGGACCCCAGCCCGTTGAAAATGCCGGCGAACTCGACCGCGATATAGCCGCCACCCTGGATCAGAATGCGCTTCGGCAATTCTTCGAGATGGAAGGCCTCGTTTGACGAGATGACATGATCGAGGCCGGCAATATTCGCGCCGAGAGATGGTGCGCCGCCGGTGGCAATCAGGATGTGCTTGGCGCGCACCAGCGTTCCGCTGTCGACCAGACGCACGGTGTTTGCATCTTCGATCACCGCGCGGCTTTTAACGATCTTGACCTGCGCGCGTTCCAGGTTGGTGGTGTAGGCCATTTCGAGACGCGCGATTTCGCGGTCTTTGTTGGCGATGAGCGTTGCCCAGTTGAAGCTCGGCTCCGGCACCGTCCAGCCATAACCCGCCGCATCCTCGAACTCGTCCGCGTAACGCGACGCGTAGACCAGGAGCTTCTTGGGCACGCAACCGCGGATCACACAGGTCCCGCCGACGCGAAACTCCTCGGCGATCATTACGCTCGCGCCATAGCCGGCGGCGATGCGGGCGGCACGCACGCCTCCCGAGCCTGCGCCAATGACGAACAGATCGACGTTCTGATCGGGCATGGCGCCTCCTCCCCGCTTCCCGCAGCCGCCGTTAGATGTCGTGGCCCTTTTTCTTCATCTCGGCGCGCATCTTGCTGATGACTTCTTCCGACAGCTTGTCCGCCCAGGCCTTGGCCTCGCTCATGCTCTGCTCGAGGATCCTAGGCTCGTGATCGATCAGCTTCCGGCCGAGTGTGGACTTGTAAAAGGCCAACGCATCCTTAAGCTCCTTCTCGGTAAAGTGCGACGCGTAGAGCCGCACCATGTGGTCGCGAATCTCGGCGTTGCGTGGCGCAAGGTCTGCGCGCATCTTGGCGGCGACCTCGTTCAGGTCCTTCGACAGGCCCGGATTGGTGCGCAGGAAGAGGCTCTTGGCCTGTTCGATGACGCCCGGGATCAGTGTGTCGTACATGCCTGTCGCGCCCTTGACGGCGATCAATTCCTTGGCGGTCGACACCGCGGCGGGTGATGGCGGCTTTTGCGCCATCGCCGCCGGCGCGAATACGATCAGCGCAACCGCAACCATCGCCGCGCGGACAAGCCCGGAAGTTGGATCAGCGAACATGGCAATTCTCCTCTTCGGGTATTGATGAAAATTCACGCCCGCTCGACCACGCGGACTCCATCCGGGCCACCAAGCACGACCGCCTGGGCAAGACCGATAAACAGCCCATGCTCGACGACACCGGGAACGGCAGAGAGCCGATCGGCGAGCGCTTTCGGATCGGTAATCCGTTCGAGCGCGGCGTCCAAAATCCAGTGCCCGCTATCCGTGACAAAAGCGTGGCCGTCCTTGGCGCGACGCAACAGCGCGGGCCCCGGGCAACCGGCGGCGGCCGCAGCCGCTTCCACAGCCCGCCGGGTCGCGGCGAGGCCGAATGGCACCACCTCGACCGGCAGCGGAAAACGTCCGAGGGCGGACACCCACTTTGACGCATCGGCGATAACGATCATGCGAGCAGACGCGCTGGCGACGATCTTCTCCCGCAGGAGGGCACCGCCGCCGCCCTTGATCAAGCTCAGATCCGGGGCGATCTCGTCCGCGCCATCGACGGTTAAATCGAGTTCTGGTGTTTCATCGAGACTCGTGAGCGGCACGCCAAGCCGCTCGGCATCGCGGCGGGTGCCTTCCGACGTCGGTACCGCGACGACATCCAGACCGGCCCGCACCCGCTCGGCCAACAAATCGACGAAATAGCGCGCCGTCGAACCGGTCCCGAGCCCGAGCCGCATTCCGGGCCGGACAAATTCCACCGCGCGACCCGCGGCGGCACGCTTTTGAGCTTCGATGTCCATTGGGCTCGATCAGGCTGGGGTCGTTGTCTTGGCAGCGGTCTATCTAATGCCGTTGCGCCCGGAAGCCTAGCCGTCTTCGTCCGGCTCGCGACAGCATCACGGCCTTGCCATCACCGGCCACTCCCGGTAGCGATCGCTCATCATGGCCGCCCCCCTCGTCGTGTTCGATCTTGACGGCACACTGGTCGACACCGCGCCCGACCTGGTGGCCACACTCAACGTTATTTTCGCCCGCGAGGGCATGCCGCCGGTGGCCTATGAGGCGGCGCGCAACATGGTCGGCGGCGGCGCCCGGCTGATGATCGAGCGCGGATTGGCAGCGGAGAGACGCGACCTCGCGGCTCCGCAGGTCAACCGGTTGGTTGCAGACTTCATCGAATACTACGCCGCCCACATTGCCGATCATTCCCGGCCCTTTCCGGGTCTGGATGACGCGCTCGATGCGCTTGCCGGCCGAGGTTGCCGTTTCGCCGTCTGCACCAATAAGCTCGAATGGCTCTCGGTGCGCCTGCTCGATGCGCTGGGTCTGACCCGGCGATTTGAGGCCATCTGCGGATCAGACACGTTTGGGTTGCAGAAACCCAATCCAGAGCCCCTGCTCCGCACCATCGCTCGCGTCCGAGGCCTGTCGGCCGGTACCGTGATGGTCGGCGATTCCGCCAACGACATCGATACGGCCCGCGCTGCCGGTATCCCCGTCGTGGGGGTCGATTTCGGCTACAGCGAGGTTCCGATCCGCGAATTGCGGCCGGATCGAGCCGTCGGTGCCTTTGCCCATCTGCCAGAGGCGGTATTCGAGCTTCTGGAACTGCGGCAAGCCGGATCGGCCGGCAATTAATCAATTAATGAGGTCTTACCTAACGGCCGCCACACTTTTGGTGGAAATTGGCAACTTGGCCATACGCCTCGCCGTCCGCGTATGGTCTAGCCTGGGGAGAGGCGGCAGTACGCCGCCCGATTGGTGGGGTCCGATCATGAGCCGAGTCATTGCCTTATTGGCATGTGGCTTTTCGCTTGCCGCATGTTCGTCGTCGTTGCCGAGCATGGATTTCTTCAAATCGTCGCCGACCACCGAGGCGCTGCGGATCGAATCCGAACCGCCGGGAGCTGAGGCGAAGATTGCCAGTGGTCAGTCTTGCCGCACACCGTGCGAGTTGAACGTTAAGCCCGGCGCCGACCTCATCGTGACGGTTGCGCTCAACGGCTATCAGCCGCAGACTGTGCCGTTGCGACAGGAATCAGGCGATACGGGAAAGCTGGCGCCTAACCCGGTCTACGTTGACCTCAAAACAATTCCGCCCGTAACGCCAAAAAAGAAAAAGGCAGCCGCGAAGAAGAGGAAGCCGGCAACCACGGCGGCCGCCCCGGCTTCGGCTCCAGCCCCGTCCACGACGACGGCGTCGGTGCCGCCTCCGGACACCGCGCCCGCACCCGCGCCAACGGAACCGTCGCCCGCCTCGACGACCGCCTACCCTTGGCCGTCGCGATAGCATAACGACGCTTCTTGACTGGCAGGCTGCGGCCTCGACCCCAGTCGCGGCACGGCAGACGTGCGCCCTGGACGCACTGGCCGATCTCAGCCAGAGTTGCCATATTGAGGGTTGCAGGCTTAACCGGTGACGGCGCGACGCGGCCGAATTGGACCATCAAGACGTTATGGAAGCAGACACGCTCGTACGCGGCAAATTCAGCTCGGTGCGCGACCTCGTTGATCCGTTCGGGCGCGCAATCAGCTATTTGCGCGTCTCGGTGACCGACCGCTGCGACTTCCGCTGCGTCTACTGCATGTCCGAAAATATGTCGTTCCTGCCGAAGGCCGATCTGCTTTCGCTCGAAGAACTCGACCGGCTCTGCAGCGCCTTCATCGCCAAAGGCGTGCGGAAGCTCCGTCTCACTGGCGGCGAGCCGCTGGTGCGGCGCGGTATCATGACGCTGTTCTCTTCGCTGGCGCGCCACCTGCAAACTGGCGCGCTCGAAGAGCTCACACTGACGACCAACGGTTCGCAGTTACCGAAATACGCCAGGGACCTCGCCGCCGTCGGCATCAAGCGAGTCAATGTGTCACTCGACACGCTTGATCCAGATAAGTTCCGCGCGGTCACGCGCTGGGGCGAACTCGACAAGGTTCTTGCCGGCATCGATGCCGCCCAGGCCGCCGGCCTCAGGGTCAAGATCAACGCCGTGGCGCTCAAGGGCGTCAACGAGGACGAGATTGCAGACCTCGTCACGTGGGCGCATGGGCGCGGCTTGGAACTCACGCTGATCGAGGTGATGCCGCTCGGCGATGTCGGCGAAGGCAGGCTCGATCAATATCTACCGCTGTCGATGGTCCGCGCGCGACTCTCCGAGCGCTTCACGCTGCAGCGAGATCGATTATCGCACCGGCGGACCGGCACGCTATGTCAACGTGGCGGAGACCGGCGGGACGCTTGGTTTCATCACGCCGCTCACGCATAACTTCTGTGAGTCCTGCAATCGCGTGAGGGTCACTTGCACCGGCACGCTCTTCATGTGCCTCGGCCAGGAAGATGCCGCCGACCTGCGTACTCCGCTGCGCGCGTCCGAAAGCAACGACATGCTGAATGCTGCAATCGAGGAAGCGATCGCGCGCAAGCCGAAGGGACATGATTTCATCATCGACCGTCGTCATCAGCAGCCGGCACTGTCACGACACATGAGCGTGACCGGCGGTTGACCGCAGAATGGGCGGGCCGCACGAATAGCGTCACCCATCAAACAGATCGGGCCCGCGCTAGGTGCGCGAGCCCGTACCGATCGGCCAACTGCACTCAGGCGTGCTTCAAGCTATCCGGAACGACGCCGCCGCCCTCGGCGAGTTTCGTCATCACCTGCTTGTGCAGCCAGATATTCATTTCCGCGGAGCCGTTGAGCGCGCCGGTATAGCCAAGCTCCGAGGCCAATTGCTTGCGCGCGGTCAGGCTGCTGTCGAGCTTGAGCAGTTTCATCAGATCGACGATCGATTCTTCCCAGTTGTATTCTTCGTCCTGCGCATCGGCGATCTTTTCAATCATCGCCTCGACTTCCGCCTTTGTCATCGGTTTCGCCGCGGTGCCAGGCTTACCGGATTGAGTCGCAACAGGGTCGCCAGCCGCCGTCGTCGTAGTCGTCGTGGCGCTAGCCGTACTGCCATGTCCAAAGATGGCCGACACAATATTTCCGAAGATGCTCATGACGTATCTCCTGGTGATCCAATTCCGAGAGCCGTACCGTGGATCTCAGCTTTCCGTGCAAAAGAGCATGTACATTTCAAACCGGGCTGGCAAGCCCGCAGTCAAGTGTCATCCCCTGTCGGGTTTTTAAACGAAGCGTTATGAGACTGTCACTTTGGCGTCGCAAACTCTGCGATGAACTTATTAAGTCGGCATGCACCTTGCGCCACATGGGTCGCGGAATACTTCCTTTTGTTCCCGCTGGATTATCCTGGCCGCTAGAGCGTACTATTGTGCATTGTTGGTCCTAGCGGGAAAGGCCCCAGGGAGAGCATCATGTCGAACATCATCTGGATCATTGTGATCGGGTTTGTCGCTGGAATCATCGCGCGCTTCCTGTCGCCGGGGCCAAATGATCCGAAAGGCTTCATTCTCACGACAGTGCTTGGGATCGTTGGCGCGTTTGTCGCCACGTTCGTCGGCCAGATGGTCGGCTGGTACCGTCTCGACCAGGGTGCTGGCCTGATCGGCGCAACGGTGGGCGCACTTTTGGTCCTGTTCATCTGGAACAGACTCGTGGCGAGCCACGTCATTGGCGATCCAGGAGCGCCGTCGAACCCCAACGCGCCAGGACCCCGTCGCTGGCTCTAGCCAATAACCGATCACAGGCTTACTTGCGGCTTGTCCGCGTCATATCCCGCCACGATGATTCGTATGCTGGGAAGCAATTGGAGGCAAACATGGGACTGCTCGACGTCCTCAAAGGCATGCAGAACGGGCCGCACGGTCAACCCCAACCCAGCAAGCCGGGCAGCGAAAAAAGCGGCGGCATGTCGCCGCTGATGATGGCGCTGCTGGGATTGCTTGCCTACAAGGCATTCAAGGGCAGCGGCAGTCACGCGAATGCTGTGCCGAGCGATACCGGCAGAGCACCATCGCCTCCTGCTGAAGGCGGTGGCCTTGGAGACATTCTGGGTGGGATGCTGGGCGGCGCCAAGCCGGGTAGTGGCGGCGCTCCCGGCAGCACCGGCGGCCTCGGCGACATCCTGGGTGGCCTGCTTGGCGGCAAGCCGGGGGGCACCGGCATGCCAGGTGGCGGCGGCGGATTAGGCGACATTCTGGGCGGCATGCTCGGCGGCGGCAAGCCGGGCAATCGCGCTATGCCAAGCGGAGGTGGCGGGCTCGGTGATGTCCTTGGCGGGCTTCTTGGCGGTGGCGCAGCCGGCAGCGTGCTGGGCGGTGGCCTCGGCAACCTCGTGAAGGACCTCCAGGCGCAAGGCTACGGCAAGGCCGCACAGTCCTGGGTGAGCACCGGTCCCAACGAGTCGATTTCGCCCCAGGATCTGGAAAGCGCCCTCGGATCCGACACGCTCGATGCACTGTCCGCCCAAACCGGCATGCCGCGCAGCGAACTGCTGCACGGCTTGAGCCAGCAGCTTCCGGAGATGGTCAACGAACTGACCCCGGACGGGCGCTTGCCGACCGAGCAAGAGGCCGCGCGCTGGGTCTGACACAGCCGCACGGTACCGAGGCTAACGCCGGAATTGGCCGCGCGGCACAATTTGCCGCGCGGGTGGTGGTTGTTTGTTTGATTGATTGCGTGAGCCAAACGCGTCAGAACCGCGAATGATCGACGCGAGCCGGTTTGCCGCATTGCATTACCGCAGCTTGCTGTTGCATCGCCCCTGATTTGACGTGAGCCGCAATGACGATCCTGCAGGAACGCATCAGCGCGGGAAGCGCGGGATTGCTCTCTAAATTGACGTCCAGCACCGTCCGCCGGAACCTGCGGATGGCGTCCGGCCTCATTCTTTTCGCCTATATCGGTGCGCATCTCATCAACCATGCGCTCGGGCTGATCTCGCTTGACGCCGCCGAGGCCGGCATGGGGATCGCGGTCGAGGTCTGGTACAGCCTGCCCGGCACGATCCTGCTGTACGGCGCGGCAGGGATGCACTTCTTCCTTGCGCTCTGGGCGGTCTATGAACGGCGAACGTTCCGCTTGCCGCCGGCCGAACTGCTTCGGATCGCGCTTGGGTTCTCCTTACCGATCATCCTGATCGGCCACGCGGTGGCGACGCGCGTCGCGTACGACATGTTCGGGCTGTCGTCGGACTACACCCGCGTCATCTCCAATCTTTGGGCGTCGGATTCGCAAGGCTGGCAACTGGGCCTGATGGCGCCAGGCTGGCTGCATGGTTGCCTCGGACTCCATTTCGCATTCAACCGCCGTCCGCTCTATCGCCGCCTGCGCTACGTACTGTTCGCGGGCGCTCTGCTGCTGCCGGTGTTCTCGGGGCTCGGCTTCATCGCGATGGGGCGGGAGATCGCGGCCAATCCGGCGGCGACCGAAGCAGCACTCAAGTATCTAAGCCCGGCGAACGCGTCACAGCGGGCGGGAATCTCGCACTGGCGCGACGGTATTCTCACCGCCTACTTCTGTATCATCGGCGCAACGTTTGCCGCGCGCGAAATCCGTAATCTGCTTGAGCGCGGCGGCCAGCGCCTCGTGTCGATCTCATTTCCCGGGCGCACCGTGCGCGTACCGCGCGATTGGTCGGTGCTGGAGGCAAGCCGCAGCTTTCATCTGCCGCACGCCTCGATGTGCGGCGGGCGCGCGCGCTGCTCGACCTGCCGCGTGCGGGTGACGGCGGGCGAGGAATTCTGCCCACCCGCCAACACCGACGAACAGGCCACGCTCGACCGCATTGGTGCTCCGCCCGATGTACGGCTCGCCTGTCAACTCCGTCCGCAGGGCGACATCTCGGTCGTGCCCCTGGTGCGGACCGAGCGGCCGATCTACCGAGCCGTGGCGCCGAGGATCAATACCGAGCGCGAGATCGTCGTGATGTTCTGCGACTTCCTAAATCGCGCCGAGGTAGCGAGCGAGCAGTTGCCGCAGGATGTGCTGTACGCGATGACGCTCTATGTCGAGGCGCTGGGTAACGCCATTCGCGCGGCGCGCGGCACCTTGAGCTATATCGAGATCGATCATGTCTGTGCACTGTTCGGCGTCGAGCGCAGCTCAGCGCGGGCCGCCCAACACGCGCTGCAGGCCGGCGCGGCAATCGAGCGCGTCATCACCGACATCAACAATCGCTTGGGGCGGCAGTGGAATTGCAAAATGAATGTTGCGGTCAGCATCCACGCGGGCCGCGCCGCCATCGGTGAGATCGGCTCGTCCGACCCGCCGACCGTGATGGCGATCGGGGAAGCCGTCGACGTGGCCAATGAACTGCGCAAGGCTGCCGCGGCGCAAGGCAAGCAATTCGCGATTTCCGAACAGGTCTATAAGGCGGCAAACCTGGAATTACCGCCCCAGGACCGGGTCACTCTTCAGGTACCTGGCGTGGACGCGCCTGTTCTCGTATCGCTTTCCGCGTCAGGACCGGAGTTGCCTGCAAGCTGGCGGCCGCTCGGTGAGCCGCTACGACGCGCCGCCGCGCTGCAAAGAATATGGTCCGGCTGATCGCAACGTATGCTCGAAGTCGCGCGATCCCCCCGTCCCTGGCTCAGGTCTTATCTTCCTTGATCGTCCGCCCGGTCCACCGGCGGTAGCCCCACTCGGCGGCGAACGATGCCGCCGCGATGACGACCAGCGCAACGAGCGCGGCCGGTTGCTGCTGGTAGGTGTAGACGCCGAGAATGGCAAACATCACGAGGCAGGTGATGATCGACAGCCAGACGATGATCGGGTTCGCCGCCGTCTGCTTGAGCACGCGCAGATGGCCCGCATTCACGGCCGCATAGACCAGCAGGAAAGCGGCGCTGCCCATCATGGCGATGCCGGAGAGGTCGAAGCATAGCGTCACCAGCACGACCAGCCCCGCGGTGAGCAGCAGGCCGCCGGTCGCCTGCTGCCATTCGGTACGCGAGAGTGGCGCCGGCAGTTCGCCGTCGCGCGCGATCATGTAGCAGACATTGGCCGATCCGAAGAGCGTGGCGTTGATCGCCGACGCCGTCGAGAACAGCGCCGCGATAGCGATCAGCCGGAAGCCGAGTTCGCCCAGGAAAGGTTTGGCGGCCTCCGCCAGTGCATAGTCCCGGGCGCGCTCGATCTGCGCGTCCGACAGGTTGCCGCTGACCGTGACCGAGACTGAAAGATAGATGATGATCACCAGGATCACGCTGATGTAGAGCGCGCGCGGCAGCATGACGCGCGGATTGCGCATATCGCCGGCCGCGTTGGTTACGAGGCCGAAACCCTCATAGCCGATAAACAGCACGCCGGCGCCGAACAGCACCGATTTGGTCTCCGGCCATAGTTCCGGCGACAGGTTTCCCGGCTTGATGAACCACAGCCCGACCGCCGCGAACAGCACGAGGATCGCAACCTTGATGGCGACGATGAGCGTTTCCGAACGGCCCATAAGCTTGGCGCCAAAGGCATTGACGACGGTCAGCAGGACGACCGAGCCGACCGCAAGCGATTTCAGCAACAGCGGCGACGGCGTGGTGGTGAAGAAGGTGGCGGCGTAACTGCCGAACGCCGTCGCGTAGAGAGCAAGCGAAATGATGTAGCCGGCCCACATGAATAGATTGAGGCCGCCGGCGAGCACGCCATCGCCAAAGCTCTTCACCAGGAAGTGCACCGCCCCGCCCGCCGAGGGAAAGACGGCGCCAAGCTTGGCGTACGAATAGGTCGACAGCAGCGCCACCACGCCGCCGATGGCGAAGGCAAGCCACATCGCGTTGCCCGCCGCCTGCGCCACCACACCCAGGATGGAAAAAATCCCGGCGCCAACCATTCCGCCGATGCCGATCGAAACGGCAGCCGCCATGCCGATCTGGTTCAAGCCGGCATTGCCGGCCCGCGGCGTCCGCGAAGCATTGGGCGACATGGCTGATCTCGATTGAGACGAATCACCGGGCAGGCAAGTCGATCAAGGTAGGCGCAGTGGTAGCTTGGGTGTGGGTCACGCGGCAATCGCTGCGTGAGCCAATGCACTACTTTCGTTGCCAGTTTCGGCGGCTCGAAGCTACGCGCAGGCTGTTCATCGGCAGCGCATGTCCAGTGATGAGGAGTACTCGTAAAGCTAACTGACGCGTGGCGGATCGTAGAGCGCCCTCAAGGCGTTGAGGATGACGGCAACATCGATCACTTCTTGCATAAGAGCGCCTTGCACCGGCGTGATAAAACCCAATGCCGCAACGATCATGCCCGCAATCGACAGCCCACTCCCGACCAGAACGCTCTCGAGCGCAATGAAGCGGGAACGACGGGCGATCATCATGGCCGGGAGCACACGATCGAGCCGGTCAACCAGCAGCACCACGTCGGCCACCTCCGCCGACGCCGCCGCGCCCGTCGCCCCCATGGCGAGGCCGACGTCAGCGGCGGCGAGCGCGGGCGCGTCATTGACGCCATCGCCGATCATCATGACGGGGCCGTTCTTCCGCTCGGACAATACCAGGAGCGTCTTCTGCTCCGGGCTCAGTTCGGACCGGACCGCGTCGAGCGACAGCCCCCTGGCCACCAGTTCCGCTACATCGCGCCGGTCACCGGTCGCGAGCACGATGCGCTCGACGCCGAGCTTGCGAAGATCGGACAGCAGTTTTTCCGTGCCGGCGCGCAGTTCGTCGGCGAGAACCAGGATCCCCGCAAACTCGCCATCCACCGCAACTGCCACAGTGGCGGCGCCCGGGCTTTTCCCTGGACGGAGTGACGACGACTGCCGCACGTGCCGGCTGACGAAGCGGACTCCGCCCACGATGACCCGCCGGCCGTCGATGAGGCCTTCGATGCCTTCGCCGGGGGTTTCGATGACATCGCGCGGCACTGCCAGGTCGAGATTCTTCGCGTGCGCTTCATTCACCAGGGTCTGGGCAATGATGTGCTTGGATGCCTGGTCCAGCGAGGCGGCGAGCCGCAGAACCTCGTCAACGGAAAATCGCACTCCAACACTCGTCGACACGATTCTGGCCCGGCCATGGGTCAGCGTGCCGGTCTTGTCGAATATCAAGGCGCGCACTTGTGCGAGCGTCTCCAGCGCCTTGCCGCCTTTGATCAGAATGCCCTGCTTGGCGGCGCGCGATAGCCCCGAAACGATTGCGACCGGCACCGCAAGAATGAGTGGACAGGGGGTCGCAACGACGAGCACCGCGACCGCGCGGATCGGATCGCCGCTCAAGAGCCACGCGACACCAGCGAGCACAATCGTCGCCGCCAGGAATGCCATGGCATAACGATCGGCCAGCCGCGACATTGGCGCACGCGAGCGCTGCGCCGCAGCCACCAGCCGGACGATACCGGCATACGTGCTTTCCGCCGCACGTCGCGTCGCCGCCATGTCGAAGGCGGCACCGACATTGCTCGATCCACTCATGATGGCGTCGTCGCGATGGCGCTGGACTGGCATCGCTTCTCCGGTCAGCGCCGATTGATCCAGGACCGCCGTCCCTTCCTCGACCGTACCGTCGACCGGAACCACATCACCTTGCCGGACCAGCAAACGATCGCCCGGCTCGATGGCCTCGAGCCCGATCTCTTCGAGTTTGCCGTCCCGATGCCGGATGGCGGTTCGCGGCGCCCTTGCCAGTAGGGCTGTCATGTCGCGGCCGGCGCGGCGTTCGGCAAAACTCTCCAGATACTGCCCGCCCGCATACATCAGGGCGACGATCACCGCCGCGAGATATTCGCCGAAGACGAGTGCCGCGAGCATCGACAGCGCCGCAACTATATCGAGGCCGACATCACCGCGGCGCAGGCTGCCGACGATCTCGACCAGAAGCACCATGAGAACAGGGATCGTAGCGGCCGACCAGATCCAACGAGACCAGCCATCCCCGCCGAGAGCATGCGCCGCAAGACCGACCGCCAAGCCCGCCGCGGGCAGCGCGACGAGCGTCGGTCGGATATACGCGCGGAAGCGGGTGACGATATCGGACATGCCGCATCAGAGCCGGTTTGCGGGAATTTTGAAACAGCTTCATCGATCGCGTTCCGGCTCAAGGACCGGCTGCAACACCATGCGGCATCCGCACCGCCAAACTTCCAATTGACCTGCGCGTGGCGCTCAAGGATGGTTCCCCGGTGGCGAATGCGTGGGTCAATGCGACAATCCGAAGACGTCACCTGGACGGATAAACCGCCCCGCAACGACGAACCGAGAAGGGACGGCACGTGGACGGACTGCTCGAACTGAGCCGAGTCATCGACGCGGTCAATTCGCGGATCGGCAAGGTCCTGTCCTGGCTCATTCTGATCGTCGTGCTCATCTCCGCCGCCAACGCCACGGTGCGCAAGGTGCTCGACACGTCGTCAAATGCCTGGCTGGAACTGCAATGGATTCTGTTCGGCGTGATATTCCTTCTATGTTCCCCTTGGACCCTGCTGTCGAACGAGCACATCCGCATCGATATTCTCAACAGCATGCTGCCAAAACGATGGCGTGATATCATCGATGTCATCGGCCATTTGTTCTTCTTGCTGCCGCTGACGGTAGTCATGATCGTTACCTCCGTGCCGTTCGCCTGGCGGTCGATCGAACTCAACGAGCAATCAATGAACGCCGGCGGGTTGCCGCAATGGCCGGCAAAGGTGTTGATCCTGATCGGATTCGTGTTGCTGTTCCTGCAAGGCATTTCAGAACTCATCAAGCGCATCGCGGTCATTCGCGGCCTCATTGCCGATCCCCACGCCGCCACCGGCAATAGCTATGCCGCCATCGAAGCAGATGCCGAGCGCGTGCTCATTCCGAGCAAGTCGGACACCCCGTAGCCGCGGTGCGTTGACGCCGGAGCCACGACCATGACGGCGATGCTGATCCACTACATGGCGCCGATCATGTTTGCGTCTCTCGTCGTATTCCTTCTGCTCGGATATCCGGTCGCATTCTCGCTGGCCGCCAACGGCCTGATCTTCGGGCTGATCGGCATTGAGCTGGGACTGTTTCACCCGATTTTTTTCCAGGCCCTGCCCGAGCGCATTTACGGGATCATGAGCAATGACATTCTGCTGGCGATCCCCTTCTTCACGTTCATGGGGCTCATTCTCGAACGCTCCGGCATGGCCGAGGATCTGCTCGACACCATCGGTCAACTGTTCGGGACGATCCGTGGCGGTCTCGCCTTTGCGGTGATCTTCGTTGGCGCGCTGCTCGCGGCCACGACCGGGGTGGTCGCCGCTTCGGTGATCTCGATGGGGTTGATTTCGCTGCCGATCATGCTGCGCTACGGCTACGACCGGCGCGTTGCGTCGGGCGTCATCGCCGCATCTGGAACGCTGGCTCAGATCATTCCACCGTCCCTGGTATTGATCGTGATGGCCGATCAGCTCGGCCGTTCGGTCGGCGACATGTACGAGGGCGCATTCCTCCCCGGGATCATGCTGGGTGGGCTTTATGCCGGCTACGTGCTGCTGGTGGCGATCCTGTTTCCGAAATTCGTTCCGGGATTGCCGATCGAGGCGATCGGATACCGCGAGGACAACGGCAGGCGCGGCCTCGTATCGCTGGCGTTCCTGTTCGTCGTCAGCAGTGCGGTCGGCGTATTGGCCATGCGCAACACCAAGACGCACGGCGCCGACTATGCGGTGCTGGCGATGTTTATCGGTATCGTCTTTGCCTTCTCCGTCGCGGTGGTGAATTTGCTTTGCGACCGGCTCTTCCACGTCCGCTTCCTGTCGCGTCTGGCGCAACAGGTGACGTTCGTCATGGTGCCGCCGCTGTTCTTGATCTTCCTGGTGCTCGGAACGATCTTCATCGGACTTGCGACCCCAACCGAGGGCGGCGCGATGGGCGCAACCGGCGCCCTTGTGCTTGCCCTCATCAAGCGGCGGCTGACCTGGGACTTGACGCGCCAGGCTGCGGAAGTCACCGCCAAGCTCTCCGCCTTCGTCGTCTTTATCTTGATCGGCGCGCGCGTCTTCTCCCTCACCTTCTACGGTGTCGATGGCCACAAATGGGTTGAAGAGCTGTTGGTTTCGCTGCCCGGCGGGCAGGTCGGCTTTCTTATATTCGTCAACGTCTTCGTGTTCGTACTGGCGTTCTTTCTGGATTTCTTCGAAATCGCCTTCATCGTGATCCCGCTGCTCGGCCCGGCGGCAGAGCGGCTTGGCATCGATCTGATCTGGTTTGGCGTGGTGCTCGGCGTCAACATGCAGACCTCGTTCATGCATCCGCCGTTTGGATTCGCGCTGTTTTACCTTCGCTCGGTCGCGCCACGGGAGCCCTACACCGATCGTGTATCGGGCAAGCTCATGGCGCCGGTGACCACCGGGCAGATCTACTGGGGCGCGATCCCGTTCGTACTGATCCAAGGCATCGCCGTTGCGCTGGTGGTCGCGTTTCCTTCACTGGTCATGCATTACAAAGGCACCGGGCCAAAGGTCGACCCATCCAAGGTCAACATCGACATTCCGCCGCCCGAACTGCCGCCCCCGCTAGACTTGAGGTGAGCGCTCAGCCTGCGGCCGCCGCCCTCTCCAAGTCATCACCGCGCCGGACCGGCAGCCGGTCAAGCCGGAGCGCGCAATCACCCGCGCGGCCGGGTGCGGACCATGAAAGAGTCGTAGGGCAGTTCCGCCACCTGCCACCAGAAATATTCCTCATTGCGGAACGCCTGCATCGACTCCAGCACCTTCTTGAAGGCGGGATTGGCGGCTGATGTCTCGGCATTCACCTCATTCGACGCCTTCAAACACGCTTCCATAATCGGCTGCGAAAACGGCCGCAACTGCGCGCCCCCGGCCAGCAGCTTGCGCAAGGCCCCCGGATTTCGCGCGTCGTAGCGTGCCGTTTCCTGCACATTGGCATAGGCCGAAGCCGCGGTCAGAACGCCTTGATACGCCTTTGGGAGTTCGTTCCACTTCTCCAGATTGATCATGAAGTGCTCGACAGCACCGCCTTCCCACCAGCCTGGATAATAATAATAGGGCGCAACTTTATATAATCCGAGCTTCTCGTCGTCATAAGGGCCGACCCATTCGGCCGCGTCGATCGTGCCTTTTTCGAGCGCCGGATAGATGTCGCCACCGGCGATCTGCTGCGGAATAACACCGAGCTTCTGCAGCGTCTTGCCCGCCCAGCCGCCGACGCGGAACTTAAGCCCCTTGAGATCTTCGACGGTGTGGATCTCTTTGCGGAACCAGCCTCCCATCTGCGCACCGGTGTTGCCACCGACCAGGCAGGTCATGTTGTACTTCTTGGTGAACTCGTTCATCAGTTTCAGGCCGTCACCGTCATAGAACCAGGCGTTCTGCTGACGCGTATTGAGGCCGAACGGAACGGCGCAGAACAGCGCCCAGGTCGGGTCCTTGCCAATGTAATAGTAGGTAGCGGTGTGGCCCATCTCCACGGTGCCGTTCTGTACGACGTCGACGACCGCCAGCGGCGGCGCGATTTCACCCGCGGCAAACGCCTGGATTTGAAACTTGCCGTCGGTCGATTCGGACACGTACTTGGACAGCGTCTCACAAGCCCCAAACAACGTGTCGAGCGATTTCGGCCAGCTCGCCGTCAACCGCCACTTAATCTCCGGCATCGATTGCGCAATGGCGGGCGCAGCGACGGCGGTTGCCGCCATTCCGACGCCCGCCGTCTTGAGAAATTCGCGGCGCTTCATGTTGTTTCCTCCGTAGCCGTAGACCCCGGTCGCTCGGTACTGCGACCCGCCACGCTGAGATGGTGATCAATTTTTTGCATCTGCTCGACGAGATCGGCATCCGACTGGTTCGCGGCCAGATTGCCTATTGGGATAAAGCGGCGCAAGCGAGCGGACTGTCCATCGCGTCATCGTTCAGCGCGTAACATCAACGTAAAGCTCCATCTTGGGATGGATGCCGCAGAATACCAGGAACCTGCCGTCCGCCGGAAATGCGATCTCGACCGTCTCACCGGGCTCCTGCGCGCCGGAATCAAAATCGAAGGCCGGATCGAACACCCTGACATTATGGGTCCGGGTATCGTTGTTGACGATCCACAATCGGTCGCCGCGCCGCAACGCGATGTGGCCGGGATGAAACGTCTTGTCATCCTGCGAGACCGTGCTGACCAGTTCGGCCGGCCCGCGCGGGCCGGTCTGGACCGGCACAATCTTGTCGGGCAGCGTCGGACCGGCCTCGCTTGTGAGCGTAGCGAGGAAGGCGATCAGGTCCGCGCGCTCACCGTCGGTGAGCTTGAGCCCACGCGACAGATCTTTAGAAAGCGTGGGCCGTTCGACGATGCCGTTCTCGTAATGCCGGACAACGTCTGCCAGCGTCGCCAGCGAGCCGTCATGCATATAGGGCGCCGAGCGGCCAATCTCGCGCAATCCCGGCGTCTTGAAAGCGTGATCGGCTGCGTCCAGCCGCAGAACCGAACCGCGGCCGCGGTCTTCGCCCGGCAAGCCGATGTCGTGGAATGCATAGTCGGTGAAGGCGAAGCCACTGTGACACTTGACGCAACCGGCCTTGCCGGTGAACAACCGGAAACCGGCACGTTCGCTCTGGCTCAACGCCCGCGCGTCACCGTGAACGAACCGATCGAACCGGGTGACTGGCGATACGAACGTTCGCTCGTAGGTCGCAATCGCCTTGGCGAGATTCTTGGCGTCAATCGTCGGCGTTTTCGGAAACGCCTCGGCGAATGCGCTGACCATGGCGGGATCGGCGGCGAGACGCGAAATGGCAGAGGCGAGCGGCTGGGCCATTTCGTCGGGCGATTCAATGGGACCGGCGACCTGCTCCTCGAGGCTGCGCGCGCGCCCGTCCCAGAACACCGGAGAGGACCAGGCGAGATTCCATAAGGTCGGCGTGTGACGCTTGAGGGCGCGGCCGGGCACGCCGCGGCCATGCGCCTTGCCATCGGCAAGCCCCTTGCCACGCTCGTGACAGCTTGCGCAGGCGAGGCTGTTGTCCGCCGACAGACGCTTGTCGTGAAACAGCGCCTCGCCCAGCGCGCGCTTTTTCTCGGAGAACGGATTGTCGGCCGGAAACGGCACCGTTACCGGCCGCCGGAACGACTTTATGACCTCCGCAATATCACTGTCCGGCGTCTCCGTTGTGGACGCTGGCGCCTGGGAAAAGGCTGAACCGACGCAAAACGCTGCAAGCGCGCCGACCACGCCACCGGCGACGAAAGCCGCCGACAGTAACCGCATCAACGTCCGCACTATCATCGCCTCATAACGGCGCCGCTCACATCAGCTTGCCGGCGGCAAGCTCAATGCGGGCGACATCGGCGAGCACGGCCGCAGGGTCCTTCACCGGCATGCGCGGCGGCGTAGGCGACGGAAAGGCCTTCTTGAGATCGGCAAATCCCGCACGTACCTCGGTAAGCGCCGCGGCATTCTTTTTGTCCAGTTCGGGAGCAACGCTCTCGATCATACGCTCGGCCTGCCAGACGAAGCCGCGGGCGTCCTGATACTCGACCGGCTTCGCGAACTTGCCGTCGACGATCGCCTGTTTGTATTCGCCGGTCGCGGACTTGAGCGCTTCGACCGCCGCCTCGGTCACCAGGCCCGGCCAATCGCCGGTACGGTCTTTCATCGCGCCTTCGACCGCCGCGAGCGCATCGTTGACCGATTTCTGAGCCTTAGCGTAGTCGCCGCTCTTTCTCGACTTGACGACATCGGCCAGCGCCTTGAGCGCGCCATCGAACGGCGCCACTTTGTACTCCGCGAGCGGCTCCTTGAGATCGGCGTAGATTTCCTCGGTCGGATGAAGAAAGTGCGGCAGAGCCGCGCTCCATTGCTGCTGCTTGACCAGTTCATCTCCCACCAGAAGGTGACCGCGCAGCAGCGCGACCCTGGTTGCGAAGGCAAGCTCGGGCGGCAAGTTGGCGATGCCCTTTGATTCGCCCGCTTCGCCGGCGTCTTTCTCCGCAGTGCCGTGCTGGGCATGCTGCGCAAGTATGAAGCTGTCCGGATGAGCGTGCGGCATTTGCGCGCTGGTAGGACCGACATGAACGCCGACGCCCGAAGGAGCGCCCGTCGCGAGCTTGCCGGCCACGCCCGATGCGGCGGTTCCGACGGCCACAACGGCGCCGACACCGAGCCAAATCTTATGCTTGGTTTTCATGCCGAATTCCTGCCGAGACGGCGGTCGGATAGCGCTAGAACCGCTGCGCGCAACAGAGCGTGCGGATCGAAATGATGCCCTTGTCTTATATGATTTCTGCGGCGAATCCAGCCAGTCAACTTCCCGTTTTTAATCATTCCAAAGACCGCGGTACGCCTGGAAAATACGGCCCAATTGCATCCGCGATCGCCGGCGTGGATCATCGCAGCTTCAGCAGCGGAGCCGGCGTCATGCAAATCATCATCGGGCAGGTGCTCGCGGCCGACGAGGTCAAGACCATGCTCGCCGCGCTCAAGCGCGCCCGCTTTGTTGATGGGCGCGCAACGGCGGGCTTCGCCGCACGTCTCGTCAAAAACAACCGGCAGGCCGAAGCCGCCGACCGGTCGCTCGCAACGATCCGCCAACTCATTGCCGAGCGGATTCTGGGTAACGAGATGTTTCGGCTCGCAGTACGGCCAAAGACATTATCGCCTCTGCTGCTCGCCCGCTATGACAAGGGAATGCACTATGGCAGCCACATTGACGATGCGATAATGGACGGCATACGCACCGACGTCGCATTCACTCTGTTCTTGTCCGAGCCGAAGAGCTACGCGGGCGGGGAACTGGTGATCGAAAGCGCGGCGGGCGAAGACGCAATCAAGCTGGACGCCGGCTCTCTCGTTGCCTATCCGGCGACGTCGCTCCATCGCGTCAACAACGTTTCCCGCGGGGCCCGGTTCGCGGCCGTAGGCTGGGCGCGCAGCCTTGTCCGCGACCCGGCGCAACGCGAACTGCTGTTCGACCTCGACACCGCCCGCCGGCAGATGTTCGCGCGCGAAGGCAAGACAGCCGAATTCGACCTCGTGTCGAAGTCATTCGCCAATCTCCTGCGAGATGTGGGTGGAGGATTGACGCCGCATTGCGACTGAGAGCCTACGCGGCTTTGCCGGCGTGAACAAGGCAAAGGGCTGCGAACGTCTTGATCGGCATGCCCTAAACGGATTGATGCCAAGGCGGACAGAAGATTGAGCTGACGCCGCTCACTTGTCGTCGGGCTTCTTGATGTTGACGTCGATCCGGATCGGCTTCCACTCGCCGTCAGACATGATGTATTCGAGCTCATAGTAGACACGGCTTGGCGTGGTATCGAAGTGGCCGTAGAGCGAGAGCACCCCCTTGTCGTTTACGCTAGGCTCCTGCTTGGCAATTGGAGCTTTCGCCGCGATGATTTTGAAATCGATGTGCTTCTCCGCAAAAATCTTGAATGCCTCTTTGAGACGCTCGGGCGGGAATTTTTCCTGAAACGGCTTCGACAACTTGTCGTAAAGCACGTCATAGTTACCGGTGGCATTGGCGTCATTGAACGTCAGCAGCGTCCCTTTGATGAGCGCTTCCTGCACGATCGGAATCGGAATCTTCTGTGCCGCTGCCGAGCTTGCGATCATCACCGAACCAACCGCGCCAGCCACAAGATAACCAACCACCTCCCTCATCGCCGCTGTCCGTCCATTCATAGAACACTCCAGTTTCGCCTCAGGATTTCCGTACTGGTGAAAAACGCGCATTTCCGGCAACGCGACAAGCGGCTTCAGGCTTCGATCACAATCTTCGGGGCAGTTCGTCCGGCAATCGGCCCCTTGAGCTGATCGCGCACCTTGGCGGCGATGTCGCGGTAGACGGCCGCCAGCGGACCGTCGGGCTCGGTCGCGACTACTGGCAGACCGGAATCCGACTTCTCGCGAATCGTCATGTGCAGTGGAACTTCGCCGAGAAACGGCACGCCGAGCCGCTCGGCCTCATGGCGGGCGCCACCATGGCCAAACACGTCCGACCGCGAGCCGCAGTCCGGGCAAAGGAAATAGCTCATGTTCTCGACGATGCCGAGGACCGGGACATTGACTCGCTTGAACATCGCGATGCCGCGTCGCGCGTCGATCAACGCAAGGTCTTGCGGGGTGGACACGATGACGGCTCCCTTGAGCGGAACCTGCTGAGCCATGGTGAGCTGGGCGTCGCCGGTGCCCGGCGGCATATCGACCACCATCACGTCGAGCGTGCCCCATTCCACCTCGCGCAACATCTGCGTCAGCGCCGAGATCACCATCGGCCCGCGCCAGATCATCGGCGTCTCCTCATCGATCAGGAACCCGATCGACATCACGGTGAGCCCGTAGCGCGAGATCGGCTTGAGGCGCGTGCCGCCGATGGTCTGCGGCCGTTCTTTGATGGCGAGAAGCTTCGGCAGCGACGGCCCGTAGATGTCGGCGTCCAGGATTCCGACCTTGAGGCCGAGCGCAGAAAGGCCAAGCGCGAGATTGACAGCGGTGGTTGACTTGCCCACCCCGCCCTTGCCGGACGCCACCGCGATGATCGCCTCGACGCCGGGCACGCCCTGCGCGGTTTCGCCGCGCGCACCGGGGCGCGGCGCTGCGGCACCGGCCTGCTGTGGAGGCGCGCCGGTGGCTCCAGGCTTTCGCTCGGCGGTCAGCGCGACCAAGGCCGACTGGACGCCCGCCACCGCACGAACCGCAGCCTCGGCGCGTTTGCGCACCGGCTCCCAGCCTTGCACGGCTCCGGCATCGACATTGATGGAAAGGAACACCTTTCCATCGCTGACGACGACGTCCGACAGGGTGCCTGTTTTAGGCAACGGGATGCCTTCCGGCGAAGGTACGCCCTCCAGCGCCGCAAGGACCTCATCTTTCAACGACGCCATACGCAATTCTCCTGACGAACCCGAGCCCATCGCCCCATCCTATCGACTAGATAGGAATCCCGATGCCCCGGTCAACGCCGCTTCAAGGATGGGACTTAGGCGAGCTTGAAGCCGACGACGCCGGCTATGATCAGCGCCACCGAGACGATCCTGATCAGGGTACTCGGGTCCCCAAAAGCGGCGATGCCAACCACGAATGCGCCCACCGCGCCGATTCCGGTCCATACCGCGTAGGCGGTTCCCATGGGAATCTCGCGCTGCGCCAACAGCAGCAAGGCACCGCTCGCCGCCATGCACACGATTGCAAAGGCGATCCACCAAGGACGGGCGCCGTCCGCGCCCCACCCCAGTTTCAGCCCCACCGGCCAGCCGATCTCGCAGACCCCCGCGAGGAGCAGAAACATCCAGGCCATCGCAATCTCCCTTGTTGCACCTTGCGTTCATACCGCTCGCAACGATTCGACGATCGATTTTTACCTATTGCAGCCGGATGACGCGTTTACGTCTGCCCGAGCAAACAACGGTTGACGCCGCCGCTTCCGGCGGCACATTGGCGGCCGACAAGCCGGGCCGGGCGCCCGAAGGAGGACAGGATGGCGAAGGTCGCGTTTCTCGGACTGGGCGTGATGGGCTACCCGATGGCCGGGCATCTCAGGAACAAGGGCGGCCATGAGGTCACCGTTTACAATCGCACCACCGCCAAAGCCGAGAGTTGGGTCAAGCAGCACGGCGGCAGGAGCGCCAGCACCCCGAAGGAAGCCGCCGAGGGCCAGGACTTCGTCATGTGCTGCGTCGGCAACGACAATGACCTGCGCGAGGTGACGCTCGGTCCTGACGGTGCCTTCGCCGGCATGAAAAAGGGGGCGGTGTTCGTGGATCACACCACGGCTTCGGCCGAGATCGCCCGCGAGCTTTACGCCGAAGCAAAAAAGCGCGGCTTCGATTTCGTCGATGCGCCGGTCTCCGGCGGCCAAGCCGGTGCCGAGAACGGCGTGCTCACCGTGATGTGTGGCGGCGATGCAACCCCTTATGTCCATGCCGAGAAGGTGATCGCCGCCTATGCCCGCATGTGCAAGCTCCTCGGTCCCACCGGCTCCGGCCAACTCACCAAGATGGTCAACCAGATCTGCATCGCCGGGCTGGTCCAGGGGCTCTCAGAGGGCATCCACTTTGCGAAACGGGCCGGCCTCGATGTCGATGCGGTGATCGAGACCATCTCCAAGGGCGCTGCACAGTCCTGGCAGATGGAGAACCGCTACAAGACCATGAATGCGGGAAAGTTCGATTTCGGATTCGCGGTCGACTGGATGCGCAAGGATCTGTCGATCTGCCTCGATGAGGCGCGCAAGAACGGCGCGACACTGCCGGTGGCCGGTCTGGTCGATCAGTTCTACGCCGAAGTGCAGCGCATGGGTGGCAAGCGTTGGGACACGTCCAGCCTCATCGCGCGGCTCGACCGATAGCGGAGGCAAAGGTCGCCGGCGCGAGTCAGAACTCGACGACCAGGCCGTCTTCGGCAACCAGCAGGCCGGCTGCCCTCGCCTCGTCGACGCGGGCCAGCATGCTGGGATTCATGTGGGTCACCATCATGCGCCGCGCGCGCAGCGCCGGAAGCTTCGCCTTGAGCACTTCCCAACTCAGGTGGCCGGTCAACTGGCCGGCATAGCCATAGCATTCGCAGATGAAGAGATCGGCGTCCGCCGCGATCGCAAGCAACGCGTCAGTCCATTCGGTATCGCCGGAGTAGGCGAACAGCTTTTCGCCGTCGGAGAGCCGCAACGCCGTTGAGGGCGCGCCGGACTGGTGCACGACCTGCGCGGTCAAGACATTGTGTCCCAGAATCTCGGTGTCTCGGCCGACCTCGATCTCGACCACGTCCCAGGCAAAGCGCCACTTCGTTCCGGTCGATTTCGGAAAAAACACCTCAAGGAGCTGGTCAATTCTGGCGCGCGAGCCGGGCGGCCCGGCGATCGTGAGCGGGCGCTCGCGCCGCGCCAGAAACTGCGCATCAAGCAGAAGGAACGGCAATCCGCCAAAATGATCGCCGTGGAGATGGGAGAGGATGATTCCATCGATCCGTAGTGGATCAATGCCCCGCGCCTTCAACGCGACCAAAGCGGACGCGCCGCAATCAACCAGCAGCGCGCCTTTCGCGGTCTCAACAAAGAAACAGGTATTAAATCGGCCACCGGAGCCGAACGCGTCCCCCGATCCGATGACCGTCACGCGCATGTCGATGGCTCTAGGCCTGTGCGCTCGGACGCGCGGAAACATCGGCGTGCCAGCGCTTGATGTTCGCGAGGTTGTCCGGGACCGCAAGTTTTGCAGGCTTCATGAAATCGACGCCGACGAGGCCGGTAATGTCGGCAACCGAGTAGCGATCACCGGCAATGAATGGCCGGTCAGCGAGTTGCCGATCGAGAATGACCAGGAAATCCATGATCCGCGGCTTGTTGGCCTCGGCCCAAGCCGGCACCTGCGGCACCTCCATCTCCTTCATCGCCGGATGCGAGTTGCGAAAGACATGGGAAACTCCGCCAAGGAGATTCTGCTCAACCCGCCGTTGCCACATTTCGACTTGCGCCACCTCCAGGGCGCCGCGGCCGAACAACGGCGGGTCCGGCTGCAACTCCTCAAAGTATCGGCAAATTGCGATCGAACTCGGTGATTACCGTGCCGTCGTCGAGCACCAGCGCCGGTACCCGCTGCAGGGGATTAACCGCCGTATAGCCGGGCGTTCGTTGCTGCAACGCTCCGAGATCGACCTGCTCCAACGGCAAGGTGATCCCCTTCTCGGCCAGAAAGATGCGGGTGCGCCTCGGATTGGGAGCCCGCCCGCCGTCGTAAAGCTTCATGTCGTCTCCCTGCCCCTCCCGCCGCCATCGCCAGCCCGCGGCTCGAACCGCCCTGACTTCTCGCCGGTACCGGACCACGGCCTCTGGGTTGTGGTCAAGGCGAGCACTGCCAAATGATCGTTTTGCGGCTGAACCGCGGCATCGGCCGTCAAAGAAATCAATCATTAACCAGTGAATTTAGGGTCCTCTTAAGCGTGCCTTTAAGGATTTGGCGGCAGTTTGCCTGGAAGCTGTCGGGGGGCAGAGACCCATTAAGCATGAACGCGACCCGTGATCCACGCGACGTGGCAGCGCCGCCCGACGGTACGTCGGCGAGGCGCCGTCGGGCAGCGGCACAGCACGTGCGCGAGGCACGCGATCGCCTGACATCGACGACCGGCACCCGTCCGGCCTTCGACTACGAGCTATTGCGGCAATTTGCGCAGAATCGCCTGTCGGCCTCGCTGGTAATCCTGCTCCTCGTTGGTGCTGTCGGGTTCCTCTCGAGCCTGTGGACCGGCGCGGTCACAGCAAGCATCTGGACCAGCGCCGTGCTGGTCATCCACGCCGTCATGATGGCCAAGTGCCGCCAGTTCCTGTCGGAACCGCCGAGCAGCGTCAACCTCCGCCAGTGGCGGCTGCGCTTCATCATTCTCGACCTGTTTCTCGGACTGGCTTGGATGTTCATCCTGATCCACCCGATCGGGGTGGACGCCCAGGCCAGCACGTTCATGCTGTTCGTCATGCTGCTGGTGGTGGCGGTGGCGAGCATGCTGGCGTCCAGCGTGCCGATTGCGGTTCTCGCCGCGACGGTACCGGTGACGGCGGCGGTCGCGCTCAATTTCACCCTCAAAGGCAATCTGCGCGACTACATCCTGGCCATCATGGCCGTGACCGCGCAGGGCTACTTCCTGCTCCTGGCTTACCGGCTCTATTCGACCACGCTGGCAAGTCTTGAGGCGCGCGCGGAAAAGGATGCGCTGATCGGCGAGCTTGAAACCGCCAAGGCAATCTCGGACGAGGCGCGCCGTCGCGCCGAGGCGGCGAACATCGCCAAGTCTCGCTTCCTCGCCCAGATGAGCCATGAGCTTCGCACTCCGCTCAATGCGATCCTGGGGTTTTCGGAGGTGATGAAGAGCGAAATCTTCGGTCCCCACCAGGTCGCGGCCTACAAGGACTATTGCGGCGACATCCATAACTCCGGCGTTCACCTGCTTGGTCTGATCAACGAGATCCTCGACCTGTCCCGCGTTGAGGCCGGCCGCTACGAACTCAACGAAGAGTCGGTGTCGCTCGCCCATGTCGTCGGCGAATGCGCCCATCTCCTGCAGATGCGCGCGCGCAATCGCGGCCTTGTCATTCACGAGATGTTCGAGACCGGCATGCCGCGGCTGTGGGCGGACGAGCGCGCAGTGCGGCAGATCTGCCTCAACCTGCTCGGCAACGCCATCAAGTTCACCCCGCAGGGCGGCGAGATCTGGCTCAAGGCCGGCTGGACCGCCTCGGGCGGACAGTACATCAGCGTCAAGGATACCGGTCCCGGTATCCCCGAAGAGGAGATACCCATCGTGCTTGCCTCCTTCGGCCAGGGCTCGAACTCCATCAAATCGGCCGAACAAGGCGCGGGTCTCGGCCTGCCGATCGCGAAGAGTCTCGTCGACCTGCACGGCGGGACCTTCACGCTCAAATCGAAGCTGCGCATCGGCACCGAAGTCCTCGTCACATTCCCGCCCGAGCGGGTGATGGCCGCACTCGCCCCACTGGAGGAGCCCGCCCCTTCGATCCAGCCGACGCCGCAGCCGACCGAGCCCGCAAGCGATCCGCCGCGACGAAGTCCGGGTCATTGCGGCGGCGACTGTTCCGCACCGGCACGTAAACTTTCCGTGCGCGCGAGCGATCACCCGATTGCCTTCCCGACGGCGATCCTTAGTGTCGACCGCGACATCCAACTGATTTGAGTCATGGCCGCGATCGAGACCCCCTGCAATAAAGTGTGCGCCGTCGACCCGGTTTTTGCGCTGTGCGTCGGCTGCGGACGCACCACGGCCGAAATTGCCGGCTGGATCGGGTTCGCCCCGGACGAGCGCATGCGAATCATGGCCGACCTGCCGCGGCGTCTCGCCGTCATGCGTCGGGCGAGCCCTTGCCCGAACCGACGCCATCTGAGGACGACACGGTGCGCCGGCTTCTTTGGATTCTTCTGGCGATTCTGACGGCAGTGCTGTTCGTGCTGGTCATTCGGCACGGCGGCGATCTCGCCAGCCTGCGGCAGTACGATTTTTCCTCGGGGACTATCAAGGCCGTAGCGCTCCTCGTTGTCGGCCTGCTGGTGCTGGTATCCTTCCGGCAGCGATTTACGCACGTGCTGGAATCGATGTTGGTCTGGCTGGTGATCGTGCTGCTGCTCGTGGTTGGGTACACCTACCGCTTCGAGTTGCGCGAGGTTGCCGACCGGGTGCTCGCCGAGCTTATTCCCGGCCGTGCGGCGAGCCGCGGGCGATCAGTCGAGATCGCGCGCGGCGCCGGCGGAAGCTTTTCGGTGAATACACAGATCAACGGTGCGCGCGTGTCCATGGTACTCGACACCGGCGCGAGTGCGGTCGTGCTCACCCAGGAGGCCGCCAAAGCCGCGGGCCTTCCGCTCGAAGTCCTCAGCTATTCGGTGAGTGTCGACACCGCGAACGGCCGTACCAAAGCCGCGCCAGTCACGCTCGATCGGATATCGATCGGCCGTATCACCGAACACTCGGTGCCGGCGCTGATCGCGCAGCCAGGACAACTGCGGTCGAACCTGCTGGGCATGACCTTCCTCAATCGCCTGGAGAGCTGGCAGGTCCGCGGCGATAAACTGCTGCTCCGCGGACACCCTTAGGACGGCTTTGCGCAGCGGCACTTGTTCAGACGGCCAGGCTCACCGCAAATCGAACACAGACGATCAGCAGGAAGCAGCCAAAGCCGATTTCGAGCCGGCGCTGCGACAACGAATGCGCCAGCCGCGCACCATAGGGCGCGGCGAAACTCGCAACCGGCGCCATCAGCGCAAATCCGATGAGCGAGACGAAGCCGATCGAGAACGGCGGCATCAGCGACTGCTGCGGCAACCCCGCGAGCAGATAGCCAAGCGTCCCCGCAATCGTGATGGGAACCCCGAGGCCAGCCGAGGTCGCGACCGCCCGGAGGATCGGCTTGCCATGCAGTGTCAGGATCATATTGCAAATCGATCCGCCGCTGATGCCCATCAACGAAGCAGCGAGCCCGACGAAGAAACCGTAAGCCGTCATGCCGACCGGTCCCGGGAGATCCTCGGCGATCCGCCAGTCGTCGCGGCCTGCCAGGAGCTTGAACCCGATCACGCTCCCCACCACCACGAAGCCGAGCTTGAGCACTGCCGCGGGCGCAAAAGCAGCAAGCACCGAGCCGACCGCGACGCCCACCACGGCCGGTATCGCCCAGGCCCGCACTACGTCCATCATCACCGCGCCCTTGTCGCGATGGGCGAGAAACGACCGCACGTTGGTCGGAACGATGATTGCGAGCGACGTACCGACGCAGAGCTGGAAGATGACCTGCTCCGAAACGCCGAGCGCGCGAAACACCTCATAGAGGACCGGCACGATAAGCGCGCCGCCGCCGATACCGAACAGCCCGGCGAGGACGCCGGTGACCAGGCCGCCGACAATGATCAATGCCGCCAGTAGAAGAAACTCGCTCACCGGCACGCCAAGGATCATGCCCTGCTCCGACGCCGATCGCTCGGAGGGAAAGCAGCTCGATGGGCCGATCCGAGCATCACGCCGCGGCGGTCTGCGCTGTCGGCGTATCGATGTCCACGACCTGGGACAACGCTTCGCGGAACGTGGCGATGTCCGCGCCCGGCTTGACCCCCTCGGTCGCGAGATGCCGCCGGAACGCACGCGCCCCCGGCACGCCGCGAAACAGCCCGAGCACGTGCCGTGTAATCGCATGAAGCCGCGTGCCTCGCTCGAGCTCACGCGCAATGTAGGGAATAAAGCCCTCGGCCGCCGCTTTGGGCGTCGAAAAGGATGCGGCTTCCCCGAAAAGTATCGGACCGACGTCCAGCAAGCGCCAGGGTTCCTGATAGGCGGCACGGCCCATCATGACGCCGTCAACGCGTGCGAGATGCGCTGCGGCTTGATCGAGGTCGGTGATGCCGCCGTTGATCACGATGGGAAGCTGCGGATGCGCGGCCTTGAGCCGGTAGACGCGATCATAATCGAGCGGCGGGATATCGCGATTCTCGCGTGGCGAGAGGCCGGCCAGCCAGGCCTTGCGGGCATGCACGATCAGCGCGGCGACGCCCGCCGGCATGACCGCATGCGTGAGCGTTGCGAGCGCCTGCTCCGGGTCCTGGTTATCGATGCCGATGCGGCATTTGACCGTGACCGGCACGCCGACGGCGGCCGTCATCGCGGCGACGCAGTCGCCCACGAGCGCCGGTTCAGCCATCAGGCAGGCGCCGAAGCGGCCCTCCTGCACGCGATCGGAAGGACAGCCGACATTGAGATTGATTTCGTCGTAACCGAGATCGGCGGCAATGCGTGCGCACTCGGCGAGCTTTTGCGGATCGGAACCGCCAAGCTGCAGCGCGACCGGATGCTCGGCGGGATCATAGGCTAACAGCCGCCCGCGATCACCGTGAAGCACGGCCCCGGTCGTGATCATCTCGGTATAGATCAGTGCCCGGCGCGTGAGCAGGCGATGGAAGAACCGGCAGTGCCGGTCGGTCCATTCCATCATCGGCGCGATCGAGAAACGGTAGTATTTCAGAGTGGACACAGCGAAAGCCAGATCTGGTGCTTGGAGCGGAAGCAGCACCCAAGTGTCTAACGCGCGGCGGCTGCCGTGCAAAGGCTTTTATACGATCGATCTCAATGACTTATTTCACATTCGCAGAAGCCGCTCCGCTCCCGGCAACGTCGCCGCAAGATGCACGAAGTCCAAGCAATTTCTGATTGATAATTGATCGACCAAGAAAAAAATGCCGCGCAACGACGCACCGCTTCTCATGCAAATCAATTGCATTCTCACGACCGAGGCACTCGCGTTCCCTGAGGAGCCACACCGGAGGGCGCCGCATTGACGCTCGGCGCGCCACTCGGTACGGCTCACGGCGAGGAGAATGTCTTGCAGCACGAGAAGGAAAGAGTTGCGCTGACATCGATCGCAGCGTCAGCCGGATTGACGGTGGCCAAGGCGATCGTCGGCGTGACGTCGGGCTCGCTCGCGATTCTGTCGGAGGCGGCGCATTCCTTGATCGATTTCGCCGCAACCGTGATGACCTATTTCGCGGTACGGATTTCCGGCAAGCCCGCCGACGAGGAGCATCATTACGGTCACGGCAAGGTCGAGAGCGTCTCCGCGCTGGCGGAGACCGCGCTTCTGTTCCTGCTTTCGGGCGTCGTCATCTGGGAAGCACTGCGGCGCCTGTTCGGCGACCATGGCCATGCGGTCCATGCGACGTTCTGGGCATTTGCGGTGATCATCGGCTCGGTCGTGGTCGATTTCTTCCGCGCTCGCGTGCTTTACCGGGTCGCCGCCAAGACATCGAGCGAGGCGCTGGAGGCGGACGCGCTGCATTTCGGCTCCGACATGTGGTCGTCGCTGGCGGTTTTGGTCGGGCTTGTCCTGGTGCTGATGGGGTACCGCTGGGCCGATTCCGCCGCCGCCATCATCGTGGCGATTTTCATCTGCATCGCCGGCTGGCGGCTCGGACGCCGCACCGTCGATACGCTCACCGATACCGCGCCTGCAGGTGCGGCAGACAAGATCACCACAAGCGTGTTGCGGATCCCCGGGGTTGTCGCCATCGATCGGCTGCGCGTGCGGCAGGCCGGCGGCGTCATGTTCGTCGATCTGTTCGTCGCCGTAAGCCGTACCTTGCCCCTCGACCGCGTGGGCGTGCTGAAGGAGCGTATCCTTAACGCTGTGCGCGAGGACAGCCCGGCCGCGGAGGTGACGATTACCACCGAACCCCGCGCGCTCGACGACGAAACCGTGCTCGAGCGCGTCATGGTGATCGCGCGCAACCGTGCGCTGGCAGTCCATCACGTCACGGTGCACGCAATCGAGGACCGGCTGGCGGTGGCGCTCGATCTCGAAGTCGATGGCACGCTACCGCTCGGCGACGCACACGAGATCGCGAGCGGCCTGGAAGAGGCGATCCGCGAAGAGTTGGGGCCGCAGGTCGAGGTCGAGACCCATATTGAGCCCCTGCAGCCGCACGACGAGCCCGGCCGCGACGCGACGCGCGAGCGGGTGGCGGTCGTGCATCAAGCCCTGATCGAGATTGCCGACAACATCGATTTCGTCGGCGAGGTACACGACGTGCGGGTACGCGACGTCGAGGGCGGCGAGATTGTCAATTTCCACTGCCGTGTCGCCCCCGCGCTGGCGGTGGCTGAGGTGCACGAGAAGGTCGACGAGGTCGAGCGCGCGCTCCGTTTGCGGTTTCCGTCGATCAAAAGGGTAATCGGGCACGCCGAGCCGGCACCGGCCTGAATCACATTCACGATGCCTCGAAGGCGCATGACCGGAGATGGATGCCCCGCTGGCGCAGGGCATCCAATCCTTTCGGCGGGCGCGATGACGCTGGCCTATTAGACGCGCGTATTCTTTACATTCGCGGCCTTGTAGACCCGGTCGCGCGCCTCGTTGCCGAGCCGGTTGAGACGTTCGACGTCGACACCGACCAGTTGGCCGTTGCGCTTCATCACCTTGCCGGCGATCAGGACCGTGTCCACGTTTTGCGGACCCATGCTGGTCACCACAGCGCCAACCGCGTTGTTCATCGGCATGACATTGAGCCGGTCGGTGCGCAGCAGGATGATGTCGGCGTCCTTGCCGGGCGTGAGCGTGCCGATCTTGCGGTCGAGGCCGTTGGCGCGCGCTCCCTCGATGGTGGCGAATTCGAGGACCTCGCGCACCGTGAGGAACTTCGGCGGGTTCTTGTCGCCGGCGAGTTTCTTCGCCCACACGTCGTTCTTCTGCAACGAAAAGATCGTCCGCATCTGTGCGAAGAAATCATTCGGCACTGACGTCTCGACGTCCACGCTCAAGGAGGGGCGAATGCCCATGTCGATCGCCTTCTGGATCGGCGGATGGCCGTGTCCCATCAGGGTTTCGACATAGCTGGCGATCGAAACAGTCCCACCGGTATCCTTGATCAGCTTCCATTCGTTGTCGTTGAGCGTGCAGCAATGGATGTAGGTCGTGTCGGACTTGAGCGCGTTGAGCGCGTTCAGTTTCTCCAGCAGGCCCGAACGGCCGCGCTCGCCGACGCCAACATGGATGGTGATGCGGGCGCCGACATCACGCGCCGCCTTGAAGCTCGGCAGTATCTGTTCGGGCGCCCCCGACGGCGCGGCGAGAAACAGCGTCACCAGTTGATCATCGCTGGAGAAATACTGTTTACGCAGGCGTGCAATATCGCTGGGGAACTTCGCTCCCTTTGCTTCCCACCAGCGGCCGTCGGCCGTCTGCGCATTACCGTAGGCGAAGACCGCACGCATTCCGGAGTCCTTCAGAGCCTTGACGGCCGCGTCGGTGTGCTCGGGTGTGTTGTGGATATGCGACCAGTCGAGGATGCAAGTCACGCCGCTGTCGAGCGCGCCAAGCGCGCTCAAATAATCTCCGGCATAGACATCGTCGGGTACATATCGCGCGCCGAAGGTCTTCTGCACGGTCGCGATGTAATCGTCGAGCGAACCGTCCGGCAGGACATTGCGCAGAATGCCCTGCCACATGTGACGGTGGGTATCGACGAAACCCGGTGCCACGATCATGCGCGAGGCATCGATGACCTCGGCATCGGGCGCGCTGATGTTGGGCCGCACCGCGGCGATCTTGCCGTTCTCGATCAGCACGTCGGCCTGGTCGAAATCGCCGACCGCGCGGTCGAGCGAGAGCACGCAGCCGCCCTTGATCAGAATAGCGCGGCCGGACGCCGGCTGCTGGGCTTGCGCTGTGCCAACCATTGCGGTGGAGACCGCCGAGGTGGCGACCGCCCCGGCCGCCGTGGTGCAAAGGAACTGGCGGCGCGACATCGCGGACGGCGGCGCGCAGCAAAGGCACGCATTACCGGCGACGCCGGTATGGCGCAATTGGGTCATGGCTTCCTCCCGAGTGAATATTCTTATGCGTGGATGCTAGCGCTGTTCAGACGCGGCTTCCAGCGAGTTGGCAACCGTGTCCCCCGCGTGGGGCGCCGCCCACGATCGCGCAGGCATTTCGCCACGCTGACACGCGCTCATGGAATGCAAAAAGCAAAGAGAGAGCATGGCCCATCGCCATGCGCTCCCAATGCTGCGGCTAACGCTTTGGCCGGGCGCTAAATTAGTTGATGATCGCCTTGAATGCCTCGGCGTTTCGTGCGGTTTCGTCGCGGAGGAGCTTGTCGAACTGCTCAGGCGTATCGGTCACGGCAATCAGGAACTGGGCGGCAAGCTTCGCCTTGGTGGCCGGAGATTTCAGGATGTCGACGACATCGTGATTGACCTTGGCGATGATGTCCTTGGGAACGCCGGCGGGCGCCATCAGCCCGAACCACGCATCGTAGACAAAGTCGATACCCTGATCGCGGAAAGTCGGCGTATTCGGCATTTCAGGAAGCCGCTGCGGAGTGACCGAGCCAACTACGCGGACTTTGCCAGCCGCGCCCTGTTCTCTCGCAACATTGGTCGGCGCAAAGTACATATGCGCGTCGCCTCGAATCACGGCGGACACCGCTTCGGGCACGCTCTTGTATGGCACATGCACGATGTTGATCCCGGTCGCCTTGCGGAACAGGGCGCCGGCGATGAACGTCGTGCTGGCGAGGCCCGGCGAAGAGAAATTGAGCTTGCCGGGATTAGCCTTGGCATAGGCGACGAGTTCCTTGAGGTCCTTTGCGGGGACCGCGGGATTCACGATGAGGGACAGCGGCGCCGAACTCACGCGCGTGATACCGACAAAGTCCTTGATCGGATCGAAGGATAGATTCTTGCTCACAAGCGCCGCGACCGTGTGACCGTTCGAGGTCAACATCAGCGTGTAGCCATCGGGCGGGGCCTTCGCTACTGCGGTGGTGCCGGCCAGCCCGGGCCGGTTTTCGACGATGACTTGCTGGTTCCAGCGCTTTGACAGTTCGTCCGCAAGAATGCGCGCCATGATGTCGGTTACGCTGCCGGCGCCGAATGGCACAACGATCGTAACCCGCTGTGTGGGGTAATTCTGCGCCGATGCTTGCGCGGGTACAAAAATCGCCGCCGCGAACGCCGCCAAGGCGAACCAGAACACGCGAAGTTTTGTCATCATATTCCTCCCAATTTTGTTTGCGCACCCATACAATGAGTGAAGCCCTGTTGGAAGCGATTAAAGCAGAGGGGCAACTTAAGGTATATGAGTAAAAGCGTCCCTGCCCTCCATCTTTGAGTCGAGTGAAAATGCGCACCGAGGAAGCCCGTCCCGTCCGCCTGGTCGATTATCGTCCGCCCGATTGGCTGGTGGAAACGGTGAAGCTTGACGTCTCGCTCGACCCAACCGCAACACGCGTGCGCGCGATGCTGGCCCTGAAGCCCAATCCCGGCAGCGCGGTCCCGGCAGCCCTCGTGCTCGACGGCGAGCGCCTCAAGCTGACCTCGCTGAAGCTCGACGGCGTGACGCTGCCGGACGGGCAATACGTTGCCACCGACGACCGGCTGACGATCGCCCAGCCGCCGCAACGTCCGTTCCGGCTGGAGATCGAGACTGTGGTTGATCCCTCGGCCAACACCGAGCTAACCGGGCTCTACCGGTCGAGCGGCAACTATTGCACTCAGTGCGAAGCCGAAGGCTTTCGCCGCATCACCTATTTTCCCGACCGTCCAGACGTAATGGCGGTCTACACCACCCGCATCGAGGCCGAGAAGTCCGACACGCCGGTGCTGCTCGCCAACGGAAACCTGATGTCGTCCGGCGATGTGCCGGGTACTACCCGCCACTTCGCCGTCTGGCACGATCCATTTCCCAAACCGTCCTACCTGTTCGCGCTTGTCGGCGGCAAGCTCGCCTGCGTCGAGGACACCTTCCGCACCATGTCCGGGCGCGACGTCGCGCTGAAAATTTATGTCGAGCCCGGCAAGGAAGCGCGCTGCGCCCATGCCATGGACTCTCTCAAGCGCTCGATGCGATGGGACGAACAGGCATTCGGCCGCGAGTACGATCTCGACATCTTCATGATTGTCGCGGTCTCCGACTTCAACATGGGCGCGATGGAGAACAAGGGCCTCAACGTCTTCAACGACAAATACGTGTTGGCGTCGCCCGAGACCGCGACTGATTCCGACTACGAAAAGATCGAGGCGATCATCGCGCACGAGTACTTTCACAACTGGACTGGCAATCGCATTACCTGCCGTGACTGGTTCCAACTCTGCCTTAAGGAAGGGTTGACGGTGTTTCGCGATCAGGAGTTTTCCGCGAGCGAGCGCTCCGCTTCGGTCGAGCGCATTGGCGACGTGCGGGGCCTGCGCGCACATCAGTTCGTTGAAGACGCCGGCCCCCTCGCCCACCCGGTGCGCCCCGCGCTCTATCACGAGATCAACAATTTCTACACGGCAACCGTCTACGAGAAAGGCGCCGAGGTCGTGCGGATGCTTCAGACGATGCTCGGCCCGGACAAATTCCGTCAGGGCATGGACCTGTACTTCACCCGCCACGACGGCGAGGCGGCAACGGTCGAGCAGTTCGTGCAGTGCTTCGCCGACGTCTCCGGCCACGACCTCACACAGTTCATGCTGTGGTACGCGCAGGCCGGCACGCCGGAAGTGGTTGCATCGGGCCGCTTTGACGCGCGGGCGAGAACCTACCGGCTTGAGATCGTGCAAACCGTACCGCCGACGCCCGGACAGCCGAACAAGGAACCCATGGTCATTCCGCTCGCGATCGGTCTCGTCGGCCGCGACGGGCGCGACCTGCCGCTCAAGCTTGCCAGTGGACAAGCCGTTGAGTCTGGCGTGCTCGCTCTGACCAAGCCCGCAGAATCATTCGTCTTCCAAGACCTGGACGAAGCGCCGGTGCCGTCGATCAACCGACGATTCTCGGCGCCGGTGAAACTCATCGTCAATCTTTCGGGCGACGACCTGCGCTTTCTTGCCGCCCACGATCGCGATCCGTTCAACCGCTGGCAAGCGCTGCAGACGCTGTCGTCGCGCCTGCTCGTCGACAACGTGGCCGCCTTGCGCGCGGGCGCGACGGCGCGTCAGGATCAGGGTCTGCTCGACGCGCTTGCCGCCATCCTTGCCGATGGCACGCTCGAGCCTGCCTTCGTGGCGCTTGCGTTGACGCTGCCGGGAGAAGCGGACATCGCGCGCGAGATCGGTCGCGACGTCGATCCAGACGCGATCTTCGCCGCACGTGCGGCGTTGCGCGCCACGATCGGAACGCATCTTGGCGCCGCCCTGGCGGAACATTACCATGCAATCGCGGATCGGAACCCCTACAGTCCGGATGCTGCGAGCGCCGGACGGCGCACACTACGACACACCTGTCTCGATCTGATGGCCGCGACCGGGCGCCCCGACGCGATCGCGGACGCCGTGCAGCAATATCAGACTGCGGACAACATGACGGACCGCATGGCCGCGCTCTCGACACTCACGCTATGTGCCGTACCGGAACGCACCGCCGCGCTCGACGACTTCTTCTCACGCTACAAGGACGACCCGCTGATCGTCGACAAGTGGTTCACGCTGCAGGCTTCGATTCCGGAGCCCGCAACACTCGACCGGGTGAAGGCGCTAACCCAGCATCCGGCATTTTCATTCGGCAATCCTAACCGCGTGCGCGCTCTCATCCATTCGTTCGCGCTGGCGAACCAGAAGGAATTCAACCGTGCCGATGGCGCGGGCTACGACTTCGTCGCTGAGACCGTGCTGGCACTCGATCCGAAGAATCCGCAGCTTGCGGCGCGACTGTTGTCCTCGCTCAAGAGCTGGCATGTACTTGAGCCTGGCCGGCGGGCGCGGGCGCAAGCCGCGTTGCGACGCGTTGCGGATTCGCCATCGCTCTCTCCCGACGTAGGCGACATCGTCCGCCGCGCGCTGGCTGACGACTGACGGAATTAATGCAGTTTTGCTCTGTTCAGGCAGCAACGAGCACGGCGGATGCGTCGCAAACTTGACCGCGATTTGCCGCTCGCGCGGTGCCGTAATGCTTAACGCCGTCACTGTATTGCCACGCTGAAATTCCCGCGAATTTCTTTCCCCGGACCACCCGCAGGTTCGGATCCCGGCAGAAATTCATTGCAGATCAATCCGTAAGCCGCCGGTCATAAATCTTAAAAATTCCTTAACGTGCCCTCTCGACAAATTGCCATCTTTCAATTCCAATCAAAGTGATTCGGAGAGATGCGGCACATCCTTCCGATCGAAGGCTGTTAGGGACATCCGGGGAGGCCACGCATGGCGCGCGCTGAGGTCGCGAGCGCGTCTGTAAGCACAGATTCAATCAAGGGACTTGCGCAGTCGATTGCAAAGCCCGCGTATCGGCGGCTATTGACCGCCGAACCGGCTCTGCGACGCGCCGTCCCTGCATTGATCATCGCATTCTTGCTCACCATTTGCGTCGGTGCGATCGTGCAGGTGCTCGATCATCGCCGCCAGACCATCGCCGACCTCGTCAAGCAGATCGATGCCGTAGGCGATCTCCTCGCCGACAGGCTTGACCGCTTCGAACGCGAAAAGCCCAGCAAGCCCGACCGCCGTCTTCAGAACGCACTAGAGCAGATGCTTCCAGCCTGGGGACGCATTCCAGGCCGCCAGATATTTATCGCCAACGCCGATGGCGTCATCATCGCCGGCATCCGCTTCGTGCCCTTCAATAAGGGTGACGGCGCTTCAGTTGCGGCAGTTCCCCTCGAACCGCCGATGACCGGCCGCAATCTGATTGACGTCCTGGGTCCGGTGCAACCGTTGACGACGCTGGGCGCCGCCGCCGGCGTGCTCGAAATCCCACTCGCGGACGGCACGCCTGCCTATGCGACGGTCCGCAACCTCGCGGCCTCGAACAGCGATCTTGCCATCGTACATCCTCGCGGCGAGGCACTGGGGCCATGGCTCTCCGATACCGCACTGACCGTAACGCTTTCCGCCACCACCGGCTTCGTCGTACTGATCCTCGGCTTCGCCTTTCACTGGCAGGCGACGCGCGCGCGCGAAGCGGACGTCATTTACGAGACGGTGCGCACTCGCATCGACACCGCACTCAACCGCGGCCGCTGCGGATTGTGGGATTGGGACCTCGCCCGCGGCCGTATCTTCTGGTCGCACTCGATGTTTGCGATCCTCGGCCTCAAACCGCGCGACGCACTGATGAGCTTCGGCGAGGTCGATGCCATCGTCCATCCCGAAGACATCCACCTCTATGAACTTGCCGTGCAACTTGCCGACGCCAAGGCCAACCTCGTCGATCACGCCTTTCGCATGCGCCACGCCAACGGCAATTGGGTGTGGCTGCGCGCACGCTGTGAACTGGTGCAGCAGTCCGGTGACGGCGGACCGCATCTGATCGGGATCGCGGTCGATATTACCGAGCAGAAATCGCTGGTGGAGCGGACAGTCGAAGCCGATCTCCGTCTGCGCGACGCGGTCGAGACCATTCCGGAGGCATTCGTCGTCTGGGATGCCCAGAACAGGCTCGTGCTGTGCAATTCCAATTTCCAGGTGCTGTACAATCTGCCCGACGATGCCATCGTTGCGGGCGCATCCTACGAAGCAGTGGTGGCCGCCGGCCGCGAACCGGTCGTGCGCTCGAAGGTCACGAGCGAAGGCGCGCTGCCCGGAGCGCGCACTTTCGAGGCGCAGATCGACGACGGCCGCTGGCTGCACATCAGCGAGCGGCGCACCAAGGATGGCGGCTATGTCTCGGTCGGCACCGACATCACCAACATCAAGTCGCACGAAGAAAGGCTGATGGAGAGCGAGCGCCGCCTGATGAACACGGTTTCGGACTTGCGCTCGTCTCAGCAAAAGCTCGAACGCCAGGCCGAAGAGCTCGCCATCCTGGCGGAGAAATATTCCGAGGAGAAGACACGCGCCGAAGAGGCGAGCCAGGCGAAATCGAAGTTCCTCGCCAACATGAGCCATGAGCTGCGCACGCCGCTCAATGCCATCATCGGCTTTTCCGAGATCATGGAGGCCGGCATGTTCGGCCCGATCGGCACCGATAAATACCGCGAGTACTGCACCGACATTCATCAAAGCGGGCAATATCTGCTCGACGTGATCAACGACGTGCTCGACATGTCGAAGATCGAGGCCGGCCGCATCCGGCTTGATCGCGAAGAGGTGGAACTCGAACCCTTCCTCGACGATGCCATGCGCGTGGTTTCGGGCCGCGCCAACGACAAGCAGCTCACGCTCGATTCCCGCATCGACGCCGGCATCCGCGTCATGGCCGACCGCCGTCTGCTCAAGCAGATCATGCTGAACCTGCTCTCCAACGCGGTGAAATTTACGCCTGATGGCGGCCGCATCACGATCCGGGCGCGGTCAGCCGGGAGTTGCGTCAGCATCGCCATCGCCGACAGCGGCATCGGCATTCCCCGCGACGCGCTCGCCAAGCTCGGCCGGCCGTTCGAACAGGTCGAGAGCCAACTCACCAAGAGTCATCAGGGATCGGGGCTTGGCCTCGCGATTGCGCGTTCGCTCACCGAACTGCACGGCGGCACGATGCGCATCCGCTCGATGCTCGGTCGCGGTACGATCGTGTTGCTGCGCCTGCCGCTTCATTCCGAGCCAGTAGGCCGCGAGCAGGCTGAAGTCGCCGCGGCCTGAAGGCCGAACGCTCGCCGAACCGGCGCCGGCCGGCCGTCACATCGAAGCGCCGAGGATGCGCTTGAAGCTTGCCCGCACCTTGGTCTCCGTTTCGCCGATGAAGGCGTCGAGCGTGGCGAAATTCGGCACGTCGGCTGCGCGCGCGAGCAGTTGCATGAGCCCGGGCGCCGCGGTTTTGGGGTCAAACGGACCGTTGAGGCACACCCGCAGGATCTGCGTAAGGTCGTGATAGAGCCGCACCGCCGGACGCAGGACTTCCGCGTCCTCGGTGGCAAGCGCGCCAAGCCGCCAAGCCTTGTCGAGCACGCGCGCGGTCGAGGTATCGAGGATGCCGGGCATCTCGGCCGCATGAACGAGTTGCAGATACTGTGCGATGAACTCGATGTCGATCAGGCCGCCGGCGACGTATTTGAGATTCCAGCGATCGTCTTCGCCCTTCTCGGTTGCGATTGCCTGACGCATCTCGACCACGTCCGCCGCCACCGTCGCAGCGTCGCGCGGACGACACAGCACGCCGCGGATCACGCTCTCGACGCGCTCGGCAAATTCGGGACTGGCGGAAACGACGCGCGCACGCGTCAGGGCCAAATGCTCCCAAGTCCAGGCCTCGGCTTCCTGGTAACCGGCAAAGCCGTCGATCTGTGTCGCGAGCGGCCCTGAGCGCCCGGATGGACGAAGCCGCATATCGACTTGATAGAGGTGGCCATATCGGGTCGGGGCGGTCAGCGCATTGATAAGGCGCTGCGTAAGACGGGAGAAATACTGCGAGCCGTAAAGCGGCCGCGGGCCGCTCGATTCGGGATGTTCCGAATCGAACTCGTAGATCACGATCAAATCGAGGTCCGAGGTCGCCGCCATTTCGCGTCCGCCAAGCTTGCCGAGCGCAAGGATCGCGGTCTCCTGGTTCCGGATACAGCCGTGAAGCTTGGCGAAATTGTTCTCGACCGTCCGATGCAGCGACCGGATCAGCACATCAGCGAGGCGCGCAAATGCTTCGCCGGCCTGCTCCGCCGACACCGTGCCCGACAGGATGCGGGTTCCGATCAGGAACATGTGCTCCTGGGCAAACATGCGAATCCGTTCGAGGAAATCCTCATAGGTGCTGGCCTGCCACAGCGATCGGTCGAGCCCGGCGGTCAATTCCGAGTCCTCCGGCAGCGCCCCGAAGAAACTCGGATCAATCACCGCGTCCATCACTTCGGGGAACTGCGCGAGAATTTCGGCGAGCCGGGGTGCGGCGCCCAGCACCTGCGCGATCAATGCGATGAGGTCGGGGTTCTGCCGCAACAGCGAAAAGAGCCGCGCGCTCTTCATGCCGGCGAGGAAGCGGTCGAATGCGGCCAGCGCCGCGTCCGGATTGGCGGAGCGGGCGAAGTGCGGCAGCAGGACCGGAATCAAATCGGCAAGTTCGGCGCGGGCGAAATCCGCACGCAGCGCCCGATAGGTCCCCGCCGACCAGCCGCGCACCATGGCTGACACTTCGAGCGGGCTGCGAAAGCCCATCTCGGTCAGCCGATCAAGCGTCTCGCGGTTGTCGGCATCCGCGGGAAACAACAACGGCCGCCGGCCGGCTTCGAGCATCGGGGCATTTTCGAACAAAGTCGCGTAGTGGCGCTGGACGTTGCGTAAATGCGAGAGCAGCACCTCGGCAAAGGTGTCGCGGTCAGGAAAGCCCGCAAAACGGGCGAAACGTTCGAGCCCGTCGCGCTCGGCGGGCAGCGTATGGGTCTGCTCGTCGGCCACCATCTGGAGGCGGTTCTCGACCACGCGCAGGAAGCGGTAGGCGCTGTCGAGATCGGCGCGCGCCTCGACATCAATCCAGCCGCCGTCCGCGAGTGTCTTGAGCGTCGCCAGCGTCTCCCGATCGCGCAGTTCGGGATGCCGGCCGCCCGCAATCAACTGCTGGGTCTGGACGAAGAACTCGATCTCGCGGATTCCGCCACGTCCGAGTTTGATGTTGTGGCCCTCGACCGCGATGGTGTCATGACCCCGATAGGCATGGATCTGCCGCTTCATCGCGTGGATGTCGGCCACCGCTGTGAAATCAAGATATTTGCGCCAGATGAACGGCGCCAGATCCCTGAGCAGCGCTTCGCCGGCCTCGATGTCGCCTGCGCACGGCCGCGCCTTGATCAGCGCAGCGCGCTCCCAGTTCAAGCCGACGCTCTCATAGTAGTTCAGCGCCGAGGCGGTGGAGATGGCGATCTGGGTGGAGGCTGGATCCGGCCGCAATCTGAGATCGGTGCGGAACACGTAGCCGTCCGGCGTACGTTCCTGCAGGAGCTTCACCAGCCCGCGCGTGAGCCGCACGTAGAATGCGCCGGGCTCGGTGCCGGGCTCAAGCGCTGCGCAAGCCGCGTCGTAGAACACGATCAGATCGATATCACTCGAATAGTTGAGCTCGTTCGAGCCCATCTTGCCCATGGCGAGAATGATGTATCCGCAGTTCTTTGCCGGGTGGAGCGGGTCAGCGAGCTTGAACCGCTTGCGCCGCTGCGCGTCGGCCAGCAGATATTCAACGGCGGCGCTCACGGCCGCGTCCGCCAGCTCGGTCTGCCGGCGTGTGACCTCCATGACCGGCCAAACGCCGCCGATGTCGGCGATGGCGATGAGCAACGCGGTCTCCGCCTTCATGCGGCGGAGCAGCCGCATTGCCTGCGCCTCGTCCTGGGTCGCCGCGACAGCGCGCACCGCTGCGTTGAGGATTTCGTCGAAACCGTTGTCGGGATCGGCTTCGAGCAGCGCGACAAGCCGCTGCGGTTCCTGGCGGGCGAGGTCCCAGAGATAGGGCGCCCCTTCGGCCTAGCGCCGCAATGAGCGCACTCAGGGTCGGATGCTCGGTCAGCAGCCGCTTGAGCGTGTCGCCGGCGGGCGAATCGGACAGTTCATCAAGCCATTCGGCAACGCGTGCACGCGCCTCATCGGCCGCAAAAAGCTGCGGCGCAGTGACGATACGCTGCGCAAGCGAATTGGCCATGTTGATTTAGGGATATTCTAAGGCGCCGCGCGAAGAAAGGGCGCGTCCCCGCCCTTTCAACCATCGTGTGGGGACCCTAAGCCGCAGCTTGCCCGGGCCCGACGCGCGGCAGCATGATGACGCTGCGCAGCCCGGGCTGGTTGTCCTCGAGCCGCAGCTCTCCCCCATGCAGCCGGGCAACCGCCGATGCGAGGCTGAGACCGAGCCCCGAGCCCGGCTCGGAGCGGCTTTGTTCAAGCCGCACGAAGCGGTCCACGACGCGTCCGCGATCGGCCTCCGGGATGCCGGGCCCGCCGTCCGCCACCGTGAGGAGAATGCGATCCCCGTCACCCTGCGCCTTGACGACGATCCCGGAACCATGAGCGTTGGCGGCCGAGCGGTTTGGTGCGGCATACTTGATGGCGTTGTCGACCAGATTGGCAAGTGCCTGGCTCACCAGTTCGCGGTTGCCGTGAACCGGCGCTGCGGCGGGCGCTTCGACTGTGAGCGTAAGGCCCTTGTCGTCGGCCAACGGCTCGTACAGTTCGCCGACCCCGCGTGCGATCTCGGCGGCGTCAAAATCGGTCATGTTGTCGCGCGCCTGGCCCAACTCGGCCCGCGCGATCATCAGCAGCGCATTGAACGTGCGAATCAGCGCGTCCGATTCCTCGATCGTGCCTTCAAGCGCAGCGCGGTACTGCGATTCGTCTTCCGCCAGACGCAACGCCTCCTCGCAGCGGTTCCGCAGCCGCGTCAGCGGCGTCTTGAGGTCATGCGCGATATTGTCGGACACCTCCTTGAGGCCATGCATGAGCGCCTCGATCCGCTCGAGCATGGCATTGAGGTTCTCGGCCAGCCGGTCGAGTTCGTCGCCGGTACCGGCGATCGGCAACCGGCCGGTAAGATCGCCGTCCATGATCGTGCGGGTCGTATCCGTCATGGCATCGACCCGCTTGAGCACGCGACGCGTCACGAAGAACCCGCCGGCGACCCCCAGAATCACGACGATCGCCAGCGACCAGCGACCGGCCGCCAGCACAATGTCATGTAGCCTTTCGCGCTCTTCGAGGTCGCGGCCGACGAGCAGCCGGAAGCCGCCAGGCAATTGAAACACTCTGACGAGTGCACGATGCCCGGCGATATCCTGATCGTCGAGCCGGCGGTAGGCCGTCTCGGTCCAACCGGTCGTCTCCAGAATTCCGGTCGAGAGCGAACCGACATTACCGGCCAGGCCCTCGCCCGCCGGCGTGGTCAAGAGATAGAGGCTCGACCCCGGCCGGCGTGCCCTCGCGTCGATCACGAAGACCAGGCGACGGATACCGCCCAGGCGGTACTGCTCCGCAAGGCCGGTGATTTCGGCGTCGACCGTCTGGGTGATCTGCTCGGTGATGAGCCGGCGCGTGTTCCAGGCGAAATAGCCGAGCAGAAAGGCCGCGAACAGGGCGAACACGGTGAGATAGACCAGCGTCAGCTTGAACGCGGTCGTGCGCAGGAGCTTGCCGAGCGCCGTCATCCCTCACCCGCCGACGTGTACCGCCGCCCGGTCCGATCTAGCGGCAACCCAGGGCGGGGCAATCACTTGCTGTCGCGTACCACATACCCGGCACCGCGCACGGTGTGGAGCAATGGTTGAGAGAAACCTTTATCAATCTTTGATCGCAACCGCGAGATATGCACGTCAATAACGTTGGTCTGCGGATCGAAATGATAATCCCACACGTTCTCCAGCAGCATGGTGCGGGTCACCACCTGGCCGGCATGCTTCATCAGGTATTCGAGCAGACGAAATTCGCGCGGCTGCAGCACGATTTCGTCGCCGGCACGCGAGACCTGATGGGACAACCGGTCGAGTTCGAGATCGCCGACGCGATAGACCATTTCCTCGCGGCCGCCACGACGGCGGGCCAGCACTTCGATCCGCGCGAGAAGCTCGGCAAACGAATACGGCTTGGGCAAGTAATCGTCGCCGCCGGCGCGCAACCCCTTGACCCGGTCATCGACCTGCGCGAGCGCCGACAGAATGAGGGCCGGCGTTTCGATGCCCTTGCCGCGCAAGGTTCCAATCACCGTCAGCCCGTCGAGCTTGGGCAGCATGCGGTCGACAATCAGGACATCGTATTGGCCGTCCATAGCGAGCGCGAGCCCTTCCTCGCCATCAGCAGCAAGATCGGCAACGTGGCCGACCTCGCGAAAGGCCTTGACCAGGTAATCTGCGGCATCGCGATCGTCTTCGATGATCAACAGACGCATGACGGAGCGGCCATCTCTACCGTAGGGGCTTTCCCGCACTGCGGCGGTATGTGTCTCGGAGGGCATCATAGCTGCAACACTTCAACAAGTCGCGAACACGGACCGCAACCGCCGCACCGCGGGCACAAAAATGAGAGGGGTGGCGGAGTTTCCCCCACCACCCCTCAACAACTCCGGACCAGCGGGGGCGACGGATGCCAGTCCGGAGTTATGAGATGGGGACGGGCGACTGGCCCGTCCCCCTGGTTCGAACCGTCAGCGGGGGCGACGGATGCCGACGGTGCGCCCCATTCGGTTAGGCCTGGCCGAGGCGGAGGGCGACGAACTTCGTACCCTCGCCGGACTTCACGCGCATGAGGACCGAGCGCTTGCCGTCCTTGTGGACTTCGCTCAGTGCGTCACGCACCTCGGTCGGGTTCGTAACTTTCTTGCCGGCGACTTCGAGAATAACGTCGCCAGTCTTGAAGCCGTGCTCGGAAGCGACCCCGTCGGGATCGACATTGGTCACCACCACGCCCTCGGAGCCGCTGCCAGCAACCTGTCCGGCGGGAGCCAGCGTGAGCCCAAGCCGCGGCACGTCGTTCGAGGAGGACTTGCTCTCCGGCGCGCTGGCCTTGGCCTCGCGCGAGTTCGGCAGTTCGCCGAGCTTGAGCGAGAAGCTCTTCTCTTCACCCTTGCGCCACACGCTCAGCTTGACGGAGGCACCAGGGGCCAGGGCGCCGATCTGCTTGGCGAGATCGCGGGCATCCTTGACCGCACGGCCGTTGACCGCGGTGATCACGTCACCGGCGAGGACACCGGCCTTGGCCGCCGGACCATTCGCCTGCGGATCGGCAACCAGCGCACCTTGCTGGGTCTTGAGACCGATGCTTTCGGCGATTTCGGCGGTGACCGGCTGGATCTGCACACCGATCCAACCGCGCGTCACGGAGCCCTTATCCTTGAGCTGCGCGATCACCGTCTTCACGGTCTCAGCCGGGATGGCGAACGCGATGCCAACCGAGCCGCCGGACGGCGAGAAGATTGCGGTGTTGACGCCTATCACGTTGCCGTCGACATCGAAGGTCGGGCCACCGGAGTTGCCCTTGTTGACCGGCGCGTCGATCTGCAGGAAGTCGTCGTACGGACCCGCGCCGATGTCACGGCCACGTGCCGAGACGATGCCGGCCGTCACTGTGCCACCGAGACCGAACGGATTGCCGACCGCGAGCACCCAGTCACCGATGCGGGGAGCCTTCTCGCCCAGCTTGACGAACGGGAAGTCGTTGCGGCCTTCGATTTTGATCAGGGCAAGGTCGGTACGCGGATCGGTGCCGATCACCTTGGCGTTGTAGGTCTTGCCGTCGTCGGCGACGACCTCAACCGTCTCGGCCTTGTCGACCACGTGATTGTTGGTCACCGCATAACCATCAGCCGAGATCAGAAAGCCCGAACCCTGACCAGTCACCAAGTGATTGCGCGGCTGGCGCTGCGCGTCCGGCATCTGGTTGTTGCCATCCGGCATGCCGAAGCGGCGGAAGAACCGCTCCATCTGCGATCCGGGCGGGAACGGCATGTTGCCCTCGAAGCCCATCATCTTCGGGCCGGCATTCATCTTGACGCGGACGGAAATGACCGCAGGCTTGACCTTCTCGACAATGTCGGCAAATCCCATCGGCCGCTGAACGCCCTCGGCGTAAGCGACGGTGTTGAGGGCGGAGCCGGGGATCTTGGTCACCAGTCCTGCGCCGGTGAACAGAACGGCCGCACCGAGGCCGGCAGCACTGGCAAGCAGAACAAGGCGTCGCGCTGTAAGACGCGACTTCGGAGCGGAAACGCTCTCGTTCATATCATTGACTCCATTTGTCTGACTCGGCGCGGGGGCGCCCTTCGCGAAATGAGAGGATGGGCAGCCGCGCATTACGGTTTGCTGGCCGGGAGATTAAAGTTTTGTAAGGTAGCGAACTGAGAAATAAATCAATAATATCAATATCTTAAGACGAGACTAGCCGGGCAAGTCGCGATCATGTTGCGTAAGATTTTTCGTCAGTTCGAAATATTTACGAAGGATTTACGAGTCGCCGCCCTGCAGGATGCGCGACAGCCGGTCGGCCTCCGCCGGCGACAGCGCCGCACTGTCGGCAGCCGCCGATGCACTTGCCGTTTGCCGGCGATACCGCCGCCAGGCGAAAACGAGCGCCGCACCGCCGATCAGCAGCACGATTACCGGCATCAGCCAGAGCAGCGCGGTGTGGGCATTGAAGCGCGGCCGCAGCAGAACGAACTCGCCATAGCGCGCCACCAGGAAATCGAGCACCTGAGCATCGCTATCCCCTGCCTGCAGCCGCTCCCGGACCAGGATCCGCAGGTCGCGGGCCAGCGGCGCATCAGAGTCATCGATCGACTGATTCTGACAAACCATGCAGCGCAATTCTTTGGACAGATCCCGGGCTCGCTCTTCGAGCACGGGATCTGTCAGCACTTCGTCGGGCTGTACCGCGTGCGCCGGCGCGTGGACTGCAAGGGCCAGCGTCACCATGAGAAGGTACAGCCACCGCATGCGCTCTACTCCGCCGGCGCAAAGGCGGTTCGCGCCCGCGCGGGCCGCGGCGCACCAATCCGCAACCGCCGGTCGGACAAGGACAGCCCGCCACCGATCACCATCAGCACCGGCCCGAGCCAGATCAGCAGCACAAGCGGCTTGAAGTAGAGGCGGACCGCGATCGAGCCGTCCGGCCCCGGGTCCCCAAGCGAAAGGTAGATCTGAGAGACGCCGCGCGTCATCAGCGCCGACTCGCTTTTGGTCATATTGCGCGATGGGAACGTGCGCTTGGAAGGCTCCATCACGCCAACGACCTCCCCCAGGCGGCGCACGGTGAAGTGCGCGGCGAGTTCGCGGTAGTTCGGTCCCTGGTGTTGTTTCATACCGTCGAAATACAGTTCGTAACGGCGGATGGTGATCGTCTGCCCGGGCTTGAGTTCGGCGATGCGCTCGCTACCCCACTGCGTCTCGCCGACGATCCCGAGCAGCGCGATCCCGAGCCCGAAATGCGCAAAGGCGGTGCCCCAGGCCGATCGCGGCAAACCGTAGGCGCGTCCGTAAGCGGTCCGTAGCGGCACCCTGAGCAACCCCGTGCGTTCGACGATATCGGTCACCGCGCCCGCCATGACAAAGAGCGCAAGCCCGATCGCGAACGGCACCAGCACCGGGCCGCCACCCTCCATGGCGAAGATCACCGCAACGCCAATCGCTGCGATCGCCGCCGCGCCGATAAGACGTTGCGCCACGCCCAGGAGATCGCCGCGCTTCCACGCCAGCAGCGGGCCGAACGGCACGGCGATCAGCAACGGCACGAACAGCGGCGCGAAGGTCGCGTTGAAGAACGGCGTACCAACCGAAATCTTCTCGCCGGTGAGGGCTTCCAGCGCGAGCGGATAGAGCGTGCCGACGAAGACCGTGGCGCAGGCGGTCACCAGGAACAAATTGTTGAGCACGAGCGCGCCTTCGCGGGAGACCGGCGCGAACACGCCGCCCTGTCGCAGCAACCCAGCCCGCAGCGCAAAGAGCGCAAGCCCGCCGCCGATGAACAGCACCAGGATCGCCAGGATAAAGACGCCACGCATCGGATCGGTGGCGAACGCATGCACCGAGGTGAGCACGCCGGAGCGCACCAGGAAGGTGCCGATCAGCGAGAGCGAGAACGCGACGATCGCGAGCAGAATGGTCCAGATCTTGAGCGCGTTGCGCTTCTCCATCACCAGTGCGGAGTGCAGCAGCGCCGTGGTCACGAGCCACGGCATGAAGGAGGCGTTTTCCACCGGATCCCAGAACCACCAGCCCCCCCAGCCGAGGGTGTAATAGGCCCAGTACGAACCCATCGCGATGCCGAGCGTGAGGAATATCCAGGCGAGCAGCGTCCACGGCCGCACCCAACGCGCCCAGGCGGCGTCGATGCGGCCTTCGATCAGCGCTGCGATGGCGAAGGAAAACGAAATCGAGAGGCCGACATATCCGAGGTAGAGCAGCGGCGGATGGATCGCGAGGCCGGGGTCTTGCAGAATTGGATTGAGATCGCGGCCCTCGAACGGCGGGGCCGCGATACGCAGGAAGGGGTTCGACGTCACCAGGATGAACAGCAGAAACGCCGCCGCGATCCAGGATTGCACGCTCAGCACGTTGGCCTTGAGACGCTCCGGCAGATTGCCGCCGAACAGTGCCACCAGGGCGCCGAATATGCTGAGGATCAGCACCCACAGCAGCATCGAGCCTTCGTGGTTTCCCCATACGCCGGTGATCTTGTAGATCAGCGGTTTGAGCGAATGCGAATTCTCGAACACGTTGACGACGGAGAAGTCCGATCGCAGATAGCAGGCGACGAGCGCAGCGAATGACACCGCGATGAACGCGAATTGCGCGATCGCCGTCGGCCCCGCTACATTCATGAGCACGGGGTCATTGCGGCGCGCGCCATAGAGCGGCACGGTCGACTGCACCAGCGCCAGCGCCAGCGCCAGCACCAGCGCGTAATGACCGAGTTCGGCGATCATTGCGCCCGCCCCTGCGTCGCGGCGGCCGGTGGCGCGGCGCCTTCCTTCCAGTGTCCCTGCTTCTTCAGCGCGTCGGCGACCTCGCGCGGCATATAGGCCTCGTCATGCTTGGCCAGCACGCTGTCGGCTTTAAACGTCCCGGAGCTATCGAGTGTTCCTTCCGTCACCACGCCCTGGCCTTCGCGGAACAGGTCGGGCAGCAGCCCCTGATAGGCCACCGCGATCGTGTTCTTGCCGTCCGTGACATCGAAACGAACCGCCATGTTCTCTCGGCGTGCAACACTGCCCTCTTTCACCAACCCGCCAAGGCGGATGCGGGCGCCGGGCTTGATCTGTTTCTCGACCACGTCGGTCGGCGAATTGAAGAACACGATCGAATCGCGCATCGCGTTGAGCACCAGGCCCACCGCCAGCGCGAGCACGCCCAGCGCCGAGCCGATCAGGGCGATGCGTCGTTGCTTGCGGGTCATCACGGCTTTCCTGCTGAAGGCATGGTTGCGAGCCGTCAGCCTTCGATCCCTAGGCCTTTGGCGAGTTCATCGACCCGGCGAACCTTGTCGGGATCGCTTGCGAGCGCGCGTCGCGCCTCATCGGCGGCGGAGCGAGCCTTGTCGCGATCGCCGAGCACCATATAGGAGCGTACCAATCGCAGCCAACCCTCGACATCCGAACCTTCGCGATGCAGGCGCTCGGCAAGGCGGTCGACCATGCCGCGAACCATAACGTTGCGTTGCTCGGCGCCAAGATCCGACGCCGCAGCGATGTCTTCCGTCGTCGGGCCGGGCGGCGCCGCACCACCCTCGACGCGGGCGAGCGCCTGCCGGACGAACGAGGTCCACGGCGCATCGGCGGGCGCGTCGGACAGCAATGCGCGCCAGATCGCGGCGGCGCCGCTGCGCTGACCATCCTGCTCGGCTGCCAGCCCCAAGAAGTAGCGTGCCTTTACGTCGCGCGGATCGAGCGTAACCGCCCGCTCGAACGCGGCCTTCGCGTCTGCCGTAACAATCCCGTTCGCCGCCGCGACCAACGCCTCGCCGAGATTGGTCGAGCGTTCCGCGGTCTCGCCGTTGATACGGAGCGCGTTGCGCCTGGCCCGTACCGCATCCTCGACGCGGCCCATGCGCAAATAAATGGGCGCCAGCACCTCCCAGCCGCGGCCGTCTTCCGGATTGCGTTCGAGAAACGTCTCGACCTGTGCAATCAGGCTTTCGACCGACTGGTTTTCCCGCGCGTGGGCGACGCGCGTGGTGAGCGGTTGATCGGGCAGCCGCGGCGAGCCGAGCGCAAGATAAAATGACGCCGCGCCAAGCGGCAGCAGCACGATCGCCATGACGGCAACGGCACGGCGCCGCCACACCGCATGGCCTGACGCTGCCGGGCTGGGCGCCGCCGCTTGCGCGGCATCGGCGGCGAGCAGCCGGCGGGAAATCTCGATCTGTGCTGCCTGGGCTTCGGTTTCACCGATCAGGCCGGTCGAGCGGTCGCGTTCGAGTTCGTCAAGTTGATCGCGATAGACCTCGACATCGCTGCCGGAGGGCGATTTGCGGCGGCTTGCAAGCGGCCAAAGCACGGCGAAAATGGCCGCGGCCGTCATCAGCGCGAACACAAACCACAGAGTCATGGCCTCAAAATCATCCGCCCAAATTTGCCAACGGGATGGCAACCGAGGCCATCCTGCGGCCCGGCTGTGAATAGAGCGAGAAACGGGGTTACTTCAAGGCCGCACCGCCTCGGCGAGGTAGAATGGCACGAATACGGCCGCAAATGCCGCGACATGGCGAAGCGGGGCCACTGGTTTGTAATTATTCCGTAACCCGCGAGGGTGCGACATTAGCGCTCCGGCAAATTCGCAGACCTGGGCCGCGACGGCGGCATTACCTCCGTGCCAGCCCCTTCGATCGCTGCGCGGCACTCCGGCCGCCTTGGTCAGAAGCGAGGCGTATTCCTGTCCGAACGCCTCGCAAAACCGCATCGCGGCATCAAACTGCGATTGGCGAAACGTGCGGTCAGCCGAATCCGTGATCCGCAATTGTCGATCCGGGCGTGGGTGCCCGTGTCGAGGACATGCTGCATGTCTGATCAATCGAAAGATCAACTCAAGCCCGAACGCCACGCACGGACGTGATGCGCTTGAGCAGTGGACCACGATGGGCGCGCTGCCATCCCGCTTGCGGTCCGCATTGAGTCGCTGCGATTTAGTTGGCATCGTCGCTTTGTGCCTGCCGGGCCGCGAGGCCGCACAACTTCCATACCGCGGCAAGCCGAGTCATCACTGGGGTAAGAATGGGGAGCACGCCGCCGCTTGGCGGCGGGGATGTTGGGCGCCGCCATCGTGGCATCGAGCGTGGGTTAGGCGTTTCGGTCGCGGCAGGCATGAAGCGGCGCGATCTTGCAGAATTCCATGGGAGACCGCATTGTGCCGCAGGCATTCCACTTCAGATCAACCCTGGTAGGCACATGTCGCGCCGGTGGCTCTGCGCTTTGTTGCTTTCGCTTGCTGGCGCCCTGATGGTCGCCCCGGGCAGCAGCGTTGCGCAATCGCCGGCCCAAACCGTGCCGGTCCCGCCGGGAAGCGCAATCGACCTGGTCTGCCGTACGATGTTCGAGCAGGTCTCAGCCACGGAAGGTAGCCATGCTCGATCGCGTTAAATCCCAGGACGGCCTGACCGACATTCGCGGCGTTCGTGTCGAGTTGATCAAGCGCGGCAGTGGCCGTCCGCTGCTGCTGCTTCACCCTGTGATCGGGATCAAGCCGGCCGATCCTGTGCTCGACGAGTTGGCGAAGCATTTCGCGCTGCTCGCGCCCTCGCATCCCGGCTTCGGCAACAGCGAACTGCCGCGCGGCATCACCACCGTCGACGACCTCGCCTATTTCTATCTCGATCTGATGGAGACACTCGACCTCCGGGAGGTGGTGCTGGCGGGCGTGTCGTTCGGCGGCTGGATCGCCGCCGAGATCGCGATCAAATCGTGCGACCGCATCTCGCATCTGGTGCTGGCCGATGCGGTCGGCATCAAGGTCGGCGATCGCGAGCACCGCGACATCGTCGACATCTTCACCACCAAACAGAGCGAGCTTGACCGGCTGGCGTTTCACGACCCGGCCATTGGCGCCGTCGACCATACGGCGATTTCGGACGAGGACGCTGCCACCTTGTTCCGCAACCGCGAGGCGGCCGCTCTGTTCGCCTGGTCGCCCTATATGTACGACCCGAAACTCGCCGGCCGCCTGCACCGCGTGCAGGTGCCGACCCTGATGCTGTGGGGCGCCAGCGACCGCATCGCATCGCCGGACTATGGCCGCGCCTACGGCAAGCTGATTGCGGGTTCGCAGTTCGAGTTGATCGAAGCGGCCGGCCACTATCCGCATCTCGAACGCCCGGAGGCCTTCGCGCAGCGCATCGCCGAATTCGTCGGGCGCACGCCGGTCCGCCCGGGATGATGCCGGTTTCCATGTTCACCACAGAGTCGTTCTGATGAAAGTCTATGCCTTCAGCGAACAATCCTATCCTGACGCGTGGTTCGAGGACGCCGAGTCGCTACGCGTGAACCTGCCGAACAAATATTGCGATCCGGAGATCGCATCGCGTCTCTACAACCGCTATCTCGACGAATGGATGCTGGCCGACGAACTCGGCCTCAACATCATCGTCAACGAGCACCATGCGACCGCGACCTGCATGAGTGCTTCGGTGCATCTCACGCTCGCCATCCTGGCACGGCAGACCAAGCGCGCGCGGCTGCTCGGCCTCGGCACCCCGATCGCCAACCGCAACGACCCGCTGCGGATCGCCGAGGAGATGTCGATCATCGACGTGATCTCGCGCGGCCGGCTGGAGATGGGCTTCATCAAGGGCGTGCCCTACGAGATCGCACCGTCGAATGCTCGTCCGGTGCGGGTCATGGACCGGTTCTGGGAGGCGCACGACCTCATCCTCAAGGCGATGACGACGCACGACGGGCCGTTCTCGTGGGAGGGCGAATACTTCCAATACCGCAGCGTCAACATCTGGCCCCGCCCCTACCAGCAGCCGCACCCGCAGGTCTGGAGCACGTCATCAAGCCTCAGCAGCGCGCGCGAACTCGGCAATCGCGGACATGTGCTCGGCACGGTGATGACCGGCTGGCGCGCCAAGGCGGTATACGATGAATACCGCAAAGGCTGGAAGGATGCCGGACGTCCGCAGCCTACTCCGCTCGACCGTTTCGCCTATATGGGCTTTGTCGCTTGCGGCAACAGCGAGGCGGAGGGCTTGCGGCGGGCGGCGCTGGTCAAGAGCTATCTTGAGACCAATACCCGCGTGGCCGAGCCGTACAAGAACCCGCCTGGCTTCATGGCCGCGGCCGACGCCGCCAAGCTGTTTCAGCGCGTCGGCTGGCGCGGCCCGGCGCATCTGATGACCACGAAGGACGGCAAGCCGATCGGCAGCGCAGCAACCGGTAGCGTCCAGGACACCATCACGGGCGGTCTGATGTTCGCCGGCACGCCCGACCAGGTGTTCGACCAGATCGTCGAGTTCTATCGCGGCGTTGGCGGCTTCGGGCAGTTCCTGATGATGACGCAGGCCGGGCACATGGATCACAAGGATACCGCCGAGAGCATGACGCTGTTCGCCAAGGAAGTGCTGCCGCGCCTTGAGGATTTCCATGCCACGGCGCAACTCGCCGCATGAGTATTGCGGTAGCGGCCTGCGCCGCACTGAATCCCACGTCCAGAATCAAAAAAGAGCCCCGGGCATTTGCCCGGGGCTCTTCGATTCGATCTTGCAGAGCGATTGATCGACGGAGCGATCAGCCCACCGCCGTCCAGGTGCCGTCGGGATTGCGGCAGGCGGTGCCGCGCGCCACCTCCGGGCGGCCATTGATATAGATCGTGTGCGTGTACTGCCGGCACTGCTGGCCGTTCGACTGATAGGCAGGGCCCGGAACCACCGAGCCGTAGCGGCCGGAATCCGGATTTTTCCAGGCGACCGCCGTGCCCGACCGGCCGCGTTCCAGCGCCGACATCTGCGCCGCATAGGCGCGCTGCTTGTCCTCGTCGTCCATGCTGGCGCCGATACGATTGCCGATGAGCCCGCCGATCGCCGCGCCGGCTAGTCCGGCCGCGATCCGCTCACCGGTTCCGCCGCCGAACTGCGAGCCGATCACGCTGCCGGCAAGTGCCCCGACGAGCGTGCCGGTATTCTCCTTCGCGCCTTGTCCGGTCTCGGGTGTCGCCGAGCAGGCGGCAAGCCAGATCGCGACGAACGCAGCGGCGCTCAAACGAATGATGTGCATTTTTCTTCTGCCCCCATCTCAGCGATGCCAACAGCCGTCGCGCAGAGACCTGACTAGGCTGGTGCCGGCGATCTTCCCCGATCAGCGTCTGACGCCCAGGCCGGCCGTTCATCTAATGTTGAGAATTAGGGCAAAACTCTGGCCCGGCAGCCGAAGGATCTCCACCGCATTTGCCGCAATCAGGCGGCGTGGAGGGTGAAATCGACATGGACGGCATCGAAACGAAACACGATCCGGCCGTCCTCTGCCTTATCCAGCAGACCAGCAGAAAGCAGGGCATGCACGTCGCCGTGGACCGCCTTCACATCGCGGCCCAACCGGCGCGCAATCTCGCGAATCGTGAGTGCATCCTCGCCGGCCAATACCTTGAGCAAATCCCACCTTTTAGCGGTGAGGACCTTCCACAGCAGTTCGGGAGTCGCGAAGCTGATGCGGGCGCTCTGCTTCCGGCCTTTGAAGGCTTCCAGTGCGCGACGCTTCACATCCGCCGCCGATGCAACCTCCAGCGTCACGATCTTCATCGCTTTCGCCTCCAAGCCTCAACGTCCGACCAAAAATCCGTCAGCAGTTGCTCATGTCCGTCGAATCTGTAGGGCATTTCGGCCTTGCCCCAATGGCGATGATCCCCTTTGCCAGCTTCGTTATCGTATCGCAGGACGCATTTGCCGGCGACGACAAGCGCCAATCGATACTTGAAACGATGCGCCGAACCCCTGACGGGACGCGGCGTGCGCCACACCACGATCTCGACGAAGGCGTCTTCGGCGATCACGTGCCGTTCGTCCAACAGCACCTCGGCCTTCATATTTGAAGCTTTACCAGCACCTCAGGTGTTGTCAATAACTCCAACACCGGAGTCCGGCCGCCTCACACGCCCGGCAGCACGAGTTCCGCCCGCAGGCCGCCGATCGGCGCCGTGCCGAGCGTGAGCCCGCCGCCATAGAGACCCGCAAGTTCGACCACGATCGAAAGCCCGAGCCCGGAGCCCGGCTTGGTCTCGTCGAGGCGGCGGCCGCGCCGCGTCACCAGTTCGCGCTGCTGCGGCGACAGCCCCGGACCGTCGTCGTCGACCACGATGTGCACGACGCGGCGATCGTCGGCCGGATCAGGCTTCTCGGAAAAGACCTCGATCGCGACGCGCGACTGCGCCCACTTGCAGGCATTGTCCACGAGGTTGCCGACCATTTCCTCGAGGTCCTGCTGCTCGCCACGAAAGCGCGCGCCCTCGCCGGCATCGATGTCGATCGCCACCCCACGGCGCTGATGAATCTTTTCCATCGTGCGCGCCAGCGCGGCCACCACCGGCCGAACCTCGATGACGGTGCCGACCACCGCGACGCGCGCCGCAAGCCGCGCCCGTTCGAGGTGCCGTGCCACCTGGTCGCGCATGATCTCGGTCTGCTCGCGCACCTTGAGCGCAAGCGCATCCCCGGTATGCGCTGCAGCCTCGTTCATCATGACCGAGAGCGGCGTCTTGAGCGCATGCGCGAGGTTGCCGGCGTGGGTGCGCGCGCGCATGACGATCTCGCGGTTCGCCTCGATGAGCGCGTTGGTCTCACGCGCCAGCGGCGCGATCTCGACCGGGAATACGCCTTCGAGCCGCTCGGCGCGGCCGGAGCGGATCGCCGACAGCCCTTCGGAGATTCGCTTGAGCGGCGCCAGGCCGAAGCTGACCTGGAAGGTCGTGATCAACAGCAGCACCACTCCCCATCACACCGAAGGTGATGAGCAGCGCAACGTCGAAACTGTGCACCTCGTCGTCGATCTCGTTGGCGTCGCCGGCAACCGCGATCAGGTAGCGCCCCTCCCCTCCGAGATCGATGGTGCGCTCCATGATGCGAAGTTGCTGCCCCTCCGGACCTTCGGCGTAGCCGGCGCGCGTAACACCCGCGCCGACCGATGCGGCGAGCTCCGCAAGCAGCGGCAACGTGCCGTCCCATAGCGAACGTGACGAGCGCACATCGGGCACCGGCGCGTCGAGCCGCGTCACCTGCCAATACCAGCCGGACAGCGGCAGATCGAACTGCGGCTCCACCAGCGACTGCGGGAACTTTTCGCTTTTCTGGTCGGTGGCGACATCGGACACCAGCGTGCGCAGATAGACGGCGAGGCGCCGGTCGAAGGCGCGCTCCACGGCCCCCTGGTACAGCGAGGACAGCACGAAGCCGACCACAACCAGGATCAGCACGGTCCAGGTCGTCGCCGAGAAGAAGAGCCGAAGCGCGAGGGAGTTAAGACGCATTGCCCGGCGGGGTCAGGAGATACCCCAATCCGCGTACGGTCTGAATGACATCGACGCCGAGCTTCTTGCGGATGCGGCCGACGAACACCTCGATAGTGTTCGAGTCGCGGTCGAAATCTTGATCGTAGAGATGCTCGACAAGCTCGGTGCGTGAGACCACGCGGCCGGTGTGGTGCATGAGGTAGGAGAGCAGACGATATTCGTGGCTCGTCAGCTTGACCGGGTTGCCGTCGACGGTCACGCGGCCGGTACGGGTATCGAGCCGCACGTTGTCGCAGTTGAGTTCGCTCTTGGCGTGGCCGGCCGAGCGGCGCAGCAGCGCGCGGATACGGGCGAGCACCTCTTCGAGATGGAAGGGCTTTGCGACATAGTCGTCGGCGCCGGCATCGAAGCCCTGGACCTTGTCGCTCCAGCGATCGCGGGCGGTCAGGATGAGGACCGGCATGGCGCGCCCGGCGCGCCGCCAGGCTTCCAACACCGAAATGCCGTCCATCTTGGGAAGACCGATATCGAGGATGACGGCGTCATAGGGCTCGCTCTCGCCGAGATAATGGCCTTCCTCACCGTCGAACGCGCGATCGACCACGTAGCCGGCGTCCGTCAGCGCCGTCGCAAGCTGACGGTTGAGATCGGGATCGTCCTCGACGACGAGGAGACGCACGGGCAGGTTCCTCCGCTCGGCGGACGCCGACTCCGAACAGCGGAATCGGCGGGCATGGCGGTCACTCTGCCACCAGATATGGGTGGGGGAAAGGAGACGGGAGGGCGCAGAGATGGCGATGCGGCCGCGGCGCGCCCGCTATGACTTGGCCGCGGGCGGCGACCACCGCAATGCCGTCGTCCTCAAGGTCTCGGCGAAACGCGAGGGACTAAGGACGTGCCGGATGTCGAGGCGGCGTATGGACTCGCCGACAATCTCGGCAATCACCTGCACGCCCAGCGCCAGATCGCTCAGCCATACGGCCGATCGCGGGGCCGTGACCGGGGCGACGCCAAGCTCCCACTGCTCAAGCTCCAGTTCGCGCTTCTGCTGCATTTCGAGAAGCTCGAGCCCGGTCGGCTCGCGCAGCAGACGCTCGATGAGCGAGGCGAGGAAGAACAGCAGGATCGCGGAGGCGCCAACGATCGCAACAACCGACTCCATCCGAAGGCCGTCCGGAGGCGGCGCTTTCGCTGCGTCGGCGCGAATGGAGCCGGTATGGAGGTTGTCGTCCGCCTGTGGCGCCAGCCGTTCGGCCGCCAGCAACGCGCGATCGATCTCGCTCGCCGGCCTGGTGGGCACGACATATTCCGGTCGAGACTTGGCACGGATCGTCGTGTTGGCCGCAACCGCGCTGAGAGACTTGGGGATCTGCTGAGATTCCGGCATCACTGCCAATGCGGCTGCCGGATGAGCGGCCGCGATTTTCTTCGGCTGCGGCTCCGCAACTGGAGCAGGCGCGTCTCTGGCGGCCAAAGCGGGTGCAGGCGTGACGGCCAGAGCCGGCGCAGCCTTGACCGCCGGAACCGGCAAGGGTTTGGCGGCCAGAACTGGCGCAGGCTCAGCGGCCAGAGCCGATGCAAACTTGGCGACCAGAACCGGTGCGGGCGCGGCCGTTACAGCCGTGGCGGGCTTGGCCGCCAGAACCGGTGCAGGCTTGACGGCCAGAGCCGACGGGTCGATCGCGAGGAAGCGCAAATGTCCTCGCCCGTTCGCGGAACTCGCCGACCACAGATAGCCGGCCTCGCCCTGAATGCGATAGACCGGCAACCCGAGTTCCGCCGACCGTTTCAGGTCGCCGAGATAATCGACAAAGAGATTCTGCGGCGAGGCCTTTCCCGATTTCAGCGCTGCCAGCGCTTCGGCATTCAGGGGCTCCAGCCGAATCTTGCCCCAGGTGGCGATGACAGCGGTGGGCAAGTCGTCGCGCTGCGGCAGGCGGACCTCGTGAGCATGTTCGTCGAATCGATTTCCAAGCCGCGCGATTTCGTTCTGGATATCGTTGGAGCCAAAGAATGCCGGCTCGATGCGACGATCGACATAGACCGTGACGTCGTCCTGGTTCCGCAGAACCGACATCGTCAACTCGAACGTTCCGCGACGGTTCTTCTCGTGACGGCTCCGCCGGCACCAGGTGAAATCGGTCGCATGCTCGGCACGGCTGCATTGGAAATCGCGGCCGGTCTCGGCGCGCTCGCCGGGTTCGAAGCCCTCAATGCTATAGGTCGGTTCGGCCTTCGACGGCGTTGCGGCCAGCCCCATGGCGGCCCCGGCCAACAGCACAACAAACAACGCAGGCAATACGCGCCTTCGCATCATGTCCCCCACTCGACCATGACTTTCGGCATGAGGCGGGTGACGCCCTCAGGACAACACGCCAACTCATACGCACACGCGAGAATGGGGGGAATTTTGGAGGCCGATGCTTAATAAGCCCCTAATGATGAGCACCAAATGCCGCGTCGTTCCCGTCGAACAACCAGCACCTCCCGCACCACGACACCATGGCCCTGCACCTCACCGCCCCTTCGTCACCGCCTTGACCACCTGCCCGACCACGCCCGGCACCGCCTGGCCGGTCGCCACCGCCTGCTTTTCGCGCGAGCGCCCGCTGACATAGACGCCGAGCACACCAAAGCGCGCGGCGAAATACGCCATGAACAGGCTGGAGAGCGTGGCAAAGCCATTGATGCCGGGCGCAAAGCCGGTCCACAGCACATGCAGCAGCGTGACGGCGAACGCCGGGCACTCGACCATCGACAGTTCGAGCGCATAGAGCGGCCGCCACCAGCGCTGCAGCAGATCATCGCTGCCGATTTCCGCGCGCTGGGTTTCGCCGACAGCAATGACTTGGGCCTTGGCGGCGTCGGCTTCCGCGCTCAACGCCGCCGCCCATTTCTCCTCCGCCAGCAGCGCGGCCGCGACGGCCGCATCGGGCGATGCGGCCACGATCGCGGCATTCACCGCATGCGGTGTCGCTTCGCTGGCGCCAAGCGCCTGCGCGAGCAGATGGCCGGCGGCGGCGCCGAGCGGGCCGCCCAGCGCCTGCCCGAGCAGCGGCGCGCCGAGCCCGATGACGGTCCTGGCGAGATCACCCCAGTCCATGTCAGCTCCGATCGCCGAAGGCGCCGCGCACCTTGTCTTCGAGTTCGCCAAGACGCGACTTCAGCCAGGCGATCTCCTGCTCGGCGCCCGCGAAAAACGTGCGCACCGCGGGCCAGGTGTAGATCGCAAGCCCATAGCCGGCAGCCGCGAAGCCGCCGAAGATCAAGAGGTTGTCCATGACTGTCTCCTTCAGTGTGATGCTGTTCAGTGTGATGCCGATTGAATTGATGCCGGCGCTTCCTGGCGGCGCTTGCGCCACCAGCGCCAGAGCCCGAACACACCGACGGCGGCGGCGATGGTTGCGACGATCAGCAGCACGATGACGACGGGCTCGTTGCTTTGCAGTGCGGCGGCTCCGCCGGCAGCGACGACCGCGCCGGCCGCGCCGGCCGGCACGGTTTTGCTTGCCGGCACCGCGCCTTTGCCGGTGACGGGTGACGACGGCGCCGTCTGCGTTGTGGCCGGCGCGCGCCGCCATGGCGAGCGCCGCCGCCCTCACCTCCCGCACGCGACGTCCCCAGCCGTTGCCGAACACCCGCCACGTGCTCAGGCCTTGCAGAAATGCGAGCCGTTCATCGCAGATGTCGGCGATCAGCCGCTTGCTGTCGTGCGCCCGCGCCAGCCGCACGGTCGCATCATCCATGCGGCCGGTGACCGGCGCACGAACGAGGCGCTGCAGCACCTTGGGCGCGCGGCCGGTGCCGGAATTCACCCCATAGTCGAAGATGCAATAGTCGACGCCGGGCGCGAGTTCGTCGCAACGCATCGCATCCCAATACTTGCTGCGATAGATCGCCTTGGCGTCCGTCGACCTTCATGGTGCGCACGTCGGCCGCGGTCGCGTTCGGCTTCGGTATTTGCGATAGTCATAGATCGTGATGCCGAAATTGGTCGGCCCGCCCGGGTCGGACGGATGATTGCTGTAGCCGCCCTCGTGCGCGAGCAGGCGCGCGAGCGCTTCGTCGTAGGACGACGCCGCCATGTCAGACCTCTTGTTATGATTGATGGTGCGCGGCCAGATCGGCCGCCGTATCGCTGACCGCGGGCGCGGTAGCAGTCGCTGTGCCCTCTCCCCTTGCGGGAGAGGGCTGTTCAGATAATCAACAACAAGAATGGGAGAGGGGTGTGGTCCCTATCCCTCTCCCATCTGAACACGTTGACGCGACGGTGTGGCCCTCTCCCACAAGGGGAGAGGGCGCAATCACAGCGACCTCAGCTTGGATGATGCAGCCCCTGCGGACCAGCTCAACTACAACCGTTGCAGCTTGCTTCAAATCGTCTCAAGGTCGCGGTCGGTGGTGTGGCCGATGAAGCCGAGCGCCGCGATGTCGGCGCGTGCCTGGGTGGCCTGCTTATCGTTCTTGGGATACTCGACCACGAACACCGGCTTCTTCCCGGCCGCGAACGTCTGGAGCTGTTCGATGCTGTCCTTGATGCTGTTGGGCTTGTTGGGCTTGCCGTCGTCATCCTCGCCGAAGAACAGGTCCTCGCGGGCGAACGCATCGATGACGTCGCGAAACTTCTTCCGCGGCAGCAGGCCGTCGCCGTTCTGCGAGATCACCAGAAACGCCGGATTTTTCGCCTTCACGCGCGCCGCGATCCGGGCGACGAACTCGACCATCTCATCGGGATGGCCCATGTCCTCGAACTCATCGACCTTGTCGAGATAGACGCCGTCGAAGCCCGCCGCGACGATCCCGTCGGCGTAGTCGAAGATGATCGCCTGCCAGCCGGGCTCCCAGAACTTGACGCCGTAATTGCCGCGCCACTCGCGGTTCTCCTTGCCGAGCCACGGCGGCGGCTCCTTCTTCCACGCCTTGTTCCAGTACGGCCGGTAGGTCTCGGCCTCGCCGATGCTCATGTAGGAGATGACCAGCCGCCGCGAGCCGTCGGGCTTGCGCTTCATTTCCTCGACCTGCGCGCTGGTGAACGGGCCGTCGTCGCTGGCGTAGTCGATCACCACGAGATCGTAGGGCGAGGCCGCGATCTTCTTCGGCTTGATGTTCTGGAGCTGATAGCCCCAGGTCTTCACGTTTTGAATGCTCATGGGATCAGTCCCCGCAGCCCTGTCATCGCCCGCTGCAACCAGCTTGCCGGGGTAGCCGGATGGGTGTCAACGGCATCGGCGGCCGTGGCCACCGGTGCCGTGCGGGAAGGCGCCGCTGCGCCGGGGATAAAGTCGCCAATGTCGGGGCGTGCGGGATTGACGTCGTCCGGATCGGTATCGAGACCCGCGATCGTCGCCGGCAGATGCTGGCGAAGCGTCCAACGGCCGGATGCCAGAAACGAGCGATAGCCGCTCCAGCCGGTCGAACAGGAGAGCCAGGCGAGTTCGGCGCGGCCGGCATCGAGCACCGCCGCGCACACCGCGCCCGAGCCGTAGACGCCGACCCGATAGACCGGCAGGCCGTTCGGCTCGGCGAAGGCATCGGCGACGCCACGGAAGTACGGCAGGATGGCGCGTTTGATCTCGGCCGCATTGGCATCGAAGTCGACCGCGAAATAGACCGCGCTGCCGGCCGGCTGCTCGATCTCCCGCGCACCGTGCGAACGCGCGAACGCCGCGTCCCGGTAACCGATGTCCTGGGAAAATGCCGACAGCCGGTCACCCGCCCCCTCATAGACGACGCCGAGCCGCAGGCCCGCCTTGGCGATCGCCTGGGCCTCCGCCCGCCTGATCACCTTGCTCGACAGCGAGCGGGCGTAATAGCGGATGACGGTCTCGATGCCGGCGGCGCGCAACGCGTTGAGATGACGCGTGGTGTCGCGATTGGTGTCGATGATCCTGGTCATGGCTCGATGCTCATTGTGAAGCGTTGAGGCGGCTTTAGCCGCAGCCCGCCACGGTCCCGGGCGGCTTATGGGCGGCGTTTCAGCGGGTCGTGGGCAAGAGCGGGGACGTCCAGAAGGGCTGCGACAAAGCAACCTTCGGACTTAATGGAATATATATTGATCGCTAAGATTGCACTCGCTACGGTTTTGCATGTCATTTAGCACCAACCGCACGTACATCCCCGAGGTCGACCAACTCCGAGGGTTTGCGGCTCTGCTCGTTCTCTTCTTTCACGGGTACATATTGATCGGGCCGATTTTGGCTTTCGGGCGGACCTATGACGAAGGCAAGGACTGGCAAAATCCAGCCAACTTCTTCGTGACGATCCTTCAGGAAGGACACACAGGCGTAGCGCTATTCATCGTCCTCTCTGGATTCATTCTTTCGATCGGCGTCGTCGGGAGCCGGATTCGCTACTCTTCATTCCTGCTTGCCAGGATATTGCGCATCTATCCGTTGTTGATCGTATTCCTTCTCGTCGCCAGCCGTGTTGAACAAGGGCCAAGCGACATTCTGAAGTTCTTTACAAGCTTGCTTCCGCTTAATGTGCCGGCCGGGGAACTCACGAACGGCTTCGTCGGCATGTTTTGGGCGGTCGCGGTCGAGTTCCAATGCTATCTGGTGTTCCCATTTCTCATCGCCTTCAGCAATCAGCGCAGATCACGGTATCTCCTGCAAGTGATTGCAGTCGCTCTTGTGATGCGCGCGCTCGCCGTGTTTGCCATGGGCGTCAATCCGAAGGACATCGGCTATTGGACGATCGCCGGCCGAATTGATCAATTCTGCATCGGCATTATCGCCGCGAGGCTCTACGTCACTCACAAGCCAAATGCCATTTGGATTATTCCCGCAGCGACGGGCGTCGGAGCCATCCTATGGATATTCAACCGAATGGGTGGCGGCGCCTCGTATGCGAACTGGAAGCTGATATGGCCCACCATTGAAGGTGCGGCGTGGGCTTGCTTCATCGTAACCTATATCGCCGCTGGCAGACTTCTATTCAGGCCGATTGCCCGGGCAATCACAAGCCTCGGCGTCATCAGCTATTCGATCTACCTCGTTCACTTCCCAATCATCGGGTTGGTTCTGCGGAACAGCCTGTACGTCAGATGGAGTGGCGATGGCTATACCGACGCAATGTGGACCAGCCTGCTTGTAGTGGCCCCGCTCAGCATCCTGATCGCGATCCTGACGTACCACACGATCGAATTGCCATTTTTGGGGATGCGACCGAAATACATCGAATCCAAGGAGCCGCACGTTCAGGTAGCTTCACCAGTTGTCGAGCCTGTCGAGCAACAGGATCTGAGCCGACGACTTGCTGCAGGGCGCGCGCCAACGGATTATTAGATCATCCCAAATACCTCTCGCGCGGCATCGAGTTCATTAGCGAGATAGCAGGTTGCCGCTGACGGTGTAGGTATTGTTGGCGACAATGTTGGCAATGACTTCCGCGCAAGCAAATGCGACCAAGTAGGCAATCGTTGCACCCACCGGCACGGTAACTGTCACACCACGTTAAGCGCGATGCCAATCCGATCCGAGGTTCCGCTAGGGCAATGCCCACAATCCGAATGCAGATGACGCGGACGCGATTTACGGCCTTCGTTATATTCCTTGTGTTTGATCACTGCGGGTCAATTCGATAAAGTTGCGGAATGTCACTAACGCCCATTCAAATTGACATACCGTGTCGGCCTGAACTCTTCCATGAGGAAGGCTATTTGTCCGCTAATTCGGACGTCGCGGCCGCCATCCGCTCCGGTCTTTTCAAGAGCGGATTCGAGCATTTCACAATATTCGGTCAGTACGAGAATCGTCGGCAGCGCGACACAAGCCGGATCGTGGCTGCACGATCTGAAAAGATGAAATTGATCCGTCCAATTTTGCGTTCTGACATGAATTCCATCGAACGCAACGGCAAGCTCGACTTTTTAACTGACGATCTGCGGAGTGACGCTGGCATTTGCGCTACGGACGCGATCTCGCAGAATGACTATGACGAGGAAGCACTTTCAATCATTCGAACATCGAACCTGGTTCTCGATGCAGGGGCTGGACGACGAAAAATCTACTACCAGAACGTGGTCAACCTCGAGATCGTTGACTACGATACGACCGACGTACTCGCTATCGGCGAAGAGCTTCCATTTGTCTGCAATTCGTTTGATGCCGTCCTTTCAATCGCTGTCCTTGAACACGTCCGCGACCCGTTTCGATGCGCGCGAGAGATCATCAGAGTTCTAAAGCCAGGCGGACGCTTGGCATGTTGCGTTCCTTTCCTACAGCCCCTACATGGTTACCCACATCACTACTATAACATGACTGGGCAAGGCTTGAGAGCTTTGTTCGAGCGCGACCTGACAATCGATCGACAACTTGTTCTTGATTCTATCGCACCGATCCGTTCACTAACTTGGATCGCAAGAAGCTGGGCAGACGGATTGTCCGGTCAGGCCAAAGACGAGTTCTTAAACCTCAGCATTAAAGATCTGGTATCTTCGCCACCCGACTTAGTTAGCAGATCCTGGTGCAAGCAACTTACCGAAGCAAAGAAATTCGAACTCGCCAGCGCGACTCTTCTAATCGCTCATAAGGCCGTTTAGTCTCGGCGAACGCTACTCCGAGAAAGATCAAAGCACTCGCGGCACGTGTCGGCAGGGATTCACGCTGAAATTCATCCGTAAAATCCGCCACCTGTGGTGGTCCCGCCGCCGCCGCTCGCATTGCCGGGAAAATATGAAGCCCCGCCGCCGCCCGTGAAGATCAAACCGCCATCTGACATCCCGTAACGCGATCCCGTTGCCGAACCACTGAACGCAAGCGCTTCCGCATCAATGATTCCCATCCTGATCGAATAAGCAAAAGCCGTGGCAAAGGTCGGCGTGCCGGTCAAGGTGATTGTTCTGCTTGTGACATAGACCAAGCCGCCGAGGGCAGCGAAGAAGTGCCCCGAGGCACTACCGACGATGGAGTAGTTGCCGGTTGCCTCGACCGTTGCGCCTGGCCGTGGCACTGCCAAATGCCATCCGGTGCATGTGCCAAACACAACGTTTGCAAAAAATATAGCCGCATTGAATTCGTTGCTGATGCCGTTTCCGCCAGACGAACTGAGCTTGATGTCCTTGACGGTGAAAGGTCCAGGCAGCAAAGCGGTATTTCGGATGCAATGCGATGACGCACTGATATGCACATTGGCAGGCGTACCGCTGTTGCCCTGCAGAACCACCGCCCCGCCCCCAGTCCACGGCGACGCGATGGTCAGGCCGGCCGTGTAGGTGCCATCCGCAACCTGAATCGTGACGGCGTAGCCGCTCAGGTCGAGGCCGACGATGGTGTCGTAGGCCTTCTGAATCGTCAGAAGCGCGCCGCCGGAGGAATTGGCCAGCCCGGAATTGCTGTCGGAGCCGTCGGTGCGGACATAGTAGGTGCGGTTCGCGGTCAGCCGCTCGCGGGTATTCGCGCGCGGCGAAAGGAGCCGCCAGCGCGACGACGTCGCGTCGTAGATCAGGATCGCGCCTTCCGATGGCGCGATCCGCAGGTCGGCCGCGATGTCGAAACGATTGGCGGCGCTCGACCCTGCGTTGGCATTCGCCAGCACGAATGGGTTGCTGCCGCAATTGACGATCGAAAAGAGCCGCCCTTCGGCGCCGCCCGCGAGCCCGGTGATTCGGCGTGGCGCATCGGTCGTCAGCCGCAGCACGCTCGCGCCCGCAAGGCCGGCCGGATCGTAGTCGTTCTGATCGGCCGTGATCTGCGCCGGCGACAGATCGCCGGTCAGTTGGACGGCCGAATTGAACTGCGCCGCGCCGCTGGTCTTGTCGAGCACGAGCGCATCGACCCAACTGCTGCCGTCGGGCGACGTCTTGAAGTGGAAATCGTCGTCGCCTGTCAGCCCGATCTCGGCACGGCCGGAGAAATTGTCCTGGAAGAGATAGGACAGCGTCTTCGACGCGCTCTCTTTGCTCAGCTTGTAGCGCAGGTCGCCGTCGCCGCCTTCCGCCACGGTTTTGGCGACCCAGAGCGCGTTGTTGAGCTTGGCGCTGAACGGATTGGTGGCGTCCGCGGTGGTACCGACGCCGAGCAGGGCGAGATTCTGGATCGCCGTGACGGTCGAGAAGAAATCGTCCCAGGCGGTGCCGTTCCAGGTCAGCAGCGCGCCCTCGTCGACCGCATATGCGATCCAGCCGACCTTCGGTTCGCTGAATTGCCAGCCGCCGTCCTGCCAGGCGGCAACATGGTCGCCATGACCGGCCCAATCCCCGGTCGGCGCCGGGCTCGCGCTTACGATCCAGCGCTCGCCCTCACCGGGCGAGCCGGGCGGCGCATTGAGGTCACGGTCAAGCACCGCAAGCTGCACGATGCTGTCGAGGATCCGCAGCGCCTCGTTGTGGGTGACGTGCTTCTGCGCCTGCGCCGCATCAATGCAGGGCAGGCCGAGATTGCTGGTGTCGGTCATGGGGCCTCAGGGTGTGAGGTTCGATTGCGCCGCGACGCCGCGGCCGACGGTGGCCGAGAGCTGGACGATGCGCGCGGTGAGGTTCGATTGCGGGGAACCGAAATCGGCGATCTCGTCCGCCGCTGGGTAGAGCACCGACGGCGCGGTGGACGACAGCGTACGCTTGACGGTCGCACCGTCGAGCACGTCGAGTTCGTAAGCCTCGCTGGCTTCGTTGAGCGGCACGTCGATGACGTCCCAGGAGTCACCGTCGCGGCGGGTGCGGCGGGTCCACGTCAAAGCGACGCCATCGACCCCGCGCCGGGCGCGGAGATGGACCGGCGAAAGCGGCCGCAACGCGGTTGCCGTCGGCGTCGCGGAGAGCGCCACCGCAGCCGGATCGCCATGGTCGCGGTCGGCCGCGACAATGCGGAGCTGCATGGTCTGTCCGAGCGTATCGAGGCCGCGCGCGATCGGCGTGATGTGTTCGTCGAGCAGCACAAAAGGCGCACCCGCCGGCAGCGGATCGCCCATCGCCCATTCACTGCCCGCTTGCCCGCGCAGCAGCCTCGACAGCGCGTAGGTTCGCTCGTCAACCAGTTCGGCATTGGCGAACTGGAACACCTCCCAGGCGCCGTCCGGACGCTGCAGGGCCGCGGCATTGGCGCCAGCGAGCAGCAGCAGATCGGAAACCGACGCCAGCGCTCCGCCGTAAAGTCTGTACCCGCACGCGCCGGATATGATCGAAGCGGCTGGTCGGCCCGCGCGGTAGATCGTCGAGCGTCTCGCCAATGATCGAGGGCGCAAACGCCAGCGCCGCGCGCTCGAAGCTTGAGCCGTCGGCCGAGCGCCAGATCGCGACCGCGCCCGGCCATGGATCGGCGAAGATCGCGAGCCGCTGCAGAATCGGCGGTTCGTCCGCCGTCAAGGTCGGCAGATCGAGGACGACGCCATGCACCGGCCCGACCGGCGTCGGCGGATCGGGCGGGCGGCGTCTTGGCGACGCCAGCGGCAGGTCGAACACGCCGGGGTCGATCGACTGCGCCCGCACCGCACGGCCGTCGGCATCGGTGATGCCGCGCAGTTCCAGCACGTGCCGCCGTCCACCGACCGTCAGGCCGACGACGTCGCCGGCGGTGAATGCCAGCGCGCTCGGCGGCAATGCAAACTCCGCGCTCTCGCGGCCGGCCCACAGATCCTGCAGCCAGATGTCGGCGCGCCGCTCGGCCGCGGCGTCGCTGGTTACCACCGCGAGATCGGCGTGGCTCGTGCGTGCGGCGCCGCCAACCAGCCGCCGCGAGGTCACGGCCGACCGGCGATAGTCGGAACCGGAGTCGGTGAAGGAGAGCGAGACCTCGCGCGCGAGTTCAGTCTCCTGCGCTCGCACCAGGCGCGCCGGCGCGCGATCCGCCGGCAGCAACAGTTGGTCTTCCTCGATCTCGGCACGGACCTCGCCGCCGCGCTGACGGAACACGAGCTTGCCGTCGACTTCGCCGGCGTCGAACCCATAGGCTAGCGCCAGCGGCTCAATCGCGGCGCGCGGCGGCATCGGCCGGTCGATGACATAGCCGTCGACGCTCTCCTTGAGCGCGCTGCTGTCGTAATCGCCGATCGCCGCGTCGTCGAGGATCGCGGCGATGAGCGCATCGAGCGGCGCGCCACCGAACCGGCCGGTGAGCCAGTGGCCGGTCTCCCAGTTCGGGCCGTCGCTCCACACGTCGGTGGCGGCGGGAAAGATCGGATAGGGCCGCGCGTCCCAGGTCCACAGATGGATCGCGTCCGGCGCGATCATCCGGTCGCCGTAAATCGACGACACCGGGTTGTTCTCAATACTCGCCCCGTAGTCGGGATCGAACGCACCGAGTGCCGCTTCAAGAAACCGTCGCTGAATCAAGATCGTCACGCCGGCCATTGGAGAAGTACGGCAAACCGCCATCGGCCGACTTGGCGTCCGGAAACGTGCTCGGCTGGTTGGCGCCCTTGTCGACGGCCGGGCACCCGATCTCGGTGAGCCAGATCGGCTTGCCCTGCGGCAGCCAATCGGTCGGGGAACCGAGCTCAGCGCCGCTGACGCGCTCGTAATGCGGGTTCGCCCACCAGTTCCAGATATCCTTGGCGCGGAACACCCACGGCTTGTCGAGCCCGTCGGTGATGTCACTGCGCGTCTGCGCGCTGCGGGCTGCGTCGTCGGCGTAGTACCAGTCGTAGGCCTCGCCGCCGCGCAGATTGCCGGCAAGGTAGCTCTGGTCGTAGATCGAGCCCGTGAGCGCGCGATCAAGCTCGTTCGCGGTGCCGCGCCAGTCGGCGAGCGGCGCATAGTAATCGATGCCGATCGCATCAATTGCCGCCGACGCCCACAACGCATCGAGCGGAAAGCGCACCTCCTGCGCGGCGCTGTCGACCACATGCGCGCCGTATTCGGTCCAGTCCGCGCCATAGGTGATGATCGTGTCGGGTCCGACGATGGCGCGCACGTCGGCCGCCAATTCGACGAGCCGCGTCACCGCCGGATAGACGCCGGATGCCGAGCGCACGCGCGTGAGGCCGCGCAATTCCGAACCGATCAGGAAGGCATCGACGCCGCCCGCGCCGGCCGCAAGGCTGGCATAGTGCAGAACGAGCCGGCGGTAGTTCCAGCCGGCCGGCGCGCCGATGCCGAAGAAGTCATCGATCTGCGTCGCCGCTGTTGAACTGCCGTCAGGCGAGGCGGGTTGGCCGGGCGCAGGATCGCACGTGATGTGTCCGCGCCACGGATAGGCCGGCTGCGGCGCCGCGCCGGTCTGCGGATCGACAAGACCGTTGTCCGCCGGAATGTCCATCATCAGGAACGGATAGAGCGTGACCTTGAGCCCCCTCGCCTTCAGTTCGGCGATGAGATGCGTCACGCTTGCGTCTGACGGCGTGCCGCCGAACGCCGGTCTGCCCTCGACCGTGGAAACGACGTGCGCGGTCCCACGCGAAAGCCCCGCCACCGACCAGGCAAATGGATGCGTGCTCTTGATGAGCACCTCGACACCCGGCTTCACCTCGCAGAAGGCGCGCGCAGGTCGGTGCCGAACCAGGCGACCACAATGGCGACGCGTTCGAGATGAGGACAGGCCGCCTGCAAATCGTCGAGCGCGGCAACGATGTCGGCGGGCGCGTGCGCGACGTGGCGGTTTTCCGTGGTGTGCGTGGCAATGCCGAGCGCCTGCACGACTTCCGACGGCTCGTAGCCGAACTCGGTCGTCCCCGGGATCAGCGTCACCGCGCGCGTCATCCGCTCGAGCCGCCCGATCGGGCGAACGATCTCAAACGAAAGTTGCGGGATGCGGTTGCCGAAATCTGTGAGCGGCAACCGTTCGAACACCACGTAGGCAAGCCCGCGATAGGCCGGCGCCTCACCTTCCTTGGCGACGATCAACGCGTCGGGCGCCTGTGTCTCGCTGCCGGTGTAAACCCGATGGTTGATGCCGTTGAGATCGAGCAGCTTGCCGTCGGCCCAGATGCGCGCGACGTGGCCGATCTCGCCCTCGCACAGCCCGACGGCGAAATTGGCAAAGTACGTGTAGACCGTCGTGGATGTCGTCGTGCCGCCACCGCCGCCCTTGCCGCCGGCGGTTTCGGTGCGTGTGGTGATGACTTCTTCGAGCTTGGTCGCCCAGATCACCTGCCCGGCAAGCCGCGCACGGCCGTAGAGGCGCGGGATCGGCGCGCCTTCGGTTGAGGCCATGACGTCGAGGTCGGAGAGCCGCGGCCCTTCGACATGACGCGTCGCGCTCGAGCCGAACAGCGCATGGTCGATGACATTGCCGGCGACCGCACCGACGACGCGGCCGGCAATCGCGCCGATCGGACCGAAGATCGCGCCGCCGAGCGCGGAGCCCGCGGATGAAAGCAGCAGGGAGGCCATCAGTCGATCACTCCGGGAAACCGAAACGCGAAGGCAATGCGGCGGCGCCACCAGGGCGATATCGCGACCTCGGCAACAGACGCACCATCGTGCGCGTGCGCCATGCGATCAGGCGCGGCGACAATGGCCGCGTGTTTGGCGACAAGGCCGGCGCGCCAGCGGAACAGCAGCACATCGCCGGGCAGAAATTCTGCGCGGTCAATCTCGATCATGTGCCGTCCAGCGGCGAGCGCCAGCGTCTCGAAGCATGCCGCCTCCGCCCAGTCGCGCGAATAGGCCGGCACCGCTTCGGGCTCGTCGCCGCAGACGGCGCGCCAGATGCCGCGCACCAGTCCGAGGCAGTCGCAGCCCACACCCTTGAGCGATGCCTGATGCTGGTAAGGCGTGCCGATCCAGGAGCGCGCTTCGGCAACAATCACTTCGCGCAAAAGCACCGGCGCTCTCCGCTCCCCTCCCCCTTGTGGGGAGGGGTCGGGGGAGGGGGTCGAAGCGATAAGGTTCGTCATTGCGTCACGCTCATTTCTAACCGCGCTGCCCCCCTCCCCAACCCTCCCCCACAAGGGGGGAGGGAGCGCACCGGCTGTGCGATCGCCTGAAATGCATCGTTGTTCAGGCTGCCGCCGTCATTGCCGCCCTTGCCGGAGACCGGCACGCTGACGACGAAATCATTGCCCGGAATGTGCGGGAAGCCGCGGAAGTTGACGGTATTGTCGAAGCGGTCGCGGCAGGTGGCGAAGCGTTTGTCGCAACCGGCGGTCACGGTGAAGGTGTCGCCTTCGACGATCGGCTCCGGCATCACCTGCCAAAGTTCGATCGATACGCCGCTCAAATCGACGCGATGGATCTTCACCTCCATCGCCAGGCCGGCATTGGCGCCCGACGTGAAGGCAAGCCTGCCGGCGGTGAACCAGCCGTCGTCGAAATCATCGAGCCCTGAAGCGTGGAAGCTCGACGTCCCAGCGAGCGTCGCCACCGCGCCGCTGCCGTGAAAGGCCGCACCGGTCAGATCCACCGTGCAGCGCGCGTCGCCAAGGTCGGCCGAGCATGTCGCGGTGTAGAGTCGGCCGGTATCCTCCGCAAGCCGATGCGCCAGCGAGCGCAACTCGGCCGTGAACGCCGCGCCTTCGCGCCGCACCTCGCCGAGCACGCCCTTGTTGAGCAGGACATGCAGCGACGGCTCGCTCCAGTCGACCAGATGGACTTCGATCGCGGCGGCGTCGTAGCGGCCGGCCGCCAGATCGGCCTCGGTGAGCGCGTCATCCGATAGCGCACCCGACAGCTCCATGCCCTGCACCGCGAGGCCGAGCTGCTCGCTCGCCTCGGAGCCGGTAAGGCCGGTGCCGGCGTGACAAGTCACGTCACCCACCACAACGTCTTCGTCGTGATCGGTAAAGCCCTGCACGACACCGTCGCGCCGTGTCACGATCCAGCAGCGACAGAGCGTGGTGACACCGCTGTCGAGCTTCGTCTGCAGGGCGGGAGGAATGGTGCGCATGTCAGGGCCTGATCTCCAGCAGCGGAATCTTCGGGATCGCGCCGGCCGCGAAGGCGGACCAATCCACCTCCAGGAAGTCGGTGTCGAAGCGCACCGGCACATCGAATAGAAATCCGGCGGTCACGGCGGCATCCGCAGCCGGGACATGACCGGGGAGAAACGTCACGAGACCGGTGACCGTGTCGCAGGTGAACTCGGTGTCCACTATCGCCTCGACGCCCGCCACCGCGACCCGCACGCTGTCCGCCACCGGCTTGGCGATCGGCCGCCGATAGGGCGCGTAGATGCCGCCGTAGGTTTTCGTCAGTTGGAAATCGGTCGCCGTGCCGTCGCCCGTGCCGATCACCTGATCGAGCGGCGTGACGGCGCCGGACGCGGCCGATGAATGGTCGAGCCGATCGCGCCAGCGGAATCCATAGAGCCGTCCGCGCCGTTCCTCGAAGAACGCCACCACCTCCGACAGCGCCTCGAACGTCTTCACCCCATAGCCCGCATCATAGCGGCGGCGCGAATGCGCCCAGCGCGCGTTGCGCTCCTCGCGGCCGGAGCCGGCGGTCGACGATCTCGGTGCGGCGTTCCGGCCCGCCCGCGCTCTTGAGCGCGATGTCGAGCGGGAACAGCACCTCATGGAAGGCGGCGGTCATGCTGGTTGATCCATATCCTCAGGCCATGTCCTCACAGGCCGCGCTGGCCGCGCGCGACCGCGCGGGCGATCTGGCCGGTGAGGTAGTTTTCGGAACGGCGAAAGCTGTCGAGGTCGGGCGTCGAAATCTGGATGGTGACGTTGGCTTGCGGCGCGCCGCTCGATGCGACGCCAAGCCGGCCGTCCGGACCGCGCCTGAGCGGCACGATCGCCTCCGGCCCGGCCTCGCCCGCAAGTCCGAGCCCGCCCGAGGACAGCGGAAAATAACTTGGCGTTCCGATCACGCCGCCCGCGGCGAACGGCTTGATCGCACCCATGGCGGCTTCGAACGTCTTGCCGACGTCCCCGCCCGAGCCGCCGAACAGGCCGGTGAAGAGCTGGCCGAGCCCGCTGGCAATTCCGGACGCCAGCGGCCGGAACGCCGCCGTCACCGCCATGTTGGAGATCCGCAGCGCCAGCGATTTGAGCACGTCGTCGAATTGCTTGCCGCCGACGACCGATTGCGTGAACGCCTGGCTCATGGCGCGAGCGAAGCTGTTCGCACCGACGGTGAGATTGTTGGTGCGCACCTGCAGGTCGTCGAACGCGTGCGACAGTTCGGCGGCGCGGATCACGGCATCGTCGCCGCCGCTACCGCCGATCGGAATTTCGTCGGCCATCGGGAAACCTCGTCATGAGTTCGATCAGCGTGGCGCGAACGAGGGGCGCAGGCCTGCGCCCCGCCACCGCCTCGACTGCGAGCGCAAGCTCGCGCGGCGTCATGCGCCAGAATGCTTCGGACGACAGCCGCAGCACGCCGAGGCCAAAGCCGATCGCCTCGTTCCAGGCGAACGGTGTCGGCGTCACGTCGCCTGCGGCGGCGGAGGGTTTGGCGGATGCCCATCGCCGCCGAACGTCGCGGCGATCAGTTCGCCCGCGATCCGCACATAGCCGGTGGCGCCATCGGCGACCGCCATCGTGGCGACATCGTCGTCGCTCACCGCTTCGCCCGCCCCGCGCAGCCCGGCCGCGATGATGCGGGTGAGATCGCGCGCCTTGAGCCGGCCGGTGCCGAAACGCTCGGCGAGCGCCACCAGATCGTCGGCGCCGAACGCGGCTTCAAGCTCGGCGAGCGCGCCGAGCGTCAGCACCAGCCGGCGCGGCCGGCCGCCGATCTCGGCTGCAATCTCGCCGCGGTGCAGGTTGGGCATGATGGTCTCTCGATGAACTGGTGATGAGTGCCAAGGGCACTGTGCGCCCCCTCTCCCCGCGTGCGGGGAGAGGGTTGGGGTGAGGGGCAGTCTGGGCATCAAGCGCGCGAAGTGCCCCTCACCCGCCTCGCTTTGCTCGGCGACCTCTCCCCGCACGCGGGGAGAGGTGACGGAGAGAGCGTGCCTAGCTCGCCGCGAAACGTCAGTGCGCCGGCGGACTCCAGCGAGAGTTCGTAGGTGACCTCGCCGTTATGTTCGCCGGCAAATTCGAGACTCGTGATCTGGAACGGTCCCTCGACCGTGCCGAAATCCGGGATCACGATCTGGTAGCTCTTCACCGCGCCGTCGAAGAACGTCTGGCGCATCAGCGCGTCGGTCGCCGCATCCTTGAACAGCCCGCGGCCGGAGACCGACGCGCGCTTGACGCCCGCGCCTTCCAGCAGCTCGCGCCAACGCCCAGCGGACTCGGCATGCGTGATGTCGACGGTCTCGGCATTGAACGCGAGGCGGCGCGTGCGCAGGCCCGCGACGGTGACGAAGCCCGAGCCGTCGTCGATCTTGACGAGCAGGTCCTTGCCTTTTTGAGCGGTCATGAGTCGATCCTTTGCGATATCAAGCGGGCTCGGTCACGGCGCGAAAGCGCACCAGCGCGTGGTAGGTGCGGCCGTCGGCCTCGCGGCGCACGTCGGCGAGGGTGAAGCGCAGGTTGACCAGCGCATGATCGGCGAGCGTGAGCGGCGCGTCGTCGAGCGCCTGCAGCAGCGCGCCCGCGATCAGGTGCGCCTCCTTGTGGCCGCCCTGGCGCGACCAGGCATGCAGCGTGAGCTGGTGCTCCTCGCCGCGCTCCGAGCCGGCGGAGAAATCGTTCACGCGCGCCTCGCCAAGCGTCACATAGGGAAACACCGCGCCGTTGGGCGGCTCGTCGTAGATCTTGGCGCCGCCGAGCACGCCGGTGAGCGGCCCGTCGGCGGCAAGCGCGTCATGGATCGCGGCGCGCAGCGCCGCGGCGGCAGCCGTGGACATGAGAATGATCCTTGAGCGGAGGCGATTGCTCGCACCTCGGGCGGTGCGTCCCCTCCCCCGCATGCGGGGGAGGGTTAGGGAGGGGCGCACGCAGACTTGCGCAGCGCCCCTCCCCACCCCTCCCCCGAAACGGGGGAGCCGACTGCTGCGCCAGTGCTCGTCATCTCGCGGTCGAAGTCGATCAGTCGATGCGTTCTTCCGCGGCAATCTCGATGAAGCGGCCAGCTGCCGTCCGGATCGCGCAGCGCGACGATGCGGAAGATGCGCGAACCATCGCGCAAGCGGTGCTGCGTCGTCAGGTCGGCCCGCGCGCGAAGCACGATGCGATGCGTCACCGTCGCGCCCGTTGCGGCGGCGACCACGTCACCACGCGCCGACACCGGGCGTACCGCCGCCCATAGCGTGGTCACCGCCGCGTAACTTCGCGTCACGCCGCCCGCGCCGTCGGCGCTCTCGACCGGTTGTTCCAGCACCAGCCGGCGATTGAGCTCTCCGGGATCGATCATAGCGACAGCACCCGGTAAGGCGCGATCATCGCCGCGACTGTCGCGGGCAATACCGCGACCGTCTGCCCGACCGCGATCAGGCCGCGGTTCTCGTACCAATGCGCGACGAGGAACGTGATCGCCTGGCGGAGCGGCTGCGGCACGTCGGCCGGGTCATCGCCATAGCCAACCTCAATGTCGATTTCGATCCCCGCCACCGCCCGGCCGGGCGCGACCATCGACCAGGGCACGAACGCGATGATCGCGGGTGCCGCAGCCTTGTCGACGGTAAACGCCTGCAGGTCGATCGCGTGGGGTGCGCCCTCCGCGTCATACGTGCGCGCGGCCAGAACCGCGCCGAGCGGCGACGGAAGAGCCCTGAGCCGGCCATCGGGCGGCCAAGAATCGCGGATAAGCTGCCAGGTCTGAGTGATGAGGGCCCGGCGGGTCTGCGCCTCGATCTGGCTGCGCGCGGCGGCGATCAGCGTGGCGATCACGTCGTCATCGTCGTCATGCTCGACGCGCAGGAAGGCTTTCGCCACCGCGAGCGTAACGGGCTCGACGGCGGGCGGCGTAAGAAGGATGGAAGACATGGGTGCTGGTCCGCGACTGTGCTTTGGATGTCACGACGGCGGCATTTTCGCTTTCGGATCATCCGGGGAGCGGGAACGAGATCGAGTTTTGGTGTGAATCTTGTATTCTTGGATGGGTCTCCGAAGAGATTGACCGAGCCATGCTTCGCGCATTGACCGCGCTTGCCGGCCTGCTTGCCTTGCTGTCGGGCGCCGACGCCATGGTCGGCGGCGCGCAACTGGCGGCGCAGGCCATCGCGCGGCATGTCGTCCTCATCGTCAGCGCCAACGGCGCCTGCACCGGCGTCGCCATCGCGCCCGATCTGCTGCTCACTGCCGCGCACTGCGTGATGAAGGGTGGCAAGTTCCGGGTTGCCGCGTTTGACGGCAATCGCCCGGCCATCAAGCCGGTGTTGAGCGTCGCCGCGCATCCTCAATACGCGCCGCGCGAAGACGCACCCGACGTGGCGCTGGTCAAGCTCGCGACGAATCCACCGCCAAACCTGCTGCCCGTGCCCTTGAGCGACCGGCGCGCGCCGATCTCGGTCGGCGACCACTTCATCGTCGCGGGCTTCGGCGTATCGACGCCGGGCGACCGGCGGACCGCCGGCAAGCTGCGCTCGGCCACCCTGGTCGCCACCGGCAAACCGAGTACCCAGATCGTCAGCCTGATCGATCCGCACACGCTGGGCGAAAAGGCCGGGCTCGGCGTCTGCAATGGCGATTCCGGCGGCCCGGTGTTCGAGCGGCGCGATTACAGGCTCACCCTGGTCGGCGTCATCAGTTGGACGGCGTCGGCCGATGGCGAGCCGCGCTGCGGTTTCATCAGCGGGGTGATCCCGCTGCCGCGCTATCACTACTGGATCGTCGAGACAGCCGCGAAGCTCGGATCGCCGCTGGAATGATCGCAACGCGTCTGCTGGCGGCCGTCGCCGCGTCCGTCTCTTCTCTATAGTGTGCACGCCGCCGCGATGGTCGGTGCGACGCAGCCGCCGGGCGATGACGCCACGCGCGCCGCCGTGCTGCTGGTCGGCTCCAAAGGCAACTCCTGCACCGGCGTCGCGATCGCGCGCGATCTGGTGCTGACCGCCGGGCATTGCGTGCTGCCAGGTGCGGACTACAAGCTGGTCGAATTCGACGCCGCGCATACGCCGACGCTCAAGGACACCGCCGCAATCGCGCGCCATCCGGAGTTCGACGCCACCGCGGCGCTGCGCCATCGCGTCACCGCCGACGTGGCGCTGATCAAGTTTCCCGCGGCGGTGACAGCAAAGCCGGCAGCGCTTGCGCCGGCGGGCGGTTCCGTCGCGGTCGGCGACCGCTTCGTGGTCGCAGGTTACGGTCTCGCGGTGCGCGGCGACGGTCAGGAGCGGCGGCAAGCTGCGCACCGCGACGCTCGTCGCCACCGGCCAGCCAGGCTCGCTGCAACTGCGCCTCGTCGATCCCGCGACCAAGGGTGAGCGCGCTGGGCTCGGCGCCTGTACCGGCGATTCCGGCGCGCCGGTGTTCCGCGACATCGGCGGCACGCTGATGGTCGCGGGCGTGGTCGCCTGGTCGACCGGCCCGAAGATGAGCGACGGTTGCGGCGGCCTCACCGGCGTCACGCCGCTCACGCGCTATCGCGCCTGGATCGTTGAGCAGGCGGCGCGATGGCGCAATCCTTGATTTCCTGCCGCGGGCGCAACAAGCGAAGCGCATTGCGCCCTACGAAGGCGCGTCAGCTCGCGGCGAACTTGAGCAGCTTGATCGCGTCGAAGTCCTGCACGCCGCCGCCCACCCGCTTCGTCGTATAGAACAGCACGTAGGGCTTGGCGGAGAACGGATCGCGCAGCACCCGCACGCCCTGGCGGTCCACGATCAGGTAGCCGCGGCGGAAGTCGCCGAATGCCACCGAGTAGCTATTGGCGGCGACGTCCGGCATGTCCTCGGCCTCGATCACCGCGAACGTCATCAGCGAGGCGCGGCCGCCCGCCACCGCCGGTGGCTGCCAGAGATAGTTGCCGCCGGAGTCCTTGAACTTGCGTACGGTCGCCTGCGTCTTGCGGTTCATCACGAAGTTGCCGTTCTGCCGGTAGCCCGCCTTGAGCGCATAGATCAGGTCGACCAGCACGTCGGAGGGATCCGACGCCGGGAAATCCCCGGCCTCGCCGGTCGCCAGGTAGCCGATCTTGGCCCATTCCCACGACGCGTTGGCGATGGTCGTGTAAGACAGAAAGCCCTTCGGCTTGTTGGTGCCGTCGCCGGTGACGAAGGCGGTGCCTTCCTGCTCGGCGAAAGCCTGCTCGACTTCGGCCGCAATCCACTCGTCGATATTGACGGCGGAGTCCTCAAGCAGCGCCTGCGTGGCCGCCGGCATGGCGTAAAGCTCCATCGCCGGAAACGACAGCGCATCGAGCACCGGCGAGTCGGTCTGGGTGCGCGCGGCGGTCTCGCCGACCCAGCCGACCGCGGGGCCCGCCGTCATGAACGGCTTCTTGTAGACGTTGCCGCTGATCTCGCGGACGCCGGCGATCGAGCGGATCGGCGAGATGGCGGTGAGCCGCCGCCCGATCTCGTGTTCGAGTTCGACCGGCACCAGGTAGCCGCCGTCCGGATTGCTGCCGACCGACAGCGCCTTGACTTCAAGCGCGCGCAGGCCGGAGCTTTCGCCGGCGCGAACATAAGTGTCGAACGCCGCCTTGTGTTCGCGCTGTGCGAAGCTTCCCCCGCGCTCACCGTCGCGGCCCAGCATCGGCCGCGCGGCTTTCAGCGTCGTCTCGTCGATGAAACGCTGGTGCTGGTCGAGCGACGTATTGATTCGCGCGAGCTTCTCCTCGATCAACACGTCGCCGCCGCGGCGCTCGCCGGCGGCAAGCCGTTCGTCGTTCGCTTCCTTGAAGGCCTCGAAGGCGCGCATCAGTTCGCCATGCGTCACCACGGCGTCGGGCGGAATGCCCGCCTTGGTCTCGAGGTGGTCGTGCATCTCCATATCCATGTCTGTCTCCTTGTGAGCTGGATAAAGCGTTGCCGTTTGCGCGCGCGACATGCGCGGCGCATTGGGTTGGTTCGTCGAGGACTGGCTCAATCAGCGCGAAGGCGACATCAGTGCCTTGCGGTCGGCCATCGCGCGCAGTGCCGGCTCGGCGATCCAGCCGCGGATACGGCGATCGCGTCGCGACGGCGGCGCCTGGCGGCGCGCGCTTACGCGGTCGCGGCGCGATGCGGCTGGCACAAGCGATGAGGCGGCGGGCGGCGCATCGCGCGTACGTTCATCCGAAGCCTCGCCCCGCCAGATCGACGTCCACTCCTGCTCCGCCTTCGCGCGCGAAAACGAGAACGCCGGATAACGCCGGAACAGCCGTTCGTGGCGGTCACCGCCCCCTAACGTCGAAGCGTGCGCCGGCGCTTGCGCGTCCTTGACGGCGCGCACGCGCGCGCCGGTCAGCAGCGGGAAGGTGACGATGGAAATCTCCCAGAGGTCGAGCTGCTCGATGCGGCGGATGCGCGTGCGCGGGTCCATGCGGCCCTTGACGGTCTTGAAGCCGATCGACAGGCCGTCGATTGCGCCGGATTTAACCAGTGCCAGCACCTCGCGGCCGCGCTGCACCTCCGGAATGAGCCGCCCGCGCGCGAACAGACCGCGCGAGTCTTCGATGAGTTCGTGCCAGATCCCGATCGGCTCCGCCGGATCGTGCTGGAACAGCATCGGGATGCGCCGCACGCCGCGCAGCCTCAGCGTTTCCCGGAATGCGCCGGCCACCACCATGTCGCGCGCCTGGTCGATCTCGCCGAACAGGCTGGCGTAGCCCTCGACGGTGCCATCGGGCGCGATCGTGGTGCGCGGCGCGAACACCGCGGCGAGCGTGGGTTCGTGAGGTGCAAGCATGAGGTTTCCTTCGCCCTCCCATAGGCGGAGAGGGCCGGCGAGCATGGATCGAAGCGCAGATGTCAGCCGCGGTGAGATGACGGCGTTGTGCGCAATCAGATGTTGTCTTGCTCAACCGATGCGGCACGTTCGGTTTGTCCCCTCTCCCGCTTGCGGGGGAGGGTTAGGGAGGGGGCACTACACAGGGACTCGTGCGAGCCTTCCCCTCTCCACCTCTCCCCCGCAAGCGGGGGAGAGAGCAGAGTGAGTACGTGGCTTGAGATGCGGCTTATCGTTTGCCGTTGCGGCGCGGCGGGCGGGCCTGGCCGTTACCCTTCGACGAACGGCCGGACTGCCCGCGCGTCGCGCGCGCCCGCGTGATGCGGTCGAGATGATCGAGAAACTCGCGGAATACGGACAGGTGATCGCGCCGTGCTTTGGTCTCGCCGCGGATCGAGCGCATGACGGTGTGTAGGGTGTCCATTACTGTCGGCCTCCGAACCGGTCGTTGAAACGGGAAAGCTCGCGCACGAATTCATCGAACCGGCGGATCGCCGCGGCAAGTTCGCGCAGCGCAAAGCTCGCGACCGCGGTCGCTGACGCCGCCCACAAGAAAAGCGCGACATGCGCGAGGTCGCCGCGCTCCGAGAAGGTGCGGATCAGGTCATCCATGAATGTTCCGTCGTGGCGCGCGCGAATGCGCACACCTGGGGTCCATCAAGCAAAAAGCCCGGCACGGCCCGGGCTTCTTGTTGCTGCCTTTCTTCGTGATCAGCTCATGCCGAGCCCTTCCTGATTAGCGCGAGCCGGTGGTGGCTGCACCATTCAAGGATTCCGCCCTGGCCAGATGCTTCTGGAGCGTCGGCAGCGCTTCCCGGGCGTAATTGGCGGCGGCATCATTACGCTGCGCCTCGGCCTGATAGTTGCGGATGTCCTGCTGGTGATCGGCAACCATCGCCTTGATGAAGGCGGAGTCGAATTGCGCACCCTTGAGCTTCGCCAGCTTGTCGTGGTCGGCCTGTTGCTCTTGGCTGGGCGTGGTCGGCGGCGTAACCTTCAGGGTCTGCGCCACTTCTTGCGCCTTCTGCTTGGCGGCGGAATGATCCTGCTCGAGCATTTTTCCGAATGACCGGACACTCTCGCTGGCGCCGTTCTTCTGGGCAAGCTTGCCCATCTCGATTTCAGCCAGGTTGCCCTGGATCGCTTCTTTGATGAAGGTCGCACTCGCGTTCGATGCCTTGCCTTGCGTCGTGTTGCTTTGGGCGAACGCCGCGGCTCCACCCAATGCCAGAGTTGCCGCAACCGCGGCGCTTAGAACCAGTTTCATGGTCATGATCTTCTCCTCGCCTGTGGAACTCCGCCGGATGATCGGCGGTGTTTGACAGGGCAACGGGGAGTTGTCGCATCGGTTCCTGTGACACCGGGACATTCAGGCCAAACGGCGATCAAGCGGCCGTGATCCCGTCGCCGCCGGCGATCGCCCCGTAGCCGACCGCGGCGCGCTGCTCGTTGACGGTGAGGAACGGCGCGTTGGTGACGCGCTCCCATAGCGCGGCGCGGTCGGACGCGAGCGCCTCGATCCGGTCGGTGTCGACCGCAAGCCGCACCTCCGGTCCAAACACCGGCGCGAGCCATTGCGTCAGCGCCGCCGCCATACGATTGACGAGCGGCAGCACCGTCGCGCGCCAGAACACCCGGTTGGCCTCCTGGTAGTTCGAATAGGTGTTGTCGCCCGGGATGCCGAGCAGCATCGGCGGCACGCCGAAAGCGAGCGCGATCTCGCGCGCGGCGGCATGCTTCGCCTCCATGAAATCCATATCCTTGGGCGAGAGCGACATCGCCTTCCAGTCGAGTCCGCCTTCGAGCAGCAGCGGCCGCCCGGCATTCACCGCGCCCTGATAGGTCTGCTCCAGTTCCTGCTTCAGCCGCTCAAACTGGCTGTCCGAGAGCACCGAACCCTCGGGCCCGGCATAGACCAGCGCGCCGGAAGGCCGCGCCGCGTTGTCGAGCAGCGCCTTGTTCCATTTCGCCGCGGCGTTGTGCGTGTCGACCGCAACGGCGGCGGCTTCGAGCGCGCTCAAGCCGTAGTGATCGTCGAGCGGATTGAAGCAGGTGAGATGCAGGATCGGCGGAACGGGCGGCGTGTTCTGGTCGAAGCGCACGGTGCGCCCGGCCGCGGTGTAGTCATAGGCCTGCGCCCAGCCGTCGGCGCCCGGCACCACGCGCATGCGATCGGGCCGCAGCGCGTAGAGTTCGCGCACGCCGACACCGCCCTGCCCTTCGATCGTGACTGCCTCGACGTAGGCATTGCCGGCGAGCAGGAGATAGCCGTAGAGCGCCTCAAACAGCGTGGCGCCGTCCTGGCGCGGATTGGGCCGCGTCACCAAGTCCATGAGCGGGTGGCGGTCGCGCTCGGCCGCGCCCTCATAGAGCAGGAACGTACAGGATGCCGCGTTCTCGGCGACAAGCTTCACCGCGCGATGGACGATGGCGTTCTGCATGAAGCCTTCGCGCGCCAGCGCCGCATAGTCGCGCGGCGTGAAGCGCGCGCGCCCGCCTGACTCGAACGCGATCAGCCGCGCGGTGCGCGAGGCCTTGGCTTCGGGCGGTCGCAACAGAATTCCGTAGGCGACTAAACATCGTTGATTCCATTTTGCGGGGATCGGCACGCGCATGCTGCGCAAACATGCCTTTACGTGATGACCGACTGAGCGGCGAATTCGGTGCGTCCCCTCCCCGCTTGCGGGGGAGGGTTAGGGAGAGGGCATGCACAAAGATTCTCGCAAGCTCACCCCCTCCCCACCCCTCCCCCGTAAACGGGGGAGGGAGCAGAGCGGAGCGCGGCGCGTCAGCAAATACACCTCGCGAAGAAGATTTTAGTGCGCGCGGCTCAGGCCTTGGCCTCTGCCGCAATCGCGCGCAGGTCGGCGGCGACCGCCGGATATTTCGCGGCCAGCGCATCGAGATCGCCGATTTCGACGTCGGCCGGCGCCACGCCCGGCCACTCGGTGCTGGCGCCGAGAAACCAGCGCCGCTGTCCGACGATGCGTGCGGTATGGAACGTATTGCCGGGAATGAGGAGTTGCACCCGCTCGCCGCGCCGCAGATCGGACCCGACCGTCACGCGCTCGCTGGTGCCGTCCGCATGCAGCATGATCACCTCGATCGGATCGCCGAGATAATGATGATAGAGCTGGTCGTTGCGGATGCGGTGCAGATGCACCGGCGCGTCCGCCGTCACCATGAAATACAGCGCCGAGCCCATCGGCCGGCCGTCGGCGAACGGCGCCGGCAATCCGCCCGGCGCAATCGACTGCGCACTCATATACGTGATGCGCACGAAGCCGCAGGTCGGATGCGGCTCGAGCTTGAGCAGCGCGCGGACTTCGTTCGCAGTCAAATCATCGATCATCGCCGGTCCTCGCATCCCGCTGCGGAGCACGCAGCGTAAGACCGCGTTACTGCCGAAGCCATCCAAACCTGCGTCAAGGTTAAAGCCCCCTCACCCGCGGCTCGCCCTTGGCGCCGAACGACAGCGACGCCACCGCCCACACCAGCGCATCGAGCCGGTCGGGCGAACGGCCGGACGACAGCCCGTCCCGGGCGAAATCGCACATCTCGTCTTCCAGCGCGGGAAACACGCCGGCGTGTTTCACCTTGCCTTGTTCGTAGAGCGCCGCCACCGGCTCGGCGCGCAACCACTTGCCGCGCGAGGCCCGCACCGGCACCACCGGGACGCTCCGGTCGGCCTCGCCGATCACCGCGCGCACCATGTCGCCGCCCTGGTTGACCTCAACGATCAGCGCATCCGCTTCGACCCTATGCCACAGCGCGATTGCCTTGGCGGCCCAGCCGGCAGGCGAGAGCCCGGCGACGGTCTCGTCGGCCATCACGTAGATCATTCCATTGGCGGCGCGTCCCGCCGCCACCAGCCCGCAGGCATCAGCGCGCTTCCCCGTCGAGGCCGGCGGATCGACCGCCACCACGATGCGCTCGACCGGCGGCGCCACATCGACGCGGCAGGTCTCCAGCAGCGCACGCGACCACAGCGCATCGGCCCGGTCCTCGACGATCTCGCCGTCGATCTCCTGGCGGCCGACGCGCGTGCCCGCATAGCGTTCCAGCACATGGTCCAGAAACGCCGGCGACAGATGCCGCGCGTTCGCCTGCGTGCCCGCGCGCGTTGGCGCGGTCGCCGGATCGGCGATCAACCGCTTGAGTAACGCGATCGGCCGCGGCGTGGTGGTGATCACCTGCCGCGGATGCGCGCCCAAACGCAGTCCGAACTGCAGCACCTCGAAGGCAGCCTCGGCGTGACGCCACTTCGCGAGCTCGTCGGCCCAGGCGGCATGAAACTGCGGCCCGCGCAAACTCTCCGGATCTTCGGCGGAAAACGCCTGCGCCACTGTGCCGTTCGGCCATTCGACGCGCCGGCGCGAAGGAATCCACACCGGCCGTTCGTGCGGCCGGTGCACCGCGAGCAATCCCGAGACGCCCTCGATCATCACCTCGCGCACCTCGTGTTCGCTTTCGCCGATCAGCGCGATGCGGCCGCCCGGGGCGGCGTAGGGCAATTCGCCGAGCGCCAGCGCGCGCACCCATTGCGCGCCGGCACGCGTCTTGCCGGCGCCGCGGCCGCCGAGAATGAGCCAGGTGCGCCACGCGCCGCCGGCCTGCGCGGCGTCCGGCGGCCGTTGATGCGGATGCGAGAACTGCAGCCAGTCGTGCGACCAGCGCTCAAGTTCATTGCTCTGGAGCTTCGCCAGGAGCCCGATCCGCTCGGGCGGCGACAATCGCGTCCATGCGGCGTGCAAGCTCGCGACGGAACTCGTCGATGTCTCGTGGCCCGTCGTCATGTTCGGAATCCGGCGGCGGCGCAGCGCCGCCCGTTTGGTCATCGAGTGCGCTCAGCTCGCGCATCGTCTTCACCAGCACGGCAAGTGTGCGCGCATCGCGCTCGCGTTCATCAGGCTGCTGCTGGTGCCGCGCCAGACGATCCTCGATGTCGCGCACTTGCGCTTCCGCTGTGCGCCACAGCCGTCCGACCAGCGCGACCCGGTCACCACTCAGCCGTCGCCGCCGCCGTGCGCGCTTGATGCCATTCGATCGGCGCGGCAACGGCTCGAGATGCAAGTCGCCATCGGCGGGACCACCGTCGAACCAGTAATAGAGCGTGCCCTCGCTCATCTCGCAGACCTTGCGGATGCGGGCGACAGGCTCGCCGTCGAGATACATCTGCCGCGCGCGCGCGACCTGTTCGGGTGAATGACGCATGGCGGAGCGCTCGCGGTTCATCGTCCGCGGCTGGCGCAGACCATTTCAGCGGATGACGCATACGCGTCAGTGATACCGGGGGTGGATGTCTTGGAAGCGCTGTGCGTTCTGGGGGCCCAAGTGCGCCTGATCACCGGGGCGCAACTCTTGACCATGCCTGAACCCTACCGGAGCAGCGTCACGCTGTCAAGCACTATTTTCCTATGAGAGGAAATTAATCTCAAGAAACCCATTCGGCTCGCAAAAGGCCGGCGTCGTTCTACTGCTGCCTCGCCGCCCTGCCCGCGCGGCGCTCGGCATGCCGCGAACGAACAGCGGCATCCGGCGCGGCGGAGTTTTCGGCGTTGCCGGCCGCCCGGCGCGACCGGCGCGGCGGATCCTTTTCGGCCTTGGCGGCTTTCGATGCCTTCCCGCCCTTGCCACCGGCCTTTTCCTTATCAGCCTGCTTCACCTTCTCGGCTTTCCGCTCCTGATCTTCCTTGCTGCCGGGCGGCGCATCGTCGCGCTCGCTGGGCGGAACGTCGGTGCGGTAGTTCGCCTTCCCCGGGATGATGTTCGTCGCCATCAGCTCGATCGGAACGCTGCGCTCGCTCGCCAGCGCCGGCGCTATCAGGTCAGGCGCGGCGGCCGCCGTCACCGGCGCGCCGTTGGACCCGAGCTCGGTGAGGATCGGCGCCGAGCGTTCCACCGACGCTTTCGGCAGATACTCCTCGATCAGTTCGCGCATGCGGTTGTCTCGCGCCCCGTTCGAGGGACCGCCCAACACCACGGCAACGACCTGTTTGTCGTCGCGCTTCACCGACGTCACGAGATTGTAGCCCGAGGCTTGCGTATAGCCGGTCTTGATGCCGTCGACGCCCTTCACGTTGCCGAGGAGGCCGTTGTGGTTGCGGATCTCCTGCTTGCGAAACCTGAAGCTCGGCGTCGAGAAGTAGGTGAAATATTGCGGGAAGCGGTGCTGGATGGCGCGACCCAACGTCGCCTGGTCGCGCGCGGTGGTGATCTGCAGGTCGGCCGGCAGGCCCGAGGCGTTGACGTAGATCGTGCTCGACATGCCGAGCGCGATCGCCTTGCGCGTCATCAGCCGGGCGAAGTCCTCTTCGCTGCCGCCGATCGCTTCGGCGATCACCGAGGCGGCGTCGTTCGCAGACCGGGTGACGAGGCCCATGATGGCGTCCTCGACCTTGAGCGTCTGGCCGACCTTGAGGCCAAGCTTGGTCGGCGGACGGGAAGCGGCGTGGGCGGAAATCGGCATTTGCGAATCGAGCTTGAGATGGCCGGCTTCGAGCTGCTCGAACAACATATAGAGCGTCATGATCTTGGTAATCGAGGCCGGATGCCGCGGCTCGTCGGCCTTGGTATCGTGCAGCACCTCGCCGGACTTGTCGTCGACGACGATCGCCGCGTAGCGGGTCCAGCCGGTGAACGAAACGCGCGCACGGTTCTTGCCGACCTTGCCGGATTTGCCAGCATTGCCCTCTGCATGGCTCTTTTTCGCGCTGCGCGCGTCGGCGTGATCCCACGTCGCCGCCGTCATCGTCAAAGATGCCATGAGGCCGACGATGGCAAGGCGCAAAAAAGCAGCGTGCCCCAAGCTCATTGAAACGCTCCGGTCTGAGGGCTGTCGCTACAATAAATCTTAAATCCGCGCCGGTGGCTGTAATCCGCAGGCAACAGTCGGCGGAAATCGTGCCAAGTTTGGCTTTCGTTAACGCAAATTAACTGACTCGCAGGGCCAGGGCGATGCCGGCGACCGCCCGCGGCCGCCGGTCTTGCGCGTGAGCGGGATACGGTGGCCGAAGCTGGTGCGGCGATGGCTGGGTTGAAAGCTTGGCACGGTGACGACGAAACGGTGACGACGAATCATCAAGACGCGGAGCGACGCTGTACGCGGAGCGGCGCTGTGCCGCGGGCTAAAGTCCGCGGCGGCGCACCACCATAATGCCTCAATCCGGCCAGCCGGACTCGGCGTGACGGAGAATTTCTTCCCTGATCCACGGGTCCGGGTCGCGGCCGATCACCTTGCCGCCAAACACCACGTCATCGGAATCGTGGGAGACCCTTGGGTGGCGCACGATGGGTGGCCGGTAATGTGGTGCCGCCTCGTAGGAGGAATAGGCATGGTGCCTGGCCTGCGCCAGCGCCGGGCTGGAGATGAACGCGGAGAGCATCAACAGAAAGAGCATTCGCATCGGAAATCTCGCGGTTGTCATTCCCCTCCTGGCATGACAACGCGGTTGCCTTAGTCCAGTGCCGTCAAGTGTGCGTGAGACGCGGCCCTGGCCGTTCACGGTCGAACACGGACGAACTACTTGGCCCTTCACAAATGGCGTGTCCGCATGGGATGCTGGGCATGGGTGGTCAGAGACCTGAGGAAGGCGACCACGGAAATCTGCCGGTCAGCCTTCAGCACCGCTCTGTCTGCCCAGGTGCCGATAGGCTTTTCACCGTCCCCCCTGTCCTCTCGCTGGGCAGGCGAGAAGGGACCAAGGCAATCGCTCCAGGGAGAATGCTCATGACCGAACTCAATCGCCGCACGCTGCTGTCCGGCGCCGTTGCCGCCTCCGCCGCGACCGCGCTCGCGCCGCTCGCAAGCTCGCCGGCCTTCGCCACGATGCCGCTGGCCGGTGCGCAGGCGCCGGGCTGGTATCGATATAAGCTCGGCAACTACGAGATCACCGCCGTCACCGACGGCCGCAGCACCTTCAAGCTGCCCGACACCTTCGTCGTCAACGCCAAGAAGGACGAGGTGAACGCGGCGCTGCTCGCCGCCCATATGGAAAAGGACATGATGACGATTCCGTATACCCCGGTCGTCATCAATACCGGCGCCAAGCTCATCGTGATGGATACCGGCACCGGCGAAGCGAACTTCACCCGCAGCAAGGGCACGGGCGGTCAGTTCCACACCAATCTGAAAGCCGCCGGCATCGACCGCAATGCGGTCGATCTCGTCATCATCTCGCACTTCCACGGCGATCACATCAACGGCCTGATCACGCCGGACGGCAAGCCGTCGTTTCCGAACGCCGAAATTCTCGTGCCGGCCGTGGAGATGAAGTACTTCATGGATGACGGCGAGATGAGCCGCCAGACCACCGATCGCATGAAGGGCGTGTTCGCCGGCACCCGTAAGGTGTTCGACGCGCTCCATCGCAAGGTCACGCCGTACGAGGCGGGCAAGGAAGTGGCGCCGGGCATCACGTCGGTCGCGACCCACGGCCACACTCCCGGCCACATGTCCTACGTGGTTACGTCGGGTGGCAAGACCGTCTTTGTCCAGGCCGATGTCACCAACCATCCGGCGCTGTTCGCCCGCAATCCGGGCTGGCACGCCTTCTTCGACCAGGATGCCAACATGGCCGAGGCGACGCGCCGCAAGGTCTACGACATGCTCGCGGCGGACAAGATGATGGTGCAGGGCTTCCACTATCCGTTCCCATCGGTGGCCTATGTGGAGAAGGCCGGGTCGGGCTACCGCGAAATGCCGGTGGCGTGGAACCCGACCTTGTAAGCGCGCTCTCGCATTGAACGAAAAGGCCGCCGGTGTTGGCGGCCTTTTTTTGTTAGTGCCGTCTCTCGGCTCTTGCTTTGCGGTTTTGCCTGTTGCGGCGCCACCGGGTGCCGGACTATTCGGCCGGCGCCGGTGGCGGTTCGCGCACGACCGGCTCGCCGCTGGGCACCGATCCGCGCAACGGCCGCTCCTCCATCCGCAGCATTGCGATCAGCGCCATCACCAGAAACGCGGCCGCCGCCAGGAATATCCAACGGAACACCGCTGCCATGTCGACGCCGGCGCGGCCGGCAATCTCGATCATGAGTTCGACGCCGCTGCCGCGCTCGGGCGCCGCGCCGAGCCCGGCGAGCAGGATCGCGCCCATCACGGCGACCGCCAAGGTCGAGGCGAGTGCGCGGAAGAAATTCATCGCGCCGGTCGCGGTGCCGACCTGATGCAGCGGCACGGCGTTCTGGATCGAGACCGTCGCCACCGGATAGACGGTGCCGACGCCGAAGCCGATCACCGTCAGCGCGATGACGACGCCGAGGATCGGCATCGCCGGCCAGATCACCAGCGACATCGTCGCCAGGATTGCCGCGATGGCGCCGCCGATCGCCGAAATCTTGTAGCGCGTGAGATACATCATCGAGCGGCCGGACAGCATCGAGCCGGGCGTCGTCATCACCACGATCGGGATCAGCGCCAGTCCGGCGTCGCTGGCCGAGAGCTTGTGCACGACCTGGAAATAGAGCGGCATGTAGATGGTGAGGCCGAGCACCGCGCCCATCGTCCAGGAGGTCGCCGCAGTGCCCACGCGCATCACCGGGTTGCGCATCACGGTGAGCGGCAGGAACGGCTCGGGCGTCCGCGTCAGCCACCAGACGAAGGCCAGCGCGAGCGCAGCGGCGATCGCCAGCAGCACGAAGATCGTCGGCGACAGCCACGGCACGCGCGTACCGCCCCAGGTCAGCGCGATGAGAAACACCGTCGAGGCCGCCATCATCAGCACCGCGCCGACGATGTCGAGCTTGTGCGGCCGGTGGTGCCGCGGCAGCCGCTTCATCGCGCGATGCGTGAGCAGCGCGGCAACGAGACCGAGCGGCACGTTGAGCCAGAAGATCAGCGGCCAGCTGAAATACTGCGCGATGAAACCGCCGAGCGCCGGGCCCGCCACGCCGGCCACGATCCAGGACGTGCCCATATAGGCCTGGTAGCGGCCGCGCTCGCGCGGCGCGACCATGTCGGCAATCGTGGTCTGGGTGAGCGGCACGATGCCGCCGCCGCCGATGCCCTGCAGCGTGCGCCCGGCGATCAGCATCCCCATGCTGGGCGCCGCCGCCGCCAGCGCCGAGCCGGCGACGAACAGGCCGATCGCGACCAGCATCGTGGTGCGGCGGCCGTGGATGTCCGACAATTTTCCGTAAAGCGGCGAGACGACCGTCGACGACAGCAGATAGGCGATGATGACCCAGGAGAGATTTTCGAAGTCGCCGAAGTCATGGCCAATGGTCGGCAGCGCGGTGGCGACGATCGACTGGTTGAGCGCCGACAGGAACATGGCCAGCATCAGGCCATAGAAGATGTTGCGGATGTCCGCGCGGCTGAGCGCCGCCTGCGATCGCGTAACGTCGTCCATCATTGATGTTTCGGATCTTTCGGCGCGATCGGCATCCCGACGCTCTGAAGCTAACCACCCCTGGCTGACGCTGATATTGCGCCGCAACACCGCAGGCGCAATGCCCGCCGGCACAAGGCAGCCATGATGGAACGGCTCGTGGAGTCAGGGACCGCGCAGCGGCCGTTCCTCGAGCGCGAGAATGCAGGCGAGCGCCAGCGCGAGGCAGAGGATCGCCAAGCCGAACACCCAGCCGAACGCCTGCGCGGCGTCGGTTCCGGCAAGCACCGCGCCGGCCGAGACACCGCGCACCGCCGGCGCGCCCGCCAGTACGATCGCGCCGAAGCCGGTGACGATGAAGGTCGAGCCGAGCGAACGGAAGAAGTTCATCGTGCCAGTGGCGATGCCGAGCTGGTGCATGGCAACGGCGTTCTGCACCACCACAATGGTGAACGGGAATGTCGGCCCCAGCCCGAAGCCCGCGAGCGCGATCAGCCCGATCGCCGCGGCCGGCGAGAAACCGGTGGGCGCCAGCGCCAGCGGCGTCAGCGCCACAATCGAGATCGCAAGCCCGGCGATCGGCACGCGCTTGTAGTGCACGAACCGCGCGATCATCCGGCCGCCGCCGATCGACGAAACCGTCGCGGCGCCCTGCAGCGCGATGATGGCGACCGCCGATTCACTTACCGACAGGCCGAGCGCCAGCTGCGAATAGAGCGGCAGCATGATGGTGAGCGCGATGACGGTGCCGATCGCCAGAAACGCCGACGCGGTCCCGACACGCAATGCGCCGTCGCGCAGCACCGAGAGCGGAATGAACGGTTCCGCCGCCGTCATCGACCGCCAGGCGAACAGCACCCACAGCAGCGCCGACCCGATCAGCAGCGCGAGAATGTGCGGCGAGCCCCAGCCGAAACGCCGCCCGCCCCAGGTCAGCGCCAGCATCAAGGTGATCGCCGCCCCCACCATCAGCGCCGCGCCGGGCAGATCGAGCGCGTGTTTGCGGTCGTGGCGCGGCAGCCGCTTCAGCACGTTGTAGGTCAGCAGAAACGCCACGGCGCACAGCGGCAGGTTGACCCAGAAGATCCACGACCAATGCAGATGCTCGGCGATGAAACCGCCGACCAGCGGCCCGCCGACGGTCGACAGGATGAAAGTCGAGGAGGTGTAGGCCTGATAGCGCGGACGCTCGCGCGGCGAGGCGACGTCGCCGATGATGGTCTGCGCCAGCGGCATCAGGCCGCCGCCGCCCAATCCCTGCAGCGCGCGGGCAAAGATCAGCACCAGCATCGAGGGTGCTAACGCACACGCCACCGAGCCCGCCGTATAGATGCCGATCGCGATCATCATCATGGTGCGGCGGCCGTGGATGTCGGACAGCTTGCCGTAGAGCGGCGTCGCGGCGGTGGCGGCGAGCAGATTGGCGGTGACCACCCACGACATGTTGTCGATATCGCCGAGATCGGCGGCGATCGTCGGCAGCGCGGTCGCCACCATGACGGCGTCGAGCGCCGCCAGCATCATGGCGAGCAGGATGCCGACGATGATGCGCCGCGCCGCCGCGTGATCGATCTTCGGGTAATCCGGCGGCGGCGTGAGGGGAGCAGGATCGCGCATGCAAAGGGGCCTCGTGCGGCCCTGAAGTCCTTCCGTTGATCACGTCTTCTGCGGCGGACCGCTGCGCGACTTCGCCGGAAACCGCTCCGGCACGCACGCGAGTCACCTTATAGGGGAAGCATCCCGCCGCAGCTATGCGCGCCGCGGGTAGCTCACCCGGTGAGCGGTGCAGGCACCCGTGTCAGGTGTGTGTCAGGTGTCCAAGCTGGTTCAGGATGGCGTGCTCCAGGCCGATGGCGAGCCGCTCGGCGCGCGCCGACGCTCGCCCGCCAAGTCGACGCGAACTCGGCGCGCAATTCGGCCCGCCATTTGGCGAGTTCCACGAGCGAACCGGTGAGCAATTCGAGCGTGCGCAGATAGGCTGCGGCATCGCGCGCGGACCTGACCCGCGCCGCACGCAACTGCGCCTCGGCATGCGCCCGCGCAACCGCCTCATCCGAAAGCTTGCCGGCACGCACGCAGGCCGCGGCCGCCTGCGCCGCACCGTCGGGATCGAGCGCCTTGAGCCCGCGCGGATGCGGCTTGCCTTCGTCCTCGCGGCGGATGAAGCGGCCGGCCACGCCGCGCGCGACCAGCCCGGCGGCGGTACCGTCGCGCGAGAGCCGCGTCACCCGCGGCGTCCAACGCTCCTTGCGCGCATACTTATAGAGCGTGCGCTCGGTGACGCCGGCGAGCCGCGCAATCTCGCGCACCGGCACCACCGACTCTTCGTAGAGCGCACGTACCCGCTCGGTGAGCGAGAGCCGGACGGCGCCGCGTCAGCGGTGACGCATTAGCTATCGGGCCGCGGAGCTTGCGCGCCGTCATTCCCGCTGCAGCTGTCCGGTCCGTCCCCTCCCCCCTTGCGGGGGAGGGTTAGGGAGGGGGGTGGCTGCGACGCTCGGACAGTGACATCATCGCCATGCGCAGCAGCCTCTCGATAATGCGCGCGCGCCTGCGCGCGCAGCGACGGTTCGCGGCGGGACGTGGTCATGGCCATTGATGCAATTTTGGGAGGATGCTGGAAACGTAGCCAGGGAGCCGCACGCTGTCAAGGATTTAATTCCTTCGAGCCTCAAGCCTCCTTCCGCAGCATGGTCGTCAACTTGGCGGCCAGTGCTGACATCTGCTCCGCAAGCTCGGCCGAACCCCATGCCGTGATGAAGTGTCCCTGGATTTGCCGGAAGAGCAGCGGCGGCTCGACACGATCGATGAAAACCGGAACCAGCACGCCGCGCTCCAGCGCGACGCCCGCCTCCGCCCTCACCCAGTGCGATTTCACCGAATGATCGGACCACAGCACGATGACGAAACGGGCATGCTTGATCTGCTCTTCCAACTGCTCATCAAACGGCCGCGCGATCTGCAGATGATCGTCCCACCAGACGCGAAAGCCGCGATCGGACAGGAAGGTGGCGATGGCGTGCGAGCGGTCGCGATCCTCGCGGCTGTAGCTGATGAAAATCTCGGAGTGAATCCCGGCCTGCGCCAACAGATCGCCAATCGTGGTCTCGAAGCCGCCGATGGAGACTCGATCGCCGAGCCCGACTTTTTCGCGCTGGATTCGAACCGGTTCGCCGTTTCGGATGACGAACGTACCGTTCGCACTTGAGACGTCCACCAGATCGAAGTGAACGTCATCCTCCGTGATCAGGAAACTATGCCGTTTCGACACCATCGGGTGCTTTATGACGATCTCGTACTCGACATGCGTCCCGATCAGATATTTCTTGGCGGCCATGGGGTGTTGCGAGGCTCGGGTTGGCGATGCCATCTACGCGCAAACAGCATTCCGAGCGAAGTCTATCCTGCGCTTGCTGCGTTGGGAGGATAATCGTCCCAGGTACGATCGCCCAAGAGCCGTCCGGTTTGCTTCTTTCGCTTTCCACCCCATTGTTTGAAGAAAAAAGCCACGCTTTGGCGCTGACACGAGTTGCGCAACTCTTCGACCCACCACGTTTCCATCGGCCGCGCGCGCGGACCCGACTCGCCGCCGGCGATGACCCAATGAATGTCGGTCAGATCAGGATCGACGATGGGTCCAAGCAACGGCTCGAACGAAATGAAACGGACGCGCGCCGGTACGCGCCGCAGCACCTCGATACGATCCAGGTAAGCTTCGTTCTCGACCGACGTGCCCAACCACACGTTCGCGAGTGTCGGGAATTCGGCCCTGGAAAGAATATCAAGCATTCGCTCCGGCCGCTTGGTCAGAATTTGGAATGAATGCCAGTGTGCGCGCTGCATCACGCTCCAGACCTGCCGGATAAACTTCACGTCCGCTTTTTCTTGAAACAAATCCGACATCGAGTTGACGAAAATTCGCTGGGGCCTCTTCCAGGCGAGCGGCGCAGACAGTGCGTTGCGGTCAGTATTTACCTTGCCAGTCCAAACGTGGCGCTTGCCGGACTTTCGCGTTGTGCCGGCGTACTTCGCCATGCCCATTGCCTGCAGCCTGGCAGCCATTCGCATCGCGTAGCAGTTGGTGCAACCAGGCGAAACGATCTCGCATCCGGCGATCGGGTTCCAGGTCGACTTGGTCCATTCGATGTCAGATGAGGCCATCGGATCACACCTTTGCCGCCCAACCTGCGAGTTTGGTGGCAAGGGACTTCACCTTCTGATGCGGGTTCGCACTGGCGAAGCATAGAAGATACATCGTTTGGTCCTTGCTATTGGTGAGCCGCACGCAAGCGTTTGAGACAACCGGGAAGATCGAGCGAAGGCGATCCAAATAGTATTTTTCCATCTTTTCCCGCGTCCGCGTCCTTAATTGTGTGTCTGCGGGTTCCCTCAAAGAGGTCGCCTCGACATCTTCGTTGCGATAGAAAGCCACGCGCCACTCGTGCGTACCAAGGCTCCGATCCAGAGTGTCCTGCCATTCCTGCGGAATCTCACCAGTTTTCGTTAACAGGCGATTTAATCCCATCCCAGACGGAAACAAGACCCAGATATCAAGCGCCTTCGTGCGCGAGATCGCGATCAGCGTGTCCCAGGTCAATTGCAATCCGTAGGGGTCGAGAAAGACGACACCGCGCGTGCTTCGCCAGTTGGTGTTCTGGCAAAGAGCGGAGATAGCTTCATTCGCATCGGCGTTGACAATTTCGATAGACCGATCGGGAAATTCTGATTTCAAACCTTCAAGTTCACTAACGCGCCGCGTCACACGTTCAACAAGAACGTAGCGGTGAAACGGCGGTACGACTTCAAGTGCGAGACGCGCTGATCCCTTCGTGACGTTGTCGAGGTCTGGAAGATCAAAAAACTAGGCTGAGCCGCATGGCGCTTGTCGGTTCGGTCGCCCGTACCGGCGAAAGCGTCGACGTAAATTCGTTGAAAGGGCTGACCTTTCAGAGCCTGAGAATAAACTTCAAGGTAGCGCTTGATGACCGATAGCTTCCGCTCGGTCCATGCACCACCAAATACATGTCCGGGCATGCTTGGCCTCACCAATGTTCACTGTATGTTCTACTGCAAAAGAACGTCCGAATCAACCTGGACAAGGGTCAGAGACGGATCTTTGCGATTGACGACACCATCGTCGCTGCGGAGCTTCCAATAAGCTTTCGCTATCCCGCCTCACTCCACCTTGGACCAATCCTCCCACGCCAGTCCCGGCACGCGCGCGAACTCGCGCGCATTGGCCGTCACCAGCAATGCTTTCCGCCGGCGCGCCTGCGCGGCGATCAAGACGTTATACGGGCCGATCGGTGTTCTGCGGCGGCTTCCAATATGGCGCGGATATCACCGGCCTCGCGTGCATCGTCGGCTTCGAACGGCAGAACCGAAAACGGGCCGGCCAGAAAGTCATCGATGCGGCGCGCATTGCGCTCACGGTTGGCGCTCTTGGCCGCGCCATAGCGAAGTTCGAACAGCACAATCGCTGGCAGGCCCATGGGCTCTCCGGAGGCGACCGCCCTCCGCATCGATGCGACTGCGGAGCGCGGACATGCGGTCGTTGAGCGCCACGATGACCGCGTTGGTGTCGAGGCAGATCACCGCTCGAAATACTTGCGATCGTCGGCCGGCATCGGCGGCTGCTCGCGGCCCTCCGGCATGAAGGGCTCGTCGCCATAGGAGTTGAGCTTCGCCCACCACGCGGCCATGTCGAAGCCTTCGTCCATGGGCTCAAAGCTAGCACGCTTCGGCCAATCCGGCGGACGCGCACCTCCTTCCCAGGCAGGCGGAATTCCTTCGGCAGGCGTACCGCCTGGCTGCGGCCGTGCTGAAATAGCTTTGCGGTCGGACCGTCTGTCATGGACAGATACCGATTTGATATACACCAATGATATATACCAAATCGGCTAGCCATAGGCAAGGGTTTGGGCCTGCCCCTGCGATCTGCGCCCGCTCTTTCAGGTCGCCGGCGCTACGGCTTCCGGCGGGCGCCTTTGGGCCACCGGACCGGCCAGCTCA
>CAVWOV010000029.1:0-30072 GCA_963756715.1 uncultured Alphaproteobacteria bacterium
TGTCGACGTTCTCCTCGTCGGTGCCGACCTATCTCTACGGCACGCTGCTGTCGGGCCAGTACGACATCCCGGCGATCTACTGCGAGGTCGATGCGGTCTACACCAACACCGTGCCGGTCGACGCCTATCGCGGAGCGGGGCGGCCGGAGGCGACGTTTGTGGTGGAGCGGCTGATGGAGGTCGCGGCGCGCGAGCAGGGCGTCGATCCCGCCGATCTGCGCAAGAAGAATTTCATCAAGAATTTCCCCACCAGACCCCGGTGATCATGAATTACGACGGCGGCGACTATCACGCCTCGCTCAAGAAAGCGCTGGAGATCGCCGACTATGCGGGCTTCGGCAAGCGCAAGCGCGAATCCGCGCGTCACGGCAAGCTGCGCGGCGTCGGCCTCTCGACTTACATTGAGGCCTGTGGCACGCGCCGAAGCCAGGCGGTCGGTTCGCTCGGCTGCGGCGTGGGGTTATGGGAGTTTGCGGAGGTGCGGGTCAACCGACCGGACCGGTCGAAGTCCTGACCGGGACCCATGCGCACGGCCAGGGCCACGAGACCACGTTCGCGCAGGTCGTGGCCGAGCGGCTCGGCATCCCGATCGAGAATGTGAGCGTCGTCCACGGCGACACCGAAAGGTGGAGTTCGGCATGGGCACCTATGGGTCGCGCTCGGGCGCGGTGGGTATTTCGGCGATCGTCAAGGCGCTCGACAAGGTCGAGATCAAAGCGAAAAAGGTCGCGGCGCATCTGCTGGAAGCAGCCGAAGGTGACATCGTCTTTGCGGACGGCAAGTTCACCGTCGCGGGCACTGACAAGTCCGCCGCCTGGGGTGATGTCACGCTCAATGCCTACATCGCGCACAAGTTCGTCGGTGCCGAACTCGAGCCCGGGCTTAAGGAGGGCGCGTTCTACGATCCGGTGAATTTCACCTTCCCGGCCGGCTGCCACATCTGCGAAGTTGAAGTCGATCCGATGACGGGCGAGAGCGAGATCGTCGCCTGGACCGCGGTTGATGACTTCGGCACGGTGATCAATCCGATGATCGTCGAGGGTCAGGTGCATGGCGGCATCGCGCAGGGCGTCGGCCAGGCGCTGCTCGAAGGCGCGATCTACGACAAGGACGGGCAGCTCGTTACCGGTTCGCTGATGGACTACTGCATGCCGCGTGCCCATAACCTGCCGGTGCTCAAGGTCGACATGACCACGACCAAGTCACCGTCAAATCCGCTCGGCATCAAGGGCTGCGGCGAAGCCGGCGCGATCGCAGCGCCGGCGGCTGTCATCAATGCGCTGACGGATGCCGTCGGCACCGAGGAACTGGCGATGCCCGCGACCGCGCAAGCGGTGTGGCAGGCGTTGCAGAAGGTCAACAGCCGCAAGGCAGCGTAGCAACCAGATCACCTTTTCCCCGCTCGGGGCGAGTTTGAAGACAGATCGCATACGGAGCAACACGATGTACGCATTCAACCAACACCGGCCGGCGACCGTGCGACAGGCGGCAAGCCTGCTCACCAAGCAGGAAGAAGCAAAGCTTCTGGCGGGCGGGCACACGCTGATTCCGACGATGAAGCTACGGCTCGCCGGGCCGAAGAATCTCGTCGATCTGTCCAAGGTCGAGGGCTTGACCGGCATCGAGATGTCGGGGCGTTCGCTTACCATCGGGGCGATGACCCCGCACGTCGAGGTCGCGACCTCGGAGGTCGTGAAGGAGAGCATCCCGGCGCTCGCGCATCTTGCCGGCCTGATCGGCGATCCCGCCGTGCGCCACCGCGGCACGATCGGCGGCTCGATCGCCAACAACGATCCGAACGCCGATTATCCGGCGGCCTGTCTGGGGCTCGGCGCCACCATCGTCACCAACAAGCGGCGGATCGCGGCGGACGAGTTCTTCCAGGGCCTGTTCACGACCGCGCTCGAGGATGACGAGATCATCACGAAAATTCAGTTTCCCAAGCCCAACAAGGCGGCCTATGTGAAGTTCCCCAATCCGGCCTCGCGCTATGCGCTGGTAGGCGTGTTCGTGTCGAAGCGTGGCTCCGAGATCCGCGTGGCGGTGACCGGGGCCGGCTCGAACGGCGTGTTCCGCGTGACGTCGTTCGAGGAGGCGCTGAAGAAGCGTTTCGGCGCGAAGTCGCTGGAGGGCATGACGGTTCCGGCCGACGGCATGGCAAGCGACATCCACGGCAGCGCCGAATACCGCGCCCATCTGATCGGCGTGCTGGCGCGCCGCGCAGTCGCGGCCGCGGGGTAAACTCGGCTCGGTGTTCGTTCGTCCGGATGTCTGGTGCCTGCTGCATGATGCCCGGCCTCGTGCCGGGCATTGGCGTTCTGGGAGCCATGCGGGCCGGTCGCAACGGAGAGCCGGGACAAGCCGGATGGCGGCGGATATAACGTCCGAATGAAAAAAGCGACCATATCTCCTGCGCTGCCCGCCTCGATCGACGCCACGCTCGATCTGCTCGCGGGCGCGGACTATCTCGCCGACCGCTCGCTCGCGACGGTGCTCTTCCTGGCGCTCAAGATGGGCCGCCCGATCTTTCTCGAAGGCGAGGCCGGCGTCGGCAAGACCGAGATCGCCAAGGTGCTTTCCTCAACGCTGGGGCGGCGGCTCATTCGCCTGCAATGCTACGAGGGTCTCGATGTCGCCGCGGCGGTCTACGAGTGGAACTACGCCGCGCAGATGATCGCGATCCGGGTTGCCGAGGCGCAGGGAGAGCATGACCGCGAGCGGCTGGAGCACGACGTGTTCTCCGAACGGTTCCTGATCAAGCGGCCGCTGCTGCAGGCGCTTGAGCCCGATACTGCGGGCGCGCCGGTGCTGCTGATCGACGAGCTCGACCGCGCCGACGAAGCCTTCGAGGCGTTTCTGCTCGAAGTGCTGGCGGATTTCCAGGTCACCATCCCGGAACTCGGCACCGTCAAGGCGGCGCAGCCGCCGATCGTCGTCATCACGTCGAACCGCACGCGCGAAATTCATGACGCGCTCAAGCGCCGCTGCCTCTATCACTGGGTCGGCTATCCCAATGCCGCGCGCGAATTGAAGATCGTGCGCGCCAAGGTGCCGGGAATCGGCAAGGCGCTGTCGGAGCAGATCGTGCATTTCGTGCAGGCGCTGCGCAAAGAGGATCTGTTCAAGTCGCCGGGCGTCGCCGAGACGCTCGACTGGGCGGCGGCGCTGACGGAACTCGATACGGTGGCGCTCGACCCGACCACCGTCTCCGATACGCTCGGCGTGCTGCTGAAATACCAGGACGACATCGCGCGCATCGAGGGCTCGAAGGCCAAGGAGATGCTCGACCAGATTCGCTCCGAGCTGCGAGCGGCGGAGTAACCAATGTCGCCGGCAAGCGGAGAGCCTGTGGAAGGCCAGCTCGCCGAGAACATCGTCTACTTCGCGCGTGCGCTGCGGGCGGCCGGCATCCCGGTTGGGCCGGGCGCGGTGCTTGATGCGCTCACGGCGGTGGAGGCGGCCGGCGTCGGCACCCGCGAGGATTTCTACTGGACGCTGCACGCCGTCTTCGTGAAGCGCCACGAGCACACGCTGCTCTTCGACCAGGCGTTCCATCTGTTCTTCCGCCGCAAGGCCGTAATCGACAAGCTGCTCGCCGCGATGCTGCCGCAGGCACCGCCGACGGAGGAGGAGAAGCCAAAGCCAGGCGCACAGCGCGTGCAGGAGGCGCTGGCGGGGCAGGGTGAAAACGAACGGAAGCCGCCCGAGCTTGAAATCGACGCGCGGCTTACGGTGTCCGACCGCGAAGTATTGCAGAAGAAGGACTTCGCGCAGATGACGGCGGCCGAAATCGCCGCCGCCAAGGATGCCATCAAACGGCTGGTGCTTTCGCTCGACGAGGTCAAGACGCGGCGGCTCACGCCCAATCCCCATGGCCATCGAATCGATCTGCGCCGTACGCTGCGCGCCAGCATGAAGGCCGGCGGCGCGATCATCGACCTGAAATATCTCGGCCCCCGCCGCAAGGCGCCGCCGATCGTGGCACTGCTCGATATCTCCGGCTCCATGAGCCAGTACACCCGGCTGTTTCTGCACTTCCTTCACACCGTGACCGATGCCCGCAAGCGCGTCTTCACCTTCCTGTTCGGCACGCGGCTGACCAACGTCACCCGCGCGCTGAAGGCGCGCGACCCGGACGAGGCGCTCGCCGCCTGCGCACTCAACGTCGCCGACTGGTCGGGCGGCACGCGCATCGCGACCTCGCTCGCAGCTTTCAACAAGCTTTGGGCACGGCGGGTGCTGACGCAGGGCGCGATCGTGCTCTTGATCACCGACGGACTGGAGCGCGACCCGGATGACCGGCTGAGTTTCGAGATCGATCGGCTGCACCGTTCGTGCCGGCGGCTCATCTGGCTCAATCCGTTGCTGCGGTTCTCCGGTTTCGAGGCCAAGGCCAAAGGCATTCGCGCGATGGTGTCGCATGTCGACGAATTGCGGCCCATCCACAATCTGGAGTCCATGGGCGACCTGGTGCGGGCGCTGTCGGCACATGACAGGAGCGACCCCAAGGCATGGCTGAACAAGGTGGCGTGAGGCTCCGATGGTTGCCTGACTTGACCCGGCAAACCATCTAAAATGAATGACTTGCCTGAAGGTGGATCGCTTGGCCCGCCCGGCGATGACACGATGGAGACAGACCATGGAAACGCTGGCGCGTGATGAGGATATCCTGAAAGCGGCCGAGGACTGGCGCAACGCCGGGCGCGGCGTGGCGCTCGCGACCGTGGTCGAGACCTGGGGTTCGGCGCCGCGGCCGGTCGGCTCCAACCTCGTCATCGACGATCAGGGCAATTTTCTCGGTTCGGTTTCCGGCGGTTGCGTCGAGGGTGCTGTCGTTACCGAGGCGCTGGACGTGATCGAGAGCGGCAAGCCCAAGACGCTTGAATTCGGCGTCGCCGACGAGACCGCCTGGAAGGTCGGACTGTCCTGCGGCGGCACCATTCGGGTGTTCGTCGAGAAGGTGGAATGAGATTGGATTGGCAGCGATGTGGAGTGCGAAGTTTTGCGAGCCGCGGACTCGGTTCACCTCCCCCCTTGCAGGGGGAGGTCGACGCGCGAAGCGCGGCGGGAGGGGGGTAAGGTTCAATGCCTCACCGTGTCATTTCGTCTGTTCAGCGATCACGCGCTCGAACGTTGCGCGGCGGTATGACGGAAGCAGAGGGGCGCGTTTGGAGGAATTTGCGGGCTCATCGTTTCCAGCAGGCTTCCTTTCGGCGTCAGTTTCCGATTGGCACTTATGTTGTCGATTTCGTCTGCCTCGAATTGAGATTGATTATCGAACTTGATGGTGGCCAGCATGCTTCCACTGAAGCAGCGCGTGACCTGAAGCGCGACGCTTGGCTGTGTAGGCAAGGGTTTGTGATACTGCGTTTCTGGAATCACGATGTGATGAACAATCTGCGGGGTGTGTTGGAACGGATTGCCGAGGCGTTAAGTGAAGTCGCCACCCCCCTCCCTAACCCTCCCCCGCAAGGGGGAGGGGACATACCGAGTTCACGGGACGAGCGCTCCAAAGACGCTCGTTCAGGAGACATCGGTTCAAGCCGTACTCATTCGAGAGATGTGTATTCATGAAACTCGAAATCCTCAAGGCATTGAACACCGAGCGCCTCGCGCGTCGCGCTGCGGTCGTTGTCACCGATGCAGCCAGCGGTGAGCAGCGGCTGGTCAAGGCAGATGACGTTGCGCGCGACCCGCTCAAGGACCTGCTGGAAAAGCATATCCGCAGCGGCAAGAGCGGCATGGAGGAGACTGCGCAGGGCAAGGTATTCCTCACCGTGCATGTGCCGCCGCCGCGGCTTGTGATCACCGGTGCGGTGCATATCAGCCAGGCACTGGCCCCGGTCGCCAAGCTTCTCGGTTACGATGTGACGATCATCGATCCGCGCACCGCATTCGCCTCGCAGGAGCGGTTCCCGGACGTGAAGGTGATCGCCGAATGGCCGGACGTGGCGCTGCCGCCGCTCGGCGTCGACCGCTACACCGCCTTCGTCGCACTCACGCACGATCCGAAGATCGACGACCCCGCGCTCATTCACGCGCTGGCCCGCGAGTGCTTCTATATCGGCGCGCTCGGATCGAAGAAGACGCACGGCCGGCGTCTCGAACGATTGCGTGAAGGGGGCATTACCGATGCCGCGCTCGCCCGCATCCATGCGCCGATCGGCCTCGATATCGGCGCCGTCTCGCCTTCGGAAATCGCGATCGCCATCATGGGCGAGATTACGGCGCGACTGCGTCAAGGCGAAAAGCACGCCGATCGCAAGGTGAAGGAACTGGTGGCATGAAATTCGGCCCGGTGCCGGTCGCCGAGGCCGAGGGTGGAATCGCCGTACATTCCATCCGTCAGGGCAGTCTTGTGCTAAAGAAGGGCACGTTGATCGGGCCCGCCGAGGTCGCTTCGCTAAAAGCCGCAGGCATCACTCAGATCGTGGTGGCACGGCTTGAGCCCGGCGACGTGTCCGAGGATGCAGCAGCGGCCGAGATCGCGGCGGCGCTTGCGGGCGAGGGGGTGCGGGTTGATCGGGCGTTCACCGGCCGGGCCAACCTGTTTGCCGAGGCGGCGGGCGTATTGGTGGTCGACAAGGATGCGGTCGACCGGCTGAACGAGGTCGACGAGTCGATCACGTTCGCGACCTTGCCGGCCTATAAGCCGGTGGTTGCGGGCGAGATGATCGCGACCGTGAAGATCATTCCGTTCGCGGTCGCCGGGAGCGCGCGCGACGCAGCGCTGGCGGCCGTGCGCAAGGCGGCTCCGCTGATCAAGGTCGCGCCCTATCGCATTCGCAAGATTGGCATCGTCTCGACCCTGCTGCCCGGCCTCGCGCCGAAGGTGATCGAAAAGACGCTCAAGATCACCGCGGAACGCATTGCGCCGGCGGATGCCCGGATCGTTGCGGAGCGGCGCGTTCCGCACGAGCAAGGCGCCCTCGCCAAGGCGCTAGACGAGGTGCTCAAGGCGGGCGCCGAGCTTGTGATCATTTTCGGCGCGTCGGCGATCGCCGACCGGCGCGACGTGATCCCCGCCGCAGTCGAAGCGGTTGGCGGGCGGATCGAGCACTTTGGCATGCCGGTCGATCCCGGTAACCTGCTCCTCATCGGCGATGCGCGCGGCAGGCCGGTGCTGGGTGCACCCGGTTGTGCGCGATCGCCGAAGGAGAACGGCTTCGACTGGGTGTTGATGCGGTTGCTTGCCGGCCTCGCCGTGCCGCGTGCGGCCATCACCGGTCTGGGCGTGGGCGGATTGTTGATGGAGATCGTCACCAGGCCGCAACCGCGCGAAGAACCGGTTGCCGCCGATGGGCGCCGTATCGCTGCGGTCGTTCTCGCGGCAGGCCGCTCCACCCGTATGGGGGGACCGAACAAGCTGGTGGCCGAAATCGCACAGCGGCCGCTGGTGCGCATCGCCGCCGAGGAGGCGCTGGCTTCACGTGCCAAGCCGGTCACTGTCGTGACCGGACATCAGCGGGCCGAGGTCGAGACCGCGCTGGCCGGATTGCCGGTGCGGCTGGTGCACAATCCGGATTTTGCTCAGGGCCTCGGCACCTCGTTGCGGACCGGCATCGCCGCAGTGCCAGCAAACGCCGACGGCGCCATCGTCTGCCTCGGAGACATGCCGCAAGTCGACGCCGGCCTGATTGACCAACTCATCGCCGCGTTCGATCCCGCCCGCAGCGCGCTCATCGTCGTGCCGACCTTCGAGGGCAAACGCGGCAATCCGGTGCTGTGGTCAAGGCGGTTCTTTCCCGACCTGATGGCGGTCGAAGGTGATGTCGGCGCGCGTTACCTCATCGGCCGCTATCCCGAAGCTGTGGTCGAAGTCCCGGTCGACGGCAATGCAGCGTTCGTCGACGTCGATACGCCCGAGGCGCTTTCCGGTGTCAAAGCCGAGATCGAGGGCGCGTAGCTGGCGCGCCCCGCCGCCGAGCCGATATCCGACCTCCGATCCGCGTCCATCAAATCAGTCCTGCCGGCCTCTTGCGGGGGAGCCTCCGCATCATTATAGAATGACTGACCAGTCAGTCAGTTTGAGGGTGCCATGGCCGAGGTCCGATCGGGCAGGCCGGCAAAGCGCAAACCGGCCGCGGCGACAACGGCCCCCGGCAGGGGCGCCCGCGATGAACGGCGAACCGAGCGGCGCGACGCCATTCTTTCTGCCGCGCTTGAGGAGTTCTCTGCAGCTGGATTCGCGGCGACGCGGCTCGACGACGTTGCCAACCGTGCTGGCGTCGCCAAGGGCACGATCTATCTGTACTTCCGCGACAAGGAGACTCTGTTTCAGGAACTGGTGCGCTCGATGCTCATCCCGTTGGTGAGCAAGATCGAGGCGGCGCCGGTGGCCGATCTGCCGGTGAGAGTCATCGCGGAGACGATCGTCGACCTGTTCGTCCGCGAGATCTATGGGACGCGCCGCAGGGACGTGATCCGCCTGATCATCGCGGAGGGGCCGCGGTTTCCTAAACTCGCCGAGTTTTATTATCGCGAGGTGATTGCCCGCGTGATGGCGGCCATGCGCGCTTTGCTCGACCGTGCGGTCGAGAAAGGCGAACTCAGCAACGACGCGCTTGCGCGCTTCCCGCAACTCCTCATCGCGCCGGCCTTGGTCGCGGTGGTGTGGAACGGGTTGTTCGAGCGGTTTGCGCCGCTCGATGTGCGCGAATTGATGCGCGCCCACCTCGATCTGCTGTTCGGGGAAGGGAGAGCGACATGATCAGCCGTCGCCTCACCCTCGCAGCGGTATTGGGTGCCGTGCTCCTGCTGGGAGGATGTGACAATAACAAAGAGCCGGTCTTCCAGGGCTGGATTGAGGCCGACATGATCTTCGTCGGACCGGACGAGGCCGGACGGATCGAGACGCTGTCGGTTCGTGAGGGCGACCAGGTGGAACGGCGCGCGCCGCTCTTTACGCTGGATGACGACCTGCAGGTTGCCGACGTCAGCATGCAGGAAGCTTCGGTGAAAAACGCACGGCTTGCCTACGACCGCGCCGTGACCCTGATCAAGACCCAGGCCGGGACCCAGAAGGCGCTCGATGATGCCGAAGCTGCGCTGCGCACCGCGCAAGCCCGGCTCAACTCGGCACAAACACGCCTGACACGCCGCAAGGTGTTCAGCCCGGTCACCGGCCCGGTTCAGCAAATCTATTTCCGCGTCGGCGAAATGGTGCCGGCGGGCAAGGCGGTGGTTGCGATTTTGCCGCCGGGGAATCTCAAAGTGCGCTTCTTCGTCAATGAAGCGATGCTGCCCAAGCTCAGCCTCGGCGAGCCGGTCAGGATCCGCTGCGATGGCTGTGGCGAGGACATCGCGGCACGGATCACCTTCATCGCGCGTACGTCGGAATTCACGCCGCCGGTGATCTACAGCCTGGAGGAGCGCTCCAAGCTCGTCTTTTTGATCGAGGCGCGCACCGACACGCCTGAAAAGCTGCGGGTCGGGCAGCCGGTCAGCGTCGTCCTGGGGCCGGCGCCATGACCGACGGTCATGAAATCGCCATCGCGGTCGAGGGGCTATCGAAATCCTTCGGCGGCCGGACCGTGGTGCGCAACCTGTCCATGCAGGTCAAGCGCGGCACCATCTACGGATTTCTCGGCCCCAATGGCTCCGGCAAGACCACGACCATCCGCATGCTCACCGGCCTGCTCACACCGGACGAGGGGCAGGGCACCTGTCTCGGGTTCAACATCCGCACCGAAGCCGACGAAATCAAGCGCCATGTCGGCTATATGACGCAGCGTTTCAGCCTCTATCAGGATTTGTCGGTCCGCGAAAATCTCGAATTCGTCGCGCGACTTTACGGCCTCGCCAAGCCGGTGGCAGCGGCGCGGGCAATGGTCGAGCGGTTAGGCCTCAAAGGGCGGGAAGAGCAACTCGCCGGCGAACTGTCGGGCGGATGGAAGCAGCGGCTGGCTCTCGGGGCCTGCACGCTGCCCAACCCGGAGCTGCTGCTGCTCGATGAGCCGACCGCCGGCGTCGACCCCAAAGCGCGGCGTGAGTTCTGGAACGAGATCCACGCGCTCGCGGCCGATGGCCTGACGGTGCTGGTCTCGACCCACTACATGGACGAGGCCGAGCGCTGCCACGAGATTGCGTACATCGCCTACGGCGTCCTGCTGGTGCACGGCACGGTCGAGCAGGTGATCGCCAGTGCCCATTTGGCGACCTATACGGTCTCGACGGCGAACGGCGAGGGCATTGCCCGGCTCGCCGAGGAACTCACCGCGCGTCCGGGCATCGACATGGTCGCACCCTTCGGCACCAGCCTGCATGTTGCCGGGCGCGACGAGGCAGCGCTTGACGCCGCCATCGCGCCGTTCCGCGAGCAGTCGGGATTGATCTGGTCGCGATCGCAGCCGTCGCTGGAGGATGTCTTCATCGACCTCATGGGCCGGGCGCGGGATAATTTCCAATGACGACGCTTGCTCGACGCAGTTCCGGCGGATTCTGGCGTCGCACCAGCGCGATGCTGATCAAGGAGTTCATCCAACTCCGGCGCGACCGGGTGTCGTTCGCGATGATCATCATGATCCCGCTCGTGCAACTCCTGCTGTTCGGCTACGCCATCAATACCACGCCGCGGCATTTGCCGACGGCGGTGCTGCTGCAGGAGCAGAGCGATGTGGGCCGCTCGATCCTCAAGGCGCTGGAAAACACGAAATATTTCCACGTCACCCACGTCCTGAGCAACGAGGCTGAATTCGACAAACTGCTGGCGTCCGGCCGCGTCCTGTTCGCGATGGAAATCCCGGCGAATTTCGAGCGCGCCGTGCGGCGCGGCGACCGTCCGGCGCTGCTGGTCGCAGCCGATGCGACCGACCCGGTGGCCGCGGGCTCGGCGCTCGGCGCATTGAACCAGCTTGTACTCACGGCGCTGCGCCATGACCGTGCCATCCCGGAGGCCACACCGGCACCATTCGAAATCCGCTCCCATGCCCGTTACAACCCGGCCGCCAACACGTCGCTCAACATCGTTCCGGGGCTGGTCGGAACCATTCTGACCATGACGATGCTGATCTTCACCGCGTTGTCGGTGACGCGCGAGATCGAACGCGGCACGATGGAGAGCCTGCTGTCCATGCCGATCACGCCGGTGGAGATCATGCTGGGCAAGATCGTGCCCTATGTGATCGTCGGCTTCGTGCAGGCGGCGCTGATCATCGGCATCGGCATCGAGCTGTTCGGCGTGCCGCTGCTGGGCAGCCTGGCGCTGCTGGCGGCGCTCAGCACGTTGTTTATCACCACCAACCTGTCCGTCGGCTACACCTTCTCGACCGTGGCGCAGAATCAACTGCAGGCGATGCAGATGTCGATGATGTTCTTCCTGCCGAACATCCTGCTGTCGGGCTTCATGTTCCCGTTCGCCGGCATGCCCAACTGGGCGCAGTGGGTCGGTGAATTCCTGCCGCTCACGCATTACCTGCGGATCGTGCGCGGGATCATGCTCAAGGGCGCAACGCTCTCCGATCTTCGTTTCGATGCACTCGCTCTCGCCGGTCTGATGCTGGTCGCGATGACGATCGCGGTGACCCGGTTCCGCCGTACGCTCGATTGAGCGCAGTCATTTCCTGACGTTGAGTCCGATACGGCCGTAGGGTCCGTTACGGTGATCGGTGTCGCGCGCATAGCCGGCGCCGAGAGACCACTCGAATTCGGCGGTCTTGAAGCCGGTCAAATGCAGCCCGACGCTGTACTGCCGGTAGGTGAGATCATTGAAGACCTGTGCCTCCGGCCCGATCCAGCCGAGGCCGGGAATCCGCCCGCCGAACTGCGCGCGGCCCCAATAGCTCGAACGGATGGTTGAAACCGAGAATGCGGTCGACACCATCAAGATGTCGGTCGGCTCGAGCCAGACATCGGCGGCAAAGCGCGCTCCGATATGGGTGCCGCGCAATGCGTTGATGGGATCGTCCGGAAAGAACTGATGATTTTGCACATCGAGACCGAAATAGACCGTGGTCTCGAAGCGCTCCTGCTTGAAGCGCCATCCCGGTAATACGGAGGCCACAAGCTGCCGCCCGACGATGTTGGTCGGACCCGATTGGTATCGATAGGCGCCGCCGGCCATCAGAAGCTTCAGTGTGAAGCCTTCGCGATTGACGCCGTCGGGCGACCACAGCACGCCGCCATGCATGAAAGCGCCGTAGCGCCAGAGATCGGTGCCGCTGAAATAGAGAAAATGGGGCACGTGCTCGCCGTTCTCTGCCGTTTCGGCATACGCAACGCCGGTGCTACAAACCCAACAAAACGCCGCGACCAGTCTCGCGGCGACGCCCGCCACCCTTCGCATCAAGGCCGCCCCTGTCGGCTCGGCCCGGCCCGGTACAACGCAATCGCGCCGGTTCCAATAAATACAACCGCGGACAACCCGGGTGGCAAGAGCAGATCGAGGCCAATCGCCAGTTTCACAACCTCTGCGTTAAGTAGGCAACAGGGTACCGGAAGCGATCGGGGGCGCCATTCAGCGTTGCGATATTCGGCATGGAAAACCTGCCTGCAATCGCGCTATATGCTGAAAAAATATGCGGATGAACCGGACTGCCTGCCGAATAAGGGCCGTTCCCAACCCCTGAAGACCCGATGGCACAGCCCGTCCTTGCGACCCCGGAGGAGGCGGCCCATGCGGCCAGCCGGCGGCTTTCGATCGGGTTCATCAATTTTGCGCACGCGCTCGACCATTACGTGATGCTGATTTTCCCGACCGTGGTGATCGGGCTCGAGGCGGTCTACGGCCGTCCCTACGGCGAACTGCTGGTGATCGGCACGGCGTCGTTCTTTGCCTTTGGCATCTTCTCGCTGCCGGCAGGATGGCTCGGCGACCATTGGAGCCGGCGCAACATGATGGCGGTGTTCTACGTCGGCATCGGGCTGAGCTCTGCGGCCGCCGCTTTCGCGCCCAATTTCATCGCGCTGGCGGTGGCGCTGTTCGCGCTCGGCATGTTCGCGGCGATTTATCATCCTGTCGGCACCGCGATCGTCGCGGAGGCGGCGGTCAATCGTGGGCGCACGCTCGCGTTCAACGGTGTCTGCGGCAATCTCGGCGTGGCGTTTGCCGCGGGCATCACCGCGGCGCTGACGGCCTGGATCGGCTGGCGTGCAGCTTTCCTGATGCCGGCGGTGGTTTGCGTTGTCACCGGCATAGCTTATCTCGCGCTGATCCCGAACGACCGCCATGAGGCCGCCAAGCGCAGCTCCGCGCCCGATGTGCAGCTTGCGGTTTGGGTCATGGCTTCCGTGTTCGGTTTGTTCATCCTGATCGGGACTGCGGCCGGTTTGGTGTTCAATACCGTGACGATTGCGTTGCCGAAACTGCTGGACGAGCGCATCGGCAGTACCTTCTCGCTGGCTGCGGTCGGCGGCATCGCCACGGCGGTGTTCCTGTGCGGCGCCGTCGCGCAGTTCACCGTCGGGCGCATTCTCGACCGCTTTCAGCCGCATCTCGTGTTTGCAGTGGTCGCGCTGCTGCAGTTCATCGGTGTGGTCTGGGTGGCCTATGCGGGCGGTCCAACGCTGCTGGTCGCGCTGGCCTTCGCGATGGCCTTCATCTACGCGCAGGTAACGGTCAACGATGTGGTGATCGCCCGTTACACCGCGGACGTCTGGCGCGCGCGCGTCTACGCGGTGCGCTACTTCATCACCTATGTGATCTCCGGCGCGGCGATCTCGATGATCGCCGTCCTGCACAGCCGCGGCGGCTTCAATCTGGTGCTGGCGGTGACGGCGATCATTGCGTTCGGTTTCGTCGTCGGGACCATCGGCATTGCCATCCTGGTCCACGACGTGGAGAGGGGCCGCGTGCGCGCCGTCGCGCCGGCCGAGTAGCTCTCTGTCCAGAGCGATGGCGGCGCCTGTTCGTCGAGGCCCGCCGCCACCCCTTGCGAAACCAGCAACGGCTTACCATATGTTGCAGAACAGCGATGTTGCAGCCGTAAGGCTCTGTCGCTGAGACGACCACGGATCAGCGGGTGACGCCGGATGTACGCGCACCTTCTCGTTCGTGGTCGTTAGCATTTTTGAAGCTGCGATCACTTCGTTGAAAGAAACGGCAACGGCGGTCCGCATGGACCGCTATTTTTGTTTCGGCATGTGCGTCTCGCAGACACTTTGTTTCATCTGCCGTTTTGATTTGCAGCGGAGGACGCGCGGAAACCTGTGATGCGCGAGCCACACCGATTGATCTTATCGCATGATCGTCTCCGCGGTCTTTCTTTCGCCTTGCTTTGCATCTATTTGCCCGGCCGCGTTCGATTGGCCTTGTGTTCGGGCTCTTGAGATCCCGGCTGGCGCGGTGCGGTTTGCGTGTCCGTGTTCCGCCATCGAATGCTTGATCGTTGCCCTAAGACGGCAAGAGATCACATCGCGAGGATAGCTCAGAGGTGAGAGCACATGATTTTTAATCATGCGGTCGCGGGTTCGATTCCCGCTCAACGCTCCGGTTCAGCCTGCCACGCTGACACTATCAGCCCGTTAAGCTGATACTCCAATGAAGGGGACCGGACGCGTGCTTCAGTCGCGGTCCGGTCGTTGCGCCGTAAGGCTCTTCGTTCGAACCTCGACACCGTAAGGCCGGCTATGCGCCGGGGCGGATACCGTCTCGAATGCATGTCGGGCAAGCCATTCGGACGCCGCGCTACGGCCCGGCAATGAATGCGCGCGCCCGCCGTGTGCGTGAGACTCAAGCCCGGGTCCGCCGCTCCTGCGGGAAGTCCGCGTCCGGAACCCAGTCCTCAATGTTGAAATCACGCCGCGTGCAAGTCGCGCGGCGAACGAAGGAGATTTGTATCATGAGCCGGACCCTGTTCACGCTGCGCGTGACCGTGAAGGACGGCGAGCGCGCCATCCTCACGCGCAACGGCCGGTTCCAGCGGGCGCTCGAGCCGGGCCGCCACACGCTGTTCGACGTCAAGCGCGAGTTTGCGGTTGAGCTGCATCAGGTCGTGCGCGCCGAGTTTCCGGCGGAGCGTTATGCCGTGCTCAAGGCGGCGCGGCCCGACCTCGCGGCCGAGCTGTTCGAGGCGATCGAGACCAAGGCCGACGAGGTCGCCATCGTCAGCCTCGACGGCCGCCCGGTCCACCTGATGGGTCCGTGGCAGACGCGCGTGTTCTGGAAGGTCGCGACCCGCGTCGAGGCCGAGCGCATCGATGTGACCAGCGATCCCAAGGTCAAGGCGCGGCACCTCGCGATGATCGTGCGCGAGCGCAACGCGCTGGTGGCCGAGCACGTGGTCGAGAACCACGAGGCGGGCCTGCTGATGGTCGAGGGCCGGTTCGTGGAGCGGCTCGCACCGGGCCGTCATGCGTTCTGGACGGTCGGCCGCAAGATCGAGGTCAAGCGCCTCGACCTGCGTCCGCAGGCGGTCGAGATCACCGCACAGGAGATGCTGACCAAGGACCGCATCGCGCTGCGCGTGACGCTGACCGCGTTCCGCCGCATCGTCGACCCGGAGCGCGTTGTCAGCGCCGTACCGGACGTGGATGCCTGGCTCTACCGCCTGGTGCAGTTCGCGATCCGCGAGGCGGTGGCGTCGCGCACGCTCGACGAGGTGCTATCGGCCAAGAACGCGCTCGACGCGGAGCTGCGCGCCTTCGTGCGCGAGCGCATGGCGGAGACCGGAATCGAGGTGACCGAGCTCGGCGTCAAGGACGTCATCCTGCCGGGCGAGATCCGCGAGCTGGTCAACAAGGTGGTCGAGGCGGAGCGGACCGCCAAGGCGAACCTGATCCGCCGCCAGGAGGAGACGGCGGCGACGCGTTCGCTGCTCAACACCGCCAAGCTGATGGAGGACAACCCTCTGCTGCTGCGGCTCAAGGAGCTCGAGTCGATCGAGCGGCTGGTCGAGAAGGTCGGCCGTATCGATCTGCACACCGGTGAGGGCGCGGGCCTCGACGCGCTGCTCACCAAGCTCGTGCGCTTCAAGGCGGACGAGCCCGTGCGTGCGTAACATGAAGGGGTGGGCCGATCTCGGATTTATCCGAGATCGGCAACTCTTCAACGCGCAGGTCGCGGCCCTTTGCGTTGGGCCAGCCGTCAATCGATCCTGACGCGCCGGTACACTTCGGCTAGTGGCAAATCCACGCCGAGCGCTTCGAGGCGGACCACTGCGTCCTCACCCTCGAACAACTCCGGCCCAGAAAAGAACCCTTCGGGTCCGCGCGCCCACACCCATGCCTTGATCGCGTCCTGGGCAAACACAAGATAGGCGGCGAGGCTTGATAGCCTCAGGTACTCGGAGGCCTTGTCACCAAGGTCGACGCGCTCCGAAGTCGGTGACAATACCTCAGCGATGAGGACTGGCGAAGTCGCCGTCAAGTCTTTGGAAGCCTCGCCAGCGATGTCGACGATGATATCGGGATACCGGATGGAGTTCTGGTTCCAGATCGACCCCGAACTCCGGTAGGACCACCCACCGTTCGGGGTCGACACGCGTATCCAAGGACCTGAAGAGATTTGCTGCGATTTGCCAGTGCGCCCGTGAACCTCCGGTCATCATGATGACGCGTCCCCGATCGAGTTCGTAGCGTTCCTCCTGGCGCTGTACCCAGGCAAGAAACGCATCCTTCTCCATGCGAACGGGCGATTGAACATTCATGTCGACAATCCTAACTGCATTCGCAGTCAGAAAAAAGGGCGCGGCTTGCGCCGCGCCCTTGACGTGAAACCGATCGGATCGGGCGATTAGAAATCCATCCCGCCCATTCCGCCGCCGCCGGGCATCGGCGGCATCGCCGCTCCGCCCTTCTTCGGCACTTCGGCGACCATCGCCTCGGTGGTGATCAGCAGGCCGGCCACGGAGGCCGCGCCCTGCAGCGCCTGACGCACCACCTTGGTCGGGTCGATGATGCCCTTCTTGACCATGTCGACGTATTCGCCGTTCTGGGCATCGAAGCCGTAGGAGTACTGATCCTTCTCGATGATCTTGCCGACGATCACCGAGCCGTCTTCGCCGGCGTTGGTCGCGATCTGGCGAGCCGGAGCCTGGATCGCCTTGCGCACGATCTCGACGCCGGTGCGCTGGTCGTCGTTGTGGGTCTTGACCTTCTTGAGGACTTCGGCCGCACGCAGCAGCGCCACGCCGCCGCCCGGCAGAATGCCTTCTTCGACCGCCGCGCGCGTGGCGTGCATGGCATCGTCGACGCGATCCTTGCGCTCCTTCACCTCGACCTCGGTCGCGCCGCCGACGCGGATCACCGCGACGCCGCCTGCGAGCTTGGCGAGACGCTCCTGCAACTTCTCACGGTCGTAGTCCGAGGTGGTTTCCTCGATCTGCGCCTTGATCTGGGCGATGCGGTCCTCGATGTCCTTCTTCTTGCCGGCGCCGTTGACGATCGTGGTGTTTTCCTTGTCGATCATCACCTTCTTGGCGCGGCCCAGCATGGCGAGCGTGACGTTCTCGAGCTTGATGCCGAGATCTTCGCTGATCGCCTGGCCGCCGGTCAGGATCGCGACGTCCTGCAGCATGGCCTTGCGGCGATCGCCGAAGCCCGGAGCCTTCACGGCCGCGACCTTGAGGCCGCCGCGCAGCTTGTTGACCACGAGGGTGGCGAGCGCTTCGCCTTCCACGTCCTCGGCAACGATCAGCAGCGGCTTGCCGGTCTGCACCACCGCTTCGAGCAGCGGCAGCAGTTCCTGCAGGCCCGAGAGCTTCTTCTCGTTGATCAGGATGTAGGGGTCCTCCATCTCGACCCGCATCTTGTCGGCGTTGGTGATGAAGTAGGGCGAGATATAGCCGCGATCGAACTGCATGCCTTCGACCACGTCGAGCTCGGTCTCCAGGCTCTTGGCCTCTTCAACCGTGATGACACCCTCGTTGCCGACCTTCTTCATGGCCTCGGAGAGGAAGCGGCCGATCTCCTGGTCGCCGTTGGCCGAAATGGTGCCGACCTGGGCGATCTCTTCGTTCGAGGTGATCTTCTTCGAGTTCTTCTGCAGGTCCGCGACGATGGCTTCGACGGCGAGGTCGATGCCGCGCTTGAGGTCCATCGGGTTCATGCCGGCGGCAACCGACTTGGCGCCTTCCCGGACGATGGCAGCGGCCAGCACGGTGGCGGTGGTGGTGCCGTCGCCGGCGATGTCGGAGGTCTTGGACGCGACCTCACGCACCATCTGCGCGCCCATGTTCTCGAACTTGTCCTCGAGCTCGATCTCCTTGGCGACGGTGACGCCGTCCTTGGTGATGCGGGGCGCGCCGAACGACTTGTCGAGTACGACGTTGCGGCCCTTGGGGCCGAGCGTCACTTTCACCGCGTTGGCGAGAATGTCGACGCCGCGCAACATGCGGTCGCGCGCGTCGACGGAGAATTTGACTTCCTTGGCAGCCATTTGAATGTCTCTCCTGAGGTTTGCTTTTTGACCCTCATCCTGAGGAGCGCCGAGGGCGCGTCTCGAAGGATGAGGCCTATAACGTCCGTGCCCTCATCCTTCGAGACGGCCGCTGCGCGGCGCCTCAGGATGAGGATCGCGATTTACGCGGCCTTGCGCTTGGCCGACGCGGGCTCGTCGAGCACGCCCATGATGTCGCTCTCCTTCATGATCAGGAGTTCGACACCGTCGATCTTGACCTCGGTGCCCGACCATTTGCCGAACAGGACGCGGTCGCCAACCTTGAGATCGATCGGGATGAGCTTGCCGGCCTCGTCGCGGCCGCCAGGACCGACCGCCGTGATCTCGCCCTGGGAGGGCTTCTCTTTGGCCGAGTCGGGAATGATGATGCCGCCGGCTGACTTTTCCTCGGCATCGATGCGCTTGACGACAACACGATCGTGAAGCGGACGGAACTTCATGGGCTTCTCCTAAATATCTGACATGGTGGCAGAATTTTTTTGCGGATGGACCGCCGCGGGTCTTTGCCGGGTCCTCCCAGGCGCCACTTAGGGAGCACATTTTGGGGTCGCAAGGGCGGCCTGGGAAAAAATTAGCACTCGTTGAAGTCGAGTGCCAACGCGGTCAGCGCTCTGCTTAGCACTCGCATTTCCAGAGTGCCAGGGAAATCTTAACGGCCTTGCAAACATGGTCAACGAACTGTCAGCACTGTTGTCACATTGCTGCTAATGCCTTGATTCTAGGAACATTATTCAAATTTTGGGCTTGTCAGGGATGGCTTAGGCCGATCACACTTGGTCCGTCAAGGGGACGGAGGGAATCATGGCTACGAAGGATTTCCAGCGCCAGCTTGCTGGCTACGGTCTGACCACGGCGCAAATACTCTACCGGTTGCCCGATCATCCCAGCTTGCTGCAGACCTATGTCTGGCAGGAGTACGATCTCTGCCCGAAGTTTCCGGAGCTGAATCGTTTTCTTGCCTTCTGGCTGGAGAAGCTGGAGGGGCCGCTGCATTCGGTGACGGTGGCGCATTCGCGGCTGATCAAGCCGGCCGAGATCCGCGCCATTAACGGCGAGTTCCGCCTGCACTGAGTCGCTAGGGCGGACGGCAACCGACCCGGCAAGACAGCGTCGTCTGTGCGCCGCACAGGCGGCGCTGCACTACCCTTGTTTCTTGAAATCATTTTCCCAGCGCATTCCGTCGACCCGAATGCGATAGTACAATTGCAACAAGGCGGATACATCCGCTGCCCATAACAAGAATCATCGGGGAGGATTGTAATGCCACATCGTCATGGCACCATTACGCGTCGGCAATTCGTTCAAGCGACGGGCGCAGGTACGCTGGCTCTCGCGGGGGTGGGTCTAGGCGGCCCAGAGTCAGGCACAAACTGCCAAGCCGAACATCGTCTTCATCATGGCGGATGATCTCGGCTATGCGGACGTGAGTTGCTGCGGCCAGCGCGACTACACCACGCCGAACGTCGACCGGCTGGCAATCGAGGGACTGAGATTCACCCAAGCCTACGCCAATTCGGCGGTGTGCTCGGCAACAGATGCCGACACTGCTGGCGGCCGCCGGATCCGCGATGGATCCAGCCTATCCGCCGGACGGCGAAAACCTCCTCCCCACGTTGATTGATCGCCCCGCGCCGCATCCCCGAAAGTTCTATTGGCGCTACAAGGCCGGTTCCCAGCGTGCGGTTCGCGACGGCGACCTGAAGTACCTGCGGCTCGCCGGCAACGAATTCCTCTTTGATGTCGTCAATGACCCGCGCGAGCGCGCAAATCTCAAGGATCGGCGCAAGGACCAGTTCGAGCGTCTCAAGAACGACTGGGAGACCTGGAACGCCACCATGCTGGCGGAACGGCCGCGGCCGGCGGCTTACACTTATCCGGGCAACTTGCTGGCCGATCATTACGGGGTGACGAACCCGCCGGCGCCAGCCGCATCACGTTAGCACCCCGACGATCGCGCCCATCAGGCAGGTCGCGAGCGTTCCGGAGACGATCGACTTGAGGCCGAGCGAGACGATGTCGTCGCGCCGCTCCGGCGCCATGGTCGAGAGCCCCGCGATCATGATGCCGAGCGAGCCGAAATTGGCAAAGCCGCACATCGCGTAGAGGATGATCAGCCGCGAGCGCGGATCGAGCGCGCCGGGCGGCAGCTTCGACAGTTCCACATAGGCGATGAATTCGTTGAGGATGGTCTTCATCCCCATCAGGGCGCCGGCGATGGGCGCCTGATCCCACGGAATGCCCATCAGCCAGCACACCGGCGCCATCGAGATAGCCGAGCAGCCGCTGCAGCGTGATCGGCGCGCCGCCCATGTTTGGCAGCAGGCCGATGATCGCGTTGGCAAGATGCACCAACGCGACCAGCACGATCAGCATGGCGCAGATGCTGAGCAGGAGTTCGAGCCCGGCGGCGGTGCCCCGCACGATCGCGTCCATCGTGCTGGTGGCAAGCGGGCCGGTGTCGAGCAGGGCTTCGGTGCGCTTCTCGCCGGTCGGCGGCACCATCATCAGGCTGATGAGGATCGCGGCCGGCGCGCCCAGCACCGAGGCGATGACGAAGTGTCCGGCGGCTTCCGGGATCACCGGAGCGAGGATGGTCGCATAGAGCACGAGCACAGTACCGGCGATGCCCGCCATGCCGCCGGTCATCACGATGAACAGTTCGCTGCGCGACAGCGATGCGAGATAGGGCCGGATGAACAGCGGCGCCTCGACCATGCCGAGGAAGATGTTGGCGGCGGTGGAGAGGCCCACCGCGCCGCCGACGCCGAGGGTCCGCTCCAGGAGCCACGCGAAGCCGCGCACGATCGGCGGCAGGATGCGCCAGTAGAACAACAGCGTGGTCAGCACGCTCATCACCAGCACCACCGGCAGTGCCTGCAGCGCCAGGATGAAGTCGGCGCCCGGCGTCTTCAGGTCATAGGGCAGGGGGGCGCCGCCGAGATAGCCGAACACGAACGACGTGCCGGCCTTGGTCGCGCTGGCGATCGCGCCGACGGCATCATTGATGACGGCGAACGCGGCGCTGACGCCCGGCACCTTGAGCAGCAGCGCGGCTGTGGCGAATGTCACCACAAGGCCGATCACCGCGTGCTTCCACGACACCGCGCGGTGGTTCTCGCTGATCGCAAAGGCGAAGGCGAGGAGCGCGACAATGCCGAGTGCGGATTGCAGGTGCTGCATCTGAGCCGGATTGCCAAGCCGTCATCACCGGGCCGTTGTACGCAGGGCGGCGTGACCCGGTGATCCCGAGCTATTTGGCACGATCTTGCGTCTCTAAGCGAGATGGCCGTGATGGATCGGCCGGGACACCGAAAAGCCCGGCATGATAAGGGAAGGCCGGAGGAGAGTTCGATGGCGCGCATCCGCTTCGAATTCGACGCTCTCGCGCTGGAGGCTGACCTGCTCGACACGCCAACCGCGCAGGCGATCGCCGCCGCGCTGCCGATTACGGCGTCGGCGATGACCTGGGGCGAGGAGGTCTATTTCGAGATCCCGGTCAAGGTCGCGCGCGAAAAGGATGCCCGCGCGGTGGTGACGCCCGGCGAGGTGGCCTATTGGCCGGACGGCCACTGCATCGCGCTCGGCTTCGGCCGCACGCCGATCTCGCAGGGCAACGAGTGCCGGCTGGCGAGCCCGTGCAACATCTTCGGCAGGATCGACGGCGACGCGAAGCTGTTGGCGAAGGTGCGGGCCGGGACCAGCGTCCGCGTGGTCAAGGCAGATTGAGCTTCACCCCCGTCCGACATACGGCATCATGTTGGCCATCACCGTCATGAACAGCACGTTGGTGTCGAGCGGCAGGCCCGCCATGTAGACGACTGCGCGGCCGACGTCATCGGCATCCATGCGCGCCTCGACCGCCATGTGGCCGTCCGGCTGCATCACGCCCTGGCCCTGCACCATACGGTCGGTGAGCGGGGTTGCGGCATTGCCGATGTCGATCTGGCCGCAGCAGATGTCCTGGCCGCGGCAGTCGAGCGCGGTCGACTTGGTGAGCCCGGTGACGGCATGCTTGGTCGCCGTATAGGCCGCCGAGCGCGGGCGCGGGGTGTGCGCGGAGATCGAGCCGTTGTTGATGATGCGGCCGCCGCGCGGGCTCTGCGCCTTCATGATCTTGATGGCTTCCTGGGTGCAGAGGAAAATGCCCGTGAGATTGGTATCGACCACCTTCTTCCAGGTTTCGAGCGGCAGGTCCTCGAACGGCACCGCGGGCGCGCCGATGCCGGCATTGTTGAACAGCACGTCGAGCCGGCCGAAGCTGTCCTTGGTCCTGGCGAACAGCGCCTTGATCGAAGCAGCATCGCTCACGTCGGTCGGGACGACGAGGCTCTTGCCGTTGATCGCCTTGCCATCGGCCGCGGTCTCGTCGAGCTTGTCCTGCCGGCGGCCGGCGAGCACGGTGGCATAGCCCTCCTTCATCAAGGCCAGCGCCACCGCCTTGCCGATGCCGGTGCCGGCGCCCGTGACCAGCGCAACCTTTTGCAATTCAGCCATCCTCGTTCCTCCGCTTTGCGCGCATTATCGTCATTGCCGGCGTCCGGTGGCAATGCAGGAATGCCCAGCCATGCGCAAACTCGGAAGGGAAGGACGATGCTGCGGGCGATGATGACCGGTCGCCGTCGCCGGCGCCTTATCCCGCTTTTGCGAGGTCGGCCACGTCGTCGACGATCCGGAAGGACGCAGGCGTCGCCAGGCGCGCGCTGATCTCCGCGGCCGTGCAGGGGCGGCCGAAGCGGTAGCCTTGCAGCGAGTGCACGCCAGCGGCGCGCAGAAAAAGATGTTGTTCGGCGGTCTCGACGCCTTCCGCCGTCACCTTCATACCCAGTCCGCGGCCAAGGCTGACCACCGCATGCACGATGGCGGCGGCGTCCGCCGCCCGCTCGATCGAGCGCACGAAGCTCGAATCGATTTTGAGCTTGTCGAACGGGAAGCGGCGCAGATACTGCAGACTTGAGTAGCCGGTGCCGAAATCATCGAGTGCCAGCCGCACGCCCAGCGTCTTGAGACGGAACATCGCGAGTTCGGCCGAATCCACGTTGCCGAGCAACGTGCTTTCGGTGACTTCCAGCTCAAGGCGGGACGGATCAAACCCGGTTTCCGTGAGAATGCGCTCCACGATGTCGACGAAATCGGAGCGGCGGAACTGCAACGGCGAGACGTTGACGGCAACGGTAATGCCGGGCCAGGCCTTGCCGTCGAGACAGGCGCGGCGCAGTACCTGCTCGCCCAGCGCGATGATCAGCCCGCTGTGCTCGGCGATCGGAATGAATTCCATCGGCCCGATTTCGCCGCGGGTGGGATGCGTCCAGCGGCAAAGCGCTTCCACGCCCAGAATCGTCTCCCCGCTGTTGTTGACGATCGGCTGGTACGCCACCCGCAGTTCGTGATTCTCGATCGCCGCGCGCAGGTCATTCTCAAGCAGCTTGCGCTTGAGCAGATTGGCGTCCATCGCCTCGTCGTAGATGCAGGCGCGGTTGCGGCCTTCATTCTTGGCCCGGTAGAGCGCCATGTCGGCGTGCCGCATGACATCGGCGGAACTGCCGACATGTTCGTGGATGACGGCAATCCCGATGCTCGCCCCGATCACAATGGTCTGATTGCCGACGGTGTAGGGAGCGCAAAGCGTGGCGATCATGCGCGTTGCAATCGCCTGCAGCGCGGCGTGGTCAAGGCCGCCAGTCGTAATGACGGCGAATTCATCGCCGCCCAGGCGGGCCACGAGGTCGTCTCCGCGCATGGTCCGCGTGATCCGTTGCGTGACACTGCGGATCAGTTCGTCGCCGACCGGGTGGCCGAGGGTGTCATTGACGTCCTTGAAGTGGTCGAGGTCGATGTAGAGCACGGCGGCGGTCGGGCTTCCCTGCCGTACCTTCTCGATCATGGCTTCGAGGCGTTCGCCGAAGTAGATCCGGTTGGGCAGGCCGCACAGCGGATCATGCAGGGCGAGGTGTCGCAGCCGGCTTTCACCGCTCGCGATGGTCGCGGCGGTGCGGCGCATGTGGCCGAGAACAAGACCGGCAAGCACCGCGAACCCGGCGAGTGCGACGGCGATGAAAGGAATGACGCTCTGCACGATCTCGGCGCCCGGCTGCCTCGGCGTCCATGCGAAGCGGGCGATCGTTGAACCCTGCGGATCATTGAGGTCGAAGGCGAATTCACCGGCGGCGACGGGACGGTCATCGAGAACCCGGTGCAGATTGTTCAACTGCAGCCGCGAGGCGATCTCCCCGAGCACATCCTCATCGATGAACTTGACGCTCAACACGACCGGCGCCTTGGCGTTGGCACTGGATTCGGTCTCATCCGGCGAGCGTGACGGCGACGCCGGCGACGAAGGAGGGACGGCCCAGGAATGATTGCAGACGGAGCGCGCGATGCTGCGCCAGATTTCTTGCCGCTTCGATGTTGGTGCTGGCGAGCGGCATGTCGGGGCCGCTGCGGCCGCGCAACAGATCGAGTACCGGCTTCACATCAGGCTGGATCGAGTTGAACCAGTTCGGATCGACGCTGCGATGGCCAAGCGAAGCATAAAGGAAGCGGTTGTCGGCATCGGCCACGAAGACGAAGTCGTGATCGAAGAACGACTGCAACTGCGGCCCGACGTAGATCTGTACCCATTCGGCATCGAAAGCGTTGCGTATCCTGCGAACGGCCGTCTCCGACGCGGCCACGCTCGCGGTTTCGCGCAGCACACGCTCGCCTTGATTGCTCAAGGCTCGCGTGAACAGTTGCCGCTCGTTGTCGAGCGCGACTTCATCCGCACGCCGTGCGGAACTGAGCACCGCAACCACCACGCAGACGATCGCGACCGCAACGATCACGCCAATGGGTACCACCACGCTCAGGCGCATGTGGTTCCGGCTGACGGTCTTGTGTCCTTCGTCGATATTGGACGAATTCACAGCCAAATATCCTGAGGGCGCAAGCGATTTGCGCGCGTGGAGGATCGCCACGATAATTTCTATTGGTTTGCCGGCCCCTAAACACGCAGGATTGCACGGTACGGGCGAGGTCTTTTGCCCGGCGCCGTTAATCTGCGGTAAAGAACTATGTCGATTTATCGGACGTTTTTGTACGGCGGCCTCGGAATCCCGGCATGGGCCGCTCGTAGTGCTGCCGACCAGCGCTCCCGCAGGTCGTGAAAATACGGCTCTCCGGGCTCGATCCGGTAGTTGAGTTCGGCGTCGCAGGCATCGCGGCGGGCGATCACGACATCGAGCGGCATGCCCACGCTCAGGTTCGACCGCATGGTGGAATCGACCGAGACCAGCCCGACCTTGAGCGCGTCGTAGAGATCGATGTCGTACGTGATGGCGCGGTCGAGCACCGGCTTGCCGTATTTATGCTCGCCGATCTGCAGATACGGCGTGTCCTGGGTGCACTCGATGAAGTTGCCGGCGGAATAGAGCAGGAACAGCCGCGGCCGTTCGCCTTTGATCTGACCTCCGAACAGGAATGACACGTCGAACCTGACGTCGGATGCTTCGAGCGCCTTGCCTTCGACGGTGTGAAGCTGACGGATGGTGCGGCCGACACGTTGGGCGGCCTGGAAAATGGTCGGCGAGTTTATCAATGTTTCCATCTCGCCGGTCTCGGGATTCTCCCAGCCCTCCCGCAGCATGCTGACGACCGATTGGCTGATCGAGAGATTGCCGGCCGAGGCGATTGCCATGATGCGCTGGCCCGGTTCCATGAACAGGTGCAGCTTCCGGAAGGTGGCGATGTTGTCGATGCCCGCATTGGTGCGGGTATCAGCGAACATGACGAGTCCGTCTCGCACGAGTATCCCGCAACAATAGGTCATGATGTTTGACCAGCCCCTGAGAATCTCACCGCACCGTTATAGCGAGCCGGACAGTAGACCGGCAATGATGGCGCGGGATATGCCGCATGCACGCAAGCTGAGCCGGGATTCCGCTCGCGCAAGCCGCCGCGGATCAGTTCTGGCTTTGTTGCGAGGCCTGCTCGACCTGGAGCCGGACCGTGAGCATCTCGTCCCCGCCGCCATAACGCTTGCCGCGGAATGGCGCCGCGCTGAGACTATCGAGTCCGACCGCGACCCGAACGTAGCCGTCGGTGGGACACAACCCGTGGGCTGCGTCGAAGGCGACCCAGCCGAGTTCGGGAATGAAGGCCTCCGCCCAGGCGTGGCCGGCATCCTGTGCGGCCACGCCGTCGTCGCGGAGACAGTAGCCGCTGACGTAACGCGCCGGGATGCCGAGGTCGCGCGCACCGGCAATGAGAATATGGGCGAAGTCCTGGCAGAGCCCGCGCTTGCGTGCGAAGGCGTCGGCGGCGGGAATCGAGGTCTCGGAGGCTTTGGTGTCAAACGCCATTTGCTCGTAGAGACGGTCAAGCATGACGTGCATCAGCCCGAGCGCATCGCCGCCGGCGGCGGTGTGGGCGGCGGCGGCAAAATCCGCAATGGCTGGATCGGGGCTCGTCAGCGGCGTCTCGCGCAGATAAAGGCTCGGCGGAAAGCGTTCCACCGCGCCGCGCACAATGCCCTGGGTATCGCGGGTCTCGACCTCGCCCTCGACCTGGATCGACAGTTCGTCAAATGGGCCGTCGGCAGTGAAAGCGTGCGTGATGTTACCGAAGGCATCCTGATGCTGATCGAGCCGGCAATCGGCCGAGACGTCGACCTGCCAGCGTGTGATGTACTGGCCGTCATGATTGCGCGGCGTCAGCCGCAGAATCTGGATCACACTCGCCGCCGGCGTTTGGTAGCGGTAGCTGGTCAGATGCGAGACGCGGATGAGCATGGGGCGGGGGCGGGCATTTCAGGAACCACCGAAGCGCCAAAACCTCTATCACATCAGGTATTGCTCGGTAATGGCCGCGCCGAGGCGATTGTTGCTGTCGATGAATTCGCCGATGAACTCATGCAGCCCGCCCTGAAAAATCTCCTCCATGCCGCTGTTTTCGAGCCGCGCCCGGATCGCCCGCGCCTGGCGTTGGGCGGGGCCCTGGCGGCCGTAGGCGCGGGCGATCCGGTCGAGATGTTGGACCAGATTCTCGTAACAACTCGCGAGCGAGCGCGGCATCTCATCCCGCAAGATCAACAGATCGGCGATGAGCCACGGTTTGAGGCTCTCGCGATAGACCCAGTGATAGGCGGTGAGCGCCGACACCGAGCGCAGGATCGCCGACCACTGGAAATAGTCGAGCGGACCGCCCACGCGCTGATCCGCGGGCAGCAGCATGTGATACTTGACGTCGAGGATGCGCGCGGTGTTGTCGGCGCGCTCCATGTAGAGGCCAAGCCGCGAAAACCAGTACGCGTCATTGCGCAGCATGGTGCGATAGGCTGAGCCATCGAAGCGCAACGAACTCTCCTGGACCCAGCGCAGGAAACGCATGAATTCCTCGCGCGAGGTCGGTCCGTTGCCGAACCGCTTGAGCTCCAGCCAGGTGTCGTTGATCGCGGACCACATCTCGACCGTCAGGGCGGTGCGCACCGCGCGTGCGTTGGTGCGGGCGACTTCGAAGCAACTGCGGATCGACGAGGGATTGGCGGTCGAGAAACAGAGGAAGTCGATCACCGTTTCCTCGTTGGCTTCCGGGTAGGCGGTCGAGAATGCGTGGTTGCAGCCGGCCGTCAGGACCGCGGATTCCCATTCATTGGTGGCGCCAACATAGGCCAGCGGCAGCGTGGTGAGGCGCTGCGTCACTTCGAGGATGCGCGCAAGATACTCGGCGCGCTCGATGTAGCGCGCAAGCCAGTACAGGTTGTCAGCGGTTCGCGAGAGCATCTAGCGGCTTGCTCCAACGCAGCTCGTGCTTCGCGCCGCTTGCTCGGTGCGCTCCCTCCCCCCGCGAACGAAGTGAGCGGTGGGGAGGGCTGGGGTGGGGGGTGGTGCGTTTGGCTTTGCTGTCGCCGCGCTAACGGCCCCCCACCCCCGACCCCTCCCCACCATTCGCTGCGCGAATGGGGGGAGGGGAGCGGAGAGACCGCGGATGGGGCGGGGCGAACCGTCGCTTTGTGTCGGTCCAGTCATTGATCCAGCACCCACGTGTCTTTTGTACCGCCGCCCTGGCTCGAATTGACCACCAGCGAGCCTTTCGTGATGGCGACGCGCGTCAGCCCGCCGGGCACGATGCGGATCCGGTCGCGCCCGGTGAGCACGAAGGGGCGCAGGTCAACATGACGCGGCGCCACCCCTTCCTCGACGCAGGTCGGACAGGTTGACAGCGCGAGCGTCGGCTGGGCAATGAAATTCTTGGGGTGCGATTTGAGCTTGGCGCGGAATGACGCGATCGTCGCCTTGTCGGCCTTCGGTCCGATCAGCATGCCGTAACCGCCGGAGCCGTGCACTTCCTTGACCACCAGGTCTTCGAGATGGTCGAGTACGTAGGCAAGGTGATCCTCCTCGCGGCATCGCCAGGTCGGTACGTTCTTCAGGATCGGCTCCTCGCCGAGATAGAACTTCACGATCGCCGGCATGTAGCTGTAGACCGCTTTGTCGTCGGCGATTCCGGTGCCGACTGCGTTCGCCAGCGTGACATTGCCGGCCTGGTAGGCTGACATCAGGCCGGGCACGCCGAGCGCGGAATCCTGCCGGAAGGCGAGCGGGTCGAGGAAGTCGTCATCGATGCGGCGGTAGATCACGTCTACGCGCTTGGGACCCTGAGTTGTACGCATGTAGACCAGTTCGTCCTTGACGAACAGGTCGCGGCCCTCGACCAGGTCGACGCCGAGCTTGTCGGCGAGGAACGAATGCTCGTAGTAGGCCGAGTTGAACACGCCCGGCGTCAGCAGTACGACCGTCGGATCGGCGCTTGATGTCGATGCCGCCACCGATTTGAGTGTCGCCAGCAACTCGTCGGGGTAGTTCTCGACCGGCGCCACGCGGTGGCGCGCAAACAACTCCGGAAAAAGCCGCAGCATGATTTCGCGGTTTTCCAGCATGTAGGAGACGCCGGACGGCGTGCGGGCATTGTCTTCGAGCACGTAGAAGGTGTCGGGATCGACGCGCACGATGTCGATCCCGGCGATATGCACGTAGATGTCGTGCGGCACCTTCTGGCCGTTCATCTCCGGGCGGAAAACCGGGTTCTGGAACACCAGATCCTCCGGCACGACTTCGGCCTTGAGAATCTCGCGGCGGCCATAGACATCGCGAATGTAATGATTGACCGCCTTGACGCGCTGTTCGAGCCCGGCGCGCAAACGATCCCATTCGGCCGCAGCCAGTATGCGCGGCAGCACGTCGAACGGGATGAGCCGCTCCTGTGCATCGGCTTCGCCATAGACCGCGAAGGTGATGCCGATCCGGCGGAACAGGAACTCGGCCTCGCGCCGCCTCCGGTCGAGCACGTCATGCGGAATTTCGGCGAGCCAGCGCGACAACTCGCCATAGGCCGGGCGCAACGCTCCGTCCGTGCCATTCATCTCGTCGAACGCGACCGTCATGGCTTACCCCGGAGTCGCGCGCCCGCGCCGTTAGCGCGAATTCGCGCGTCCGATCAGTCTACTTGGTCAGTCTACTTGCAAGGCCCGCGCCAACCCAAGGGGGATCGGCGGGGCCGGGGAGACGTCGCTGGACCCGGTCCCTGCCCATGATTTAGGCGGCCGATGACCATCACGCGAGCCGGGAGTTGGAGCGAGGCGCAACCAAGCCTCATGCCGAGGAGCGACCGCAGGGTCGCCTCGCTCCAAGTGTGGCCGCACGCACCATGCCCGCCGCCATCCTTCGAGACACCCGGCATGCTAGCCGGCCATGGCCGACCGCGCA